>CAWFDO010000014.1:0-148481 GCA_963814565.1 uncultured Actinomycetes bacterium
ACGTCGGCGTCACGCTCGACGGCGCGATCGCGGACAGCGCGTACACCTTCGGCGTGGGGCGGCTCGACGGCGAGGCGCAGCGGCTCCTCGACGTCGCGCAGGACGCCCTTGCGGCCGGCATCGCCGAGGCGCGCCTCGGCAACCGGATCGGCGACATCTCCCACGCGGTGCAGACCGTCGTCGAGGGCGCCGGGTTCGCCGTCGTCCGGAGCCTCGTGGGACACGGCGTCGGCCGGCACTACCACGAGGACCCGCACGTCCCGAACTTCGGCGAGCCGGGCCGCGGCCCGCGTCTCTCGGAGGGGATGACGATCGCGATCGAGCCGATGATCACGGCCGGCAGCCCGGACGTGTGGCTCGCCGAGGACGGCTGGACGATCTCGACGGAGGACGGCTCCCTGTCCGCCCACTTCGAGCACACGGTGGCGATTCTGCCCGGCGAACCGCGGATCCTCACCCCGCGCGTCGGGCTTGCCGCAGAGCGCGGCGCCGCAGAGCGCCGCGCCGCGATCTGAGGCGTGGGCGTGGTTGCGACGGGTGACTCCTGCTACACTGCGCAGCCCGCGCGGCAGCCGGTCGGTTGCGCGCGGATCTCAGCATGAACATCGCGACGGGCAGGGCGTGAACCCTGCGCGAGGAGTCGGTTGGCAGTCAAGGACGAGAAGATCGAGGTCGAGGGCGAAGTGGTCGAAGCCCTGCCGAGCACGATGTTCCGCGTCGAGCTCGAAGGCGGCCACCAGGTACTCGCGACGATCTCGGGGAAGATGCGCAAGCACTACATCCGGATCCTGCCGGGTGACAAGGTGAAGGTCGAGCTCTCCCCGTACGACCTCGCGCGCGGCCGGATCACCTTCCGTCTCAGATAGCCGACTCAGGAGCTCACGTGAAAGTCCGTCCTTCGGTCAAGCCCATGTGCGAGCGGTGCCGCGTCATCAAGCGGCATGGGCGCACCATGGTGATCTGCACGAATCCCCGGCACAAGCAACGGCAGGGCTAGGAGAAGAGATTTGGCACGCATCGCCGGCGTCAACCTTCCGAATCAGAAGCGTCTCGAGGTCGGCTTGACCTACATCTACGGCATCGGCCGCTCGACGGCCCTCAAGGTCTGCAAGGACCTCGAGCTGGATCCGGACGAGAAGGTCAAGGACCTGACCGACGAAGAGGTCACCAAGCTCCGCACCTACATCGACTCGAACCTCGAGGTCGAGGGTGACCTGCGCCGGGAGCGCACGCAGGCGATCAAGCGGCTCTCCGAGATCGGCGCGTACCGCGGCATCCGGCACCGGCGCAACCTGCCCGTGCACGGCCAGCGGACGAAGACGAACGCGCGCACGCGCAAGGGCCCGAAGAAGACCGTCGGGCGCGGGAAGAAGGCGAAGTAGTGGCGCCTCCCCGCAAGACCGCCACCCGCGGCCGCACGCGCCGCCGGGTGAAGAAGAACGTCGCGATCGGCCAGGCGCACATCAAGACGTCGTTCAACAACACGATCGTCTCCTTGACCGACAAGGAGGGGAACGTGATCGCCTGGGAGTCCGCCGGCTCCGCCGGGTTCAAGGGCTCCCGCAAGTCGACGCCGTTCGCCGCGCAGGTGACGGCGGACAACGCTGCCCGCAAGGGCATGGAGCACGGCCTCCAGAAGGTCGAGGTCTTCGTCAAGGGCCCCGGCTCCGGCCGCGAGACCGCGATCCGGTCGCTCCAGGCCGCCGGACTCGAGATCCTCGGCGTCAAGGACGTCTCTCCGCAGGCACACAACGGTGTTCGCCAGAAGAAGCGGAGGCGTGTCTGATGGCCCGCGATCTGAGCCCGAAGTGCCGCCAGTGCCGCCGCGAGGGGATCAAGCTGTTCCTGAAGGGCGAGCGCTGCCTGACGGAGAAGTGCGCCATCGAGCGCCGCTCGTACCCGCCGGGTGAGCACGGGCGCGGCCGCATCAAGCAGAGCGAGTACCTGCTCCAGCTGCGCGAGAAGCAGAAGGCGCGCCGGTACTACGGCCTGCTCGAGAAGCAGTTCCGCAACACGTACGCGAAGGCGTCGCGCCGATCCGGCCCGACCGGCGAGAACCTCCTGCGGATGCTCGAGACGCGTCTGGACAACGTCGTCTACCGTCTCGGCTTCGCCGGCTCCCGCGCCCAGGCGCGGCAGCTGGTGCGCCACGGCCACTTCCTCGTGAACGGCCGCCGGGTCAACATCCCGAGCTACGGCGTCCGCCCCGACGACATCGTCTCGCTGAAGCAGGGAAGCCCCGCCGAGCCCATCGTCCGCGACGCCACCGACCTCACGGCCGCGGTGGCCCCCTGGCTCCAGGCAGACCACGAGGGTCTCACGGGCAAGGTCCTGAAGTGGCCCGAGCGCGCGGACATCGACACGCCCGTCCAGGAATCCCTGATCGTCGAGCTCTACTCGAAGTAAGGACGAGACCTCTCTCGCCCGCCTGGCTCCACAAGACCCGCCCCGAAAGGATCACATGGCAACCCGTTCTTCCCTGATGGACTTCCAGACGCCGCGGATCGTGTCCGAGGACTCGGACGAGCGCGCGGGTCGCTTCACGATCGAGCCGCTCGACCGCGGCTTCGGCTACACGTTCGGCAACTCGCTCCGGCGCGTGCTCCTCTCGTCGCTCGAGGGCGCCGCCGTGACGGCCGTCAAGATCGAAGGCGTCGCGCACGAGTTCACGACGCTCCCGGGTGTCCGCGAGGACGTCACGGACATCATCCTCAACCTCAAGAACCTCGTCTGCCGCCTCCACGGCGAGTCGCCCGAGATCGAGGTGCACGTCTCGAAGAAGGGCCCGGGTGTCGTCACCGCCGCCGACATCGAGGCGCCCGCCGACCTCGAGATCCTCAACCCGGAGCTCGAGATCGCGCACCTCGCCGACAAGGGCAAGCTCGAGATGACGCTCACCATCGGTCGCGGTCGCGGGTACGTCCCCGCCGACCAGAACCGTGGCCCGGAGACGACGCTCGGCGTGATCCCGATCGACTCGATCTTCTCGCCGGTGCGACGCGTCGCGTACGAGGTCGACGCAGCCCGCGTCGGGCAGCGCACCGACTACGACAAGCTCGTCCTCGACGTGACCACCGACGGCTCGGTGGCGCCGAAGGACGCGATCGCGGCGGCCGCGGACATCCTCATCACGCAGCTCGCGATCTTCACCGACCTCGAGAAGCTCGACCTCCATGAGGTCGCCGCAGCCGAGGCGGAGGTGCCGACCACCTCGCATGGGATGGAGAACTTCCCGATCGAGGAGCTCGAGCTCGGCGTTCGCTCGTACAACTGCTTGAAGCGCGTCGGGATCGAGACGATCGGCGACCTCACCTCAAAGTCGGAGAACGAGCTGGCGGCGATCCCGAACTTCGGTCGCAAGTCCATCGAGGAGGTCCGCGAGACGCTGGCCGCGCACGGCCTGACGCTGAAGGGCGAGGAGCTCCCGCTCTAGGGCAGCCATGCGCCACGCTCGCTCAGGCAAGAAGCTCGGCCGCGACTCGGCCCACCGGAAGGCGCTCTACTCGAACCTCGCGGGCGCGCTCATCACGCACGGCCGGATCGAGACGACGGAGGCGAAGGCGAAGGCGGTGAAGCCGTTCGCCGAGAAGATGATCACGCTCGGCAAGCGCGGCGACCTCCACGCGCGGCGTCTTGCGATGGCCGAGCTCCGGTCGAACGACGTCGTGCACAGGCTGTTCTCGGAGGTCGCCCCGCGCTTCGCGGAGCGCCCGGGCGGGTACACGCGCGTCGTCAAGCTCGGCCCGCGCCAGGGCGACGCCGCCCAGATGGCGCTGCTCGAGCTCGTGGATCACGAGGCGTAGCCTCGTAATCCACGGAACGGTGCCTGGCGGCGAGCCAGGCACCACCCAACGGCCGTAGGCTGCGCCCATGCTCACGATCGTCGCGGTCGTCCTCGCGCTCACGGTGCTCCCGTCGCCGTGGGGTCTGGTCGCCGTCATCGGCGCCGCACTCGTCGACGTGGGCGAGACGTGGTTCTTCGTCCGCTGGTCGAAGCGGCGACGAGCGACTGTCGGCGTCGAGACGCTCATCGGCAGGACAGCGTTCGTCGTGCGCGCCCTGACGCCCCGAGGGCAGGTGAAGGTCGACGGCGAGGTCTGGGAAGCTCGGGCCGAATACGACCTCCTGCCGGGCGACGAGGTGGTCGTCCGCGCGGTCGACGGGCTCGTGCTCGAGGTCGAGCCTCCCGCGTGAAGCTGAAGCTGACGCTCGAGTACGACGGGACCGACTTCAAGGGCTGGGCCCGGCAGCCCGGCGAGCGGAGCGTGGAGGGCGTCCTTCGCGGAGCGCTCGACGTGCTGCTCCCCGGCTGGAGCGGCCTTGCCGTCGGAGGGCGCACGGACGCGGGAGTCCATGCGACGGGGCAGGTCGCGAGTCTCGATACGGATGGCGGCCCGCCGGTTGCGCGACTCGCGGAGGCACTCAACACGGCACTCCCGGCCGACATCGGCGTCGTCAGCGCCGAAGAGGCGCCCGACGGCTTCCACGCACGATTCGGAGCGACCAGCCGCTCGTACCGCTACGTCGTGCTGCATCGGCGCGAGCGCTCGCCGCTCCGCGCTCGCCGCGCGCTCTGGTGGCCGCGCCCGCTCGACGAGGGCGGCCTGCACGCGAGTGCGGCGCGGCTCCTGGGAGCGCACGACTTCACGGCGTTCACACCGACGGAGACGCGACACACGACCTTCCGGCGCCAGATCCGCGCCGCCTCGTGGGAGCGGCGCGCGGACGAGCTGCACTTCACGGTGACCGCCGACTCGTTCCTTCGCCACATGGTGCGCACGCTCGTCGGGACGATGCTCGAGGCGCGCCCCGAGCACGTCGCGCAGCTTCTGGAGGGTCGCCCTCGGGCGGAGGCGGGGACGACGGCGCCGCCCTGGGGGCTGTACCTGGAGCGGGTGGAGTACGCGTCGCGCGAAGAGCATGTGACCGACTGAGGTCCGACACCGGCCCGAGGCTACGATCGGCCGCATGCGCTTTCCCGTCGTCCTGTTCGACCTCGACGGCACGTTGATCGACTCGGGCCCGATCATCCTCGCCTCGATGCGCCACGCCGCGCTGACGGTCCTGGGGCGTGAGCCGGACGAGGAGCTCGTCCGGGCTGCGATCGGCGGGCCCGGGCTGATCGCCCAGATGCGTGACCTCGACCCCGACCGCGTGGACGAGTTGGTCGACGCCTACCGGGCGCACAACGAGCCGCTCCACGAGACGCTCGAGTCGTTCGACGGCGTGCTCGATCTGCTCCCCGTCCTCCGGGCGGAGGGGCGGCGGCTCGGGATCGTGACCGCGAAGCGCCGGGCGACGGTCGAGCTTGCGTTCCAGCGGTTCCCGTCGCTCCGCGAGAACATCGAGGTGCTCGTCGGCGCGGAGGACACGGAGCGGCACAAGCCCGAACCCGACCCGGTGGAGGAGGGGCTTCGGCTGCTCGGCGCGGCGGCGGAGGACGCCGCATACGTCGGCGACTCCCCGTTCGACATCCGCGCCGCGAAGGCCGCAGGGGTGTTCGCCGTCGCGGTCGCGTGGGGCGGGATCCACCCGGCCGAGCGGCTCGCCGAGGAGGGACCGGACGCGCTCGTCTCCACGACGGAGGAGCTCAGTGCCGTCCTCTGACGTCACGAAGAAGGCAGCCGAGCTCCGCAGGCTCGTCGAGCACCACAACTACCGCTACCACGTCCTCGACGACCCGGAAGTCGCGGACGCGGTCTACGACGCCCTGTACGACGAGCTGAAGGCACTCGAGGACGACCACCCGGAGCTCGTCTCCCCGGACTCGCCCACGCAGCGCGTCGGCGGGGCGCCCGCAGCAGGGTTCCGCAAGGTCGAGCACCTCCTGCCGATGGGCTCGCTGGAGAAGGTCACCACCGGCGAGGCGCTCGGGAAGTGGGCCGACGACGTGCGCAAGCGGCTCGGCACCGACGAGCCGGTCGCGTGGGTGATCGAGCCGAAGATCGACGGCTCGGCGATCTCGCTCGTCTACGAGCAGGGGACGTTCGCGCGCGGCGCGACACGGGGCGACGGTGAGCGCGGGGAGGACGTGACGCAAAACCTCCGGACGATCGACGCGGTCCCCCTCCGCGTGCGCCTGGGCGACGGGGAAGCGCCGCCGCCCCTCCTCGAGGTGCGCGGCGAGGTGTACTTCCCCCTCTCCGGGTTCGCGCGCTTCAACGAGGCGCAGGTGGCGGCGGGGAAAAAGGAGGCGCCGAACCCGCGCAACGCGGCGGCCGGGTCGCTGCGCCAGCTCGACCCGTCGGTCACGGCCGCACGTCCGCTGTCGCTGTGGGTCTACGGCTTCGGGGCGCGGGAGGGCGACTTCCCGCAGAGCCAGTGGGAGATGCTCGTGTGGCTCCGCGAGCATGGCTTCCGCACGAACCCGCACGCCCAGCGCCTCGAGACGATCGAGGAGGTCGCCGAGGCGTGCCTGGCGTGGGAGAGCCGCCGGGCAGAGCTCGACTACGAGATCGACGGGATCGTGATCAAGGTCGACGACCTCGACCAGCAGCGCCGGCTCGGGGCGCTCCACGGGCGGCCGCGTTGGGCCCGGGCCTTCAAGTGGGCGCCGACGACCGCCGTGACCACGCTTCGCAAGATCCACATCCGGGTCGGGCGCACGGGCGCGCTCAACCCCTGGGCCGAGCTCGAGCCCGTCCACGTCGGCGGCGTCACCGTCTCGAACGCGACGCTCCACAACGAGGAGGACATCAACCGCAAGGACATCCGGGAGGGCGACCTGGTGGTCGTCCAGCGCGCCGGCGACGTGATCCCGCAGGTCGTCGGGCCGGCCGGCGAGCACCGCCCGGGGACGAAGCGCTTCCGGATGCCGAAGCGGTGTCCCCTGTGCGGCGTCGAGGTGGCCAAGCCGGAGGGCGAGGTCATGCACCGCTGCCCGAACCGCGCCTGCCCATCGCGTGGCCTCGAGACGCTCATCCACTGGGTGAGCGCCGCGATGGACATCGAGGGCGTCGGGGAGCAGTTCGTCCGCAAACTCTGGGACGAGGGCCTCCTCCGCTCGATGCCCGACCTCTACCGCCTGACGGTCGAGCAGCTGCAGGAGCTCGACGGCTACGGCGAGATCTCCGCCCGCCGGGCTGTCGACTCGATCGAGGCCTCGAAGCAACAGCCGTTCTCACGCGTGCTGTTCGGGCTGAACATCCCGAAGATCGGCTGGGTGCTCGCACGGAACCTCGCCCGGGACTTCGGCACCGTCGACGCGCTGATGGTCGCGAGCCAGGAGGACCTCGAGGAGGCCGAGGGGATCGGCCCCGATCGTGCCGAGCTCGTCGCCGAGTGGTTCGCGGAAGAGGACAACCGCCGTCTGGTCGAGGAGCTGAGAGAGCTGGGCCTCACGATGGCCGCCGGGGAGGCCGAGCGCCCCGTCGAAGGCCCGCTCACGGGGCAGCAATACGTGATCACGGGGACGCTCGAACGGTGGTCACGCGACGAGGCGAAGGCGGCCCTCGAGGCGCTCGGGGCGAAGGTCTCCGACTCCGTCTCGAAGCGGACCACCGGCGTGATCGCCGGCGAGAGCCCGGGCTCGAAGCTCGCCAAGGCCCAGAAGGCGGGCGTGCCGGTGCTCGACGAGGCGGCCCTCGCCGGCCTGCTCGGAGGGTAGGGCTAGGGCGAGGTCGCGGCTCGCGGCTGCGTGCCCCTGGCGAGTGCCGCGACGAAACGGTCCTGCGCGACCCGCGCGGGCCAGAACGCGACGGGCGAGCCGTTCTGCAGCACGGCAAACACGACGTCGCCTCGTATCAGCCCGGCGAGGGTGCAGGCGATGTTCGTGGTGCCGGTCTTGCCGCGGACCACACCGGTGAGGTCGGGCATGCGCATCCGGAGGGTGCCCGTCCGGCCGGTCACGGCGAGCGACGCGAAAAACGACGGCCCGATCCGCTTGTCCCAGATCCCGACGCGGATGACGTCCGCCAGCGCCCGCGCGGTGAGGCGGTCGAGGGACGAGAGCCCGGAGCCGTCGACGATCCGCACGCCGGCCGTCGGGATTCCGGCCGCCGCCATCGCCGCCATCACGAGCCGCGCACCGGAGGCCGTCGACCCGTTCCCGCCGTCGAGCGTGCCGAGCTGCTTGAGCACCATCTCGGCCGTGAAGTTGTCGCTGTCCGTGTTCATCGAGCGGACGATCGCCCGCAGCGCGGCCGAGCGGTCGACCGCGAGCGTCTCGACGGCATCCGGTGCCGTCCCCAGCCCCGCAGGACCGGCGACCCGGACGCCCCGTGCGACGAGCTCGGAGCGGAAGAGCCGGGCGGCGACGAGGGGCGGCGCCTTCTGGCGCCCCCACCCGCGCGCACGCTCGACGACGAGCGCCGACAGAGGCGGCGACTCGATGCCGACGAACGACGGCTTCCATCCCGGGGCATCCCGCCGGCTGTCGTAGACCGACTCGTCGCCGCGGATCCATCCCGTGACCCGGGTGATCCCGGCCCGGCGGACGGCAGCCGCGAGTCGCGCGACGTCCTGCGCCCGGAGGGTGGGGTCGCCGTGGCCCTTGAGGAACAGGTCGCCGTTCCACGTCGCCCCGGCGCGCGTGCCGGCGCCGAGAACCTCCGTGCGGAAGCGGAACGCGGGCCCGAGCCGTGTCAGAGCCGCCCAGGAGACCGGCACCTTCTCGTTCGACGCGGGCACCACCGGACGGGCCGCGTTGTGGGCGTAGAGCACAGCGCCGGTGCGCGCGTCCAGCGCGATCGCACCGGTACGGCCCAGGGAGAGGGCCGGCGAGCGGAGCGACTCCGTGAGGCGGGTCCGCAGGTCCGTGGCCACGGCGGACGAGGTGGTCGGCGCCAGCATCAAGACGCACGCCACGCCCACGATCGCGAGGAGTCCTCGTCGCACGGGTGTCAACCGTAGATGGTGATCGTGACGGTCCTACGCCCCCAGGCGCGAGCGGCCGCCGTGCTCGGCATCCAGAGGTCGATGATGTTGCCCTTGATCGCGGCTCCCACGTCCGCAGCGACCGCACCGCCGTAGCCGGGGACGAACACCCGGGTTCCGAGCGGGATCACGGTCGGGTCGACGGCGATCACGCCGATCCCGACAGGCAGCCCGCTCGCCGTCCTGCCGGGCAGGTGATAGGCGACCGCGTCGACGACGAGCGTCCGCGTCCCCGCGCGCGCGGGGGTCGCGGGCGCCTCCGGGTCGGATGCCGGCGCCGTGTTCCCGACGGGCGTCGTCGGCTCGTCGATCCGCCGTGCGGCGCGCTCGGCCTCCCGGGACTCCGCCTCGAGACGGGAGGGTGTCAGGCCCTGCCTGCGCTGCAGCGCGACGATCGTCGTGCGCTTCCGTGCGGTGGCGGCGAGGAGCCGCGTCGCCGTCGCGTCCGCCCGGCTCCGCACTGCTGCGAGGGCGGCCTGCGTCCGGGTGAGGCCGGCGAGCTGCGCGTCGACGGCGCGCGCCAGGCGGCGCGCCTCGGCTGCGAGCTCGCGATTTCGGCGCGTTGCATGCTCGAGGCCGTCGAGCCCCTCGAGCACCGCGCCGAGCGAGCGTGCGCCGAAGATCACCTCGATGGCGCCGGCCTCGCCCTCGACGTACAGGCGGCGCAGCAGTGTCCCGATGCGCTCGTGGGTCGCGGCGAGCGAGCCGCGCGCGATCGCGGACCGGCCGAACAGGCGTCGCCGGGTCTCCGCCAGCGCCCGCTCGCGCTCGGCGTGCCGCTCGGCCTCGGCCTGCGCACGTGCGAGCGCGACCTCGGCCGCGAACAGCTCGACCACCGCCGCCCGCTCGGTCGCGGCGACCGACGCGAGCTCTCCAGCACCGTCCGAAGCGCCGAGCGCGAGACCGGCTGTCGTCAAGAGAACGAACGTCGCAAGGCACGACGCGACGTATCTCGCGCTCGCGTGCAAGGGCCGGGGACCGTACCACAGGAGGGATGAATGATGCTTTTTGCAGAGATTTTTCGGTTGGCTCGCAGTGCAACCGTCGGATTTGGCTGCTAGGCTCCCCGACTTGTGGCCGTTGACCCCACGGCGGCCGAGCGAGACATGAGCGGCATGACACGGACGAAACGGCGGATTCTCGCCCTCGGACTCGCTCTGGCAGCCCTCGCGGCGATGCTCGTCGTCGGCGCCGGCGCGGCGACCGCGGACCCCTCGATCAGCTCCAAGCGGGAGCAGGCGCAGGCGATCCTCGTCCAGATCCGCGAGATGGATTCCGAGCTCTCGCACGCGATCGAGTCGTACAACCTCGCGAACGTCCAGCTCGACCAGATCGACGCGGACCTCGATTCGAACGGGCGTCACCTCGACGTCGCGAAATCGAGCCTCGCCGTCGCACAGACGCACATCGCGAAGCGCCTCCGCGCCCTGTACATCAACGGCGACTCGGGCGGCGCCGTCGAGGTCATCCTCGGCGCCAAGAGCCTCGACGACCTCCTCGACCGCCTGGACATGGCCCAGCGCGTTGGCGGCCAGGACTCGAAGGTGCTGCGGGACGTCAAGCGCTTCCGGCACGAGGTCCAGACCCGACGCGCCAAGCTCCGCTCCGCGCGCGAGCGCCAGGCGCAGATCGTCGACGAGCGCGCCGCACAGCGTCGGTCGATCGAGAGCCAGCTGGCCGAGCGGCAGCGCCTGTACGACTCGGTGAAGGACGAGATCGAGCGCCTCGAGGCCGCCGAGCGCGCCCGGCAGGCGGAGCTCGAGCGGCAGGCGCGAGCGCGGCTCGCAGCCGCCACGGCGGCCCGCGCGTCGTACCGCCAGGGGTCGATCGAGGTGGCGAGCGATCCCGTCGCGGCGCCGGTGTCCGACGGCGGATCGAGCTCCGCGATCGTGCCGCCCGCGAAGTACGGCGGCGTCGTCGGGATCGCCATGCAGTACCTCGGCGTTCCGTACGTCTGGGGCGGCGCGAGCCCATCCGGGTTCGATTGCTCCGGCCTCGTGGCGTACGTCTACGCGCAGGTCGGCGTGTCTGTCCCGCACAACGCGGCGATGCAGTACTCGAGCGTCGGCGTCTTCGTCTCGCGGGACCAGCTCCAGGCGGGCGACCTCGTCTTCTTCGACGGCCTCGGCCATGTGGGCATGTACATCGGCGGCGGCCAGTTCATCCACGCGCCGCACACCGGGGACGTCGTCAAGATCTCGAGCCTGGGCGACTCGTGGTACGCGTCGACGTACGTCGGCGCCAAGCGCGTGCTGTAGAGCGCGCTCGCCGCGCGATCGGGCCCAGAAGGTCTTCTAGCGCCGATCCGGCGTAGCCGGAGCGGCGTCGGGGACGCCGTCGTACAGCGCCTCGACCTCATCGGCGAAGTGCTCCAGCACCACGCGGCGCTTGAGCTTCAGGGTCGGCGTCACCTCGCCCTGCTCCATCTCGAAGTCGCGCGGGAGGATCGTGAAGCGCTTGATCTGCTCGAACCGCGAGCGCTCGCGGTTGACGTCCTCCACGATGCCCGCCACGAGCTCGCGGACGCGGTCGTCGCGCGCCAGCGTCGCGACGTCCCCCTCGATCCCCTGCTCTGCCGCCCACTTCCCGATCTCGACCGGGTCGAGCGTGATCAGCACCGCGGGGTACGGCCGCCGGTCTCCGACGACGACGGCCTGGGAGACGAAGCGTGACGTCTTGAGGTCGTTCTCGAGGTTCTGCGGCGCGATGTTCTTCCCGCCGGCCGTGACGATGATGTCCTTCTTCCGGTCCGTGATCGTGACGAACCCGTCGTCGTCGATGGTCGCGATGTCCCCGGAGTGGAGCCACCCGTCGGGCTCGAGCACCACCGCCGTCGCCTCGGGGTCCTTGAAATACCCGGCAAAGATCGTCTCGCTGCGGATCATCAGCTCGCCGTCCTCCGCGACGCGGAGCTCGAAGCCGGGGAGCGCCGGCCCCACCGTGCCGAAGCGGTAGCGGTCGCTCCTGTTCGTCGTGGCGGCGGTCGTGCACTCCGTGAGCCCGTAGCCCTCGCGGATGGAGATGCCCATCGCATCGAAGAACTCGGCCACCTCCTTCGCGAGCGGCGCGCCTCCCGAGATCGGGATCCGGAGCCGTCCACCGAGGCGCTCCTTCACCTTCGAGAAGACCAGGCGGTCGGCCAGCGCGACCTGCGTCGCGAGCCCGCGGGGCACCGGCTTGCCCTGTTGGCGGAGCTCGCTCGCCCGACGCCCGACCCGGAGCGCCCAGTCGATCAGCCTGCGTCGCGTGCCGGTCGCCTCCGCGAACGTCGAGGTGACGGCGGTGTGCACCTTCTCGTAGACGCGCGGGACGCTCGGGAGGATCGTCGGCCGCACCTGCGGCATGGCGCGGGCCACCTCGAGCGGCTCGGAGAGGAACGCCGTCGTGTATCCGATGTACGGCGCCGAGAGGTGGACGAGGCGCCCGTAGGTGTGGGCGAGCGGGAGGTACAGGAGCAGGACGTCCTCCGCGGAGCCGTGGTCGGGCAGCTGGTCGTTGGCCGAGACCATCTCGTAGAAGTTGCGGTGTCGGATCATGCAGCCCTTGGGCGGGCCGGTCGTCCCCGAGGTGTAGATGAGCGTGAAGAGGTCCTCCTCGTCGACCGCGGCGACCGCCTCGTCGAGCGCGCTCGGGCCCGCGGCGCGATGCGTGCGCCCCTCGTCCTCGAGGGCCGCCAGGTCGCCGAACGTGAGGATCTCGCGGAGGGCAGGGAGCTCCGCTCGTCCCTGCTCGACCTTGCCCCGCTGCGCGTCGTCCTCGCAGAGCACCCCGACCGCCTCGGAGTGCGCGAGGACGTACTGCACGTCGCGCGCGGAGCTGTTCGCGTAGATCCCGACCCCGATCGCGCCCACGTGGCAGAGGGCGAAGTCGAAGAGCGCCCACTCGAGCGTCGTCCGCGCGAGGATCCCGAATGCGTCTCCCTTGCGGACGCCGCGCGCGAGCAGGCCGTTGGCGAGCAGCTCCACCCGCTCCGCCGCCTCGGCCCACGACACCTCGCGCCAGGTGTCGCCCTCGTCGACGAGATACGCCGTGCCGGTGTTCCGCGCGACCGAGTCGCGCCAGAGCCGCGCGATCGTCCTGGTGCCGGCCATCTCCCAAGACTGTACTCAGTGGTTCGATCCGCAGGAGGACCGCGGAGGGAAGCGCCCGCCCGGCGCGAATCCTTCCTTCCCGTCCCTAGACTGGGAGGAACATGCGCGTCAGCTGGAACGGTTCCCTGAGCTTCGGTCTCGTGAGCATCCCCGTCGGGCTCGCTCCGGCGACAAAGCCTGCCGCGCGCCAGTCGGACGTGTCGTTCCGGCTCCTGCATCGAGAGTGCATGACGCCGATCAAGCAGAAGCGCTGGTGCCCGACGCACGATCGGGAGCTCGCTCCCGACGAGATCGTCAAGGGTTGGGAGGTCGCGAAGGGCCAGTTCGTGCTCGTCGAGGAGGCAGAGCTCGAAGCGCTCGAGCGCCACGACGACTCGCGCACGATCGACATCGAGCGGTTCGTTCCGCTCGCCGACGTCGACCCCGTCTGGATGGACCGGACGTACTTCCTCGTGCCGGGAGCGGCGCCGGCGCAGCGCCGCCCGTACAAGCTGCTGCTCGAGGCCATGGAGGAGGCGGGCGTCGGCGCGGTGGGCCGGCTCGTCCGCTCCGGTCGCGAGTCGCTCTGTCTCGTCCGCGCCCGCGGCAAGGGCCTCGTGCTCGAGACCATGTACCTCGTCGAGGACGTCTACTCGCAGGCCGAGATCGACGAGGCCATGGACGCGACGCAGGTCAAGAAGGCCGAGCTCGACCTCGCGCGGCAGATCGTTGAAGGCCTCCAGGCGCCGTTCGATCCGGACGAGCTCACGAGCGGATATCGCCGAGACCTGCGAGAGCTCCTGGAGGCGAAGCTCCGCGGAGAGGAGATCGCCGCGCCCGAGCCGCAGCCGGAGCCCGCGCCGGCCGTCGACCTCATCGAGGCTCTCAAGGCGAGCGTGGCCGCAGCGAAGGCCTCGTCGGCGCGTCCGAAGAAGGCCGCAGCCAAGCCGAA
This sequence comes from uncultured Actinomycetes bacterium, assembly GCA_963814565.1. Taxonomy (GTDB): domain Bacteria; phylum Actinomycetota; class Thermoleophilia; order Gaiellales; family Gaiellaceae; genus Gaiella. Next base: position 13,897 of record CAWFDO010000014.1, read on the forward strand.
GTCCGCCGGGGAGAAACGACCCGCGCGCAAGGCCGCGCGCAAGTGACGAGGGGCCCCGTGCGGGCCCCTCGTAGAGCGTGCAAGTTGGAAGGCCCGGCTTAGTGCGCGGCCGCCTGGCTCGCGCCGACGGCCTGCAACTGGGCCTGGAAGAGATGCTTGTCGATCTTCCCCTGGTAGATCGGGACGCCTTCCGCGACGCAGAGCTTGATTACCGCCTCGCGGTCCATGTTGAGCTCCTTCGCGAGCTCGTCGGGCGTCAGGTGATTCGCCATCGACCGTTTCCTCTCTCGCGCGACAAAAAAGCCCGGCGAACTGAGGAGTTCGCACGGGCTGAATCGGCGCTCGTTGGACTGATGGCGGGGATCAACGGGCCCGCCTCCCGAAATCGACCATGAGCTTCAGGATAACCCCGCCCGGTGACGGTCCGCAATCCCACACCGGGGGCGACCCTGCGCGCCCTCGTCCGACCCGGGCTGCGGCGGGCCCTAGACGGGGTTGTCGACGTCGAGGTACTGCCACTCGAGGTCGAACCGCCCGGCGAGGTGGGCGGCCAGTGCCTGGACGCCGAAGCGCTCCGTCGCGTGGTGGCCGGCCGCGATCAGGTGCACGCCGAGCTCGCGGGCGGTCGCGGTGCTCGGCTCCTCGGGCTCCCCGGTGAGCAGGGCGTCGTATCCCTCGTGGGCCGCGCGGATGAGATCGTGGCCTGCGCCTCCGGTCGAGACGGCCAGGCGCCGGATCTCCCGGTCGCCCCCGGAGAGCACGAGCGGCATGCGCTCGACCGCTGCGGCGACGCGCTCCACGAATTCTGCGAGCGAGAGCGGCTCGATCGCGCAGCCGAGGCCGACCACCTCGAATGGCCCCTCGGGCGTCGCGCCGATCCGCGCCGCGAGCTGCGCGTTGTTGCCGAGCGTCGGGTGCGCGTCGAGCGCAAGGTGGTAGGCGACGAGCGATGCGTTCCCGCGGAAGAGCGCCTCGAGCCGGCCGCGAAGCCGCGCGTCCACGACGAGCGGCTCGTTCCTCCAGAAGAGCCCGTGGTGGACGAGCACGAGCTCGGCGCCCAGGCTCACGGCTCGCTCGAACAGCTCGCGGGAGCAGGAGACCCCGCAGGCGATGGTCGTCACCTCGTCGGAACCGACGACCTGGAGGCCCTGCGGCGCGAACTCGGGGAAGCGCTCGATCTCGAGGAGCCCGCTCGCGTGCGCGACGATCTCGTCCCTGGGCGCGGCCACGGCGCGAGTCTACGGCGGGACGACGCTTGTGGTGAATCACCACGAGCGGCGTCTCCGCGTCGCCGCCGGCCGGCCGCGATGCTCGAGCCGGCGGGGCGCAAACCGCTACCCTTTCGCCGCTCGGGGTGTGGCGCAGCCTGGTAGCGCGCTCCGTTCGGGTCGGAGAGGTCCCCAGTTCGAATCTGGGCACCCCGATGCGTTCCGGAAGGCAGGAATCCGCAGGGGCGGGTTCCTGCCGCCGGATCCCGCCTGCGGCGGGGCACAATCCCTGAAGGCGGGCAGTCGCGGCCGCAACTGCCGCTGGAGGTGCCCGCCGGCGCTATGCGAGTTTGGCCGGATCTCCTCGCCCGCCCGTATCCTCAGTCGATGCTTCGCGCCGTCCTGCTCGACGTCGATTTCACGCTCTTCCGGCCCGGGCCGGAGCTCGGGCCGGAGGGGTACCAGCGGGCCGGGACGCGGCACGGGCTCGCGCTCGACCCCGGGCGCTACGACGACGCGCGGGTCGGAGCTTTCGAGGGCTTCAAGGCCCACCCGGAGCTCGTCCACGACGAGGACGTCTGGATCGGGTTCACGGAGGACATCGTCCGCGGGATGGGCGGGACCGGCGAAGGCGCCCGGGCGTGCGCCGTCGACATCGTGCGGGAGTGGGAGCGCCACGAGAACTTCTTCCTCTACGAGGACGCACTGCCCGCGCTCGAGGCGCTACGGGCGCACGGATTGCGCATCGCGCTCGTCTCGAACGGGCAGCGCGACCTCGACGAGTTCGCACGTCACCACTCACTCGAGGTCGACGCGTGCATCGGCTCGATGCGCCACGGCCACGTCAAGCCGCACCGCTCGATCTTCGAGGCCGCGCTCACGTCGCTCGACGCCTCGGCGGAGGAGGCCGCGATGGTGGGGGACAGCTACGCGGACGACATCGAGGGCGCCCGCGCGCTCGGGATGCGCGCGATCCTCGTCGATCGCGAAGGCCTCCACGAAGGAGAGCCCGACCGGATCGACACGCTGCTCGCGCTGCCTGCCGCGCTGGGGCTGGCGCCCCTGGAAGGGCCTCCTCTATTGTGAGAGGGGTTGACTGACCGTTCAATCGCACGCGATCGCCCTCAGGGCGATCGCCCGGCAAGCGCCGAGGAGAAGCGCCGGCTGATCCTGTCGGCGGCCGTGCGCGTCTTCGCGCGAGACGGCTTCCACACGTCCCGGGTCGGCGACATCGCGGAGGAGGCGGGCGTCGCGCACGGGCTCCTCTACCACTACTTCTCGTCCAAGGACGAAGTGCTCCTGACGGTGTTCAGCGAGAACTGGAGCGACCTGCTCCTGCGGTTCGAGGCCGTCGAAGCCTCCGACGAGCCGGCCGACGAGAAGCTCCGCGGGCTCGTCAAGATCCTGCTCCGCACGTGGCGTAACGACCCGGCGCTCGTGACGGTGATGGTGCGGGAGGTCGGGCGCAGCCCTCACCTCGCCACGCAGGTCGACGACATCGGCCGCGGATTCGACGTCATCCAGCGGATCGTCGAGCAGGGCCAGGCGGACGGCGTCTTTCGTCCCGAGATCGATCCGCGGCTCGCGAGCTGGGTGATCTACGGGGGTCTCGAGGAGATCCTCACCGGATGGGTTCTTGGACGCCTACCCGACGGCGACGAGGAGGTCGCCCGTGCCGAGCGCACAATCGTCGACGTCGTCTGCAGCGGGCTGGCGCGGCCGACTGTCACCGCCTGACACCGGCGCGACGCGCTGGAACGTGCTCGCCCTCGGGTCGGGCGCGCTCGGCCTCGCCTGGGCCCTGACGACCACGGCGGCGTACCTCCCGCCGATCCTCGGGCGGTACACCGACTCGACGACGCTCGTGGGGCTGGTGCTTGCGGCCGAGGGAGCGTTCGCGCTGACGTTGCCCCTCGTGATCGGCCCGTGGAGCGACACCTTCCACACGCCGCTCGGCCGGCGGCGGCCGTTCATGCTCGTCGCGCTCGGGCCGATGGCCTTCGCACTCGCCCTGCTCGCGTTCATGCCGAGCCTCTGGACGACGGCGCTGCTGCTCTTCGGGCTCTTCTTTGCCTACTACGTGTACGAGCCGCCGTACCGGGGCCTGTACCCGGACGTCCTCCCGGACAGCGTGTTCGGCCGGGCGCAGGGCGTGCAGCACGTCTTTCGCGGGATCGCGCTCGCGGGGGCGCTGATCGGAGGCGGGTTCCTCTTCCACCTCTGGAGCCCGGCCCCGTTTCTCGTCGCCGCGTTCGTCGTCACCGTGGCCTGTGCCGTGCCCGTCCTGCTCGTGACGGAGGACGGCGGCCACGGCCGCGTCTTCGAGGGCGTGCGGACGTACGTGGGGCACTCCTGGCGCGTCCTTCGCTCGGACAGGGACGTCGCGACGTTCATGGTCGCGAACACGGCCTGGGAGGGCACCTTCGCCGGGGCGCGCACGTTCGTCGTCCTTTACGTGACCGTCGGCCTCGACGAGCCGCTCGTCACGTCGACGTACATCCTCGGCGCGGTGGCGGCCGGCTACCTCGTCGCAGCGCTCGTCGCCGGCCGGATCGGCGACCGGGTCGGCCTCGCGCGCGTGATCGCGTTCGCGTCGGCCGTCTACGGTGTCGGGCTACTGGCGGGCGGCCTCGGGAGCGAATGGCACGCCTGGTACCTCGCGGTGATCTTCGTCGTCGCGATCGCCGGCGGGACGGTGATGACGCTGGCCTGGGGGCTCCTCTTCAAGCTCATGCCGCCCGGGGAGCGCGGCGCGATCGCCGGGCTCGCGACGACGACGAAGGGCCTCGGGCTCGTGATCGGCCCGCTCGCCGCCGGCGCCGTGATCGACATCCTCGGGCCGCACCTCGAGGACACGGAGGGCTACCAGGCGCTCTGGCCCGTGCTGGGCGTGCCGATCATCCTGGCGATCCCGTTCGTCTGGCGCCTCGCGCGAGCAGAGGCTGCGCTCGGCCGGTCTTCCTAGTCAGCGCCCGAACGCGTTCTCGCCCGTCAGTGCCTGGCCGACGACGAGCGTGTGGACCTCATGCGTCCCCTCGTACGTGAGCACCGACTCGAGGTTGTTCATGTGGCGGATCACCGGGTACTCGAGCGTCACCCCGTTCGCCCCGAGGACGGTGCGCGCCGAGCGGCACACCTCGAGGGCGCCGCGGACGTTCCCCATCTTCCCGAGGCTGACGTGCTCGGGCCGGAGAGTCCCCGCGTCCTTCATCCGGCCGACGTGGAACGCGACGAGCGCGCCGCGGTTCACCTCGAGCGCCATCTCGGCGAGCTTCTGCTGCGTGAGCTGGTACGCCGCGATCGGCTTGCCGAAGACGATTCGTTCCTTGGCGTACGAGAGCGCCTCCTCGAAGCACGCGCGGGCCGCGCCGACGGCGCCCCAGACGATGCCGTACCGCGCCTCGTTCAGGCAGGACAGAGGGCCGCGGAGCGTCGACGAGCCCGGCAGCATCGCGTCGCCCGGCACGCGCACGTCCTGGAGGACGAGCTCGGACGTGACGGAGGCCCGGAGCGAGATCTTCTTGTGGATCTCGGGTGCCGAGAAGCCCGTGGTGCCCTTCTCGACGAGGAAGCCTCGGATCTCCCCGTCCTCGGTTCGTGCCCAGACGACGGCGACGTCCGCGATCGTGCCGTTCGTGATCCACATCTTGGCGCCGTTGAGCACCCAGTCCCCGCCGTCGCGCCGCGCGTGCATGCGCATCGTGCCGGGATCGGAGCCCGCGTCGGGCTCCGTGAGGCCGAAGCATCCGATCGCCTCGCCGCGGTGCATCGCGGGGAGCCAGCGCTCCTTCTGCTCCTCGGAGCCCCAGCGCCAGATCGCGAACATCGCGAGCGACCCCTGCACGGACACGACGCTCCGGACGCCGGCGTCCCCGGCCTCGAGCTCCATGCACGTGAGGCCGTAGGCCATCGCGGACGCGCCGGGGAGCCCGTACCCGTCGAGGTGCATACCGAAGAGACCGAGCTTCGCGAGCTCCTGGACGACCTCGCGCGGCAGGATGCCCTGCTCGAACCAGTCGCCGACCTCGGGGAGCACGTTCTCGCGCACGAACTGCCGAACGGTGTCGCGGATCGCCTTCTCCTCCTCGTCGAGGAGCACATCCAGAGCGAGGAAGTCGAGCGGGTCGAGCGTCGGCGCTGCTTCGGTTGTGGTCGCCACGTGGGTACCTCCGCGTCGGGGCGACGTGATTGTATGGGCATGCGCGCTCGCGGCGGCCGACCGGCCAAGGCGAGCTTCGAGTCGACCGCGGTTCCCGGGAGAAGGAGGCGTCGATGGCGCAGGGCGATACGGTCGTGATCAACCTCTCTACCGGCCTCGAGGACCCGGAGCGGGTGATGATCGCCTTCCTGGTCGGGGGTGCGGCACTCGACGCCGGGAAGCGGGTCGCGTTCTTCCTCACGAAGGAGGCGGTACGCCTCGGCCAGCCGGGTCACGCGCGCGGGCTCGCGTGCGACGGCTGCCCGCCGCTCGAGCGGCTCTTCGCACAGGTGGCGGAGAAGGGAGGCGAGCTCCTCGTGTGCCCCATCTGCCTCGACGCGAAGGGACTGAACGGCGCCGAGCTGGTCGCGCACGCCCGCGTCGCGGGCGCGACCCCGCTCTGGGAGTGGATCGGCACCGAGACTGCGACGGTGTTCAGCTACTGAGCACCGCGCGCTTGCCCTCCCCGTGCGCCGGGGCTACGATTGACTGACTAGTCAATCGACGCTCAGGAGCTGGCATGGCGACGATGGAAACGGGTCTCGCGAGCGGCATCTCGTTCGCTCTCACCGCCGAGCAGAAGGAGTTGCGAGCACTCGCGCGCGAGTTCGCGGAGAAGGAGATCCGACCGAAGGCGGCCGAGCACGACGAGCACCAGACCCACCCGGCCGACATCGTCGCGAAGGCGCACGAGCTCGGCCTCATGAACCTTCACATCCCCGAGTCGCTCGGCGGCCCCGAGCTCTCGGCGTTCGACGGGATGCTCGTCGGCGAGGAGCTCAACTGGGGCTGCTCGGGGATCGGCACGTCGATCATGGCGAACGGCCTCGGCGCGGGACCGATCCTGATCGCCGGCACCGACGAGCAGAAGCGCGAGTGGCTCATGCCGTTGATCGAGGAGCCGATCCTCGGCTGCTTCGGGCTCTCGGAGCCCGGCGCCGGCTCCGACGTCTCGGGCATCCAGACGACCGCGGTGAAGCGGGGGGACGAGTACGTCGTCAACGGCTCGAAGCTGTTCATCACCAATGGGGGCCAGGCGTCCTGGATCTGCTGCTTCGCCTCGACCGACAAGTCGAAAGGGCACAAGGGCCTGACGGCGTTCGTGATCGGAATGGACGCCGACGGCGTGACCGTCGAGAAGCACCTGGACAAGATGGGCCAGCGGGCGACCGACACCTCTGCGATCGCGTTTCAGGACGTCGTCGTACCCGAGTCGAACCGGCTCGGCGGCGAGGGCGACGGCTTCAAGATCGCGATGCAGACGCTCGACTTCACGCGCCCGGGGACCGCGGTCGGCGCGGTCGGCGTCGCACAGGCGGCCTACGAGCTGGCCGTCGACTACGCGAAGGAGCGCGTCCAGTTCGGGATGCCGATCGCGATGAACCAGGGAATCTCGTTCATGGTCGCCGACATGGCGACCGAGATCGAAGCGGCGCGCCTGCTCACCTGGCAGGCGGCGTGGATGATCGACCAGGGCTACGGTCGCAAGGCGACGAAGTACTCGTCGTTCGCGAAGCGGTTCGCCGCGGACACCGCGATGAAGGTCACGACCGACGCCGTCCAGGTCTTCGGCGGCTACGGCTACATCAAGGAGTACCCGGTCGAGAAGCTCATGCGCGACGCGAAGCTGTTCCAGATCTACGAGGGCACCTCGCAGATCCAGCGGCTGGTGATCGCGAAGGAGATCTTCCTCTCGGGCGACGTCTAGAGGCCTTGCGGCATAGGGTGCCCGGGTGGACCTCCCGGAGCGCTACGTCCGGCTGTGCCTTCGGCTGGACCGTCACGTCGACGGTCTCGTCGATGCGTACTTCGGCCCGGCCGACTGGAAGCGCGAAGCGTCGGCCGAGGCTCCGGACGACCCGGCCCTCCTTCGGGGCGAGGCGGCCGGTCTCCTGAGCGAGCTCGGTGACGCCGAGCTCGAGGACGACCGCCGACGCTGGCTGCGCGGGCAGCTCGAGGCCCTCGAGTGCCTCACGGCGCGCCTGTGCGGCGTCGAGATGGCCTGGGCCGACGAGGTGGAGCGATGCTTCGGCATCCGGCCGACGCGAACCGACACGGACCTCTTCGGAGACGCCCACCGCCGCCTGGACGGGGCCCTCCCGGGTTCCGGCAGCGTCCGCGAGCGGTACGTCGCATGGAACGACCGCACCGCCGTCCCGCCGGAGGCGCTCGTTTCCGCGCTCGACCACCTGACGAGCGTGCTCGGCGGGCGGGCCCACGACCTCGCCCGGATGCCCGCAGAGGAGTCCGTCGCGTACGAGCTCGTGTCGGGCGTCCCGTGGATCGCGTTCAACCGGTACGAGGGCGCGTACGCGAGCCGGGTGGAGGTCAACACCGACCTGCCCGTCTCGATCGTGCTCCTCGTCGAGCTCGCCGCTCACGAGTCCTATCCGGGCCATCACACCGAGCGCGCGAGCCAAGGAGGCACACCTGTACCGGGCCGGCGGACGGGTCGAGACGGCCGTGGCGATCAGCCTGGCGCCGGAGGCGATCGTGTCCGAGGGAATCGCGACGAACGCGCTCACGGAAGCGCTCGGATCGAGCCCGTTCGAGGCCGTCGCGGACGTCCTTGCGGATCTCGAGCTCGAGTTCGACCCCGCCGAGGCGGACGAGATCTACCGCGCCGACGCGGTGCTGGGCGCGACCGCCACGAACGCCGCGTTCATGCTCCACGAGGACGGCCTCGCCACCTCCGAGGCCGAGGAGTACCTGCGGACGTGGGGCCTCGGGTCGGACGAGAGGGCCGCGCAGGCAGTCTCGTTCATCCTCGACCACGAGACGCGCACCTACGTCTCGACGTACACGGACGGCAAGCGGCTGTGCCGCGACTTCGCCGACCGGGCGCCCGGCAACTTCGCCCGGCTCCTGAGCGAGCAGCTGACGGTCGCCGATCTCGTCGATCCTAGCTGACGTCAGCCCGCGAGCGCCCGCTGGAACGGCGGCAAGAAGCCCGGCGCGATCCGCACGTCGCCGAGCCACGCTGCGAGCCGTCCGGCCTCGGCTTCGACCACCGAGCGTGCCTCCGCACCGACGTCCTCGAGCAGCTCCCACACGATCTCGCCGTCCTTCCGCTGCGACCAGCCGCCGACGACGCGACCGTTCCACCACACGGTCGGGCCGGCGTTGCCGTTCGAGTCGAAGAGCGAGGGGCCGTGCGGGCCGAGGTACCAGCTCCGCTCCTTCCACCCCATGGTCGTCGGGTCGAGCGTCGGCAGGAGCGCCGCCCAGGGAGCAGTCGGCGCGGTCGGCTCGACGTCGTCGGCGAGCACATAGCCGGTCGCGCCGTCCAGGTCGACCGTGACGTGCGACACCGCGGCCAGCGCGCCCCGGGCCTCGCGCGCCGTCCAGCCCGTCCACCAGCGGATGTCCGCCTCGGTCGCCGGGCCGAACGAGCCGAGCCAGCGACGGAGGAGCTCGACCTGGGCGGCCGCGGGCTCCAGCCGCTCGAGCTCGCCTCCGAGCCATGTCCTGATCGGTACCCAGCGGTACTGCCCACTGACCCAGCTCCCACGTGGGCGCCCACGCGCGACGACTCCCTCGGCGGCGAGCAGCGGGAGCAGCCGGCTTCCAGCGCTCGCCTCGATCTGCCAGCGCCCAGCACCCAGCCGTACCTTCTCGGCGAGGCGCGGATCGGCGCGGGTCAGGTCGGCGGTGAACGCCTCGCCGCGCGACTCGAGCGCGGCCAGGATGGCGCCAACGCGCTCGTCGATCCAGCCGGCCGGGTCGTCGAGACCCGCTGCCACGACGGCCTGCTCGAGCCGCTTCCGCTCGCGGGCGGCGATCAGGCGCGTGCACGCTGCGTCGACGGACGCGGCCAGCTCGCGTGGGACGACCCACAGCGTCCGGCGCATCCCCAGCATCCGCACGAGCGTTCGCTCCTCGTACAGCGCCTGCTCGAGGTCGGCCGGCTCGAAGTCCGTGGTTCGGGCTCGTGACGAGAGGAAGACGGACGACGCATCCGTCGAGTGGAGCGCGACCATTGCGCGCACCGCCTCGTCCGGGCCGGCGGCACGCGCGCCGGGGGCGAGTCGGTGGCGGACGGCGAGTCGTGCCCGGCGCTCTTCGGCGGTGATCCGCTTCTCGCTCACCGTCAGCTCCGGTCGTGCCGAGGATGCCGAGGCCGGACAGGAGGCGGTGCGGGCACCGCATCACCGTATCCCCGAGATCATCGGCGGCTATCCGAGCATGATCTCGCTTCTCGCCGAAGAGCAGCTCCGAGGGCGTCTCGCCGTCGCGCCGCGGGCGGTGCTCACGACCTCCGAGGTCCTCACCGACGACGCCGAGGCGAGGATCGAGAGGGCCTGGTCGAAGCCCGTGCAGGGGTACGTCTCGACGGAGGTAGGGGTGATCGCGTCCGGCACGCTCGACGACGCCGGCATGCACGTCTGCGAGGAGGCCGTCGTCGAGGTCGTCGACGAGGCGAACCGTCCGGTGCCGCCCGGGACGCTCGGCAGCAAGGTGCTCCTCACGAACCTCGTCAACCGCACGCAGCCGCTGATCCGCTACGAGCTTCCGGATGCGAGCCGGGTCATGCAGCGAAGGTGAAGCTGGTCGTCTCGGAGGCGCCGCCACCCGCGTAGGATCGCCGCGTGGGGCTCGCAATCGACCTGTCCGGCCGCGTTGCGCTCGTCACCGGCGGCTCGCGTGGCCTCGGGCGCGCCGACGCGCTCACGCTCGCGCGCGCCGGGGCGGACGTCGCGATCGCGGACATCCTCGTCGAGTCGGACACCAGCGCCGCGGAGGAGTACGGGCTTCTCGCGCAGGCCGCCGTCGCGCAGGGGATGGTTCACACCGAGGAGACCGTGGAGGAGATTCAGGGCCTCGGCCGCAGGGCGCTCGCGGTGCGGTGCGACGTGACCGACCGGAGCATGGTCGACGCGGCCGTCGCGCGCGTCGTCGAGGAGCTCGGCGCCGTGGACATCCTCGTCAACAACGCGGGCACTCTCGACCACGTCGGACAGTTCCCGGACCAGCGGCTCGACCTCTGGGAGCGCGACCTCCGCGTCAACCTCACCGGGGCCTTCAACTGCTCGCAGGCGGCGTGGCCGCACATGAAGGAGCGCGGGTGGGGACGGATCGTGAACATGGCCTCGGTTGCCGGCACGCTCGGGGGCTTCGGGCAGGCGAGCTACTCGACCACCAAGTCCGGGATCCTCGGCCTCACGCGGACGCTCGCGATGGAAGGCGGCCGGCACGGGATCACCTGCAACGCGATCGTCCCGGGGATCATCGGGACGGAGGCCTTCCACATGGCCAATGCGACGATGAACGAGCGGATCGCCAACCGGACCGTCTTCAAGCGGCCGGGAGAGCCCCAGGACATCGCCAACGCGATCGCCTTCCTGTGCTCCGACCTCGCTTCCTACGTCACGGGGATCGAGCTCAACGTCTCCGGCGGGGTCGAGCTCTTCGTCTTCTGAGACCGTGGCGGGCTCGTGTCCCGAGCCGATGAGAACGCGGGCTCGGGACACGCTGCCTCCGCTACCCTTCTCGGCCCGTGTCCTCCGGTGCGACGAGCGTTCCCCGGACGACGCGCCGGCGGGCTGCCCGTGGGCTCTCGGCGCGTCGAGCCGTCATTGCCGCTGTTGTCGTCGTGCTGCTCGTGGTCGCGGCGGCGGCGCTCTTCGCCGGCTCCGAGACCCGGCTCGCGTCCGGGACGACGATCGCCGGCATCGACGTCGGCGGCCTCGAGCGCAACGCGGCGACCGCACTCCTCGAGCGGCGCAGCGACGCGGTCGAGCACGCGCCGGTGACGTTCGTCGCTGCGGGACGCGAGTTCCGGTTCACGGCCTCCCAGCTCGGCGTGCGTTCGCACTGGGCCGACGCCGTCGCGGAGGCATCCAGTGCGACAGACGGACTCGGTCCCGTGCGCGGCGTGCGCCGCATTCGGAGCCGCCTGTTCGGCGTCGACGTCCAGCCGAGGACGTCCGCCTATCCATCGGCGATCCGTGTCGCGGTTCAGCGGGTCGCCCGCGTCGTCGATCGCCCCGCCGTCGCGGCGAGCCTGCGCCACACCCGCCTGCGCGTCGCCGTCGTCCCGGAGCGAGCCGGATCGAGGCTCGACCGCGCGGCGGCGTCGACCGCGATCGTCGCCTCGCTCGCGTCGCTCGAGCGCGGAGGTCCGGTCTCGCTGCCCACCGTCCGAGTGGCGCCGACGACGACGTCCGCCGAGCTTGCCGAGGCGCAGCGCGCGTTCCGAATCGCCACGTCGGCACCCGTCACGCTCCGCGTCGCCGGCCGGACCGAGGTGCTGCCGCCCGCGCGGATCGCGGAGCTCGTGCAGCTGCCGAGCGGAGGCGCCACGGGGCTCGCACTCTCGGAACGCGCGACGGAGCGCCTGCTGGCGGGCGTCGCGAAGGACGTGGAACGGAAGCCCGCCGACGCGACGTTCGAGGTCGTGTCCGGAGGCATCCGCGTCCGTCCGGCGCAGCCCGGCCGGACGCTCGACATGGACGCGTCGCGGCGCGCAATCGAGCGGGCCATCCTCTCCGAGAGCGGCCGACGCGCGACCCTCACGGTCGCCACCGCCGAGCCCGAGCGCTCGACCGCGGAGGCGCGGGCGATGGGCATCACCGGCGTGGTCGGCTCGTACACGACCACCTACGGCGGAACGCCCGGACGGCTCCACAACGTCCAGCTCGTCGCCGAGCTGATCGACGGCGCGCTCGTCGCGCCGGGCGCCCGGTTCTCGTTCAACCAGACGACGGGCGAGCGGAACCAGGCGAAGGGCTTCGAGGCCGCTCCGGTCATCATCAACGGCGAGCTCCAGACCGGCATCGGCGGCGGCGTCTGCCAGGTCTCGACGACGCTCTTCAACGCCGTGTTCGATGCGGGGCTCTCGATCGAGAGCCGCACGAACCACGCGCTCTACATCAGCCACTACCCGCTCGGTCGCGACGCGACGGTGAACTTCCCCGACATCGACCTTGTCTTCACGAACGACACCGACCGGTGGCTCCTCGTGCGCGCTTTCGTCGGCGCGGGGTCGCTGACGGTCAACGTCTACGGCACGCCGCAGAACAGGCGGGTCGAGACGGAGACCGCCCCGCTCGAGGTCGAGGGCAAGGTCCCCTGGAAGCGGATCGACGACAAGACGATGTTCAAGGGCGAGAAGGTCGTCGAGCGCTACGGCGCGCCGCCGCGCTCGACGAGCGTCACCCGGCGCGTCTACGCGCCCGACGGCGCGCTCATGTACGACACGACGTGGAGCTCGTACTACGTCGGCGAGCCGACCGTCGTCCGGCTCGGCACGAAGTCGCGGCCCAAGCCCGAGGAGCCGAAGGCGGCCGGCAAGGACGCCAAGGGACCGAAGGGCCCTGCCGGAGGCTCGTCCGACCCGCCGGAAGCATCTACGTCGTCGGCGCCGTCGCCTCAGCGCTGACGATCTTCTCCACGAACCAGGCGGGGACGCGCGTCGGGCGGTGCGTCGCCGCATCGACGGTCGCGTGGGTCGTCCAGCCGCTGGCGACGAGCTCGGAGTCGCGCGCCACGACGTACTCGTAGCGGAACCGGGCGCCGCGGATCTCCGCGCACCGCACCCAGATCGTCAGGACGTCGTCGAACCCCGCCGCCCGGGCGTACTCGACGTGCACGCCGGTCGTCAGCGCCTCGATCCCCTGCTCGCGAATCGACTGGTAGCCGCCGGCGTACGCGGCGAGGTACGCCACCCTTGCCTCCTCCAGCCAGACGACGTACGACGCGTGGTGGGCGATCGCCTGCGCGTCCGTCTCGGCGAAGCGGACGCGGACCTGATGGGAGAAGGAGTACCCGTGCATCGTTCGTCGGGGCGAGATATATCTCGGCCCAGCATGTCGCGCACGGGAACCGCAGCCGATCTCGCGTCTCTCGTCCGCGAGCGCGGGCCGGCCGTGGTCCTGACCGGGGCGGGGATGAGCACGGAGAGCGGGATCCCGGACTTCCGCTCCGCGCAGGGGATGTGGGCCGACGTCGACCCGATGGAGGTCGCGTCGATCGACGCCTTTCGCCGCGACCCGGTCCGCGTCTGGCAGTGGTACGGCCCGCGCATCCACGGCCTGCTCGCGGCCGAGCCGAACGCCGGGCATCGCGCGCTCGCAGAGCTCGAGCGGGCAGGCCACGTGCAGGCGGTCGTCACGCAGAACATCGACACGCTGCACACGCGCGCCGGGAGCGCCGATGTGGTCGAGGTGCACGGGTCGATCAGCCGGTTCGAGTGCCTCGGCTGCGGCGCGGCCGTGACGCTCGACGACGTCCTGGTGCAGCTGCGCGAGCGCGAGGCCCCGGTGTGCCCTCTCTGCGCGGCCATCCTCAAGCCGGGGGTGGTGATGTTCGGCGAGCTTCTGCCCGTCGACGCCTTCCTGCGCGCGGAGCATCTCGCGCAGGAGGCGGGCGTTCTGGTCGCCGTGGGGTCGTCGCTCCAGGTCTGGCCCGTCGCCGGCCTGCCGGCGGAAACCCTGCGGGTGGGCGGTGCTCTCGCGATCGTCAACGACGAGTCGACCGGGTACGACGACGACGCGACTCTGATCGTGCGCGGCCGTGCAGCCGAGGCGCTCGCCGGCGCGGCGCGAATCCTGACCGACGGCGCTTCCGCAGACGGGCCGGACGCGGCATCATGAGGCCATGCCGCGTGCCGCGCTTGTCCTGACGGTCTTGGCCGCGCTCGTCGCCGGGTGCGGCGGCGATGCACGCGAGGACGAGGCCGCCGCGCCCCGGGAGGCGCCGGCTTCCGACACGTCGCCGTCCAAGTCTCCGGCGTCGTCGTCCGGCACGGTCGCCCGTCCGACCCCCGTCCGGTGCGAGGCGGGCACGAGCCGTTCCTACGCAGGGCAGGGCGTCGCGGCGGTGGCGCTCCGCCCGACGGTCGCCTACCGGGAGCCCGGCCGGGCGGAGCTCGCGCGCTTCGAGCGCCTCAACGTCAACCGGGTGCCGACGACCTTCCGCGTGTTGGAGGCGCGGCTCGGCACGGACTGCCGGCCGGCGTGGTACCGGGTCCAGCTCCCGATCCGGCCGAACGGGGCCCAGGGATGGATCCGCTCGACCGCCGTGCGCCGCTTCGCCGTCGACTTCGAGATCGTCGTCGACCTCTCCGAGCGGCTGCTCACCGTCTACCGGAGCGGTGACGTGCTCGTCCGGACGCGCACTGCCGTCGGACTCCCCGAGACCCCCACGCCGACGGGTAGCTTCTACGTGAACCAGCGCCTCCTCGCGTCCGACCCGTCCGGCCCGTGGGGCCCGGGCGGCATCGGGATCTCGGCCTTCTCGCCGACGCTCTCCGACTGGCCCCAGGGAGGCCCGATCGCGATCCACGGCACGAACCGGCCCGAGTCCATCGGCCAGGTCGCGTCGAACGGGTGCCTGCGGATCGACAACGCCGTGCTCGGGCGCCTGATCCACGTCGTCCCCGACGGGACACCTGTTCGGATCCGCGCCTGAGACCGGCCGAGACGCACGGGCTCAGAACGGGCAACGGCGGCGTTGGCGGAACGCGTAGTATCTCCGTGGCATGTCCGAGACGAAGCGCACGACGGACGAGGATGTGATCGCACGGCTCGCCGGCAAGGGCGAGCAGGCGATCAACCGGCTCGCGGACCTGCCAGGCGGGTCGCGCGCAGTGCAGATGTTCAACGACCTCAAGACGCGCGTCGACGACCTCTCCCGGAAGGTGCGCGGCATCGACGAGCTCGAGCAGCGCGTCGCCAAGCTCGAGAAGGAGCTCGCCGCCTTGAAGCGGGCCCAGAAGTCGCCGGCGCAAAACGCGCCGACACGCAAGGCCGGCGCCTAGCCCTCTCTCGATCAGCTGCGCGGGACGCGCACGCGCAGCGCGCGGGGCACGACCTCGAACCGCGCCGGCGTCGTCCCGGGCTGCTCGCCGTCGAGCTGGATCGGGATCGGGACGTCGCTCGTCACGCTCGCGGTGGCGCCGCGAAAGAGCTCGGCCTTCGGATGGGGGAGGTGGGTGCCGCGGTAGATCTTCGGCATCGTCTGCACGAGGTCACGCTTCGTCACGTCGCCGATCGTCAGCACGTCCAGGAGGCCGTCGTCCGGCTCGGCCTCCGGGCAGATCTGCATGCCGCCGCCGAAGAAGCGCCCGTTCGCGAAGACGACGTCGAACATCGGGCCGGCTCGGCGCTCGTCGCCGACCTCGAGCTCAACCTGGGCCGCCTGCCAGCGCGAGAAGACGGCGAACGTCGCCCACAGGTACGACGCCTTACCGCCGAGCGCCTTCGTCGTCTCGTTCGCCCGCTTGGCGATGGCCCCGCTCATCCCCGCGCTCGCGACGTTCGCGAAGACCGCCGTCGCGTCGCTGCCGTCCCAGGCGCGATACGACACGCGACCGAGGTCGATCGTGCGCGTCGCCCCGTCGAGGGCGACCCGCGCCGCCTGGTCGACGTCGCGCGGGATCCCGAACGTCCGCACGAAGTCCCAGCCGGTGCCGCGCGGGACGATCGCGATCTCCGGTGGATCGGCGATGCCGGCAAGGCCGTTCGCGACCTCGTACACCGACCCGTCCCCGCCCACCACGACGAGCAGCCGGCAGCCGCCGAGCGCCGTCTCGCGGGCGAGCTCCGCGAGATGTCCTCCACGCTCGCTGAACAGCGTGTCGCCCTCGAGCCCTGCGGCGGCCGCGCGGCGGGCGAGCTCCGGCCAGCGCCTGCCGGTGGAGCCGTTCGCCGAGGCGGGGTTGACGAGGAAGGTGGTCGGAGTCGCCATCCGTAGGGGCGAGATATATCTCGCCCCTACGGTCGGCGTCGAACTCGCTACGCCGTGACGGTCGCGAGCGCGAGCTCGGTCATCTGGTCGACGGCGTTCTTCATCTCCTCGTCCGTGATCCGGATGAACTCCCCTTCGACCACGACGTCGGAGACGATCAGCATGCAGCCCGCCTGGATCTTGCGGAGCGCGCCGAGCGTGAAGAGCACTGCGGCCTCCATCTCGACGGCGAGGATCCCGCGCTCCGACCAGCGGCCGGCGAGCCCGGAATCCGGGTGGTAGAAGACGTCGCTGGAGACGATCGGCCCGACACGGACTGGCTTCCCGAGCTCCTTCGCCTGGTGCACGGCCTCGTGGACGAGCCCGAAGTCGGCGGTCGGTGCGTGCGGCTCGCCCAGCACGTAGTGGGTCGCAGTCGAGTCCGCGGGCGTCGCCGAGAGCGCGACGATCAGGTCGCCCATCGAGAGGTCCGGCTGGAGCCCGCCGCAGGTGCCGACGCGCATCAGCTTCTTGACGCCGAGCTGAGTGAGCTCCTCGATCACGATGGCGGCCGACGGGCACCCCATGCCGCTCGATTGAACGGACACGGGCTTGCCGCCGAACGTCCCGGTGTAGCCCAGCATCCCGCGCTCGGAGTTCCGCTGGACGACGTCCTCCATGAAGGTCTCGGCGATGTACTTCGCCCTCAGCGGGTCGCCGGGCAGGAGGCAGGCCTCGGCGTAGTCACCCTGGTTCGCACGTACGTGGATTGGCATGGCCGGAAGCCTAGAGTGCAGTCCACATGCGCGGGCGCCTGGTCGAGCCGTCGAAGGAGCAGATCCTCGCGTACTGCGCCGAGGACCCCGTCGAGCGCGTCTTCCTCGAGGACGTCGCGCGGCGCGGGCACGGCCGCTTCGCCGGGCTCGAGGGCGACGACGGCGAACTGCGGGCGCTCTGCCATCTGGGGACGAACGTCGTTCCCTCGGGCTCCGGCAGCGGTGCCTTCGCGGACCTCGCCGTGCGCATCTCGCCGCGCATGCTGATCGGCGAGGAGGCCGCCGTCACGGAGCTCTGGGAGGCGGGCCGGCGCAGGTTCGGCCGCCCGCGCGAGGATCGGCCCGCGCAGCCCGTCTACGTGTCCACGGCTCCGCCCGAGCCGGGCGGAACGGGACTCCGAATGGCGACGCACGACGATCTGGAGACGCTCGTGCCGGCGTGCGCGCGGGCGCACAAGGAGGAGGTCGGCGTCGACCCGATGCGCCGTGACCCGAACGGATTCCGGTGGCGCACCCGCACGCAGATCGACGAAGGGCGCTCGTGGGTGTGGCGCGAGGACGGCCTGATCCTGTTCAAGGCGGAGGCGTCCGCGTGGACGCCGGCGGCAGTGCAGCTCCAGCAGGTGTGGGTCGATCCGCCCGCACGGCGACGGGGCAATGCGTCCCGCGCGCTCCGCGACCTGATCGGGCTGCTGCTGGAGTGCGTCCCGGCCGTCTGCCTCTTCGTCCGCGCGGAGAACGCGCCTGCGATCCGGCTCTACGAGAGCGTCGGCATGCGCCATACGCTCGCCTACCGGAGCGTGCTGTTCTGAGACGCCTGCTGTTGACGCGCCATGCGCATGCCCGCTCGAATGCCGACGACCGGATCAGCTCGCTCCCGCCCGGCGAGGGCCTCTCCGACCAGGGCGTCGAGGAGGCGCTCGCGCTTCGCAGGGCACTGGCGCATGAGCCGGTCGAGCTCGGGGTCGCGACGAGGCTCCGCCGAACGCAGGAGACGCTCGAGCTCGCGCTCGGCGGCCGCGATGTCGAGCAGCTCGTCGTGCCGGGGCTCGACGAGATCGGCTTCGGCGCGTACGAGGGCGGCCCGCTCGCCGGGTACCGGACGTGGGCGTGGTCGACCGAGCCCGACGTGGTGGGCCCGGGGGGCGGCGAGAGCCGCGTCGCAGTTGCGGAGCGGATCGCGGGCGCGCTCCGGACGCTCCTCGAGCGGCCCGAGGAGGCGATCCTCGCGGTCTCCCACGCGCTCCCGATCCGCTACGTGCTCGACGCGGCCGACGGCAGCTTCCCCGCTGCGCGCATCGCGCCGGTCCCGCACGCGACGCCCTTCGCCCTCGACGCCGACGCGGTCGAGCGCGCGCTCGAGACGCTCGGTGTCTGGGCGACTGCGCCGCGGTTCGTCGATCCGCTCCACGATCCCTCGCTCGGCTGACCCGATCGGGCTTCGTGAACGCGCCCGGTCGGTCTGGCGTCGCTGCGGCTGTTTGAGCTCGTCGTGCACCACCCGCGC
Organism: uncultured Actinomycetes bacterium; assembly: GCA_963814565.1. Classification (GTDB taxonomy): domain Bacteria; phylum Actinomycetota; class Thermoleophilia; order Gaiellales; family Gaiellaceae; genus Gaiella. The sequence continues at coordinate 32,254 of CAWFDO010000014.1, forward strand.
GCTCGCCGCCGCGGGCACACTTCCGGCGTGGACGTGCTCGACCGCGTCGAAGCGCACATCCGGGCGAATGCACTGATCGAGCCCGGTGGCGTGGTGACCTGCCTCGTCTCCGGGGGCGTCGACTCGACCTGCCTCTGGCACGCGCTCCGTGCCCTCGGGTACCGGGCCGGAGCCGTCCACGTCCATCACGGCCTCCGGGGCGACGAGGCGGACGCCGACGCCGAGCACTGCGCCCGCGTGCTCGACGCGAGGATCGTCCACGCGCCGGCGGCAGCCAACGAGGCCGACCTGCGTGAGCTGCGCTACGAGCTGACGGCCGACGGAAGCCTGCGTGCCACCGGGCACACCGCCTCCGACCAGGTGGAGACCGTCCTCTACCGGATCGTGTCGAGCGGCTCCACCCGCGGGATCCGCGTGCGCCGCGAGGACGGCGTCGTGCGGCCGTTGCTGCCGCTCTGGCGCGAGGAGACGGAGGCGTACTGTCGGGCGAACGGCCTCTTGTGGCGGGTCGACACCAGCAACCTGGCAACGAAGCGAGGGCTGATCCGCGGGCGCATCCTGCCGCTCCTGGAGGAGCTCGACCCGCGCGCCCGCGCGAACCTGCTCGCGCTCGGGGCCGGCGCGCCGCGGCTTCCTCGCCGGCTCGAGGCGTCGCTCGTCGAGCTCCTCTCATCGCGCGAGGGGACGCGCTCCGCCGATCTCGGTGCCGGGATCCGCGCCGTGCGCTCGTACGACGTGCTGCGCCTCGAGGGGACGGTGACGTGGGGCCCGTGGCGCCTCGAGAGCGACCGTCCCGGGCTCGTCGTCCGCTCCCGCCGGCCGGGGGACCGCCTCGCAGGACGGACGCGTAAGGTGCAGGATGTGCTCGTGGACGCGAAGGTGCCGCGTGACGAACGCGACGACTGGCCGCTCGTCGCGACCCACGACGGGGACGTCATTGCCGTAGCGGGCCTGGCCGAGGCACCCGGCTGGGAAGGCGTCGTGCGCGCCGTGCGGGACGATCGATGACGTCGGTCCACGCGGACGTCGGCGAGGTCCTGATCGACGAGGACATGCTCCGCGCCCGCGTGGTCGAGCTCGGTGCGGAGATCTCGGAGGACTACGAGGGCCGCGACCTGCTGCTCGTCGGCGTGCTGAAGGGCGCGATCTTCTTCATCTCCGACCTGATGCGCGAGCTCGTGGTGCCGTGCGAGGTCGACTTCATGGCGATCTCCAGCTACGGCGCGGCCACCGACTCGTCCGGCGTCGTCCGGATCCTCAAGGACCTCGAGATCAACATCACGGGTCGCGACGTCCTCGTCGTCGAGGACATCATCGACTCGGGGCTCACGCTCTCGTACCTGCGGCGCACGCTCGGCGCCCGCAAGCCCGCCTCCCTCGAGATCTGCGCGCTCCTGACCAAGCCCGAGCGGCGCGAGGTCGAGGTTCCGGTCCGCTACGTGGGGTTCGAGATCCCGAATCGCTTCGTGATCGGGTACGGGCTCGACTTTGCCGAGCGGTACCGGAACCTGCCGTACATCGGCGTCCTCCACCCCGATCTCGTCCCCGGCGCGCACTGAACACGGGCCGCTTCCCCTGCAAACAGGCGTTTCCGATCCGTTAAGCCCCCGGAGCCTGGACTGGTAGCCGGGGGGGACGCTGCTACCCTCCGAAACACGTGAATCGTTTCTTCCGTAGCGCGCTCTTCCCGCTCGTCGTGATCGTCTTGCTCGTCTACCTGGCGAGCCAGACGTTGATGCCTCGCCGCGACTCGGATCAGAAGCTGACGTACTCGCAGCTGATCGACGAGACGCAGAAGGGCAACGTCAGCGAGGTCACGTTCTCGCCGAACCGCCAGTCGATCACCGCGGTGCTCGACTCGGGGCAGAAGGTGAAGGTCAACTATCCGACCCCGCAGTCGGCGACCGAGTACCAGAACGTCCTCGAGGCGGAGAACGTCAAGTTCGACTCGAAGGGCACGGGAACGAGCGCGTGGTGGGCGCTCCTGACCGGCTTCCTCCCGTTCCTCCTCCTGATCGGGTTCTGGATCTTCCTGATGAACCAGATGCAGGGCGGCGGCTCGAAGGTGATGAGCTTCGGCAAGAGCCGCGCCAAGCGGATGTCGCCGGATTCGCCCAAGGTGACCTACAAGGACGTCGCCGGGGCGGACGAGGCGGTCGAGGAGCTTCAGGAGATCAAGGAGTTCCTCGAGAACCCCAAGAAGTTCCAGGCGCTCGGCGCGCGGATCCCGAAGGGCGTCCTCCTCTACGGGCCGCCCGGCACCGGTAAGACGCTCCTCGCGCGTGCGACCGCCGGCGAGGCAGGCGTGCCGTTCTTCTCGATCTCGGGCTCGGACTTCGTCGAGATGTTCGTCGGCGTCGGCGCCTCGCGCGTCCGAGACCTGTTCGAGCAGGCGAAGCAGGCGAGCCCGTGCATCATCTTCATCGACGAGATCGACGCCGTCGGCCGCCACCGCGGCGCCGGCCTGGGCGGCGGTCACGACGAGCGCGAGCAGACGCTGAACCAGCTCCTCGTCGAGATGGACGGATTCGAGCTGAAGGACAACATCATCCTCATCGCGGCGACGAACCGGCCGGACATCCTCGACCCGGCGCTCCTGCGCCCGGGTCGCTTCGACCGGCAGATCGTCGTCGACCGCCCCGACCGCAAGGGGCGCCAGCAGATCCTCGAGGTGCACGCGAAGGGCAAGCCGATCGACAAGGTGATCGACCTCGACGTGCTCGCGGCGTCGACCCCCGGCTTCACGGGCGCCGACCTCGCGAACGTGATCAACGAGGCGGCGCTCCTCGCAGCGCGCCGCGGCGAGAAGACGATCGGCCAGCACGAGCTCGAGGAAGGGATCATGCGCGTGATCGCCGGCCCCGAGAAGAAGTCGCGCCTCTTCTCGGAGAAGGAGCGCAAGATCACCGCGTACCACGAGATGGGCCACGCGCTCGTCGGCTTCTACCTCGAGGGCACCGACGAGGTGCACAAGATCTCGATCGTCTCGCGTGGGCAGGCGCTGGGATACACGATCTCGCTCCCGTCCGAGGACCGCTACCTGACGACCAAGGGCACGCTGATGGACCAGATGGCGATGACCCTCGGCGGCCGGGCGGCGGAGGAGCTCGTCTTCAACGAGGTCACGACCGGCGCCGCGAACGACATCGAGCGGATCACGTCGACCGCGAAGCAGATGATCATGCGCTTCGGGATGAGCGAGAAGCTCGGCCCGCGCGTGCTGGGCCGGAACCACGACATGCCCTTCCTGGGTCGCGAGATGGGCGCCGAGCCGGACTACTCCGAGGAGATCGCGAAGGAGATCGACGACGAGATCCGCCGCGTGATCGAGGAGGCGCACGACAAGGCGCGGAATGTGCTGCGCGAGCACATGGACGAGCTCCACCAGCTCTCGGCGCTCCTGATCGAACGCGAGACGATCGACAAGAACCAGTTCGAGCGGCTGCTCCAGGGCGAGGCCGAGGAGTCCGTCTTCGCCGAGGAGACGCCGGACGCGGGCGAGCCCGAGTCGGAGCCCGAGCCCGAGAAGAAGCCGGCGATCCGGCCGCAGCCACGGCCGCTCCCGGGGGCTGCGATGCAGCCGCCGCCGGATCCCGCCGCCTCCTGACGCCCCGCCTCTAGCTCCCGGCCGCCTGCCTCCGGGCGAGCCTCCGCACGACGAGCAGCGCGGCGAGGGCGCACGCGGCGCCGACCGCCTCGACGGCGAGCCCTTCCACGCGGGCGACGTCCACGATCGCGAGCAGTCCCCACACGAGGAGCAGCGAGCCGGCGCCGGTCGCCGCAATCCACGTCGGGCGACGCCATTCCGCGCCCGGGCTCGTCGCGCGTCGTCGACCAGAGCTCGCGCGCCCAGCCGACGAGCTCGCCGACCACCAGGAGGCACGCCGCGACACCCGCCGCGCGGGCGTCGAGCGGAGGCTCGTCGACCGCGAGGAGGAGTGCGTACCCGGAGCCGGACAGCGCGAGCGCGAGGCCGAGCATCACCGGCCAGACGACCGCAGCGGCGGTGAGGAGCGCGCCCGTCACGCCGAGGACGAGCACCGGCGCCGCCGCGTCGGCCGATGCGACGAGCGCGAGCCAGAGGGCCAGCCCGAGGGCCACCGCGACGGCGGCGGCGCCTGCGGCTACCGCCGTGCGAGGCGGGCGTGACGACGGTATGCCCTCACCCCCTCGAGGGCTGCCTCGACGGTGGTCCCGTCGTCGAGCGTGGCGACGGCGACACCGAGGCTCTCGAAGCGTGAGCGGAGCTCGGCCCGCTGCAGGCGCCACAGGCGCGTGGCGATGACGTCGGCCGGGTCGGTCGACGGAACGAGGTACGGGTCGGGAGACACCTCGAGCACGACGAGGTCGTGCCCGCGGCCGCGGAGGTCGACGAGCGCCGTGACGGAGCGCTCGTCGAGGAGCGGGGTCAGCGCGACGACGAGCGCACCCGGAGGAAGCGTCCGTGCGGGGATCACGTTGACGTCCTTCCACGCGTAGCTGAACTCGACCCCCGTCTCGAGCAGTGCGTCGACCAGGCGGTAGCGCTGGACGAGGCCGCCGCCCGGCTGGAGCCAGCGGAGGATGCCGCCGAACGCGACGAGCCCGACGCGGTCGCGCCGTTCCAGGAAGCCGGTGGCGAGCGTCGCGGCTGCGCGCACGGCGTGCTCGAACGTCCCCTGGTCGGTCGCGCGTGCCTCGGCGAAGCTGTCGAGGAAGAGCACGACGTCCGCGTTCCGCTCCGGGTGGCGCTCGTTGACGACGAGGCTGCCGCGGCGAGCCGTTGCCCGCCAGTTGACCGAGCGCACGCGGTCGCCCGGCACGAACGGCCGCGTATCGGCGAACTCGAGGCCCTCGGCTCGTACCGGGGCCACCTCGCTGCCGGTCGTCGCCTGCGTCTTCGCCGGCGCGAGCAGCCGTCGGAGCCGCTCCGGAGTGGGGTAGACGCGCAGCGGCCGGCGGCGGTCGACACGCCCCTCGTACCGGACGAGGCCGACCCGGTCTCGCGCGCGGAGCCAGACCTCGCCCACCTCGGCGGAGGTCCAGCGCACGCAGCGCAGGCGGAGCGGCAGCTCGCGCTCTTCTCCTGCGCCGAGGTGGATTGCGACGGGGTTGCTGCCCTGGGCGAGCTCGATCCCGTCCGGCAGCGCGAGGCCGACCTCGAGCCGATCGACGGCGGCGTCGGCCCGGACCGTCACGATCGCGTCGACCTCGTCCCCCTCGAGCGCTCGCTCGCGATCGAGGTCCACCCAGGCCCGGAGCGTGGGAGCCGGCATCCGGACACCGAGCGCGACGAGCAGCGCGAAGGGCGCGGCGAGGACGGCGAGCTCCGGGCGGCGGAGGGCGAGCGCCGCGACGAACGCCGCCGCCGCGAGCGCCGCGTAGGCGCCGAGCCGCGCGTCCGCCGACCGGATCACACGCGCTCGGTGCTCGGCGTCCGGACCTGGTCGAGGACCTCGCGCACGACGTCCTCGCCCGTGCGCCGCTGCACCCAGAGCTCCGGTCGGAGGACCAGGCGGTGGGAGAGAGCCGGCACGGCGGCACCCTTGACGTCGTCCGGCGTGACGAAGTCGCGGCCGGCGAGAGCCGCCCGGCAGCGGGAGAGCTTGAGCAGCGCAAGCGAGCCGCGCGGGCTGGAGCCGACGGCAACGCTCGGGCTCTCGCGCGTCGCCGCGACCAGGTCCACGATGTACCGGCCGACGCTCTCGTCGACGTGGACGTCCTCGACCGCCCGCTGCATGTCGAGCAGCGTCTGCCGGTCGACGACGCTGCGGAGCTCGACCTCGTCGATGCGCCGGTCGAGCCGTCGCTCGAGCATCTCCCACTCGTCGTCCGCCGTCGGGTAGCCGAATCCCGTTCGCAGCACGAAGCGATCGAGCTGCGCCTCCGGGAGCGGGTACGTGCCCTCGTACTCGATCGGGTTCTGCGTCGCCAGCACGAGGAACGGCGGCTCGAGCGCGTGCGTGATGCCGTCGATCGACACCTGGCGCTCCTGCATCGCCTCGAGCAGCGCCGCCTGCGTCTTCGGCGGGGCGCGGTTGATCTCGTCGGCGAGAAGGAGGTTGGAGAACACCGGCCCCCGGCGGAACTCGAACTCGAGGGCGCGCTGGTTCCAGATCGACGAGCCCGTGACGTCGGTCGGCAGCAGGTCCGGCGTGAACTGGACGCGCGCGAACTCGAGGCCGGTGACGGTCGCGAACGACCTCGCCGTGAGCGTCTTCGCGAGACCCGGGACGTCCTCGAGGAGCACGTGACCGTCGGCGAGGAGGCCTGCGAGCACGAGCTCGAGCCGGTCACGCTTGCCCACGACGGCGCGCTCGACCTCGTCGAGGACGGCTCCCGCGCGGGCGGCGAGCTCGCTCAGCTCCATGCGACCCGCTCCAGGCCTTCCACCGCGCGCTCGACCGTCTCGAGCGGGAGCCCGGGCGCCGTCCGGTCATCCGGTGCAGGACGGTCGGGGCGAACGAGCTCCCAGACGGTCGGGCCCACGAGCGCCTCGGCGCGATCGGGTGCCCGCTCGAGATCCACGCCTCGACGGAGAAGGAGCCCCGAGGCGATCGTTCGCAGCGTCGGGCGCAGCCGGTAGTGCACGTCGAACGCCGTGCCCGTCGCGAGGACAACCTCTCGCTCGACGCGCTCGAGGGACGCCGGCCGGGCATGCGTCCGTCGCGCCGGTGCGAACGCGGCGTCGAAGGCGGAGGCGCGCCGGGGGACGGCCCGGTGCAGCGCTCCGAGCGCAGCAATGAGCGCGACGGCGAGCACGAGCACGAGCCACGCGTGCCCCACGAGCGATGCCCGTCCGGGAACGAGCAGGAGCACGATGCCGGCCCACGCACTGACGGCGAGCACCACGGCGATCGCCCGGTCGATCCGCTTCATGCGAGAGCCTCGGCGAGTTGCGCCTCGCGGGCGGCTTCGGCCGCGGCCAGCTCCTGCCGGACCTGCTCGAGTGTCTCGATCGCCTCGTCCTTCATCTCGGGACGCACATCGTGCACCGAGAACCGCGCCCACGCGAACAGCGCTGTCAGGCGGCCCGCCGCCCGCGGTGACAGCTCGACCTCGTCGAGGATGCGGTCGAGATACTCCTCCGGCGCCTCGGCGTCGCGGCGTGGCAGCCCGGCGGCGGCGAGCGCGCGCTCCATCCGCGCGTACGCGGCGATCACCGCCCGCCGTGGATCGCTCTCGGCCCGGAGGTCGTCGAGCGTCTCTGCGAGCACATCCGCGAGCGCCTCCGCAGGCGTCGCGGCGAGGGACGCGCGCGCCGCTCGCTTCCTGCGGCCCGACAGCCACATCGCGAGGCCCGCTATCGCGAGGAGCGTCAGGACCGCGACGACCGGCCGCACCGCGAACTCCGGCTCGTAGCGGCTCGCGTCGGCGTCCGCCTGCGACCCCGCAGCCGCGCCGGAGAAGGGGAGGCGGAGGCCGCTGTTCTCGCCCCGGCTCCCGGCGATGGCGCGGACGATCACGGCGAGGAGCAGCAAGGAGAGCACGAACGAGACCATCGACTGCAGCGCGCTCCGCCGCTTCGGTGCACCGGTCGTCGGGTCGTAGCGGCGGAAGAACGTCAGCGCCACGGCGACGAACACCGTGCACAGGACCATCAGGACGAGGAAGAGGCTGAACGCCGTATCGACGAAGCCCTCCGCCGGTCGGCGGGCGCTGCCGCCGGCGCCGGTCGGGACGGAGCCCGTAGAGGCGATCGCGACGATCCCGACGAGCACGACCACGGCGGCGCCGATCGCGATCGTGCGCGCGGTCGACCCGCCCCGCCGCGGCGCGTTACCGTCCATGCCCGATGAGACGACCGGCACCGACCGAACGTTGGCTCCGCCCGACCGTCGTCGGGATCGTCAACGTCACCCCGGACAGCTTCTCGGACGGGGGCACGTACCTCTCCGGGGACGACGCGGCCGAGGCCGCGGAGCGGATGCTCGTCGAGGGCGCCGCCATCGTCGACGTCGGCGGCGAGTCGACGAGGCCCGGCGCGGACGCCGTCGACGTCGACGAGGAGCTGCGCCGCGTGCTCCCCGTGCTCGAGCGGCTCGAGGGGCGCCGCGTCTCGATCGACACGTCACGGGCGGAGGTCGCTCGGCAGGCGCTCGCGCTCGGCGCCGAGCTCGTCAACGACGTCACCGCGCTCCGGCGCGACCCGGAGCTCGCCGGCGTCGTCGCCGCGTCCGGGGCATCCCTGTGCCTCATGCACATGCAGGGGGAGCCTCGCACGATGCAGGAGGCGCCGCGTTACGACGACGTTGTGGCGGAGGTCTCCGCCTTCCTCGAGGAACGCCTCTCGCATGCCGTCGAGGCAGGCATCGACGAGGAGCGAATCTGCCTCGACCCCGGGTTCGGCTTCGGGAAGACCCCGGACCAGAACCTCGAGCTCCTGCGCCGGCTGGACGAGCTCGTCGCGATCGGCCGGCCGGTGATGGTCGGAATCTCGCGGAAGTGGACGCTCGCGCGGATCGTCTGCGGTCCCGACGCGCGAGTGGGGACGGACGCCGCCTCCGTGGGGGCGGCCGTCGCGGCGTTCGATCGCGGCGCGACGCTGTTCCGCGTGCACGACGTCCGCTCGCACGTCGAGGCGCTGGCGGTCGCGGCCGCGGTCGAGCGGGGGACGGTGGCCCAATGATGATCGAGCTCCAGGGGATCGAGCTCCACGGGCTCCACGGCGTGCTCGACGACGAGCGGCGCGATGGGCAGCGCTTCCTCGTCGACCTCGAGCTCGACCTCGCCGACGTGACCGCCGCGGCGAGCGACGCGATCGACGACGCCGTCGACTACCGCGATGTGGTCGAGACGGTGATCGCCGTGTCGGACGCCCACGCTTATCACCTGCTGGAGGCGTTCGCGACGGCTATCGCCGACGCCCTGATCGAGCGGTTTTCCCTGACGCGGGCCCGCGTGCGCGTCCGGAAGCCGGACGTCGTGCTCGCGCGCCCCGTCGATCACGCCGCCGTGGTCGTCGAGCGGCGTCGGCTTGTCTAGGCGGCCGACGACGCGGTCAGCCGGTAGGTCGCGTCCAGCGTCCGCGCCGGGAGGAGCACGGTGAGGTACGCCCAGCGGCCGGCGCCGCGGTTCACGTAGGCGAGCCGCTCCGTGCGTCCCCGTGCGGTGGCCTGCGCGAGGCGGCCCGTCGAGGCGAAGCGGCCGGCGACGGTCCGCACGTTCGTCCGGTGGAGCGAGAGGTCGCCGTCGGCGGTGCCGCTCAGCCCGAACGTCACCCGGCGGCCGGCAGGGAGCCAGACCCGGAACACGTCGCGCGGGATCCTCCCAGGCGTCGACGCGGCCGTCGATCCTGCTCGCCCGCTTCGTCACCGTCGTCAGGGGCGGCGCCTTCCGGAGGTTGCGCTCGCCGTTCGGGGCGACCTCGTCGACGTCGTCGTTCGGCTCGAACGGGTCGCGGATCGGAGTCGGCAGCGCGAGCGCCGACTGGACGTTCAGGATCCCGAACCCGGAGGCGGGATCGCGGCCGGCCCGGTCGATGTCACGGGCTGAGCGGCGGATGATCTCTGCGACCTGTCCAGCGTCGAGATCCGGTCGGGCCGTCCAGAGCCACGCGGCCGCGCCGGCGACGAGGGGAGACGAGAAGCTCGTCCCCGAGGAGGGGTGCCAGTTCTTGCCGAGCGCGCTGGCGACCAGGATGCCGTCTCCCGGCGCTGCGACGTCGACGTAGGGCGAGCGGCTCGAGAAGGTGGCGACCGCCCCCGAGCGGTCGGTCGCGGCGACCGTCGTGACATGCGGTAGAGCGGCCGGGTAACCCACCGGGCTGCCGCGCGTGCCGTCGTTCCCCGAGGCGGCGACGACGAGCGATCCCGTCGCGACCGCCTCCGAGACGGCGAGCTCGATGGGCAGGTCACGGTCGCCGCCGAGGCTCAGGTTGATGACGCCCTTCCCGGCCCGGGCGGCGGCGAGGATGCCTGCCGCGATGTCGCTCGACTCGAGACGCGTGCCTTCGCCGAGCGCCGCATCCCAGGAGCGCAGGACGGCCTGTGGGTAGACGCCCACGAGCCCGACGCCGTTGACGGGCGCGCCGACGACCGAGGCGACCGACGTCCCGTGCTCGCCGCCGATCCCCGACGGCTCCTGACTGTTCAGCAGGGAGAGGTCCGGGCGGCCTGCGAACTCCGGGTGCGCCACGTCGATCCCCGAGTCGACGATCGTGACGGGAACGCCTGGCCCCGGCGGTGTCAGGCCCGCGACGCCGATCTGCGCGAGCCACCACTCCTCCGCCTGCAGCGGGTCGGGGTCGACCGTCGTCGCGGCGACGTCGTAGCTCCGCTCGAGCTGTGTGGCGGCCACCGCGCCTCGCCGCTCGAGCGCGGGGAGGAGGGATCCGGCGATGCCGGCGTCGAGACGCCAGAGGCGGAGCTTCGCATCGACCTGCCGCGCGCCTGCAGCGGCGAGCGTGGCAGGCTCGGCGCACGACGCGGCGGCCGTCAGGCGAACGATCGTGGCGGGGCTCGTCACCGACGCCCCTGCTTGCGCGGGGGCGAGGACGGCGGCCGCGGCTGCGGCCAGGAGGAGGGTTGCGAGGGAACGCATGAGCACCGAGGAGTACGGGATGCTCGCGCTTCCGGTTGAGGATCAGGTAAGAACGGCGGTTAAGGCCACGTTACGCGCCTTCGCCCGGCCGGTAGCGTCAAATGTCGTGCGGGCCTACGTCGGCGTCGGAGCGAACCTCGGTGACCGCGAACAGACCATCCGCCGCGCGATCGAGATGCTCGCGGCGCAGCCGGAAGTCGACGTCGTCGGGATCTCGACGCTGCGGGAGACCGAGCCCTGGGGGCCCGTCCAGCAGCCTCCGTACCTGAACGGCGCGGTCGCGCTCGACACGGAGCTCGACCCGCGCGACCTCCTCGACCTGCTCCTCGACGTCGAACGGAGCCTCGGGCGCGATCGAGCGACGGAGGTTCGCTTCGGACCGCGGACGCTCGACCTCGACCTCCTCGTCCACGGCAGCATCGTCCAGGACGAGCCGGGGCTCACGCTGCCCCACCCACGGCTCCACGAGCGGCACTTCGCGCTCGAGCCGCTCGCGGACCTCGAGCCGGAGCTCGTCGTCCCGGGCCGCGGGACGGTCGCCGAGCTCCTCGCCGCGCTCGACTCGGGCCCGTCACGATCCAGCACCGGCCCCCGGGGCTAGACTCCGGGCATGAGCCACCTGGACGAGCTCGACGAGTTCGAGGCGGAGCTCGAGCTTCAGCTGAAGCGGGAGTACACGGCCGTCTTCCCGCTGTTCCGCTACTGCGTCCTCACCCAGGATGCGACGTACCTCTGCAACAAGCTCGACCTCAAGGTCGTGCCCCAGGCCAGCTACCCGTTCTTCCACGCACAGATGGAGGACGTGTGGGTGTGGGACAAGAACCGCCCGACGCGGATCATCCCGCGCGCCGAGGTCTACACCTCCGGCGACGTCACGGTCGAGGAGCTCCGCGGCGAGGGCGACGAGCCGCGTCTCACGGCGGAGGCGCTCGCCGAGCGCCTCGGCGACACTCGCCGGCCGGACGACGACGACGCGTTCTAGAGGTTGCTGCGCGAAGCAGGATTCCGCAGGAGCGGAGACCTGCCGCCTGATTCCCGCTTGCGGCGGGCGGATTCCAAGGCGCACGCTGTCGCGGTGCAGCCCGGTCGCGCCGAGAGCGCTCGTAACAACTAGTCACAAGCCCTACTCGCGCCCTCACCGGCTCATGCCCGCAGCGACCGGAGGCGCGCGAGCCGAGCTGTGACGATCGGTCACCAGCGCCTCCGGCGCCGCGGCCGCTCGTCTCGCCGGCTCTTGTACGCTCGCGGCCATGCTCCTCGCCGTCGACGTCGGCAACACCCAGACCGTGCTGGGCCTCTTCGACGGTGACCGCCTGGTCGACACCTGGCGTGTGACCACCGACCGGAGCCGGACGGGCGACGAGCTCGTCGTGCTCCTCGGCGGGCTGCTCGACCCGGACGCGGTCGATGGGATCTGCCTCTCGACGACCGTCCCGCTGCTCCTCCGCGAGTGGGAGCGCCTCGCGGATCGGTGGGCGCACGCGCCGCTCCTCGCCGTCGGCCCCGGCATCCGCACGGGTATCCCGATCAGGTACGACGACCCGCGCGAGGTCGGCCCCGACCGGATCGTCAACTCCGTCGCGGCCAAGGAGCGGTACGGCGCGCCCGTGATCGTCGTCGACTTCGGCACCTCGACGAACTTCGACGTCGTCTCGCGGGAGGGCGAGTACGTCGGCGGCGTCCTCGCTCCGGGGATCGAGACGTCGATGGACGCGCTCTTCGCGCGCGCCGCGCGGCTCGTCAAGGTCGACTACGTCGAGCCGCCGAGCGTGATCGGGAAGACGACGGTCGCGGGCCTGCAGTCGGGCCTCGTGTACGGCTTCGCAGGTCAGGTGGACGGGATCGTCGCTGCGATCCGCCGCGAGCTCGACGCCCCGGAAGCGCGCGTCGTCGCCACCGGCGGCCTCGCGGAGCTGGTGGCGACGCACTCGGCGACGATCGAGGAGGTCGACCCGTTCCTGACGCTCGAGGGCCTCCGGCTCGTCTGGGAGCTCAACCGGTGATCCCCGATCCCGCCACACTCGTGGTGTTCTGCGGCGCGGCCCTCGCGCTGCTCGTCGTGCCAGGCCCGGCGGTGCTCTACATCGTCGCCAACGCGATCGACGGTGGCAGGCGGGCGGGCGCCGCGTCGATGCTGGGGATCCAGGTCGGCGCCCTCGTCCAGGTCACCGCCGCCGCACTCGGGCTTGCAGGGGTGCTCGCGGCGTCGGCCATCGCGTTCGACACCGTCAAGTACGTCGGCGCGGCGTACCTCGTCGGAATCGGGCTCTGGACACTCTTTCGCCGCGGGGGGCCGACGCCGGCGGACGAGGAGCGGCCCCGGCCGCGCCACCGCAGGCGCTTCGCGCAGGGGGTCGTCGTGCAGATCCTGAACCCGAAGTCGGCGCTGTTCTTCCTCGCCTTCCTGCCGCAGTTCGTCGATGAGTCGGCGGGGCACGTGGGCCTGCAGACGTTGTTCCTCGGCCTCCTCTTCGTCGCCCTTGCGGTCGTCACCGACGGAGCCTGGATGCTTGCCGCCGGCACGGCCTCGGAGCGCCTGCGCGGGCACACAGGCTTCCTGCGCGTCCAGCGCTACGTCAGCGGAACGGTGTTCGTGGGCCTCGGCGTGCTGACCGCGCTCACCGGTTCGCACCGCTCGACGTCGTCCTAGCCCCCGCCGTAGATCGAGATCGGGAGCTCGAGGGTGACGTCCTCCCCCGAGGGAACCTCCGCCTCGAGGCGCTCGATCAGCTCGAGCGAGCCCGGGGCGGCTGCGATCAACCGACGCTGGACCTCGTCGGTCGAGTCGAGCACGACGAGCTCCTGCTTGAACGGACGCGGGAACCGCCCGCGGCCCAGGTACCAGCCGTAGAACTTCTTCAGGAAGCCGCTGGCGCGCCGCTCCCCGAGCTCGCGGACGGTCTCCCGGACGAAGAGGACGAGCTCCGCCACGACCTCCTCGCGTGAGGGCTCCCGTGCCTCGCCGTCGACGATCTCCTCGAGCACCCAGGGATTGCCCTGCGCAGCACGTCCCACCATCACGGCGGAAGCACCGGTTGTGGCGAGGACGGACTGCGCCTTCGCGCGTGAGGCGATGTCGCCCGACGCGACGACGGGCACGTCGACGAGCGAGACGAGCTCGGCGGTGAGGCCGTGGTCGGCGGAGCCGGTGTACATCTGCTGCGCCGAGCGGGGATGGAGGGCCAGCGACGCCGCTCCCGCGTCGACGAGCCGCGGGCCGACGACGAGGCAGTCGCGGGACCCGTCGCGGAGGCCGCGCCGGAGCTTCACCGTGACCGGGATGTCGACCGCATCGGCGATCGCGGAGACGATCCCGACGGCGCGGTCCGGATCGTCGAGCAGCGTCGCCCCGGCGCCGGTCTTGGTGACCTTCCGCACGGGGCAGCCGAAGTTGAGGTCGACGAGGTCGGCGCCGGCCGCCTCGACCATCCGTGCCGCCTCGGCCATCGTCGCCGGCTCGGAGCCGAAGAGCTGGATTGCGAGCGGGTGCTCGTCCGAGGCCACCCGGAGGTAGCCGAGCGTGCGCTCGTTGCGGTGCTCGATCCCGGCGCAGCTGACCATCTCCGAGCACACGAGGCCCGCCCCGAAGCGGCGACCCTGGCGGCGGAACGCCTGGACGCTGACGCCCGCCATGGGCGCGAGGACGAGCCGCGTCGGGATCTCGACAGGCCCGATCCACCAGGTCTCGCGAAGGTCTACCATCCTCGAGGACGGATGGTAGACGCCGTCTTCGACCCGCTCTCGGTCCGGGTTTGCACACGTCGCCTCCGCTGGCTACCATGCGCGTCCGCGTGGCGCACAGTGCGCCTCGTTCTCGTTGTTGGAGACGCACCTCGGAGGTCTTTCCGCTGAAGGACGTGATCCTTACCCCCGAGGGCTACGAGGCCCTCAAGCAGGAGCTCGAGACACTCCGCACCGACCGCCGGCGCGAGATCGCCGACCGGATCCGGACGGCGCGCGAGTTCGGCGACATTGCAGAGAACGCGGAGTACGACGACGCCAAGAACGAGCAGGCAATGCTCGAGCACAAGATCGCGCAGCTCGAGGAGCGCCTCGCCCGCGCGCGCTTGATCGATACCGACGACGTCGACACCAGCGTCGTCTCGGTCGGCTCCGTCGTCCGCCTCCGCGACGTGGACGCGAAGGAGACGGTCGAGTACCAGATCGTGGGCTCCGCCGAGGCGAACCCGATCGAGTACAAGCTCTCGAACGAGTCTCCCGTCGGCAAGGCGATCATCGGTCGCAAGAAGGGCGAGACCGTCGAGGTCGCGACCCCGCGCGGGTCGATGCTGAAGTTCAAGATCATGGAGATCAAGGCGGCCTGAAGGCCGCCTCGATCTCCATCTCCCCGGGAAGCACGTGCCTGGCCGCGCGTAGACTCGTCCGGCCATGACCGCGCCGAAGCGCTTTCCCGACCGCGACGAGATCGCCGCCGTCCGCGCCGAGGCCGAGCCGCTGGCGGACGGGGCCGAGGCAGGGACGACGCGCCGCATCGCAGGGCGCGCGATGGCGCGTCGTGGAATGGGCAAGCTCGTGTTCCTCGACGTCGTCGACCTCTCGGGACGGATCCAGGTCATCTGCGACGTGGCCGTGACGGGCGAGGTGGACGTCCACCTCGGTGACGTCGTCGGGGTCGTCGGCCGACCGGCGAAGTCGCGACGCGGCGAGCCCTCCGTGCTCGCCGAGAGCGTCGAGGTGCTGGCGCGCAACACGCAGCCGCTGCCGGACACGTTCCACGGGCTGACGGACGTCGAGCTCCGCTATCGCAAGCGCTACCTCGACCTCCTGATGAACGAGGAGACGCGCGACGTGTTCGTGACCCGTGCGCGCATCGTCACCGCCATCCGCCGTGCACTCGACGAGTGGGGCTTCGTCGAGGTCGAGACGCCCATCCTCCAGCCGCGCTACGGCGGCGCGTTCGCCCGGCCGTTCGTGACGCACCACAACGAGCTCGAGGCGGACCTGTTCCTGCGCGTCGCAACGGAGCTCTATCTCAAGCGACTGATCGTCGGCGGGCTCGAGCGCGTCTACGAGATCGGAAAGGACTTCCGCAACGAGGGCGTCTCGTTCAAGCACAACCCCGAGTTCACGCAGCTCGAGTGGTACGAGGCCTACGCCGATTACCACGACACGATGGCGCGGATCGAGCAGCTCGTCGAGCGCGTCGCGCTCGAGGTGCTCGGCACTACCGCCGTCACGTTTCGCGGCCACGATCTCGACCTCCGGGGCCCGTGGCAGCGCGTTCGGTTCGTCGAGGCCCTCGAGCGGCACGAGCTCTGGACGCGCGATGCGGACGAGCTCCGTGCCTGGCTCACCGAGCGGGGCGTCGACACGGATGCGGACAAGGACTGGGCGCAGCTCGTCGACCACGCGTTCTCGCACTACGTGGAGCCCGGGCTGATCGAGCCGACCATCGTCCACGACTACCCCGTCGAGCTGTCGCCGTTCGCGCGGCCAACGGACGACGACCCGACCCTGACCGAGCGGTTCGAGTACTTCGCGGGCGGGATGGAGCTCGGCAACGCCTTCTCCGAGATCAACGACGCCGTGACGCAGCAGGAGCGGTTCGACCAGCAGTCGGAGCAGGTCGAGGGTGAGCGCGGCGACCCGGACTATGTCGACGCCCTCTCGTACGGGATGCCGCCGACCGGCGGGCTGGGCTTCGGGATCGACCGCTTCACGATGCTGCTGACGGGCGCGGAGTCGATCCGCGACGTCGTGCTCTTCCCGGCGCTCCGCCGCCGAGAGGCTTGATGTGAGATCGGAGTGCGTGCGGGGATGGCCTGCACCAAGCAGCGTGGTCGGCTCGCTCGGCGTGCAGGCTGGTTGCCTGGATGTCGAGCGAGACGGCCGCGAGGCGCCGTGTGCGGGCCACCATCCGTGCGTGCTCGGATCTCACAGCGAGCCTCAAGCGGACTGACGTCGGCCGATCCCCCGTTCGGGGTACCCCGACAGGGGTCGTGTGCCCCGGTTTCCAGGGCGATATTCATTCTGTGGCCCTGCGCGCGAAGCGTTCGGGCGTGCGGGCACCGGCCCGTCCGCCGCTTGCGGCCGGACGCTCGAGCGGAGCGACGGTCGGGCGCGCCCATGCCGCCGCGGCGATCGCGGCTGCGCTCGACGCGCTGATCACGATCGACCACGGCGGGCGTGTGCTCGAGTTCAACCACGCCGCGGAGGAGATCTTCGGGTACTCGCGCGAGGAGGCGCTCGGCAGGGAGCTCGCCGAGCTGATCGTGCCCGCCGCCGAGCGCGAGGCGCACCGCCGCCTCCTGGCCCGGTGGACGGCCGAGGGGCCGAGCGACGGCGCGGGTGCGATCCTCGACCTGCGGATCGAGCTGACCGCGCAGAGCGCGGACGGAGAGCAGTTCCCGGTCGAGATCGCGATCCGGCGGCTCGCGGTCGACGGGCCGCCCCTCTTCACCGCCTGGATCCGCGACCTCCGCGACCGCACGCTCGGTGAGGAGCGGCTGCGAGCGGCCGAGCTCCGGTACCGCACCCTCGTCGAGCAGCTCCCGCTCGTCGTCTACGTCGACGCCATCGACGCGGTGAGCTCGAACCTCTACACGAGCCCGCAGGTCGAGCCCCTGCTGGGCTACTCCCCGACGGAGTGGCAGAATGATCCCGGCCTGTTCGTCCGTCTGCTCCATGCGGACGACCGCGCGCGCGTCCTGGAAGCGCACGAGCGCGCGCACGACGGCAGCCCGCTCTCGATCGAGTACCGGCTCGTCGCGCGGGACGGGCACGTCGTCTGGGTGCACGACGAGGCGCGCGCCATCGTCGGCGCCTCGGGCGCTCCGGTCGCGCTCCAGGGATACCTGCTCGACATCACCTCGGCCAAGGAGGCCGAGGAGCAGCTGCGGTATCAGGCATTCCACGACCCGCTCACGGGGCTGCCCAACCGCACGCTGTTCAAGGATCGCGCGCTCGCGTCGCTGGCGGCCGAGGACGGCTCGGCCGAGGCGGCGATGCTGCTGCTCGACATCGACGACTTCAAGGCGATCAACGACCGGTTCGGTCACGTCGAGGCAGACGCGCTGCTGCAAGACATCGGTAAGCGCCTGCGCGACGCGTTGCCGGGCTCCGTCGTCGTCGCCCGGCTCGGCGGCGACGAGTTCGCCGCGCTCGTCGACCCCGCCGACGATCCCGCGGGGATCGCCGTGCACTCCGCCGGCTCCCTGATCGACGCTCTCCGCACGCCGTTCCAGATTGCGGGCGTCGAGGTGTTCGTCACGACCAGCGTCGGCATTGCGCTCGGGAGCGACGTCGACCAGCTGTTCCGGCGTGCGGACGTCGCGATGTACCGGGCCAAGTCGGCCGGGAAGGCCCAGTACGCCCTCTACGCGCCGTGGATGGACGACGTGGTGCTCGGGAGGCTGGAGCTCCTCGGCGAGCTCCGCCGGTCGCGGCCCGGCAGGGACTTCCTGCTGCACTACCAGCCGGTCCTCGATCTCGCGACGGAGCGCGTCGTCGGCGTCGAGGCACTGCTTCGCTGGCGCCACCCGCTCCGGGGGGTCGTGCAGCCGGCCGACTTCATCCCGATGGCGGAGGAGAGCGGCCTCATCGTCGAGCTCGGCCGCTGGGTCCTCGAGCAGGCGTGCCGCGAGGTCTCGAGCTGGCGGGACACGCCCGAGGGGCAGGAGCTCACCGTCAGCGTCAACGTCTCTGCCCGGCAGTTGCAGCATCCCGACTTCGTCCACGACGTCCGCGTCGCACTCGACGCAGCGGCGCTGGACCCGCGCAGGCTCGTGCTCGAGATCACCGAGAACGTCGTCATCAGCGATCACGTGGTGGTCGGCGAGATGCTCGAGGCGCTGCAGCTGATGGGCGTCCGCCTCGCCCTCGACGACTTCGGGATCGGCTACTCGTCGCTCTCGCGGCTCGAGTCGCTCCCCTTCGACGCGCTCAAGCTCGATCGCGTCTTCGTCAGCAGGCTCGGCGCCTCGAGCTCGTCCGCGCCGCTCGTGCGCGCCATCGCCGACCTCGGCGCGGCGCTGCACCTCGACGTCATCGCCGAGGGCATCGAGAACCGCCTCCAGATGACGGAGCTCCGGCGGCTCGGGGTGCGTAGGGGCCAGGGCACGTTCTTCGCCAACCCGCTCGAGGCCCGAGAGGTCGAAGCGCTCCTCCGCGAAGGGCACACGACGCGCCCGTACGCCGCCTGAGGGCGGGTCCCGCGTCAGCCGACCTGGGCGGTCTTCCAGCCCTGACCGAGGTCGCGGGCGCGCTCGTGGTCCGGCCGGACGAACGCGTTCTCCTCCGGATGGGCCTCGCGGTGCTCCCGGAACCAGGCGACCGCGCGTGCGAGGCCCTCGTCGAGCGGCACCTTCGGGTCGTAGTCGAGCAGCGCCCGCGCCTTCGAGAGGTCGGCGATGTAGTGCGTGACCTCGCCGAGCAAGGAGGGCGCGAGCGTCATCTCCGGCTCGGTGCCGAGCTCGTGGGCGATCCGTTCGGCGCAGTGCACGAGGGTGTTCCCCTCCCCGTAGGCGAGGTTGATCGTCTGGTTGACGACGCGGCGCTCGGAGAGGAGCTCAATGCCTCGCGCGATCCCGTCGACGCAGTCGTCGACGTGGGTGAAGTCGAGCGTCTTCTCGCGTCCCCCGTAGATCGTGATGGGCTCGCCGCGCATCATCGAGTGGATGAAGAGCGGGATCACGCGGACCATGCGCTGGAGGTCGTTGTCGTACCGCCCGTAGACGTTCGAGAACCGGAAGACGAGGTAGGGGAGGCCGTAGCAGCGCGCGTACGAGTAGATGAACGCCTCGCCCGCGATCTTCGACGCGGAGTACGTGCTCTCCGTGTAGGCGAAGTCGGCGGCCTGCTCGTTGTAGCCCTCGAAGCGGTGGACGTCGCCGTACACCTCGCGGCTCGACGAGAAGACGATGGGGATGTTCGCCTGACGCGCGTACTCGAGGACGTTGAAGGTCATCACCGCGTTCTCGAGGGCGCGGTGGGGCTCGCCGACGAGCTGGTGCACCTTCGCGTGGGCGGCCAGGTGGACGACGAGGTCGGTCTCCGGATACTCGACGCCGTTGATCCCGCCGGGGAACGGCGCGTAGTGGCCTGCGAGGTCCTGGAGGAGGTACGGGAACTCGTCGGTCCACGTGTTCTGGCGCTTGTCGATGCCGAACACCTCGTGGCCACCGCGGAGCAGGCGCAGCGCGAGGTTCGTGCCGATCTGGCCGGACGACCCCGTGATGAGGATCTTCATGCTCTCCCCGCCCCGTTCATCAGCGGCCTAGGCTACCGCCCGCATCGGGCGGGGTCGGCGACCTCGCGGCCGTGGGGTACGATCAGGGGGCCTTCGACCCGGAGCCGGCGGCCCCGCAGACTCCGGATCACGCGGAAAGGAGGGTCGAGGCACCCGTGTTCGAGCGTTTCACAGAACGGGCCCGACAGGTTGTCGTCCTCGCCCAGGACGAGGCACGAGCTCTCAAGCACAACTACATCGGCACCGAGCACATCCTGCTCGGGCTCCTGCGCGAGGAGGAGGGCCTCGCCGCGCGCGTGCTCGAGCAACTGGACATCACCGTGGAAGAGGTGCGCGCGCAGGTCGCCCGCATCGTCGGTCAGGGTGACGAGGTAACGACCGGACAGATCCCGTTCACGCCGCGCGCGAAGAAGGTCCTCGAGCTCGCGCTCCGCGAGGCGCTCTCGCTCGGCCACAACTACATCGGCACGGAGCACATCCTGCTCGGCCTCGTCCGCGAGAACGAGGGCGTCGCCGCGCGGATCCTGCTCGACTTCGACGCCGACGCGGAGAAGATCCGCAACGAGATCATCCGCATGCTCTCCGGGCCCGGCCGCCGGCAGTCGGGCCAGTCGGGCGGCGCGGCGCAGGGCGAGAAGACGAAGAACTCCAAGCTCCTCGACCAGTTCGGCCGCAACCTGACCAAGCAGGCGACCGAGGGGAAGCTCGACCCGGTCGTCGGGCGCCAGACCGAGATCGAGCGGGTCATGCAGATCCTCTCGCGGCGGCAGAAGAACAACCCGGTGCTGATCGGCGAGCCGGGCGTCGGCAAGACCGCCGTCGTCGAGGGCCTCGCCGCCCGCATCGCCGCCAACCAGGTCCCGGAGCTCCTGAAGAACAAGCAGATCTACACGCTCGACCTCGCCGCGCTCGTCGCGGGCTCGAAGTACCGGGGCGAGTTCGAGGAGCGCCTGAAGAAGGTGATGAAGGAGATCACCCAGCGCGGCGACATCATCCTGTTCATCGACGAGCTCCACAACCTCGTCGGTGCGGGCGCCGCAGAGGGTGCGATCGACGCGGCCTCGATCCTCAAGCCCGCCCTCGCCCGGGGCGAGCTGCAGACGATCGGCGCGACGACGCTCGACGAGTACCGCAAGTACCTCGAGCGCGACGCCGCCCTCGAGCGCCGGTTCCAGCAGGTGCGGGTCGAGGAGCCGACGATCGACGAGACCGTCCAGATCCTGCGCGGCCTGCGCGACCGGTACGAGGCGCATCACCGCGTGAAGATCTCCGACGACGCGCTCCGCGCGTCTGCGGTGCTCGCCGACCGCTACATCCAGGACCGCCACCTGCCGGACAAGGCGATCGACCTGATCGACGAGGCCGGCTCGCGCGTCCGCATCCGGACGATGTCCGCCCCGCCGCGTTACCGCGAGCTCGAGGAGGAGATCGAGACGGTGCGCGCCGACAAGGAGGCGTCGATCGAGGCGCAGGAGTTCGAGAAGGCGGCCGCGCTCCGCGACAAGGAGCGGAAGCTCACCCAGAAGAAGAAGGAGCTGGAGGAGCGCTGGCGGAACGAGGCCGACGAGGAACAGCCGGAGATCGGCGAGGACGAGATCGCCGACATCGTCTCGATGTGGACGGGGATCCCGGTCTTCAAGCTCACCGAGGCCGAGTCGCAGAAGCTCGTCAACATGGAGGGCGAACTCCACAAGCGCGTGATCGGCCAGGAGACCGCGATCGTCGCCGTCTCGAAGGCGATCCGCCGTGCGCGTGCGGGGATCAAGGATCCCAAGCGGCCGACGGGCTCGTTCATCTTCCTCGGCCCGTCGGGCGTGGGGAAGACCGAGACCGCCCGGACGCTCGCCGAGTTCCTCTTCGGCGACCAGGACGCGATGATCCAGGTCGACATGTCGGAGTACATGGAGAAGCACTCCGTGTCCCGGCTCGTCGGCTCGCCTCCCGGCTACGTCGGGTACGACGAGGGCGGCCAGCTCACCGAGGCCGTGCGGCGCAAGCCGTACTCCGTGCTCCTCCTCGACGAGATCGAGAAGGCGCATCCGGACGTCTTCAACATCCTCCTCCAGATCCTGGAGGACGGCCGGCTCACGGACGCACAGGGCCGGAAGGTCGACTTCCGCAACACGATCGTCGTGATGACGTCCAACATCGGAGCGGGCCAGATCTCGAAGAACCAGTCGCTCGGCTTCAACGTCGGCGAGGAGCAGGGGCTCTCGTACGACGACATGAAGGCGCGCGTGATGGGCGAGCTCAAGAAGGTCTTCCGGCCGGAGCTCTTGAACCGGATCGACGAGATCATCGTCTTCCACAAGCTCGAGAAGGACGAGATCCTCCGGATCGTCGACATCAAGATGAAGCGGCTGCGCGACCAGATGGCCGTCCACGGCGCCACGATCGAGCTGACCCCGGCGGCGAAGGAGCTGCTCGCCGAGGAGGGGTACGACCCGGCGATGGGCGCCAGGCCGCTCCTCCGCGCGATCCAGCGCCTGATCGAGGACCCGCTCGCCGACTTCATCCTCGGGCGGGAGCTCTCCGAGGGATCGACGATCATCGTCGACCGTCGCGAGGACCCGGGCCCCGACGACCCGAAGGTCGAGATGCGGATCGTCGAGGGCGAGGCTCGACCGGAGCCGGTCACCGTGCCGGCGGACGAGCCCGGCGCGGACGACGCGCAGGACGAGACGGACTGAGGGACGGACGTGCGCCCGGCTCCCGCCGGGCGCACGACTCCCGAACGGTCGTACGGGCCGCCGCTCGCACGAAAGTGCGGCAAACCGCCCATCCGCTCCGGACTTGTGGTCGTACCCTCCGGCAGTCGTCGCCGAAAGGCGGCGTGTGCCAGAAGGAGGGCCACATGAACGCAACACGCGAAACGCGTGCTCGCTACCGCGACGCGCTTCCGCAGCTCGCCGATGTCCCGTTCCTGACGGACGGCGGGCTCGAGACGACGCTCATCTTCCACGACGGCCTCGAGCTGCCCCACTTCGCGGCCTACGACCTCTTGAACCGCGACGGCGGGGCCGAGGCGCTTCGCCGCTACTTCGAGCCGTATGCCGAGATCGCCCGGGAGAACGGCGTCGGCATCGTCCTCGAGACGGCCACGTGGCGGGCCAATCCGGACTGGGCCGAGCGCCTCGGTCACGGCCCGGAGGAGCTCGCGGAGCTGAACCGACGGGCCGTGCGCCTGCTCGAGAAGATCCGCGCGGACTACGAGACGGAGGCGACGCCGATCGTCATCTCGGGCTGCGTCGGCCCGCGCGGCGACGGGTACGTCGTCGGCGAGGCGATGACCGCCGAGGAGGCCGAGACGTACCACGCGCAACAGATCGGAACCTTCGCGGCCTCCGCCGCCGACCTCGTCACGGCGATCACGATGACGTACGCCGACGAGGCGGTCGGCATCGTCCGCGCCGCGCGCGCGGCCGGGCTGCCGGTCGTCATCTCGTTCACCGTCGAGACTGATGGGCGCCTGCCGAGCGGCCAGCCGCTCCGGGAGGCGATCGAGGAGGTCGACGAGCGCACGGACGGCGCCGCCGCGTACTTCATGGTCAACTGCGCGCACCCGTCGCACTTCGAGGACGTGCTCGAGCCCGGTGCCGGCTGGACTGCGCGGATCCGCGGCCTTCGCGCGAACGCGTCGCGTCTCAGTCACGCCGAGCTCGACGAGGCGGAGGAGCTCGACGAGGGCGACCCCGAGGAGCTCGCCGCGGAGTACGTCGCGCTGAGGGCGCAGCTACCGCAGCTCTGCGTGATCGGAGGCTGCTGCGGCACCGACCACCGGCACATCGGCGCGATGAGCAAGGCCTGGCTCTCAGAGGCGAAGGTGTCGGACTGAAGTCCGACGCCGCCGACGGCGTGGTGTCCGACTTCAGTCGGACACCTGCCCTCCGCTCGCCTACGCTTCCGGGGATGGAGATCCGCCACGCGGAGCCCGCCGACTACGGCCGCGTCATCGCGCGGCTCAACGCGTGGTGGGGCGGCCGCGACATGGCCCCGATGCTGCCGCGGCTCTTCTTCGTTCACTTCGAGGGGACGAGCTACGTCGTCGACGACGAAGAAGGCCAGCTCGCCGCCTTCCTGATCGGGTTCCTCTCCCAGACCGACCCGGAGGAGGCGTACGTCCACTTCGTGGGCATCGCACCCGAGCGGCGCGGAGAAGGACTCGGCCGTCGGCTCTACGAGCGGTTCTTCGCGGACGCGGCGGCGCACGGGAGGACGGTCGTCCGCTGTGTCACGTCGCCCGCGAACGAGAGCTCCGTGGCGTTCCACCAGGCCCTCGGCTTCGAGGTCGAGAAGGTCGCGAGCGACTACGACGGGCCCGGCGAGGACCGCGTGCTGTTCGCCAAGCGCCTGGCTTAGATGGCTGATCGGCCGTTGGCGCGAACCGGATGACGCCCCAGACACGGCGCCGGGCACACCGCCCGGGCACGACGCGTAGTGCCCGCTACGAGCCGTACCCGGCCGGTGCACCCGGCTTGGTCTGGGACGCCCCCGGACGTCACGCGAACGACCGATCAGCCATCTAGCGTCGGGTACCGTCAAGCTCATGTCCGGGCCGTTCCTCTCCACCTCGGCGCGGCCCCGCCGGCGTGGGCGCCGCCCACTCATGATCGTCGCCGTCGTCGCCGGCGTCCTCGCCGCTCTTGCCGCGGCCTTCGGGATCGTCGCCTTCCTCGAGCGCGATGCGATCCCGCGCGGCACGAGCATCGGCGGGGTCGACGTCGGAGGAATGGACGAGGACGCTGCGCGCGACGCACTCGAGCGCGAGGCCGGGCAGCAGCTTGTGCGCCGCATCACGTTGACGGCCGTCAGCGGCTCGATGACGACGAGCGGCGCGGAGCTTCGTGCGACCCCGCTGGTCGACGAGGCGCTCGCCGCAGCGCTCGACGCCGGCGCAACGGATCGAGTCCTGGCCCGACTGGGCGTGCGCGACGGGCCGGAGCTCCCGCTGTCCTACCGCCTCGCCCCGGTGCGCGCGGCCGAGCTCGCGGACCGGATCGACGCCCGTTTCGGCGACCCGCCGCAGGATGCCGAGGTCCTGGTTGCGGAGGACGAGATACGCGTCGAGGAGGCGAGCTCGGGAACCGCCGTCGACCGCGGCGCGCTCCGGCGTGGCCTGCGCCTCCTGCCGGCAGAGGTCGAGCTCGACGTGGTCGCCGCCGGTCCCGTCGTGACGACGGAGGAGGCCGAGGCGGCCGCCGCACGCATCGAGCGACTCCTCGAGACGCCCAGGCGCGTCCGGGCAGGCGACGCCGAGGCGACCCTCACGCCGCAGCGGCTGCGGACGCTGGTGCGCACGGAGCGCGCGAACGGCGGTCTCGCGGTGTCGGTCGACCCGAAGGGGCTCGGCGCCTCGCTCCGGATCCGCCTCGGCGGGACGGAGATCCCTGCGCGCGACGCGGACTTCGCCGTCGGCGCGAGGAGGGCTCGGGTCGTCCCCTCGAGGCCCGGCCGGACGCTCGACCTCGAGCGGATCTCCCGCTCGCTGACCTCCAACCTCGCCTCGACGGTGCATCGCGCGCAGTTCGTGAAGTCGCAGCCCGGGTTCACCACGGAGCAGGCCGAGGGCCTCGGGATCGAAGAGCTCGTCTCGGAGTTCACGACCTACTACCAGTGCTGCCAGCCGCGCGTGACGAACATCAAGCGGGCGGCCGAGCTGCTCGACGGGACGATCGTCCGGCCGCGCACGGCGTTCTCGCTGAACGAGGCGCTCGGCAAGCGCACGGTCGAGAACGGCTTCGTCTCGGCGCCGCAGATCTTCGCCGGCCGGCTGGAGGACGCGGTCGGCGGTGGGATCAGCCAGATCGCGACGACGCTGTACAACGCCGCCTTCTTCGCGGGCGTGAAGCTCATCGCTCACCAGGCGCACCAGTTCTACATCTCGCGATATCCGATGGGCCGTGAGGCGACGGTCTCGTGGGGAGGACCGGAGCTCATCTTCCGGAACGACTGGCCGGCCGCGATCCTGATGAAGCTGACCGCGACGGATTCCGGCGTCACCGTGCGCTTCTTCTCGAGAAAGCTCGGGCGTCGCGTCGAGACGTCCACCGGCGAGCCGTACGCCTACGTTGCGCCGCGGACGATCACCGTCCGCAACTCTGCGCTCCCGACGGGCACGACCAGCACCGTCCAGTCCGCGGGCGCCTCCGGCTTCACGGTGCAATACACGCGGAAGGTCTACGAGGGGCCGGAGCTCGTCAAGGACGAGCGGTACACGGTGCGCTACGACGCGCAGAACGCGATCGTCGAGGTCGGCACGATGAAGGTGAAGCCGAAGCCGCCGAAGGCGGCACCGGGCAAGAAGCCTGGCGAGCGCCCCGCGGCGAGCGCGGAGTAGCGGCTAGCTGCCGACCGTCAGCGCCGGCGCAACTCGATCAGCGCGTCGGCGGCGTCGTGGTCGACCTGCAGCGTCGTGTGCGAGATCCCGAAGCGCTCCCCGATCGCGCGCTCGACGTCCCGTCGGAGGCCGTGACAGTCCTCGCCCTGTGCGACGAGGACGTGCGCGGACAGCGCGTCGAACCCGGACGTGATCCGCCACACGTGGAGGTCGTGCACGCTCGTGACGCCGGGCACGTCGACGATCGCGCGCGCGACCGCGTCGGCGTCGATGCCCGACGGCGTCTCCTCCATGAGGATCGCCGTCGAGTCGCGCAGGACGCCCCACGCGCTCGCGACGATCAGCGCTGCGATCGCGATCGAGACGAGCGGATCGACGAGGTCCCAGCCGGTGACGAGGATCACGAGCGCGGCGACGAGCACCCCGGCCGAGCCCAGCAGGTCGGCGATCACGTGACGGAAGGCTGCCTCCACGTTCAGGCTCTCCCGGCCCGAGCGTGCAAGGATCGCGGCCGCCCCGGCGTTGACCGCGAGGCCCGCGAAAGCGACGGCGAGCATCCAGCCGCCGAGGATCTCCGGCGGGTTGGCGAGGCGCCCGACCGCCTCCCAGACGATCCAGGCGCTCACGAGCACGAGCGCGAGGCCGTTGACGAACGCTGCGAGGATCTCGGCGCGCTGGAAGCCGAAGCTCCGGCGGGAGCTGGACGGCCGGCGCGCGAGAGTGAGGGCGACGAGCGCGAGTGCGATCGCGAGGACGTCCGACACCATGTGTCCTGCGTCGGCGAGAAGGGCAAGGCTGCCCGTCAGCAGGCCACCGACGACCTCCACGACCGTGAAGGCCAGCGTCAGGACGAGCACGATCAGGAGCGCGCGGCGGGAGGCGCTGCGGTGGTCGTGTGCGTGCGCGTGATGCGGCGCGTGGCGGTGGGTGTGCCCCTCGCTCACCGATGAGCAGGATAGGCGCGGCCGGTCGGGCGGTGCTCGGCCCCGTCGTCCGATCCGGCCATGTCCTCGTTGTCCAATCAGACGACATGACATCCGACGCCTCGTCTACGCTGGATCTCGTGGCCAAGGTCGTCGTCCAGTTCACGTGTAGCGAATGCGGGGCCACGAGCGGGCGCTGGCTCGGACGCTGCCCCGGCTGCGCGGCGTTCGGGACGCTCGTCGAGGAGCTGCACGGGCGCGACGGACCTTCGGGGCGCAGGGGGACGGGCCGCCGCCCCGAGCGTCTCGGCGACGTCCGCGTCGAGGAGGCTGCGCGGTTCTCGACCGGCGTGCCGGAGCTCGACCGCGTGCTGGGCGGTGGTCTCGTACCTGCGTCCCTCGTGCTGCTCGGTGGCGAGCCGGGCGTGGGGAAGTCGACGCTCCTGCTCATGGCACTCGGCTCGATCGCCCGCAGCGGACGCTCCGCCCTGCTCGTGACGGGCGAGGAGTCGGTCGCGCAGGTCCGGCTGCGGGCGGAGCGGCTCGGCGGCGCGGAGGACGTCTCGATCCTCGCCGAGACGGAGCTCGACGCCGTCTGCGCGACGATCGAGCGCGACACGCCGGCCGTCTGCGTGATCGACTCGGTGCAGACCCTCTACGCGAGCGAGCTCGGCTCCGCGCCCGGATCCGTGGCCCAGGTCCGCGAGGCAGCAGCACGCCTGCTCCGCGTGGCGAAGGAGAGCGGGGTCGCGACGATCCTCGTCGGTCACGTCACGAAGGACGGAGCAGTGGCCGGTCCCCGCGTGCTCGAGCACCTCGTCGACTGTGTCCTGCAGTTCGAGGGCGACCGGTACCACGCCCACCGGATCCTCCGGTCGGTGAAGAACCGGTTCGGCTCGACGAACGAGCTCGGGGTCTTCGAGATGACCTCCGCCGGGCTCGAGGGCGTACCGGAGCCGTCGGCGCTCTTCGGCTCGACGAGGGCCGGAGAGGTCGGGTCCGCGGTCGCCGTGGCGCTCGAGGGAACGAGGCCGATCCTGCTCGAGATCCAGGCGCTCGTCTCCCGTACCGACCTCGCGATGCCGAGGCGGGTGGGCACGGGCGTCGATCCCAAGCGGCTCGCGATGATCGTCGCCGTTCTCGCACGCCACGCCGGTGTGCCCCTCGGGTCCGCCGACGTGTTCGTGAACGTCGCGGGCGGCGTCCGGATCGACGAGCCCGGCGCCGACCTCGCGATTGCCCTCGCGATCGCCTCGGCCGCCCGCGGAGCGCCGGTCGAGCACGGCCTCGCGGCGTTCGGCGAGCTCGGCCTCACGGGACGGCTTCGCCCGGCGGCACAGGCGGAGCGCCGCCTCGAGGAGTGCGCCAAGCTCGGAGTTGCCGTCGCGCTCGCCCCGGAGGGGACCCGTGGCCGCACAAGGACCCCGCGGGTGGCAGCAGCCGAGACGCTCCGTCAGGCGCTTCAGGCGGGCCTCGAGGCGCCGCGCGAAGGTGTCCAGGAGGGCGTCGAGCCGTGACGCCGCAGCTCGCGCAGGCCACGCGTTTTCAGCGGGAGTGCAGCGTGATCTTCGGCTAGAATGGGGGTTACACGCCGGCAGGTCACCGCCGGCGCTTTTTCGTGAGCCAGGCGCACACAAGACCGGACGACGGGAGGGCTCGAGGCGTGTTCGATGTCGGCGACAAGGTCGTGTATCCCCACCACGGCGCGGGGACGATCGAGAAGAAGGAAGTCAAGGTCGTCCTCGGCGAGGAGCGGGAGTATCTGACCATCCGGATCCTCCACAACGAGATGACCGTGAACGTCCCGGTGGACAACGCCGAGAAGGTCGGTCTCCGGTGGGTGATCGACCAGGAGATGGTCGACGTGGTCGTCAAGGTGCTCCTCGGTGGCTCGACCGAGATGCCGAAGAACTGGAACCGCCGCTTCAAGCACAACCGCGACAAGATGAAGACCGGCGACATCCTCGAGCTCGCCGAGGTCGTGCGCAACCTTGCGCTGCGCGACCACGAGAAGGGCCTCTCCACCGGCGAGAAGCAGATGTACGTCAAGGCGAAGAAGATCCTCGCCTCGGAGCTCATGTACGCCAAGAGCATGACCGAGGACGAGGCGCACGCCTGGCTCGAGGAGGTCCTCGCCAACCCGGCGAAGGGCAAGCGCGTCAAGGCGAAGCCCAAGACTGCGGCGACGGCGACTGTGTGACGTGGTTGCGCTTTCGCTTCGCGAAAGCGCTCGGCAAACAGCGTCGCCTCGGTGAACAGCTCGTCCAGTGATTCCGGCGCAGCCGGAAGCACATGGGCGATCCTGGTCGCAGCGGGCTCGGGCTCGAGGCTCGGCGGCGATCGCCCGAAGGCCTTCGTCGGCCTCGGCGGACGCCCGCTCCTCGCGGAGAGCCTGGAGCGGCTCGACCTCTCTGACTGGATCGATGCGATCGTCGTCGCGGCGCCGGCGGAGTGGGAGGAGCCGACCATCCTCCTGGCCGAGGAGCTCGTCGCGTCGAAGGTGACTGCCGTCGTGACGGGAGGCGCGACGCGCGCCGAGTCCGTCCGCAACGCGCTGGCCGAGGTCCCAGACAACGCGCTGGTCGCTCTCGTCCACGACGCCGCGCGGCCTCTCGTCGACGACACGATCCTGGAACGGGTGCTCGGCGGTCTCGCGGAGGGAGTCGACGGGGTCGTTCCCGGACTCCCGCTCCGCGACACGATCAAGCGGGTCGAGCGCGGCGTCGTCGTCGCGACGCTCCCGCGGGAGGAGCTCGTCGCCGTCCAGACGCCGCAGGCCTTCCTCGTAGACCGACTTCGCGCCGCCTACGCCGGCGACCTGTCGGGCGTCACGGACTGCGCGTCGCTCGTCGAGCGCGCGGGTGGGAGGATCGGGGTCGTCGCCGGCGACCCGCGCCTCGCGAAGGTCACGACCGCCGACGATCTCGCGCTGGTGGAGGGGTTGCTGGCGGAGCCGGAAGCCGGAGCCCTAGGTGCCGGTTCGCGCCGTCTTCTTCGACGTGGGCGAGACGCTCGTCGACGAGGAGCGGATCTGGCGGGAAGTGGCCCGCGCAGCCGGCCTCCAGCCGCACGTCGTGTTCGCGGCGCTCGGCATGACGATCGCGCGGGGTGAGGATCATTGGGCGCTGTGGGACCACCTCGGCGTCGAGCGGCCACTCGACGTCTGGGAGCGGTTCGACTACGAGTCGATCGACCTCTATCCGGACTCGGTTGCCTGCCTGGAGCGCCTTCGCGCCGAGGGGATGTTCGTCGGCCTGGCCGGCAACCAGAGCAGGACCATGGAAGCCTGGGCGCGGTCGACCCTTCCCGCGAACCTCGTGACGAGCTCGGACGGCATCGGCGTCCGCAAGCCCGACCCCGCCTTCTTCGAACGCCTAGTCGAGCTCGCCGGCGTGGAGGCGGGGGAGCTGGCCTACGTCGGCGACCGGGTCGACAACGACGTCCTCCCGGCGCTCGCCGTGGGCCTCGTCGCCGTTCACTGCCGACGCGGCCCGTGGGGGCGGCTGCGCACGACGCCGGACGGCGCGATCGGCATCGACTCGCTCGAAGAGCTTCCCGCGGCACTGTCCGCCCCCGCGTAGAGTTCCGGTCGCTGATGGGCACGGAGCCGAAGTCGTTGCTCGAGAGGTGGCTCGAGGCCGGCGACGCGGGGGACGTGGCGGCATTCCATGAGCTCCTCCACGACGACGTGGTGGTCCACGCGCCGCTCGGGCTGTCCACGCACGGCGTCGAGGACGAGAAGGAGGTGTGGCGTGCCGCCCTCGCGGCGATCGCCGGCCTCCGGCACGATGTGCAGGAGGTGATCGTCGACGGCGACTCGATGGCGGCGCGCGTGATCGTCACCGGGACCCTCGTCGAGGCGTTCGCAGGCGTGCCTCCGTCCGGCGAGCCGTTCCGGCTCGACCAGGTCGTCTTCGCGCACGTCCGGGACGGGAAGGCCTCCGAGGTATGGGAGGTGGCCGACGTCGGCGTCCTCCTGCGCGGGCGATGAGCGACCTTCGCATCGGTCTCGGTGTCGACGCACACGCGTTCGGCGAGGGCGTACCGCTCGTCCTCGGTGGCGTTACGATCGATCACCCCCGCGGTCTCGTCGGCCACTCCGACGGCGACGTCGTCGCCCACGCCCTCACCGATGCGCTGCTCGGCGCGGCGGGCCTCGCCGACATCGGCGCGCTCTTTCCGTCCGACGACGAGCGCTATCGCGGCGCGGACTCCCTGGTGCTTCTCGGCGAGGCGTACGGCCACGTGCGCGCGGCGGGATTCCAGCTCGTCAGCGCGGACTGCGTGGTGATCGGCGAGGAGCCGCGAGTCGCGCCGCACCGTGCCGCGATGCGCGCGCGCCTCGCCGGTGCGCTCGACGTCGACGCCGGCCGCGTGAACGTCCGCGCGACCACGACCGACGAGCTCGGGTTCACCGGTCGAGGCGAGGGGCTCGCGGCGCAGGCGGTCGCCTTGCTCGCGCCGACGTCGTGAGCGTCCATCGCACCGAGAGGCTGATCCTGCGCCCCTGGAGGGTCGAGGATCGCGCCCCGTTCGCGGCCATGAACGCGGACACGGTTGCGATGGAGCACTTCCCACGGACGTACGACCGGCGCGAGTCGGACGCGATGGTCGACCGGATCGAGGAGCACGTGACCGCGCACGGCTTCGGGTTCTGGGCGGTCGAGGTATCGGATGTCGCTCCGTTCATCGGCTTCGTCGGTCTTTCGACGCCGTCGTTCGAGGCGCACTTCACGCCGGCGATCGAGGTCGGCTGGCGACTCGCCCGGGAGCACTGGGGACACGGGTACGCGACCGAGGCAGCCCGCAAGGCTGTCTCCGTCGGATTCGAGGAGTACGACCTTCGCGAGATCGTCTCGTTCACCGTCCCGGCGAACTTCCGTTCTCGGAGAGTCATGGAGCGGATCGGCATGACGCACGATCTCGCGGACGACTTCGATCATCCGCGCCTCCCGCCCGGCCATCCCCTCCGGCGTCACGTCCTGTACCGGCTCGCCCGGCCCGCGCCCGGCGCGCCCTCGCCACCGGCTGCCTGACGAGGTATCGTGGAAACAGGCACTCCCTTTCGAGAGAGAAGGGGTTGAAGTTGGAGCAGAGTCCACCGGACTGAAAGAGCGCGCATGCACCGAGCGTGCGCGGGCCGCGGGTACGTCCCGCGGCCGACGAGCTCACCGGAGCTTCTGCGACGCGGCGCTCGGCGCGCGTCGACCGGGCTCCATGGATCGCGGGTGTGCCGACGTGTCACGCGGCACACCCGCATCACGTTCGGGGGCCGTCACGCGGCCGGCAGCGTGAACGAGACCCGCGCGCCGCCTCCAGGGCGGTCCTCGGCCCAGATCCTCCCGCCGTGCGCCTCGACCAGCCCCCGGGCGATCGCGAGCCCGAGCCCGGAGCCCCGTGCGGAGCGCGAGGGGTCGGCGCGCCAGAACCGGTCGAACATCCGCCGGCGCGATTCCTCGTCGAGGCCCTCGCCCGTGTCCTCGACGGTGACGTACACCTCGCTGTCGACCTGCTCGACTCGAACGGCGACGGAGCCGTCCGACGGCGTGTGCCGGAGGGCGTTCGTCAGGAGGTTGAAGAGCACGCGCTCGACCTTCTCCGGCGCGCATCGCGCGCTGACGTCGTCGGCGACGGTCGCGGCAAGGCCGATGCCACGTCGGCGCGCGTCCGCCTCGACGCCGCGGAGACACGAGCCGACCACCGGCTCGAGCGGCGCGTCGCGGAGCTCGAGGGTGAGCGCTCCGGCGTCGATCCGGGCGAGCTCGAAGAGGTCGTCGACGAGCGAGGTGAGGAGTGCGACCTGCTCGCGAAGGACAGGTGTGGTCGCCTCGGGGGTGACGAGCCCGTCCTCGAGCGCCTCCAGCATCGCCTGCATGTTCGCGAGCGGGGTGCGGAGGTCGTGGCTCGCCCACGCCACGAGCTCGCGGCGCGCGTCGAACAGCTGCTCGAGGCTCGCGGCCATCTCGTTGAACGACGCCGCAAGGTCGGCCACCTCGGCGGGGCCCGCCTCGGGAGCGCGGACGCTCAGGTCTCCGGCGGCGATTTGCACGGACGCGTCGCGCACGCGCTCGACCGAGCGCGAGATCGACCGCGCGAGCACGAGGCCGGCGATGACGGCCACGGTCGCCGAGCCGGCCGAGACCGCCAGGATCTTCACGTCGTCACCCATGTGGAACGCCACCCAGCCCGAGAGGAGCACCGAGGCGAGGGGAAGGCAGACGGAGAGCGCGGCGAGGCCCGCCAGCTGCAGCCGCAGGCTGGGCAGGAGGCGAAGCAGCACGACCGCGCCGAGCCCGACGCCGAGCGTGAGCACGCCGACGGCGAGCGCGGTCTCGATCATCGCGACGGGCATCACGGCGCCAGCCGGTAGCCGACTCCCCAGACCGTCTGGAGATGGCGCGGCGCGGACGGGTCGTCCTCGATCTTCTCCCGGAGCCGGCGGACGTGCACCGTGACCGTCCCGGTATCGAGCGCTGCCTCGTACCCCCAGACGCGGCTCATGAGCTGGTCGCGCCCGAAGACACGGCGCGGATGACTCGCGAGGAACCATAAGAGGTCGAACTCCTTCGCCGTGAGCCGCACCTCGACGCCTGCCTTCCGGACGTCGCGCGTCCCGACGTCGAGCTCGAGGTCGCCGAAGGAGAGCCGCTCGGAGGGAGTCTCACCGGCACGGGCGCGCCGGAGCACCGTGCGCACGCGTGCCGCGAGCTCGCGCGGGGAGAACGGCTTCGTCACGTAGTCGTCGGCGCCGAGCTCGAGCCCGACGATGCGGTCCGCCTCCTCGCCGCGCGCGGTCAGCATGATCACGGGCAGCTCCGAGCGTGAGCGGATCCACCGGCAGAGCTCGAGGCCGTCCGTGCCGGGCAGCATGACGTCGAGCACCACGAGATCCGGCGCCTCGCGCTCGAGGAGCGCCCGGGCCTCGTTGCCGTCGTCCGCCACGAGCGTCGCGTACCCCTCGCGCTCGAGGTAGCGCACGACGACCTCGCGCACGATCGGCTCGTCGTCGACGACGAGGACGGTGGCCACTGGCCGGATGGTGCCTGCGGGGTCATTACGCACGGATGAAATCCCTGGTCGTTACGAAAGCGTTCACCACGGCGTCACGCCGATGCAAGAGAGCGTGCCTAGGTTCGCAGCGAGCCCACGACTCGAGGAGATCACGATGAGGAGGATCGCAGCGCTCTTGACGATCGTCGCGGCGTCGTCGTTCGCGGTGGCGCCTGCCGTCGCGGCCGACGGGCCCGTTAGGCAGTTCCCGCAGAGCGTGACGCTCGGCTTCTACCGCGGGCAGGTCGTCTCGTACCTCGACTTCGGCCCGGTGAAGCTCACCCGCGGCAACAAGGTTGCGCCCATCTGGGTCGTCGCGAACGGCGTCGAGGCGCAGCGGAACATCATCGACACCGTCCCCGGCCGACGTGACTACACGCCGCTCTGGGCCGTGCGCGTGGTGACGTGGAAGGACGGCGCGACGCCGCGGGTCCTGCGCTCGCGGAGCGCGGTGGACGCGGCCGTCCGCTCGGGGCAGGCGACAGTCGTGCCGATGCCGATCGTCGTCAACTGCCCAGTGCTATGAGCCTCGGGGCCGTGAGGTGCGTGCCTCCGGGCGCGCGCCTCACGTAGCCTCGAGAGAATGGAGCTCCCCATCACGGGCGGCTGCGGGTGCGGCGCCGTTCGGTTCGAGGTGTCTCGCCCGTTCGTGTCGGCCGCGTACTGCCACTGCACGCGTTGCCAGCGGCGCACCGGAGCAGGTGCGGCCGCCACCGCCCGGGCGGAGCCTGGGACCGTGCGGATCACGCAGGGCGGGGACGAGCTGCGCGGCTGGGCGCCCGAGGGTGGGCGCGAGAAGGTCTTCTGCTCGCGCTGCGGCTCGGCGCTCTTCAGCCGCGAGCCGGGGTCGAGCGACCACACGGGGGTTCGGCTTGGTGCAGTCGACGGCGACCCGGGGATCCGCCCTGGCTCTCACCAGTACGTCGCGTACGCGGCGTGCTGGGAGGCGATCCCGGACGACGGCCTGCCGCGCTACGACGAGGCGCGGCCCGGCTACGCCGACGGCCGATAGCCGACGAGCTACGCGGGAAGGCGCGCAATCCCCCGCTCGACGACCACGAGCCCGTCGCGCTGGAGGGCACGCACGGCCTCCGTGTCGAGGCCGGACGCCCTCCGCGGCCGATCCGCGACGAGCCGCAGCGTCGCCGCGCGGCGCTGGCGGAAGGACCCCTCGAACCGCGACTGCTTCCTCGCCGGCTCGTCGCGCGTCCCTCGTGACGGGCACGCGCCGGCCAGCGGGCAGACGGCGCAGCGCGGGATACGGGCGAGGCAGATCGTGGCGCCGAGGTCCATGAGTGCCTGCGCGGCGGCGCCGCTGAACGCGTGGCGGGTCCGTCGCTCGACGCGCTCGACGTTCACGTCTCGTGGAAGGACGTCCTCCCCGAACGCGAAGTTGCGCAGCGCAGCGGCGGTGTACGCACCGACGCCGGGCAGCGTCGTCAGGTCGTCGGGCCAGCCGCTCGCCGCGATCTGCCGCGCGGCGCGGTGGAGCGCAAGCGCGCGGTTGTTGTAGCCGAGCCCCTGCCACTCCACGATCACCTCGGCCTGCGTCGCGACGGCGAGTCGCTCCGCCGTCGGCCAGCGTGAGAGCCACCGCTCGTAGCGGGGGACGACCCGCTCGACCTGGGTCTGCTGGAGCATCACCTCGCTCACGAGGATCGCGTACGGGTCGTGGGTGTGACGCCAGGGCAGGTCTCGCGCGCTCTCCGCGAACCAGGTCGACAGCTGCGCCTCCACCCGGCGAGCGTAGAGGCTGGAGGAGCGGCGTGGCGCGCCCCACGGCCGGTCGCAGGTCGGGTGGGTAACGTCCGTGTCGTGCTGCTCTACAACTCGCCCGTCTCGGGCAATTGCTACAAGGTGCGGCTGCTGTTCGCCCACCTCGGGATCGAGTACGAGCGGCGCGACCTCGACGTCGTCGACCGCTCCGACCGCGGCGAGGTGCTCGGCGAGCTGAACCCCGACCTCCGCGTGCCGACGCTCGTCCTCGACGACGGCCGCCCGCTCGCCGAGTCGGGGGCAATCCTCTGGTACTTCGCCGAGGGAACCCGCTTCGTCCCGGCCGACGCGTACGAGCGGGCGAAGGTGCTCCAGTGGATGTTCTTCGAGCAGTACACCCACGAGCCGGCGATCGCGGTCGTCCGCTTCCTCGTCGCCTACTCCGGCGACGCCGGGCGCCACGCCGCGACGATCGAGCAGCGCACCGCGACGGGGTACCGCGCGCTCGGATCGATGGAACGCCACCTCGACGGCAACGCGTACTTCGTGGGCGACACGCTCACGCTCGCCGATATCGCCCTCTACGCCTACACGCACGTCGCCGATGAGGGCGGCTTCGATCTCGGGAAGTACCCGGCGATCCGCGCCTGGCTCGACCGCGTCGCCGCCGAGCCGGGGCACGTCCCGATCGATGCCTGAGCCGGCACGTGGAGGCAGACCTCGCGACCGGATTCGACCTCTACCGCGAGCGCGGCTGGGTTTGACGCCGTGAGCGTCCGGGTGCGCTTCGCGCCGAGCCCGACCGGCTCGCTGCACCTCGGCAACGCGCTCACGGCCGTCGCGAACCGCCGCTTCGCCGACGAGCACGGCGGCGTGCTGCTGCTTCGCATCGACGACACCGATCCCGCGAGGGCCGTCGAGGGCGGAGAGAGCGCCATCCTCGACGACCTCCGCTGGCTCGAGGTCGTGTGGGACGAAGGCCCGATGCGCCAGAGCGAGCGCGGCAACGTGTATCGGGCGGCCTCGGAGCGCGCGGAGTCGGACGGCGGCGCCGCTCGGGACACGGACGGATCGCTGCGGCTCGGTGGCACCACGCTGCTGCGGTCGGACGGGACGGCGACCTATCAGCTCGCGACGGTGGCCGACGACCTCGACCTCGCCGTCACGCACATCATCCGCGGCTCCGATCACCGGCCGAACGAGGAGCCGCAGCGTCGCATCGCGCGCGCGATCGGCGGCGAGCTTCCCGAGGTGATCCACCACGGCCTTCTCCTCGGCGAGGATGGCAAGAAGCTCTCGAAGCGCCACGGGCACACGTCGGTCGCGGAGCTCCGGGCCGAAGGCATCCCCGCCGTCGCCGTTCGCGGGTACCTCGAGGAGCTCGGTCGGCCGGCGCACGACGTCCACCTGGACAAGGCCCGGATCAGCCGACTCGCGATCGAGGCGATCGCGGCGATGCCGGACAACGACCTGACCACCGCCGCCGGCGCCGACGCATCGCTCGCGCGCGCCCTCCGCGGTGCGCGGACGCTGGTCGAAGCACGCGAGATGGCCACGGCGATCACCGATCCGACACCCGTCCTTCTGCCGCCCGAAGCCGAGCCCACGTTGGCCCGGTTCGTCGAGCTGCGATCGAATGCCGGGCGCCTCGACGAGGACGAGGCGCGAGCGATCATCCGCGAGCTGAAGGCCGTGGGCGGCGACCTCCGTTCGCTTCGCCTCGCCTTGACCGGCGCCGAGCACGGCCCCGAGCTGTGGACGGTCGTCGCAGCACTGCCTGTCGAAGAGGCCGTCGAGCGTGCGCTGCGGGCGACGGTGCCCGGCTGAAGCCAGGCACCCGTCGGAGTGCGGGCGCCCTGCGCGGTGCCTGGCTTCGAGCGAGGCACCTGACGCGGCTCTCCCATCTACGATCGTTCGATGCGCCTGTACGACACGTTCACACGGACGCTCCAGCCTCTTCCGGCGCCACCCGGCCCGATCCGGATGTACTTCTGCGGGCCGACGGTGTACCAGCGGATCCACGTCGGAAACGCGGTGCCGTTCGTCCTCTCGATGTGGCTGAAGCACTGGCTCGAGCGCTCGGGATACGAGACGAGCCTCGTCGTCAACATCACCGACATCAACGACAAGATCTACGACGCGGCGCCCGGTGCGAGTGCCGGGCTCGCAGAACGCGCGACGCGGTGGTACGTCGAAGACACCGATCGTTTCGGCCTCGGACGGCCGGACTTCGAGCCCACGGCCGCCGAGACGGTGCCGGATCAGATCGCGATGATCGAGGCTCTCATCGCTCTCGGCTCCGCGTACGAATCGGGCGGCGACGTCTACTTCCGCGTCTCGGCGTACCCGGAGTACGGCCGCCTGTCCCGGCAGAAGCTCGACGAGGTCCGCGAGCAGGAGCCGAACGCGTTCAAGGAAGATCCCCGCGACTTCGCGCTCTGGAAGGCGAACAAGCCCGACGAGGACACGTGGTGGCCGTCACCGTGGGGGAAGGGCCGTCCGGGCTGGCACATCGAGTGCTCGGCCATGTCCGAGAAGCACCTCGGTCCGAGCTTCGAGATCCATGGCGGTGGACTGGACCTCGTCTTTCCGCACCACGAGAACGAGATCGCGCAATCGCGAGCGCTCGGTCACGAGTTCGCCCGGCTCTGGATGCACAACGGGATGCTCAGCCTGGGTGGCGAGGAGATGCACAAGTCCGCGGGAAACGCTGTCGAGCTGTGCGAGGTTCTCGACCGATGGGGGCGCGAGACGCTGCTCCTCTTCTTCATGACGGGGCACTGGCGGAAGCCGCTCGACTTCTCCGAGGCGACGATGACCGCGGCGGCGGCGCAGGCTGAGACGCTTCGAAACGCCCTTCGCGGGGAGACCCGTGCGGCGGGAGACTGGGAGCCGTTCGCGGCCTCGCTCGAAGACGACTTCAACACCCCCGCTGCGCTGGCGATCCTCCACGAATGGGCGCGGACAGGCGCTCTGGAGGAGCTTCGCACGGGTCTCGACGTCTTCGGAATTGCGAGCCTCGCCGAGCAGCTCGAGGCCCCCGCGGAGATCGTCGCGCTGGCTGACGCGCGCACGCACGCGCGCGCGTCGCGCGACTTCGCCGAGGCCGACCGGCTCCGCGACGAGATCGCGGAGCACGGGTGGGTGGTGCGCGATGTGGCCTCCGGCTACGAGCTCGTGCCGCGTACGTGACCCGCGACCTCGTCTACGGCCCGAACGCCGTGCGGGAGGCGCTCCGCGGGCCGCGTGAGGTGCTCGAGGTCTGGGCGAGCGAGCGCGCAGGTGCGCAGCTCGAGTGGCTCGCCGACGGGCCGCGGCCGCGCGTGCACAAGGAGCGCGAGCTCACGGAAGCGGCGGGAACGGCGGACCACCAAGGCGTTGTCGCCTGGTGCGAGCCCTACGCGTACGCCGACGCCTGGGAGCTCGCCGCCGTCGAGCAGCCCCTGATCTGCTGCCTCGACCAGGTGACCGACCCGCGGAACCTGGGGGCGGTCGTCCGGAGCGCTGCAGGCGCGGGCGCAACGGGCGTCGTCGTGCCGGCGCACGGGGCGGCGGTGGTCACGCCCGTCGTCTGCCGGGCATCCGCGGGCGCCGTCGAGCACCTCCCCGTCGCGGTCGTGCCCAACCTGGCCCGCTACCTCGCCGAGGTGAAGGGCAACCGGCTGTGGGCCTACGCGGCCGCTGCCGACGGCGAGGCGCGGCTCTGGGACGTCGATCTCACGGACGGCGTGGCCCTCGTCCTCGGCGCCGAGGGGAAGGGCGTCCGGCCGCTCGTCCGCCGTACGTGCGACGCGACGATCTCGATCCCGCTGGCGCCCGGCGTCGAGTCGCTCAACGTCAGCGTCGCCGCCGCCGTGGCCCTGTTCGAGGCACGCAGGCAGCGAACGGGCAGAATCTCAACCTCAGCTGGAGGTTGAGCATGCCCGAACCCTCGCTCTATCTGTTCGACGGCTCGAATCTGTTCCACGCCGGCGGCTTCTCCGACCGGGACGAGCTCGTCGACCTCCTCTCCAGCTTCGTCGCCGTCCGGGGCGCGCGGGGAATCGTCGTGTTCGACGGGGTCGGCGCCGATCGGGCCGTCGGGCCGCTCGACGTCCGCTTCGCGCGCGACGCCGACACGGTGCTCGAGCGGCTCGCCGCCGAGCGGCGTGGGCACGAGGCCGTGCAGCTTGTTACCTCGGACGCCGCTGTCCGTGGCACCAGCGGGCAGGAGGTGCGCAAGCGGGGCTCCGCCGCGTTCCTCGCCGAGCTCGAGGCCATCGTCCATCGCGAGGAGCGGCCGAGCCGGCTGGGCGACCGCGTGGACGACGAGACGCGGGCGCGTCTCGAGCAGCTCCGTCGCGGCCAGGGCTGACGCCGCGAGCCGTCGGGCTTCCGGGGCCGTAAAAGGCGCCCCACCTCGTGATACGAACACCTGTTCTTATCACAATGGAAATTGCGCAAAGGGTTGTAACGCTTGGAAGATCCTGCTAGCTTCTCCCTCGACTTCAGGGTGAGGTTCCGCTTCTGAGGTCGCCTCGGAGACCACGACTCAAGGGGAGAACGACATGGCGGCGCGTCCGGCACTCGCACCGAAGAGCCCACAGAAGCTTCAGCGGGAGCTCGAGGATCTACAGCTTGTCATCAAGGCGCGGAACGGGAGCAAGACGGCGCTCGACGAGCTGATGCGCCGCTATCACGGCTTCGTCCGGCTCAAGGCGAGCTCCTATTTCCTCGCCGGGGGCGACGCCGACGACCTCGTGCAGGAGGGGTTGATCGGCCTCTACAAGGCGATCCGCGACTTCCGCTCGGACAAGGAGACGTCGTTCCGGTCGTTCGCGGAGCTCTGCGTCACCCGCCAGATCATCACGGCGATCAAGTCGGCGACGCGGTACAAGCACGCGCCGCTCAACACCTATGTCTCGTTCAGCCACACGCCCGCCGGCCAGGAGTCGGAAGGCGAGTGCACGCTCGGCGACGCGCTCCCCGGGCCGTTGGTCGATGACCCGTCGATCCGCGTGATCTCGACCGAGGAGCTTCAGGCACTCGTCGGCTGCCTCGGCACGACGCTCTCGGGACTCGAGTCGGAGGCGCTCCGCCTCTACCTCGACGGGAAGTCGTACGAGTCGATGGCCGAGGTGCTCGACTGCGACTGCAAGACGATCGACAACGCCTTGCAGCGCGTCAAGCGCAAGATCCTCGCGCACCAGGCGACGCGCGCCGTGCCTGCGTAGCTCACGGCGTCAGCGCGGCCGGTCCCAGCGCTCCCAGCGGACGAGCTCGCCGAGCTCGAGCCGGCGCTGCGACAGCCGCGAGACGAGCGCTGTCTCCTGGGGGTCCGGGGCCGGGCGGCCGATGGTGACGAGGCAGACGAAGTGGACGTCGTCCGGCACGCCGAGCACTGCCTTCACGTCCGGAACCCGCTCGGGCAGGACGCCGAAGACGCCGCTCGCGAGGCCCTCGTCGATCGCCGCGAGCTGGAGGAGGATGAACGCGGCGCCCGCATCGACGTACCAGTAGGGCGCCGGCCAGCCGATCTCCTCACCGTCGCGGAGCTTGTCCGGCCTGCGGTAGCGCTCGTGGTAGCTCTCCTCGCGCGTGCCGACGAAGACGTGCACCGGTGCGGTCGAGATCCAGGCCTGCCCGCCTGCGGCGACGTACTCTTCCTCGCCGGCGAGGCGCGCGAGCTCCCGGCGCGTCTCGGGCTCGGTCACGACGACGAGCCGGTGGCCCTGGCTGAACCCGCCGCTCGGGGCGCGGCGGACGGTCGCGACGATGCGCTCGACGGCCTCTCGCTCGATCGGGTCGGGCAGGTAGCTCCGCACCATCCGGCGCCGCTTCAGGATGTCGGCGAGCTCCATCCGGTCGAATCATGACGTGTGCTCGCCCCCGGGTGTGTCCGCCTAGTATCCGACGGGTCCACGGTAAGGAGGAGACACGCG
Source organism: uncultured Actinomycetes bacterium (assembly GCA_963814565.1). Taxonomy (GTDB): domain Bacteria; phylum Actinomycetota; class Thermoleophilia; order Gaiellales; family Gaiellaceae; genus Gaiella. Next base: position 73,930 of record CAWFDO010000014.1, read on the forward strand.
TGACCGATGTCCTGGGGTTCCTGACGTTCGGCGAGTCGCTGCTCGTCGCGCTCGCGCTCGCGGTGTACGCCGCCGTGATCTGGATGATCGTCGACATCCTCCGGCGGCCGGACTTCTCGGGGCTCGAGAAGGTGCTCTGGGTCATCGCAGGAGTCGTCTTCAGCCTCGCGACGCTGATCGTCTACTTCCTCTGGGTCAGGAAGCGGAACTACTCGAGCGTCTAGGCGCAGCGCGCACGCGTCGCTGCGCGCGCGCGGACGTCAGCACGGCCGGGACACGGCGGCGCGAATCGCAGCGGCCGCAGCGTCGAGCTCGTGGTGCGGCCGTGGCGCCTCGAAGGGGTCACTGAGGCTTTGCCAGGCCGTTCCGGGCTCCGTCGCAGCTGCTGATGCGCTCGAGGATCAGGTTTCGCAGCGCTTTTGCGTCGTCGAGCTCGCGTCTGCGCTTTTCGAGCTGCCTGGCGGTGAGCGCCACATACCGTGCGAGCGTCGCCTCGACGTCGTCGAGCTCGGCTGCCGTCAGCGTTGCCGGGTCTGCGCTGCGGTCGAGAACCTCGAGCACGGCACCCATGTCGTCGAGTGTGAGATCGAACGCCTTCATGCTCTTGATCAAGAGGAGTCGCTGCACGTCCGTCTCGGAGTAGAGGCGGAAGCCGCCGTCTGTTCGTTTCGTCGGCGCGACGAGACCGACCTCCTCGTAGTAGCGCACCGTGCGCAGGCTGAGGTCGACACGGTCGGTCACCTCACCGATCTGCAACAGGTTTCCGCGGTCAGCACTCACTCGGCAACGGTCTCCTCGACAACAGCGTCCTCCGGCAGGCGTCTGCAAGGGCGGAGCGCTCGCAGAGCATGTCAGGTCGCCTGGACTGCACGCCCCAGGACGGCAGACGGCGGATGTCGGAAACAGGCGCTCGACGTCTGCGACAGATGGTTCGAAGGCTGCTAGCGCTCGGGATCCTGCATGAATACTGGCTCCGCGGTCGAGAGCCGGAGGACGGATTCGAACCGACGACCCCCTGTTTACAAGACAGGTGCTCTGACCAGCTGAGCTACTCCGGCGTGCCCGCATCGTAGAGGTTGCGTCCGTCCGCACTTTCAGCTTTCCTGGAGGGGCGAGACGGTGGGCGACGACGCCCCCTCTCAGACCTCGACGAACAAGGGAGGCCTCCATGGCGGAGGAGAACGCGCGCCCGGGTCGCGGGCGCAAGAAGGACGGCGCGACCGATAGGGATGGCTCGAGCGGCAAGAAGAAGGCGACGACCGCCAAGGCCGCCACGAAAAAGGGGGCTGCGAAGACGGCGACGCCCCGCACGCGTCGGCCGAAGCTCGTTGTCGAGCCCCCGCGCGAGGCGATAGCGGAGCACGCCTACCTGCTCTGGGAGCGCGGCGAGCCCGGCGGCGAGACGGAGCATTGGCTCCGCGCCGAGGCGGAGCTCCGCGCCGCCTAGGGAAGAGGGGCCCCGGCCAGGCCGGGGCCCCTCCAACTCCACCGCACCGCCGGTGGCGCCTGGCTGTCAGGCCCGGCCGACGGACGTCGCGACGCGCGGCGCGGCCACACGCGGGACGGGCGCGGCGATCACGTAGCGGGCGGCGAGCCAGCCGATCACGACCACGAGCCCGCCGAGCGCTGCGTCCACGAAGAAGTGATTCCCCGTCGCGACGATGATCAGGAGCATCGCGGCCGGATAGAGCGCGCCCGCGATCCGCCAGATCCGCCCCTGGGCGATCACCGCGAGGACGACGCCGACGATGAGCGCGTACCCGAAGTGCAGGCTCGGCACCGCGGCGAACGGGTTGTAGAGCGCGCCGAGGAGGTCCGAGCTCAGGTCGAGCCCGGTCGAGCTGGTCACGGTGTCCGAGAAGCCCCGCGCCGAGAGGCGCGGCGGGGCGGCGGGGAAGAAGACGTAGCCGACGAGCGCGAGCGCGGTCGCCGCCACGAAAGTCGTCCGGACGATCGGGAACCGGTCCGGATGGCGGCGGTGCACCCAGACGAGCGCGACGGCTGTCCCGACGAAGTGCAGGAGGACGTACGCGAGGCCGAGGAGGGCCGGCGCGAACGGGATCGCCTCGAAGCTCTCCTGGACGCCGCGCTCGACGTAGATCCCGATCGCCTGCTCGACGGCGACGATGTCGGCCGTGTTCGCGAGGGCGGCCTGGACGTTCTCGCCGCCCGCGCCGCGCACGACCTCGTAGAGGCCGTAGAGGGCGGCGAGGCCTGCGATCTCGCGGGCGCCGCTGTGGGACTGTGAGAGCCAGCTGCGAAGCATGCAGCGAGTCTCGCTCGCGGCGCCCGCTCTCCGGAAGGCGGTCACCCCGCGTTCGCGGGTGCGGCCAACCGCACTCCGGGACGAGCCCGCCCGATCAGGCGCGGAGGTACGCGAGCACGGCGAGCACGCGACGGTGGTCGTCCGTGGACGCCGGGAGGCCGAGCTTCGTGAAGATGCTCGTCACGTGCTTCTCGACCGCACGAAGGGTCACGAACAGGCGCTCCGCGATCGCCTGGTTGGAGCGCCCCTCGGCCATCAGCCCGAGCACCTCGCGCTCGCGGGCCGTCAGCTGCTCGAGCGGGTCGTCTGCCCGCTTGCGCCCGACGAGCTCGCTGACGACCGCCGGATCCAGGGCGGAGCCCCCGTCCGCCACCCGACGCACGGCCGTGCCGAACTGCTCGAGGTCCGCGACGCGGTCCTTGAGGAGGTAGCCGACGCCTTCGGCGCTCGTCTCGAGCAGCGCCATCGCGTAGCCGGGCTCGACGTACTGCGAGAGGAGGAGGACGCCGACGTCGGGGTACTTGTCGCGGATCTCGCGCGCTGCGACGAGCCCCTCGTCGGTGTGCGTCGGCGGCATGCGAATGTCGACCACGGCGACGTCCGGCTTGTGCATCGCGACGTGACGCAGGAGGTCGTCGGCGGTGCCGGACTGTGCGACGACCTCGAACCCGGCCTCCTCGAGCAGCCGTGCCACGCCTTCGCGCAGGAGCACCGAGTCGTCGGCGAGGACGACGCGCCGCGCGTCGCCGAGCTGCGAGACGGTACCGCGCAGGGGCGGGAAGTCCCGCGGGAGCCCGTCGACGAGCACCTGGTGGATGCGCTCCGGGTCCGGAAGCCCCTGCAACCGATGGGTCTCGAGGTCCTTCGTCTGGACCCCGGCGACGAACGGAGCCGCCGTGGAGGAGAGCAGGATCTGGCCGCCGTGGCCCGCCGCCGCGATGCGGGACGCCCGGATGACGTCGAGCCCGGTGTACCCCTCTTCGCCGAGGTGCGGGACGCCGGTGTGCAGGCCCATCCGCACCTTGACGACGAGCCCCTCGGGCCAGGTGTGGTCGCGGATCCGCTCCTGCCCCGCGACGGCCGCCTGGAGCGCCGGCTCCACCTCGCCGAATACCGCCGACAGCTCGTCCCCCGTCGCGTCGACCTCCGCGCCGCCGGTCGCGGCGATCTCTGCGCGGAGGAGCTTGCGGACGTCCGCGATCACGGTGGCGTACGCGCCGCCGACGCTCTGGACGAGACGCGTCGAGCCCTCGACGTCGGCGAACAGGAACGTGACCGTGCCGGTGGGCAGCGATTCCATGAGGGGAGTCTACGGCCCCCGGAACGTCGCCTCGCCGATACCGAGACGCGGGTCGCGCCTACAGGGGCATGACCCGTTGGGTGACGGGGATGCTCGCCCGGAGCCGTGTTCCCTCGCCCGGCGGGCTGGCGATCGCGAGACGTCCGTCGAGCGACTCGACGCGGTCCTCGAGCCCCCGGAGGCCGGTCCCGCGCGTCGGATCGGCCCCGCCGACGCCGTCGTCCGTGACCTGGACGACGAGCTCGTGCCCGTCCTCCGACTCGAAGATCTCGACCCGCGCCTCGGTCGCATGCGCGTACTTCGCGACGTTCGCAAGCGACTCGGCGGCGACGTAGTACGCGGCCGCTTCGATGGCGGGCGGCAGACGCTCGTCGGGCGCCTCCACGTGAACGGGGAACGGCGAGCGAAGGACGAGCGCTTCGAGCGCGGCGCCGAGCCCGCGGTCCGTGAGAACGTTGGGGTGAAGGCCGCGCGCGAGCTCCCGGAGCTCCTCCAGCGCGCGCGTGAGCTCCTCCCGGGCTCGAGCGAGGATCTCCGTCGCCTCGTCGACGTTGGTCTCGATCCGCGACTCGGCGAGCCGCAGCGAGAGCGAGAGCGCGGCGAGCCGTTGCTGCGCGCCGTCGTGGAGGTTCCGCTCGAGTCGGCGTCGAGCGGCGTCCGTCGCGTCGACGATCCGCAGGCGGGAGGCGCGCAGCTCCTCCTCCTGACGCTTCCGCTCGCTGACGTCCACCCCGGAGACCAGCACGCGGGCGACGCCCCACTGGTCGAGGATCGGCGTCGCGGTCCACGCGACCGTCAGCTCCCGCCCGTCTCCCGTCACCCAGCGCGTCTCGCGCTCCGACTGGGGCACGCCGTTCGCCGCTCCCGCGATGGCCATCCGCGCGGCGAACTCGTCGTCGCGCGCGACGATCTCGAGGAAGGATCTGCCGCTGAGCTCCTCGAGGCTGCGCCCGACGGCGGCGCAGAACGCACGGTTCGCGCCGAACGGGACGACTGTCGCGTCGTGGTCGGTGAGCACGATGAAGCTCGGGATCGTGTCGGCGACCGTGTTCGCGAAGTCGCGTTGGCGCTGGAGGTCGACCTCCCGCCGCTTCCGGTCGGTGATGTCGATCCCGCCCGCGATGATCCGCACGACGTCGCCGCTCTCGTCGACGAGCGGCGCGGAGCGCCACGCGATGACGCGGTCCTTGCCCTGGGCGTCCGTAAACGCGTTCTCGTACTCGGCGGCGGCGAACTCCGGCGCGGCCGAGCGGAAGCGCGCGATCATCTCCTCGCGCTCCGCCGGATCGATGAAGATGTCCCAGAAGTACGCGCCCTCGAGTCGCCGGCGGTCGTCATCGTGACCGCTCGCGACCTCGACCGCCCGGTTGAAGTTGCGGATCCTGCCCTCGGTGTCAACGACGGAGAGCAGGCTCGGCGCCGTGTTGATCACCGTCTCGAGGAACCGGTACTGGGCACGAAGCTCGGCCTGCAGGCGCTCCTTCTCGAAGGCGAGCGCGGCGGTCGCGGCGACGGCGTCGACGAGGCCGCGCTGGTCGGTCAGGCTCGGGTCGTAGAGCAACGCAGCGACGCGCTTGCCGCCGTGCTCGACGAACGTCGCCGCATGCCCGCTGCCGGCCAGTGGCTCGCCCAGCGTGCGTCCGTCGCCGTCGACCCATCCCTGCCGCTCGGTCGACCAGTAGGCGAGATCGAGCGAGGGGTCGCCGAGCGCGTTGGCGAGAGCGTCGCGAAGCGGAGTCCCGTTCCCGAGGGCAATCGCGAGGTCGGCGATGCCGGCTCGCGCAAGCTTGGTTCGGAGGATCCCCATCAGGAACATGATCGGAACGAGCGCGAGCGAGCAGATCGCGACGAGCTCGATGACGACCCCGGCCGACGCGTCGATCGCACCCACGACGCCGGCGGCGACGAGGTCGAGGAAGGCGATCAGCGTGACGAGGTAGACCGGGCCGAGCGCACGTCGGAGTGGGGGCGTCGCGTCGAGGTACCGACGGACGAGGCGCAGCCCGACGACGGTGAGCACCGCGACTGCGGCGAGCGCCAACGTCAACGCGACGGCACGTGCGAGATCCGGCCGGTCGGAGACGAGGAACGCGTTCTCCGGGCAGTTCTCGCACGCCGGGATCGGGGTCGGATCGACGAGGGTGAGCGCCAGCGGCCCGAGCGTCACGATCGCCAGGACGGCCCCGACGAGTGGAACGTCGGCCGGCCGAAGGCTTCCCGTGGGGTACGAGAGGATCAGGTGCGCGAAGGCGGCGAACGCGACGCCGCTGATCACGAACCCGATCGTGAAGATGAGGGAGGAGTCCGACGCCTGGAGCGCTCCCAGCGACCAGAGGAGCCCCACGACGAGCATCTGCGCGCCGGTCCGGTTCGTCGGTCGTCGTGCGGCGGCGATCGTCCCCGTGACGGTGAACACGAGCCCGGCGATCAGCACGAGCGCGAAGAGGTCGAGCGTCTGCGGCTCGCGTGACTCCGCGGTGATGACCAGGACAAGGGCACCGGCGTACAGCGCGGTGCCGAGCGCGACGGCGGCCGCGAGCTGTCCCCGGGTCACCTGAGCAGCGATCGAACGGCGGTGCCGGAGAGCTCGGCCTTGGCGATGAAGCCGCTTGCGCGGCTCTTCCGGATCAGGCCGTCGTAGTCGCATGCGTCCCTGCTCGAGACGAGGACGACCGAGGGTGCGTTGGAGCCGAGTTGCTCGAGGACCGCGAACCCGTCCATGTCCGGCAGCTGGATGTCCAGCAGGACGAGGTCCGGTCGAAGCTCCTCGATCGCGGTGAGCGCGCCCGCTCCGTCCTCGGCCTCGCCGATCACCGCGAACCCGTCTGCCTCGAGGATCATCCGCGCGCACGTGCGAAAGCTCGGGTGGTCGTCGACGATGAGGACCCGGGTGCGCGTCTCCATTGGCGAACTGTGGCAGACGCCGAGGCGGCTGGGTGGTGTGGCAAACCGCACTGCCGCTCGTCGCAAGCGGGATCTCGGTCTCGCGAGATCGCGCGCTCGGATCCCCGGGCCTCGGCGGGGCGCATCGCTGCGCATTGCGAGGCGGATCGCGTTCCATGCCAGCCTTTGCTGCGTCATACTCGCGCGCATGACGTCGACAGAGCAGCGTGCGAGCGACCGGATCCTCGCGGAGCGGCGCCGCTACGTCTCGGGCGGCGTCTCGACGCCGCGGCTCGTCGTCACGGCGGCCGACGGCGCGCGTGTCACCGACGCGGACGGCCGGACGTTCCTCGACTTCGCCGGCGGTATCGGCTGCCAGAACACCGGTCACCGCTTCGCCCCGGTCGTCGAGGCGATCCAGCGGCAGGCCGACGAGTACCTCCACCAGTGCTTCATGGTCGGGGTCTACGAGCCGTACGTGGACACGTGCCGGCTCCTCGCCGAGCTGTCGCCGTGTGCGGGCTCCGACCAGAAATCGCTCCTCGTCAACTCCGGCGCGGAGGCGAACGAGAACGCCGTGAAGATCGCTCGCGTCGCCACCGGTCGGCCCGCCGTCGTCGTCTTCGACAACGCATTCCACGGCCGGACGCTCCTGACGATGACGATGACGAGCAAAGTGCACCCGTACAAGGCCGGCTTCGGCCCGTTCGCGCCCGAGGTCTACCGGGCGCCGGCGCCGTATCCGTATCGGGGGATCACGAGCGACGACGCGCTCGCAGGGTTGAAGAAGGTCTTCAAGTCCGAGGTCGACCCGGCCACGGTCGCCTGCGTGCTGCTCGAGCCCGTCCAGGGCGAGGGCGGCTTCGTCGAGATGCCGCCCGACTATCCCGCTCGGCTCGCAGAGCTGTGCCGCGAGCACGGGATCCTGTACGTCGACGACGAGGTCCAGTCCGGCGTCGGGCGGACGGGGAAGATGTGGGCGATCGAGCACTACGACGGCGTCGAGCCCGACCTGCTCGTCTCGGGAAAGTCGATCGGCGGCGGGCTTCCGCTGGCGGCCGTCACGGGGCGCGCAGAGCTGATGGACGCGGTGCCGGCCGGTGGGCTCGGGGGCACGTTCGGGGGGAACCCGCTCTCGTGCGCAGCCGCAGTCGCCGTCCTCGAGGCGGTGCGCGAGCCCGACTTCCTCGCGCGCGCAAGCGAGCTCGGTGACGTCGTCCGCGCACGGCTCGACGACCTCGCATCCCGCCACGACGAGATCGGCGAGGTGCGCGGGCTCGGTCCGATGATTGCGTTCGAGCTCCAGGAGCGGACGCCCGACCGTGCGAAGGCGATCGTCGATGCCGCCTTCGATCGCGGGCTGCTGCTCCTCTCGTGTGGTCTCTACGGAAACGTGATCCGGCTCCTGCCGGCTCTGACGATCTCCGACGAGGAGCTCGGCGAGGGGCTCGCGCTGCTCGAGGAATCGCTGACGGCCGCTGCTGCTTGAGCGACACGCCGGACATCCGGATCCGCGGCCTCGTCAAGCGCTTCGGTGATGTGACCGCCGTCGACGAGGTCGACCTCGACATCGAGCGGGGTGAGTTCTTCACGATGCTCGGCCCGTCCGGCTCGGGGAAGACGACGACGCTCCGGATGATCGCCGGGTTCGAGATCCCGGACGAGGGCTCGATCGCGCTCGCCGGGCGCGACGTCTCCCGGCTCCCGCCCTACGAGCGCCCGGTCAACACCGTGTTCCAGGACTACGCGCTGTTTCCGCACATGACGGTCGCCCAGAACGTCGAGTACGGGCTGATGGTGAAGCGGGTCGAGAAGACCGCGCGACGGAGCCGCGCGGCCGACGCGCTCGACATGGTCCGCCTCGGCGACCACGGCGCCCGGAAGCCGGCGCAGCTGTCCGGCGGCCAGCGGCAGCGTGTCGCCCTCGCCCGGGCGATCGTGAACGAGCCGCAGGTCCTCCTGCTCGACGAGCCGCTCGGTGCGCTCGACCTCAAGCTCCGCCAGGAGATGCAGATCGAGCTCAAGCGGATCCAGCAGGAGGTCGGGATCACCTTCGTCTACGTGACCCACGACCAGGAGGAGGCGCTCACCATGAGCGACCGGATCGCGGTGTTCAACCGCGGCCGGATCGAGCAGGTGGGCCTACCCGCAGAGTTGTACGAGCACCCCGGAAGCGAGTTCATCGCGGGGTTCGTGGGGGTCTCGAACGTCATCGAGCGGGACGGTCGCCGGTACACGGTGCGGCCGGAGAAGATTCGCGTGCTGACAGACGGCGTCTCGCCGCCGGACGGAGTGCACGTGGAGGCAGGGGTGGTGCGCGACGTGCAGTACGTCGGCCCCGTGACGCGGTACCACGTGACCCTCGATCGGGGCGGTGAGCTCCAGATGCTCACGCAGAACCTCGAGGAGGGCTCGAGCGAGGTGTTGGCGGCGAAGGGGCGACGGGTTCAGCTTCAGTGGCGCCCCGACCACGAATCGGAAATCGTCGAAACGGAGGAAGCGAATGCGTGAGCGAAAGCGGCGCCTCACGGTGCGGGCCGGGCTGCTTGCACTGGTGGGGGCTCTTGCGATCGTCGCCGCGGGATGCGGCGGCGACGACGGTGACAGCGCCACCTCGATCGAGGGCCTCGGGTCATCGCTCGAGGAGATCCAGGAGATGGCGCGGGAGGAGGGCCAGGTCAACATCGTCCAGTGGCCGGGCTATGCACAGCTGACGAAGGAATTCACCGAGGCGACCGGCTGCACCGTGAACACGAAGGACGGCGGCAGCTCCGACGACATGATCTCGCTCATGCAGACCGGCGAGTACGACGGCGTCTCCGCATCGGGCAACGCCAGCGTGCGGATGATGGCCACGGGTGAGGTCGCTCCGATCGATCCCGAGCTGATCCCGAACTACGCGGACGTGCAGGAGGGGATCAAGAACCAGGACTACAACAGCCTCGACGGGGAGCCCTACGGCGTGCCCCACGGGCGCGGCCCCAACTACCTCATGTTCCGCACGGACGACGTCCCCGAGGACACGGACACGTGGGGCGTGATCTGGGAGGACGACCAGCTCGCCAAGTACAAGGGCAAGATCTCGATCTACGACGACTCGATCTTCATCGCGGACGCCGCGCTCTACCTCAAGGCGACCCAGCCCGACCTGGGGATCGACAACCCGTACATGCTCAACGACGAGCAGTTCAACGCGGCGGTCGACCTGCTCAAGAAGCAGGCGCCGAACGTCGGCGAGTACTGGCCGGGCGACGCGGCGAAGCAGATCCAGTCGTACACCAACGGCGACAGCGTGGTCGGGACGACATGGCCGTACCAGTACGTTCAGCTGACCGGGGCGGATCCGCCCGTGGCCGTCATGGCGATCAAGCCGAAGGAAGGCACGACCGGCTGGTCGGACACGTGGATGATCGCGTCGAGCGCGGCGAACCCGAACTGCATGTACCTCTGGATGAACCACATGATCTCCCCGGAGGCGCAGGCGGCCGTGGCCGAGGGCTTCGGCGAGGCGCCGGTCAACCTGAAGGCGTGCGAGCTCACCAAGAACCAGAACCACTGCGACGAGTTCCACGCGGACGACGAGTCCTGGTGGGAGGACGTCTACTACTGGACGACCCCTGCGGAGGACTGCGCGGACGACGACGACTCGACGACGTGCAAGACGCAGGAGGACTGGAAGACGGCCTGGACCGAGATCAGGGGCTAGCACCCTGAGCTCGGCAGCACAGGTCGACGCGCCGCCCCGGGTCGGTCCGGGGCGGCGCCTCTCGACATGGCTCTACCGTCACCCGCGGGCACGGCTCGCGGCGCTCCTCGCGCTGCCGCTCGGCTGGCTGGTGATCGTCTACTTCGGCTCGCTGTTCGTCCTGCTGCTCTCGGCGTTCTGGGACACCGATCCCTTCACGGCGGAGATCTCCCACACCTTCACGCTCGAGAACTTCCAGCGGATAGCGGAGTCGGAGGTGTTCCGCGACGTCACCTGGCGGACGTTGCAGATGGCTGTCTTCGTGACGCTCGCGGACATCGTGCTCGCGTTCCCGATCGCGTACTACATGGCCCGCATCGCGAGCCGACGCACGCGCAACCTGCTCGTGATCGCGGTCCTGATGCCGCTCTGGGCGAACTACCTCGTCAAGGCGTACTCCTGGCGCACGATCCTCTCGGACGGGGGCATCATCAACTGGGCGCTCGAGCCGTTCGGCCTGTCGTTCGACGGCTACTCGACCGTCGGCCTCTGGCTGGTGTTCACGTACCTCTGGCTCCCTTTCATGATCCTGCCGGTCTACGCGGGGCTCGAGCGGATCCCGTCCTCGCTTCTCGAGGCGTCGGCCGACCTCGGCGGCCGCTCGCTGACGACCTTCTTCCGGGTGATCCTGCCGCTCGCCTTCCCGGCCGTCGTCGCAGGGTCGATCTTCACGTTCTCTCTCACGCTCGGCGACTACATCGCGCCCGGGCTGATCACGAGCGAGCAGTTCATCGGGACGGTGATCTACAACATCCGCGGTCAGGCGCTGCCCACCGCGGCGGCGTTCGCGTTCGTTCCGATCGCGATCGTGATCGGCTACCTGCTGGTCGCGCGCCGCCTGAGGGCGTTCGAGTCGCTGTGACGGAGTCCCGTCTCACCCGCATCCTGCTGCGCGTCGGGGCGTTCGGGACGCTCGCGTTCCTCTACGGCCCTCTCCTGGTGATCGCGCTGTACGCGTTCAACCGGAACGTCACGCAGAAGTGGCCGATCGAGGAGTACAGCACGCGCTGGTTCAGGGTCGCCTTCGAGGACGAAGCGGTCAGGGAGGCGCTCCTCAACTCGCTGATCGCCGCGGTCGGGGCGACGACGATCGCTCTCGTGCTCGGCACCCTCGCCTCGCTCGCGGTCGCGCGCTACAGCTTCTTCGGTCGCGAGGTGATCACGTTCGCCGTGATCCTCCCGATCGCGCTGCCGGGGATCGTGACGGGCCTCGCGCTGCAGGCCACGATCCTCGACGTGCTCGGCCCGCTCGGCGTCTCGTTCGGCCTGGCGACGATCATCGTCGGCCACGCGACGTTCTGCGTCGTCGTCGTCTACAACAACGTGATCGCCCGCCTGCGGCGAACGGCCGGGTCGCTCGACGAGGCGTCTGCCGACCTCGGGGCCGACTACTGGCAAACCTTCCGGTACGTCATGTTCCCCCAGATGCGGACTGCGCTCCTGGCCGGCGGGCTCCTTGCGTTCGCGCTCTCGTTCGACGAGGTCGTCGTCACGATCTTCACCTCGGGCGCCCAGCAGACGCTGCCTATCTGGATCTTCGCCACCCTCGCCCGGCCGGCCGAGCTCCCGATCGTGAACGTCGTCGCGCTCTTCGTGATCATCGCGTCGATCATCCCCGTCTACATCGCCCAGCGACTTGCCGGTGGACGTGACGCGGAGGACCGGGCGCGGGTCGCGACGACGACAGCCGCCTAGTCCCGCGCGCCGGTCAGGCGGCCGTGACGCCGGTTCCGATGGGACAGGCGACACCCGTCCCGCCGAGCCCGCAGTAGCCGTTCGGGTTCGCGGCGAGATACTGCTGGTGGTAGTCCTCGGCGTAGTAGAACCGCCCGGCCTCGGCGATCTCGGTCGTGATCGCCCCGTGCCCGGCCCGCGTCAGCTCCGCCTGGAACATCTCGCGCGAGGCCGTCGCGGCGTCGCGCTGGCGCTCGTCGTGCCAGTAGATCGCCGACCGGTACTGCGTCCCGACGTCGTTGCCCTGACGCATGCCCTGGGTCGGGTCGTGGCCCTCCCAGAAGATCCGGAGCATCTCCTCGTAGCTCGTCTTCGCGGGGTCGAAGACACAGAGGACGACCTCGGCGTGCCCGGTGCGGCCGGAGCACACCTCCTCGTAGGTCGGGTTCGGCGTGAAGCCGCCGGCGTAGCCGACGGCGGTGGTGTGGACGCCGGGGGCCTGCCAGTACAGGCGCTCGGCGCCCCAGAAGCACCCCATGCCGACGACGATCCGCTCCAGGCCCTCCGGGAACGGAGGGACGAGCGGCGTGCGGAGGACGAGGTGCGGGCGCGTGACCACGAGCGGGCGCTCGCGGCCGGGAAGCGCGGACGCGGCGGTCGTCAGCTCGACGGGCTTGCGAAAGAAGCGGCTCATGCGTCTACGGTAGCGCGCGCGCTCGTGCGGCAAACGTGGTCACACCGACGCGAGCGCCTGCTCGAGGTCGGACCAGACGGCCTCCGGATCCTCGAGCCCGACCGACAGCCGGATGAGCCCGGTCGGGATCCGGTCACCCTCCCAGCGGTGACGCGCCTCGAGCTTCGTCCGCGTCCCGCCGAGGCTCGTCGCGTTCTCGATCGAGTGAACCGCGCGCTCGACCCGTGCCGCGGCGTCGCCGTCGCGCACATCGAAGGAGACGAGGAACGACAGCCCCGGGTAGCGGACGGTCTCCACAGCCGGGTGGTCGGCGAGCCGCGCGGCGAGGACGCTCGCCGTCGCCTCCTGCCGCGCGAGACGAACCTCGAGAGTCTCGAGCCCGCGGCGGACGAGCCACGCGGTGTCGGCCGGCGCGACGATGCCGGCCAGGCGGCGTGTCGTGTGCAGACGATCACGGAGCTCCGCGTCGCGCGTGACCGTGACGCCCGCGAGCACGTCGTCGTGACCCGACAGGATCTTCGTCGCGGAGTGGACCGCGACGTCGCAGCCGTGCTCGAGCGGCCGCAGCCGGAGCGGTGTGGCGACCGTGGCGTCGCAGACGACGGGTGCACGGTGGGCGGCCGCCGCCGCGAGGTCGGGCATGGTCAGGAGCGGGTTCGCGGGCGCCTCGACGAGGATCAGGTCGGCCTCGTCGGGCGGCGGTCCGGTCTGGTCGAACTCGACGACGCCGACGCCCCACGGCGCCAGGTGGTCGAGGAGGACGCGGTGCCCGTAGTAGGCGCCGGCCGCCAGCGCGATCGTGCCGCCCGGGCGCAGCATCGTCAGCACGACGGTCGTGACCGCCCCCATCCCGGACGGGAAGAGGAGCGCGTGACCGCCGTCGAGCGCGCCGAGCGCCTCCTCGCAGGCGACCCCTGTCGGATGGTCGGCCCGCGCGTACGAGAAGCGTCCCGGGTCGCCCGCCTCGTACGGCCAGGTTGCCGAGCGGTCGAGTGGCGCTCCCACGGGTCGATGCTAACCGCGTTTGCGGACCTTGTCGGAGGCGGGAGAATGGCCCGATGGAGCCGGAGACGAGGTACGCCCGGAGCGGCGAGGTCAGCATCGCGTACCAGGTCACGGGCAGCGGGCCATTCGACGTCGTCTACGTCACGCCGATGGTGTCCCACGTCGAGCTCGCCTGGACGGTGCCGGTCATCGCTGCGTACTTTCGGCACATCGCCTCGTTCTGCCGCCTGATCCGCTTCGACAAGCGCGGCACCGGGATGTCCGATCGGGTGAGCGGCGTGCCGAGCCTCGAGACCCGGATGGACGACGTTCGGGCGGTGATGGACGCGGCAGGCTCGGAAAGCGCCGCCTTGATCGGACAGTCCGAGGGCGGCCCGATGAGCATCCTCTTCGCGGCCACGTACCCGCGCCGAACGTGGGCGCTCGTGCTCGAAGGGTCGTTCGCGCGAACGCGCTGGGCGCACGACTACCCGTGGGGCCGTCCCGACGAGGAGCAGGCGCGGGCCGTCGCCGAGACGGAGCGGCTGTGGGGGACGACCGAGTACATGGAGGAGTACGTCCGCGGTGCCGCACCGAGCGCAGACGAGGAGAACCGGCGCGCCCTGGAGACGATGTTCCGTCAGAGTGCGAGCCCCGGCTCGGCGGCGGCGCTCAGGCGAATGAACGGGGAGATCGACGTCCGCCACGTGCTTGGAGCCGTTCGTGTCCCGACACTCGTCCTCAACCGCTCGCAGGAGTCTCCTTTCGTCGTCAACGGAGCCCGCTTCCTGGCCGCGACCATTCCGGGAGCGAGGCAGGTCGAGCTGCCCGGCGCCGACCACGCCCTCTTCGCTTCGCACCCCGAGCTCACCCTCGCTGCAATCGAGACGTTCCTCCGCGAGGCATGGGACGATCGCACGGTCGACGACGAGCCCAACCGTGTACTCGCAACGATCCTCTTCACGGACATCGTCGGGTCAACGGAGCGAGCGATCGAGCTCGGCGATGCGCGCTGGCGCCAGATTCTCGAATCGCACCACGCTCTCGTTCGACGGCAGCTCACTCGCTTTCGAGGCAGAGAGCTCGACAACGCCGGCGACGGGTTCTTCGCCGCGTTCGACGGCCCGGCGCGCGCGATCCGCTGTGCCTGCGCGATCACCGACGGCGTCCGAGATCTCGGCCTGGAGATCCGCGCCGGGCTTCACGCGGGCGAGTGCGAGGTCGTCGACGGGAAGATGAGCGGGATCGCCGTCCACATCGGCGCACGTGTCGCCGCGAACGCCGCAGCAGGCGAGGTCGTCGTCTCGAGCACGGTGAAAGATCTCGTTGCCGGCTCCGGCATTTCCTTCGCCGAGCGCGGGGCGGTGCAGCTCAAGGGCATCCCCGGCGAGTGGCGGCTGTTCACGGTCGCCCAGCCGATCTGACGTCCTTGTCCGACAGCGCCCCGTTAGGCTCCTCGCGATGCCGACCCGCCACGAGACGACCGAGGAGAAGCTCGCCTGGCTCCGCGAGCTGAGCGAGGCCGCGGCGCACGCGGGCTCGGAGAAGGCGGCCGTCCGCCAGCACGAGCGCGGGAAGCTCCTCGCGCGCGAGCGGATCGAGCTGCTGCTCGACCCCGGCTCGTTCGTCGAGCTCGATCGCTTCGTCCGTCATCGCGAGAGCGAGTTCGGGATGCGCGACCGGCGGCCGTGGGGCGATGCCGTCGTGACCGGCTACGGCACGGTCTTCGCCCGGCCGGTGTGCGTGTTCAGCCAGGACTTCACCGTCTTCGGCGGCTCGCTCTCCGAGGTCTTCGCCGAGAAGGTCTGCAAGGTCATGGACATGGCCGTCAAGGTCGGCTGCCCGGTGGTCGGGATCAACGACTCGGGCGGCGCGCGCATCCAGGAGGGCGTCGTCTCGCTCGCCGGGTACGCGGAGATCTTCTGGCGGAACGTGCAGGCGTCGGGCGTCGTGCCGCAGGTGTCGCTGATCATGGGGCCGTGCGCGGGCGGTGCCGTCTACTCACCGGCGATCACGGACTTCGTGCTGATGACCGAGGGGTCGTCGTACATGTTCATCACCGGCCCCGACGTCGTGAAGACGGTCACGGGCGAGGACGTGAGCTTCGAGGATCTCGGCGGTGCTTCCGCCCATGCGACGAAGTCGGGGGTCGCGCACCTCGTCGCGCCGGACGAGCGGGCGTGCATCGAGGACGCCCGCTACCTCCTCACGTTCCTGCCGCAGAACAACCTCGAGACCGCCCCCTACGCGACTCCGACGGATCCCGTCGACCGCGAGTCGCCGGAGCTCGACACGCTGATCCCGGACTCGCCGCACAAGCCCTACGACATGAAGCGGGTCATCGAGACGATCGTCGACGACGGCGCCTTCCTCGAGATCCAGCCGTCGCACGCGGAGAACATCGTGTGCGGGTTTGCGCGGCTCGGCGGCCACGCCGTGGGCGTCGTCGGCAACCAGCCGTCCGCGCTCGCGGGCGTGCTCGACATCGACGCGTCCGTGAAGGCGGCGCGCTTCGTCCGGACGTGCGACGCCTTCAACGTGCCGCTCCTCACCTTCGTCGACGTGCCCGGGTTCCTGCCCGGCACGGCGCAGGAGTGGGGCGGGATCATCCGGCACGGCGCGAAGCTCCTCTACGCGTACGCCGAGGCGACGGTCCCGAAGCTGACGGTGATCACGCGCAAGGCGTACGGCGGCGCGTACGACGTCATGAGCTCCAAGCACATCCGGGCCGACGTCAACGTCGCCTGGCCGACGGCCGAGGTCGCCGTGATGGGGCCGGAGGGGGCGGTGAACATCGTCTTCCGCCACGAGCTCGAGGGCGCCGACGATCCCGAGTCACGCCGTGCCGAGCTGATCGCCGACTACAAGGAGCGCTTCGCGAACCCGTACTCGGCTGCCGAGCGCGGCTACGTCGACGACGTGATCGAGCCTCGACGGACGCGGCCCTACCTCGTCCGCGCGCTCGAGGCGACGCTCTCGAAGCGCGAGCCCGCGCCGAAGCGAAAGCACGGGAACATTCCGTTGTAGGCAGGTGTCCCGACTGAGGTCGGACACCTCCGTCCACTGTGTCGGACTTCAGTCCGGCACGTGCTCGACGACCGGCAGCACCCACTCTCCCTTCTCGATGATCGTCTCGGTCGTCCCGTCCGCCCGGACGCCCACGACGTCCACCGCGGGGCCGCCGATCATCATGTCGAGGTGGATCACGGAGGCGTTGATCCCCACCGCGACCCGCTCGTCGTCCGACAGCTCGCTCGCGCCCTCGACGGGCTCCGAGTATCCCGCGCCCAGCGCGATGTGGGACGAGGCGTTCTCGTCGAACAGGAGATGGCGGAACACGAGCCCACGCCTGCCGACCGCCGAGGCCGTGTCGACGAGGGCGACCTCGCCCACCCGGGCGGCCCCCTCGTCGGCCGCGACCTTCGAGCGGAGGAACTCCTTCCCCGCGTCCGCGCGGACCTCGACAACGCGGCCGTCCTCGAAGCGGAGCTCGCCGCCCTCGACGACCGATCCGTACCAGTGGAGGGGTGCGGTGAGCCGGACGGTCCCCTCCGTCCGCGCGCGATCGGGCGTCGTGAACACCTCCTCGGTAGGCAGGTTCGTCACGTGCTCCTGCCCCCAGGCGGTCGTCGACTGCGCGGTCTTCCAGCGAGCGGCGGCGAGGAGGCCGATCTCGAGGTCCGTCCCGGGGCCGGTGAAGCGAACAGCGTCGAACGCGGACGCTTCGAGCGCCGCGGCGCGCGACTCGAGCGCCTCGATGTGCTCCCGCCACGCCGCCACGGGGTCGGCGGCGTCGAGTCGCGTGACCGCGGCGATCTCCTCCCACATCCGGTCGACGTCCGGCGTCCCGAGCACCTCCTCCGTCCATCCCTCGGTCGGGCACGCAATGACCGTCCAGGCACACGCGAGGCGGAGCGTCAGGTCCCGACGCGCCTGCCTGAGCGCGAGCGGCTCCGCACGCGCGGCGCGAGTGGGGTCGACGTCGCGAAACAGGTTCGGGTCGGCGTCCCCGACGATGTAGACGAACGCTGCCTCCTCGCTCGAGCGCGCCGCCTGCACGAGCCAGTCGGGCGTCCGGTCGAGCAGCTCGTCGGCCGCATGGATCGCGTGGAGACGCCGAAGGTGGTCGTCGACGTAGTAGCAGTCGACGTCACCTGCCCCGGCCCGCCAACCGGCCTCAGCGACCGCCCGTACGAGCGGTGCGTGCTCCGGCTCGGCGCAGATCACGAGGCGCTGCCCGGGACGGAGTCCCGTGCCGACGACGACGGCGAGCTCCGCGTAGCGCTCGAGATGGCCCACGGCGCGAGCTTGTCGCGCCGGCCGCGGCGCGTCAACCGGGAGCGCGAGGGACGAGCGCGACCTCGCGCGAGTCACAGACGCGCTCGTACCCGATCCGCAGGTAGATCGCGTTCGACGTCGGGTTCGCGAGATCGGTGTAGAGGAAGCAGAACTGCCGTCCACACGCGAGCTGGTGCGCGGAGACGCGGGCGGTGAGCGCGCTCGCGTAGCCGTGCCCGCGGTGCTCCGGCGGCGTGTACACGGGGCCGATCCGGATCCCGTTGGGCGTCGGCCCGCCGAAGCCGACCAGCGAGACCGGCCGTCCGCCCGCCTCCCAGAGCGCGAACCCTGCGTCGCCGCCGGCCAGCCGCGCGTCGACGCTCCGCTCGTTGCGCTCGGAGTCGCCGCTCACGCTCTCGTGCAGCACCTCCGTGGTGAACGCCTCGACCCACTCGAGCAGGAGCGCCCGGTCGGCGCGGGCGGCGGCTCGCATCGTCCCCGGTGGCTCGGGAGGGGAGACGACCGACCGGAGCGCGTAGATCCCCTGCTCGAAGCGTGTCTCGAGAGCGGCGTCGTGCCGTTCGGCCAGGGCGATGGCAAAGGGGTCGATCTCGGGGACGGCTCCGACCACACCGGGCACGTCGTGGTCCTCGATCGCCTCCGCGAGCGCCGTTAGGGCCCGCCCGTCCCTCGGGCGGACGAGGACGACATTGTGGGGCGGCGTCCGGAGCGCCGCCCCGACGACCTCGCCGTCGGAGCCGGCGACCCAGCCGTGGACCTCGGGATACAGCTCCGGGTGAGCCCGTGCCGTCGCGACGATCCCGAAGGCGAGGTTGTGCCGGGCCTCGTCGGCGAGCAGGAGCTCGCCCGCTCGCTCGAGGAACGCGTCGGCACCGTCGACCCGCTCGATCTCCATGCGCTCGATCCTACGAGCGCAGGGCTCGCGGTCGAGCCGTGGAGACGGACGGGGAGTCCGGGATACGGTTCCGCGATGCGGGTCTCCGCCAAGGTCGACTACGCCCTCCGCGCGATGCTCGAGCTCGCCGCCGCCGGGACGCTCGTCAAGGGAGAGCAGCTCTCGACCGCGCAGGCCATCCCGCGCAAGTTCCTCGAGAGCATCCTTCTCCAGCTCCGTCACGAGGAGCTCGTCTCGAGCCAGCGCGGCGTCGAGGGGGGCTACATGCTTGCGCGCCCGGCCGGGGAGATCTCGGTCGCAGACGTCATCCGGGCGGTCGAGGGCCCGATCGCGACCGTCCGCGGCTCGCGCCCGGAGGACGTCGAGTACGTCGGTGCCGCCGCCGGCCTGCAGCCGCTCTGGCTCGACCTGCGCACGGCGATGCGCGACGTGCTCGAGCAGACGACGCTCGCAGACCTCGTCGCGCGCTCGTCGTCGGCTACGTGAACGTCGTGTGGCGCGTGGGCCGGACGTAGACGATCTGGCCCGAGGCGAACTCGAGCAGCTCCGCGTGGTCGCGGGTCGTCTGCACCGAGAGGCGCTCGCCGTCACCGTCGACGAGCTCCAGGCGCACGTTGAATCCGAGGTGGACGATGCGGTCGATCATCACCTCCTGCGTCGATCCGTTGGGCTCGAGCGTCACCTCGAGATCGTGCGGTCGCACGAACGAATCTCCGACCTGGTGCGCCTGGCCGACGAAGGTCATCACGAACTCGTTGGCCGGCTCCTCGTAGACCTCGCGCGGCGAGCCGATCTGCTCGATCTTCCCCGAGCTCATCACGGCCACCTGGTCGGCGACCTCCATCGCCTCCTCCTGGTCGTGCGTGACGATCACCGTGGTGGTGTGCGTCTCGTCGTGAAGCCGGCGGAGCCACTCCCGGAGCTCCGCGCGCACGCGTGCGTCCAGGGCGCCGAACGGCTCGTCGAGGAGCAGGACGGCGGGGTCGATCGCGAGCGCACGCGCGAGGCCCATGCGCTGCCGCTGACCGCCGGAGAGCTGTGCGGGGTATCGCTTCGCGAGGCCCTCGAGCTGGACGAGCTGCAACAGCTGGTGCACGCGCTCCGCGATCTCCGCCTTGGGGCGCTTGCGGATCGCGAGCCCGAACGCGACGTTGTCGTAGACCGTCATGTGCTTGAAGGCGGCGTAGTGCTGGAAGACAAAGCCGACCCCGCGCTCCTGCGGCGGACGTCCCGTGACGTTCTTCTCGTCGATGAGCACCGCGCCGTCGTCGGCGGTCTCGAGCCCGGCGACGATCCGCAGCAGCGTCGACTTGCCGCTGCCGCTCGGCCCGAGGAGTGCGGTGAGCGACCCCCTCGCGACCTCCACGGACACGTCGTCGAGGGCGACGAAGTCGTCGAATCGCTTCGTGATGTGGCGGATGGAGATCGACATCAGCGCCTGCTTTCCTTCGGTTGGACGACGATCATGAGGACGAGGACGACGATCGCGGTCGCCGCGAGGACGAAGGCGATCCCGTACGCGGGGGCGTAGTTCCCGTAGGCGAACTGGTAGGCGTCCTCGACGCGGAGCGTCGCCGTCTGCGTCTCGCCGGTGATGTTCCCCGAGACGAGCGCGACCGCGCCGTACTCCCCGATCCCGCGGGCGGCCGTGAGCACGACGCCGTAGACGACGGCCCAGCGGATCGACGGGAGCGTGATCCGCCAGAAGGTCTGCCACCCCGACGCACCGAGCGTCTGCGCCGCCTGCTCCTGCTCCGTCCCGATCTCCCGAAGGGTCGGCACGACCTCGCGCACCACGAACGGCAGGGTGACGAAGATCGTGGCGAGCACGATCGACGGGGTCGCGAACAGGATCTCGTAGCCGTTCCGCTGGAACCAGCCGAACCAGCCGTTCAGGCCGTACAGCGTCACGAGCGAGAAGCCCACGATCACCGGCGAGAGCGAGAGCGGCAGATCGACGAACGCGTTGAGGAAGCCCCGTCCGGGGCCCTTGCCCCGGACGATGAGGAGCGCGCAGACGATCCCGAACACGGTGTTCACGGCGACTGCGATCGCCGTGACCATGAGCGTGAGCTTGAAGGCCGAGACGGTGTTCGGGTCGGAGATCGCGGCCCACGCGCCGTCCAGGTCCTCGGCCGTCCGCAAGACCATCATCGCGAGCGGGCCGATGAGGATCAGCGCCAGGTAGCCGAGCGCCGCGAACCGGAGGGACAACCTACCCATGCTCGTGCCTCGTCACGTACCAGCGGAGCCCGCCGATGCCGAGCAGGACGGTGAACGAGATCAGCAGCAGCACGACGGCGACGGCCGCAGAGCCCTCCGGATCCTGCTCGATCCGGTGAAAGAGGTGGATCGAGGCGACCTCGGTCTTGAAGGGGAGGTTGCCGGCGATCAGGACGATCGCTCCGATCTCGCCGACGGCGCGCGCGAAGGCCATCGCGACACCCGACAGGATCCCGGGGAGGATGCTCGGCAGCACGATGCGTCGGAACGTCGTGAACCCGCTCGCCCCGAGCGACCGCGCCGCGTCCTCGAGCTCCGTGTCGAGCTCGATGAGCACGGGCTGCACCGTCCGGACGACGAAGGGAAGCGTGACGAACAGGAGCGCGATGTAGATCGCTCCGCGCGTGAAGGTCACGTTGGCGTCGAAGTGATGCGAGCCGATGGTGAAGTCGATCGGCGTCCGCGGGCCGTAGAGGGCCATGATCACGAGCCCGGCGACGATCGTCGGCAGGGCGAACGGCAGGTCGATGATCGCGTTGACGACCGACTTGCCGGCGAACGAGTCCCGCACGAGGACCCAGGCGATGATCGTCCCGAACACGGCTGTCGTCAGGACGGCGAGCGTCGACATGATCACCGTGAGCTTCAGGGCCGAGACGGCCTGGGGCGACGAGACGACCTCCCAGAAGCCGGACCAGCCGTTGCCCGTCGACCGCCAGATGACGGCCGCGATCGGCAGCACGACGACGATCAGCAGGAACGACGTGACGAAGCCGACCTGCAGGGAGAGAGCCATCGAGGCTCTCTCCCTGTGGTGCGTGCTCGGCGCCGGGAGCCCCGGCGCCTCGGTGACGGCGCTAGCTGCCAGTGGGCACTCCGAGCGACGACTCGATCTCCTGCATGACGCTCTTTTTCGGGTCGAACCACTTCTTGTCGACCGCGCGCCAGCCGCCGAGCAGCGGGCTGGTGATCTTCGTCTCTCCGGGCCGGACCGGGAACTTCTTCCGGAACTCGGTGATCGCCTGCTTGTTGATCGGCCGGTAGCCGTTCTCGGCGAGGATCTTCTGGGCCGGATACGTCTTGAGGTAGCGCGAGAAGGCGTTCCACTCCGTCTTGTTCTGGCTCTTCTCGAGGCCTGCGATGTAGACGTCGATGAGCATCGTCTGACGGGGGATGACGAACGGGATCTTCCCGTTGATCGCCTCGCTCTCGAACGTCAGGAGGACGTCGCCCTTGCCCGAGAGGAAGGTGTTGGTCGCGTTCGACCCGGACGAGTCCTGCGACACGACGTTGTTCTTGTAGAACCTCTGGAGGTAGGCGATCGCCTGCTTGTCGGTCTTGCCGAGCTTTCGCTGCGCCACGTAGGCCGCGAGGATGTTCCACTTGGCGATCCCGCCCGTGAACGGGTTGACCGTGACGGCGCCGACCCCGGGCTTCAGGAGGTCGTTCCACCCCTTGATCTTCTTCGGGTTCCCACTGCGAAGGCCGAACACGACGACCGAGTTCCAGACCACGCCGTTGTAGCTCTGCTTGTCCCAGTTCTTGTTGATGAGCCCCTTGTCGACGAGGTCGTTGATGTCGTTCCCCGTGTTGAGGATGACCCCGTCGGCGGGCAGTCCGTTGGCGACGGCCTGGCCCTGGGCCGAGGACGGGCCGTAGGACGCCCGGATGTTGATGCCGGACCCCTGCGGCGTCTTGCGGAACTCGGCGATGAGCTTGTCGAGAACCGGCCGCGGCGTGGAGTAGGCGACCAGGTTCAGCGTGACGTCCTTCGAGCTCTTGTCGGCGGCGGTCGCTGCGCCCGCGACTGCCGTCACGAGTGCCGCGGCGATGACCGAGATCCAGACGAACTTGCTGCGATGCATTGACGCTCCTTGAGTCGTTGCCACTGCCGCGGGCATGCAGCCGCGGACTCTTTCGGCTTTTCCTATCGGGAAGGTGTAGCATAAGGCAGACATATTCGTCAGATAAGTAACACGTATCTGAGTCAGCGCTTGCTTGCGGTAGGTGCGCCGGTCGGATACACATAGGCAATGCCTATGAAGACGCTGACCGCGGCTCAGGCCTCCCGGGCGCTCGGGATCAGCCTCGACACGCTTCGCCGGTGGGACCGCGAGGGGAAGATCCGGGTCGAGCGCGATGCCGCGAACCGGCGGGTCGTTACGGCTGCCGAGGTGGAGCGCCTCCGCGGGGACGACGGCACCGAGGGTTTGACGGCGCGCAACCGCTTCCGCGGCATCGTCCGCTCGGTCGAGGTCGACGGGCTGCTCGCCCGCGTGGAGATCGACGTCACCGAGCCGGCGCGTGTCGTCGCGATCGTGACCCGCGAGTCGGTCGAGGAGCTCGGCCTCGCTGCCGGGCATGAGCGCCGCCGGCGTGGTCAAGTCGACCAGCGTGATGGTGGAGCGGTGAGACCTGCCGCAACCTCGAACACGCCGCTGCACAGTCGGATGGATCGCCGCCGATTTCTCGTCGGCGCCGCCGGCGCGGCGGGGTTCGCGCTCGGACCGGTTGGTGTTCCGAGCGCGAACGCTGCGACGGACGACGATCTCGCGTACGCGAACTTCGGCCTCGCGTCGTCGTATCTGCTCGCCGACTTCTACGGGCGCGCACTTCAGGCGGGCCGACTCGGGCCGACGGCCCGGCCGACATTGCAGCGCGGGCGGTCGGCGTCGAATCTCCAGGCGCGCGCCCTTGACCGAGCTGCTCACCGGCGCAGGAGATACGCCCGCGACCGCGGAGGACTTCGAGTTCGCATGGCCCGCAGCCGCCATGGCCACCGCACCGGCGATCAGGCGGACGGGCCTGACGGTGCTCGACGCGACCCGCGGCGCGTACCAGACTGCATCGGCCACGCTGAGCGAGAGCTCCTATCGCGTGCTGTTCGCAAGTCTCGCCGCGAGCGTCGCGGAACAGGCCGGCGCACTCGCGTTGCCCGGCGCCGCTGTGCAGCCGTTTCCCGTTGCTCTCGATCTCGAGGCCGCGAGCGCGGCACTCGAGGCTTACCTGGGCTAGGAGGCACGATGAGAAACCGTCTGACGCTGCTGCTCGCCACGCTCGTCGTGGCGGTGACGGCGGTCGCCGGCGCGAGCGCCCGTTCGACCGCGACGCCGCCGTTGACGATCTATTCGGCGGCCTCGTTGACCGACGCGTTCCGGACATTCGATCCGGCGCAGAACTTCAGCTTCGCGGGCTCCAACGCGCTCGAGACCCAGATCCGCAACGGCGCGCCGGCGGACATCTTCGCCTCGGCCGCGCCGCTGAACACGCAACGCCTGTTCAGGGCCGGGCTCGTCGACAAGCCGGTCACCTTCACGGCCAATCGCCTCGCGTTGATCGTGCCGAAGTCCAATCCAGCCGGGATCCGGACGGTCTACGACCTGCGCAGCAAGCCGGTCAAGCTGGTCGTCGCCGCCCCGGCTGTCCCCGTCGGGGGCTACACCCTCACCGTGCTTCGCAAGATGGGGCTCTCGAACGTGCTGAGCAAGGTTGTCAGCCGGGAGTCCGATGTCCGGGCGGTGACGGGCAAGGTCGCACTGGGGCAGGCGGACGCCGGATTCGTCTACATCACCGACGCAAAGGCCGTGAGCGACCAGGTCAACGTCGTCCGAATCCCTGCCTGGGCGCAGCCGCGTGTGCGGTACGAGATCGCGGTCGTCTCCCGGTCGACGAACAAGACCGCAGCGCAGGCCTGGATCAACGCGATCCTGTCGGCGAGGGGACAGACGGCGCTCAAGAACGCCGGCTTCCTACCCATCCCGAAGTCATCGACGTAGGGCGTCTTCTCTTCCGAGCGACGCTCGTCCTCGCGACGGGCGTCGCTCTCGCGTTCCTCGTACTCCCCGTCGTTGCGATCTTCGCGCGCGTCCCTCCGGGTGAGCTCGTGTCGGCGCTCGGGACCGACGCCGCGAAGGACGCGCTCGTCGTCACGCTCAAGACGAACGCCGTCTCGATGGCGCTGATCCTCATCTTCGGGACGCCGGCCGCGTACTGGATCGCCACCCGCGACTCGCGACTTCGCGACGCCGTCGTCACGCTGGTCGAGCTTCCCCTCGTCCTCCCGCCCGCGGTTGCCGGTATCGGGCTCCTCGCGGCGTTCGGCCGGCTCGGGCTCCTCGGCGGGACGATGGAGGCGCTCGGCATCGACATCGCATTCACGCAGGTGGCTGTCGTCCTGGCCGTCACCTTCGTGGCGAGCCCGTTCTACGTCCGGACCGCCGTCGCGGCGTTCGAGGCGATCGATCCGACGCTGCCGGCCGCCGCGCGCACCCTGGGCGCCGGCCCCGGACGCGTGTTCGCGCGTGTCGCGCTCCCTCTGGCAGCGGGAGGCCTCGGCGCAGGCGCGGCGCTCGCCTTCGCACGAGGGATCGGCGAGTTCGGCGCCACCATCATGTTCGCCGGGTCGCTGCAGGGCACGACGCAAACTCTCTCGCTCGCGATCTACGAGCAGTTCGACCTCGACTTCGACGTCGCGCTGGCGATCAGCGCCGTGCTCGTCGTGATCAGCGGCGCCGTGCTCCTCTCCGTCAAGCTTCTCACCCGATGGCGCTCCGGATCGACTACACCCATCCCCTTCGCGCCTTCGACGCGCACGTCGAGCTGACCGTCGAGCGCGGCGAGATCGTCGCGCTCGTAGGCCCGTCCGGCGCCGGCAAGACGACGACGCTTCGTGTCGTCGCAGGGCTCCTGCGGCCGCGTCAGGGTCGAGTCGGCGTCGGGGACGAGACGTGGCTCGACACGGCGGCAGGAATCGACCGCGCCCCGGAGCAGCGGCGTGTTGGCTACCTCTTCCAGGAGTACGCCTTGTTCCCGCACCTGGACGTGTCGCAGAACATCCGGTTCGGCGCGCCGAGAGGCACTTCGGTCACGGAGTTGCTCGAGCGGTTCCGGATCTCCCCGCTCGCCCACTCGCGGGTGCGGGAGCTCTCGGGCGGAGAGCGGCAGCGCGTCGCCCTCGCCCGCGCGCTCGCGCGGCGGCCAGAGACGCTCCTGCTCGACGAGCCGCTCTCGGCTCTCGACGCGCACACGAAAGCGTCCGTTCGCGCCGAGCTCCACGAGCTCCTGCGCGAGCTTGGGCTGCCGACGATCCTCGTCACGCACGACTTCGAGGACGCGGCTGCGCTCGCCGACCGGATCGGCGTGATCGTCGACGGACGCGTCGTGCAGGAGGGCACGGCGGCAGACCTCGTCTCACGTCCGTTGGACGGGTTCGTGGCGAGCCTCACCGGCGGAAGCCTGTTGCGCGGCGTCGCACGGGAGAACGGCTCGGGTCTCACCGAGGTCGTGCTCGACGCCGGCGGCTCGGCGTGGAGCACGCACGAGGGCTCCGGTCGGGTGGGTCTCGTCGTCTACCCGTGGGAGGTGACGCTGGGTCGAGAGGTCACCGACGACTCGTCGATGAACCACTTCACCGGCGTCGTCACGTCGATCGTCCCAGTCGGCAACCGTGCTCGCGTCCGTGTCGGCGACCTCGTCGCGGAGATCAGCGTCGTTTCGCTCGATCGCCTGGCCCTCCGGGAGGGCGACACGGTCGTCACGTCCTTCAAGGCGACCGCGGCGCGCCTCGTATCGCTCGCATAGGCTCGGAGCGTGGAGATCGAGCTCGCGGACGACGCGGACGGCCGGATCGCAGAGGCTGCGCGAGCCGCTGCGGCCGAGGCAGGCGTCGTGCCCGCGACAGACGGTCGACCGATCGGGAGCGCCTGGTGGCGAGCGGGTGTCGCGGAGTCGCTCCTGCGCGCGCCCGACGGCCCGGCTCCGGCGCGCTACGACGCGGCGCGCTCTCCCCGGAACACGCGCGGCGCGACCCGCGCGTAGTCGAGCCCCGAGATCCACGTCAGCAGCGTCGCGACGAGCAGCGCCCACCAGGCGACGTCGGCGTCCCATAGCCCCGCCGCCTGAAGGCCCGCGAGGGTTGCCGCGACCGTCTGGGCCCACGTCTTCAGCTTCCCGAGGTCACGGGCGCCGATCACCACGCCGCGCTCGATAGCCGCCAGCCGCAGGCCGGAGACCGCGATCTCCCGCGCGACGATCGCCGCCACCATCCAGGCGGGGGCGACGCCCTCGCCGATCAGCATCACGAGCGCGGCGAGCACGAGCACCTTGTCTGCGATCGGGTCGAGCAGCGAGCCGAATGCCGATGTCTGGTTCCGCCGCCGGGCGAGCCACCCGTCGATCTGGTCGGTGGCCATCGCCACGACGAAGACCGCCGTCGCCCAGTACGCGTGATCGGGGAAGTCCCAGGCGAACAGGACGACCACGATTGGGACAGCCACCGCCCTGGCGAGTGTCAACTGGTCGGGCAGCGTCACGGTTGGGGGAGAATACGCGTCGAATGCCTCCATTCTCGAAGGTGCTCGTGGCGAACCGGGGCGAGATCGCGATCCGCGTGTTCCGCACGCTGCGCGAGCTCGGGATCGGGTGCGTCGCCGTGTACTCGGAGGCCGATCGGGGGGCCGCGCACGTGCGCGCGGCGGATGAGGCGTACCTCGTCGGGCCCGGCCCCGCAACGGAGAGCTACCTGCGCGGCGACGTGCTCGTCGAGACCGCCATCCGGGCCGGTGCGGAGGCGGTCCACCCGGGGTACGGCTTCCTCGCGGAGAACGCCGCTTTCGCGCGCGCGGTCGAGGAGGCAGGCCTCACGTGGATCGGCCCTCCTCCCGCGGCGATGGAGCTGATGGGCTCGAAGACCGCGGCGCGCGCCGCCATGCGCGCTGCGGGCGTGCCGATCATCCCGGGCGCCGTCGACCCCGTCGGTGACGCCGCCGCAGTGGTCGCGCTCGGCGCAGAGATCGGGTATCCGCTGATCATCAAGGCTGCGGCGGGCGGCGGCGGCAAGGGCATGGAGATCGTCCGTGAGCCGGCCGACGCGGAGCGCGCGTTCGACGCCGCGACGCGGCAGGGGGAGAAGTACTTCGCGGATCCGACGGTCTACGTCGAGCGGTTCGTCGAGGACCCGCGTCACGTCGAGGTCCAGGTGCTCGCCGACGGGCACGGCAACGTGATCCATCTCGGCGAGCGGGACTGCACGATCCAGCGCCGCCACCAGAAGCTCGTCGAGGAGACACCCTCGCCTGCCGTCGACGAGGCGCTTCGCGCCCGGATCGGCGGCATCGCGGTCGACGCCGCACGTGCCGCGGGCTACCGCTCCGCCGGGACCGTCGAGGGGCTCTTGACCCGGGACGGGGAGTACTTCTTCATGGAGATGAACACCCGGATCCAGGTCGAGCACACGGTGACCGAGCTCGTCACGGGGATCGACCTGGTGCGCGAGCAGGTCCTCGTCGCCGCGGGCGAGCCGCTGTCCGTCACGCAGCGCGACGTCGTGATCCGCGGCCATGCGCTCGAGTGCCGGATCAACGCCGAGGACGTCTCGCGGGGCTTCCTGCCCGCGCCGGGACGAATCACCGCCTATCGCGAGCCCGCCGGCCCCGGAGTGCGCGTCGACTCCGGGATCGAGGCGGGCGACGAGGTGAGCGGCCTCTACGACCCGATGATCGCGAAGCTGATCGTCCACGACGTCGATCGCGATCGTGCGATCGCTCGCATGCTCCGCGCTCTCGCCGAGTTTCGGATCGAGGGAACGTCGACCCTGCTCGGCTTCCACCGTGCGCTCCTCGAGCACCCCTGCTTCGTCGCCGGCGAGACGTGCGACGGCGTGGTCGAGTCGGAGGCGCTTGCACAGCGCGCGGTGGAGCTCGAGCAATCGTTCTCTTATCGGACAACAACGGTGTCAGGCAACGCGGACGGTGTGCTCCCGACGATCCCTCGCCTCGTCGGGGTGGAGGTCGACGGCCGCGCGTACGACGTCCGCCTGCACGTGACGGAGCCGCCGTGGGCCGACCTTGCGCGTCGCCGCCGCGCGCGTGCGGCGGGCGACGGAGATGTCGCCGGAGACGGCGCCGTGGTCAGCCCGATGCAGGGGACGGTGCTCACGGTCGCGGTTGCGGACGGTGAACCGGTCGAGGCCGGGCAGCTCCTGTGCGTCGTCGAGGCCATGAAGATGGAGAACGAGATCGTGGCGCCGCGAGTCGGCGTCGTCCGCGACCTTGCGGTGAGCGTGGGTGCGGCTGTCGCGAGCGGGCAGCTGGTCTGCGTCGTCGCCGCACCGGAGTGAGCGACGTCGAGGATCTCGTCGAGCGGCTCGTCGGCGAATCGACGCTGACGGGCGCCACGCTCAGCCGACTCCGGACGGCACATCCGGACGAGCCGAGGCGGATCACCGTCGAGCCGGTGACCCTCCGCGAGGGCGACCGCTGGCGTGTGCGCCGCCACTACGAGCGACGGACGACGGACGAGAACCTCGACGGACCGGCCATCGTCGCCTTCCTTGTCGATGCGATCGGCGGGCGATATCGCCAGGCGCTCCTCCATGCACCCGACGCCGACTGGCAGATCCTCTCCGGCCGCACCGCACCGCGTGTCCTGCGGCGGCCGCCGACGCGCCCACGCGCGGCGGGCCTCCACGACCGGCCGAAGCGCCACCTCCTGCCCGAGGGGGAGCCCGTCCCGTTCCTCGTGGAGCTGGGCGTTCAGGCCCCGGACGGTCGCGTCCGCTCGCAGCGGCGCGCGAAGTTCCGGCAGGTCAACCGCTTCGTCGAGCTTGTCGAGGACGTCGTCCCGCGGCTTCCCGAGGGACCGTTGCGGATCGTCGACTTCGGGTCGGGACGCGCGTACCTCACGTTCGCACTCCACGACCTCCTCGTACGCCGCCACGGGCGTGAGGTCGATCTCCTCGGGCTCGACGTCAAGCCCGACGTCGTGGCCGAGTGCGAAGCGCTCGCACGACGCCTGGACGCGGCAGGGCTGTCGTTCGAGGTCGGTGACATCGCAGAGGCCGACCTCGACGACGTCGATCTCGTCGTCAGCCTCCACGCCTGCGACACCGCGACGGACGCGGCGCTCGACCGAGCCGTGCGCGGCCGCGCCCGCGTCATCCTCGCCGTGCCGTGCTGCCAGCACGAGCTGCTCGGCCAGCTCGACAACGACGTGCTGAGACCGCTGCTGCGGCACGGGACGCTGCGGGAGCGGTTCGTCGCCGAGGTCACCGACGCCGCTCGCGCCCGCCTGCTCGAGCTCGCGGGCTATGACGTCCAGGTCGTGGAGTTCGTCGCCCTGGAGCACACGCCGAAGAACGTCCTGCTCCGCGCGGTCCGGACAGCGCGCCCCGAGCGGGATCGGGCACGGCTCGCCCGGGAGTACCGGATGTTCGCGGACTCGCTCGGCATCCGTCCTGCGCTCGAGCGTCTCCTCGGCGACCTCGTCCCGGCCTGAGCTGCTCCGCGCGACCCCGTCCTGTCGAGCGACGAGAGTCGCTCAGCCGTCAGCCGGCGTTCTGCCAGAGGCCCATCAGGTTCCCCTCGCTGTCCGTGAAGTAGGCGGCCACGCCCATGTCGCCGACCGGGATCGGCTCGCCGACCGCGGACCCGCCGCTCGACCGGACCCGTTCCAGCGTGTCGTCCACGTTGTCGACCGCGATCGTGATCACCGGCCGGCTGACGAGCTCGCCGCGCTGCGTCATGCCGCCGCCGACGTAGCCGGGCTCGCTCGGCATCCCCTGATCCGTCACGGGGCCGGTGGAGACGATGTCGTAGCTCATCTCGGGCATCGGGTTGATCCGCCAGCCGAACACATCGGAGTAGAAGCTCCGGGCCCTGTCGGCGTCGTCGTAGGGCACCTCGAAGTGGACGACTCGCCCGCTCATGCCGTTCCTCCCGTTCGTGTGCGTTCTCGCCGCCAGTCTGTACCCCGCGCCTGCGCCCCTCAACCCTTCAGGCGGTGCGTGTGGTCGGTGATCCACGAGAAGCCGCGCTCCATCCCGTCCGGCGGGTCACCGACGGCCACGAACGGGCCGAGCACGAGACGGACGTAGAGCCCGGCGGCGAGCGACCCGGGCGCGGCGATCGTCCCGCGCCAGTGAGCGCCCGGGACCAGCCGCGCCGGCAATGTGGGCGTGTAGGTGCTCGCCTCCCGCAGGCCCGGCAGGTCGCCGTCTGCGCTCCGGCGCTCCACCTCCTCCAGGTCGTCCGTGCGGAACAGCATGACGCCGAACGAGGTCGGGACTGCGTCGACCGCCCCGGGAAGGCGCCAGGGGACGTCGGTGCGGTTCTCGACCTCCACGTCCGCCTCCCATCCGTCCCGGGTGACGGCGAAGCGGTGGACCCGGAAGACGAGCGCGTCGCCCGTCGGCGGCAGCTGCTCGTTCCAGCCGAGCTCGGCGGCCTGCGGCGGCGCCGCTTCGGTCGGCAACGACGCCGGCGTCTCGCCTCCGCTGCATCCCGACAGGAGCACCGCGACGACGAGCAGGAGGCCGGTCGGCACGAGCCGACGAGGCCCTGTCATCGGGTGCCCTGGTGCACGGGCGACACGGTAGACGATCGATTCCGGATAGCCGCGCACGTGGCTGGTGGCTGTGACACGTCGCCTGGCGCGACGATCGGCCACGACACGTATCACCCGATATGCGCCGCGGCCGCTCCTCGCACCCGGCTCGGTCACGGCCATCCCCACGCACACGCCTATCCAGAATCGATCGTCAGCCATCGCTATGCTCGCCGTCCCGTGGACCTCTACGAGTACCAGGGCAAGGAGCTCTTCCGGCGCGTCGGGATCCCCGTTTCCGACGGACGACTCGCGACGACGCCCGGCGAGGCGCGCGAGGCCGCCGAGGCGATCGGGGGCCAGGTCGTCGTCAAGGCGCAGGTGCTCACGGGCGGGCGCGGCAAGGCCGGCGGGATCAAGCTCGCCGCGAGCGCAGACGAGGCGGAGGAGCATGCGAAGGGGATTCTCGGGCTGGACATCCGCGGCCACGTCGTGCGGAGGCTCTGGGTGGAGAAGGCCTCCGACATCGCGAGGGAGTACTACCTCTCCCTCACGTTCGACCGCGGCGCGAAGCGGACGCTCTACATGTTCACGACGCAGGGCGGCATGGACATCGAGCAGGTCGCCGAGGAGACCCCGGAGGCGCTCGTCCGTCTCCACGTGGACCCCCTCGAGGGCTTTCATCCGTGGCAGGCCAGGCGCCTGGTCTACGGCGCGGGCGTGACCGACCCGTCCGAGCAGAAGCAGATCGCGGCGATCGTCGGGAAGCTCCACGAGGCGTTCGTCCGCTTCGACGCGATGCTCTGCGAGATCAACCCGCTGATCGTCACGCCGGAGGGAGAGGTGAAGGCGCTCGACTCGAAGTTCACGGTCGACGACAACGCGCTCTTCCGCCATCCGGAGATCGCCGAGATGCGCGACCTCGACGCCGCCGACCCACTCGAGGCGCTCGCGCGCGAGAAGGACGTCACCTACGTGAAGCTGGACGGGGACGTCGGCGTGCTCGGGAACGGCGCGGGGCTGACGATGTCGACCGTCGACGTCGTCACCTTCGCGGGCGGCCGGCCGGCGAACTTCTGCGACCTCGGCGGCGGGGGCGACGCGCAGGGCGTCGTCGACGCCCTCTCCGTGATCACCAGGGACCCGCAGGTGAAGGCGATCTTCTTCAACATCTTCGGCGGGATCACACGCTGCGACGAGGTCGCGCGCGGGATCCTCCAGGCGCTCGGTGAGATGTCGCTCGAGCTGCCGATCGTCGTGCGGCTCGACGGCACGAACGCTGAGGAGGGGCGGCGGATCCTCGCGGAGGCGGCACCGTCGAACCTCCACGTCTCGCCGACCATGCTCGAGGCGGCGAAGACCGCGGTGGGGCTCGCGGCGTGATCTCGATGGACCAGTGGAGCGAACGTGCTCAGGCGTACGTCGAGTCGGACGCCCACCGGGCAGGCGAAGACCTCGACCGGCTGGTCGCCTGGGCCGCCGGGGCGCGGACGGCCCTCGACGTCGCCACCGGCGGCGGGCACGTCGCGACGCGGCTTCGCGAAGCGGGGCTCGAGGTCGTCACGTGCGACCCCGCGCCCGGGATGCGCCCGGACGTCATCTGCCGGGCGGAGTCACTTCCGTTCGCAGCAGGCGCATTCGACGTCGTCGCGTGCAGGACCGCGGCGCACCACTTCTCGGACGTCCGCGCCGCCGTGCGCGAGATGGCGCGCGTCTCGGGCGATCGCGTCGTCGTCGTCGACACGCTGCACATGGGTGACGCGGTCGAGGAGGCCGAGGTGCTGCGCGATCCCTCGCACGTGCGCAACTACACCGAGGCGGAGTGGCGCGGCTTCGTCGAGGAGGCCGGTCTCGGGATCGACGACGTCGCATTCTTCGCGCACACGTTCGACTTCTCCGCGTGGCTCGAGCGGACAGGCTGCGAGGGCGAGGAGGCGGAGCGCGCGACCGAGCTTCTCGGCGAGCGCGTCCGCGAGGGGCGGCTGACGCTCGACAAGATCGGGATCAAGGCCATGACGGGCCTCTGATGGCGATCCTCGTCGACAACGACACGAAGCTCGTCGTCCAGGGGCTCACGGGGTCGGAGGGCCGGTTCCACGGGCTCCGCAACCGCGCGTACGGCACGAACCTCGTCGCGGGCGTGACGCCCGGCAAGGGCGGCCAGGACGTGGAGGGCGTGCCGGTGCTCGACACCGTCGCGGAGGCAGTGTCGGAGCACGCCGCGAACACGGCGATGGTATTCGTGCCGGCGCCGTTCGCCGCGGACGCGGTGTACGAGGCCGTCGAGGCGGGCGTCCACACGGTGGTCGCGATCACGGAAGGCGTCCCGGCCCACGAGATGCTCCGCATCCACGCGTACATTCGGGCGCGCGGCGTTCGGATGCTCGGCCCGAACTGCCCCGGCGCGCTGTCGCCCGGCAAGTCGAACGTGGGGATCATCCCCGCGGAGATCTTCACGCCGGGGAACATCGGGCTCGTCTCGCGCTCGGGGACGCTGACCTACCAGATCGGCCACGAGCTGACCCAGATGGGACTCGGCAACTCGACGATCGTCGGGATCGGCGGCGACCCGATCGTGGGCTCGTCCTTCGTCGACATCCTCGGGCTCTTCCAGGACGACCCGGAGACCGAGTACGTGGTGATGGTGGGCGAGATCGGGGGCGACGAGGAGGAGAAGGCGGCCGCGTTCATCGAGGCGGAGATGACGAAGCCGGTCGTCGCGTACATCGCCGGCTTCACCGCTCCGCCCGGCAAGACGATGGGCCACGCAGGCGCGATCATCTCGGGCTCCTCGGGGACCGCAGAGGCGAAGAAGCAGGCGCTCGAGGCGCGCGGGATCCGGGTCGGCACGACGCCGACCGAGACGGCAGAGCTCGTGGCCGAGCTCGCTCGCTAGCGCTCGGCGAAGGCTCCGATCCGATGTCGACGGTCGCCACACCGAGAGCTGCGTCCGCGCGGCCGACGCTCGGTGTCGACGCACGTGCCGTCGGGCGGATCGTGCTCACCGGCGCCGCAGCGGGCGCGATCGCGGGGATCGTGGTGGGGGCCTTGGCGGCAGGCTCGTGATGCTGATCCTCCGCCTCACGTCCGACCCCATCGCGATCGGCGTGACCTCGGACGACGGCTTCGAGATCGGCCGGTTCACGCTCGGCGGCACGATCGGGCTCGTCGGCGGTCTGGCCGTCCTCGGCGCCGCGAACGGCGCGCTGTACGCGGTTCTCCGCGGCTCGATCCCGGCCCGTCTCCGCGCGCCGCTCTGGTCGCTGTTCGCGGCGGCGGTCGGCGGGTCGCAGTTCGTCCACGCGGACGGGGTCGACTTCACGCTGCTGGATCCGCTCTGGTTCGCCGTCCTCGCCTTCGTGGCGCTGCCGGGCTTTGCCGCACTCGTCGTCGTGCTCCTCGTCGAGCGCTGGCTTCGCGACCCCGAGCGGCAGCCCTCTCCGCTGGCCCTCGCCCTCGGGCGCCGCGCTCGGCACCGTCGCGCTCGTGTTCGTCGCGGCGCTCGGGCTCGCGGCGATCGTCGCACGGCGGCTCGGCCTGACAGAGCTTCTCGGACGCCTCGGCCGTGCGTCGTCCCTCGTGGGGCTCGTGCTCGGGATCGTGGTCGGCGGCGGCGTACGTCGTCGCGGAGGCCGCGCAGATCCTCGGCTGATCGCGCTCCCGGGCAGGGGTGAAGCCGCCCTGCGCGAACTCCTCTCCGTGCGCGCGACGCTCGAGGATCGCCTTCAGCGCCGGATCGAGAAGCTGACGATCATCCGGGCCGTCCGGATGGTCGCGTTCGTCGCGCTGAGCCTCGCCGTGGTCGCGGCGGTCCTCGAATGGGCCGTCGACCCCGGGATCGGCTCGTTCCGCGACTCGCTGTGGTGGGCGATCGTGACGGTGACCACCGTGGGGTACGGCGACGTCGTCCCGACGAGCACGCGCGGGACGCCTCGTCGGCTCTGTCCTCATGCTCGCGGGTGTCAGCGCGATTCCTATCGCGACGTCGCTCGTGGTCTCGGTCTTCATCTCGCGCCTCCAGTCCCAGCAGCATGCGCGAGACGCCGAGGAGCGGCAGGATCTGATCGAGCGGCTCGATCGCATCGAACGGGCGCTCGTCTCGCGCGAGTCCGCCTGACTGCGACTTCGCAGGCGCACGGCAAGCGCGTAGGATCCCGGCCGTGGAGCTCCGATCCCTCGCCGAGGCAGAGGCGTTCACGACGAAGGACGGGTCGACGATCCGTGAGCTCCACCACACGTCCGTGCAGTCCCTTGCCGAGGCGACTCTCGGCCCGGGTCAGGCGACGCAGCGCCACTACCACGCACGGAGCGAGGAGATCTACCTCCTCACGGACGGCGGCGGTCGCCTCGAGATCGACGGCGAGGCGCGCGACGTCGGCACGGGCGACGCGGCGCTGATCCCGCCGGGGGCGTGGCACGAGCTCGTTGCCGGCCCCGACGGCGCCCGGCTGCTCTGCATGTGCGCCCCGCCGTACTCCCACGACGATACGTTCTTCGCGTGAGACGACTCACATTGGCACTCGTGCTCGTCCTCGCGCTCGCGGCACTCGCCGCGGGGTGCGGCGGCGACGACTCCGACGGCGGCGACGAGGCGGTCGAGCCGGCCACCTGGGCCTCGGGGTTCTGCGATGCGCTCCAGACGTTCACGACCGGGATCTCCGAGGCAGGCTCGGACCTCGCCGGTGAGGGCATCCCGAGCGGCGACGAGATCATCGAGGTGATCGACAATGCCGCGACCGCGGCGACCACGTTCGCGGACGACCTTCGCGAGCTCGGCAGGCCGGACGTGCCGAGCGGCGAGGAGATCCAGAGCGAGCTCGAGAACGCGGCGAGCGAGGCGGGCGAGACCTTCGAGGCGGTGAAGGACGAGGTCGACGGCGAGATCGACAGCGCCACGGACGTCGCCGTGGTCGCGGGAGCGATCGCCGAGGCCGCGCAGACCGCCCTGACGGGCATCCAGGCGGCGACGAACCGGCTTCAGGAGCTCGACGTCGAGGGCACGTTGCAGTCGGCCCTCGAGGCCGCGTCGGAATGCACCGACGTGGGAAGCTGACCGGCCGCTAGCGCCGGCGCTGTCGCGTCGAGCCCCAGCCGCCGCGCCGCCGGGAGGTGTAGACGAGCCGCGGTGCGGCGGTCTTCATCCCGGTGTCCGCGAACGTCTCGTGATGCCCGTTCAGGCGGGCGACACGACTGACGTCCGCCTGCTGGTCCGGCAGCACGAGCGTGACGCCCGTCCCGGAACGTCCGGCACGACCCGTCCGGCCGACCCGGTGGGTGTACGCCTTGCCGTCCTCGGGCGGATCGAAGTTGATCACGTGCGTGACGTCGTCGAGATCGAGCCCGCGGGCCGCGACGTCCGTGGCGATCAGCGTCGTCACGCGACCGCTGTCGAACCGCTCGAGCGCCCGCTGGCGCTGTCCCTGGCTCAGGTCGCCGTGCATCGCGAGCGCCCTGACGCCGCGCTGCTCGAGCTTGCGGGCGAGCCGGTCGGCGCCTCGCTTGGTGCGCACGAACACGAGCGCGAGGCCGCGTTCGGCCTCGAGGAGCCCGATCAGCGTCTCGACCTTGGTGTCGGCCGTGACGGGCACGAAGAGATGCTCGACCTCACCCGACGAGTGGTCGGACGGGAGCTCCGCTTCGATCCGAACCGGCGAGTTCGTGTACGCGTGCGCCAGCTCGCCGACCTCGCCGTCGAGCGTGGCCGAGAAGAACATCGTCTGCCGGTCGCGCGGGAGGCGTTTCACGATGCGGTCGACCTGCGGCTTGAAGCCCATGTCGAGCATCCGGTCGGCCTCGTCCAGGACGAGGATCTCGACCGCGTCGAGCGTGAGCAGACGACGGTCGATCAGGTCCTGCAGGCGCCCGGGCGTCGCGACGACGATGTGCGCGTCGCGCGCGGCGTTCGCCTGGGGGCGGATCGGGACGCCGCCGTACACCGATGCGACCGAGAGGTTGCGGGCGGCCGCGAGCGACTCGATCGCCTCGGTCACCTGGAGGGCGAGCTCGCGCGTCGGCACGAGGACGAGCGCGGCGGGCCGGGCGTCGTCGCGCGGCATCCGCTCGACGAGCGGGAGCGCGAACGCCAGGGTCTTCCCCGACCCGGTCGGCGACTTGGCGAGCAGGTCGGTGCCGGCGAGTGCCGGGGGAATGGCTCGCGTCTGGATCTGGAACGGCGACTCGATACCGCGCTCACGCAGCGCTTCGATCAGCTCCGCGCTCACGCCGAGCGCGGCGAATGTCTCCTGCGACATGTGACTCCTCTGTTGGGTGGAACTTGGCTCGAGACCTACGACCTTCGAGCCCAGAAGGAGTCGAACGTTGCGGATCTCACGGGTCGACGGATGTCGACCGTAGGACGAAAGGTAGCAGCAGGCTCGGTCGGGACCGCAGATGATGATCGACTCCGGATAGCCGCACGCCTGGCTGGTGGCCGTGACACGTCGCCCGGCGCGACGATCGGCCACGACACGATCACCCGATATCCGCCGCGGCCGCTCCCCGCACCAGGCTCGGTCACAGCCATCCCCAGCCATGCGCCCATCAGGAGTCGATCATCTAGGCTCGAGCCATGCCCCCCATCTCGTTCGCACGCGGCGCTCCTTCGCCCGAGTGCCTCGACGTCGGGCTCCTCTCGGCGTGCGCGGCCGCGGCGCTCGAGCGCGACGGGCGGACGATCCTGGCCTACGGGACCGGGGGCGGGTACGGGCCCCTGCGGGAGCTCCTCGCGGAGCGCCACGGCGTCGACCCGGGCCGTGTCTTCCTCACGGTCGGCGGCCTTCAGGGGTTCGTCTTCTACGCTGCCGTCCAACTCGAGCTGCGACCCGGCCGGGTGCTCGTCGAGGCGCCGACCTACGACCGGCCGCTGAAGGTGCTCCGGCAGCACGGCGCGGAGGTCGTCGCACTGGCAATGGACGAGGAAGGGCTCGATCCCGACGCACTCGAGGCGGAGCTCGAGCGTGGGGGCGACATCTCGTTCCTCTACACGATTCCCACCTTCCAGAATCCGAGCGGCCGCACGCTCGGCGAGCCGCGCCGCCGGCGGATCGCGGAGCTGGTCCAGGCGCACGGCGTGGACGTCCTCGAGGACGACCCGTACGGCCTCGTCCGTTACGAGGGCAACGCGCCGTCGGCGCTCCATGCGCTCGAGGGAGGCAACCGCGTGACGTTCACCTCCTCGTTCTCGAAGACCGCGGCCCCCGGCCTTCGCGTCGGATGGTTCGTGGTTCCCGAGGCGATGCGCGCCGCGTACGACGACCGCGCGGTGTCGACCTACATCTCGCCGCCGCTGCTCTCGCAGGCGATCGTCCACGAGCTGCACGAGCGTGGCGCCTTCGGGCCGAACCTCGACCGGATCCGCGGGATCCTCCGCGCGCAGCGCGACGCGATGCTCGCCGCGCTCGAGAGCGAGCTCGGCGGGCGCGCGACGTGGAGCCGGCCCGAGGGCGGGTACTTCCTGTGGCTCGACTTCGGCGAGGGCGTCGACGCCGGCGAGCTGCTCACTCGCGCGACGGAAGCGGGCGTGACATTCGTCCGCGGATCGGACTTCTTCCCGGGTGACGGGGGCGCGAACGCAGCGCGGCTCGCGTTCTCGTACGAGCCGCCCGAGCGGATCACGGACGGCGTTCGCGTGCTCGCCGGTCTCCTCTAGCTCCGCGGCTTCTCACCGCGGTTCCGCCACCAGTGCGGCAAGAACCGCGCGAGCGCGGCGCCGAGCAGCATGCTCAGCAGGATCAGCCAGATGAGGCGCGTGTTGACCGTGAAGAAGACGAAGCTCACTTCCTGCTTCTCGCTGTTCATCAGCAGGAACAGCACTGCGTAGACGGCGAGCGCGACCCAGAGGACGAGTTTCCAGGGGATCCCATCGCCTTTCGACGCAGGATCCCCCGGGGGGAGGTGCTTGCCGCTCACGCGGCGATCTTAGGCGCTGGCGTGAGCGATGGGCGCGGCGTGCACGACGGCGGGAGGGCGAAGCACGAGTCGGGGCTGCGGGGGAGGAGCGAGCCGGCCGACCGTCGCCGCCCTGAACGTCGGGCATGTCGTGTTCCCGGGGAGAGCGCAGAGACCCGCCTGGCGGAAGTAGCAGTCGTCGCACGTTGCACCGGAGCGCTTGCCCAAGTCGTCCCCTCTGTCGCCGCTCGAAATACCCCTGAGAACAGCGGCCATTGTGGCCACGGCCCAGCCGTCGTGCAACCCCCTTTCGCACGAAATCGCCGCAATTTGCGCGTGTCGCCCGCCGAGGCAAATTACCTGCAAATAGGCTATTTCTCAGGAAGCGTTCGCAGAACGCGCAACGCCTGTCGAAAACTCTCCACAGGGACGATGCGCAACGTCCCTGCATAGCGGCGCGCCGTGCTCGCGTTTTCCCCAGCCGGGACGAGGAAGACGTCCGCGCCCGAGCGCCGCACTCCGACGGTCTTCTGCTTGATCCCCCCGACCGCGGAGACCGATCCGTCGAGCTGGATCTCGCCGGTCGCCGCGACGCGGAGCCCGCGATCGACGTCCGAGCCGAGCTGCTGGTAGACCTCGAGCGCGAACGGGAGGCCGGCCGAGGTGCCGCCCACGTCGCCGAGGTCGATCGTGACGTCACGCGGAAGTCGGATCTTCGCGTCCTGGGAGACGCGGATGCCGATGATCGCGCGTTTCGCATCGTCGGGGGCGGCGACGGTCCTGATGGTGCGGTCGACGAGCTTGCCGCTTCGGCGCACGCCGAGCTGCACCGGCTGGCCCGGCGCGATCTTCCCCATTGCCTCGACGAGCCCTCCGGGGGTCAGCACCGGCTGTCCCTCGGCCTCGACGATCACGTCGCCGCCGCGGAGGGTCTTGGCCGCAGGAACGTCGATCGCGACGGCCTCGACGAGGGCGCCGCGGGGGGTGGCGTCCACGTCGAGCCCCGCCTCGCGGAACGCGACGGCCGCGGCGATCTGCTCCGATCGCTCCATGTCGTTCTTCGCCTGCACCCGCCACTGGGCGAAGGTCTGTCCCGGCGGGGTCACGGCGTGAGCCGGCACGAGCGTCGCGCCGTCGGGTCGCAGGAACGGCAGCAGCTGCTCGAGCCGGCGTGCCTTCCGCACCTTGACGTCGATGAAGTAGATGCCGCCGGCCTCGTCCTCACCCTTGTCGCCCTCGACCGCGATCTTGCCGGCGACGGGGTGGGCCTCGTTCGGGACGTAGAGGTAGTCGTCGCCGACGGTCGTCCACAGCGCGAAGACGACCACTGCGAGCAGTGCCACGCCCGAGAGGACCAGCCTGCGCGGCGTCATCAGGCCTCTAAAGAAGCCCACGGGTGAGCCCGCCGTCGACGGGGACGACGGCCCCGCTGACGTACGCGGCGCGGTCGGAGGCGAGGAAGCAGACGACTGCAGCGATCTCGGCCGGCGTGCCGAGCCGCCGCGCCGGGACCTGCTCGAGGTCGGCGGGCGAGGGCCCGTCCGGCCCGTATACGGCGCGCAGGCGGTCGGTGTCGATGCGGCCCGGTGCGATGGTGTTGACGGTGATCCCGTCGGGGCCGAGCTCACGCGCGAGCGTCTTCAGCCAGCCGACGACGCCCGGCCGCACCGCGTTCGACAGGGCGAGGTTCGCGAGTGGCTCACGCACCGACGACGACTCGATCGCGATGATCCGCCCGTGGCCCCGCTCGCGCAGGTAGGGGAGGCAGGCGGCGACGAGGGTCACGTGCGGGGTGAGGAGAAGCGCGACGGCCTCCTCGACCGCCGCCGCCGTGAGCTCGACGGCAGGCCCGGCCGGCGGGCCGCCGCCGTTCAGGACGAGCACGTCGACGCCGCCGAACGCGCCGACCGTGGCGTTGACCAGCCGTTCGAGATGCTGGGGGATGGTGAGGTCGCCCTGGACGGCCAGCGCGCCGAGCCGGTCGGCCTCGCGCTCGAGCAGGTCGCGGCGGCGGCCGAACAGCGTGACGTTCGCGCCCTCGCGGACGAGCTCCTCGGCAACCGCGAGGCCCATGCCCGACGTGGCGCCGCAGACGATGGCCGTCCGGCCGCTGAGCCCCAAATCCATCCGCAGAAGGCTAACCGTGCGGTTGTTCAGCGGCCGTGAAGCAGTCGGCGCGCGTGACCGCGACGCTCAGGCCGTCGAGAGGACCTCGACGACCTCGCGCACCGCGGCCGCGGACTCCCGGAGCATCTTCTTCTCCGCGGTCGTGAGCTTCAGCTTCACGACCTCCTCGATGCCGCGCGCCCCGAGGCGCACGGGAACGCCCATGTAGAGGCCGTCGACGCCGTACTCGCCCTCGAGCAGCGCCGTGCACGGCAGGACGCGCTTCTGATCGAGGCAGATCGCGTCGACCATCTGGGCCGCCGCCGCGCCCGGCGCGTACCACGCGGACGTCCCGAGCAGGCCGACGAGCTCGCCGCCGCCCTTGCGGGTGCGCTCGACCATCTTCCCGATCTTGCCGCGGGTCGTCAGCTGCTCGAGGGGGATGCCGCCGACGGTAGTCGCGGAGACGACGGGGACCATCTGGTCGCCGTGGCCGCCGAGCACCATCGCCTGGACGTCCCGCACCGAGGATCCGGTCTCCCAGGCGATGAAGGCGGAGAACCGCGCCGTGTCGAGGATGCCCGCCATCCCGACGACCCGCTCCCTCGGGAAGCCCGAGACGGCGTGCGCGACATGGCACATTGCGTCGAGCGGGTTCGAGACGACGACGATCACGGACTTCGGCGAGCGGCGCACGACCTCCTTCGTGACCGAGGCGACGATCGCCTCGTTCGTCGTGACGAGGTCGTCGCGGCTCATCCCCGGCGACCGCGGCCGGCCGGCGGTGATCACGACGACGTCAGAGCCCTTCGTCGCCGCGTAGTCCTCGCTGCCGACGATCGCCGGCTCGTAGCCCGTCACGGACGCCATCTGGTTCATGTCGAGCGCCTTGCCCGCCGCGAAGTTGGGGACGATGTCGACGAGGACGACGTCCGCGTAGTCGCGGCGCGCCACCTCGAGCGCGCAGGTCGCGCCCACGTTCCCGGCACCGACGACGGTGACCTTCTTCCTTCCGTTCACGGCTTTCTCCTTGGTGTCCGTCGCGCCGGCGTCAGCGCAGGCGCTCGATGATCGCGTCCGCGTACTCGGACGTCCCGACGGCGGTCGGATCGTCGCGCGTCGGCTTGAGGTCGTACGTCACGTGCTCGCCCTCGGCGATCACCGCGGAGACGGCCTGCTCGAGCCGGCTCGCCGCGTCCCGCTCGCCGAGGTGCTCGAGCATGAGCTTCCCGGAGAGGATCATCGCCGTCGGGTTGACGCGATTCTGTCCCTTGTACTTCGGCGCCGATCCGTGCGTCGCCTCGAAGACCGCTGCCTCGGTGCCGATGTTCGCGCCGGGAGCGACCCCGAGCCCGCCGACGAGGCCGGCAGTGAGGTCGGAGACGATGTCGCCGTACAGGTTCGGCAGCGCGAGCACGTCGAACTCCTCCGGCCGCTGGACGAGGCCCATGCAAAGAGCGTCGACGAGCGTCTCCCAGGCCTCGATCTCCGGGTAGTCCGTCGCGACCTCCCGGAAGACCGCGAGGAAGAGGCCGTCGGTGTGCTTCATGATGTTCGCCTTCGTGATGCACGAGACGCGCCGGCGCCCGTTGGCGCGCGCGTACTCGAAGGCGA
Organism: uncultured Actinomycetes bacterium; assembly: GCA_963814565.1. Classification (GTDB taxonomy): domain Bacteria; phylum Actinomycetota; class Thermoleophilia; order Gaiellales; family Gaiellaceae; genus Gaiella. The sequence continues at coordinate 116,820 of CAWFDO010000014.1, forward strand.
AGCGGATGATCCGCTCCGAGCCCTCCGGCGAGAGCGGCTTGATCGAGATCCCGGAGGTGGGGAGGATCTGCTTCGACTGGCGGCCGTTCAAGAAGTCGATCACCGCGTGCGCGTCCTCCGTCCCGGACTCGAACTCGATGCCCGCGTAGAGGTCCTCCGTGTTCTCGCGGATGACCACGAGGTCGACGGCGTCGTAGCGGGAGCGTACGCCCGGGTATGTCTTGCAGGGCCGCACGCACGCGTAGAGGCCCAGCTCGTGCCGCAACGCGACGTTGACGGAGCGGAAGCCGGTGCCGATCGGGGTCGTGATCGGCCCCTTCAGCGCGACACCGTTCTTCTTGATCGACGCGAGTGTCTCGGGCGGGAGCGGCGTCCCCGCGGCCTCCATCACGTCGACGCCGGCATGCTGGACGTCCCATGTGAACGAGACGCCGGTCGCCTCGAGGACGCGGCGGGTCGCCTCGGTGAGCTCGGGCCCCGTTCCGTCGCCGGGGACGAGGGTGACGACGTGCGGCATGCGCGGCACGATAGTCACACGGCATCCGGCTCCTGCTCAGGTACCGTCGGGGCGAAACGAGCGGCCTCGACGAGAAGGAGTGGGATGAGCGAGTTCAAGCCGGGCCTCGAGGGCGTCGTCGCCGTCGAGACGGAGATTGCCGAGCCCGACCGGGACGGCGGCGCGCTCCGCTACCGCGGCGTCGACATCGAGGAGCTCGTCGGGCAGTTCCCGTACGAGAACGTCTGGGGCCTCCTCGTCGACAACGACCTGGCCTCGACCATGCCCGAGCCCGAGCCCTACGAGCCGGCGCGCCTGACGGGGAACGGGCCGGCCGACCTCCAGGCCGAGACGGCACGCCTCTCCGGCGAGTGGAAGCTCGGCAAGCTCAACGAGATCTCCGACGAGCAGGCCCGGATCGATCTCGGCCGCATCTCCGCGCAGATGATGTCCATCGTCGCCCGGTCGGCGCGGGTCGCGGACGGCGAGACCGGCGCCGTCGGAGACGACGAGGTCGCACAGGGGCGGACTGCCGCCGAGAAGTTCCTCCTTCGCTGGCGTGGCGAGGCCGACCCGAGGCACGCGAAGGCGATCGACACGTACTGGATCTGCACCGCCGAGCACGGCCTGAACGCATCGACCTTCGCAGCCCGCGTCGTCGCCTCGACCGGTGCGGACTGCGGTGCTGCGCTCTCCTCGGCCGTCGGGGCGCTCTCGGGCCCGCTGCACGGCGGCGCGCCGGCGTACGTCAAGCCGATGCTCGAGGAGGTCGCCCAGATGGGCGACCCCGAGCGCTGGGTGAAAGAGGCGCTCCAGAGCGGTAAGCGGATCATGGGCTTCGGCCACCGGATCTACCGGGCGGAGGACCCGCGCTCGCGGATCCTCAAGCGAACCGCGAAGGAGCTCGGCTCGGAGCACGTCGACGTCGCCGAGGAGCTGGAGCAGGTCGCGCTCGCGGCGCTCCAGGAGCGCTCGCCGGACCGCGTGCTGGCGACGAACGTCGAGTACTACTCGGCGATCGTGCTCGACGTCGCCGAGATCCCGCCGGCACTCGCGCCCGCGATGTTCGCGTGCTCGCGCGTCGCCGGCTGGTCGGCGCACATCCTCGAGCAGAAGCGCACCGGCCGCCTCTTCCGGCCGTCGGCCCGCTATGTCGGGCCGGCGTCCCGGTCGCTGCAGACGGCGTGACCCTCGCGGAGGCAGCTGAGCAGGCCAACGCCCTTGCCGCTGCGGGCGACCAGCGCGCGCTCGCAGCACTTCGCTCCGAGTGGGACGACGAGCTCGAGGCGGCTGCGCGAGACCAGGACTACCGCGTCCGTGGCGTCGCCTACCGCGCGATCGCGCAGTTCCGCTTCCGGCAGAAGCTCGAGCTCCTCCGGCGGGGGCTCGAGGACGAGAGCGCGGGCGCGCGCGGGTCCGCGCTCCTCGCACTGCGGGCGCTCTCGGCCGATCATCCGGGCGATGTCAACACGTATCGCCCGCTGCTCAACGAGCTCGCGGCTCGCGACCCGAACGACGCCGTCCGTCGGCTGGCCATCTTCTGCCTGCAGAACGGGACGGCCGACCGCGGCACGATCCAGCTGCTCCAGGGCATCGCGGACGACGACGAGGCCGACCGCGAGGTGCGCGACGCGGCGCGCAAGGTGTCGGCCGCGCTCGTGAAGAAGTCGCGGACGAAATAGGGTCCTCCCGTGGCGACGCCTCTCGTCGGTCTGATCATGGGCTCGCGCTCCGACTGGGAGACGATGCGCCACGCAGCCGAGACCCTCGACGAGCTCGGCATCGCGTACGAGCGTCGGGTCGTCTCCGCGCACCGGACTCCCGACCTGCTGTTCGAGTACGCCGGCTCCGCCGTGGAGCGCGGGCTTCGGGTGCTGATCGCCGGGGCGGGCGGGGCCGCCCATCTGCCGGGCATGACGGCCGCGAAGACTGCGCTCCCGGTGCTCGGCGTGCCGGTCGAGTCGAAGGCGCTCTCCGGCATGGACTCGCTCCTGTCGATCGTGCAGATGCCGGCCGGCGTCCCCGTCGGGACGCTCGCGATCGGCCGCCCCGGGGCCGTCAACGCCGCGCTCCTCGCGGCCTCGATCCTCTCGCTCGGCGACCCGGCGGTGGCCGAACGGCTGCGGCTTTTCCGCGCCGCCCAGACGGAGGCAGTGCTCGACGGCCCCGATCCCGCGGCGTAAGAGCGACTTTGTGGTGATGCACCACAAGGCCCGATGACGCTCGTCGCGTGCATCGGCGGCGGCCAGCTCGGGCGGATGCTCGGGCTCGCCGGGGTGCCGCTCGGCCTGTCGTTCCGATTCCTCGATCCCGCGGCCGACGCCTGCGCGGGCGCCGTGGGCGAGCTGGTCGTCGGCGAGTACAGCGATCCCGATGCGCTCGCGCGCCTGGCGGACGGCGCGGACGTCGTCACCTACGAGTTCGAGAACGTGCCGGTCGAGTCGGCTGCGGGCGTCGGCGCCGTGCCCGGGGTCGCCGCGCTCGAGCAGGGGCAGGACCGCCTGCATGAAAAGGAGCTGTTCCGCTCGCTGGGAATCCCCACGGCGCGCTTCGGCGATCTCGAGACGACCGGCGTGCCGGCACTCGTGAAGACCCGTCGCCTCGGCTACGACGGCAAGGGGCAGCGTCGGGCCGAGGAGATCCAACCGCTCGCCGAGGGAGAGCTCGCCGAGGAGCTCGTCCCCTTCGACCGCGAGCTGTCCATCGTGGGCGTGCGCGGCCGCGGCGGCGAGACGCGGTTCTGGCCGGTCGGCGAGAACGTCCATCGGGACGGGATCCTCCGCGTCACCCGCGCACCCGCGGCGGACGCGCGACAGTCGGAGGCGGAGGCGATCTGCTCCAAGCTCTTCGACGCGCTCGACTACGTCGGCGTCCTCGCAGTCGAGCTGTTCGACGTCGGCGGCCGGCTGCTCGCGAACGAGTTCGCCCCGCGGGTCCACAACACCGCGCACTGGACGATCGACGGCGCGGTCACGAGCCAGTTCGAAAACCATCTGCGGGCGATCCTCGGCCTCCCGCTCGGCGCGACGGAGGCGCTGGGCCGATCCGTCATGGTGAACCTCATCGGCGCTGTGCCGCCCCTCGGGGAGCTCGCTGTGCTCCCCGGTGCGCACGTCCACGTCTACGGGAAGCAGCCGCGCGCCGGGCGAAAGGTCGGGCACGTCACCCTCGTCGACCCGGACGAGGCGACGGTCGAGCGGGCGCTCACGCTGGCGGCGTAGGAGTCAGCCCCCGTCGGGAGCCTGCTCCGTGCGGCGACGCGCGTGCGGATGTGCGCGGTAGTACGCGTCGCGGCGGTGGCGGTCGGAGACATGGGTGTAGCGCTCGGTCGTCGCGACGTCGGCGTGCCCGAGCATCTCCTGGACGCTTCGCAGGTCGGCACCGCCCTCGAGCAGGTGGGTGGCGAACGAGTGGCGCAGGAGGTGCGGGTGGACGCGGCCCGGCTCGAGACCGGCCCGCTCGGCGAGGCGGCGCAGGATCAGGAATGCGCCGGCGCGCGTCAGCGCGCCGCCACGCGCGTTGAGGAAGAGGTCCGGACGGTGTCGCCGGTCGAGATGCGGTCGCCCGAGCGCGAGGTAGCGGCGCGCCGCCTCCGTCGCCGGGCGCCCGAGCGGCACGAGACGCTCCTTGCCGCCCTTGCCGGTCACACGGACGATGCGGGCGTCGAGGTCGATCGAGGCGCGCGAGAGCCCGAGGGCCTCCGAGACCCGGAGGCCTGCGCCGTAGAGCAGCTCGACGAGGGCCTTGTCGCGCATCGAGCGCGGCGTTGTCCCGTTCGCCGCGTCGACGAGCCGCTCTGCCTCCGCCGGGGAGAGCGTCCTCGGCACCGTGCGCGGCCGGCGCGGCCCGGCGATGCCGGCGGCGGGGTTGTCCGCCCGTACCCCGATCAGCGTCAGGTGGCGCAGATACGACCGGACGGCTGCGAGCCGGCGCGCGATCGTGGAGCCGGCGCGACCGTCGGCGCGCATCGCCGCGAGCCACGCTTCGAGCTCCTCCTTCGTCGCGCGGCCGACCGGGCCGTCGAGTGACGCGGCGCAGGCCGCCAGGTCGCGGCGGTACGCATCCACGGTCCTCGGCGAGCGGCGGGCCGCGAGGAGGAGCAGGAAGCTCTCGACGTCGGGATCGGGGCGATCGCTCATCGCGGCGGGACCCGATTCGCCGACGGAGCGCATGCTCCTGCGCGCGCGGCGGTCACCGTGGTGCGATTCCCGGTGTCGGGGACCGATCGCGACCGCGCGTTACGACCGCGGATGCGCGTGGTCGTAGACCCGCCGCAGGCGGCGCGCGTCGACATGGCTGTAGACCTGCGTCGTCGAGAGGGACGCATGCCCGAGCAGCTCCTGGATCGTCCGCAGGTCGGCGCCGCCCTCGAGGAGGTGCGTCGCGTAGGCGTGCCGGAGGCGGTGCGGATGCGGGAGCAGGCGGCGGAGAACGCTCGTGTCGAGCCGTCGCCCGCGCACCGAGACGAACAGCGCGTCGCAGGCGCTCCGGACGAGCTTCGGGCGCCCGTCGCGGAGCCAGAGCCCGACGCGCCAGGCCGCCTCCTCCCCGACGGGGACGAGGCGCTCCTTCCCGCCCTTCCCGCGCACATGGACGTGCTCGCGCTCGAGATCGACGTCTCCGAGGTCGAGCGCGACGGCCTCGGCAGACCGGAGGCCGCACGAGTAGACGAGCTCGAGCAGCGCCGCGTTCCGCAGCGCGAGCGGGTCGTCGCCGGCGACCGCGTCGACGGCCTGCTCAACCTCGGACAGCTTCGGCGTCTCCGGGAGCCGGCGCGCGCGCCGTGGTGCGAGGGGAACGTCCGGTACACGACTCGGCCCGAGCGCGTGGCGGACGAGCGCCCGCACTGCCGACAGCCGCCGGGAGATGGTCGCCGGTGCGAGCCCTCGGCGCGCCCGACCGAGCTCGGCCGTGAAGTCGGCCAGCGCGCGGACGTCGACGTCGTCGAGATCGAGCCCCCGGTTGTCCAGCCAGGACGAGAAGTCGCGCAGATCGGATCGATACGCGCGGCGCGTGGCGTCGGAGAGCCCGGGGCTCTCGAGGAACCGGTCGATCGCGACGGCTGCGTCCACGTCTAACGTTTCTCGCCCGCCTCGTCGACGCCTGCCATGCGCCTCTCGCTCTCACTTCTCCTGCTCGCCGCCGCGGTCGCGGTCGTCGTCGTCCTGGTGACCGGCGAGGAGGAGGATGCGGCGGCCGACGACACGGGCGCGCTCACACTCGTGGGCGACTCGCTCAACGTCGGGACCGACGCGTGGCTCCGAGAGGAGCTGCCCAACTGGGACATCGACGCGCACGACCGCGTCGGACGGACGACGACGGAGGGGGTCGACATCCTCCGTGAGCTGGGAGGCAGCCTCGCCCCCGTCGTCGTGGTCAGCCTCGGCACGAACGACTCCGAGGGCACCGAGGCGGGGTTCCGCGACCTCGTCGAGGAGGCGGTCGAGCTCGTCGGGCCCGACCGGTGCCTCGTCTGGGCGACCGTCGTTCGCGGCGAGGAGCGGAGCGGGTTCAACGACGTGCTTCGCGACGCTGCGGCGGAGCACGGGAACGTGCGGCTCGTCGACTGGGCGTCGCTCGTCGCCGAGAACCCGGAGCTGCTCGCAGTCGATCTCGTGCACGGAACGCCCGACGGGTACGCGCGCCGGGCCGCCGAGACGGCCCGAACCGTCCGGACGTGCCCCGACGAAGGCGCGGCATGACGACGCGCAACGTCACGCTCGCCACCGGTGGGGAGGCGCGCCTGCGGAACGAGGGCGGCCGGCTCGCCGCCGTCCTGGTGAACGGCGGTACGGCGAAGCCGGTCCCGGGAACATGGAGCGCGACGAGCGAGCTGCTCGCCATGGAGCTCGCGCCACGGCATCCGGAGATCGCGTTCGCCGAGGTGCGCTACCGGATCAAGAGCTGGAACGCTCTCGAGTCGTGCGTGGCGGATGCCGAGGCGGCCCTCGATCTCACCGAGAGCGCGGGTGCCCGGCGGGCGATCCTCGTCGGGTTCTCGATGGGCGGCGCGGTCTCGATCGGCGTCGCCGCCCACGAGACCGTCACGGGCGTCCTCGGCCTGGCGCCGTGGATCCCCGACGCGCTCGCTCTCCACGGCCTCGCGGGCAAGCGACTCGACGTCGTCCACGGCGCCTGGGACCGGTGGCTTCCCGGCGTCCCCGGCGTGAGCCCCGCCAGCTCGCGCCGGGGCTTCGAGCGGGCCAAGGCGCTCGGCGTCGCGGGGACGTACACGCTCCTCGAGCGGGGTCTCCACGGCGCGGCCGTCCGGCGGCGCTCCGGGGAGCTCGTGCGGCTGCCGCGGTGGCGCTCCTGGGTCGAGCACGTCGACGGCGCGCTCTCGCGCTTTACGGCCGACGCCGCCGCGGCGTGACCGCGTTCGGCATCTTGCGGGCGGTGCTCGGCCCCTCGATCCGGGCCGTCTGGGGCGCCCGCGCCGAGGGCGCTCGGCTGCCGCCCGGCCCGCTGGTGGTCGTCTCGAACCACGACTCGCTCGGCGACCCGTTCTTCCTCGGTGTCGCAGTCGACCGCCCTCTCCGGTTCGTGGCCAAGCAGGAGCTCTGGGCGAACCGGATCGTCGGTCGCGTCCTCGACGGGCTGGGGGGAATCCCTGTGCGTCGCGGACGCGGCGACCTCGACGCGATGGCCGCCGCGTCGGAGGCGCTGCGCACGGGCGCCGTCGTCGCGATGTTCCCCCAGGGAACGGTGCTGGGAGGCGACCGGCGCGCCTGGCACCGCGGCGCCGCGCGGCTGGCGCTCGCAACCGGAGCGCCGATCGTCCCCGTGCGGATCGTCGGCGCCGACCGGGCGCTCCGGCCGGGGACGCGAATCCCGCGCCGCGCCCGTGTGCGCGTCGTCGTCGGCGAGCCGATCCGTGTCGAGCCCGCTCCCGCGACGATCGCGGCGGCGAAGGAGCTGACCGCGCGGGTACGCACGGCGATCGAGTCGCTCGCGTAGGGGCGCCCTCCGCAGGCACACTCGACTCGTGCCCGGACGGCGCTGGGAATCGGCAAGCCTCGAACCACCCGTGCGCCCTGCGGACCCGGCGGTCCGCAAGGCGAACTTCCGCCGGATCATCCGGCTGTTTCGGCCCTACCGCGCCCGCCTCGGCCTCGTCTCGGGGCTGATCGTCGTCTCGGCCGGGCTGGGCGTGGTGACGCCGTTCCTGCTCCGCGAGGTGCTCGACACGGCCATCCAGGTCGACCCGCAGACCGACGAGGCCACCGTTCGCCTCGGCCTCCTCACGGCGCTCGTCGCCGGGATGGTGGCGATCCCGATCATCACCGGGATCCTCGGCGTCTGGCAGACGCTCCTCTCGAACCTCGTCGGCCAGGCGGTGATGCACGACCTCCGGACGGCCGTCTACCGGCATCTGCAGCGGCTCTCGCTCGCCTTCTTCACGCGGACGCGCACCGGTGAGGTGCAGAGTCGGATCGCGAACGACATCGGTGGGATCGAGAACGTCGTCACGTCGACGGCGACCTCCGTCCTCTCGAACGTCACCACCGTGCTCGCGACCGTGATCGCGATGCTGCTGCTCGACTGGCGCCTCGCGGCGTTCGCGCTGGCGCTCCTGCCGCTGTTCGTCTGGCTCACGAAGCGGGTCGGCGCGCAGCGGAAGAAGGTGACGGCCGAGCGGCAGGCGTCGCTCGCCGACGTCTCGTCGCTCGTCCAGGAGTCGCTCTCCGTCTCCGGGATCCTCCTCGGAAAGACGATGGGTCGCACGGCCGACCTCGCCCAGCGGTTCGATACGGAGTCGGAGCGGCTCGCCGGCCTCGAGGTGCGAACCCGCATGACCGGCCGGTGGATGATGGCCGCGATCCAGACGACGTTCGCGGTGATGCCCGCCCTCGTCTACCTGTTCGCCGGCTGGACGATCTCTCGGGGCGCGGACTCGATCACGATCGGCACGCTGGTCGCCTTCACGACCCTGCAGGCACGGCTCTTCTTCCCGATCGGCAGCCTGCTCGGCGTGCAGCTCGAGGTGCAGAGCTCGCTCGCGCTCTTCGACCGGATCTTCGAGTACCTCGACCAGCAGGTCGAAATCGTCGAGGGAACGCGGACGCTCGAGCGCCCGCGCGGCGACGTCACGTTCGAGGATGTCTGGTTCGGCTACGAGGAGGACGCCTGGACCCTCGAGGACGTCACGTTCGCCGTGCCGGCCGGCACGAAGACGGCGCTCGTCGGTGAGACCGGCTCCGGCAAGACGACCTGCGCCTATCTCGTCGCCCGTCTCTACGACGCGACGCAGGGCTCGGTGACGATCGACGGCGTCGACGTGCGAGAGCTCGACTTCGGCTCGCTGACCGAGGCGGTCGGCGTCGTCTCCCAGGAGACGTACCTCTTCCACGCGACCGTCCGTGAGAACCTGCGGTTCGCGCGACCGGAGGCGACCGACGAGGAGATCGAGGAGGCGGCCCGCGCGGCGCAGATCCACGGGCTCGTGGCGTCGCTGCCCGAGGGCTACGAGACCGTCGTGGGCGAGCGCGGCTACCGGTTCTCCGGCGGCGAGAAGCAGCGCATCGCGATCGCGCGCACGATCCTCCGGAACCCGCCGATCCTCGTCCTCGACGAGGCGACATCCGCGCTCGACACGCAGACCGAGCGGGCCGTGCAGGCGGCACTCGAGCGGCTCGCCGAGGGACGGACGGTGATCGCGATCGCGCATCGGCTCTCCACCGTTCGCGACGCCGACCAGATCGTCGTGCTCGACGGCGGCCGCGTGGTCGAGCGCGGGACGAACGAGGAGCTCCTGGCGCTCGGCGGCCGCTACGCGGCCCTCGTCGCTCGAGACGCCGACGTCGGCGATGTCGTGCCGACGCCGAGCTGAGGCTCGTCGCAGCGGCGCAGTGGCGTAGATTCGGCGCCGGCATGCGCCGCCTCTGGATCGTAGTGCTCGTCGTCGGTGCGGCCGTCGCGGTGACGGCCGTGGTGGCCATGCGCGACGAACCGGCGCCTCCGCTCGCGGAGGTGGTGGACGAGCTCGTCTCGCAGGGTGTCCCCGGGGTCGTCCTCCGCCTGCGCGCGGGCGACACCGTCACTGAGGTGGGGCGGGGAGACGCGTCCGCGCGCGACCGGTTCCGCGTCGGGAGCGTCACGAAGACGTTCGTCGCGGCGCTCGCGCTCTCGCTCGTGGACGCCGGCGTGCTGCGCCTCGACGATCCCGTGTCGCGCCACGTGCCCGGGCTGCTCCGTGACGGCGATCGGGTCACGGTTCGCGACCTCCTCGGCCACACCGCCGGCCTCTACGACTACACGCACGAGCGGGCGCTCCTGAACGGCGACCTCGCGCCGCGCGCGCTCGTCGCCCTCGCCGACCGGCGCGAGCGCAGTGACGGGTACGCCTACTCGAGCACGAACTACCTCGCCCTCGGCCTCGTGCTCGAGGCGGCGGCCCGAGAGCCTCTCGAGACGCTGCTGCGCCGGCACGTGTTCGAGCGCTTCGGGCTCGGCGACACGACGTTCGAGCCCGGTCGGGTGAGCGGCGACCACCTGCACGGGCACGAGCGCGCCTCGCGGGACGGCGTCGCGACCGGGGAGCCGAGGGACACCGACCTGCAGACGGCGCGCTCGGCCTGGGCGGCGGGTGCGGCCGTCTCGACCGCCGCCGACCTCGATCGCTTCTTCACGCGGCTCCTCGCGAGCGACCTCGGCCGGCGCATGCGGCCGCGGGGCGACGCCCGCTACGGCCTCGGACTGGCGCGGTTCGACACCGATTGCGGGCCGGTCGTCGGGCACACGGGGAACCTGCTCGGCACCGTCACGGTCGTCTGGGCGCGCGACGGTCGGATGCTCGTGACGGCCGCGAACGCGTTCCCGCTCGACCCGGCACAGGAGGCCGCGCTGCAGCGCCTCCTCGGTCGCGCGCTGTGCGGTTGACGCACGGTAATCGTGCTGCCATGTCACGTGGTTTGCGACTACGTTTCCCCTGCACCCGAACGAGACACGCTGCCCTCGAGGGCGCGCGAACACCGAGGAGATCCACACCATGACGGCGACGACGACGCAGACGGGTCTGGAGCGACACGGGCTTGCGCCGACCGGCGACGTGCTCCGCAACCCGACCACCTCCCAGCTCTACACGGACGCGCTCAACCGCGGCGACGGGAGGCTCGCCGAGGGCGGGCCGCTGGTCGTGGACACCGGCCGCTTCACCGGACGGTCGCCGGAGGACAAGTTCGTCGTCCGCGAGCCGGGCTCCGAGGAGCGGATCTGGTGGGGCGAGATCAACCGCCCGATCGAGGAGCACCACTTCGAGGGGCTCCGCCGCAAGGTCGCCGACTACCTCTCCGGGCAGGAGCGCCTCTACGTCATCGACGCGTTCGCCGGCGCCGACCCTGCGCATCGAATCGGCGTCCGCGTCGTCACCGCAAGCCCGTATCACGCGCTGTTCGCGAAGACGATGTTCATCCGGCCGACGGACGAGGAGCTCGACGCCCACGATCCCGAGGCGCTCGTGCTGCATGCGCCCGAGGTCCAGGCCGACCCGCAGGCCGACGGCACGCGCACGGGGACGTTCGTCGTGCTTCACCCCTCGCGCACGGAGGTCGTGATCGGCGGCACGTTCTACGCCGGCGAGATCAAGAAGTCGATCTTCACCGTGATGAACGACCGGCTGCCGCTCGAGGGCGTCTTCCCGATGCACTGCTCGGCGAACGTCGGTGCCGACGGTGATGTGGCGATCTTCTTCGGCCTGTCGGGGACCGGCAAGACGACGCTCTCCGCCGACCCGTCGCGAAGCCTCATCGGCGACGACGAGCACGGGTGGGGCACGAACGGCGTCTTCAACGTCGAGGGCGGGTGCTACGCCAAGGTGATCCGCCTTTCGGCCGAGGCCGAGCCGGACATCTTCCGCACGACGCACGCCTTCGGGACGATCCTCGAGAACGTCGCGATGGACGAGCGCGGCGTGATCGACCTCGACGACGACTCGAAGACCGAGAACACCCGCGCGGCCTACGAGCTGGAGCAGATCCCGAACGCCCATCCGTCGAAGATGGCGGGACACCCGAGCAACGTCGTGTTCCTGACCGCCGACGCCTTCGGGATCCTGCCCCCGATCGCGCGGCTCACGAACGAGCAGGCGCAATACTGGTTCCTTTCCGGGTTCACGGCGAAGCTCGCCGGCACGGAGATCGGCGTGACGGAGCCGCAGCCCACGTTCTCGACGTGCTTCGGGGCGCCGTTCATGCCGCAGCTCCCGTCGCTCTACGCCGGGATGCTCGGTGAGAAGCTGTCCGAGCACGGCGCGAGCGTGTGGCTCGTCAACACGGGCTGGACCGGAGGGCCGTTCGGCGAGGGCCATCGCATGCCCATCAAGGCGACCCGCGCACTGCTGACGGCAGCGCTCTCCGGCGCGCTCGGCGCCACCGAGTTCCGGATGGACGAGGCCTTCGGCTTCGAGGTCCCGGCTGCGGTTCCGGGCGTCGACACCGCGCTCCTCGACCCGCGCTCGACGTGGGCCGACCCGGCGGCCTACGACGCGAAGGCGCAGGAGCTCGCCGCGATGTTCCGCGCGAACTTCGAGAAGCGATTCGCCGCGCAGTCCAAGCCTGCGGTCGCTGCCGCCGGCCCGCGCGAGGCGTGAGCGTCCGCCGGCTCCGCACGTCGTCACCGCCGAGGACCAACCGCCCTGACGACAGCGCTTCCCGCGCCGTGAGAGCCGCGTTAGCCTCCTGTTAGCCCTCCCACCGACGCTCTCTCCATGCAAACGCACGGAGAGGAGCCGTGATGGGCACGAGACGAGGACGAACGCCAGCGCCCGGCCGCACGGCGCGGCTGATCGTCGGCGCGCTCGCGGTGGCGGCGGTGGTCACGACCTCCGCGCTGGCAGGGACGATCGTCGGCACCGCCAGGAACGACATGATCCGGGGCACGGCCGGCGCGGACAAGCTGTACGGGCGCCTGGGCAACGACTCCCTGTTCGGGATGGCCGGCGCCGACTACCTGAACGGGGGCGCCGGCAAGGACCGGTTCTCCTGCGGAGCCGGCCGCGACACGGTGGTCGCCGAGACGGGGGAGAGCGTCGCCCGCGATTGCGAGGTCGTGCGCCGAACGGGCGGGACGACGACCACACCTCCGCCCACGACGCCTACACCGCCGACACCTCCACCACCGCCTCCGCCGCCCCCGCCCCCGCCTCCGCCCGCCAAGGCCGGGTTCTTCGGAGGCTTCGCGAGCACGGGCGGCAGCGTCAACTTCGTCGTCGCGGGGGACGGGCGAAGCCTGTCGCAGTTCAGGTTCTCGTACGAGGCCGACTGTCAGCCGCCCGGACGACTCAGCGCCGGCCTGACCTACAGCGGAACGGTCTCGATCGGAGCGGACGGCGCGTTCTCGGTGGACGGGAGCACGACGTCTGGAGTCACGGTGAAGTTCAACGGGAGCTTCGACGCTGCCGGCACGTCGGCGTCGGGGCGCTTCCAGGTGCATGTGCCGTTCGACGAGGACGGCGTGCACTACGAGTGCGATTCGGGAGGGGCGGACTGGTCGGCCAAGTGGCAGGGGTGAGCTGAGGTAGCCGGGGGGACCGGCGAAGGGTGCGGTGGCAATCCGGTTCGATGCCGCCGCACCCGCCCGCGCGGGGCCGCGTTGCGGAGTCCCGGGGCGGACCGCATCCGATAGTTTCCAAGCGATGGACGCCCCTTTCGACGTGCTCGTCGTCGGCGCCGGCTGCGCAGGCATGCGCGCCGCGATCGAGGCGCACGACGCCGGCGCCCGCGTCGCGGTCGTCTCGAAGCTCCACCCGACGCGCAGCCACTCCGGTGCCGCGGAGGGGGGCATCAACGCGGCGCTCGGCAACAAGGCGGACGACAACCCCGAGACGCACGCCTTCGACACCGTCAAGGGCTCCGACTACCTCGGCGACCAGGACGCGATCGAGATCTTCACGCGCGAGGCGCCGGGCGACATCTACCAGCTCGAGCACTGGGGCTGCGTCTTCTCGCGGAACGAGGAGGGCAAGCTCGACCAGCGCCCGTTCGGCGCCGCCGGCTCGCCGCGCACGGTCTACTCCGCCGACATCACCGGACACGTGCTCATCCAGGTGCTCTACGAGCAGCTCCAGAAGCGCATGGACCAGGGGCTCGCCGTCCTCGAGGAGTACTTCGCGTTCCGGCTGATCGAGGAGGACGGCCGCTGCACCGGCGTCGTCTGCTGGGACCTTCTCAACGGCGGCGTCAAGGTGGTCACCGGCTCGGCGACGATCCTCGCGACGGGCGGCGTCGGGAGGCTCTACCGCGCGACGACCAACGCGTACGCCTGCACGGGTGACGGGATGGCAATGGCGCTTCACATCGGCCTGCCGCTCAAGGACATGGAGTTCATGCAGTTCCACCCGACGACGATGTACCCATCGGGGATCCTCATCACCGAGGGCTGCCGCGGCGAGGGCGGCTACCTCATCAACAAGGACGGCGAGCGCTTCATGAAGCGCTACGCGCCGAACGCGCTCGAGCTCGCGTCGCGCGACGTCGTCTCTCGCTCCGAGACGACGGAGATCGAGGCGGGCCGCGGCCTGAACGGCTCGGTGATGCTCGACCTGCGGCACCTCGGGCCGGAGAAGATCCTCAACAAGCTGCCCGGCTCGCGTGAGCTCGCGATGACCTACGCCGGCGTCGACCCGATCTTCGAGCCGATCCCGGTCCGCCCGGGCGCCCACTACCACATGGGCGGAGTGGCGACGGACGAGTGGGGACAGACGGAGATCGAGGGGCTCTACGCCGCCGGCGAGGCCGCCTGTGTCTCGGTGCACGGCGCGAACCGGCTCGGCGGCAACTCGCTGATGGAGACGATCACCTTCGGCCGCCGCTCCGGCAGGCATGCCGCGGAGTACGCGCTCGGCCGGGGCAAGCCCGCCGACGGCAACGCCGAGGCGGCGCGCGCCGACGCGGAGGCCTGGGTCAAGGGCCTGCTCGACGTCTCGTCGGGCGAGCGCCCCTGGCAGGTCCGCGACGAGCTCGGCCAGTCGATGCTCGAGAACTTCGGGGTCTTCCGCTACCCGGACCGGATGGAGAAGCAGATCGGGCTGCTCGACGACTACCGGCAGCGCTACGAGCGCGGCGTGGTGATCGAGGACAAGGGCCAGGTGTTCAACAGCGACCTGACGCAGGCGATCGAGCTCGGCTACCTCCTCGACCTGGGCGCGTGCATGCTCCAGGCGGGGCTCGCCCGCCAGGAGTCGCGTGGGGCGCACTCGCGGCCGTCCGACTTCCCGGAGCGCGACGACGAGAACTTCCTCAAGCACTCCATCACCCGCTGGGACGACGGCGCGCCGCAGCTCTCGTACGCCGAGGTGCGGATGACCAGGTGGGAGCCGATGGTGAGGTCGTACTGATGAGACAGAGTCGGCTCGAACTTGGCACGGTCGCGTTGCACTTTCGGGCAACGAGGCCGATAGAATTTGCAGTGGGTGGTGGGTTGGGGTGCCCCGGAGGAGCAGTCGCCGACGCTCCTGGAATCGAGGCCGCGCGTGAAGGTCGAGCTCAAGATCTGGCGGTACGACGCCTCGACGGGCGAGCGGGCATTGAAGCCGTACGAGGTGGACGTCTCGGAAGAGGCGACCCTCCTCGACACTCTCGACGTCGTCAAGGACAAGGTCGACGGGACGCTCGCGTACCGCAAGAGCTGTCGGATGATGATCTGCGGCTCCTGCGGGATGCGCGTCGACGGCGGCGCGGTCCTCGCCTGCAAGGTGCGGATTCTCGACCTCGTCGCGGACGGTCGCGTGCCGGTCGTGTCCGCGATGGGGAACCTGCCGATCGTCAAGGACCTCGTCGTCGACATGGATCCGTTCTGGCAGAAGATGCGCGCCGTGCAGCCCTACCTGGAGCCGCGGCTCGACCGGGCGACGGAGGGCGAGAACGTCGTTTCGCCGCAGAAGATGGACGTGATCCACAAGGAGTCGCTCTGCATCAACTGCGGCTGCTGCGTCTCCGAGTGCAACTCGATGGAGTCGGATCCCGACTTCCTCGGCCCGGCCGCTCTCGCCAAGGGCTTCCGCTTCGTGGGCGACGCCCGCGACGGCGCGACGATCGAGCGGCTCGAGCGCTACAGCGAGGAGCACGGGATCTGGGACTGCACGCGGTGTTACTTCTGCAATGAGCGCTGCCCGAAGGGGGTCGACCCCCGCGACGCGATCGCGAAGCTCGGCGCGGAGGCGATGAAGGCCGGGATCGACCGGGACATGGGCGCGAAGCACGCCAAGTGGTTCGTCACCTCGGCGAAGACGACCGGCTGGCTCCGCGAGACGGAGCTCGTGCCGAAGACACAGGGTGTCGTGAAGGCGATCAAGGAGATCAAGTTCGCGATGTCGCTCCTGCCGAAGGGCAAGGTGCCGCCTCCCTTCCCACCGCACGTCGCCGCGGACATCGAGGAGTCGCGCGCCCTGTTCGACCTCGTCAAGACGCAGGGCCGTGACGGCGCCGCCGGCATCGTCCAGGGCGAGAAGGCCCTCATGCACCTCGCGCACCAGGGAGAGACGATCGACGGCGGTCCGACCCACCCGTACGACGATCCGCGCTCGTTCGTGCGGCCGTACCTCCCCGACGACGAGCCCGAGAGCTCCGATTAGGCTTCGCCTCCGTGAAGAAGGTCGCGTACTACAAGGGATGCCTCGCGAGCCTGTCGGCGAAGGAGCTCGACACGTCGACGCAGGCACTCGCGCCGAAGGTCGGCTACGAGCTCGTCGAGCTCAACTCCGTCACGTGCTGCGGCGCCGGCGACATCCACGAGGCGGAACCGGACTACTACCTGCACCTCAATGCGCGGATCCTCGCGTATGCCGCGGCAGAGGGCGTCGACACGCTGATGACCGTCTGCAACGTCTGCACGTTGAACCTGCGCCAGGCGAACTACCAGCTCCTGAACGACTTGGCGCTCCGCGAGCGGGTGAACGACAACCTCGAGAACGTGGGTGCGCCGCGCTACGAGACGGACGTCGACTGCGTCCACTTTCTGTGGCTCGTGGCGGGCGAAAGCTTCGACCGGCTCCAGGAGGTCGCGCACAAGGGGCTTCGCGGCCTGAAGATCGCGCCTTTCTACGGGTGCCAGATCCTGCGGCCGTCCAAGCTGATGGGCTTCGAGGACCCCGACAAGCCGGACTCCCTCGAACGGATCATCACGGCCTGCGGCGGTGAGCCGATCGACTATCCGGCGAAGATCAAGTGCTGCGGCTTCCCGATCATCCAGGCGCGCGAGGACACCGCGCTCGGCGAGCTGATCCAGCCGATCGAGCAGGCGAAGGAGGCCGGCGCGGACGCGATCGTGACTCCATGCCCGCTCTGCCATCTCTCGCTCGACGCCTGGCAGTCGAAGCTGAAGAAGCAGACGGGGAAGGACTTCCAGATGCCGATCCTGCACCTCTCGCAGCTCATCGGCGTCGCCGCCGGCCTCTCGGACGCGGAGCTCCGCTTCAAGCGCCACGTCGTCTCCGTCGAGCCGGTTCTCGAGAAGCTCGCGCTGTAGCTTCCACGCGAACCGGGAGTCCGCTCCCGCGGAGTTCGACCGCTGATCTCCGCCTTCGGGGCAGATCCCTGAGGGCGGCCGCTGTCGCAGTCGCGGGATGCCTCGGTGACTCATGGCACCTCTAGGGTTCCGGGGTGCTCACGGTCGACATCGTCCTCGCCGCGGTCGTTCTCGCCTGCGCCGCATACGCCTGGCTCGAGGCCGGTTGGCTGCGCAGGCGGGTGCTCGAGGTCCCGATCGAGGGGCTCCCCGAGGCGCTCGACGGGCTCCGGATCGGGCACCTCTCGGACTTCCACCTCGGCGCGCCGCTGTCACTCGGAAACCGGGCGAGCGCGCGCGCCGTCGACTGGGTCGCCGAGCGGCGTCCCGAGATCGTCTGCGTCACGGGAGACCTCGTCTCGCATCCGCGCGGTGAGGCGCGGCTCCGCGATCTGCTCGGGCGGCTCGACGATCCGTTCGTGATCCTCGGGAACCACGACGTGGCGGTGACCCGCGACCCGTTCTCCCGGGCAGCCGAGCTGCGCGACCTCGAGCGGTCGCGGCTCCTCCGCGACGAGGAGGCGACGATCGAGCTCCATGGCGAGCGCGTCTCGGTCGTGGGCGTCGATCCCGAGACGTACCGCGCCGGTCGCTCGCGACCGGCGGCGCTCGTCGACGCCGACGCCGGTCTCCGCCTTCTCCTGTGCCACTTCCCGTCGGCCGTCGACCGGATCCCGCCGGGCGCGTTCCATCTCGTGCTCTCGGGCCATCTGCACGCGGGGCAGATCTGCCTGCCGCTCTCGCTCACGCGGCGGCTGACGCTCGCCCATCCACGTGCGCGGTTCGTCGCCGGCGTCTACGAGCTGCCGTCTGCCGTCATGCACGTCTCGCCGGGGACGGGGACGACGTTCGTCCCGTTCCGGTTCTTCGCGCGACCCGAGGTGACGGAGCTCGTGCTGCGTCGCCGGCACTAGGGGCTTGATGCGGCATACGAGCACGCACGGCTGGTGGCCTGCACCGGCGCATCGCGGCCGTCTCGATCGACATCCAGGCAGCCCAGCCTGCACGCCGATCGAGCCGACCGCGCTGCTTGCTGCAGGCCACCGCGCGCACTCCTATCCCACATCGAGCCTCTAGACTGGAGCGCATGGAAGGCGGCGCCGTGATCTCGCACGACGTGCTCGCGTCGTACGCTGCGGATGCGGCGCTCGAGGTCCACGGGGTGGCGGAGCTGACCGATGGGCCCCGGCGTCACCGAGGCGTCCGCGTGACCGAGACCGAGGGCGTGTTCGCGCTCGAGGTTCACGTCGCTCTCGCGTGGGGCGCGCGCGCGCCGGAGATCGGCACGGCGGTGCAGCGGCGCGTCGCGGACTACCTGAGTCGCACGGCAAAGCTCCCGTCGGTCGCCGTCGACGTCGTCGTCGCCGACGTCTCCTGACATGTCCCCGGGCGTGACCGGGCTCACCCGCGGGACCCTCGGCTCGGCGCCCTCCGTCTGCCGCGAGTGCGTGTGGTGGCAGTCGCGCGGGAACCGGACCGCATCGAAGGACGGCTGGATCGACCGTGCCGAGGAGGACTGGGGCGAGTGGGGGACGATCTACCTCGACGACGACGGTCGGCTCCTCGGGACGCTGCAGTACGGCCCGTCGCACCTGTTCCCGCGTGCCGCCGACCTGCCTGCCGGCCCGGCGTCGGAGGACGCGGTCCTCGTGACATGCACGTACCTGGTCGGCGACGGCGCCGAGTGGGTGGAGAAGTCCCTCCTCCTCGCGGCCATCGGCGAGTCGCGCGACCGGGGTGCACGCGCCCTCGAGGCGTTCGCGTACCGCTATCCGCCGGGGGAGACCGTGGAGGAGCGGTTCCTCGTGCACCGGACAGTGTTCCCGCGCGACTTTCTGGACGAGTTCGGGTTCGCGACGGTCCGCGTCCAGGGGCGTGTCGAGCTCTGCCGGCTCGACCTCGGGGGTCTCCTGCCGGTCGAGGAGGGTCGACGCGCAAAGGTCTTGCGGGTCGTGCAGGAGGCCTTCACGCCGACGCCCGCGCCGGTTCCGCGCCAGTAGCGGGCTGAGGCGGCTCGCCGAGCCGGCGGCCGCATGGCGGGCCGCACTCCCATCTCACATCAGGCCTCTAGGCCTGGACGTGCGCCGAGTCGAGCAGCAGCTCGGCGATCTGGATCGCGTTCAGCGCGGCGCCCTTGCGGAGGTTGTCGCTCGAGAGGTAGAGCGCGAGACCGTTCTCCGCGGCGTCGTCGCCGCGGATGCGGCCGACGAGCACATCGTCGATCCCCGCCGCGGCGGCCGGCGTCGGGACGGCAGGAAGGTCGAGGACGCGGATGCCCGGGGCACCGCGTAGCAGGTCGGCCGCCTCCTCGGGCGCGAGCATCTGCTCGAGCTCGACCCAGACGGCCTCGGAGTGGCCGACCATGACCGGTACCCGCACGCACGTCGCCGAGACGGGGAGCTGTGGCAGCTCCATGATCTTGCGCGTCTCGGCCCGGAGCTTCGCCTCCTCGTCCGATTCACCGCCTTCCCACGACCAGTCCATGACGAGGTCGTGGTCCGCCGGGGCCTCGGCGGCCAGCGCGTCCATCCGTTGTGATCCGGCGCCCGAGACAGACTGGTAGGTGGCCACACGTACCCGCCGCAGCCCTGCTTCGTCGTGGAGCGGCTTGAGCACACAGGTGAGCGGGATCGTGCAGCAGTTCGGGTTGGCGACGATCCTGTCCCGCTCGAGCGACTCCAGAGCGCGCCGGCCGTTCACCTCGGGGACGACGAGCGGGTAGCCGTCGACGAGGCGGTAGGCGGACGACTTGTCGACGCAGATCGCGCCGGCCCCGGAGGCGACCGGGACGAGCTGCACGGCTCGCGGAGGTACCGACCGAGAAGAGGAAGAGGTCGACGTCACCCGCTCCCAGCACCTCGGCCGTCGCCTCCTCGACGACGAGCTCCTCGTCGCCGAAGGAAAGGCGTGATCCGGCGGAGCGCGCTGAGGCGAACGCGCGCACGTTCTCGTACCCGCGCTCGGCGAGCAGCGCGAGGGTCACCGTCCCGACCGCGCCGGTTGCGCCGACGACCCCGATGCGTGGCTGCGCGCTCATGGTCCTCTGTTTCTAGCGGAAGCGGCGGTGTCCCTGCCGAGACGGGCCCGAGAGAGCACGCACGCTAGGCGGGCCGACGTCCCGCCAGGGCGCGCCCGAGCGTCACCTCGTCGGCGTACTCGAGGTCGCCGCCGACCGGGAGACCGCTGGCGAGACGCGTCACCGACACGTGCTCGCGGAGCCGGTCGGCGAGGTAGGCAGCGGTCGCCTCGCCCGTCATGGTCGGGTTCGTGGCGAGGACTACCTCCTCGACGACGCCGTCGCCTGCGCGCTCGAGGAGCTGCGCGATCCGCAGATCACGCGGCTCGACGCCGTCGAGCGGCGACAGCGCGCCGCCGAGGACGTGGTAGAGGCCGCGGTACTCGTGCGTGCGCTCGAGCGAGAGGACGTCCGCGGGCTGCTCGACGACGCAGATCACCGTCCGGTCGCGTCGGGTGTCCAGGCAGACGCCGCAGAGCTCGTCCTCGGTCAGGTTGCCGCACTCGCGGCACGGCCGGACGCGCGCCTTGACGTCGGCGATCGCATGCCCGAGGGCGTTCGCCTCGTCCGAGGGGACCGCGAGGATGTGAAATGCGAGGCGCTGCGCCGTCCGGGTGCCGATCCCGGGCAGGCGCGTGAGCTGCGCGACGAGGTTGTCCACCGCGGGGCTCAGCACGCCGTCACGTTAACCGTCCGCTGCGGACGTGGCGCCCTGGTACATCATCAGCTCGCCGAGTCGCTCGAGACGCCGCTCCACGAGCTCGACGAACGCCCGCGTCGCGGGGGAGACGGGCGCGTCGCGTCGCGCGATGAGCGCAAACGTCTCCCACATCGGGTCGTCGAAGGGCGCCGCATGGAGCGACCGCGTCCCGCGCATGCGCCCGAGCACCGCGCGGGCGACGACCGTGTCGCCGACGCCGCGGGCGACGAGCTGGATCGCCGCCTCCATGTCCTCCACCTCGACCACGGCCCGGAGCGTGACGCCGGCCGGCTGCGCTCGCTCGGCGAGCTGCCTCCGCGTGGGGTCGTTCCAGCCGTAGTCGGCGTCGTAGAGCACCAGCGGCAGCTCGGCGAGCCGCTCGATCGTCATCGGGCCGGAGATGCGGTCGGGGTCCCGGCTCACGACGACGAGCTCCTCGCGATGGACGGGCCTGAGCTCGAGGCCGTCGGGGTCGACCGGGAGGACGACGAGCGCCGCTTCGAGCCGCCCTTCCCTCACCGAGTCGGCGACGAGAGACGAGTTCTGGCCGACGAGCCGCAGCCGGACGTCCGGGTAGCGCTTGCGGAAGTCGCCGACGAGGTCGGCGATCAGGAATCCCGAAGCGGTGCCGTACATGCCGAAGGCCAGCGTCCCGCCGCGAAGCTCGCGCACCTCGCGAACAGCGTCGCGTGCGCGCCCGATGCCCTCGAGCACCTGCGCCGCCTCGGGGCGAAACGCACGCCCCGCCTCGGTGAGCGCGATACCGCGACCGGCGCGGACGAAGAGGTCGACTCCGAGCTCGGCCTCCAGCTGTCGCACCTGCTCGGACAGCGACGGCTGGGCGACGTAGAGCGAGCGGGCTGCTGCCGTGAACGAGCCGTGCTCGGCGGCGGCGAGGAAGTAGCGGAGTTGCTGGAGAGTCATAGCCTCTACCTATGAAGTATGAAGTAAACAAAGAGTACGGCTACCGATGGACGGGCCATACCTTGGCTCCATGGCCGCTCGCCGCCCGTACGCCCTCGGTGTCCTCCTCTGCCTCGGCGCGGGGGTCGCGTTCGCCATCCAGCCTGTTCTCGGGCAACTGGCGCTCGATCGCGGTGCTGCGATCGCGCCGCTTCTCGGCTGGCGCTACGCGATCGCCGCAGCGATCCTCGTCGTCCTCGCGCGGCGTCGTCTTGCGGCGATTCCGTGGCGCGTCGCAGGAGCGGCATTCGGGCTCGGCGTGGTGCTCTACACGGCCGACTCCGCACTGTTCTACGCCGCGCTCGGCCGCACGTCGGCGCCGTTCGCCACGCTGCTGCACTACGCGTACCTGCTCGGTGTCGTCGGCGCCGCGGCCCTCCTCGGCCGTGAGCGGCTCGGCGCGCGCCGCGCCGCCGCGCTCGGCGCGGTGCTGATCGGCGTCGCCCTGGTGGGCGGCGGCGCCGGCGCGCCGGACCCGCTCGGGATCGTGCTGGCGCTCGCCTCGGCCTCCGCGTACGCGGCGTACGTCCTTCTCTCGGATCGGATGCTTCGCGACGTCGATCCCGTCGCCTTCGCCGCGGTGCTCGTCACGGGCGCCGCAGCGGCGTTCCTCGTTTTCGGCGCCTCGCGTGGCGAGCTCGCGACGATCGGCGGCGGCGTCGGCGCGATCGCCATCGTCGTCGGCGCGGTCGTCGGCACGGTCTTCGCGGTGACCGCCTTCCTCGGCGGCATCCGCCTCGTCGGGCCGGGGACGGCGTCGCTCCTCGTGACGATCGAGGCACCGGCCGGGCTGGCGCTCGCCGCGCTCGCCCTCGGCGAGCGGCTCGCTCCCGCTCAGCTCGCCGGAGCTGCGCTCGTGGTCAGCGCGATCGTCGTCCTCCAGGTACGGCTCCGCCTGCCCCGGCGCCGTCCGGCCGAGGTGCACCCGCTGCCGCTGCCCGCGGGGCCCGAGCCCGCGGAAGCGCTCGCGGCCTAGACGAGGCGGAGGAACCGCTCGACGACAGGGGTGGTGCCTCCCGCGTCACGCGGTCGGTGGTCGGCTACAGGCCCGGAAGGCCGAGCCCGCCCAGGTCGGGCAGCTGACTCCGGAGCTTTGCCTCGACCGCCTGTGCGGCCGCGCGGAGCGCCTCGTTCGAAGCGGCGAGGACCATGTCCGCGAGCATCTCCGGGTCGTCCGGGTCGATCGCGCGCGGGTCGATCCTGATCTCGACCAGCTCGCCGGCGCCGTTTGCCCGCGCCGTGACCATGCCGCCGCCCGCGGACGCCTCGGCGACCTCGTCCTTGGCGGCCTCCTGCGCTTGGGCCATCTGCTCCTGCATCTGCTGCGCCTGCTTCATGAGAGCGTTCATGTCGAGCTTCATGGGGTCTCCTCGATCTCGGTTGCGTCCAGGTCGCTGACGAGCAGCGAGATGACCTCCTGCTCGCCCAGCGGCGTCTCGTCGGGGGTGTCGTTCTCGGGGGTATCGGCGACGGTGGTGAGGACGGCGAGCTTCCGTCCCGTCACGTCGTACAGCGCCTCGCGGAGCAGCCTCGAGTTCGCAGGCTCGTCGACCTGCTTTCGGTGGAAGTCGGCTCCGGGCCGGAACGTCAGCGTGAGCGTGTCGCCGTCGAGGCCCGACGGCGTCGCCTCGGACAGAAGCGTCGCGATGGGGATCGACCGTTCCTTGACGGCCGGGAGGACGCTCCGGGACCACGCGTCCTGCATCTGCTCGAGTGAGACGTCCGGCGCGCTCGAGACGGCGGCGGCGTCCTCGTCGTCACCGGCGGGCGCGGCGTCGAGAGGAGCCGGGCCCGCCGCGGGCGGGGGAACGGGGGAGGGGCCCCACGACTCCGCGGCGGGAGCACCGGCGTGCAAGCGGGATTCCAGCACTTCGATCCGATGGACAAGCGAGTCGCGCGCGAGATCCGCGTGCGGGCGCGTCACCTTGACGAGCGCCAGCTCGAGTGGAAGCCGCGGGTCTGCGCCCTGCCGTTCGTCCTCCAGAACGACCGCGAGCAGGTCGAGGAGACGGAGCACGGTGGGCTCGGGAAGCTGGTTCGCCTGCTCGCGAAGCCGCTCCCGCGCCTCCTCCGTGAGCGGCAGAGATTCCGGGACGTGACCGATGTGCTGCACGAGCAGGAGCTGTCGGAGGTGCTCGAGGAGTTGCTTCGTCAGCTCCCCGAGATCCTGGCCGCGCTCGGAGAGCTCCTCGATCAGCACGAGCGCGCCGGCCACGTCGCGGTCGATGATCGTGTCGCAGAGCCGGAAGAGCACGTCCTCCTCCACCGCGGTGCCGAGCTGGAGGACGTCCTGCACGGAGATCGACTTCGCGGTCGCGGCGGCCAGCTGGTCGAGCATCGAGATCGCGTCCCGGTACGAGCCGCTCGCACCGCGCGCGACGAGGGAGAGCGCGGCGTCTGAGGCGTCGATGCCCTCGCCGTCGCAGATCTTGCGCAGCGCCTGGATGAGCTCCTGCATGCGCGGACGCTGGAAGACGAACGTCTGGCACCGCGAGCGGACGGTCGGGATCACCTTCGCGAGGTCGGTCGTGCAGAAGACGAAGACGAGGTGCGGCGGGGGCTCCTCGATGAGCTTCAGGAGCGCATTCCAGGCGGCCGTCGTGAGCTGGTGCGCCTCGTCGACGATGTAGACCTTCCAGTGTCCCTCGACGGGCTGCAGCATCGCGCGCTCGCGGATCTCGCGGACCTCGTCGATGCCCCGCTGCGACGCGGCGTCCATCTCGACGACGTCGAGGGCCGTCCCGTCCGCGATCGAGCGCGCGATGCGGGTCGTCGGATCGAAGTCCGCGCTCGGCCCGCCCTCGGCGTTCAGCGCCTTGGCGAGGATGCGCGCCATCGAGGTCTTGCCCGTTCCTCGCGGGCCGGCGAAGAGGTACGCCTGCCGCACCTGGCCGGTCTCGATCGCGTTACGAAGCGTCCGGACGACGGCTTCCTGGCCGACGACCTGCGAGAAGTCGAGCGGGCGGTAGGTGCGGTAGAGGGCGGTCACCCTGGTGATTCTCGCAGACCCTCCACGCGCGCCGTGGGTGATCAATGCCCGGCCGCGCGCTCCGTCTTCGAACAGGCAGTCCCGGGTGGTGTCGCCGCCGCCTGCTCGGGTCGGGCGGTGCCGCGGCACCTGGGAGGGAGTTCTTAGCGCTGCTTCCTTCCGGACCTGACGCGGTTCGAACGCTCCCAGTGCGCGGGACCCGACCGTCAACGCCACGTGTCGATGACCCGTGCCCATGACCGCCGCCCTCGGACGGCATTCGGTCCCGCTGGAGCGGATTTCGGGTTCAGGGAACCGCTGACTCCCCACCTAGCGCGACCGGGCCCGACGAGGGTAGCACCCGGCTCGCCGGAGGAGTGAGCGCGATCCAGGACGACGAACAGGGCGCACGGATGCGTCAAGCCGCGATGCGGAGCACCACGTTCCCCGACTTCTGGCCGGTCTCCACATAGCGGGCAGCCTCGACGACGTCGTCGAGCGGGTACGTCCGGTCGATCACGGGTCGGTACGCGCCCGCCTCGACCAGCTTCCCGACGAGGAGGAGATCCTCCTTCCGGTAGCGGCCGATCCCGAGCGCGGCGCGTCTGCTCCCGACGATCCGCGTGGCGAGCGCGAGGAACGGCAGGTGGTACATGAACCCGAGGTCCATGCCGACGTAGGTCCCACCCGGGCTCAGCGAGCGCCGGGAGCGGCGGAACGAGTGCCTGCCGACGGCGTCGAAGACGACGTCGTAGGCCTGACCGTTCTTGGTGAAGTCCTCGTGGAGGCGATCCAGCACCACGGCAGCGCCGAGCGACCGCACGAGATCGACGTCCTTCGTGTCGCACACCGCCGTCACCTCGGCCTCGAAGTGGCCGACGAGGAGCTGGACCGCGGCGGTCCCCACCGAGCCGGCGGCCCCGTACACGAGGACGCGCTTCCCCTTGAGCGGCTCGGCGGGTCGCAGGCAGCTCAGGGCGAGCAACGAGCCGTCCGGCAGGGCCGCTGCGTCCTCGTAGGTGAGCCCGCTCGGCCTGGGCGCGAGGACGCCGCTTTCCCGCACGGTCACGTACTCCGCGCTCGCGCCTTGCTCGACGCCGAACACCTCGTCGCCGACCTGGAAATCGGTTACCGCGGCGCCCACCTCCTCGACGCGGCCGGCGAACTCCGACCCGAAGCTCGTCCGCCTCGGACGGCGAATGCCGGTGAAGACACGCGTGAACCGGTACTCGGCGCTGCGGACACCCATGACGTCGCCGCGGGTGACCGTCCCGGCGTGGACCCGGACCAGCACCTCGTCCGCGTCCGGCGCGGGCCGCGCGACGTCGGCGACACGTAGCACCTCGGGAGGCCCGTACCGGTCGTGCACGACTGCTCTCACACGCTCACTTCCTCTCCGGGTTGCGCTGAATGGGCGCACGGTGCTTCCAGGCCCGCCCGGCGCGATAAAGCTCCGCAGGCCTGCCGCCGGACGGCCCGGGTCGTGCCGTGCGACCGGTTGGGATCACCCAGCCGTCTTCGCTGACGAGGCTTCGACGGAAGTTCGCGGCGTCGAGCTGCACGCCCCAGATCGCCTCGTACACGGCGCGGAGCTCGGCGATCGTGAACGTCGTGCCGACGAAGGCCGTTGCGATCCCCGAGACCTCGAGCTCGACCCGAACCCGCTCGATCGCATCCCGCAGGATCCTCAGGTGGTCGAACGCGAGCTCGATCCGCTCCTCGAGGATCCGAGAGGCGGGGACGAGCGCTGCATGGGCCGCGTCGGTGCCCGCGGCCACGTCGCCGACGTCGCGGAGGACGGCGAGGTAGGCGACCGTGACGACGTTCATCCGGGGGTCGCGTCCCGGGTCGCCGTACGCGCCGAACTGGGTCAGCAAGGTCGGAACGTCGACACCGGTCTCCTCTGAGAGCTCCCGTCGCGCAGCGAGGTCGAGCGTCTCGTCCGGCCGCTTGAACCCGCCCGGGATCGCCCACATGCCCTTGTGCGGCGCCTCGCCGCGACGAATCAGGAGCACGTGGAGGACGCCCTCCCGCATCGTGAGGATGACGATGTCCACGGTGACCGCGAAGGCGGGGAACCGGCTCGCGTCGTAGCCGGAGGGCTCGCCTGCGTCCGCGGTTCTCGTCGTCATGACCTTTACCTTTGCACACGGTTTTGGTCATGTCAACCCTAACAGTGCTACCCCTGGGCGAACCAGAGGTTCTCGACGCAGAAGAGCGGGTAACGTGGCTCCATGGCCGAGGTGTTGCTCTTCCACCACGCGCAGGGTCTGACGGCCGGGGTCGTGGCATTCGCCGACGACCTGCGAGCGGCGGGTCACGCGGTTCACGCCCCCGACCTGTACGACGGGAACACCTTTGCCGAGCTGGACGACGGGATCGCCTACGCGAAGCAGGCGGGCTTCGGCGTGCTGCTGGAGCGCGGCGTCGCCGCTGCGGAGGGGCTACCCGCGGAGATCGTCTATGCCGGCTTCTCGCTCGGGGTCATGCCTGCGCAGAAGCTCGCCCAGACGCGCCCGGGGGCCCGTGGTGCGCTGCTGTTCCACGCGTGCTTCCCGCCTTCCGAGTTCGGGACCTGGCCGGACGGCGTTCCGGCTCAGATCCATGCGATGGAGGGCGACGAGTGGTTCGACGAGGACGCAGCCGCCGCGCGGCAGCTCGTCGACGAGGTCGAGGGTGTCGAGCTCTACCTCTACCCGGGCGACGGGCACCTCTTCGCGGACAGCAGCCTCGGCGCCTACGACGAAGACGCAGCGGGGCTGCTCAGGGACCGAGTGCTCGCGTTCCTCGAAGCCCTCGGCTGACGGAACTAGCCCCACCGACCCGAATTCCTGGCCAAGCGTCTAGCCCCTGCCGTCGGCGGCCTCGCCAGGATCGGCTGTGCGGCGGTGGGGGGTCGGCTGGGTGGGAACTTGCGGCGGGTTCCCTCCAGCCGAAGCGGTCCCGAGCTCGATCGGCCGGTCTCGGCCGGTCGTCTGGCGAAGCCAGGGGCCGGCCGGAAGGGAGGCTCGCTCCCTCTCGCGCAGGTTCGGTCACCCGTACAGGTCCGGGCTCTTTGGCGGTCCATACTGAAGGCATGACGACCGGCCAGGCCGCCGTACATACGTTCCTCATCGCGGACATCCGCGGCTATTCGCGGTACACGGACGAGTTCGGAGCCGAGGCGGCGGCTGGGTTGACCGCACAGTTCGTCGAGCTCGTCACCGAGGACGTCGAGACGCATGGCGGCAAGATCGTGGAGATCCGTGGCGACGAGGCGCTCGCCGTGTTCGCGTCCGCGCGCCAGGCAATCCGGTGCGCCGTCGCGCTGCAGACACGGTTCGACGAAGAGGCCGAGCTCGACCACGACCTCCCGCTACGCGTAGGGATCGGCATCGACTCCGGCGAGTCCGTGGCGCTCGAGGACGGGAGCTTCCGCGGCGCGGCGCTGAACGTCGCCGCCCGCCTGTGCGGACGCGCCCACGGCGGTGAGGTGATCGTCACCGAGGCGACCTACCGGCTTGCCGGTCGGATGGAAGGGCTCACGTTCAGCGACCGGGGACGGGTGCACCTCAAGAACATCAGCGACCCGATCCACATCCTGCAGGTCTATTCCGAGCACAACGCCCCGTCAGCGAACCGCTGGGTGCTGATGTTCTTCGGGAAGCCGGGTCGCCAGTTCGGCTGGAAGCTCGCCGCGGGCGTCGTCGGCCTGGCTGCGCTCACGGCGGCTGGAGTGGTCTACTTGACCGCAGGAGACCAAACGAAGGGCGACAACGCCTTTCGGGTGTCGGGCGCGGGCGCGTCGAGTGGGACCGAGACGCTGGCCGCGGACGCCGGGCTCGACGCGCTCGTCCCTGCGGCGCTCTGGAAGGACTGCCGGCTGCAAAGCATCGCCCAGCCGTCGGCCGTCCAGACGGCCGTCTGCCTGCCCGCGAGCGGGGTGCCCGATCGCTGGGAGATCTCCCAGTACCCGGACGCGGCGGGGCTGGCGGACGCCTACGCGTCCGAGTTGCGACGCCGCGAGGTCGTCCCTCGCGACAGGGGCAAGTGCAACGTGTTCTCGTGGGGCGGGGAACGCCCCTGGCTGCATGGCCCCGACAAGCCGGGCGGACGGGTGTTCTGCTACTTCGACGGGAACGACGCGGTGATCGTGTGGACGCACCAGCGGCTGGCGCAGCCGACCCACAGGGACATCCTCGTCATCGCCCGCGAGAGCGGCAGCGACCACGCGGGTCTCACACGCTGGTGGCGCCCCTGGCACCACGAGATCGGCAAGGCGAACTGACCCGGGACGTCGTGTCGTCGAATGGAGTTGCGATGACACGACCAGAGGGGACCGACGACGACCTGAGCGAACTCGTCGAGCGCGTCCGAGAGGCGACCGGGGCGCTGATGCAGGGAGACGTCCGCCGCTACTTCGCGCTCGTGGACGAAGCGCCCGACTTCTCGCTGATGCCACCGAACGGCGGGGCGACGAGGCACGGGTCCGACACCTCCCCTGACAGCCTTGCGGCGGCCGAGCAGTTCTTTCCCGGTGGTGGCGACGGGGATCTCGAGCTCGAGAAGTTGTACGGGTCGGGAGACCTCGCGGTTCTGGTGGGCGTGGAGCGACAGCACGGTCCGGTCGGTGGACTGCCTGACCAGGACTGGCCGTTGCGGGTGACCCTCGTGTTCCGGCGCGAAGCTTCCGGATGGCGACTGGTACACCGGCACGCCGACGCGCTGGTGCATCCGATCAGCATGGAACTGCTGTCGCGTCTCGCTCTGGGCACGGCCGAGAGCGACTAGGCGTTTCGGCGCGTTCGACGCCGATGCGATCCTGCAGCGGTGTTGGGGCAGCGTTGGCACGCTCGAGCGGGTGCGCGAGATCGGCGTTCGCCGGCCGTCCTCGGCACGGGTGCGGTGGCTCACGTGGTTGTGAATCGGAACCGCAAGGGCATCCACCCGGGCGCCGGTATCCGCGTGCGGCGCTCCCGGGCGCGGACGAGATGGTGGATTGAGCACCACGCCGTATCCCCGGTGCCGTCTAGCTCGAGCTCTACGTGGGAGTCGGACGCCGCACGCACCTGGGCACGCGTCCCGATCTCGTGAATACGCCCACCGGCCCGCACCTCCGCCGCCAGGTAGACGACCTCACCACGCTCGGGACTCGTCCGCTCCATCGTGGCCGATTCGTTCCGGCCACCGCCGTGGTTTGGTCCCGAATGAGTTTCCTTACGGGTCCTCGGACGTCACCGCGTCCCTGAGCCGCACCCGAGCGCCGTCCTCCATGCCGGGGGCGTGACGGCGCGGCCGGAATGGGTCGGTTGGGCCCACTAGGCGCGATTCCGAGGTAGCACCGGGGTAGCGCGAAGGTGCCTGTCAGGGTTCCTCGACGCGCTCGGAGTGGCCGCGGGCACGATGCCAGGGTGCATCTCGATGCCCAGGATGGCGTTGTCGCGCTGGCGTTGATCGTCGCTGTGGCGGCGATGCTCGCGGCCGCTCCTTCGTTGCGGATCCCGTATCCGATCCTGTTGGTGCTCGGGGGCTTGGTGATCGGGCTCGTCCCGGCGATGCCCGAGTTCGAGCTCGAGCCAGAGCTCGTCTTCTTCGGCGTCCTTCCGCCGTTGCTCTACAGCGCGGCCTTCTTCACCTCGCTTCGTGACCTGCGCGCGAACGTTCGGCCGATCGGCCTGCTGGCGGTCGGGCTCGTCGGTGTGACAACCGTATGTGTGGCCGTTGTCGCCCATGAGTTCGTCGATGGCTTGTCGTGGGCGAGCGCGTTCGTTCTGGGAGCCATCGTCTCGCCCACGGATCCACTGGCGGCGACCTCGATCGCGCGTCGCCTCGGCGTCCCACGCAAGCTGGTGATGCTTGTGGAGGGGGAGAGCCTGGTCAATGACGGCAGCGGCCTCGTTCTGTATCGGGTTGCGGTCGCGGCGGTCGTCACGGGCTCCTTCTCGGCACTCCATACGGGTGGTCTCTTCGTGGTCAGCGCAGGCGGCGGGATCGCGGTCGGGCTGGGTGTGGGATGGGTCGTGCGCCAGGTTCGCCTGCGACTCGACAACCCGCCGGCGGAGATCACGATCTCGCTCCTGACGGGGTACGTCGCGTTCATTTCCGCTGAGCTGATGGATGTCTCGGCGGTGCTTGCCGCTGTGACGGCGGGGATCTACCTCGGCTGGCACACGCCGGAGTTGACGACTGCGCAGGTCCGATTGCAGGGGGTGGCCGTCTGGGAGATCGTCCAGTACCTCCTGAATGCGTTTCTGTTCGTGCTTGTCGGTCTCCAGCTTCCGATCGTGCTCGACGCGTTGGACGACGTTCCCGCCGCCACGCTTCTTGGGTACGCCGCGCTCGTGAGTCTCGCCGTGATCGGTGTGCGCTTCGTGTGGGTGTTCGCCGTCCTCAACGCGCCGAAATGGATCGCGCGGCGGATGTCGAGCTGGCGCGGCGCTGTGTTTCTCTCGTGGTCCGGGATGCGGGGCGCGCTCTCGCTTGCCGCGGCCCTCGCGTTGCCTCTCGAGACGGATACCGGCGCCCCATTCCCCGGCCGCGAGCTGATCATCTTCCTCACGTTCGCGGTGATCCTCGTGACGCTCGTCGGCCAGGGGCTCACGCTGCCGGCACTGATACGCGTCCTTGGTCTCGAGGAGGACGGTGGCGAGGAGCGGGAGGACACAAAGGCCCGCATCCATGTGGCCGAGGCCGCTCTCGTGCGACTCGAGGAGTTGATCGACGAGGAGTGGGTCCGTGAGGACACGGCCGAGCGCGTTCGCGGCGCCTACCGGTTCAGGACCGACCGTTTCCGCGCGCGGCTCGACGTCGACAGCGATGGAGCGATCGAGTCCCGGTCGCAGGACTACCAGCGGCTGCGACGAGAGCTGCTCGAGGCCGAGCGCCAGGCCCTCGCGGCACTACGCCGCAGCGGTGCGATCAGCAACGACGTCTGGCTACGCGTCGAACGCGACCTCGACCTCGAAGACGAGCGCCTCGACAACTAGCGACCCGGTGTGAGCACAACTTGCAGATACTTCGGGTAATGGGCGCACCTGGGA
>CAWFDO010000015.1:0-733560 GCA_963814565.1 uncultured Actinomycetes bacterium
CGCGACCGTGAACATCTACATCATTGCGACCGACGACCGAGGCGAGCCCGTCGTGACCTGCAGACGGGCCGGAGACAATGCGCCGATCGACCGAATCGGATCGGCTCTGTTTCCAGTGAACGCCAAGGGCCACGACACGCTCGTCACCTGTGTCGCCACCGATCCCGCAGGCAACAAAACAGAAGAGTCCTTCGCCGTCCACGTCAGAAGCGCGGGCGAGCAAGTGGAGAACCTGATCGTCACCGTCGACGACTACCACCTCGGCGACCTCGGCACCAGCCTGCGGGACAAACTCATCACGCTGAACCGGATGCTGTCAGCCGACAAGAAGCGCCAGGCCTGCGACGCCGCAGACAACTTCATCAAGCATGTCGACAAGGAAGACGGCCGGCGTCTCTACGACTGGCAAGCCTGGCAACTGAGAACCACCGCCCAACAGATCAAGACGGTCGCCGCTGACGCTACGCCCAACCGACTCTCGAGGCCCCGCGCAACACGGAGCCTTCGCATACCCGAACGGGGCGTGTGTCGACAGGGAGGTTGCCGAGGACCTCAGGTCACGGAGCAGCCACGTTGGCTTCGGTACCGCGTAACTCGTCCGCGTGTTCGCCGCCGATGGATACGAGCTCGGCCCAGGAGGGCACCGATTCCTTCCTCCGTGTGGGCGAGGCGAACTACCCTTTCGCCGATGGTGATGGCGACCTGACCGGCTGGGAGACATCGGAGCGGGTGCTCGAGTCCGGCGGCTTCGAGTCGCGCCAGCGCCTGCTCGTGGCGGAGCCCGTGGTCGAGGCGTCCGAGGCCGGCGCCCGCACGCTCGGTGTTACCTACTGGCAAGCGGTCGACCGCTTCACCCGCGGCGGAGTCCGCGCGGGCTGGACGGGCGGCGGAGGCAAGCTGAAGCTGCTCGGCGGTGCGACGCTGCTCACCTTCGGGGCGCCGGAGCTCTCGTTCGACGGCGGGCGGGTCAGCTGCCGGCACGCGATCCAGGGTGGACTGCTCGCGCTCCGAGCCGGCGGTTCCGTCACACTCGCGCAGCGACCAGAGGGCGATCAGCAGGAGTTGAGCGTCACGGTCGAGGAGTACTTGCCGCGGCTCGCCGCTCGCGCGGGCGCGCCGCTCTGGACCGGCATGCTCTACGCAAAGGTGCAAAGCCCCTTCCATGCGGCGGTCAGCCGCCGCTACTTCGAGCTCCTGCTGCGGAGGCGGGACTCGTGAACGTCACCGTCTTCGGCGCAACCGGCGTCGTCGGCCGGGCGCTCGTGCCCCTGCTGGCCGAGCACGAGCTGACCGCGGTCTCGCGCACCGCGCGTGACGAGCCCGGCGCCCGCTGGGTGGTCGCCGACGCGGCCAGCGGCGACGGCGTCGCCGCGGCCCTGGAAGGTGCGGACGTCATCTACTACCTCGTCCACTCGCTCGGCGCACGCGACTTCGAGGAGCAGGATCGCGTGGCGGCGGAGACGGTTGCGCGCGAGGCAGCGAACGCAGGCGTGCGACAGATCGTCTACCTCGGCGGGCTCGGCGCCGACGGCCCCGACGCGTCGCCGCACCTGCGCAGTCGCCGCGAGACCGGACAGCGGCTCGCCTCCGCGGGCGTCCCGGTGACGACCCTGCGCGCGGCCATGATCATCGGCAAGGGGAGCGCCGCCTTCGAGACGATCCTCGGCCTGGTGAAGCGGCTGCCGGTCATGGTGACGCCGAGCTGGGTCTCGACCCCGACGCAGCCGATCGCGCTCGACGACGTCGCCCGCTACCTGGCCGGCGTCTGCGGCAACGAGGCCGCGTACGGCGAGGCCTACGACACGGGCGGGCCGGAGGTGATGACCTACCGGCAGATGATCGAGCGGATCGCCGCCTTGCTCGGCCGGAAGCCGGCAATCGTCGAGGTCCCGGTGCTGACGCCGTACCTCTCCTCGCTCTGGCTCAATCTCGTCACGCCGGTGAACGCGTCGGTCGCGCGACCGCTCGTCGAAGGACTGCGCAATCCCACGATCGCGCGCGAAGAGCGGATCCGGAGGCTGCTACCGCTCGAGCTCACCTCGTTCGACGAGGCGGCGCGACGAGCGCTCGCGTGAGCAGCGCCGGCACCTACCCCGGCGCGTACACCACGGAGTTTCCGTGGGTTGTGCTGCCAACCGCGAAAACGAAAGGGCCGCGTTTGCGCCCTTTCTCGTTGGAGCGTGCCCTTCGCCCTCCTTGGGTTGGCGCTCCGGCCGCGTTCGTAGCGGGCGTCGGCCGGGTGGTCTCGCCGACCTGACTACGCGTAGCACCGTGGCAACAGGGTGATGCCTCGCCACGCCTTTGGCGCGGCAGCGACCACGAGCGGGCGCTCCTGAGCCAGCGGGCGGCGATAATGGCGGTTCGAAGGAGGGGCTGACGGAGACCAACGCACAGCGTCCGGTTGCGTACGCCGACGCCTGGTGGCGTTCTGAGTCGTTTCTGCGCGCGTTTGCGCCGATCGCAATCGGGGTGGCGGGGGCTGTCGCTACGGCTTTGACGGCCTGGGCGGTCGCGCGCAGCCCGATCTTGGTGGACCCGAAGGGCACCGCGATCTGGAGGAGTCTCGTGGTCGCGTCATATGTGGGGGTGGGGTTGTACACGTGGCGGCGTCGGCCTGGCAGCAGACTCGGCCCGCTCCTTGTGGGGAATGGATTCCTATACGCCGCGACCTCGTTCAACGCCTCGGGAGCGTCGCCGGCGTACACGCTGGGGATGGTGATGTGGGCTGTGTATGTCGTGTACACGGCTTACGTGTTGCTGTCCTATCCGCGGGGTCGCCTGGAGTCGAGGCTGGAGCGCACGTTCATCCGTGCTTATGCGCTGAGCACAGCGGTGTTGACGGGGTTGACCCTTGCCCTATCGCCAACGTTCCCCGCGGCCGGCGCGTTCAACGACTGCGGGACGCGCTGTCCTGTCAATGCCCTGGCCGTCGGCGATCCGGGGATCGGGACGGCGCTGAACTCGGCGGCGAGCATCGTGTTCACGATCGCGCTGATCGGCCTCACGATGCTGCTATTCGACAAGACGCGTGCGTCGAGGCCCGTGCCTCGCCGCGCGGTTACCCCGGTGGCCGCCGTCTTTACGGCTACCGTCGCCTGGTTTGTGATCTCCCTGTATCTCCTCCCCGCTTATCCGGGGACCGCGTCGGCGGTGGTGATCGTCAATGGTGTGCTGGGACTGGCGATTCCGATGGCAATTCTCCTCGGTCAGGTCTGGGGGGATCTGTTCGCGGCGATCAGCCTCGGGCGGATCGCCGTGCGGGCGCGCGACAGGCCGCTGACGCCCTCGGCTGTGCAGGAGGTGCTCGCCGATGCGCTCGGGGATTCGACTGTCAAGCTTGCGCTTTGGGATGGGGTCTCGGGCTATGTCGATGTTGACGGCGAGCCAGTGGAGCTCCCAGTCGAGCCGCAGGCGCGCGGGGTGACGCTTCTGAGCCAGGACAGCCGGCCGGTAGCCGCGCTGATCCATGACCCGATGCTCGATACCGACTCCGCGCTGGTCGAGGGACTGGCCGCGAGTTCGCTGATGATGCTTGAGAACGCGCGTCTGGTCGCGGAGCTGCACGCGTCCCGCGCGCGCATTGTCGAGACGGCCGAGCAAGAGCGACGGCGTCTCGAGCGCGATCTGCACGACGGCGCGCAGCAGAGGCTGGTGGCGATCCGGATCCAGCTGGGTCTCGTCGCGGATAGCCTCGACGACCCCAAGCTGGCCGCGCAGCTCGACGCGATCGGCACCCAGTCAGAGGAGGCAATCGAGGACCTCCGCGCGCTGGCCCACGGCATCTATCCGCCAACGCTGCAGGTTTTCGGGCTGGGCAGCGCGCTGCGCACATTTGCGATGACCGCCACGACCCCGGCGATGGAGGTCGACGACGAGGGCATTGGCCGCTGCTCGCCCACGGTCGAGGCGGCGATCTACTTCTGCGCAACGGAGGCCGTCCAGAACGCCACCAAGCACGCCGGCAGCCACGCGCGCGTGACCATCACGCTCGGACGTGACGAGCGGCGGGTTCACTTCGCCGTCGCCGACGACGGCGTGGGCATAGACAACCCTTCGTCGGCCGACGGCGACGGCTTGACGAGCATGCGCGACCGCATCGCTGCC
Organism: uncultured Actinomycetes bacterium; assembly: GCA_963814565.1. GTDB lineage: Bacteria > Actinomycetota > Thermoleophilia > Gaiellales > Gaiellaceae > Gaiella. The sequence continues at coordinate 4,105 of CAWFDO010000015.1, forward strand.
GTGAGCGGCGAGCTCGAGATCACTTCGACGCCGGGCCACGGCACGACCGTCAGGGGATCCGTCCCACTCGAGCGTCCCGAGAGCGATCTCGAGACAACATCGTCGGTGCAACAGCCGTAACGAAGACCGCGATCCCGTCGGCTTCTTCGGGCACCTCTATCCGGGCGCTGCTGCGCAGGCGGCAATGGCGCTCGACCTGTACCTGAAGGCCGCCATTGTTGGGCAGGTGTTGGACGGCACGGATTCCGACGAGGACGAGTGGCCGGAAACCCCGATGGATACTGATGGAGCGTGCCGGGCTCGAACCGGCGACCCCCAGCTTGCAAATTGCCTGCGGGGTGGTCGCGAGGGGCCAGTGATGGTCGGAGGCGCTCAAGCAAGCCGTTCGCGTCGAGAGTCATCGGCGGCGTTGGTCGTAGTTCGTCGGCGTGATCTGACACGGATCTGACATGGGTTGGCCGGCCAGAGCTGCTCCCGGACGTCTGGCTGTGGGTGGTGCAAGCGCCAAGGAGGCCCGCTCGCGGGCGGGCCTCCTTGCAGAGAGCGCCTGGTGGCTAGGTCGTGCAGCTGAGGGTTTCTCGGATCGTGGCTGCATCGGCGATGAGCCGGTCGGCCAACCCGACTTCGATGTGCTTCCCGCGCTGCGCTTTGAGCTGCCGGATCAGCGCATCAAGTATCTGGTAGGTCTCGCACGCGTCGCCCTTGGCGTACGCGGCCTGAGCGGCGATCACTTTGTTGGCGAGACTCTTGCCGGGGCCGATTCCGGTGACGTCGCTGAGAAGCGTGGCAAGCAGTTCCACGACGTCTGGTGCCCGGGCGGGCGTGATCGCGATTCCGGCGGGAATGGAGCCGACCGCGATCGGGCTGCCTGGCGTGTTCGTCGCCAGGTCGATCGGCCGAACCGTGTTGCTGAGGGCGCTGGGGACGTAGGCTCTCGTGCTGTCCGGTGTGATTGCGATCCCGTTCGAGCTTGGGCCGACCGGAACCGGGGTGCCTGGCGTGTTGGTCGCGAGGCTGATCGGCGTCACAGTGTCGGTGCCCATGAAGTTGCTGCCCGTGACGTAGGCGGTCGTCCCGTTTGGCGCGATTGCGATCGCCCAGGGTGTGATGCCGATCGGGATCGGAGTGCCGGGCGTGTTGGTCGTGAGGTTGATGGGCACGACCGTCGTCCCGCTCCCGGCCATCGTCACATAGGCCTTCGTCCCGTCCGGCGTGATCGCGATGTCGATCGGGCAGACACCGAATTGACATGTCCCCGCGCCGAGGGGAATCGGGCTGCCCGCGGTGTTCGTCGACACCTCGATCGGCGTCACCGTTCCGCTGAATGAGTTGGTCACGTAGGCGGTCCTACCGTCGGGCGTGATCGCGACCCTTCGCGGTGAGAGACCGACGGCGATCGACGGGCGGGGTGTGTTCGTCGTCAGGTCGATCGGCGTTACGGAATCGCCGAAACTGTTGACAACGTAGGCAGTTCTACCGTTCGGGGTGATCGCAATTCCCTCCGGCCCGGCACCGACGGGGATTGGGAGGCCTGGCATGTTCGTCGCCACGTCGATCGGCGTCACGTTGTTGCTGCCCCTGCCGGTGATGTAGGCGCGCGTTCCGTCTGGGCTGATCGCGACGCCGATCGGATTGACGCCGACAGGGATGGCGGTACCTGGCGTGTTGGTCGCGAGGTCGATCGGCGTCACCGTGTTGTCGAGAAAGTTCGCCACGTAGGCCGTGAGGGGCGAGGAGGCCGCGGGGCTGGAGTTGGTGGCAACGGAAATACTCGCGATCAGCCCGGCGGAAACCAGGGCAAGGACCCACGCGATCCGTTGTCGGCGGGGAGTTCGCATGTTCATCGTGCAACCTCCTTCTTGCCGCTTGATTGATCACGCACGAAGACCCTCGGGTTCCGTGCGACGCCGCGCGTTCTCGGCAAGAGGAATCTGCTCTCGGTGACTAACAGTGCACTCACCTGTCGCTCACCGTGGCGCGGGGGGCGACGGGACTCGACCCCGCCGGATCAGTTCGCGCGAGGAAAGGAGTTAGGCGTTGCCTCCCCCGGGCTTACGGTCACCGGCCGAGCCAGCCCCCGTCGACGGGGAGGACAACACCGTGCACGTAGTCGGCGGCTGTGGAGGCGAGGAACAGCACGGCGCCCGCGATGTCGGTGGTCGCTCCCCATCGTCCGGCCGGAATCCGCTCCAGGATCTGGTTCGAGCGGTTCGGATCGTCTCGCAGCGCCTGCGTGTTGTCCGTCTCGATGTAGCCCGGTGCGACGGCGTTGACGTTGACGCCGTGCGCGGCCCACTCGTTCGCGAACGCCTTCGTCAGCTGCGCGATCCCTCCCTTGCTCGCTGCGTACCCGGGGACATTGATCCCGCCCTGGAAGGAGAGGAGGGAGGCGATGAAGACGATCTTGCCTGCTCCGCGCTCCAACATGAGCCGGCCGATCTCGCGGGTGAGCACGAATTGCGCCGTGAGGTTCACTTCCAGGACCTCGTCCCAGTCCTTGTCGCTGTGCTCGGCCGCCGGGCTTCGCCGAATCGTTCCGGCGTTGTTGACGAGCACGTCGATCGGCGGCCCAGCTCGGAGCGCTTCGATGAGGTCGTAGACCGCAGCCCGATCGCCGAAATCGGTCGTGTGCCCACGGAAGATCCTTCCCCGCCGCGCGATCTCGCTGCCGAGGGCGCCTCCGTCGGGCTCGAGGTTTGCGCTGACCCCGATCACGTCTGCGCCCGCATCTGCGAACGCGATCGAGATCGCCTCGCCGATGCCGCGACGGCAGCCCGTGACGAGCACGGTCGAGCCCGAGAACGAGCCGGCGGTCACGCTCGACAGTCGATGAGGATCTTCATGGCAGCAGCGTCGCCGTCCAGCTCCTCGAACACGGAGGGCAGCCGGTCGAGCGGCTCGACCGCGCTGATCAGACGTTCGAGCGGCAGCGCACCCGACGCGAGGAGATCGATCGCCCTCTCGTAGTCCTCCGGCTCGTACACCCGCGCACCGACCATGCGCAGCTCCTTCCAGAAGAAATCGAACAGCCGCACCGGCTGCGGCTCGGGGAAGATCGCGACGACGACGACGCGGCCCCGGATAGAGGCAAGGCCCGTCATGACGTCGGCCCCCGCGGCCGAACCGGAGACCTCGAAGACGACGTCCGCTCCGGCGCCACCCGTTCGCTCGAGGATGGCCGCCTCGGAGGTCCGTTGCGGTCGGGTCGATGACGTCGAGCCCGAGCGCGGCGGCGAGCCTGCGGCGGAAGTGGCTGACCTCGCTCAGCGTCACCTCTGCCCCTTGTGCCCTGGCGACGAGGCCGACGAGCAGCCCGATCGGACCGCCTCCGATCACCACCACGGACTCGTCGGCGACGACCTCACCGCGCCGCACGTCGTGGCAGGCGACTGCCAGTGGCTCGACGAGAGCGGCCAGCCGCAGGTCGACCGTCGGCGGCAGTCGGTGAAGCGTGAAGGCGGGCACGGTCCACGAGCTCTGGAACGCACCGGGTGTATCGATGCCGAGGAACTTGAGCCCGCGGCAGATGTGACTGAAGCCTTTGTCGGCGGGCGTCTCGGCTCGGGTGTCGAGCGGGCGAACGACGACGGGGTCACCGACGTCGTAGCCGTCGACGTCCGGGCCGAGCTCTGCGACGGTGCCGGACATCTCGTGACCGATCACCTGCGGTATGAGAACCCTGTGGTCCATGTGACCGCGGGCGATGTGGACGTCGGTGCCACAGATTCCGCAGAACGCAACGTCGAGCCGGACTTCGCCCGCTCCTGGTGACAGCACCTCGCTCTCGCGGACCGTGAACCGTCCCCGGGCCTTCGTAGTAGACCGCTGTCATGCCGTGTCGGCCTCGTCTGCTTCGAGCATGTGTTTGAGCCACTGCTCGCCCTCCGACAGGTGGATGAGGTCGGCGGCGCTCGCTCGCTCGGCGTCGTGGTCGCGGAGCGCCTCGTAGATGTCCCAGTGTCGCCTCTTCGTCGTCTCGATCGCGCCCTGCTCGGTCGCGGAGCGCCAGAGTCTGGCCCGGAGCGTCCCGCCTGAGAGGTGCTGAATCAGCGACGCCAAGGTCGAGTTGCCGGAGGCGGTGACGATGATCCGGTGGAACTCCTCGTCGGCGGCGATGAAGGCCTGGGTCGTCTCGGCGGCGTCCATCCTCGCCAGGCACTCCTCGAGCGCCGCGTAACTCTCCTCGGTCAGCCGCGTCGCCGCCATGCCGGTGGCGACCGGCTCGAGGATCCGGCGTACTTGGTGCAGCTCGAGAAGCGTGTTCCCCGACACGAGGTCGCTGACGAATGCCATGCCCGTGAGGAGGAGCTCGGGCTCGAGGCTCGTCACGTAGGTGCCGTCGCCGACCCGCGGCTCGAGGACGCCGATCAACGTCAGCGCACGGACTGCTTCGCGCAGCGAGTTGCGCGACAGCCCGAGCCGGTCTGCGAGCACCTGCTCCTTCGGGAGCTTCGAGTCCGCGGCGAACTCGCCGGACATGATCAGGTCCTTGATCTTCGAGATTGCTTGATCAGTTAGCGCGACCATCGGCGTGTTCTCCGTGGCTCGAGTGGTTGTCGGTGGCGATGTCGCCGAGCCGGTAGAGGCGGGCGGGGGTGTCTCCGAGTATGCGGCGCGCGCCGTCGTCTCCGGCGACTGTGGTGATGATCTCCACTGTTTCGCGCCAGACTCTGGCGTAGTCGCCGTTCAGCAGGGAGTACGGCCAGTCGCTCCCCCACATCAGACGATCAGGGCCAAAGCATTCGACTGCGACCTCGACGGCCTCCCGCATGTCGCTCCCCGTCCATCCGGCCGAGGTGAGGACGGTATTGAGACCAGAGAACTTGGCGGCCACGTTGCCGTGCGCCGCTGCGCGCTGCACCAGCGCCGTCCAGTCGGCCATCTGCGCAGTGAGGAGCGGCGGCTTGCCGAGATGGTCGATCACGATCGTCAGGTCGGGGAAGCGTTGCGCGAGCTCGGGCACGTCGCCCAGATGGCGCGGGTAGACGCACACGAGTTCCAGTACGAGGCCGCGGTCCTCGAGCAACTCGATGCTCTCGAGCACGTTCTCTCGAAGGATCCAGTGCGGATCATCCTCTTCGTGGATCAGATGACGGATCCCGCGAAGCTTGGGGCGTCGTGCGAGCCGATCGAGGCGTGCGTGCGCGCGTTGGGAGTTCGTGAGGTCGACCCAGGCGGTGACAGCGCGGATCCACCTGTTGGCGTCCGCCTGCTCGAACATCGCGTCGGTGTCGGCGTCGGTGCATGCGGCCTGGACGAGGATCGTGCCGTCGATCCCGCAGGCAAGGAGCAGCGGGCGGAGGTCGGCCGGCTCGAACGTTCGTGCGATCGCGGCGTGCGCGGGACGCATCCAGGGCATCGGCTCGCGCTCGAGATTCCAGAAGTGCTGGTGGCTGTCGATGATCACAGGTGGTGTCGTTCAGGCGCTGCCGGAGAGTGGAGCCCCCGGCGCGAGGCGGCGCCGGGGGCCCTTGGTGCGTCATCAGGAAGGGCGATGACGCGGTCCGCTGCGTCTCAGTCGAAATCCGCAGCGTTGGCCTTCGTGACGAACGCGGTGCCCGTATCGACGTTCTTCGGCACGGCTTTGCCCCGCACGGCCCTGTAGAGCGTTGCGATCCCGAGCGAGCCGATCTTCGCCGGGAATTGGGCAACGCTTCCAGTCTCGGTGCCGGCCTTGATCTGTGCGACCTCGTCCGGGAGAGCGTCGAAGCCGACGACGATCATGGCGCCCGGGGAGATACCGGCGTTCTTTATCGACTGGATGGCGCCGAGGATGGGCGGCCCGCATGCGCCGTAGATCGCAGTCAGGTTCTGATTCGCGGTCAACATGGTCTGAGCGGCCGCTGCGCCCTTGGTTTGATCGCAGTCCGTCCGCAGCTTCGAGACGACCTTGATCTGGCTTCTCAGGGCTCCGAGCCCGGAGAGCATGCCCGTGACACGAGCGTCGAGAGCCGGGACACCGGGGACCCCTTCCAGGATGCCCAGTGTGTCCCCCGCCTTCAGCTTCGTGGCGAGAAACTTGCCGGCGAGCACGCCGCCCTTGAGGTTGTTCGTCGCGACGACTGACGTCTTGCCTTTCCACGTGGGGATGTCGTTGTCCATCAGCACGACCTTGACGCCGGCCTTACGCGCCTTGTTGAGCGCGGGCACGACGGCGGCACTCGTCGGCGTGATCGCGATGCCCTTCACTCCCTGCGCAACCATGTTCTGGATCGCAGCGATCACGCCCGCGTCATCCGTGCCGCTCTTGCCCCGGCCGAAGATCACCTTCGCCCCGGGGGTCGCCGCGTCCCACTTCTTCGCTGCGTTCTCGAGCGTGAAGAAGAAGTCCACGGGGAACTTGGTGATGAAGCCGAGCTTTACGGGGGCCGCCGCCTCTTCCTTGGTCGGCTTCGCCACTGCCGTCGCGGCGAGCACCGCGGTCGCGGCGAGGACGGTCGCGAGAACCGCGCCCGCAAACAACCTGTTCTTCCACATCGTGCGTCCTTTCGTCAGGCAAACAGGATTGGCACCGGTTACGTTGAGTCAGCATTTGACGTCGTCTCCGCTGCCCTGCAGTGGCTGCGGAAGTGCCGGCCGCATGCGCCCCGTCGGGCCTAGCGCGGCAAGCGCCCTAGAATCCGCTCACTCACCACCTCCCACGATCAACGAGACGATCTCCGTGTAGGTCTCCGAGGACGGAGCGAGCTCTCCGACCTTCCGCCCGCGTCGGAGCACGACGGCCCGGTCGGCGATCTCCATCACGTGATCCATCGCGTGCGAGACCACGATGACCGCTCGGTTCTCGCTCCGAAGCCGGAGAATCAGGTCGAGCACTCGGCGCGACTCGCGGACGCCGAGCGCCGCCGTAGGCTCGTCGAGGATCACAACCTTCGAAGCGAACGCGGCGGCCCTGCTCACGGCCACCGCCTGCCGCTGTCCCCCCGACATCAGCCCAACGGTCGCATGGAAGTCCGGAAGCGACACCTGGAGCCTCTCGAGCACCTCGCGCGTCGACTCCGTCATCCGCTTACGCTTGAGGAACCGGAGCGAGCGCGGCACCCACGTCGGCCCGGCGAGCTCCCGGCCGGCGTAGAAGTTGTCGGTAGGGCGGAGGTTGTCGAAGAGCGCGAGATCCTGGTAGACGGTCTCGACGCCGAGTGCGCGCGCATCAGACGGCGCTTGGATCCTGACCGGCACGCCGTCCATCTCGATGGATCCGCTGTCGAGCCGGTGGACGCCGCTCAAGCACTTGATCAGGGTCGACTTGCCGGCGCCGTTGTCGCCGAGAAGCGCCAGCACCTCGCCGTGGTGGACGTCGAGCGAGATGTCGTCGAGAGCAATGACGGCACCGAAGCGCTTGTGGGCGTCGTGGAGCGCAAGCGCCGGCGTGTTCGGCGTGGACCTGTTGACCGGCGTATCCAGGAGCGTTGTCATCCCTGACGCACCGCCCGCGCAACCTGCACCCGGCCCTCGATCGCACGGCGCAGCACGTCGGCCTCGACCGCGAGTAGCACGACGACGCCGATCGCCATCAGTTGGTAGAAGGCGTCAACGTTGTGGAGGTTGAGCGCGTTGCGGATCACGCCGATCGTGAAGGCGCCGACGAGCGCGTTGGCAACGCTTCCGCGGCCGCCCGCGAAGGCGGCGCCACCGATGATCACCGCCGCGATCGAGTCGAGCTCGGCGAGATCGCCCGCCGTGGGTGAGCCCGCGTCGATCAGCCCGGCGGTGAGCAGCCCGCCGACGCCGGCGGCGAGCCCGCTCAGCACGTAGACCGTGACGAGCACGCGCCGCGTCGGGATGCTCGCACGTCGAGCCGCTTCCTCGTTCCCGCCAACCGCGTACAGCCATCGCCCCCAGACCATCCGGGTCGTGAGCACGAAGCACGCGAGAGCGAGCCCGATGACGACGAAGATCGAGTAGGGGATCCAGTCGATCGAGCCACCGCCGATCGTCTGCACGATCGGCGGCATGCCGGAGATCAGCGTTCCATCCGACGCCCAGAGCGCGATCCCGCTGACGATGCTGAGCGTTGCGAGCGTGACGATGAAGGGATGTGGCACACGGCCGTAGACGAAGACGAGGCCGTTGACGGCGCCGACCGCGAGGCCGGTGCCGAGGATCGCGGCGATCACGAGCACGCTCGAGCCCGTGTCCTCGTAGACGATTGCACCGACAACGCCCGAGAGCGCGACCGTGGCGCCGACTGAGAGATCGATGCCCCGCGTCACGATTACGAGCAGCTGCCCGAGGGCGAGCACCGCGATGACCGACGTCTGGGAGAAGACGTTGCCGATGTTTCGGGTCGTCAGGAAGACAGGTGTCGTCAGCCCGACGATCACGATCAGGATGACCAGGATCAGCGCGGGGCCGGCGCGAAGCGACCAGAGCCCGGCCTGGAGGAGCCCGTAGCGGTCGAGGAAGCCGGATCCGCCCGGTGCCTTCGACGTCTCGCTCACGGCCACCATCATTCTCCCCCCACGGCGATGACGGCGTCCGACCAGACGGGCCCGTGCGGGAACGCGTACTCGTCGAGTGACTCGGCGCGTATCTGGATGCTGTAGCCGGGCGCAGCCGGCGCGATGTAGCGGCCGTCGCGAACGATCGCAGGGTCGCGAAAGTGCTCGTGTAGGTGGTCGACCCACTCGACGACGCGGTTCTCTGTCGAGCCGCTGACCGCGATGTAGTCGAAGAACGCGAGGTGCTGAACGTACTCGCACAGTCCGACACCGCCGGCGTGGGGGCACACGGGAATCTCGAACTTGGCAGCCAGGAGAAGGATCGCGATCGCCTCGTTGACCCCACCGATCCGGCACGCGTCGAGTTGGCAAAAATCGATCGCCTCGGCCTGGAACAGCTGCTTGAAGATGACTCGGTTCTGGATATGCTCGCCGGTCGCTACGCCGACGGGTGCGATAGCGCGCCGGATCCGGGCATGCCCGAGCACGTCGTCGGGGCTCGTCGGCTCCTCGATCCACCACGGTTCGTGGACGGCAAGAGTGCGCATCGATTCAATCGCCTCGTCGACGCCCCACACCTGGTTCGCGTCCATCATCAGGATGCCGTTCGGCCCGAGCGCTCGTCGGATCAGGGCGGCGCGGCGGTCGTCCGCGGCGAGATCGCTACCGACCTTCATCTTCACGTGGGTGAAGCCTGCCCCCACGGCTTCGCGGACGAGCGTCTCGACCTTGGCGTCGTCGTAGCCGAGCCAGCCGGCGGACGTCGTATAGGCCGGGTAGCCCGAGGCGACGATCGCGTTCTCGCGAGCTGCGCTCTCGCGCCGCGCGTCGCGGAGCAGATCGAGCGCTTCCCCGGGCGTCAGGGCGTCGGTGATGTAGCGGAAGTCGACGCACGCGACAAGATCCTCGGGCGAGAGGTCGACGAGCAGCTTCCAGAGAGGCTTGCGCTCGATCTTCGCCCACAGGTCCCAGATCGCGTTGACGACAGCGGCGGTGCCGAGGTGGATGACGCCCTTCTCCGGCCCGAGCCAGCGCAGTTGGCTGTCCGAGACGAGGCTGCGCCAGAAACCGCTCATGTCGGTGACGATCGCCTCGAGGCTTCGCCCGACCACCAACGGCTCGAGCGCGCGGATCGCGGCGACGCATACCTCAGTACCGCGGCCGCTCGTGAACGTCAGGCCGTGACCTTCGATCCCGTCGTCGGCATCGGTGCGCAGCACGACATAGGCCGCCGAATAGTCGGGATCGGTGTGCATCGCGTCCGATCCGTCGAGCGACAGCGACGTCGGGAACCTGACATCACGAGCCTCCAGACAAACGATGCGTGGAAGTCCGCTCAACAGATACACCCGATCTTTGCGGCCGTTTTCGCCGTTACAGTGCGGAGCACAACCGGATACTAGGCATAAAGATCGGATCTTTACAAGCGCTTCTTCTCGGCGGAACCTCGGGCACGCCACCGGTCTTCGGCGAGTGCGAAGGCGTTGCGGCTCGCGAGGTCTCTATCCACGAGCGCCGCCGACCAGGCCCGACTCCATCAGCAGGGTCGAGTGGTGTGTGTACCCGGTCGGCATCGGAGGGAGACGCAGCGAAACGCTGGGTTGGGCATCCGCGCGGTGTGGGTAGATGGTGATCCATGAGTGACGAGGAAGCCCGGGGCGTGTTGCGGGCCGAGTTCTTGAAACTCCGGGCCGTGGGCTACGACGAGCTGGCGGAACGGCTTGCCGGGAAGCAGGAGCACTCGGACGTCGTAGCACTGTCGGGGACGAACTATCACGTCGAGCTCCAAGGCTTCTGGGATGACAAGGAGCACCGCGAGCTGCGGATCGTGGCGTCCATCGACGATGGTGGGCTACGCGCCTTCCTTCCCTTCACGGACGCGTTCACGATCTCGCCATCAGGGTCGATCACGGAGCACTCGGACGCCTAAGTGAACGCTGGCTGACGAGTTCCGCCAGAGTCCGTGAGCAGACTCGGGAATCTGGGGCGCGATCATCGAACGCTAGGCACGGACGGCAATTACCGCGGATTGGATCGAGCTCGACGAGAGCGGCGACGCGGACCGCGGCGATCTGCCGGGTCTCTCCGGTCGGCGAAGGTCACGGCGCGTCGGTGTGATCTGACACGAATCTGACCGGCGCCGAGCGTTTTGGGCGGCGGCGCGAACGTGCGCCGAGCCCGTCAGGACCAGCGCGAGCGCCGCCGTGGTAACGGCGTAACGGGTTGCTACTTGACTAGGTCGTGAAGTTCGTAGGACGCGGCGCGCACGGGGGCCGGTGTGCCTGGGGGCACGATCTCGCCGACGATCTCCATGACTCGGGCTTCAAATGTCTCAGCCTGCTCCCGGGTTTCCCAGACGTCGAAGATCCGGAAGACGCCGGCGTCGTCGTCGAAGCCTGCGGTGTGGATGATCAGCCCTTCGGCCGGAGGGCCTCCGCGAACGCGTTCCGAGATCGCGTCGTAGTTGGTGGTCGAGCGATCCTGGATCGTGAATTCTTGGACGAAAGCGATCGCCATCGGGCGGCTCCTGAGTCGTGTGAACGGGATGACGTAGCCATGGACAGTAATAGCTCGTTCTGCATTGACGTGTGACTCGGGCGCCCCTACGTCAAGAGCAGCTGGAACCCCAGCATGAGCGCAAAGGCGGTGCCGCCGGCCAGGGCGACGACCTTCGCCGGCGCCGTTTCGAGCGCTTCGGGGAGCAGCTCCCCGAGCGCCATCCACACCATTGCGCCTGCCGCGAATCCCAACCCGACAGGGAGGACCGACGTGAAGGTGTCGACGAACAGGAACGCAGGCACCGCGAGAAGTGGCTGCGGCAGGCTCGAGAAGATGCTCCACCCGGCGGCTGCTCTGACCGAGGCGCCGCGAGGGACGAGGACGAGGCTGATCGCGAGGCCTTCGGGGATGTTGTGCACCGCGATCGCGATCGCGATCAGCAGCCCAAGCGTCGATCCGTCGGCGAACGCAGCGCCGACCCCGATTCCTTCGGCCGCGGAGTGGACCGTCATCACGCCGACGATCAGCAGCGCCCTCCGCGCGTCCTCGCCTCTCAACGATCCCATCCTGTGTCCATGGTCGTGCTGGAGGTAGCGCTGGGTCACCAGCACGAAGCAGATTCCCAGCGCAACGCCCACCGCGGTGCGCCACGGGCTGCGATCGACACCCTGCAGCGAAAGGCTGAGGCTCGCCGCGAGCATCACACCGGCCGCGATCGCGTTCGACGCCGCGAGTACAAACCGGCCAGCAGATCTGACGAAGAGCAGCGGCAGCGCGCCAAGCCCGGTCGCCAACGCCGTCACGAGAGCAGCGAAGAACACCGTGACGACGTTCGGCTCCACCAAGGTTGGTCAGCCTAGGCGCATATTCCTGCCGCCCGCCGTTTCGGGGCAGCGCGTCGGCGCATGTCGGTCTCAGCGACAGCCGAGACTGCGACCGTGCCGGTCGTCACGGCATGGCCGGGGGGCCGCCGGGAGCGTGGGATTACTCCAGTACCTATGTCCGTCGAAGTGAGTGCGAGAGCCATGTGCTCGTCAGCCTGCGCAGTACAGCTGCCAGATCGCCCGGTGGGCTTTTTCGTCGCCGGCGCTGTCGGCCCGGCCGTTCATGAGGAGGACGGCGACTCGCGTGCCGTCGGGGCTGACGAGCACGTCGGTCTTGAAACCGGCGCCTGCGCCGCTATGTCCGAAGGCGCTGCCGCAGGCGCCGGACTCGGGCGCCGTCCAGAAGAGGCCCGACTTCATCCGTGCGACCCAGCGCGCGTCGAGCACCTCTCCCTCCATGAGCCCGCTCAGGAAGCGTCCCGTCTCGGCTGCGTTGGCGACGATGCCGCCCTCGGCGCCGATCCCGCCGTGCCAGTCGGTCGCATCCGTGAGCGGGCCGGGAGACGGCGCGACCAGATATCCCCGGGCATGAGGACCGCTGATCGGGCCCTGCGGATCGTAGGCGGCGCTCTCGAGGGCAAGCGGGGCAAGGATGACGTCGAGGTAGAGCGACGGCAGGTCCTGCCCGGCGGCTCGGGTGGCGATCAGGCCGAGGATCTCGAAGCCGATGTTCGAGTAGTGGTACGTCGTGCCGGGTGTCGAGCGGAGGGGCTGCCAGCCTGCGAGCCGGATCCAGAGCGTCGGCGAGTACTCGATCGCGCGGTCGGCTCGCGCGCGCGTTGCGACGCGGGTCAGCTCCGCCCGAAGCACCGGATCCTCGACCCGTGCGATGAATGCCGCCGGGCGGGCGGCCATGTCGTTGTTGTCGATGAGCCCGCTCGTGTGCGTCAGCAGCTGGGCGATCGTGATCCGGTCGCCGTAGGGCAAGAGCCCGGGCAGCCATTGCTCGACCGTGTCGCCCGGGCGGAGCCGGCCCTCCTGAGCGAGCCGAAGGACGACGGCGCCGGTCCAGATCTTGCTGACGCTCTCGAGCCGCATCCGCGCGTCGGGCGTCATCGCCTCCCCGGTGCCGACGTCGGCGAGCCCGGCCGCTCCCGTCCAGGTGCCGTCGGGGCTGCTCACGTACGCCGTGGCGCCGGGCGCGATCCGCCCGGCCCCGGAGACGAGGCCGTCGAGAATCCGCTGCGACCCGGCCAGACCCGGCGAGGTGGGAGCCGTGGTGGAGACGTGCGGCGGCAGGAACGTGTCCGTGTCGTAGCTGTGCAGGACGGCGGACACGTGCAGGCCGACGTGTGCGATCGGCGCGCCGATCGGGTTCAGCGTGACCAGTGTCGGGACGCTCCACAGGACGTCGCCGGCCAGCGGCCTGGCGACCTTGTCCGAGCGGAAGTCGCTGTAGCCGAGGTGGTAGACGGCAGTCATCGCGAGCGATGCGATCAGCGCGATCCCACCGATCACGAGCTTGCCGCCGGTGCGGTCGTTCAGCCTGCTTCCGGCGAGGGCGGCGAACACGACGAGGATGGGGAACACCGACAGGAGCAGGCCGTCGCTGATCCCGTAGACGACGCCGCGCCAGAGCACCGCTCCGGCGAGCTCGATGCCGTCGGGGCGGGTGGTCGCGTCCTCGGTGCGAACGACCATGAGCGCCATGACGCCCGCACACGCGGCGCCGAGCCCGATCGCCAGCGGCCAACGCCGCCTGACGGCGGCCTCGAGGTCGTAGCCCGTCGAGCGCGCCCAGAGCCCGATGAGACCCAGGACGGCGATCGCATAGAGCCCGTAGAACACGTCGCGGTGGATCTCGAGCAGGTCGGCGAGGAGGAATGGGATCGCAAACGCGACGACGAACCCGCCGGCAAGCCACGCCCAGTGAGACACAACGGGGATGGTCGCCATGTGCGGGTGTGGCACGGCGCTCATGTGACCTCCTTTCCGTGCCGCTACCTACTCGTCGCTGTCCTTCCTCTGAGTACCGAAGCCGTGCTTCGCGACCGCCCAGGTGCCGATCGAGGCGAACAGCGCTACGGCAATCCCCGAAGGAATGGTCGTGCTGTTCGTTCCTCCGCCGGTCGTGGAGACGAAGTCCGGTCCCCAGGCCGCACTGCAGGCGACGGCGATCCACATCGTCGCGATCGAGAGCGACGCCCACATCTCCCGGACGTGGAGCAGCTCGAACCAGCTGTGCTCGGATCTCGACCGAGCAGGTGGGTGCGAGACGGTGGACATGGCAGACCTCCTTTCTGAACCAAGGCTGGCACGTCGGCGATCGGGCGGCATCCGCGAACAGCCTGTCGGAGCTGCCTGAAAGTACGTATCGCGGCGATGCCGCCACGCGCCGCGGCGTGTAGCGTTCCGCGCATCGATGAGCCGCTGCGCGACGGCGGACGGCTCACTCCGCGTCGTGCGTGCTCCCCTGTTTCCGCGTGATCGGGGGAGCATGCTGCCGCCCGAGGTCGAGCGCGAGGGCGAGCAGGAGCGTACCCGCCCACCAGTTCACCGGGTCGAACGTCAGCGGCTCCTCGTCGCCGACGACGTTCCAGATCAACCAGATGACGAACCAGAGGAACGTCACAGTGGTGGCTCCTTCACGATCGTCGCGTCGGAGCCGGGGTAGAAGATCGACTCGTGCTCCTCGTCCCAGCGGACCCGGTACCGCTCGTGCCCGGGGCCGCCGATGATCTCGAGGATCAGCCCGGTTCGGGCCGGCTCACCGAGCGTATGGGGATGCACGACGATCCAGTCGCCCGGCTGGGCGCCAAGACCAGCGCCTTCATCGATCGTGTCATTGCTCGCTTCCATGCCTGGATGGTCACGCGTGGCCGCGCGTGCGCAATCCGGGAACGCTCGGAGCGTGCTGCGGATTTCCCGCGTTCCCGCGTAGTCGGCCGACGGCCTTTGCCGCCTCGACGAGGACGGCGGGGAGCAGAGCGAGAAGGAGGACGACCCCGACCTCGGCCGGTCCGAGCGCGTGCGTGCCGAACGGCTCGTGCAGCAGAGGCACGTACACGAGGAGCGCGACGATCGCCGCCGAGCCGGCCACGCTCCATGTCAGCGTTGCGTTGCGCGGCCCTCGCCAGGCGGCGTCGTGGGTCGAGCGCAGGGAGAAGACGAGGCACAGCTCGGCAAGCGCGATGGTCGCAAAGGCCATCGTCTGCGCGGAGTCCGGCGCGAGCTCGCGGCCGACGACGTACGCGCCGGTAGCCGTGAGCCCGACCGCGACTCCTGCGAGCGCGAGCGCGAATCCGAGCCGACGCGTGAAGAGCCCTCCGAGCCCGCGTGGCCCGCGACGCATCACGCCGGGCGATGCGGGGTCGCGGGACAGGGCCACCGCAGGGAGGCCGTCCGTCAGGAGATTCACGGCGAGAACCTGAACGACCGTCATCGGCACGCCCAGGCCGGCCAGGACTGCTATGCCGAACAGGATGACCTCTCCGAGGTTGGCCGAGAGGAGGAAGGCGACGAACTTGCGAACGTTCTCGTCGATCCTGCGTCCCTCGTGGACGGCACGGACGATCGTGGAGAAGTCGTCGTTCGTGAGCACGATCTCGGCTGCCTCGCGCGCCGCCTCGGTGCCGCTCATGCCCATCGCGACCCCGACGTCGGCGCGGCGAAGAGCCGGCGTGTCGTTGATTCCGTCCCCCGTCACGGCAACCACGTGGCCGGACGCCTGGAGTACCTCGACGAGCTTCAGCTTGTCCGCAGGTGTGACCCGAGCGAAGACGTCGTGCTCCCTCGTCGCCTCCCGGAGCGTGTCGTCGTCCATCTCGGAGATGGCGGCGCCGGTCAGCGGTTCGCGGTCTCCGAGTCGGAGGGCGCGGGCGATGGCGGTTGCGGTGACCGGGTGGTCACCTGTGAGCACCACGACGTCGATGCCTGCGTCGCGAGCGCGCCGGATGGAGTCGGCGGCGGTCGTGCGCAGCGGGTCGCGCAGACCGACCAGGCCGAGCACGTCGACGTGCCGGTCGAGCTCGTCCTCGTCCGAGGGCAGGCCGTCGAGCCAGCGTTCGCCGACGGCGAGCACGCGCAGCCCTTCCTCTGCCCAATCGGTCGCGTCATCCGAGAGCCTTCGACGCTCCTCCGTCCCGAGACGCGAACGCTCGAGCAACGTCTCGGGCGCGCCCTTCACGACGACGCGGAGTCGACCGAGCTCGCGGTAGACGGACGTCTGACGCTTCCTCCAGGGGTCGAACGGGACCTCGAGGACGAGCGTACGATCGCCGGCGGAGCGGGGATCACCGGCCCCCGTTGCCGCTACGGCGAGGAGGAACGCGCCGTCGACGGGATCGCCGGCGACGCGAAGCCCCGTGTCGTCCTCGAGGAGCTCTGCGGTCGAGGCGAGAAGACCGGCCTCGAGCACCGTGGTCTCGTCCCGTCCCGTGCATGGCCGCACGCCGGCGACGCGCAGCTGGTTGACGGTGAGCGTTCCGGTCTTGTCGGCTGCGATGACGGTCGCGGCGCCGATCGTCTCCACCGCGGCGAGCCGGCGGACGATCGCTCCGCTTGCGGCCATGGCTCGCGCGCCCTGCGCGAGGGTGATCGTCACCGTCGCCGCCAGGCCCTCCGGCACCGCCGCGACCGCGACCGCGACACCGACGAGGAACGCTTCCTCGAGCGACGCGTCGCGAGCGAGCATCCCCGCCCCCAGGAGAAGCGTGATCGCGATCCCGATCCCGGCCATGGCACCCGAGAGCCGGCCGAGACGCCGCTGCAACGGCGTCGGTGGCGGCTTCGCGGCGGCGGTGAGGCTCGCCACCTGCCCGACCTCCGAATCCGCACCCGTCGCGACGACGAGCCCGCGACCGCGGCCTCGCGTGACGGCTGTCCCGGCGAACGTCATCGACGCCCGCTCGGCGAGGGGCGTCCCCGCGGCGACCGCCTTCGTGCCCTTGATCACAGGGAGGGACTCGCCCGTCAACGCGGACTCGTCGAGCTCGAGGCGCTCGGCAGTGACCAGTCGCGCGTCCGCCGGGACACGATCGCCCTCACGGAGGACGACGAGATCCCCGGGAACGACATCCTCGACAGGAACAACTGCCTCCTGCCCGTCGCGAACGACCGCGGCCGTGCGCTGCACCGTGTCGCGGAGCGCGAGCACCGCTCGCTCGGCTCCCGCTTCCTGGACGAAACCGAGCACGGCGTTGAGGACGACGATCGCGGCGATCGCCGCCGCTTCGAGCTGCTCGCCGATCGCAGCCGAGACGAGGGCGGCCCCGAGAAGGAGAGCGACGAGAGGATCCGCGAGCTGCCGGAGCGCGATCGCGACGTACGCCGGTCGCTCCGGTACGGGAAGCCGATTCGGCCCGGCCGTGAGGAGGCGCGCTGCCGCGGCCCCGGCGCTCAGCCCACGCTCGGGCTCGCTGTCCAGTTCAAGGGCGACGTTCTCCGGGGAACGAGCATGAGGCGGCACGGGAGCTCCGGCGCCCATCGCAGTGAGCCCGCCCATCGGAGCTTCCTGCCTCACGTCCCCGTGAGTGCCGATGCCAGTGCGCCGATCGCATACGCGACCGCCGCGGCCGCAGCACCCACGAAGAGCATCTCCAGCCCGCTCCGCACCCAGCCGAGCTTCGTCACGAGGGCGCGCAGCGCTCCGACCGCGTACAGCGTCGTCATCGTGAGCAGGACGGCGGCGGCGAAGCGCTGGTCGTCCGGGAGCGGGGCGAGATATGCGACCAGCGGGACTGTCCCTGCGACCAGAAAGCCGAGCGTCGTCGCGCTTCCGTGCCGCAGCGCCTCTCGTCCATCCGCTCGCTCGGCCTCCTCGGCGTACGAGCGGCGAGCCAGGAAGTTGCTCGCTCCCATCGAGAAGCCGTCGGCGACGAGATTGGCAAATCCGAGGATCAGGATGACGCTGACCGACAGGTTCGCTCCGACCACGCCGCAGACCACCGCGAAGGTCGTGATGATCCCGTCGTTCGCCCCGTAGACCAGGTCGGGCAGATAGTGGCGGCCGGCTACAGGGATCCGACCTCGGCTGTGCGGTCGAAGGGCGATGCCCATGACCCGAGGTTCGCGGACAGGACCCTCCGGCACATCCGCGACCGGCCCGGGCGGCGTTGCGGCTTTCCCACAAGGCCGCGGCGGAGCCGTAGTTCTCCGCATCGGACTCCGGCCGATCACTGACGTGGCGCTGGTGGCGACGCGCGATGCTCCGGTCAGGAACCGACGAGGAAGAGGGAAGGAGTGCCGAGATGAACCCCGCAGCGTCGACGACCAAGCAGGGTGGTGAGCCGGCATCGGCAGGCATCCGGGTGTCGGCCGCGATGCACAGCGGTGTCTTGACGTGCGGCAGGGACGCGTCGCTCGTAGACGTCGCCGAGCTGATGGCGACCCACCGTGTCCACTGCATCGTCGTGACCGACGACCCCGGGGACGCAGGGTCGCTCTGGGGGATCGTCTCCGACCTCGATCTCGCCGCCGCCGCGAGCGTCCGCGATCTCGCAGAGCAGACCGCAGGCGCGACGGCGGCAACGGTCGCACTCACCATCGGGCCGGCCGACACGGTTCAGCGCGCCGCCCAGCTGATGACCGAGCACGGTACGACGCACCTCGTCGTCGTCGACGCCGGACGCCGACCCGTCGGCATCCTCTCGACGCTCGACGTCGCCGCTGCGCTCGCCGAGCGGTGAGCGCCGCCCCCCGTCCGTCCCCGGCGCAACGCTCCTCCGGGCCGGACGGTGAGGGCGCGGTCGTCGGGCTGATCGTCCGTGACGTGCCGCGCGCACGTCCCTCACAGACCGCAGGCGAGGCGCTCCGCGAGCTTCTCACCGGGTCGTTCGCCTACGCGACCGACATTCCCGTTCTCGAGGGCGACGCCCTCGTCGGCATCGTCCCGCTCGAGACGCTGCTCGCCGCCGACCCCCGGTCACCGCTTGGCGAGCTCGCGGACGGGACGTTCGCCTCGGTGTCGGCGGAGACCGATCGGGAGCTTGCCGCGGCGCTCGCCGCCCGTCTCGGGACGCGGACGGTCGCCGTCGTCGACGAGGACGATCGGTTCGAGGGGCTCGTCCCTCCGGAGCGGCTGATCACCGTCCTGTTCGAGGAGCACGAGGAGGACCTCGCGAGGCTCGGCGGTTCTCTTGCACGGAGCTCCTCGGCGTTCGAGGCGACGGTGGAGGCGATCCCTCGACGGCTGTGGCATCGGCTGCCGTGGCTCGCGCTCGGTCTCGCGGGCGCCATGCTGTCGGCCGCGATCGTCGCCTCGTTCGAGGAGGAGCTCCGCGCCGAGGTCCTGCTCGCCTTCTTCCTCCCTGCCGTCGTCTACATGGCCGACGCCGTCGGGACACAGACCGAGACCGTCGTCATCCGCGGCATGTCGCTCGGCGTCCCGATCGGGCGGATCGCCGTCCGTGAGCTCCTCACCGGCATGATCATCGGCACGCTGATCGCGGCGGCCTTCTTCGTCTTCGCGCTCGTCGTCTGGGAGAGCACCCGCGTGGCCGCGGTCGTGTCGCTCGCGCTCTTCGTGAGCACCTCGCTTGCGACGGCCGTCGCGATGTCCCTGCCGTACGTGCTCGCACGGCTCGGGCGCGACCCCGCGTTCGGCTCGGGGCCGCTCGCGACGGTCATCCAGGATCTGCTCTCGATCGCCGCCTACTTCGGCATCGCCGTCCTGCTCCTTCCCTGATCGCCTTCGCTCGAGAAGGCGTGCGGCTTCTCCGCAACGATGCTCGGGAGAACCCCGATTTCGCTGCCGCCCGGCGCGACGAGGCTCACGGGTATGACGACCGTCGCCTGCGTCGAGCTCGCGAGCCCCGGCTGCGGCCCGTGCCCCTGACGGTCGCCCGCGAGGACCCGATGTCGACGACCGGTCTCGATCCGCCGTACCCGCCGCCGTTTCCCGCAGGCGGCCTCGACGCGCTGCCGCCCGCCGATGTGGCACGGCGCGCCGAAACGGTCGGCGTCACGAAGGCGACGATGGGGTCGCTCGACGTGTTCGTGCTCGCGGTGCTCGCGGGCGCCTTCATCGCGCTCGGCGCGATCTTCGCGACGACCGTCTCGGCCGGGGGAGGCGAACTGCCCTACGGGGTGTTGCGGCTGCTCGCGGGCGTGTCGTTCTCGCTGGGGCTGATCCTCGTCGTCGTCGCGGGCGCCGAGCTGTTCACGGGCAACAACCTCGTCGTGATGGCGTGGGCAAGCCGCCGCGTCTCGACGGGCCGACTGCTCGGGAACTGGACGCTCGTCTGGATCGGCAACTTCGTCGGCGCACTTGCGACCGCGGTCATCGTCTACGTCTCCCGCCAGTACACGTTCGGTGACGGCGAGGTCGGCCAGACCGCGCTCTCGATAGCCACCGCGAAGACGAGCCTCGGCTTCGTCGAGGCCGTGGCGCTCGGCGTGCTCTGCAATGCGCTCGTGTGTCTCGCGGTGTGGCTGACCTACGGCGCCCGGTCCACGACCGACAAGGTGCTGGCGATCGTTCCGCCCATCGCGGCCTTCGTCGCGGCGGGCTTCGAGCACTCGGTCGCCAACATGTACTTCATCTCGATCGGCCTGCTGGTCAAGCGTGACGGGGACTTCATGTCGCAGTTCGGGGCCGGCATCGACGTCTCGGGTCTCAGCTGGCAGGCGATGCTCGCCGACAACCTGCTCCCGGTGACGATCGGCAACGTCATCGGCGGCGCCGCGCTCGTCGGCGGCGTCTACTGGTTCGTGTACCTGCGCGCGACGTCGCGGCCCGCCGACGACGCGGAACCGCGCACCTGAGGAAAGGGAAGCTCCAGTGCAGTGGCGGACGATGCTGATGTACGAACGAGCGCTCACGCGGGAGGGAGCCGCGCTCCGCCAGGCGCCGCGCCGCCTCTGCTTCGGTGAGGCCGGCATGTGAGATCACGACGGTCACGACGTTCGGTCGACGTTAACCCGCGGGGAAGCCGCTGCGAGGGACGAGACCGCGACGCGCATACTGCGGACAAGTACGGACACGACAACCGCGCCGGCTCGGATGTCGCATCCACGCCGGTGGGCGACCGTGATCGGCATGTTCCAGGTTCGCATTCACGGACGCGGCGGCCAGGGCGTCGTCACAGCCGCCGAGCTGCTCTCGGTTGCGGCATTCCTCGAGGGTCGTGAGGCGCAGGCGTTCCCCACGTTCGGCTCCGAGAGGACAGGGGCGCCGGTCGTCGCGTTCTGCCGCATCGACGACAAGGTCATCCGGGTCCGGGAGCCGATCACGTCGCCCGACGCGGTGATCGTCCAGGACCCGACGCTTCTGCACCAGGTCGACCTGTTCGGGGGCCTGGGGGACGACGGCTACCTGCTGCTCAACACCGCCCGCACGTTCGCCGAGCTGGGGCTGGGCGAGTACGTGAAGCGGTTCGCGGCCGGCCGATGCATCACCGTGCCGGCGACGGACATCGCCCGCGAGCGCCTGGGGCGCCCCCTGCCGAACGCGGCACTGCTCGGCGCGTTTGCCGCGCTGACGCACGAGGTGTCGATGAGATCCGTCGCCGCCGCGATCTACGGGCGCTTCCCGGGACAGACCGGGGGGCGGAACGTGTCCGCTGCGGAACAGGCGTATGCGCTCGTCGCCGGCGCAGCGCGCGAGACGAGCCATGCGTAGCCAGATCGAGGGCTCGCAGGCCGTGGCCAGAGCCGTGGCTCTCTGCCGCCCTGAGGTCGTCTCGGCGTACCCGATCTCCCCGCAGACGCACATCGTCGAGGCGCTCTCGGATCTCGTCCGGACCGGTGAGCTCGCCCCGTGCGAGTACCTCATGGTCGAGTCCGAGTTCGCGGCGCTCTCCGCGGCGATCGGCGCGTCCGCCGCAGGCGCACGCACGTACACCGCGACCGCGAGCCAGGGCCTGCTCTACATGGCCGAGGCGCTCTACAACGCCTCCGGCCTCGGCCTGCCGATCGTGATGACGGTGGCGAACCGTGCGATCGGGGCGCCCATCAACATCTGGAACGACCACTCGGACGTGATGTCGCAGCGCGACTGCGGCTGGATCCAGCTCTTCGCGGAGTCGAACCAGGAGGCCGTCGACCTCCACGTGCAGGCGTTCGCGCTCGCCGAGGAGCTCTCGCTCCCGGTGATGGTGTGCATGGACGGGTTCGTCCTCACCCATGCGGTCGAGCCCGTCGACATCCCGCACGCAGGCTCAGGTGGACGCGTTCCTGCCCGCCTTCGAGCCGCGACAGGTGCTCGACCCGGACGATCCGGTGACGATCGGCGCCATGGTCGGCCCCGAGGCGTTCACCGAGGTCAAGTACCTCATGCACGCGAAGCAGATGCAGGCGCTCGACCTCGTGCCCCGGATCGCGGGCGAGTTCGAGCAAGAGTTCGGGCGGGACTCCGGGGGCCTCGTGCGCTCGTACCCGGGCGAGGCGTCCGAGACCGTGGTCGTCGCGCTCGGCTCGGTGCTCGGGACGATCGACGAGGTCGTCGACGAGCTGCGAGCCGAAGGGGTCGACATCGGCGCCCTCGGCATCCGGTGCTTCCGGCCCTACCCGCTCGACGAGATCCGGCAGGCGCTTGCGGGAGCGCGAAGGGTGATCGTGCATCGAGAAGGCGTTCGCGGTCGGCATCGGGGGAATCGTCGGCCAGAACGTCCGCCTCGCGCTCTCCGGCCTGCCGGTGTCGGTCTACGACGTCGTCGCCGGCCTGGGCGGCCGACCGATCACGAAGCGCTCGCTCCGCACGCTGATCGCCGACGTCCTCGCAGAGCGGCTCGAGCCGGACTGCCTGACGTTCCTCGACCTCGACCGGGGGCTCGTCGAGTCCGAGCTGCGCCGCATCGCCGCGAGCCCTCGCTCGGGCCCGCACGCCGAGAACATCCTGCGCGACGTCGGTGCAGTCGCGGCAGGGCCGCACTGAGGAGGCGGAGATGGCCGAGGAGACGCTCAAGCTCTACCAGCTCGGAACCTTCGCGGTCGGCAACCGCCTGCTCGACCCGGACGAGCGGACCGTCCAGGCCCGGAGCGAGCGCTCGAACACGCTCACGTCGGGTCACCGCGCCTGCCAGGGCTGCGGGGAGGCGCTCGGCGCGCGCTACGTCCTCGACGCGGCGATGCGCGCGACGTCCGGCAGGCTGATCGCCGCGAACGCGACCGGCTGCCTCGAGGTCTTCTCCACGCCCGTATCCGGAGTCGTCGTGGCAGCTTCCGTGGCTCCACTCGCTGTTCGGGAACGCGCCGGCGGTGGGCGCCGGGATCGCGGCCGCGCTGAAGGCCAAGGGCCGCACCGACATCCGCGTCGTCGCGCAGGGCGGCGACGGCGGGACGCTCGACATCGGGTTCGCGTGCCTCTCCGGCATGTTCGAGCGGAACGACGACGTGCTCTACGTCTGCTACGACAACGAGGCGTACATGAACACCGGCGTGCAGCGCTCGAGCGCGACGCCACCTGCCGCGCGGACGGCCAATACCAAGCCGGTCGGCGACGAGGCGGGGAACGTGTTCGGCCAGGGCAAGAGCGCAGCGCTGATCGCGATGGCGCACGAGATCCCGTACGTCGCGACCGCGACCGTCGCCGACCTCCACGACCTCGAGCACAAGATCGAGCGCGCGATGGAGCTCAGGGGCGCGCGCTACGTCCACGTGCTCGTCCCGTGCCCGCTCGGGTGGGGCTCCGCCGCGGCGGACACGATCAGGATCGCGCGGCTCGCACGCGAGACCGGCCTCTTCCCGGTGATCGAGGCGGAGCACGGCGAGGTCGTGAGCGTCTCGAAGCTCCGCGGCCGTGTCCCGGTGGAGGAGTACCTCCGCACGCAGCGTCGCTTCGCCCACCTCTTCGGCGAGCCTCCGAGAGTCGACGTCATCGCAGCAGATCCAGGCGCGTGCCGACCGGAACATCCGCCGCTTCGGCCTCCTCGAGGAGACATGATGGACAAGCCCTTCGCAATCACCCTGGACGTCGGCTCGAGCCTCGCCAACAAGACGGGCAGCTGGCGGACCGAGCGACCCGTCTACGTGCACAGGCTGCCGCCTTGCGCGAACGCGTGCCCGGCGGGAGAGAACGTGCAGCAGTGGCTCTACGACGCCGAGGAGGGCGGCGCCGGCTACGAGCGCGCGTGGCGGCAGATCATGGAGGACAACCCCTTCCCGGCCGTCATGGGCCGGGTCTGCTACCACCCGTGCGAGTCCGTCTGCAACCGCGCAGAGCTCGACGAGGCCGTCGGGATCAACTCGGTCGAGCGGTTCCTCGGGGACGAGGCGATCGCGAACGGCTGGCGGGTCGAGGTCGCCGCGCCGCCCTCGGGCAAGCGCGTGCTCGTCGTCGGCGCAGGCCCGTCCGGCCTCTCCGCTGCGTACCACCTCGTCCGACTCGGACACGAGGTGACGGTGATGGACGCCGGCCCCGAGCCGGGCGGGATGATGCGGTTCGGGATCCCCCGGTACCGCCTGCCGCGCGACGTCCTCGACGCCGAGATCCAGCGGATCGTCCAGCTCGGCGTCACGATCGAGCTCAACCGCAAGGTGACGAGCATCCTCGACGCGATGCGGGAGGGAGGCTTCGATGCCGTCTTCCTCGCGGTCGGAGCGCACCTCGGCAAGCGCGCCTACATCCCGGCCGGGTCGGCCGCCAAGGTCCTCGACGCGGTCTCGCTGCTCCGCAGCATGGAAGGCGAGGACCCGCCCCTGCTCGGCCGGAAGGTCGTCGTCTACGGCGGCGGGAACACGGCCATCGACGCTGCGAGAACGGCGAAGCGGCTCGGCGCCGAGGAGGCGATCGTCGTCTACCGGAGGACGCGCGAGCGGATGCCCGCCCACGACTTCGAGGTCGAGGAGGCGGAGGAGGAGGGCGTCCTGATGAAGTGGCTCTCCACCATCAAGCAGGCCGACGGCGGGAAGGTCGTCATCGAGCGCATGGAGCTCGACGAGACCGGCTTCCCGCAGCCGACGGGCGAGCTCGAGGAGCTGGAGGCGGACTCCGTCGTCCTCGCGCTCGGCCAGGAGACCGACCTCGGCCTGCTCGATGACGTCCCCGGGCTCGAGGTCGAGGACGGGGTCGTCACGCGTCGGGCCGAACATGATGTCCGGCTACCCCGGGATCTTCGCCGGCGGCGACATGGTGCCCGCCGAGCGGACGGTCACGGTCGCCGTCGGCCACGGCAAGAAGGCTGCCCGCCACATCGACGCGTGGCTCCGCGGGCAGGAGTACCAACGCGGGCCGAAGCACGAGCTCGCGGCCTTCGAGCAGCTGAACACCTGGTACTACGCCGACGCGCCGCGCTCCGTCCAGCCGCAGCTCGAGCTCGCGCGACGGCAATCGACGTTCGACGAGGTCGTCGGCGGCCTCGACGACCGGTACACGCGCTCTACGAGGCACGCCGCTGCCTCTCCTGCGGCAACTGCTTCTCGTGCGACAACTGCTACGGGGTCTGCCCCGACAACGCGGTGCTCAAGCTCGGTGCGAACGGCGAGCCGTACCGGTTCGACTACGACTACTGCAAGGGCTGCGGGATCTGCGCCGCCGAGTGCCCCTGCGGCGCCATCGAGATGGTTCCCGAGGAGATCTGACGTTTGGTAGTTCTCCGCAACACGAGTCCGTGTGTCTCACGATGCCGTGGCGGGCTCGAGGGCGGATCCTCCGAGTGACCAAGGAGGTCGGAGGAGATGAAGATCAAGGAACTCATGAGGGAGAATCCGATCGCGATCGGGCCCGAGACGCCGCTCCGGGACGTCGCAATCATCCTCACCGAGAACGGCTTCTCGGGACTGCCCGTGATCGGTGAACGCCTCGAGGTGCTGGGTGTCGTCTCCGAGGCGGACATCCTCGTCAAGGAGCAAGGGCCCGTGAATCGCCGTGGAGGGTTTCTCGGTCGGCTCCTGGCAGGAGAGGTCCCGGGGACGGTCAAGCTGGCCGCCCGAACTGCAGGAGAGGCGATGACGGCGCCAGCGATCACCGTCGGGCCTGAGGCGCACGTGTACAACGCCGCGCGCGTGATGACGGAGAACGGCATCAAGCGGCTGCCGGTCGTGGACTCTCACGGCACGCTCATCGGGATCGTCACCCGAGCCGACCTCGTACGGGCGTTCGCTCGTCCCGACCACGAGATCGAGCGCGAAATCCGCGAAGATGTCATTCTGCGCAGCCTCTGGATCGAGGCACCGAGCGTCGTCGTGCGCGTCGAGCGAGGCGAGGTGAGGCTTTCCGGACGGCTCGAACGCCGCGCGGATGCCGAGCTCCTCGAGCAGTTCGCTGCCCACGTTCCGGGCGTCGTGTCGGTGCACTCGACGCTCAGGTGGAGCTGGGACGATCGGAAGGCGTCGAGGGAAGATGCGATCGCCGTTGGCAAGCGGTGAAGGCGAATCCGCAGATGAAAACGACGCAAGGAGGTTCACCATGAAGACCATCGTCCTGGGATACGACGACTCCGACCCGGCAAAGCGGGCTCTTGAGAGGGCAGCCGAGCTGTCAACGGCGTTCGGCTCGAAGGTGATCGTCACGAGCGTCGCACCGATGCTCGTCGGTCGTGCGGGCGGCCCGGTAGACCCGGCCGACCCACCCGACGAGCACAAGAGGGAGCTCACGCATGCGGCGTCGTTCCTCGCGGAGCGAGGCATCGAAGCTGACTACGACCTCGGGCTCGCCGACCCGGCTAGCCACATCGTCGAGCTGGCCGAGCAGCGTGGCGCCGACCTGATCATCGTCGGCACGCACGAACCGAGTCTCCTCGAGCGTCTTCTCGGGCTGAGCGTCAGCCACAGGGTCGAGCGCAAGGCTCACTGTGATGTCTTGATCGTTCACTGAGGAGGAGTCATGGATCGAAGCGGCTCACCGGATGTGCTGATCGCGGGCGGCGGGGTCGCTGCGCTCGAGGCGGCCCTGGCGCTCCGTGCGCTGGGGGAGGGGGCGATACGCGTCGAGTTGCTCGCACCTGAGCCGCAGTTCTGGTACCGGCCGCTCGCTGTGGCGGAGCCGTTCGGGCTTGGCGAGGTGCGGCACTTCGATCTGGCCGATCTGGTCGCGACGGCAGGCGCGACGCTGAGCCAGGGACAGCTCGTCTCGGTCGATGCGGCGCGCCATATCGCCTACACGGCTCCTGGTGGTCCCGTTTCGTATTCGATGCTTCTGATCGCCTGCGGGGCCGTGCCGCGGCCTGCGGTCGACGGTGCCTTGACGTTCCGGGGGCCCGCCGATACCGAGAAGATCGAGCATCTCCTGGCGGAGATCGAAGCGGGTGAGGTTCGGCGCGTCGCCTTCGCGGTCCCGGCCGGGGCCGTCTGGAGCCTCCCCGTCTACGAGCTCGCCCTTCTGACGGCGGGCTGGCTCGCGGCGCGAGGACTGGACGGGGTGACGCTCGCCCTCGTGACGCCTGAGGTCGAGCCGCTGCACCTCTTCGGCGACGAGCCCAGCGCCGCGGTTCGCGCGCTCCTCGAGGCGCGCGGAATCGTGGTGCACACCCAGGCGTACCCCGCGGAGGCACGCGAGGGAGAGCTTCTGCTGGTCGGCGGGGACGTTCTCCCTGCCGATCGGGTCGTCGCGCTTCCGCGGCTGCAGGGTCAGCGGATCGGCGGCATTGCGCAGACGTTCGAAGGCTTCATCCCCGTCGACCCACACGGACGCGTGATCGGCACCTCCGACGTGTATGCGGCCGGGGACATCACGACGTTCACCGTCAAGCAGGGCGGTATCGCGGCCCAGCAGGCGGAGGCCGCAGCCGAGTCGATCGCGGCCGCGGCGGGCATCGAGATCGAGCCGCGGCCGTTCAGGCCGGTGCTCCGCGGACTGCTCCTGACGGGTGGCGGGCCGCAGTATCTCCACGGCGAGCTGAGCGGTGGCGCAGGCTTGGTGAGCACCGAGCCGCTCTGGTGGCCACCGGCGAAGATCGTCGGCAGATACCTCGCGCCATTCCTGGCACAGCTGGCCGGGGCCGGGGCCGGCGTCGCGCCTGAGCCCGAGCCGGGATCCGGGGTGCCGGTCGAGGTTGAGCTCGATGATGCCGGCGTCGCGCAGCGCAGCGACCGCCTCGTCATCGAGGCTGTCGAGGAAGCGCTGCCCGATCGGGGAGTCGTCCGCGTCGGGGATGTGATGACGGGTGACCCGCTCGTGGTCGCTCCAGAGGACACGATCGGCGAGGTCGCCGAGCGGATGTCCTTCCTCGACATCGGTTTTGCGCTCGTCGCCGAGTACGGACGCCTGATCGGGATCCTCACCTCACGCGACATGCTCCGCGCGCTCGCAGGACGAGTGCACTCGAGCGAGGCCCGCGTACGCCAGTGGATGACCGCCGACCCGATCGTCGTCACTTCGTCAACCGCGCTAGATGCGGCGCGGATCCTGATGATCGAGCACCACATTCATCACCTTCCGGTCGTCGACGGTGAACGACCTATCGGCATGATCGGGATGCGGGACGTCGTGCAGGTGAAGCGTGTGCCGATGAAGCTTGGTCTCGGGCTCTGAGATGTACGCGCGCGCCGTCGAGGAGGCCGGGGTCCGTCTTCGCGAGCTGCACCGTGACCTATGGCGGGACTTCTCACTCGCCGCGGTCGCGCTGGCGCTGTCCCTTGCGGCGACTGCCGTTCTGCCCGAGCTCGCGGTCCCGCTCTTCGTCGGCGGGCTCGCCGTCGGTGTGCTCGGTGTGCGGGCCGCGTTGGAGCAATCGGAGATCATCGATCGGCTTGCCGGGGACCCTGACGCCTACGTCATCTCGGAGATCCGCAAGCGCGCGGCGCGAGACGCGACGATGGAACGGCGGCGCAGCCTTGCCGCTGACGTTCGCTGGTGGCTCCGTGAGCCGCAGGCGGACCGCGTCACGGTGGTGGCTTCGGAACTCGAGGCGCTTGCAGCCGACCTCGACGACGCTGCGCTCGAGCTGGACCCGGCCTGTGCCGTGGCCTGCGTGCGGCTCCTGAGCGACTCCGAGCGGAGTCCGCTCTTGATTGCAGCGTCTCCGGTCGAGGAGCTGCGCTCGCGCATCATCCAGATCCGGTTCGGCTTCGGCGTTCGAGCGTTGGACCGGCAAGCTGATCGGGCCTTCGACCCGCTGGGCGGGACGTGCGTGTTTGATCCCACTCTCGGCGCTGGTGGCGCCAGCCGCTGACCCGGCGCGTTTGAAGAACTGGTAGCCGGTTTCAATCCGTAGTTCTCCGCGTCGAATCGGTGGCGGCGCTGATGCCCCGGCGCGTCTGCGCGGCGAGTGTTGGATCGGAACTTCGACGAGAGGAGGCTCGGATGGCAACCGTCGAGCAGGAGCGATCGACCGAGGCCCGACGGACGCAGACGATGAGAGCGGCGGTCGTCGAGGACTTCACGCGGCCGCTCGTTCTCAAGGACGTGCCGCGGCCGTCGGCCGGGGCAGGCGAGATCGTGGTTCGGGTAGAGACGTCCGGTCTCTGCCACACCGACATCCACGCGGCCCACGGTGACTGGCCGGTCAAGCCGGTGCCGCCGTTCATTCCCGGGCACGAGGGCGTCGGCATCGTGGAGGAGTTGGGGGCGGGCGTCACGGAGGTCGGTGTTGGCGACCGGGTCGCGATGCCTTGGCTCGGTTATGCCTGCGGGACGTGCGACTACTGCGTCTCGGGCTGGGAGACACTGTG
This sequence comes from uncultured Actinomycetes bacterium, assembly GCA_963814565.1. Lineage (GTDB taxonomy): Bacteria > Actinomycetota > Thermoleophilia > Gaiellales > Gaiellaceae > Gaiella. The sequence goes on from CAWFDO010000015.1 coordinate 33,416, forward strand.
TCTCGAGCAGCAGAACACGGGCTACTCGATCGACGGCGGCTTCGCCGAGTACGTGAAGGCGAATGCCCGGTACGTGGTGAAGGTGCCGCCGGGGGTCGATCCCGTCGATGCAGCGCCGCTCACCTGCGCAGGAGTGACGACCTACAAGGCGGTCAAGGTCGCCGGGACGCGTCCATCAGACCTCGTCGCGATCTTTGGCGTCGGCGGCCTGGGTCACCTCGCGCTTCAGTACGCACGGATCGCGGGCGGCCGCGTCGTGGCCGTTGATCTCCATGAGGAGAAGCTCGAGCTCGCGAGAGAGCTCGGCGCGACGTTCACGGTGAACGCTGCCGAGGATGATCCGGTGGCCGCGATCCAGCGGCTCGGAGGGGCCGACCAGGCGATCGCGCTAGCGGTGTCGCCGAAGGCGTTCGAGCAGGCGTACGGCTCGCTGCGGCGCGGCGGGACGCTTGTGTTCGTCGGGCTGCCTGCCGAGAACACCATCCAGCTGCCGATCTTCGAGACCGTCCTGAACGGGATCACCGTCGTCGGCTCGATCGTCGGCACGCGCGTCGACCTGCGGGAGGTGTTCGAGCTGCACGCCGCCGGAATGACGAAGGTCATCACCGAGGTGCGACCGCTCAGCAGTGTGAACGACGCGATCGAGGACGTCGATGCAGGCCGCGTCCCGGCTCGCATCGTGTTCGTCCCCTGATGCTCCTACGCGAGGCGCGGCTCCGGCCGCGCCTCGCATCGATCGCAGGTGAACACCTCTGCGGGAAACCCGCAACGACGTTCAGCCCCGCCGCGGATGGCTGTCCCGCTCGGGCGGGCGATCCTTGGCCGATGAAGCGTCCGAGTGCGTCCATATTCGGCGGGCCGATCGTGATCACAGGGTCAACCGGACATATTGGCGTGGCGCTTCGCCGCCGGCTTGCAGCGGGTCCGCGCGAGATCCGCGCTCTGACGAGACAGGACGTCACCCCAGACGTCTTCCGGGACGCCGAAGTGGTCGTCCATCTCGCCGGGACGCTGCTCCCGGGTCGGCGCAGCACGTACGAACGGGCCAACCGGGCAACGGTCGAGCAGTCCGTCGCCGCTCTCGCCGGCTCGGCCGTGGAGCGAATCGTCTTCCTCAGCTACGTCGGGGCCGACCCGCACTCCAAGAACGCGTACCTTCGGTCAAAGGGCGAAGCGGAGGAGATCCTCCACCGGAGCGGCCGCGACTGTGTCGTCTTCCGGTGCACGCACATCTTCGGGCCGGCCGAGGACCCCGGCCCGACCGTCGCGGCAATGATCGCGAGACGGGGACACTCCGTCTGGGTCCTCGGCGACGGCAGCCAGCGTGTTGCGCCGGTCTACCGTGAGGACGTGGTCGACGCGATCGTCGCCGCGCTCGACCCGAGCACGTACCACGGGCGCTTCGACCTTCCCGGCCCCGACGAGATGACCATGGACGACCTCGCCCGGATGGTCAACGCTCGCTGACATCCGCCTCCGGCACCTTTCTCCCAGGATCGCTCGCACGCTGTCACGCGCCGCCCGCGGGACGACGCCCGAGCTCGTCGAGGTCATGTCCGCCGACAGCCTCGGTGAGCAGCGACGCGTCGACCGCGTGTTCGGGCTCGAGCGGCGAGGCGTGAGCGACGTCTACGCGCCTAGCGTCCCACTCGCTGCGTAAAGCGCAGCTGGTTAGTCCTCGTCGAGCAGCCGTTCCGAGAGGGCATGGCGGACGAGGTCAGCCCGGCTCGAGAGACCGAGCTTCTGCATGATGTGTGCTCGGTGCGTCTCGGCGGTGCGCACCGAGATGTACAGCAACTTCGCGATCTCCTGGTTCGTGTGGCCGAGCGCCAGCAGGCGGAGCACCTCGCGCTCGCGCTCGGAGAGCGGATCGACCGCGGCACGCTTCCGCTCCGCGGCCGCGGCCTCGACGAGCCGCGCCCCGAGTACCGGATGGACGTAGTGCTCGCCTGCCGCAACGGCCCGGACTGCCGCGACGACCTCCGTGTCGGCGGCTTCCTTCAGGACGTACCCGCTCGCGCCCGCGTCGAACGCTTCCTGCACGTAGCGCGGATCGTCCTGCATCGAGAGGATCAGCACCTTCGTGTCCGGCACTGCCTGCATCAGCGCAGGCATGCCCTCGATGCCGCTCTTGCCCGGCATCATGACGTCCATCAGCACGACGTCTGGCTTGTGCTCGATCGCCTCGAAGACTGCGCGGTCAGCGTTCGCGGCCTCGCCAACCGTCTCGATATCGGGTTCGGCGTCGAGCACGCGCCGAAGCCCGGCTCGAACGACCGCATGGTCGTCCACCACGAGGACGCGGATGCTCACGGGATGGGAACCTCGGCCGCAACGGTCGTCCCGGCCCCCAACGTCGACTCGACCCTGAGACGGCCCCCGACGAGCCCCGCGCGCTCGCGCATTCCCACGATCCCGAGGGCGTCGTCACGTGTCGCCTCGCCGTCGAAGCCTCGGCCGTCGTCCTCGACGACCGCTGCGACGTATCGGTCGTTGCGGGTCAACAGGATGCTCACGTGCGACGCGTCCGCGTGCTTGACGATGTTCGCGAACGCCTCCTGGATGATGCGATAGAGGGCCGTCTCGACGTCCGCGGGAAGTCGATTCTCCCCAAGTTGCGCCTCGAAGTCGACCCGCATGTTGGTGTGCTCGCGGAATGTCCCGGCGAGGCGCTCGACGGCCGCCGCAAGGCCGAAATCGTCGAGCGCCGTCGGTCGTAGCTCGACGGCGAGGCGGCGTACGTCCTGGAGTGTCGAGACGACGAGCTCGCGAAGCGACGCGACTGCACTGCGATCCTCGTCGGTCGAGGCGCTTTTTTCGAGCGGCTTGAGTCCGAGCAGGATCGACGTGAGCGCCTGCCCCGTCTCGTCGTGGAGCTCGCGAGCAAGTCGCTTGCGCTCCAGCTCCTGTGCGTGAACGACCCGCGCAAGCGCGTCACGGCCGACCCGTTCGGAGAGATCGACCGCGACCGCAGCGCGGTCCGCCAGACTCTCCGTGAGGCGGAGGTCGTCATCCGTGAAACTCGGGTTCGACCCTGACTTGTCGTGCGCGATCACGACTCCGATCGCGCGCCCACGAGCGATCAACGGGACGTAGAGCGCCGAGCGGACGCCGAGCTGCCGTGCCGCCTGCTGATCGACCTCCGGGTCTTCGAGCACCGAGTCGACCCGTTCGCTTCGGCCGCGTTGGAGCACACGACCCGCTTTCGACCCTCCGAACTCGAGACGAGTTCCAACGACGCCGTAGGTGCCTTCGCCCTCGGCAGCGGCAACCGTCATAGCGTCGCCGTGCGGCAGAGCGATCAGAACGAGTCTGGCGTCGACCAGCTCCCGCAGCCGGCGGGCGACGAGAGCGAGCAACGGCTCGAGCTCGATCTCCGAAGCCAAGGCCGTGCCGATCTCGTTCAACGACTCGAGTTGCCTGAGCCACCGCGTCGAGGACTCGTAGAGGCGTGCGTTCTCGATCGCCACCGCGGCCTGCGTCGCGAGAAGCTGCGTCAGCTCCTCGTCGTCCTCCGTGAAGTCGCCGCCACCCTCCTTCTCGGTGAGGTAGAGGTTTCCATAGGCGACTCCACGCAGGAGGATCGGAACGCCGAGGAACGACTTCATCGGCGGGTGATGCCGCGGGAACCCGACCGAGCGCGGATCGTCCGCGATGTCATGGAGCCGTAGCGTCTGGCTGTCTCGGATCAGGACACCGAGGAGACCACGGCCGCGCGGGAGGTCGCCGATCGCGGCATGCGTGTCGGTGTCGACCCCGGTGGTAAGGAATCGCTCCAGACCCTGACCGGCCTTGTCGATGACGCCAAGGGCGGCGTACCGCGCCTCGGTCAACGCTGCGGCGGTCTCCACGAGTCGCTGGAGAAGGGCGTCGAGGGAGAGTTCGGAGCTAAGTGCGATCCCTGCGTCGACGAGGACACGAAGGCGATCCGTCTGCTTCGCAGGCCGATCCACGTGGCCATTCTCACACTGTGGCTGGCCTGGTGAAGTTGTTGAGCGCGTCGCGGCCTCGCCGTCCTAACGGCGAGCCTGTGCCTCGAGTGGGCGCGTGCGCGCGAGAGACGGTCGGTTTTCGGGAGCGGGAGATCGGCCGCACGCTGACGATCACATCAAGGGGATGGGTTGCTCTCGCGCGGCTCTGCTGTACCAGAAGGCGAGGAGCCGAGCAGCGCGGTGAGCAGTTCTGCGTACTGGAGAAGGTGGCGATCGCCGAGAAACCACTGCTCGATGTGGCGCCGCCCGTTGTGTGCCAGCCGCTCCGCGTCCGCCGGATCGCGAAGCAGCCGATCGACGGCGGCGCCGAGGCCCTCGAGGTCGTGCGGGTCGTCGATCAGGATCCCGGTCTCACCGGGGATCACCTGATCGACGATGCCGCCGACGGCGGTTGCGACAACGGGACGCCTCTTCCACATCGCCTCGGCCACGGTGAGCCCAAAGCCCTCGGCGAGGCTCTTCTGCACGACGACGGTGGCGTGCCGCTGAAGAGCATTGATGACGATCGCGTTCTCCACCGGATCGTCCATCGGGATGCAGGCGAGATGGATGCGACCCCGATCGGCCCTCGAGAGCAACCTCCAGGCCGAGACCGTCTCGTTCCAAACCGCCTCGCCCTCGGGATCGTCGCTCACACCCGTTACTGCGGGCCCGGCCAGCACGAGGTGCACAGGCGACACACGTACGTGCCGTGCGAACGCCTCGAGCACGCCGGCCATATCCTTCATTCGGTCCCACCGCGAGACCTGCACGACGAGCGGCACCGCGGGATCTGGCGGAGGGCCCTCGCGCACAACGTCCGCCCTTCGACGCACTCGGGCGTCTGGCGGGGTGCCATTGGAGGAGACGAGCTCGGCGGCTCCGAGGAGCGCGAAGACCTCGTTTGGAGCGAGTTCCTTGTTCTTGGGAGTGAACGGATCGATCGAGGGTGGTATGGCCCGCATCCACGCACGGTCGATCCATTCCGGCGCGAACGACTCGCGTGAGAACACATGCGCATTCGCAGCCTCTACATAGGGGCGCATGAATGCCCAGGCACGCTCGGTCCATTCGTTCGATCCGTCGTAGCCCACGTGACAACGCCAGACCACGTGCGCACCCAATTCTGCGAGAGGGCCGATGAGACCCGCTGGCTGGGGATCGTGGACGATAACGACGTCCCCTTCTTGCATCCTGCGGTGGATCGACTCGAGGTTCCGCGCCGACGTGCGCTCGTAGACAGCATGCTCCCGCTTCCCGAGCGCGCCTCCATCGCCGGGCGAGCCGTAGAGACCGTTGTGGATTCGCTTCGTCACCGCGAAGTACTCCGGATCTCCGTCGATCACCAGCCAGTCCGCCTCGAGTCCGATGCCGCGCACGTAGCCGAGCAGCGTCGCAAGCATCTCCGCCACGCCGCCGCCGTTGGCCGTCGAGTTGACGTTTACGATTCGCCGACGTCCGATCAACGCGCGTAGAGCCGAGGCCGCTTCCATCAGCGCCTCGACCCGCTCGACTCCGATAAGCGGCTCCAGACGGCGCGGATCGATCGCGTGCGGCTCGACGTTCGCAGTCAAGGACACCGACGCAAGTCTCGTGCATCTGACGGCTCGGTGCACTTCTCGGGAGCCCACCGTTAAGCGCCGCCGGGGGTCGTTCGCCTGTCGAAACGGCGAGGGGCCGGTTGCCCGGCCCCTCGCCTTTGTGCTCCGGGAGTTGGAGCTCTGTTCGATCCGGGACCTCCCGGGGCCCGGATCAGACCGATGGCACCGCTGTCTGTGTCTTCACCCCGTATGTCTCCGTTGCCGGCTCGCGCCGACCGAAGACCGCGAAGGCGAGGATCACGAGCCCGATGCCGGTGAGCAGCAGCGCCACACCGACCACCAGTCCGAACACCGCCAGCCGCTCTGCCATGTAGCTCATGTTCAGAGCGGTCGTCAGTGCCGTCTCGGTGACCCACGTGTTGCGGGCGCCGTTTGCGACCGGCTGACCGCTCTCGTCCTTCGCGGCGGCCGCCTCGTCGCTGGTCCCTGCCGGATCGTCCGGGTTGGCGGCCGACTGGAACCGACCCATCTGCGCGTAGGTCAGCCCGCCGGAGCCCTCGAGCGTGTGCTCGCGCATGATCTTTGCGAATGCGCGCGCCTGGTCACCGGTCGTGACCTGCTCGCCGGCCCACTGGCTCGCGTACTTCGCGACGGCGGGATCGTCGGCCGTGCCGAACGTGATCCCCTCGGCCTTGATCGCGTCGCGCGTCGTGGTGTATCCGTTGGCGCCGAGGAAAATCGCGACGACACCGAACACGAGCAACACGCCGCCGGCGATGAATCCGCCGATCTCCCAGTACCTCTTGCCCTTCATCACTCCACCTCCCGGTAGAAACTCTCTTGATGGGCGGAGTTTGCGCCGGACGGGAAGCCGGGCCATCGGCGTAAACCGAGAAACCCGTGCGAATAACCCGATGATTCGTCTGCGGCGAACTACGGAGTGGCACGAGACGTCATCGTGGGACTGCCGGGTCACGCGCCATCCCCATCTCGTCCCGGCAAGGGGAGCACGAGCACGCATCTGCGCGCCCCTCTCCCCAGCGTCGCAAGGGCGTCTCAGCCGTGCGTGAGCGCAGCGGGGTCGCCGTCCAGCTCGAGACGCGATGTCCGAGCAATTCCCGTCCGCTCGGCAGCCGCGGCGACAGCCTCGGCGACAGCGGGAGCGACGTCCCGGTTGAAGACGCTCGGGATGATGTAGTCGGCGGCGAGCTCCTCGGGCTTCACGATGTCGGCCAGCGCGCGCGCGGCGGCGAACTCCATTTCGGCCGTGATCTCCCGTGCCCTCGTGTCGAGCGCTCCGCGAAACACACCCGGGAACGCGAGGACGTTGTTGATCTGGTTCGGGTAGTCGGACCGGCCCGTCGCGATCACTTCCACAGAGCCCGCGATCTCCTCCGGCACGACTTCCGGCGTCGGATTGGCCATGGCGAAAACGATCCCGCGATCAGCCATCCGCCGGACGGCGTCGCAGCTCACGGCGCCGGGGCCTGAAAGCCCGATGTACACGTCGGCGCCCTCGAGTGCCTCGTCGGCCGAGCAGCGCAAACCGCGGGGATTCGTGAGCTCCGCATAGGCGTTCTTTTCCTGCGTCAGCCCGGGGCGGCCGGAGTAGAGCGTCCCCTCGCGGTCGCAACCGACGATGTCCTTGGCTCCGGCAGCAAGCAGCACGCGCGTTGTCGCGGCGCCTGCCGCGCCGACGCCGGTGACGACGATCCGGACGTCCTCGATTCGCTTGTCGACGACCCGGAGCGCGTTCAACAAGGCCGCCAGGACGACGATCGCGGTTCCGTGCTGGTCGTCGTGGAAGACGGGAATGTCCAGCGCCTCGCGGAGCCGCCGCTCGACCTCGAAGCAGCGCGGCGCGGAGATGTCCTCGAGGTTGATGCCTCCGAAGCCAGGGGAGACCGCGACGACCGTGCGGACGATCTCGTCGACATCCTTGGTGGCAAGGCAGATCGGAAATGCGTCGACGCCGCCGAACTCCTTGAAGAGGACCGCCTTGCCCTCCATGACCGGGAGAGCCGCCTCTGGCCCGATGTCGCCCAGTCCGAGCACGGCGGTTCCATCGGTGACGATGGCGACCGTGTTCTGCTTGATCGTGAGCGCCCAGACCTTCGCGGGATCCGCGGCGATCGCGCTCGAGACCCGGGCGACGCCGGGCGTGTAAGCCATCGAAAGGTCGTCACGAGTCTTGAGTGGCGTGCGCGGCGTGACCTCGAGCTTCCCGCCCAGATGAAGCAGGAACGTCCGGTCAGAGACGTGCTCGACTTCGAGCCCTTCAACCTCGGACACAGCGCCGATGATCCGGTCGAGATGCGCGCTGTCGCCGGCAAGCACCGTTACGTCGCGCACCTTCTCGTTCCGCCCTACGCGGACCAGGTCGATCGCTCCAAGGAGCCCACCTGACGCGGCGATCGCAGTCGCGAGGGCCGCGAACGACCCCGGCTGGTCCCTCAGATGCACCCGAAGCGTCGCGCTGAAGGACGCAGACGGATGACGGCCAGGAGTCGCTTCCTCCGGTGAACCGGTCGACTGGTTGCTTTTGATCATCGGATCTCATGAGCACTGTTCCTCCGTGCCTGTTGGCTCACATCCGGGCAAGGACGGACGGGAGTGCGGATTTGCCGCACTCCCGTCCGGTGACCGATGACCCACCGTAAACGGCTTTTGGTTGCCCCTCCTTCGAGGGGGTGGCCAAGCCGCGGCACCGGACTCCGTCTCCGTCTCCGTCCCCATGAGTCCTAGGCCGACATCCATTATTTCTCTAAATCTTTCAATTTTAAGAGATTTATGTGATAATCCCCCAATGCCATCGAATGTCCGTCCGGTCTACGAGGTCAAGGCGGGCCTGTTCCGCGTGTTGGGACATCCGGCTCGTGTACGGATCATCGAGCTGTTGCGTGAAGGGGAGCGGTCGGTTGGTGCTCTCCAGGAGGGGCTGGGGTTCGATTCGGGAGCGACGTCGCAGCATCTGGCTGCGCTCCGTCGGGTGGGGCTCGTGGAGTCGCGGCGTGAGGGAACGAGCGTCTACTACCGAGCATCGGATGAACGGGTCTTCGAGCTTCTGGAGGCTGGCCGGGCGCTCGTGACGCGCCAGCTCGAGGAGCAGCAGTCGATGCTGAGGGAGCTCGCCGGCCCGTGAGCTTCGCGGCTGTGCTCCTCCTCGGCGTCGGAGCGGTCGGTGCCGGGAGTCTCGCGGCGGTTGCTGGGCGGACGTTCGCGGTGGGGATCTGGCTGCAGGCGGTGGGCTGCGGGCTGATCGCGGTCGGCGGCCTGTGGTCGCTCGCGGCCGGTGAGGTCGCGGGGAATGCATTCACGAGTGCGTTCGATCCCCGCATCGGGGTCGATGGGCTATCGGGTCTGTTTCTCGGTGTGCTCGGCGTCTGCGGGGCCGCGGCGCTGGTGTTCGCCGTTCGGTACCTGGAGCCGTCGGGCCGTGGCCGGGCGATCGCGTCGCTGACGGGGCTGTTCGTGCTGGTTCAGCTCCTCGTTCTCGTGGCTCGGGACCCGCTGACGTTCCTCGTCGGCTGGGAGGCCATGACGTTGGTGCCCGCGGCGGTGATCCTCGTTGGCCGCGCCGATGAGGCTGCGCGGCGCACGGTGTTCTTCTATGTCGCGCTGACGCACCTGGCGGGCGTCGGGACATGGGTGGCGGTGCTGCTTCTGGCCCGCGAGGACGCGATCGGGGGCGGCACGGTGATGACGTCCGGGTCCGGCGTGCAGGTCGCGGTCGCGCTCGCCGCGCTGGTCGGTATGGGCGCGAAGGCAGGGTTGATGCCGCTGCACGTCTGGCTGCCGCTCGCGCATCCGATCGCGCCGGCGCCGGTATCGGCGTTGATGAGCGGCGTGATGATCAAGATCGCGATCTACGGGCTCGTTCGCGTGCTCGTCGACTGGCTCGGAGTTCTTCCCGAGTGGCTCGGCGTTCTCGTGCTCGGCCTAGGTGCGCTCTCGGCGGTCGGCGGCGTGGTCTACGCGTTGTTCCAGCACGAGCTGAAGCGGCTGCTCGCCTTTCACTCGATCGAGAACATCGGGATCATCGTCCTCGGCCTCGGTGCGTGCCTGGTGCTGCGGGCACGGGGCGCAGACGAGTGGGCGGCGTTCGCATTGGCGGCCGCACTTCTGCACACCGTCAACCACGCGATGTTCAAGTCACTGCTGTTCCTCGGCGCCGGCTCGTTCGAGAGGGCCGTGGGCTCGCTGGAGCTCGACCGGCTGGGGGGCCTGATCCGGCGGATGCCGTGGACTGCGGCGGCGTTTCTCGTCGGCGCAGTCGCGATCGCCGGTCTGCCGCCGCTCAATGGATTCGCGTCGGAGTGGGTCACGCTGCAAGGGCTCCTCCGGGTGCCGATGTACGGCGGGATCGCGGACGGCACGGCGGGCGCGCTCGCGCTCGCGGCGCTCGCAGCGACAGCGGCGCTCGCCGCGCTGTGCTTCGTCAAGGTCGTGGGGCTCGTGCTGCTTGGTCCTCCGCGCCGAGACGTCGTTGCTCACGCCGAGGAGGCCCCCGTCCCGATGCGGGTCGCCGTCGTCGGCCTTGCAGCGGGGTGCGTGGTCCTCGGGCTTGCCCCGGGGCTGCTCTTCGGCTCGCTCGTCGGCCTTGCGCCCTGGGCGGACGAGACGCAGACGACGGTCGGCCTGGAGCTTCCTGGGACGGGGTCGCTTCCGACGGGCGGGATCGCGCTGGTCCTCGGCGCGGTCGTCGTCGCGCTCGTCGCGCTTCGCGGACGGCGAGTGGCGGCGCCCGCCCCGACCTGGGCGTGCGGCCAGCGCGTCGACCGCTCGCTCGACTGGACGAGCGCCGGGTTTACGAAGCCGCTGCGGCTCGTGCTCGAGAACGTCCTGCGTCCAGAGCGGGAGATCGTGGTGCGGGTCGAGGGAGGGATCGTCCAGGAGGTCACCTACGAAGGCCGCGTTCCGCACCTGTTCGAGGACCGGCTGTACCGGCCCGTCACGGCCCTTGCGATGTGGGGTGCTCACCACGCACGAAGGACGCAGAGCGGGCGGCTCGGAACGTACGTCGGCTATCTGATCGCGCTCGTCCTCGTCGTTCTTGCCGCCGCGAAGCTGGGGGTGATCGGGTGAGCGGTCCGGCGGCCGCGGCGACGGTCGCCCAGGTGGTGGGCGGGGTCGCCCTCGCTCCGCTCCTGCCGGGGCTGGTGCAGCACTGGAAGGCGCGCCTTCAAGGCCGGCGGGGCCCGTCGCCGCTGCAGCCCTACCGTGACCTCCGTCGGTTGTGGGGCAAGAGCGCGGTGGACGTGGAGGGAGCCGGGTTCGTCTACCGCTTCGCGCCGGCGGTCGCCGCCGCGAGCCTCGCCGCGGCCGTGCTGCTGGTGCCAGTGACCTCCGACGTGCCCGATCTCGGCGTCGGCAGAGACGCGCTCGTGCTCGCCGGGCTGCTTGCCCTGGCACGGTTCGCCGTCGCCGCTTCGGCCTGGGAGGTTGCGAACGGGTTTGCGCTGATGGGCGCGAGCCGCGATCTGACGATTGCGGTCTTCGTCGAGGCCGCGCTGGTGCTCGCGCTCGCCGTCGCAGCACTCGTCTCGGGCACCACCGATCTCGTGGAGATGATCGGCGGCACCGCCGGTACCGACGCCTGGACGGATCCGGCGCTCGCGCTCGGTGCGGTCGCGTTCGCGCTGGTCGTCGTCGCCGAGACGGGACGGCAGCCCGTGGACAATCCCGACACCCATCTCGAGCTGACGATGATCCACGAAGGCCCGCTGCTCGAGTACGCAGGACGCGACCTGGCGCTGCTGCAGTGGGCTGCGTCCGCCCGACACTGGCTCGTGCTCGTGCTCGCCGCCCAGCTGTTCCTCCCGCATCCGACCGACCCCGTGGCTGCAGCTCGCGCTGCTGCCGTTCGTCCTCGTGCTGCTCTGCGCGGCGCTGGCGCTGACCGAGACGCTCGTCGCCAAGATGCGGATCCTCCTCGCTCCAAGGCTTCTCGGGGTCGCCGCGGTCGTCGCGCTGCTCGGCGTCGTCACCTGGCTCGTGGAGGCTGCGTGACCGGCACGCTCGCCTGGGCAGTGGTCGCGCTCGGCATCGGTGTGGTCGTCGTGCGGCGACGCTCCGTCGCGGTCGGGCTCGTCACGACCCAGGCGCTGCTGCTGGCTGCTGTCGCGATCGCCGATGCCTCGTCCGCCGACGAGGTCGCCGCCGCGGTCGCGCTCGCCGTGCGCGGGCGTCGCTCTCGCATCCCTCTTTCTCGTGATCGTCGCGCGGACACGCGAGCCGCGCCCGGTGCGCGCCGGGGTCGCCCCGCTCGCGCGTGCCGGGCTCGCGGTCGGGCTGGCGCTCGCCCTCACGTGGCTCGTGCCACGGATCGGCCTCGAATCAGGGGAGTCGGAGCGGGCGATGCTCGCGCTGGTCGCGTTCGGCACCGCGGTCGTCGCGACACGCCGTGCGACGCTGCACCAGCTGCTCGGCATCGTGATGGTCGAGAACGGGCTCGTGCTCGGGGCGATCGCGCTTCCCGGCGGCGCGTCGCTCGCGATCGAGCTCGGGGTGGCGCTCGACCTGACGCTCATCGCGATCGTCGCGATGGTGTTCCACGAGCGGATCTTCGCCGAGTTCGGCTCCGGCGACACGGCCGTGCTGGAGACCCTCCGTGACTAGCCGCGAGACGATCGCGCTCCTCGCCGTCGGCCTTCCGTCCCTCACGGCGATCCTGGTCGCCGTCGCACCGCGCCGCGCGGTCCAGCCGGTCGCACTGACCGGACTTGGCCTCGCGGGTGTCGCCGCCATCGTGCTCTCGATCGTGGCGCTCGCGGATCCCGGGCGGCTCGAGGTGTCCGACTGGGTCGTGATCGACGCGGCGGGCGGGCTGATGGTCGGCGTGGTCGGGCTCGTCGCTCTCGCGAGCGCGATCGCCTCGCCGGCGTACCTCGACACCGCTCCGACGGGACTCTTCGGCGCCACGAACGGTCCTCGTGCCTACTACGCCGCGTTGGCAGCATTCGTCGCCGTGCTCACAGCGGTCCCGCTGGCCGGCAATCTCGGCGCGGCGTGGCTGCTGGTCGAGGCGACGACGGCCGCCTCGGCGATCCTCGTGGGGCTGAGCGGCAAGCCGCGCGCGCTCGAGGCCGGCTGGAAGTACCTGCTCCTCACCTCGCTCGGGCTCGGCTTCTCCCTGCTCGGGATCGTGCTGCTGGCGTCGGTCACGCCGGGCGGGACGCTCGAGCTGCTGTCGTGGCGCTCGCTGTCCGCCGACGTGCCGGCAGGGGAGACCACGCTGGTCGCATTCCTGCTCGTTCTCGTCGGGCTCGCGGCCAAGATCGGCTGGGCGCCGGTGCACAACTGGCTGCCCGACGCTCACTCCGAGGCGCCGCCGCCCGTGTCCGCACTGCTCTCCGCCGCGCTCCTGCCCGCCGTGCTGCTCGTCGCCTGGCGCGTCGAGCGCGCGCTCGAGCCCGCGGTCGGAGCCGACACGGGGCGCGTCGTGCTGATCGGCTTCGGACTCCTGTCGCTGGCCGTCGCCGTCCCGTTCCTGTGGCGGCCGCTCGCCTGGAAGCGGCTGCTCGCCTACTCGAGCCTCGAGCACATGGGCGTGATCGCGCTCGGGGTCGGATTCGCGACGCCGATCGCGCTCGCCGGCGTCGCCGTGCACATCGTCGGGCATGCGGTCGCGAAGGCACTCGGCTTCTACGCCGCGACGCCGCTGCTCGGGCACGAGCCGCGCTCGGCCGGCCACGCCGTCACGGGCATCGCGCGCACCCAGCCGGCCCTCGGCACGACAATGGGCCTCTCGCTCGGGACGCTCGCCGGGCTGCCGCCGTCGCCGCTCTTCCTCAGCGAGATCCTTATCGTCGCCGGCGGCTTCGAGGCGGGACACCCGTGGGCGGCAGCGGGAGCAGCAGTCCTGCTCGCGCTGGGGTTCGTCGGGCTGGCCCACGCTCTGGTGGAGACGACCGGCGGCAGCACGCGCCGTCGCGAGCGCGCCGAGGCGCCCGGGCTCCGCGCGGTGATGGGCCTCTCCGCAGCTGCGAGCGTGATCCTGCTCGTGCTCGCCGGCGCCGCGTTCTGGCTGCCGGACACCGACATCGTCGAGGCGCTTGTCAAGGGGCTCGGGTGACCGTCCACGCAGCTCTCTCGTACCGCGAGGCCGTCCAGGAGGCCCTCGCCGGCGGCTCCCGGTTCGCCGGGCTCTACGCCTCGGAAGGCGGAGCCGTCGTTCGGGCTGCGCTCGTCGCGCCGGACGGCGCCGTCGCGATCGAGTCCGTCGCGGCCCGAGCCGGCGTGGTGCCGACGATCGTCGATCTCGCGCCGGCCGCCGACTGGGACGAGCGCGAGGCACACGACCTCTACGGCGTCCGCTTCGACGGCCACGAGCCGTTGCGGCCACTCGTCGAGCACGATCCGCGTGCTCGCCCACTGGACGGTGCCCGTGCGCGGCAAGGACGTCTATCAGGTCGCGGTCGGCCCGATCCACGCCGGGGTCATCGAGTCCGGCCACTTCCGCTTCCACGTCGTCGGCGACAGGATCCTCCACCTCGACGCGCGCCTCTTCTACAAGCACCGCGGCCTCGAGCGCGCCGCCGAGCAGAGCACCCTCGACGGACGGGGCCCGCTACGTCGGTCGCGCCTGCGCCGCCTGCGCGGTCGCGAACGGCCTTGCCTACGCCCACGCATGCGAGGCGGCCCTCGGGCTCGCGCCGACACCGGAGCTCGCCCGCGCACGGACGATCTTGCTCGAGCTCGAGCGTCTCTGGAGCCACCTCAACGACATCGCCGCCGTCTGCGCCGGTGTCGGCCTCGCCGCGGGCAACAACCACTTCGCGGCGCTCACCGAACGCGCGCGCCGACTGAACGCGTTCCTGACAGGGCACCGCTTCCTGTTCGGCACGATCGAGCTCGGCGGCAGCTCGCTCGAGCTGGACGCCGACACCGTGCGACACGCCCACGAGGAGCTCGACACGATTCGCGCCGCGACGGAACGTGGCTGGCGCGAGCTCCAGTTCAACGCCTCGTTCCAGGACCGGCTCCCGGACATCGGGGTGCTCCGACCCGACGACGTCGAACGGCTCGGCACTGTCGGGCCGGCGGCACGCGCAGCCGGTGTCGCCGTCGACGTCCGCGAGCACAGTCTTCGCATGGAGTACCCGGACTTCGAGCCACGCACCCCCGACCGGTCGGACGGGGACGTCCGCGCCCGGCTCGACCAGCGCATCCTCGAGCTGCGCCAGACGCTCGATCTCCTCGACCGGCGCCTCGACGGGCCCGTCAGGCCGACCGGCTCGACGCCGACCGGCCGGAAGGCGGCGTGCGCCGAAGGGCTCGTCGAATCCGCGCGGGGTGCGACGCTCTGCATCGTCGAGCGCGACGGCGACCAACTGACACGCGTCCATCTACGCACCGGCGCGTACGCGAACTGGCCGTCGGTCGCCTTCGCCGCGGCGGACAACCTGCTCCCCGACTTCCCGCTCATCAACAAGAGCTTCGAGCTCTGCTACGCCTGCACCGACCGCTGATGCTGACCCTTCTTCGCGACCTCCGACGACTTCGCCGAGCCGCTGCCCTCCCGCGGCCCGATCGCGGCCGCAGCCTCTCGATCCGTCACGTCGATGCGGGCTCCTGCAACGGGTGCGAGCACGAGCTGACCCTCGTCTCGAGCCCGTACGACGACCTCCAACGGTTCGGGCTCGGCATCGTCGCGTCGCCGCGGCACGCCGACCTGCTGCTCGTGACCGGGCCGGTCACCACCCGCATGCGCGAGCCGCTCCTCACCGCCTACGAGGCGATGCCGGAGCCGCGTCTGGTCGCTGCGCTCGGCGACTGTGCCCTCGGCTGTCAGCCTCCTCGGCACACCCGAGGCCCTCGTCGGGCCGGTAGACACCGTGCTCCCCGTCGATCTGCGTATCCCGGGCTGCCCGCCGACACCCGACACGATCGCGGCGGCGCTGCTCGAGCTCGTCGACCGCACGCCCCGCTGACCCCATGCGAGTGCACTGCGCCCGGCCGCTTGCGGCATTGTCGACCCCAGTCGACAGCCGCCCGCCGGGCCACGCCCGGGTGCTCCGGCCATCATCGCCCCGGCTCGCCGGGCTGCCTTGTGCGCCCGCTTGACCGTTCCGCCTCATTCGCACCGCGTCTGCGAGTGACGCCTTCAAGCGACATTCCCGCTCGCCCGCGCAGCCGAGGCTGATTCGGCCCGGTGTATCTCCGCGCCTCGTTTAGTCGGTCAGTTCGAAGGGCGGCACGACGACGGCGCCGTCGCAGAGCGTCGTGTTCAGTCCCGTGGTCGTGCCGCGGTCGACGAAGTCCGCCATGATCTGATCGACGCAGCCGCCGATGCCGAACGAGTGCCCGACGCGCGGGAAGATCACGGTGCGGCTGTCGGGGAAGTGCTGCTTCAGGCCCGAGAGGTTCGTGACCGGGTCCTGCGGGTCGGCGCCGCCCACGAAGGCGACCACGGGCACGCGACTGGTCGCGGGGAGCGTCCAGAGCGATCGCTGCTCGGCGCGCTTCGGAACGGACGAGCAGGCTTGCCTGAACGCCGCGATCCGGGCAGTCGTGTAGCTGTCGAAGTCGGTGCCCCACGATCCCGTCGCGACGAGCCCGGTCCAGGGCTCGTTGCACCAGATCGACTTGGACATGAGGTTCAGCTCGACGTGGAGATCTCCCGAGCCGGCTCGCTCGACGGGCGCGTAGTTGCCCCTCGCGGCGCTGTTGACGACCAGCGGGATCGAGACCGCGTGAACGGGACGAACGGCACGAATGGGCAGGCCGGCATGGACGGGATCAGCGTCAGCAGCGACTCCGAACCGGCTGGCACCAACTGCGCAAACGGTGGATCCAAGTTCACTGCCGCTAACGGCGTTACGTATGCATGCAACGGTGCGGACGGAGCCGGATCAGGCGCGGCCACCGTGTGTGATCGCCTTGTGCTCTCCGCTGCCCAAGACGTCGCCGGCTGCACGATCGTCCGTGTGCCCGCACGTAACGGTGGGCCGGATGCGGACGTCACGATCACCAGCTTCACGGGTGGAGTCCTCGGTCAGGTCATCACCGTGATGCCGTATTGCGTCCCGTTCTGCAACATCACGCAGAGGGCGATCCTCGACGACGGCGCGAACCTCGTCCTCGCGGGCGACGCGGTGGTCTTCCCGGCCGACACCGTGCAACTGATGAATGTCGGGTCCGGCTGGTTCGAGCTCGGGCGCAGCAAGAACTGCGAGATCTGCCACCCGTAGTCACGCTCGCCGAGTCAATCTGACTAAATCTGACCAAATCGCGAGATGACGAGGGCTCGGAGCGATCCGAGCCCTCGGTCTGTTCCGGTGAACGGCTTGTTCAAGCCGTTCCGAGAGGTGGAGCGTGCCGGGCTCGAACCGGCGACCCCCAGCTTGCAAAGCTGGTGCTCTCCCAACTGAGCTAACGCCCCGGAGCCAGGATTCTAGCCGCTTCCCGGCCCTGATCCGTTCTCCTCCGAGGGGCCGTGTCTACGAAGTCGGCCTCCATGGCTACACCTGACCCTACTTCGTCGTTGTGACTTCAATAGGACGGAGTGATGATCCCGCGTCCTGACGATCGTGACCGCGCGGGTCTATGACGGGCGCGGGAGGACGGTCAACACGCGGGCTGTGAACTGCTCGAACTCGAGCATGAAGTTGCGAAGGAAGTCCTCCGTGCCTTCGTTCGTCACTTCTCCGTCGTCTGTGATGAGACCGGGCGTGAACTGGATGTACGCCTCCGGGGCGCTCATCTGAGGCGCGTTGCAGAAGCTGAGGACGCTGCGGAGGTTCTGCTGCGCGATCGCTGTGCCGAGCTTCCCGGTCGATGCGCCGATCATGGCTGACGGCTTCCGCGACAACGAGTTGGTCCCAAACGGGCGGCTCGCCCAGTCGATCGCGTTCTTGAGCGATCCAGGAAGGCCTCTGTTGTACTCGGGCGTGACGAAGAGCAGGGCATCGACTGAGGTGATCGCCTCCTTGAGTGCTCGCGCTTCCGCCGGGAACGCATCGTCGTAGTCGCGGCTATAGAGCGGGAGATCCTCGATGGGGATCTCAGTGAACTCCATGTTTGACGGCGCGAGGCGTACGAGTGCGGCGGCGAGCTTACGGTTGATGGAGTCGGAAGCGAGGCTTCCTACGAAGTAGCCGACTCTGTATGTGGTCACGCATCACCTCCCGACGACGCGAGTGCAGCGTGCCAGCTCGCGCCGGCGGTCCGCTCCGCGTGCAGGCTGGGGGAGCCACACTTCTGGCTTGCAACGTGCGAGCGTCGAGGGACACAGCGCGACCTCGCCACTCTCCCAGCTGAGCTAACGCCCCGGGGGTGCAAATTCTAGCGGCCGGCGGCGACGCACCCGATTCTGTTGCCAGATGTCACCACATATACTCGAGGCGTGCCCGAGGCATCTCTCGCCGACTCCGGATCGGGGCTCGTGCCGAGCGGGGCCGGCTGGTTCGTCGTGAACGTGCGTGATGCGGAATGGTGGATGTCCGAGACCTTCGGCTCGGGCTGCGCGTTCGAGGGCCGGGAGGCGTGGTTTTCCGAGTTCGGCATCAACGTCAGCGTCCTGGAGCCGGGCTCGTCGAACTGCCTCTACCACTCCGAGTCGCAGCAGGAGGCGTTCCTCGTGCTGTCGGGCGAGTGCACGCTGCTCGTGGACGGGGAGGAGCGTGCGCTCCGGGCGTGGGACTTCTTCCACTGTCCCGCCGGGACGGAGCATGTCTTCGTCGGCGCCGGCGAGGCGCCGAGCGTGGTGCTCATGGTCGGCGCTCGATCGAAGGACGAGAAGCTCCACTACCCGGTGTCGGAGCTGGCGGCGGGCTACGGCGCGAGCGCGGAGGAGGCGACGGACAATCCGACAGAGGCCTACGCGCGCTTCAACCGGCCGGAGCGCGCGCGGCCGCCGTACTGGGACCAGCTTCCCTGGGCGTAGGGCAGCGGCCCGGCGTCAGCCTGAGGGCTTCCGCGTTCCTTCCTCCTCGAGCTTCTTGAAGCCGCCGCTGAAGCTCCGCGTCTGATCGCCCGACAGCCGCTGCGTCTCGAGGCGGCGGAGGCGCGACTCGAGGTCGCGGATCTCGGGTCCGCCCCAGCTGTCCTCCCGCTCGTCGAGCTCGCGCTCGCGCTGGGCGAGCAGCTGCTCGCGCCCCGTGATCGCGTCGCTGTGCTCGGCGAGGTCGCGGCGGGTGCGCATGAACGCCTCCTCGGCGGCGCGGAGCTCGTCGAGCCGCCTCTCTATCTGCGCGAGGCGGACGGCGTCGGGGTCGGCCGGGATGCGCTCGCGCTCATCGAGCTCGCTCTCGCGCGCATCGAGCTCGCTCTCGCGCGCCGCCAATGCGGACTCGCGGTCGCGCAGGGCGGCCTCACGGGCAGCAAACGCCTGGTCGCCCGACCCGTTCGCGGCCGCCACCGCCGACTCGCGCGCAGTGAGGGCACGCTCCCTCTCCGCGACCGCGGCGGCACGCATCGCGAGCCGGTCCGCGTCCGCATCCCCGACCGGGGGGAGGAGGACGGTCGACTCCTTCCCGGCGGCGATCGCCGTCATCGCCGCGCGGAGCTCGTTCTCGCGCTCGGCGACCGCCGCGACGCGCGCGGCGAGCTCCCGCTTCAGGTCTTCGAGCGCGACGCGCTGCTCGACGAGCGCGCGACGTTCCTCGGCGACCGGATCCTCGTTGTCGATCTTTCGTCCGAGCACGGCCACATGGTACGGGGAAGTGGCCGTGTTCCCTGCTCGGATGGGTTCAGGCTGCGCGCTCGAGCCGCTCTTCGGCGCGTGCGCGGCGCACGATCTCGTCGCGCTCGCCGAAGCGGATCCGTGCCCGCTCTGCTCGATGCTGCTCCCAGAGTCCCTGGAGTCGAGCGTCGATCGCCTTGATCTCGTCGACCACTGCGGGATCACGGCCCTCGGACAGCGAGTTCCAGAGCGCCACCCGGCGCTTGCTCAGCGCGTCGATCTCGTCGTGGAGTTCCGGGTTGATGATCATGCAAGTGTCAACGAACCATGTGCCTACCCCATTCCCGCCACCGATAATCGATCAGCGTCGGCGCGCGAAGAGGAACAGCCCGACCACCACGACTCCGACGGCGAGCGCCGCCCAGGTCAGAAGCTCGAGGGCGGTCGTCACTCGTATCCCAGCTCCGACAGCCGGTCCTCGTCGAGGCCGAAGTAGTGGCCCAGCTCATGGAGGACCGTGATCCGGATCTCGTCGCGGAGCTCGTCCTCGTCCGGGAAGTCGGCCTCGAGCGGAAGCCGATAGACGGCGATGCGGTTCGGCAGCTCGCCCGGGGCAGGGCCGCCCTCGGTCAAGGGGATGCCGTCGAACAGCCCGTAGAGGTCGGGATCCTCCGCGTTCTCGTCCTCCACGACGACCGCAACGTTCCGGAGCGCCTCGGCGATGTGCGGTGGCAGCGTGTCGAGCGCGGAGCGGACGACGTCGTCGAACGACATCAGCGAACGGTCAGTGCGAGCACGGCCTTGTAGACGTGCAGCCGGTTCTCGGCCTGATCCCAGACGAGGGAGCGGTCGCCGTACAGGACATCGGCGGTGATCTCCTCGCCGACGTGCGCCGGCAGGCAGTGCATCGCGACAGCCTCCGGGCCGGCGAGCGCGAGCTTGTCCGCGTCGAGCCGGAATTCATCGAGGTCCCGGAGCCGGCGCTCGTGCTGCTCCTCCTGGCCCATGCTCGTCCAGACGTCCGTGTAGAGGACCTGTGCGTCGGCGACGCCTTCCGCCGCGTCGGTGACGACGTGGACGCTGCCGCCGCTCGCGGCCGCGTCCTCCGTGCACGAGGCGACGATGCCAGGGTCGGGCTCGTAGCCCTCGGGGCAGGCGGCGACGAAGCGCATCCCCGTCCGTGCTGCGATGCGCATGAGCGAGTGGCAGACGTTGTTCCCGTCGCCGAGGTAGGCGACGCGCACTCCGGCGAACGCTCCGAAGCGCTCGCGGATGGTCATCGCGTCCGCGAGCGCCTGCAGCGGGTGCGCCGCGTCCGTGAGCCCGTTCAGGATCGGGATCGTCGCGTGGTTCGCGAACTCATCGACCTCGGCCTGGTCGAACGTGCGGATGAGGATCGCGCTCAGGAAGCGGGAGAGGACGATCGCGGTGTCGCGCGTCGACTCGCCGCGTGAGAGCTGGAGGTCGGCCGACGGCACGTAGAGCGCCATCCCGCCGAGCTCGGCGATACCCACCTCGGAGCTGATCCGCGTCCGCGTCGACGGCTTCCGGAAGATGAGCCCGACCGTGCGGCCCGGGAGGATCCGGAGCTCCTTCCGCCGTGCCCGTTCGACCTTCAGCTCGTCGGCGAGGTCCAACGCGGTGAGGAGCTCGTCCGGCGTCCAGTCGGAGACGCGCGTGAAGCTCCGCCCCTTGAGCGTGTCGGGGATGCCCGCCATGCGCCGATGCTACTGGCGCATCGCCGCGAGCTACGGGGCGTGCGACCGAGGGCCCGAATGCACCGGCCGAGCCGCGGAGCGTCACTCGCACATCACCGCGCTCACGCCCGACCTCGACCCTCTAGGATCGGACCATGTCGAAGTTCCCCAGCGCCCTCAACGAGCAGATCGCGTACGAGCTCGGTGCGTCGCAGCAGTACGTCGCGATCGCCGTCTACTACGACGCGCAGACGCTGCCCCAGCTCGCCGCGCACTTCTACCGCCAGGCGGTCGAGGAGCGAAACCACGCGATGATGATGGTGCAGTACCTCCTCGACGCGGACGAGGAGGTCGTGATCCCTGCCGTCGAAGCGCCGCAGGTCGCGTTCGCCGACGTCGTCGCCCCCGTGCAGCTCGCGCTCGACCAGGAGAAGCGGGTTACCGGGCAGATCCAGCAGCTCGCGCTCACCGGGCGCGAGGAGGGGGACCTCGTCGCGGAGCAGTTCCTGCACTGGTTCCTGCAGGAACAGCGCGAGGAGGTGTCGTCGATGTCCGCGCTGCTGGACGTCGTCACGCGCTCGAAGGACAACGTCATGCACGTGGAGGACTTCCTGGCCCGCGAGTCGGGCGGCGAGAACCCGCTGGAGGCCGGTGCCCCGCCTGCCGCGGGCGGCGCCCTCTGACTCCGTGCGGACGCTGACCGTCCGGACCGAGCGGCAGAGCCAGCTCGTCGACATCACCCGGCTCGTTCGGGACGCCGTTGCCGGCGAGACGGGGGCCGCCGTGCTCGTCTACGTGCCGCACACGACGGCGGGCGTGACGATCAACGAGCACGCCGACCCGATGGTCGCCCGCGACTTCGAGATGGCGCTCGAGCGGATCGTCCCCGAGGACTGGGGCTGGCAGCACATCGAGGAGGGCGAGGAGAACGCGCCGACCCACATTCGCGCGGCGCTGATGGGCCCGAGCGTGCTCGTGCCGCTGCGCGACGACGGCACTCTCGCCCTCGGCACGTGGCAGGGCATCTTCTTCTGCGAGTTCGACGGGCCGCGCGAGCGGTCCGTGCACGTCAGCGTGCTTGCCTAGAGCTGGAGGACACGGCCCTGCGGGACACCTTGACAGGGATCGGTGTCTCTGACACCGGTAGGCCGCTGTACCCTCGTTGCATGCCGGCGCCGGTTCGCAAGGGAGAGGAGCTCCAGGTCCGGATCGACTCCCTCGCGTACGGCGGAAACGGGGTGGGGAGGGTCGACGGATTCGTCGTCTTCGTCCGCGGCGGGCTGCCCGGCGACCTCGTCCGCGCCCGGGCGACGAAGGTGAAGCGTGGGTTCGCGGAGGCGATTCGGACGGCCCTGCTCGAGCCGGGCCCCGACCGCGTGGCAGCGCCGTGCCGCCACTTCGGGACGTGCGGGGGCTGCCGCTTCCAGGACTACGCATACGCACAGCAGCTCGAGGCGAAGGAGCAGCAGGTGCGCGACGCCCTCACGCGCCTCGGAGGCTTCGCCGAGCCGCCGCTCGAGCCGATCGTGCCCGCGCGGTCGGAGTACGGCTACCGCAACAAGCTCGAGTACTCGTTCGCGTCCGGGCCCGACGGCCTCGTGCTCGGCTTCCACCGGGCGGGCCGCTGGGACGAGGTCATCGACGTCGAGGAGTGCCTCCTCACGACGCCGATCGGCAACGCGATTCGCGAGGCGGTCAAGGAGTGGGCCCGAGTCGAGGGGCTCGAGCCGTACGACCAGGACGCACATACCGGATATCTGCGCCACCTCGTCGTGCGGGAGGGCCGGAACACGGGGCAGGCGCTCGTCGTCCTCGTGACCGCACCGGGCGAGCGCTTCGACGCGGACTTCCTCATCGAGACGCTCACGCGCTTCCCGGAGGTGCGCTCGATCCACTGGGCGATCAACGACCAGCCGTCGGAGGTGACGAACCTCCCGACGCGCCTCCTCTGGGGGGACGAATGGATCGAGGAGGAGTTGCTCGGCCTGCGCTACCGCATCCGCCCGAACGCATTCCTCCAGACCAACACGGAGATGGCGGAGACGCTCTACGAGCTGACCCGCGAGGCAGCCGGCCTGACGGGCGAGGAGGTCGTCTACGACCTCTACTGCGGGACGGGCACGATCGGGCTGACGCTGGCACGCGACGCGAGCTCCGTCTGGGGCGTCGAGATCTCGGAGGAATCGGTCGCCTGCGCGATCGAGAACACGGCAACGAACGAGATCGCGAACGCGCAGTTCTTCGCGGGCAACGTCGGTCAGTCGCTCGAGGAGTTGCGCGAGCGCGCAGGGCCGCCCGACCTCGTCGTCGTCGATCCGCCGCGAGCCGGTCTCGCAGGGAAGGCGCTCCGCCGCACCGGAGCTCTCGGGGCACCGCGCATCGTGTACGTCTCGTGCAATCCGACGACGCTCGCGTCCGACCTCGCAGTCCTGCGCGACGAGTACGGCTACGAGCTCGTTCGCTGCACGCCGGTCGACATGTTTCCGCACACACCGCACATCGAGAGCGTCTCGCTCCTCCAGCGAACAGGCGATACTGCCGATGAGAACGCGACGAGCGAGACTGAGAGGGACGGATGAACAAACGATGGCTTGCGGCGCTGCTTCTTGCTGCGCTCGCGTTGGTTGCCGCTGGATGCGGTGGGGACGACGGAAGCGACTCGGCATCGTCCGACACGGCGATCGTCGAGACGGAGACGTCGGACGACGGGGAGGAGACCGTCGACGACGGCACCGAGACGGACGCGACAGAGGACGACGGTGTCCTCGGCGGCGAATGCGCCGAGCTCGCGGGGCTCGGCTCCAAGCTCCAGGGCGCTTTCGGCGCCGGCAGCGGCGACATCGACTCGGTGTCCGAGGTCTTCGACGAGCTCGCCGAGCGCGTGCCCGAGGAGATCCGAGACGACTACCAGGTGCTCGCGGACAACTTCAAGGAGTTCGCGGATGCACTCGAGGGCGTCGACCTGTCGAGTGGAGAGACGCCGGACGCGGAGACGCTGGCGAAGCTCCAGGCGGCGGCATCCTCCATGGACGAGCCGGAGGTCCAGCAGGCGAGCGAGAACATCGAGGCCTGGGTCGCGGCGAACTGCTAGCGGTGCCTAGCTCGGCCCGGGACGCGGCGGCGCCGCGTCCCGGGCCCTGAGAGAGCGCCACAGGAGATCCGCGTTCGGCACCAGGAAGCCGAGCGCGATCGCGGGGAGGCCGGGAAGGCCGTTCAGGTCGAACGCGTAGGTCGCGACGAGCGTCAGCGCGAGCCCCCCGGTCATGCCGATCCACGTCGCGGCCACGCGGAGCTCGAATCGTGCCGCCGTCGCGAGGAACAGCGCAAAGAAGAGCACGTCGGGCGGGCCGAGGCGCGCCGCGGCGTGCTCGCCCGGCAGCGCGAACGCGATTGCGATCCTCTCGAAGATCCCGGGCTCCTCCTCGACGACGACCCGCGTCGGACCGCGATAGACGGACGCGATGTCGACCAGCGGGATAAGGGCTGCGACGAGAACGACCCAGGAGAGCGCCTCGAAGAGCTGGAGAAATCCGAACCCGATCAGTGCGAACGCGACGAGCTTGGCGACGTTGGCGGCCGCGGTCAGGTCGGCGACGTGGAGCAGCGCGGCGAGCGCCAGGGTCGCGAGCGCGACCGGGAGCACGCCGCGCGCCTCGGCGACCGGTAGGAGGAGCCAGACGACGGCGAACGTCGCCGGAAGCAGCAGGGCGGCGACGATCGCCACGTCCCACCGGTCCGACACCGCGGGCAGCCGGTGCGCGAACGCATCCCAGGCGCAGAGCGCCGCGAGCAGCGCCCCGAGCGCCGCCGCTCGTCCGCGCCCGAGAGCTCGCTTCACCACGAAGCCTTGTGACGAAGCGTCATCGTGAACCGAGCTCAGTACGGCGGAAGCTCGGCCCACCACGTGCCGAGCGCCTTGAACGCCGCCCAGAACCGCGTCTTCGCGCCCTGCTCGTCGAGCGACTCGTCGATGTCGGGCGTCACGAGCGCCTCGATCGTGGGCGTGAACCGCTGGCGCTCCCCTGGCCGCTCCGCGTCCAGTGGCTCGGCGAGCGGGAACTCGAGCTCTGCGAGGAAGGTAACGGTCGGCGCGCCCATTGCGACCACGAGGCGCGGCTGCACGATGTGCAGCTCGCGCGTCAGCCAGGCGCGCGCCTGCGAGGGCTCCTCGGTGCCGAACTTGAGGCAGTTCGTGCCGTAGACGGCGAGCGGGTCGACCTCGAGCCGCTGCAGGGACTTCAGGAGCGCCTGGCCGGACCGGCCGAAGAACGCGACCCCCTCGTGGATCTCGCTCTGCGTGGGACGGTGCTTGAGGAGGAAGACGTCACCGAGCGGGTGGCCGCTGCCGAGGACGGGCACGTGCAGCTCGTCGCCAAGCGCGAGGAGCTCGTCGCCGAGCTCGTTGATCTCTGCGATCGCCCGACGGAGGTAGCGCTCCTGGATCTCGTCGCCGTCCGGTCGCTTGGCGACCAGACGGCTAGAGGTGCTGCGCTGTGGGTCCGGTCCCTCGTCGGCGCTCGACATCGTCTGATTCATTCGTGGGCCGTGGGGTCTGCTCCTCTAGTCGCAGCATCAGCTGCCGCCTGCGACCTTCTCCTTCACCTGCGCCACCCACTTGAGCGACTGGAGGTACGCGAGCGACTTCGGGCGACGAAGGACGCTCGCGGTGCGGAGGGAGACGAGGAACTCCTCCGGCCCGTCGAACCGGCGCATCCGCAGAGCGCCCGTGCCGACGCCCTGGAGGACGTGTGCGTCCGAGCCCGCGCCGGCCAGCAGCCCGTACTTCCGCGCGAAGCGCAGAGCCTCGTCGTTGTAGGCATCGAACAGGAGCCGCGCGTTGTAGACCTCGAACACGTCGATCTCCGGCAGGTGATGGTGGAGTGTCGCGGGTGAGGGGATCGCGTGCATCCGGTCGAAGGGGTGCGGGACGTACACGACCCCGTCCTGCTCACGGATCGCCGCGACCGTGTCGGCAAATGGCATCCCACGGGGGATCTCCTCGTGGAGGAAGAGGCCGATCACCTCGCCGTCCCGGTCGGTCTTGACCTCCTCGCCGGGGATCACGATCAGGTCGCGGCCACGCGCCAGCTCGACCGTCTCGAGCGCGCCGCTGAAGACGTTGTGGTCGGTCACGGCGATCGCGCCGAGTCCCTCCTCCTCGGCGTGGGCGACGAGCTCGGCCGGGTCGATCGAGCAGTCGTGCGAGTGGTTCGTGTGCATGTGGAGGTCGACGACGATCCACTCGCGATCCGCGAGCGGCTCCGTCTCCTGGCGTCGTCCTGTCCGCCGGCGTCCCTGTGCCTCGACGTAGTGGCCTTCCAGCCGTTCGGCGACGTCCTCGAAGCCGCTGCCCGAGACGGAGGTGCGTCTCGCGGAGGCGTCCTTCTCCCGTGCCTTCTCGTCCTCGGCGAAACGGAGAAGCGCCGCGGCCGCCAGCTCCGGCTGGGCGCTGACGTCGGGCGGGTCGACGAGAGCGCACCCTGCTGCGGCCGCCTCGTCGCGGAGCCGGCGAAGGCCGTCGGGCGAGGGGACGACGATCGCGGCCGAGCGGAGCAGGTGAGCGCGCGCGTCGCCCGTGAGCCCGGTACGCACGTGGACGCGGTCGCGAAGGCGCAGCGGGATCGTCGGTCGGGCTGCGAGCCGGCCGGTGCGGAGCACGATCGCCTCCCAGTCGTCCAGGTCGCGCAGAGCGCGCAGAGCGACGCGTACGACGGCGCGGCCGCCGGCCGACGTCTCGATCACGATGCGCTTTGCCTTCTGCGTCGGGGCGAAGAGGTCGAGGTCGACCCCCGCCGGAACGACGGCATAGGCGCCGGGGAAGCGATCGCCGGCACGAGCCGCGACCTCGTCGCTCGTGGCGAGGAGCGTGTCGATCCGCGCGAGCAGGCGGTCGCGGTGCGTGCGCCGCGGCGGAAAGCCGAGACGCTCCGGGTCGACGAAGGTCGCCGCCGTGGTGCTCTCCGCCTCGAGGAGCGCGACGTAGGAGAGGCCGGGGAGGCCCGGATCGAAGCCGTGGACGACGTCGAAGTTGCCGCGTCCGAGCGCCGTCGCGACGTTCGCTCGTACGCCGATCGGGATCCCGACCGCCGACCGCGGCGAGACGGGAACGGCCCGGGAGACGGCGACGACTCCCTCGAGGACGCCCGTCTGCAGCGCCCGGCGTCCCGCGAGCAGGTCCGCGGAGCGCGACGACGGCGCCAGCACCACGACGGCATGACCGCGTGCGCGGAGGGCATCGGCAACGCCTGCGACGTGCTCGTTCGTGTCGTGCGGCACCGACCAGGCGTGCGGTGTCACGAGGCAGATGCGGAGCGCCACGGCCAGTCGATTGTAGGCGCGCCACGGGTTTTCGCCCTCTATTCTCGGTCGCATCGCCCAGGTCACGATCACCGTGCGCCCGAACGGCCCGTACAAGGTCGTCGGCCCGATCACCGTCGTCGACGCGGACGGGCGCGCGTTCGAGCTGCCCGAGGGCAGCGCGGTCGTGCTCTGCCGATGCGGCCATTCGAGCACGAAGCCGTTCTGCGACGCGACGCACAAGCGGATCGGCTTCGTCGCGGACGACACCGCGCCGCGGCTGCCGTAGAAACGCCGGTCCTACAGGCGCAGCACCATCTCGTGCTGGCGGACGTCCGCGTTGCCGCCGAGCGCGGCCAGCGCCGCCCCTGCCGGGTGGCCTGCGGGGAGGTTCAGCACGCTGAGGGCGTCGCCGAGCGAGCGAGCGCCCTGGAGCAGTGCGTGCAGGGGCTCCTCGTCACCTGCGAGCTGGACGACCGAGACGCGGCCGCCGACCACCCGGACGACCGCCGCGGCGCCCTCGACCGAGAAGCCCGCGGGGCTCGGCGACCCTCTGGAGCGACACGTCGTCGCGCTGCCAGGGCTCCCGCTCGACGCGGTGCTCGCGGATCCACGCGTGCGCCTCGGCCGCGTCGACCTCCCTCGCCTCGCTCGCCTCGCCCGCGGCGCCCGGCAGCGACCAGACCTCGAGGTCGCGCACGTGGCCGTACCCGAGCTGCTCGTAGAGCGCGATCGCCCCGGTGTTCTCGACGATCACCTCGAGCCAGACCCGCTCGACGCCGCGCGAGCGCGCCTCCTCGTGGAGCCCCTCCATGAGCTTGCGACCCGTTCCGCGCCGTCGCTCGTCGGGAACGACGCCGACGCCGCCGACCCAGGCGTCCGCGCCCCGGAGCCCGAGGTTCGCGAGGCCGACCCGCTCGCCGTCCCGCACCGCGATCAGCGATGCGTCGCGGTCGAGGTCGTACGCCTCCGTGAGGAATCGCATGGCTGCCGCATCGACGGCGAACGGCACGAGGTAGCCCTCGTACGACGCGCTGAAGAGCGCCGCGAGCTCTGCGTCGTCCAGGTGCGATGCAGGAACGAGCTCGGCCTCGCGCGGCATCGAGCGAGCGTAGATGCTCGTCAGGCGCGCCTGCGCAGCAGGAGTCGCTCGCCGGGGCCGAGCCCAGGGTCGAGCGACCCGGCGCGGGACGCGACCAGCTCGACGTCCCCGAGTCGTGCGAGCACGCGCTCGTCGGGCGCCGGTGCGGCGCGCGAGAATCGATCGACGACGGGAACGAGCACGTACGCCAGCACCGCGATGATCCAGAGCGCCGCGATGAGCTGGATCCACCCGTCGCCGTCGGCCTCCGCCCAGATCGCGGCGATGGACAGGGTCGCCGCAATTGCGGCGGCGGCGCCCGTCGCGAGAGCGAGCAGACGGGCCGGGTCTGCACGTGCGAGGAGCAGCGCCGTCGCCAGCATCGTCCCCGCGAGGAGCGCGAGCACGGCCGTCCAGGCCCACCACCACACGTTGTCGTCCCGCTCTCGTCGAAGACGCTCCAGATGGCGGGGAGGAGCAGCAGGAAGCAGACGGGTGCGGCCGCGGCCAGCGACCAACCGACGATGCGATGGCCGCGCTCGACGACGCTCAACCCTGCGAAGAGCGCCCCGCCGGTGTAGAGCACCGCCGCCAGCGTGCCGAGGATCCGGCCGTCCGTCTCGGAGAAGTCCCCGCGCAGGATTGCTCCGAGCGCTACCAGGGCGGCGACGACGAGGATCGCCGCCGCCCCGAGCCACGCGATGCGCGGGGCCGCTCGAGGCGTCACCCCTTCGCGGCCGCCTTCGCCTTCTTCTCCGACGTGAGCGCGTTCTGCTTGATGAAGCGCTCGGTGTTGTCGTGCGCCTCGCTGTCCACGATCTGGACGGGCGGCGACTTCATGAGGTAGCTCGACGGCGCCTCGAGCGCGCCGGCGATCCCGTTGTTGAGCGCCAGCTTGGCGAGGCGGACGGCGTCGATCACGATGCCCGCCGAGTTCGGCGAGTCCCACACCTCGAGCTTGAGCTCGATGTTGAGCGGCACGTCGCCGAACGACGAGCCCTCCATCCGGATGTACGCCCACTTGCGGTCGGTCAGCCAGGGCACGTAGTCCGACGGGCCGACGTGCACGTTGCCCTCGCCGATGTCGTAGTCGAGCATCGAGGTGACGGCGTTCGTCTTCGAGATCTTCTTCGACTCGAGCCGCTCGCGCTCCAGCATGTTGCGGAAGTCGGAGTTGCCGCCGACATTGAGCTGCATCGTCCGGTCGAGGTGGACGCCGCGATCCTGGAAGAGGGTCGTCAGGACGCGATGCGAGATCGTCGCGCCGACCTGCGACTTGATGTCGTCGCCGATGATCGGGACGCCCGCCTCCTCGAAGCGCTTCTGCCAGTACGGCTCGCGCGCGAGGAAGACCGGCATGCAGTTCACCATCGCGACGCCGGCCTCGAGGATCTGCTCGGCGTACCACTTCGTCGCGGCCTCGGAGCCGACCGGGAGGTAGTTGACGACCACGTCGGTGCCCGTCTCGCGGAGGATCTTGACGATGTCGGCAGTCTCGCCGGGTGCCTTCTCGACGACCTGGGCGAGGTACTTGCCGATGCCGTCGTGCGTCATCCCGCGCGAGACGGTGACTCCCGTCTTCGGGACGTTCGAGAACTTGATCGTGTCGTTCGGGTGGGCCCAGATCGCGTCCGCGAGGTCGACGCCGACCTTGCCCTTGACGACGTCGAAGGCGGCGGTGAACTCGATGTCCGAGATGTGGTACCCGCCGAGGTCGACGTGCATGAGGCCCGGGACGCTCCCGTCGGGCTTCGCGTCCTTGTAGTACTCGACGCCCTGGAGGAGGGAGTTGGCGCAGTTGCCGACGCCGATGATGGCGACGCGCACCTTGTCCTTCGAGCGTCCCTTGCCGTTCGTGGAGCCGTTGGTCTCGGCCATGGTGTCCTTTCGATTGCTCACCCGTGGGATGCCGAGCCCAGCGGTGAGCGCGGCGAGGATGACGTCGTTCGCGTTGGCGCCCGTGCGGGCTGCCTCGGCATGGATCTCGTCCTTCAGCTCCGGCGGGACGCGGAGGAGAAGGACGGGGCTCGAGCCTGCTAGCACTTTGCGTCGGCGACCACTTGGAACGTAGGCGACCTCGAAGCTCTCGGCGAGAATCCCTGCGGCGACGTCGTTGACGTTGGACTCGCGGCGAGCGGTCTCGCGGACGAGTGCTCCCTTCAGAGGGGCGGGCATCCTGACCAGGATGCCCGCTCGCGAGTTTTGCTAGCAGTCAAAGTGCTAGCACTTACCACGTGGTTCTCGAGCGTGCTCTCCGCGCACGGCTGAGGCGCCCTCGACGTGCTCAGTTGACGACGCAGCGCGGGTCGGCCCGAGCACGTCCGCTGAGCGCGTTTGCCTCTGCGTCGCCGGCGGGATCGTAGGGGCCCGGGGCCGGCCCTTCCCACGTCACGTGGGCGGTCGCACCGTCGCCTCGCAGGGACAAGGCGCGGCGCGCTCGAGCGACGCCGAGGTGAGCGGCTGTCCTTCGGCGACGCGGCGCGACGGCGGCGTTACGTGCTCGCTTCGGCGAGCTCGCGCAGCTGGCGCCGGACGAACAGGATCCGCTGGGCGACGGTGAGCCACGCGAGTGCGGCGAGCACGTAGATCGGCCACTGGAGCCAGCCCCACGGCGCGAAGAAGAGCCCGACCGAGATCAGCACGACACGCTCGATGCGCGAGCCGAAGCCGACGTCGCCGCGGAGCCCGAGTGCCTCGGCCTTCGCGCGCGTGTAGGAGACGAGGAACGAGCCGATCACCGCGGCGAACGACGCCACGAGCGCGATCTCGTTGCCATCGCGCATGAACGCGAGCCCGATCGCGGCGAGCATCGCCGCCTCGCCGAGGCGGTCGAACGTCGAGTCGAGGAACGCGCCGAACACCGTGCCCTTGCTTGCCGCGCGCGCGAGCGCCCCGTCGAGGATGTCCGCGATCGAGCCGACGACGAACAGCACGCCGCCGAGCCAGAAGAAGAGCTTCTCGTTGCGGGCTTCGAAGCCCACGAGCACCGCGCCGGCGAGGCATAGGCTGACCCCAGCGAGGGTCAGCATGTCGGGCGTCAGCTTGGTCTTCCCGACGCCGCGCATCGAGCGGCGCAGGATCTCGCGTGCCGCCTCGGTGTACTCCTGCTTGACGCGGTCGAGCTGGCTGACCCGCGGCCCGTCCTCGGGCTGACTCACGCGGCGCCCGGAAGGAAGCGCCGCAGCCTGCCGCGGAAGAGGATGACCGCGACGAGGAGCGCGACGCCGAAACCGGCGACGCAGTCGAGCCAGAAGTGGTTGCCGGTGCCCATCACCGCAAAAGTCACCCAGGCGGGCCAGACGAGCCAGAGCACGCGGGCGAGGGTCGACCGGCAGACGGAGGCCATCACGATGCCGACGATCAGCGCGTCCATGGCGTGGAGGCTCGGCATCGCCGCGTACTGGTTGGAGGCGAACGCGACCAGCCCGCTGTCGTGAGTGACCGAGCCGGACTCGACAAGCGTGTCGGAGAATCCCCACTCGGGGAACATCCGGGGCGGTGCCGTCGGCATCAGGACGTAGCCGAGGAGCCCGACGAGGTTGGCGCCGATGAGCCAGTTGCGGAAGTCGGCGAAACGCTCGTGGTGGCGGAAGTAGACCCAGAGGAGCGTGATCCCGACGACGGCGAACTGGGACAGCCAGTACGTGTACGAGGTCGCGACCACGAGGAGCTGCGACTGCTCGACGAAGTTCTGGACACCGGGCTCGATCAGGGCCTGGAGCCTGTTCTCGGCCTCGATCACCAGGGTTCCGTTCCAGAACGCCTCGGCAACGCCGCGGTCCGCGGCGCCGCGCGCCACCTGGTAGGCGGCGTAGAAGCCGAACCAGACCGCGAACTGCAGGGCGAGGTGCGCCCATCCGCGCGGCAGTCGGCGTGCCTCCGCGTAGCTGGTCACGAAGTGCGTCGATTCTACCCCTGCGAGGCGGTCGCTACGCATTGCCAACCGTGCGATGATCGCCGAACCGGACGAAGGAGCGGTATGGAAGCGCTGACGATCAAGCATGACGACGAGCTCGAACGGGCGTACGGGAAGTGGGTCCTCGTCCGGCGCTCGCTCGGTGTGAGCACGTTCGGGCTCAACGCGGTCGAGCTCGCCCCCGGCGACTCGATTCCCGAGCACGACGAAACCGGACGGGGTCACGAGGAGGTGTTCCTCGTCCTCGAGGGCGAGCCGACGATCGCCGTGGACGGTGTCGACCACCCGCTCCGCGCCGGCTCGTTCGCGCGGCTCGCGCCCGAGCCCAAGCGGACGGTCCGGAACGACGGCTCGTCACTCGCCCGCGTGCTGATCATGTCCGCACCTGTGGGCAGCGGCTACGAGCCGATGGACTGGGCGTAGGCGGCGTCCTAGCCGCCGATGTAGCTCATCTCGATCCGCGGCAGGTCGGTGGTCCGTTCGGTGCGGATCTCCGAGTAGCGGTCGGCGCGCTTCGTCCAGACGCCCGCGATCGCGTCGCGGAGCTCCTCGTCGCTCGCGCCCGAGCGGAGTAGCGCCCGCAGGTCCGTCCCGCGGATCGCGAACAGGCAGGTGTAGAGCTTCCCCTCGGCCGAGATCCGCGAGCGCGTGCAGTCGCCGCAGAAGGGCTGGGTGACGGAGGAGATCACACCGATCTCGCCGGCCCCGTCGCGGTAGCGCCACCGCTGAGCGACCTCGCCGCGATAGGCGGCCTCGACCGGCTCGAGGGGGAAGACGGCATCGATCCGCTCGACGATCTCGGCCGCGGGCACGACGTCGTCGAGCCGCCAGCCGTTCGTCGTCCCGACATCCATGTACTCGATGAAGCGGAGCGCATGGCCGGTGCGGCGGAAGTGGCGCGCCATGTCGACCACCCCGGCGTCGTTGACCCCGCGCTTGACGACGGCGTTCACCTTCACCGGGAGGCCCACATCCGCCGCGGCCTCGATCCCCTCGAGGACGCGGGCAACGGGGAAGTCGACGTCGTTCATGGCACGGAAGGTGGCGTCGTCGAGCGAGTCGAGGCTGACGTTGACCCGGTCGAGCCCGGCGTCACGAAGCGCCTGCGCCTTGCGAGCGAGGAGAGAGGCGTTCGTCGTGAGCGTCAGGTCGAGGCCCTCGATCGTCGCGAGCCGCTCGACGAGGTGCTCGATCTCCTTGCGGAGCAGCGGCTCGCCGCCCGTGAGGCGGACCTTCTCCACCCCGAGTGCGACGAACACGCGGGCGACCCGCTCGAGCTCCTCGAAGCTGAGCAGCTCCTTCCGGTCCATGAAGCGGTACTCGTGCCCGAAGACTGACTTCGGCATGCAGTACGAGCAGCGGAAGTTGCAGCGGTCGGTGACCGAGATCCGCAGGTCGCGGACGGGCCTCCCGAGGGTGTCGAGCGGCTGCACACCCGAATCGTATGCGTCGCGAGGGAGGCTCCGTTCCCCCGCCCCGATAGCGTGCGCGGATGCCGCGCACGGGCACGACCCCGCTGCTCGCTCTCGTCGTCGTCACGGCGATCTGGGGGTACACGTTCGTGCCGGTCCAGAAGGCGGTCGCGGTCTATCCGCTCTTCGCCTTCCTCGCGGTGCGCTTCGCGATCTCGACCGCGACGCTCGCGCCGTTCGCGTGGAGGCCGCTCCGCACGCTCCCGCGAGCGGGGTGGGCGGCCGGCCTCGGCGCCGGGATGCTCCTCGCCGCCGCCTACGGGCTCCAGACGGCGGGTCTCGAGCTGACGACCGTCACGAGCACGGGGTTCATCACCGGCCTCTACGTCGTCTTCACGCCGCTGATCGCGCTCGTCGCGTTCCACACGCCGGTGCCCTCGCCGGTGTGGATCGGCGTCGTCCTCTCGCTCGCCGGGCTCCTGCTCCTGAGCGGCGCGCCCGGCGGCTCGTGGGCCGGGAACCTGCTCGTCCTCGGGAACGCCGTCGCGCAGTCGCTCCAGATCGTCGCGATGGAGCGGTTCGCGCCGCGCTACGACGCGCGCGCGCTGACCTTCCTGCAGATGAGCGTCGCGTTCGCCGGGTTTGCGGTCGTCGCCGTGGCGGTCGGGCAGGTCGAGGCGCCCCCGGACGCGCAGACCTGGTACGCCCTCGTCGTCACCGGCGTGTTCGCCGGCGCGCTCGGGTACCTCGTCGCGACCTGGGTCCAGTCGCGGACGACCGCTGCACGGGCGGCGCTCGTCTTCACGCTGGAGGCGCCGTTCGCGGCCCTCTTCGGCGTGCTTCTCCTCTCGGAGCGCCTCGGCTGGGCCGGTTGGCTCGGGTGCGCCGTGATGCTCGGCGGCATCGTCCTCGCCGAGCCGGCTGCCGCGTCGGTGCTCCGGCGTCTCGTCCCCGCCCGGTCGTAGTGGACGCCGTTCTCCTCGCGCTCGTCTCGGCCGCGCTTTTCGGCGCGATGCCCGTTGCGGTGCGTTTCGCACTCGTCCCGCCGATCGTGCCGGCGGCGGTCGGCGCGCTCCTGATGCAGATCGGGACGTTCGCCGTGCTCTGCGTCGCCGCCGCGATCCAGGGTGGAGTCACCCTCACGGGCGCCGCGCCGTTCCTGCTCGCGGGCGCGATCGCCCCCGGGCTCTCGAACCTCTTCATCACCGTCGGGATCCGCGAGGCCGGGTCGTCGCGTGCGTCGGTGGCCTTCGGCATGGCGCCGCTGTTCGCGGTCACGATCGCCGTCCTCGTCTTCGACGAGCGGCCCGGCGCCGTGGTGCTGTTCGGCGCCCTGCTCATCGTCTGCGGCGGCGTCGCGCTCGCGCTCGAATCCGAGCGGCCGCGTCACGTCCGCCGGATCGGGATCGCGTTCGCTCTCGTCGGGGCCGCGCTGTTCGCGCTGCGCGACAACCTCGTGCGGGACGAGTCGCTCGACACGGAGATGCCGTCGATGACCGCCGGAGCAGTGATGCTCGCCTCGAGCCTCGTCGTGACGTCGAGCTTCGTGCTCGCCCGCCGGCATCGCGTCGTGTGGCCCGCTCGTGTCGTCGGCCGCTGGCTGCTCCCCGGCGCGTTCGTCGGGCTCTCGTACATCGCGCTCTTCGAGGCGTTCTACCGGGGCACCGTCTCGGTCGTGGCGCCGATCGTCGCGACGGAAGCGCTCTTCGGGGTCGTGTTCTCGGCGATCCTGCTGCACAAGACTGAGCGGGTCGGCCCGAGGCTGGTGCTGGGCGCCGCCCTGGTGGTCACGGGCGGCGCCCTGATCGCCGCGTTTCGCTAGCCCTTTTTCACGGGGTTGAGGTAGTGCTTCTGAAGCCAGAAGCCGACCTTCTTGCCCATCACGGCGCCCTGCACGTCGGCGGTGCGGAAGTGGATTCCGCCATGGACTCGGCAGTCGACGACCTCCTTCAGCGCGAGCGAGAAGCGCTCGAAGTGTCGTGGCTGCCCCGGGAACCTCCCGGAGTGGATGTCGAACGCGATCCTGTCCGTGCCGAAGAACTCACGGAGCGAGCGGAACACGGCGCCGCTCACGCAGCCGTGCCCCGACGGGTGGTCGGGGAACGGCGGCGTCGCCAGCCCGGCTCCCTTCGAGGGGTGGAAGAGCGACTCCCAGGACGGATCCCCGACGGTCGCGGGATTGCCGTCGCTCTCGCCTTCCCGGATCGCCGCTCGCGGGCGCCAGAAGTCCCAGTGGTACTTGTCGTTCCAGCAGCTGATCGCCCCGTCGGCCATGGCGAGGTTCACCATCGCGTAGAGGCGCGCCTGCTTCGCGGTGTTGAGGCCGTACCGGTTCGGGGCCGCGAGGTCGCGGGCGAGCCTGTTGTACAGCGCCGCGGGCGGGAACTGCCAGAAGATCGCCGCCGTGGTCTGATCCGCGGTCCGCGTCGTGCTGTTCAGCGCCCCGAGCTCCTTCACCTCGGCGTAGTCCTTCGCGTAGTTCGGCGCTCGTCAGGGCGTTCGGGCCCTTGGAGCGGAACTGCGAGGGGCTCTGGATGACGAACGGCTTCATGTTCCCGACCCACCCGTCGGGGTCGTACGCCGGCGTCGCCGGCCAGCCGATCGGCCGCCAGTCGCCGGGGTCACTCCCGATTCCCGGGTCGAACGCCGCGAGATACCCGTCGCCCACCCTGGCGTCGAGCATCGCCGTGGCGGCCGCCTCGCCGGCCGCGACGCCGCCCTGCTCGCTCGCGCCGTCCGGGATCCCTTGGAGCGTCGTCGCGTACAGGGCATCGAGCGCGGCGACCCGCTCGGGCGCGACGATCTTGACGAGCACGTGGTGCGCGGCCGTCGCCACGGCCGCGTCCTGCGAGGCGAACGGC
Organism: uncultured Actinomycetes bacterium; assembly: GCA_963814565.1. Lineage (GTDB taxonomy): Bacteria > Actinomycetota > Thermoleophilia > Gaiellales > Gaiellaceae > Gaiella. The sequence continues at coordinate 69,816 of CAWFDO010000015.1, forward strand.
TGCGCGCCGACCTCCTCGACGTCGACGAGATACGGCTGGTGCGTCCGGGTGATGGCGTTGACCGCGTCGTACACCGCGCCCTGCACCATCGCCATGCCACGGGCCTGCCCGTGGGCCGTCGGCCGGATGAGGACCGCCTCGGCCTGGGCCGTGGCGTTCCAGTCGCCGATGACGTCTGCCCGCGCCACGGCCGGCGCAGCCAGAACGACGACGAAGGTCGCGCAGGCGAGCAGCCCGCGCCCGATGTGACGGTTCATGTTGGCCTCCTTGTTGTCTCCGCCACCACGATCCGTCCGGCGCCCGTTGTCGTCTATGTGATGTTCGTCGTATCTTGTGTCACGAGCGATGCACAGGCTCGACGCATCCGACGAGCGAAGGGTCGGCCGGTTCGTGGCCGAGGCCGCCACCATCGAGCCGTGCGACGAGCCGTTCCCGGCGTTGTTCCTGTCGGCGCTCGGCCGCCTCGTGCCGTGCGACAGCGTCACCTTCTGCGAGCTCGATCGGGTCCGCCAGCGCGTGCTCGGCGGGGTCGAGGAGCCGGCCTGGGACGGTCCGGAGCCGGACGTCTCGTACTGGGAGATCCGGCACGAGCATCCGGCGTGCCACGTCCACGAGACGACGGGTGACTTCCGCGCGCACCGGGTCTCGGATTTCATGACGACGCGCGAGCTGCACCGCACGCGGCTCTACGCGGAGTGGTTCCGCCCGCAGGGCGTCGAGGAACAGCTCACGGTGGGGCTCGACGCGCCGCTCTGGCACACGAAGGTCTTTCTCTTCTCCCGCGAAACGGCGCGCGCGTTCGACGATCACGACTGCGCCGTCCTCGACGTCCTCCGGCCCTACCTGGACTCGCGCTACCAGCTCTGGGACGCGCAGCGCCGGCTCGCCGCGGCGAGGCCCGAAGCCGACGCGCCCGTGGCGCTCACGACGCGAGAGCGGCAGGTGATCGAGCTCGTCGCGGACGGGCTGACGAACGCCGAGGTCGCCGAGCGGCTGTGGATCTCGCCCGGCACCGTGCGACGCCACCTGGAGAACGTGTACGCGAAGCTCGGCGTCCACACGCGGACGGCCGCGGTGCGCGCGTTCGACCCGCGGTCCTAGGCGCACGGACGACGCAGTGCGCGGTCCCGCCACCGCGTCCTGTCACTCTCGTGATCTGCTATGGTCGAACTCAGATTTTCATATCTGAGATCGCTCAAGGAAGGAGCACCACTCAATGGCAAAGACCATCGGCATCGACCTCGGCACGACGAACTCCTGCATGGCCCTGCTCGAGGCGGGCGAGCCGACCGTCATCCCGAACGCCGAGGGCGGCCGCACGACGCCGTCCGTCGTCGCGTTCGCGAAGGACGGCCAGCGGCTCGTCGGCGCTCCCGCACGGCGCCAGCAGGTGACGAACCCCGAGAACACGATCTTCTCGATCAAGCGCTTCATGGGCCGCAAGTGGGACGAGGTCTCCGAGGAGATGACGATCGTCCCGTACGCGGTCGAGAAGGGCGAGAACGGCGACGCGCGCGTCACCGCCTCGGGCAAGCAGTACGCACCGCCGGAGATCAGCGCGATGATCCTCCAGAAGCTCCGCGCGGACGCCGAGGCGTTCCTCGGGGAGCCGGTCACCGACGCGGTGGTCACCGTGCCCGCCTACTTCAACAACGCGCAGCGCGAGGCGACGAAGGACGCGGGCAAGATCGCCGGCCTCAACGTCCTCCGGATCGTCAACGAGCCGACCGCGGCCGCGCTCGCGTACGGGCTCGACAAGGAGGGGACCGACCAGGTGATCCTCGTCTTCGACCTCGGCGGCGGGACCTTCGACGTCTCGGTGCTCGAGCTCGGCGACGGCGTCTTCGAGGTGAAGTCGACGAACGGTGACAACCACCTCGGCGGCGACAACTTCGACAAGGCGATCGTCGACTGGATGGCCGCCGAGTTCAAGAAGGACCAGGGCATCGACCTCTCGCAGGACAAGATGGCCCTCCAGCGGCTCTACGAGGCGGCGGAGAAGGCGAAGATCGAGCTGTCGTCGACCATGACGACGCAGATCAACCTGCCGTTCGTCACGGCGACGCCCGAGGGCCCGAAGCACCTCGACCTGCAGCTCACGCGCGCGAAGCTCCAGGAGCTGACGCACGACCTGCTCGAGCGCACGGTCGGCCCGACGAAGCAGGCGCTCGCGGATGCAGGCCTCGATGCGTCCGGGATCGACCACGTCGTTCTCGTCGGCGGCATGACTCGCATGCCGGCGGTGCAGGAGAAGGTCTCCGAGCTGATCGGCAAGGAGCCGCACAAGGGCGTCAACCCCGACGAGGTCGTCGCGGTCGGGGCCGCGATCCAGGCGGGCGTCCTCAAGGGCGACGTCAAGGACGTGCTCCTGCTCGACGTCACCCCGCTCTCGCTCGGGATCGAGACGAAGGGCGGCGTGATGACGAAGCTCATCGAGCGCAACACGACGATCCCGACCCGCAAGGCCGAGACCTTCTCGACGGCCGAGGACAACCAGCCGTCGGTGGAGATCCACGTCCTGCAGGGCGAGTCGGAGATGGCGACGTTCAACAAGACCCTCGGCAAGTTCCAGCTCGTCGGCATTCCACCGGCGCAGCGCGGCATGCCGCAGATCGAGGTCTCGTTCGACATCGACGCCAACGGGATCATCCACGTCAACGCGAAGGACCGCGGGACCGGCAACGAGCAGCAGATCCGGATCGAGGGCGGCTCCGGCCTCTCGGAGGAGGAGGTCTCGCGCATGGTCACCGAGGCCGAGTCCCACGCCGACGAGGCGCGGACGCTGAAGGAGCTCGCCGACACGAAGAACCTCGGCGAGACGCTCGCGTACCAGACCGAGAAGGCGCTCGCGGAGCACCGCGACAAGCTCGACGGCGCGGACGCCGGCACGATCGAGGGGCGGATCATGGAGCTGCGCCAGTCGCTCGAGACGAACGACGTCGCGGACATCCGCTCGAAGACGCAGGCGCTCGAGCAGGCGGCCCAGCCGCTCGCCCAGGCGCTCTACGCCGATGCGAGCCAGCAGGCGGCCTCGTCGGCACCGGCCGGTGACGGCGAGGCGACGGAGACCGACGAGGTCGTCGAGGACGCCGACTACGAGGTCATCGACGAGGACGAGGCGGCGAAGACGACGTGACGGGTGAGCGTCAGGACGAAGTCCTGCCGCAGGACGGGGACGGCGAGCTCGGCTCGCCGTCCCCGGACGAGGCTGCCCTCACCGAGCCCGGCTCGGACGCCGACGAGCTGCTCGCGCGGCTCCAGGACGCCGAGCGCGAGCACGAGAAGGTGATGGACGACCTGCGCCGGGTCGCGGCGGACTTCGACAACTACCGCAAGCGGGTCGCGCGCGAGCAGGCACAGCTGTACGCCCGTGCGGGCGAGCGGCTCGCCGCCAAGCTCCTGCCCGTGCTCGACGACCTCGAGCGCGCGCTCGATGCCGTCGAGCACCACGAGGAGGCCAAGGTCCTCGAGGGCGTCCGCATGACGAAGGACGCCCTCGCCGGAGTGCTCGCGTCCGAGGGCGTGGAGGAGATCGAGGCCGACGGGCCGTTCGACCCACACGTCCACGAGGCGCTCCTCGCACAGCCCGCGGAGGGCGTCGAGCCCGGGCACGTGATCCAGGTCATCCAGCGCGGCTACCGCATGGGCGACGTCGTCCTGCGCCCAGCGCGGGTGGTGGTGTCCGAGTAGTGGCCTCCCGGGATCCCTACGAAGTGCTCGGCGTCCAGAAGACAGCGACGGACGACGAGATCAAGAAGGCGTACCGCAAGCTCGCCCGCGAGCTGCACCCGGACCGGAACCCGGACGACGCGTCGGCCGAGGAGCGGTTCAAGGACGTGCAGGCCGCGTACGACATCCTCTCCGACCAGGAGAAGCGGCAGGCGTACGACCGGTACGGCGCGGCAGGCCCGGCGGGGCAGGGGTTCGGGCCGGGCGGCGCGCGCTACGAGAACGTCGACCTCGGCGACCTGTCGGACCTCCTCGGCAACTTCGGCTCGTTCTTCGGGCGCGGCCAGCGTGCCGGCCGCCCGCGCCCGGAACGCGGGGCGGACCTCGAGTCGCGCGTGCGGATCTCGTTCGACGACGCCCTGGGGGGCGTCCAGATCCGCGTGCCCGTCGAGGTCGAGACGGCCTGTCACGTCTGCGGCGGCAGCGGCGCCGAGCCAGGCACCGCACCCCGCACCTGCCCCGACTGCCAGGGCAGCGGCGTCATCTCCGACAGCCAGGGTCTTTTCGCCCTCTCCCATCCCTGCCCGCGCTGCCGCGGCAACGGCGTCATCGTCGACACGCCGTGCACGACCTGTCGCGGGAGCGGGCGCGAGCGCGTCACGCGCCGCTACCAGGTGAAGGTGCCGGCGGGGGCCAAGGACGGCACCCGGATCCGGCTGAAGGGCAAGGGGGAGCCGGGGCGGAACGGCGGCCCTGACGGCGATCTCTTCGTACGCGTCCAGGTCGATGCGTCGCCGCTCTACGAGCGCCGCGGCGCCGACCTCGTGCTCGAGGTACCGGTGTCCTACCCCGAGGCCGCGCTCGGCGCGACCGTGCAGATCCCGACGCCCGGTGGGCCGGTCGCCCTCAAGGTCCCCGCCGGCTCGGAGAGCGGCAAGCTCCTCCGCGTCAAGGGCCGCGGCGCGCCGAAGCTGAACGGCGGCGGGAAGGGCGACCTCCTTGCGCGACTCGTCGTGACGGTCCCGAAGAAGCTGACGAAGGCCGAGAAGGAGGCGCTCGAGGCGTACGGCAAGGTATCCCGCGAGCAGCCCCGTGAGCACCTGACGACGAGCGCCTGACGATGCCCGACCGAGGCCGCTACATGATTTCCGTCGCCGCCGAGCTCGCCGGGCTCCACCCGCAGACGCTGCGGATGTACGAGGCGCGTGGTCTCATCCGTCCCGCCCGCACGCCCGGTGGCACACGTCTGTACTCCGAGAGCGACGTCGAGCGCCTGCGCCTCGTGCAGCGCCTCACGACGGAGCTCGGGCTCAACCTCGCGGGCGTCGAGCACGTCCTCCGCCTCGAGGACGAGCTCCGGCGCCTTCGCGCCCGCATGGGCCAGCTGGAGCGCGAGCTGCGCGATGAGATCAGATCCACCCACCAGCAGTACCGGCGCGATCTCGTGGTGTATCGCCAGCCCCAGCCGCCGGCACCGAGGAGCTAGAGGCTTGATGCGGGATCCAGGCACGCACGGATGGTGGCCCGCACACGGCGCATCGCGGCCGTCTCGCTCGACATCCAGGCAACCAGCCTGCACGCCGAGCGAGCCGACCACGCTGCTTGGTGCAGGCCATCCCCGCACGCACTCCGATTCCACATCAAGCCTCGAGGAGCCATGGACTTCAACAAGCTGACCATCAAGAGCGGCGAGGCCGTCGCGGGGGCCCAGGAGCTCGCGCGCCGGACCGGGAACCCCGAGGTCACTCCGGACCACCTGACCATCGCGCTCCTCGACCAGGAGCTGCCGCGGACGCTCGTCGAGCGCGCCGGCGCGTCGCCGGATGCGCTCCGCAGCGAGGCAGAGGCGCGGCTCGCGCAGCAGCCCGCCGTCTCGGGAGGCGGCACGCAGCCGCAGGCATCGGCGTCGTTCCGACGCGTTCTCGACAAGGCGTTCGACGAGGCGCAGTCGCTCGGCGACGAGTTCGTCTCGGTCGAGCACCTGCTCCTCGCGCTCGACGCCGTCCCGCGCGAGGCCCTCCTCGCGGCGCTCCAGCAGGTGCGCGGCGGCCAGCGCGTGACGTCGCAGGATCCCGAGGGCTCGTACCAGGCCCTCGAGAAGTACGGTCGCGACCTCACCGCGCTCGCGGAGACCGGGAAGCTCGACCCCGTCATCGGCCGCGACGAGGAGATCCGGCGCACGATCCAGGTGCTCTCGCGCCGCACCAAGAACAACCCGGTGCTGATCGGCGAGCCGGGCGTCGGCAAGACCGCGATCGCGGAAGGGCTGGCGCAGCGCATCGTCGCGGGTGACGTCCCTTCCGGGCTCGAGGGCAAGCGCGTGTGGGCGCTCGACGTCGGGGCGCTGGTCGCGGGCGCGAAGTACCGGGGGGAGTTCGAGGAGCGGCTCAAGGCCGTCCTCGCGGAGATCATGTCGAGCGAAGGGGCGATCATCCTCTTCATCGACGAGCTGCACACGATCGTCGGCGCGGGCGCCGCGGAGGGCGCCGTCTCCGCGGGAAACCTGCTCAAGCCGATGCTCGCGCGCGGCGAGCTGCGCGCGGTCGGCGCGACGACGCTCGACGAGTATCGAACGCACATCGAGAAGGACCCGGCGCTCGAGCGCCGCTTCCAGCCCGTGTTCGTCGGGGAGCCGACGGTCGCCGAGACGATCGGGATCCTCCGGGGCCTCAAGGAGCGCTACGAGGCGCACCACGGCGTGCGGATCCGCGACGCTGCGCTCGTCGCCGCGGCCGTTCTCTCCGACCGCTACATCTCGGACCGCTTCCTGCCCGACAAGGCGATCGACCTCGTCGACGAGAGCGCGTCGCGCCTGCGGATGGAGATCGACTCGTCGCCCGTCGAGCTCGACGAGGCCGAGCGGCGGGTGACGCAGCTCGAGATCGAGCTCGCTGCGATGGCGAAGGAGTCGCCCGCGACCCGTGAGCCGCTCGAGAAGGAGCTCGCCGAGGCGAAGGCGCGTCGCGACGAGCTCGCAGGGCGCTGGGCGAACGAGAAGGACGTCCTCGACCGCGTGAAGGAGATCACCCGGCAGATCGACGACCTGCGCATGGAGGCGGAGCGCGCCGAGCGGCACGGCGATCTCGCCCGCGTCGCCGAGATCCGGTACGGGCTCCTGCCCGAGCTCGAGCGCGAGCTCTCCGAGCGCGGGGAGCCTGCCTCGGCGCCGATGGTGAAGGAGGAGGTCGACGAGGACGACATCGCCGCCGTCGTCGCCCAGTGGACGGGAATCCCGACCGACCGCCTGCTCGAGGGCGAGGTCGAGAAGCTCGTCCACATGGAGGAGCGCCTGCACGAGCGCGTCGTCGGCCAGGACGCTGCGATCGAGGCCGTCTCGAACGCCCTCCGGCGCGCACGATCGGGGCTCCAGGATCCGAACAGGCCGATCGGCTCGTTCGTCTTCCTCGGCCCGACCGGGGTGGGGAAGACCGAGCTCGCGAAGGCGCTCGCCGAGTTCATGTTCGACGACGACCGGGCAATCGTGCGACTGGACATGTCGGAGTATCAGGAGAAGCACACGGTCTCCCGGCTCGTCGGTGCCCCGCCGGGGTACGTCGGCTACGAGGAGGGCGGCCAGCTGACCGAGGCGGTCAGGCGCCGGCCGTACTCCGTGATCCTGCTCGACGAGGTCGAGAAGGCGCACGCCGAGGTCTTCGACATCCTGCTGCAGCTGCTCGACGACGGCCGGCTGACGGACGGCCACGGCCGCACGGTCGACTTCCGCAACAGCGTCGTGATCATGACCTCGAACATCCGCACCGCCGAGGAGCTGACCGACCGCTTCCGACCCGAGTTCCTCAACCGGATCGACGAGCTCGTCGTCTTCGAGGCGCTGACCCGCGAGCAGCTCGGGTCGATCGTCGAGATGCAGCTCGCCCGGCTCAACGAGCGGCTCGGCGAGCGTGGCCTCGCCCTGGAGCTGACCGACGGCGCCCGCGAGCTGATCGCCGAGGCGGGCTGGGATCCCGCTTACGGAGCGCGTCCGCTCAAGCGCGCGATCCAGCGGCTGCTCGAGAACCCCCTCGCGCTGCGCCTGCTCGAGGGCGAGTTCGCCGACGGCGACACGATCCGGGCCTACGCCGAGCTCGGCGAGATCCGGTTCGCGGCGGCCGAGGAGAGCGAAGCGAGCACGGCAGCCGAGGAGCCCGAGCCGGTCGGGATGGAGCAGTAGCGCCGCCGCCCGGGCGGGCGGCGGCGCTCGTTGAGCTCGTGCCCGACTCCTAGCTCAGTACCAGGGAAAGCGAGTCCGCCCCGGCCAGCTTGTAGGCGGCTCCGCCACCGGCGAACGACACGATGACCGTCACCTGCTTGGCGCCGGCGGGAACCTTCATGCTCCGGCTCCGCGCCTGCATGTCGGTGCCCGAGATGGTCGTGTCCGGGCCGATCTTGACCGCCCCCAGCACCGTGCCGGTCGCGTCCTCGAACTGTGCCCGCACCTGCGCGTAGTTCTTCACGTAGTTGCCGAGCCAGCCGCTCAGCGTCGCCTTCTTTCCGGCGGCCGCGCCAGGAAGCTTGATCGTCTGCTTGCCGATCGTCCCGGTCGCGGCGACCGCCGCGCCCGTGGTTCCGCCGAAGAAGTAGTTCTTGCCGCGGTCCTTCGGTCCCTTGGACCTCTTCTGAAACCAGCCGTTCGGGAACGTGTAGGAGGCGGCGCCGAACTGGCCGGCCTCGTTCGTCCAGCCGGGAACCGCGCCGAACGCGTCGACCGCGGTGATGCCTGCCCCGGCCTCCGCACCCGGGTTCTTGATCAGGTTCTTGCCGCAGACGGCGCACGCGGCGCCCGGCGCCGCCGAAGCCGCCGCCGCGAGCGCCGTCACGGCGAGCACCAGGGCCCCGGCGAAGGCAATCCTCGCCCGGGTGCGTGTGCTTGTGCGGGTCTCCAGCTGACCGGATGTGTTGCTCCTGCGCATCGTTGACCTCCTCGATCGGGTGGTAGCCGGCCATCGAGCAGAGTCGATTGCCCGGCGACGGCAGACGGATGTCCTCACTGCGTCCCCCTCGAGGCGTGTCGGCGCCGTCCCCCCGACGGCGTCGACACGCCCTGGACGACGTGTGCAGGCCGCAGCACACGCACCGTGGGTCGCACCTCGCCCACCGCCTCGGCCTCGAGGCCGAGGCGATTCGCGCGAAAGCGGTCCCAGGCTGCTTCGCTCTCCCAGACGCCGATGATCCGGAACCCCTCGTCCGTGGGGCCGGCGGCGTGGAGGAGGAGCCCTTCCGGGAGGGGCCCCTCGAAGGCGGCGGCGAACCGGTCGTAATGCTCCCAGCTCGCCGCGATGTCCTCGACGAATGCGTACGGCACGTCGCCATCGTCGATCCGGCGGGCTTAGCCTCGGTATAGCGCCGGCAGCGCCGCAGCTCACCGGTCGGTCAGACTGGAGCCAGGGTGACGGCGGCGATTCGCGTACTCGGGCCGGTCGAGGTCGTCGCGGACGACGGCCCGGTCTCTCTCGCCTCCAAGCAGCGGTGCCTGCTCGCTGCGCTCGTCGTGGCGGACGGCCGCGCCCGCACGATGGACGAGCTCGTCGACGCGCTCTGGGAAGCGGATCCACCGGCGTCTGCCCGCAAGCTCGTGCAGGTCTACATCTCGCAGCTGAGACGGTCGCTTCCTGCGTCCGCCCGGATCGTGACCGGGCCGGGCTCGTACGCGCTCGAGGTTCCGCCCGCGCTCGTGGACGCAGCGCACTTCGAGCACCTGGTGCAGCAGAGTGCCGCCGCTCGCCGTGACGCGAACCACGCCCTCGCACTGTCGCTCGCGGAGCAGGCGTCCCGGCTCTGGCGCGGACGTGCGTTCGGCGACCTGGCGTCTGCGGACTTCCTCCAGCTCGAGAGCGAGCGCCTCGAGGAGCTGCGGCTGATCGCCCTCGAGGAGCGCATCGACGCGCAGCTCGCCCTGGGCAGGCACGCCGAGGGGCTCGGCGAGATCCTCGGCCTCGCTGCCGAGAACCCGTTTCGGGAGCGCCTCCAAGTGTCGGCGATGCTCGCGCTGTACCGCTCGGGACGGCAGTCGGAGGCGCTCGAGCACTATGCCGCCGTCCGCAGCCGACTCGATGAAGAGCTCGGGCTCGAGCCGGGGCCGGAGCTCCGCGAGCTGCAGCGGCGCATCCTCGAGCAGGACCCGGGGCTCGACGCCGCAGCCACCGATCACGCCGGACAGGCGCTGCCCGAGCCGCCGAATCGGCTGATCGGACGCCAACAGGAGCTCGAAGCCCTCACCGCGCTGCTCGCGCGCCGCGACGTCCGGCTCGTCGTCCTCACCGGCGCAGGAGGAAGCGGCAAGACGCGGCTGGCGCTCGAGGCCGCGCGGGCCGCCGCCGCCTCGTACGCCAACGGCGCCGTGCTCGTGGAGCTGGCGCCGCTCCGCGAGCCCGAGCTCGTCCTTCCCACGATCGCCCAGGCGCTCGGCGTCGCGGACGCGCAGCAGCCGCTCGAGGCGCTCGCCGAGGCCCTGCGCTCGCGCGAGCTCCTGCTCGTCCTCGACAACGCCGAGCACCTCCGCGAGGCGACTCCTGCACTCGTCGATCTTCTCGCCCGCGCGCCGCGGTTGACGCTCCTCATCACGAGTCGCACGGTCCTGCACCTATCGGGCGAGCACGTCTTTCCCGTTGCCCCCCTCGACACCGAGGCAGCGCAAGCGCTCTTCGAGCAGCGCGCCCGCTCGCTCCAGCCCGACTTTCGGATCACGTCGGAGAATCACGGAGCCGTGCGCGAAGTGTGCCGGCGCGTCGACGGTCTTCCGCTCGCGGTCGAGCTCGCGGCGGCGCGCGTTCGCGCCCTCAGTCCCGAGGCCGTTCTGGAGCGGCTGACCGAGCGGCTGAGCTTCCTCGCAGGCGGCCCTCACGACCTTCCTGCGCGCCAGCAGACGTTGTACGAGACGCTCGACTGGAGCTACGACCTCCTCTCGGACGATGAGCGCGGCATGCTCGCCCGACTTTCCGTCTTCCGCGGGGGAGCGACGCTCTCGGCGGTGACGGAGATCTGCCTGGGCGGGGACGAGACCCGGGCCCCCGACCTCGTCGAGCGCCTCGCCGACGCGTCGCTCCTCCTCGTGCGTCGGCCCGAAGGCGAGCTGCGGTACGACCTGCTCGAGACCGTGCGGCAGTACGCCGCAGAGCGTCTGCAGGAGCTCGATGCGGACGCGACCAGGCGCCGTCACGCGGAGTGGTACCTCGCACTCGTCGAACGGGCGGAGCCGGAGCTGAGCGGAGAGCACCAGGCGAGGTGGTTCACCGCCCTCGAGTCGGAGCACGACAACGCGAGGGCGGCGCTCTCGTACTTCGCCGAGACGGGAGAGCACGACCAGGCTCTGCGCCTGACCGCCCTGCTGAGCCGGTTCTGGTACGTCCGTGGACATCTCACCGAGGCACGACGGCAGCTCGATGCCGTGCTGCCCGCGGCGACCGGCCGGGATCCGCTGCTCCTGCGCCGGGTGGAGACAGCCGCGGCGTCGATTGCGCTCCTCCAGGGCGACTACCGGGCATCGACCGCGTTCGCCGAGCGGGCGCTCGACTCGGCCCGACGAACGGGTGAGCTCCGGTTCGTCGCCAACGCGCTCAGCAACCTCGGTGCGATCGTCCTCGCGGGCGGCGATCAGGAGCGGGCGACCGTCGTGCTGGAGGAGGCCGTCGCGCTTGCGCGCGACGTCGGTGACGAGCGGATCACCGCGCTCGCGCTCAACAACCTCGGCGACCTCGCGCTGTCGACCGGCGACTATGGGCGCGCCGGGCCGCTGTTCGTGGAAAGCCACGCGCTTCTCCGCGCGCGAGGCGACACGGCGAACATCGCCCGCTCGCTGTTCAACCTCGGAGCGGTCGATCTGATGGTCGGCGACCATGACGCGGCGGAGCGCCGGTTCGGCGAAGCGCTGGCGCTCGCGCGGACCGCCGAGGACAAGGAGGACCTCGCGTGGTGCCTGGAGGGCTTCGCGGCGCTTGCCGCCGAGGAGCGGGAGTGGGAGCGGGCGGCGACGCTCCTCGGGGCGGCGGGCGCGCTCCTCGGCGGGATCGGTGCCGACTTCAAGCCCTTCGAGCGCCGTCTCCATGACGCCACGGAGTCAGCCGTGCGGGGGGCGTGCGATCCGCGGGTCTTCGACGAGGCCGTCGGGCGCGGCGCGTCGATGCCGTCGGCGGATGTCGTCGACCTCGCGCTCGCACGCGACTCCGAGCGCGACTAGCCGGCGTCGCGGAGCGCGTCCTCGATCCGCTCGAGCGTCCGCTCGATCGCGTCGAGGGCGTCCTCGAGCCCTTCCCGGGCCTCTCCGGCCGCTTCCTCCACCTGCGGCTGGAGCTCGTCGCGCGCGTCCTCGAGCTGATCGCGCGCCTCCTCGAGCTGCTCACGCGACGACTCCTCGAGCTCGTCGAGCCGGTCGCCCGCCTCGTCGAGCGCGTCCTCGACCTCGTCGGAGACGTCGTCTCGGATCTCGTCGACCGCGTCGTCCAGCTCGGACCGCGCCTCGTCGAGCTGTGCCTCTGCCTCGGTGCGAACCGAGTCGACGGCATCGCCGAGATCGCCGTCGTCGTCGCAGCCGGCGCCCGCGAGCGCCAGGGAGAGCGCGGCGAGGACGATGGGGACGCGCCTGCCCATCCTCGACAGGCTACTCGTCCCCGGACCGTAGGATCACCACCCTGACGACCGCCGACGCACCGTTCCTCCTCGTCGCCGCGACCGACCGCGAGCTCTGCGGTCACGACGGCCTCGTCTGCGGTGTCGGCCCGGTCGAGGCGGCCGGCGCCACCGCACGCGCGCTCGCGCTGCGCCCCTTCCGCGCGGTGCTCCACCTGGGTCTCGCCGGTGCCCGCGGGATTGCGCCGGGGTCTCTCGTGGTCGGCACCGAGGCCGTCTACTGCGACCTCTCGGCCGAGTGGCCGGTGGTCGACCGCGTCGCGCCGGACCCGGGCCTCGTCGCCGCGCTGCGCACCGCGCTCCCCGAGGCGCACGCCCTCGCCGTCCACACCTCCGCCGCCGTGGGTGGCGCTCGCAACTTCTCGTCACAAGCTCCGCTCGTGGAGGCGATGGAGGGCTTCGGCGTGCTCCGCGCCGCAGCGCTCGCGGGCGTGCCGGCCGTGGAGGTGCGTGCCGTCTCCAACGAGATCGGCGAGGACGACCGGGCGCGCTGGGACCTCGACGGCGGGCTGGCCGCGCTCGAGCGCGCGCTGCCCGCGGCGCTCGAGGCGCTCAGGGCGCGCGGATCGTGACCGCGACCTCGAGCGTCTCGGTCGCCGTGCCGCGGTAGACGCCGCGCGAGGGCGGCACGTCCGCGTAGTCGCGGCCGACGCCGAGCCGGACGTAGCGCTCGGTCTGTGCCGTGTCGTGCGTCGGGTCGAGTGAGATCCAGGTGTCGCCGACGTGGACGTCGACCCAGGCGTGAGATTCCCCTTCGTCGCCGTCGCCGCCGCCCGAGCCGGTGTCGTACAGGTACCCGCTGACGTAGCGCGCGGGGATCCCGCGGGCCCGGCAGGCGGCGATCATGACGTGGGAGAAGTCCTGGCAGACCCCGCGACCGTCGGCCAGTGCCTCCGCGGCGGTCGTGTGCACGTTCGTCGTCCCGCGCTCGTACGTCATCGCGCCGCGGACGGCGTGCATCAGCTCCCACGCGGCCTCGACCGCGTCGGCCGGCATTCGCGTGGCGGCAGCCACCTCGATCACCTGGTCTGCGAGATCGACGTAGCGCGTCGACGCGAGGAAGTCCCATCGATCGAGCGGTGACAGCGTCGGCTCCTCCGCCTCGTAGGCCGCGGTCGTCCACACCTCGCTGCGCACGGTGACGGACAGGCTCTCGTGGACCTCGAGGAGGTCGAAGTGGTGGACGGTGTTCCCGTACCGGTCGAGGTACTCGTCCACGGTCGTACCGCGCGGCTCGGTCACGAGCGTGAAGGAGGAGCAGCGTTGACCGTCGCGATGGAGCGGCTTGAGCCGGACCTCCGTGTACGCCTCGTTGATCGGCGCGTCATACCCGTAACGCGTGATGTGCTCGACGGTCAGCCACATTGCTGCTGCTGTGCCTCCTGGGTCGCAAGGGCGGTTGCAGGAACTGAGCGCGTCGCGAAGAACGCCTTGGCGATGGCGTCACCCGCCCGGTGGATCCCCAGGAGCAGCTCGCTGAGCGTTCCGGCAACGGTCGCCCCCGTGGCGTCGCCCACCTCGCCGTACTCGAGGTCGGCGCAGAGGCGTCCCAGCACGCGCTGGGGTGCCCCAGGCCCGCTGGTGATCCGGTTGACGGCCGTCGACGACGCTCGCAAGCAGTAGAGCGCGGCGCGCGGGAACGCCGGCGAGCGGATCAGCTCCTCGGCGATCTCCAGCGGCTCGAACGACGCCCCGTACCGGCGCACGTAGGCCTCGAAGGCACTGCACGACTTGAGCAGCGCGATCAGCTCGTGCGCCCGGAGCGCGTCGTCGTCCGCGAGGGCAACCGCTATCGGATAGCGATCGCGGACGACGCGAACCGTCGTCGTCGCCCGCTCGAGGTGGAAGCCGAGCTGCAGGAACTCGTACGGCTCGCCGTGAGTCATCGTGGCGTCGGCGCACCCCTGGAAGCGGTGCGCGCCGTTGCGGAGCTCCTCGAAGAACGCGTGGGGGCCGCGAACGGACGCGCGGCGGTTCGTGCGACCGACGAGCAGGAACAGCCCGTTGATCGCCTCCCACATCTCGCCGGAGATCTGCTCGCGCACCGAGCGGGCGTTCTCGCGGGCGATCGTGACGCAGCTCGAGACGGCGCTCGGGTTCTCGTCGTGCCACAACACCCACTCCGCGACGTTCTGCGCCGAGTACCCGTCGTAGTGCTCGCCGTACGCCGGCTCGTCGCCGAGCAGGACGATGAGCCGCTGCCAGGACTCTCCGTGGTCGGCGACCTGCGCGTCCAGGAGCGCGTGGTACTGGACGTCGAGCAGGCGTGCCGTGTCCTCGGCCCGCTCCAGGTAGCGGCCGATCCAGTACAGGGATTCCGCGACCCGGCTCAGCACGCGCTCATCCGAGCACCCAGGTGTCCTTGCTGCCGCCGCCCTGGGACGAGTTGACGACGAGCGACCCCTCCCGGAGCGCAGTTCTCGTCAGCCCTCCGGGAACCATGCGCACGCGGTCGGCGCCGCTCAGCACGAACGGCCGCAGGTCGACGTGGCACCCGTGGAGCGCCCCGCGGACGAAGGTCGGATGTCGCGAGAGCGCGATCGTCGGCTGCGCGATGTAGTTGCGCGGATCGGCCGCGACGAGCCGCCGGAACTCCTCGTGCTGCGCGGGAGTCGCGGCGGGGCCGATGAGCATCCCGTACCCGCCCGACTGGTCGACGGCCTTCACCACGAGCTCCTCGATCCGCTCGAGGATCAGCTCGAGGTCGTCCGGGCGCGCGCCGACGTAGGTGGGGACGTTCGCGAGCACCGGCTCCTCACCCGTGTAGAAGCGGATCATGTCGGGCACGTAGGGGTAGATCGCCTTGTCGTCGGCGACGCCGGTGCCGATCGCGTTCGCGAGCGTGACATTGCCGCCGCGGTACGCGTTGAGCAGCCCCGGCACGCCGAGCAGGCTGTCGTGGCGGAAGGCCAGGGGGTCGAGGAAGTCGTCGTCGATTCGCCGGTAGATCACGTCGACTCGCTCGAGTCCGTGCGTCGTTCGCCTGAAGACGCGGTTTCGGTGGACGACGAGGTCGCGCGCCTCGACGAGCTCGATCCCCATCTGCCGGGCGAGGAAGGAGTGCTCGTAGTACGCGGAGTTGTGGGCGCCGGGCGTGAGCAGCACCGTGGACGGGTCGCCGGTCGTCCCGCGCGGGGCGACGGAGCGGAGTGTCTCGAGCAGCTCGCGCGGGTAGTGGTCGATGGCGCGTACGCCGGAGCGGTCGAAGAGGGAGGCGAAGATGCGCTTCAGCGCCTGACGGCTCTCCAGCATGTAGCTGACGCCCGAGGGGGTCCGCAGGTTGTCCTCGAGCACTAGGTAGTGGCCCTCGTCGTCGCGGATCAGGTCGACGCCGCAGATATGCGCGTAGACCTCGCCGGCGGGCTCGACGCCGATCATCTCCCGACGGAAGTTCCGGGAGCCGAAGACGAGCTCCACCGGGACGAGACCCTCGGCGAGGATGCGCTGCGGACCGTAGAGGTCGGCGAGGAACAGGTTCAGAGCGCGCACGCGCTGCTCGAGGCCGCGCTCGACCTCGGCCCACTCCTCCGCCGGCACGATGCGCGGGACGAGGTCGAACGGGAAGATCCGGTCCGTTCCCTCGTCGTCGCCGTAGACCGTGAAGCCGATTCCCTGGGTGAGGAAGAATGCGTTGGCCGTCCGGATCCGCTCCCGGAGGCCGTCGTCGGTGAGCGCGTTGAGCCGCTCGTTGAGGGCTCGGTAGTGGCGGCGCGGGCGGCCTGGAGCCTCGAACATCTCGTCGAAGAACGGCCCGAGGTCGTAGTCTGCAACGAGGCTCGAGGCGCGCTCTCCCGCGGGCTCGGTCTCGGTCACGGCTCGCACGCTAGTCGATCCTCCGCGCGGTTACCGTGTCGCTGTGCCGAGGTCGCATTCCCGAGAGCTGCCACCCGCGCTGCCGCCTGCGGCGCGGCCCGTCGGGCAGGTGGTTGCGGAGGCGATCAAGCTCTACCAGGGGAGCTTCTGGCGGGCGCTCGCGCTCGGGATCCCCGTCGCCGTCTCCGACCAGTTGATCGCCGACCGCTCCAACGAGGAGCAGATCCTGCTGCTCGTCGCGGCCGCGCCGGCGTTCAGCCTCGCCTACGCGGCCGCGTGCGCGATCCGGCAGGGGGAGCATCCTCCGTGGCGCGTGTGGGCGCTGGCGGTCGTCGTCGGCACGCTGACGTTCCTGCCCGCCGCGGCGCTGTTCTCGTGGTTCGCGATCGCCGCCGTGCTCTGGCTCGGGATCGCCGGTCATGCCGTGCCGGCCGTGATGGCGGAGCGGATCGGGCTCGTCGCCGCACTGCGCCGGACGGTCGAGCTCGGTCGTGCCGACTACATCCACGCGGCCGGCTCGTTCGCGACGCTCGCGCTGCTCTTCGGCCTCACGCGGCTGGCGCTCGGGCTCCTGCTGTCGAGCCAGGCGGACGCGACCGTGCGCGTCTCGATCTTCCTCGCCGACCTCGTCGTCTCCCCGCTGCTCTATCTCGGCGGCGCGATCGTCTACGTCGACCTCGTCGCTCGAGTCGGTCTCAGCCGAGACGAGCGACGTGACGCCCGCCGCGCCGCGCTCGAGCGGATGGCGAAGTAGGCTCAGGCCTCCCGACCGAAGGAGGCGAGGCGTGCCCACCTACCTGATGCTGACGTCGCTGACCGAGAAGGGGACGCAGACCCTGAACTCGAATCCGGCGCGGCTCCGTGAGGTGAACCGCGACGTCGAGGAGCTCGGCGCGAAGGTGCTCCACCAGTGGGCGTCGCTCGGCGAGTACGACTTCGTCAACGTCGTCGAGGCGCCGGACGAGCTCACGATGGCCAACCTGTCGGTCAAGCTCGGCGCACGCGGCAGCGTCAAGTTCGAGACCCTCACGCTCATCCCGGTCGACGACCTGCTGAAGACGCTCGAGAGCTGAGCCTCCGCATGGCGCGCGACCCGACCGGGCGCCTCGCCCGAGCGTGCGCGGGTCGGCCGTGGCGCACGCTCGCGATCTGGGGCGTCGTCCTCGTCCTCTCGGTCGGCGCGATCGGCGGCCTGCTCGGCGACGCGCTCACCACCGACTCGGAGATGACGAACGACCCGGAGTCGTACCGCGCATACGCGTTGGCCCGAGAGCACTTCCCGCCGGACGAGGACGTCGTGCACGAGCTCGTCGTCGTTCGGTCCACGACCGTGCGGGCGAGCGAGCCGGCCTTCCGCGCGAAGGTCGAGGAGCTTGCGAGGGCGATCGAGGGCACTGACGCCGTCGTGACGCCCGTCAGCACCTGGTACTCGACGGGTGACCCGACCCTCGTCGCGCCGGGAGGACGGGCCACCGTGATCCCGATCGGGCTTCGGGGTGACGGCGAGGCATCGGTCGAGCGGGTCATCGAGGTCGTCGACGCGGCCGAGGGCGAGGAGTTCGAGACCGCGATCACCGGCGAGTTCACCGCCGACCGCGACTTCTCCACGCTCTCCGAGGAGGACCTGCAGAAGGGCGAGCTCGAGTTCGGGCTTCCCGTCGCGCTCCTCGTCCTGCTGCTCGTCTTCGGCGCGGTCGTGGCCGGGCTGCTGCCCGTGCTCGTCGCGCTCGTCTCGATCGTGGTCGCGCTCGGGTTGACCGCCGTGGTCGGCCAGGGGTTCGATCTGTCGGTGTTCGTGGTGAACATGATCTCGGGGATGGGCCTGGCCCTCGGGATCGACTACTCGCTCTTCGTCGTCTTCCGCTTCCGCGAGGAGCGGAGGCTCGGAAACGAGAAGCTCCGGGCGATCGGCACGGTCGGGTCGACGACGAGCCGGGCCGTGCTGTTCAGCGGCACGGCCTTCGTGCTCGCGATGGTCGGGATGGTGCTCGTCCCCGACACGATCCTCCGGAGCCTCGCCGCCGGAGCGATCCTCGTCGGCATCGTCACGGTCGTCGCGGCGCTGACGCTCCTGCCGGCCGTGATCTCGCTCCTCGGCGACCGCGTCAACGCCCTGCGCGTGCCGTGGCTCGGCCGGCGCATCGAGGAGAGCGCGGGCGCGGAGGGACGCGTGTGGTCGCGTGTGGTTCGCTCCGTGATGCGGGCTCCGGTGCTCGCGGTCGTCGCGTCCGCAGGAGCGCTCGTCGTCGCGGCGCTCCCCGTGCTCGCGATCGAGACCGGGCTCACGGGGGTTCGCGACCTGCCCGACCGCTTCGCCGCGAAGCAGGGGTTCTCGCTGCTCGAGGAGGAGTTCGGGGTAGGCACCGTCGACAACGTGGAGATCGTCGTACGCGGCGATGTTCAGGAAGGCGGCGATGCCTGGGTCGGCGTGCAGCGCGTCGCGCGGCATCTCGCGGCCGATCCGACGTACCGGGATCCCGAGGTCGCGAGGAGCCCGGACGGCGAGGTTGCGGTCGTCGAGGCGCTGATCGTCGGCGACAGCCGCGACGAGCGCGCGCTCCAGTCCGTGTCCGGCCTGCGCGACGAGGTGCTGCCGGAGCTCTTCGCCGGAGTCGACGCGGAGGTGCTCGTCACCGGGGAGACGGCCGAGGTGATCGACTACCGCGAGCTGACCGACCGTTGGCTGCCGATCGTGTTCGTCTTCGTCCTCGTCCTGAGCTTCGTCCTCCTGACGGTGGCGTTCAGGTCGATCGTGCTCGCGGGTGTCGCGATCCTGCTCAACCTGCTGTCGGTCGCGGCGGCGTACGGGCTGATCGTGCTCGTCTTCCTCGACGGCGTCGGGCGCGATGTACTCGGCTTCACGGAGGTCGACGTGATCGCGGCGTGGCTCCCGCTCTTCCTGTTCGCGGTGCTGTTCGGGCTCTCGATGGACTACACGGTCTTCCTCCTCAGCAGGATCCGCGAGCGGTACGCCGACGGGGTCCCGACCGCCGAGGCCGTGGCGCAGAGCGTCGGCTCGACGGCGCGGCTCATCACGGGCGCGGCGCTCATCATCATGGCCGTGTTCATCGGCTTCGCCGCCGGAGACCAGGTCGAGTTCCAGCAGATGGGCTTCGGCGTCGCGGTGTCGCTCCTCATCGATGCGACGGTCGTGCGGCTCGTGCTGCTGCCCGCCGTGCTGGCGCTGCTGGGCGACCGCACGTGGTACCTCCCCGGCTGGCTCGAGTGGCTCCCGCACCTCGAGATCGAGGGCGGCGCGCCTTCGGCGCGTCGCCAGGCGACAGCGGGCAAGCCCCACCCGGATCAGTGATCGGCCAGGACCTCGTCGATCACCGCGCGCGCGTCGATCCGCCAGCCGAAGCGCCGGCTCGCGAGATCCTGCGCGCCGTCGATTGCCTCGATCTCCTTGGCACGTGTCAGCAGCGCCTTCCACAGCGCCCAGCCGCGACCGCGCGTCCACGTTGCGTCGTCTGGGCGAAGTCGGTCGCGGAACACGGCGCGACTCTCGCCGGTGAACAGCGTCCAGGCGATCACGAGGTCGCAGGCCGGATCACCGACCCCGGCACAGCCGAAGTCGAGGACGGCGGCAAGGCGGCCGTCGACGACGAGGAGATTCGAGGCGACGACGTCACCGTGGACCCAAACCGAGGGCCCTTGCCACGCGGCGGCCAGGGCGTTCTCCCAGAGCGTCGCCGCAGCGTCGGTGTCGATCTCGTCCACCAGGGCGGAGATCGCCTCCCGGGTGTCGTTGTCGTAAATGGCGAGCGGCCCGCCTCGGAAGAAGTTGTGCCGACCGGCCGTCGGGCCACCTGCGGGATCGATCCGGTAGAGGGCCGCAAGGAAGTCGGCCAGGTCCGCCGCGAACCGTTCGAGGTCGGTCACGTGCTCCACCGTCGCCTGGTCTCCGTCGATCCACCGGTACACCGACCACGGTCTCGGGAAGACGGCGCTCGGCCGGCCCCTGGCGACGGGTTCCGGAATCGGGAGCGGGAGCTGCGGGCCGAGGAGGGGGAGCCAGTGATGCTCCTTCTCCACCTGCGGCACATACGCGTCGGCGCTCGGGAGCCGAACCGAGAGCTGGTCGCCGAGCCGGAATGTCGTGTTGTCCCACCCGTCGAGCTCCACCGGAGCGACGGGCAAGTCTGCCCACTCGGGGAACTGCGCCGCGACCAGCCGGCGCACGAGCTCCGGCGAGATCGCTGCCTTCTCTATGGGAGCGCCTGGAAGCCGGTCGCGCGCGGCCGGACGGCGAGCGGGCTCGACGGGAGGCCGTCCGGTGGCTCGGCGGCGTTGTAGCCGCCGGGCGCGACGTCGTTCGGCGTCTCCGGGTGGAAGAGCGACGCCAGGAGCTGGATGTGGCCGCGGCCGACGGAGAGCTCCCACTGGCCGCCGCCGTACGCGCCGATCCCCTCCGCCTCGCAGTACTCGTAGGTCGCGAAGAGCCGCTCGACGCTGCCGAAGCGCGACGGCTTGACGTTCACGGTGCGCGGCGGCCAGCGGAGAGCCTCGATGTCCGCGACGGAGTGGATGATCGCGTCCCACGTGACGCGGTCGGCGTGGGGCTCGAGCAGCGCAATCGTCTCCGGTGTGAGCGCGGGGTCCTCGAGCCACGCGTCAGGGAACACCTCGATCACGCGGCGGTAGAGGGCCGGTTCGGGCGGGTTGTCGACGACGGTGCCGCGGTACTGGCCCTTCAGGTCGACCGAGTCGACGCAGCCGAGCTCCTTCAGCTCGGCGAAGATCTCGTCCGTCCAGTCGGGCCGCGCGTCGAGCTTGAAGCGGAGACCGGGGTAGCGCTCGAGGAAGGCTCGAAGGCGCGCCGTCGTCGGCGGGTCGCCGAGCCCGCCCGAGGCGACGAACGTGACCGGCCGCGGCTCGCGCCCGACGGCCTCGCCGAGCGAGCGTCCCGCCTGCCTGAGCGCGAGGTCGAGCGCGGCGCTCTCGAACGCCCAGCGGCGGTAGTCGAGGAACGCGGGCATCTCCGGTTCGCTGTCGAACAGCGGCAGCGTCTCGAGGTGCCGCGAGAAGCTCTCGAGCGTCCACTCGCCGGCCAGTGTCAGGACCGGCCCGCGCGCCTGCTGCGCCTCCTGCTCGGCGGCCCCGTACGTGACGTCCTCGCCAAGCCCCTCCTCGTCGCCGCCGGAGAGGCGCACGACCGTCGTCTTCCGTGTGAACTCCGGCCCGACGACGTACTCGTGCGCGTCGAGGGCGTAGCCGTCGACGACCAGCGGGAGCTCGCGGACAGCGTCGTAGAGGCTCACAGCGCGGCGTGGGCGACCGCGATCTCGGCGGCGAGCCCGGCGTTGGCGACGATCAGGTCGCGGTTGACGCGGAGGGTTTCGCCGTCCGAGCGCTCGTGGAGTGCGGCGAGGACGAACGGCGTCACGGCCTGGCCGACGATACCTCGGTCGTGCGCGTCGGCGACGATCGCCTCGATCAAATCGGCCACATCGAGGCTCTCGTCCGGCGCGCGGCCGACGAGGATCGCGTTGCCGCCGAGCCGCCAATGGGCGTCCGCGACGCGGGCCGCCTCGTCCGCGCTGTCGACGCGGGCGGAGACCGGTGGCCCGCCCTCGGCCGCATAGAAGAGCGGGAGCGTGTCGACCCGATATCCCACGACGGGGATGCCGAGCGTCTCGAGCAACTCGATCGTCGCGCCGACGTCGAGCAGCGACTTCACGCCCGATGAGACGATCAGGGCCGGGATGCGGGCGCAGGCGCCGAGGTCGGCCGAGACATCGGGGGGAGTCGGAAAGCCGCGGTGGACGCCGCCGAGACCTCCTGTCCCCATGAAGCGGATCCCGACGGCGTGCGCGGCGGTGAGCGTCCCGCCCACGGTCGTCGCACCGAGCGCCCCCTGCACCGCGCATGCTGCGAGGTCACGCGGCCCGAGTTTCCGCGCATCGGGCTCGAACCGGCTCAGCTCCGACTCGGTAAGACCGATGACGACCTTGCCGTCCAGCACACCGATCGCGGCCGGGACCGCACCGGCAGCGCGAACGGCAGCCTCGCTGGCGAGACCGACCTCGACGCCGGTCGGCGCAGGGAAGCCGTGCGCGACGAGCGTCGTCTCGAGCGCGACGACGGGCCGCTCCGCCGAGAGCGCGGCCTGGACCTCCTCGGCGACCCGGATCAGGTGCTCCACGGGCCGGAGGGTAGTCCGCGCGCTCGAGGCCGGGCGGGAGTACGGAGACGGCCACCGTCGAGCGGCAGGTGTTCACGCGCCCCCCTCGCCGGGTCTCCCCCGGCCGGCCCGGCCTCCGAGCGGCGGGGGTCGCCCGACTCGGCCTACGGCATCGAACCGACCCGCTGGACACACCGGGCAGCCGCCTCGAGCGCCAGGTCGGGCCCGCCGACGATCCAGCCCGCCGCGAGGGCGTCGCCGGCGCCCGTCGTGTCGACGACGTCGCTCACGGGCAATGCGGCGCGCTCCTCGCCGTCGAACGAGCAGCCGTGCGCGCCGCGCTTCAGGATCCACACGACCCCGGGGAGCCTCCCGCCGAAGACGCGATCCTCGTCCTCGTTCGCGAACACGACGTCCGGCGCCAGCGACTCGACCAGCGCACGGAACCGCTCCGCGCCGGCGTCGCGGATCGTGCTCCACGACGAGAGGTCGACGCTGACCCTCGCGCCTGCGCGCCGCGCGAGCTCGACGGCCCGGATCGCAGCGTCGGCGACCGGATGTGCGAGGAGCGCATACCCGGAGACGTGCAGGTGGTCGCAGTCGACCCACTCCGGCTGGAGCTCGTCCTGGCGCAGGGTGACCGCCACGCCCCGGTCCGGGAACATCGAGCGCTCACCCGCGAGGTCGACGAGCGAGACCACGACGCCCGTGCCGTCCGGCTCGACCGGGCCTGCCAGGTCGACTCCGAGCTTCGCAAGCCTGTCGCTCACGAGCCGTCCCGCGGGATCGTTTCCCCGCTTTCCGAGCCAGCGCGCCTCGGCGCCGAGCGACGCGCACCAGGCGGCGACGTTCGCGCCCTGTCCACCGACTGTGAGCGCGGTGCGCGACGGGGTGTCGGCGGCCGTCGCGACCGGGGCGTCCATCCGCACGACGACGTCGAGCACGAGATCCCCGAGCGAGACGATCCTCATGTCCTACGATCGTGTCATGGCCGCGAACGACGAGGAGCACGGCGAGCGCCGCCGCGATCGCGTCCGCTCGTTCGTCCTCGGCGGCGTCATCGGTGCCTCCGCCGTCGCCGCCGGGATCCGCCGCGCGCGGCGCCGCCGCAAGCGGCCCGTCCAGGCCGGGCTCGCGGCATTCGAGAGCGCTCCGTGCTACCGCGAGTTGCTCGAGCGGGAGCGGAGCGAAGGGCCGTAGCCTCGCAGCTCGCGCGCGGCGAGCACGACCGTTCGGAGGTTGATGTCGGCGTCGCCGATCCCGAGCGACCGGCCGACGAGCAGGGCGCGCGCGGCGAGATAGAGGTAGGTCTCGGGCGTCACGACCGGTTGGCGGGTCCGGAGGACGAGGAACGGTCCGAACGCCCGCGCCTCGAACGGCTCGGCCGGGTCGGGCAGTCGCTGCTCGATCTCGAGGCTTCGCCTCACGTTGTTCCGCTCGCTCGCGTCGAGCACCCAGATGCCGCGTCCGAGTGGCACGCCCCGCTCGATCACCCGGAGCGCCAGGCGATCGTCGGCGCGCGGGACGATCGTCGCCGGAAAGCTCGCTCGGCCCCTCTCCCACGCGCCGAGGTAGAGCGGCTCGTAGCCGAAGAGCACGTCGTCGGAACGGCTGGTCCGGGCGAGCCACTGCTCTGCCTCCGCCCGGGCGGCCTGCCGGGCGTCGGGCTCCCACTCGAAGAGGGGCGGAGTCCGCTCCCACGCCCATGCGACCTGTGCGACGACGAGCGCCGCCACGAGGCCCACCGCGACCGGCGCGGAGCGGCGCGCCACACGGGCGATCGTGGCCGCGACCGCGATGGCGAGGAGCGGCGCGAGGAAGATCAGGTGCCGCGACTCGGGGGCCGCGGACCCCCCGAGCTTCGCGACGAGGAACGCGGCAACCGTCGTGCCGACGAGGCACAGGACGAGGATGCGCGCCTTGCGGCGCAGGAGCCCGACGCCCACTGCCGCCGCAACGACGACGGCGAGCGTCACCGGCCACCAGCCGGCCGTCGCATCGCCGACGGAGCGCCACAGGTACGACGCGACGGCCTCCGGGCCTCCCAGCTTCTCGCCGCCTCCCCCGACGCCGACGCCGAACCGTCCCGCGAGGACGAGGTCGGTGAGCCAGAACGGGATGCCGAGCACGAGGACGGCCGCGCCGGCGACCAGTGCCTCCCGGATCCGGTCGCGGGCGGCGAGCAGGACGTAGGCCGCCTGGCCCGCGAGCAGGAGGATGCCGTACGGGTGCGCGGCCACCATCGCCAGCGACGCGGCGACCCACACGGCCCAGCGGCCGCGGCCTCCGCTCTCGAGCGCGCGGAGGAGGGCGAGCGTGCAGGCGAGCGACAGGAAGAGGAAGAGGCTGTACATCCGTCCGTAGACGCCGTGGAAGAGGAAGAGCCAGCTCGGCGCGACGATCGCCGCGCCGACGAGCCCGACCAGCGGGCCTCCGAGACGGCGGCCGAGGGCAGCGACGAGAGGAAGGCTCCCGAGCGCGAACGCCGCCGACAGGATCCGCAGGCCGCCGAGCCCGAACCCGAGATGCGCGACGGTCCACGCGAGGAGGAAGTGGAGCGGCGCGCCGCCTCGCTCGCGCGTCACGTGCTCGACGACCCCGGGCAGCGAGTCCCTGCCGACAAACAGCGCGAGCGTCTCGTCCTCGTGCGGGGGCCACGCCATGAGCTGGTGCAGGAGGAAGCCGCCCGCAACCAGCAAGACCCCCCCGACGCCGAGCCACATCCAGTTCCGCGCGACCCACGACGACACGGACGGACGCGTCGTCGCGCCGTCGGGCCCCGTCTCGAGACTCGCCTCGATCCCTTGTGTCATCGTGGATTCCGTCATCCTCGCTGGTAGATTGGCCCGCCATGCCGATCTACGAGTACCGCTGCCCGAACGGCCATACGTTCGAGGTCTTTCAGCGGATGAGCGACGCGCCCGTCACGGTCTGCGAGACCTGCGGCGCGAGCCCCGTGGAGAAGCTCCTGTTCCCGGTCGCGGTGCACTTCAAGGGCTCCGGGTTCTACTCGACCGACTACGGCCGGGGCTCCCGCAAGGGGGCGAAGGACAGCGACTCGGGGACGTCGTCATCGGACGGCAGCGGCAAGTCCGAGACGCCCGCGGCGAAGCCGGACACGAAGCCCAAGGCGTCGGAGTCGTAGCTCACGCCTGACGCTCGCCGATCAGGCATCCCGGCGCGTACGGCAGGCCGCGCGGCGGGGGTTGCGGGGCGGAGCGCCCCGTGAACATCGCGACGGTGCCGACATTGTCCTCGGTCCCGAGGATGACGGACTCGCCGCCGACCGTCGCGGGGTCGCCGCCGAGCCGGCAGTGCAGCGCATTGCCGCCGTCCGCGCGGAAGTAGACCCAGCCGAGCTGCGTCAGCTCCCAGGCGCTGAGGTCGGTGGCGAGCGGCGCGACGAGGTCCTCGCCGACGAACGGCATGCGGATCGCGGTGCCGACGCTCGTGACCTTGTCGAGGGTGGCCTGGACGACCTGCTGCTGGCGTCGTGCGCGCGCGAAGTCGGTCTCGCTCGGGTCGAGCAGGTTGCGTCGGATGCGGGAGTACACGAGCGCCCGGCTCCCGTCCATGTGCTGCTTGCCGCGCTCGAAGCGCCAACCGGGCCACTGCGCGCACCGCTTGGCGGTCGGGTAGGGGCAGTCGAAGCGGTTCGAGCGGATCGGCCGGGGCACGACGACGTCGATCCCACCGACTGCATCGATCAGCTCACGGAACCGGTCGAAGTCGACGAACGCGACGTGGTTGACGTCGAGCCCCGTCAGCCGCTCGACGGTGCGGAGGGCGAGTGCGGGGCCACCGATCTGGTTGGCAGCGTTGATCTTCGCGACGCCGACTTCCGGGATCTCCACCTGGAGGTCGCGCGGGATCGACAGGAAGGCGAGGCGGCGCTTCCCGGGGTCGGTGCGGATGAGCATGATCGAGTCCGAGCGGTTCGCCCCCTCGCGCCCGGACGTCGAGCTCCCGTCGGTGCCGAGCACGAGGATGGTGGACGGGTTCGAGACGAGGAGCCCGTCGGCCGCCGTCAGCTGGCGGCGGACGCCGGTGGGCACTCGGTCGTTCGCCTGCGAGACGCCCTTGGACACGGAGAGGTAGCCCGCGACGGCCCACACGACCACGAGCACGAGCAGGAGCACGAGGCCGAGGGCGATCCAGCGCTTCTTCCGCCGCGGGCGCCGCGGTGCAGTGCCGGGCGGGGCAGGCGGCGTCCCCGCGGGTCGCGTGCGTGACGGCGACGCGTCGCGAGCGAGTGGCACCCGCCCCTTGACCCGGCCGCCCCGGTAGACCCGGTACGGCTTGTCCTGAGCGGGCATGAGGCCGGGTATGGTAGCCGCGCCGTGGCGGCGGACAGGGTCATCGGAGTCGATGTCGGCGGGACGAAGATCCTCGCCGGCACGCTCGCGCGCGACGGGACCGTGGGCCGCACGATCGAGGTCCAGACGCCGACGTCGAGCCAGGAGGCCTTCCTCGTCGAGCTCGACGCGCTGCTCGAGCAGCTGCTCGCGGACGGCGCCGGCGCGATCGGTGTCGGCGTGCCGATGAACATCGACCGGAAGACCGGGATCGGCCATCGAGCCGTCAACCTGCCGCTCGAGTCGCTCGATCTCGCCCGGCGTCTCCGGGAGCGCTTCGGTATCCCGGTCGGGCTCGAGAACGACGGCAACGCGATCGCGCTCGCGGAGTGGCGCCTGGGCGCCGGCCGCGGCGTCACCGACCTGGTCGCGCTCGCGCTCGGCACGGGCGTGGGCGGCGGCATCATTCTGGACGGACGCCTGTATCGGGGCTGGGCGGAGCTCGGCCACGTCGTCGTGGATGCGGACGGGCCTCCGTGCCAGGGCAACTGCGACGGGCGCGGTCACCTCGAGGCGGTCGCGTCGGGCGAGGCCGCCGAGCGAGCGGCCCGGTCGCTCTGGGGCGCGGACGCCGATGCGCACCGGCTCGTCCGGGAGGCGCTCGCGGGGGACGACGCGGCGCGCGACGCGCTCGAGCGGATCGGCCATTACCTCGGGGTCGCGATCGGCTCGTTCGTCAACATCTTCGCTCCCGAGGTCGTCGTGGTCGGCGGCGGATTCGGCATCGCGGCCTGGGAGCTTCTGCGCGAGCCCGCCCTCGCCGCCGCGCGCCGCGAAGCGCTCGAGCCCGCCGACGCCGAGCTCCGTATCGTCCAGGCGGCGTTCGGCGACGATGCCGGCCTGGTGGGCGCCGGGCTCGTCGGCTTCGAGGCGCTCGACGGGGAGCGCTGAGAAGTGCGCGTTCCGGGCAGGCACTAGTGCCCCTTCAGGCAATGCCCTCCAGGTCCCTCGCGCGCGATGAGCGGCGCCATGCGTTGTCCTCGGTCGCCCCCATATTTCCGGATATCGGGGCTCCCTGCGTCCTAGCCTGGCTTGCTCCTCGCGCGCGAGGAACGAGGCCGCATCACCTGAAGGGGCACTAGTGCCGCTCGTCGTCTGTGCGACACCGATCGGCAATCTCGGGGATGTCACGCTTCGCGTGCTGGCGGCGCTCCGCGACGCGGACGCCGTGCTGTGCGAGGACACCCGCCGCACGCAGATCCTCCTCGATCGCTACGAGATTCGCGCGCGACGCCTCGTCAGCGTCCATCGCCACAACGAGGCACGGCGGGTCGTCGAGCTGCTCCCGCTGATCGCCGCGGGAGAGACGCACGCGCTCGTCTCGGACGCCGGCCTCCCGGGCGTCAACGATCCGGGCGCCCGGATCGTCGAGGCCGCGATCGCCGAAGGCATAGCCGTGACGGTGCTCCCGGGGCCGAGTGCAGTCGAGACGGCTCTGGTGGCGAGCGGGCTCGCAGCCGCGCAGTACCGGTTCCTCGGCTACCTGCCCCGGCGTGAAGCGGAGCTCGATGCGCTCTGGGACGAGGCGCGCACGTGGGAGCTGGCCACCGTCGCCTTCGAGTCGCCGAGGCGTCTGCCGGGGTCGCTCGCACGTCTCGCCCGGTCGGATCCGGAGCGGCGGGTGGCCGTGTGCCGCGAGCTCACGAAGCTCCACGAGGAGGTCGTACGGGGCACGGCCGCCGAGCTTGCGGCGCGCTTCGCCTCGTCGACGGTCAAGGGCGAAGTGACCATCGTCGTCGCCCCGGGGATGCCGGCATCGCCGGAGCTCGAGGAGGCAGTGACGGCCGTCGAGGACCTCGTCGCCGCCGGGGCCACGCGCCGCGCCGCGGTCGACGTGGTCGCGCGTCTCGCGCACGCGCCCCGCAACGCGCTCTACCGTCGTTCGCTCGGCAGGCCCGAGCGACCCGATTGACGTCGTCCGGCGGCCGCGCTACCGTTCCACCACCCCGCGTTGCCCGCGCAGTGAACGAAGGAGGTGCCACGTGCACCGATTCCTCGTTGTCGGCGTGGCGGCGCTCGCTGCGCTGGCGCTCAGCGCACCCGCCGGGGCCTGGACCTGGCCCGCCGATGGCGTCGTGCTCCGGCCGTTCGGCCTGGGCTCCGACCCGTACGCCGGCGGTCAGCACCGCGGCGTCGACGTCGCCGGGCCCGAGGGGGCTGCGATCCGTGCACCTGCGGCGGGAACCGTCACGTTCGCCGGGTCGCTCCCGACGTACGGCCGCGGTGTGACGATCCAGACGGCGGACGGCTACGCCGTCACGCTCGTCCACCTCGGCGCGATCGGCGTCGAGAAGGGGGCGTCCGTCGCGGAAGGCGCGCCGATCGGGACGATGGGGTGGAGCGGGACGCCCGAGCACGGAGCTCCGAGCGTCCACCTCGGGATCCGGCGCGCGGACGACTCCGACGCGTACGTCGACCCACTCGGGCTGCTGCCGCCCCGGGCGGCACCGGTGCCTGCCCCGAGTCCGGCGCCGATCCCCGTGCCGGCGCCGACTCCCGTCCCGGCGGCGGCCGCTCCGCCGAATCCGTCTGCTCCATCGGCGCACCCGCCGCCGGACGCGCCTGGGCCGTCGGCGGCTCCGACGCCGATCTCCCCGCCGGCGTCCACTCCCGCCGCCCCGGGGCAGCCCACCGGTGATACCGCGATGCCCGCGCCGGCGAGCGTCCCGAGCGCCGGGGCCGCTGCAGCGGCGTCGCCCGATCCGGTGCGCGGGTCGTCCGCGAGTCCCCGCGAAAGCGTCTCCGCAGGCGCCGCCCGGGCTCACGATCTCCGTCGGCGCTCCGTCCGCACGGCACGTGGCGGACACGCCGGGTGCAGGTCAGCCGCCCCACGTCGAGAGCGTCCGCGCCGCCGTCTCCGGCAGTGAGAGCACGACGCCAGCCCGGAGCGACCCGCTCCCGGGGCGTACGGCGAGCGTGGGAACGGCCGACCCGCGCGACGTCCGCTCTGCCTCCGGCCGTGCGTTGCCCGCCGCCACCGCCTCTCCTGCGCCGACGGGTTCCGGACGCGGGACGGCGTCACCCGCGCGCTTGCGCTCCGGTGCCTCCGCTGCGGAGGAGAGCGCAGGCCCGGCTGCCGTCGCTTCACAGCGTGCGATCCGCGCGGTGCCGATCCCGACCCGCGGCGCGGTGCGCGCGATCCGCGAGGGCGGGACTCCCTTCGGGCCGCTGCTCGCGGCGTTCCTCCTCGGGTGCCTCGTCGCGGCGGCCGGGATCCGCAGGAGCGCCCGTAGAATCGACGGGTATGGAGCCGTACTACCTGACGACGCCGATCTACTACGTGAACTCGACGCCGCACATCGGGCACGCCTACACGACCGTGGCCGCGGACATCTTCACGCGCCATCAGCGGCAGCGCGGTCGTGAGACGTTCCTCCTCACCGGGGTCGACGAGCATGCGTCGAAGGTGGCCCGTGTCGCAGCCGATCAGGGTCTCGAGCCGCAGGAGTACGCGGACCGGATCGTCGAGGCGTGGCGGGCGCTCCCCGCCCGCCTCGACGTGGCCAACGACTTCTTCATCCGCACGAGCGACGACGGGCACAAGCGGTTCGTCCAGGAGTTCCTGCAGCGGATCCGGGGGAACGGCCGCGACGACATCTACCAGGACGTCTACGCGGGCCTCTACTGCGTCGGCTGCGAGGCGTTCAAGAACGAGGACGAGCTGGTCGACGGGAAGTGCCCCGAGCACGACATCGAGCCCGAGTGGATCGAGGAGAAGAACTGGTTCTTCCGCCTGTCGGCGTACCAGGAGCAGCTCCTCGCCCTGTACGAGGAGCGACCGGAGCTCGTGCTGCCGGGGTTTCGCGCCAACGAAGCGCGGGCTTTCATCGCCGGCGGGCTGCAGGACTTCTCGATCAGTCGTGCCGGTCAGCCGTGGGGCATCCCGATCCCGTGGGACCCCGATCACGTCGTGTACGTGTGGGTGGACGCGCTCATCAACTACCTCAGCGCGCTGTCGTATGCGCGGCCCGGCGAGGATCTCGTTCCGCGCTTCTGGCCCGTCGTCCGCCACGTGCTGGCGAAGGACATCCTGCGCTTCCACTGCGTCTACTGGCCCGCGATGCTGCTCGCCGCCGGGTACGAGGTGCCGCGTCAGCTGTTCGTGCACGGATACCTGCTCCTCGACGACCGGAAGATCTCGAAGTCGCGCGGCAACGTCCTCGACCCGCTCGACCTGATCGACGTCTACGGCGCGGACGCCGTGCGGTTCTGGTGCGCCCGGTCGGTGTCGTTCGGGCAGGACGGGGCCGCATCGATCGAGAGCCTCCGCGAGCGGTACGAGCGCGAGCTGGGCAACGACCTCGGCAACCTCCTCTCGCGCGTCACGGCAATGGTTGCGCGCTACCGCGACGGTGCGCTCTCCGAGGCTCCGTCCGACGACTCACCGGTCGCCGGCTTCCTCGAGCCGCTCGCAGACGACGTCGCCGCCCGGCTGGACGCGTTCGACCTGACCGGCGCGCTCGAGCGTGTCTGGGAGGTCGTGCGGGCTCTCAACCGCCACGTCGAGGTAACGGCTCCATGGCAGCTCGCGAAGGACGACGCGCGCGCGGCCGAGCTCGACACCGTGCTCTACGACCTCGTCGACGGCCTGCGGGCCGTTGCGATCGCGCTCGCCTCGTACCTGCCCGGGACGGCGGAGCGGATCCTCGACGCGCTCGGACAGCCCCGGACGCTCGACTGGGGCGAGGTCTCGTACGGTCGCGCCCGGGCAGTGCAGGGCATCGAGCCCGCGTCGCCGCTCTTCCCGCGGGTCGACGAGCCGACGCTCGCTGCGTGACGGGCGTGCGTTCCGACGCGGGGCGGGACGTCGCCAGGCTCGCGACGCCGTGAGCGGGGAGAAGATCCTCGTTGCCGTCGCGTGGCCGTACGCGAACGGCCCTCGGCACATCGGCCATGTGGCGGGGTTCGGCGTGCCGTCGGACGTCTTCGCGCGCTACCATCGCCTGAAGGGGAGCGACGTGCTCATGGTGAGTGGCACGGACGAGCACGGGACGCCGATCATGGTTGCCGCCGACCGGGAGGCGGTCAGCCCGCAGGAGCTCGTGGACCGGAACAACGCGGTGATCCGCGACGATCTCCGCCGTCTCGGCCTGTCGTACGACCTCTTCACGCGGACGACGACGGAGAATCACCACCGCGTCGTCCGGGATGTCTTCCGCACGCTCCACGAACGCGGCTTTCTCATCGAGCAGACGACGCAAGGCGCGTTCTCGGCGGCCACGGGTCGGACGCTTCCCGACCGGTACATCGAGGGGACATGCCCTATCTGCGGGTTTCCTGATGCGCGCGGTGACCAGTGCGACAACTGCGGGAACCAGCTCGATCCACAGGATCTCATCGACCCACGCTCGAAGGTCGACGGGGAGCCGCCGGAATTCCGGGAGACGGCTCATCTGTTTCTCGACCTCCCCGCATTCCGGGAACAGCTCAGGTCGTGGATCGAGGAGCAGCGCCACTGGCGGCCGAACGTGCGCCGGTTCTCGCTCCAGCTCCTGGACGACCTGCGCCCACGGCCGGTGACGCGGGATCTCGACTGGGGCGTCCGCGTCCCGGTCGAAGGCTACGAGGAGCGTGACGACAAGCGGATCTACGTCTGGATCGACGCGGTCGTCGGCTACCTCTCCGCCTCCGTCGAATGGGCGTCGATCACGGGTGATGCGGACGCCTGGCGCCGCTGGTGGCAGAACCCGGAGGCGCGGCACTTCTATTTCATGGGCAAGGACAACATCGTCTTCCACTCGGTGATCTGGCCCAGCCAGCTCTTCGGGTACGGGGAGGGGGGCGAGTTCGGAGCGGGCAAGGGCATGCTCGAGCGTCCGTACAACATCGTCTCGAGCGAGTTCCTCACGATGGAGGGGAGGCAGTTCTCGACGAGCCGAGACGTCGTCATCCACGTCGGCGACTTCCTGGAACGCTACGGAGCCGACAGCCTCCGGTACTACCTCACGGCTGCGGGCCCGGAGACGCACGACACCGACTTCACCTGGGCCGAGTTCGTCCGCCGCAACAACGACGAGCTCGTCGCGACCTGGGGCAACCTCGTCAATCGAACGCTCCAGAGCGCGTACAAGAACTTCGCAAGGGTTCCCGAGCCGGGAGCGTTCACGGATGAGGACTCCGCGGTGATCTCGGCCGTCGAGGCGGGCTTCGCGACCGTGGGCGCCGAGATCGAGCGCGCACGCTTCAAGGCGGCTCTCGCGGAGGTCATGGCCCTCGCCACGCGCGTCAACCGGTACGTCAGCTCGGAGGCGCCCTGGGCGGCTCTCGAATCCAATCGTGGCCGCGCCGGGACGATCCTCTACGTCACGCTGCGTTGCATCGACAGCCTCAAGCTTCTCTTCACGCCGTTTCTGCCGCACAGCTCACAGACGCTCCACGAGCTCATGGGGCACGACGGCTGGATCGCCGGCCCACTCGAGTTCCGGGAGGTGGTCGAGCCGGGCGGCTCCGCCCACGTCGTGCTGACGGGCGACTACGCGTCGTGGATCGGTCGCTGGGCGCCGAGCGGCTTGCAGGCCGGGCAACCGCTCCGGGAGCCCTCGCCGCTCTTCGCGAAGCTCGACGCGGCGACGGTGGTCGCCGCCGAGCTGGAGCGCATGGAACGATCGGCAGCGGCATGACCGACACACACGCGCACCTCGACGCCTGCGACGTACCGCCCGCCGAGCTGCTCGAGCGCGCCCGCTCGGCCGGCGTGACCCGCGTGGTGACCATCGGCACCGGCATCGACTCGTGCCGACGAGCACTGGCAATCGCCGACGACGACTCCGACGTCGTCGCCGCGCTCGGGATCGACCCCCATCGGGCGGCCACGAGCGAGGCGGCGCGTGTCGACGAGCTCCGCGAGCTCCTCGCGCATCCGCGCGCGGTCGCGGTGGGGGAGACCGGCCTCGACGGCCACCACGGGGCCGAGACGCTCCGACGAGCAGCGGGTGCTCTTCGACGCGCAGCTGGCGCTCGCCGAGGAGCTCGACCTGCCGGTCGTGATCCACAGCCGTGCGGCCAGCCGGGAGACGGCTGACGCCCTCGCGCCGTTCCGGGGAACGGTCGTCCTGCACTGCTTCTCGGAGCCGGACCTGCTCGAGCCGGCGCTCGAGCGCGGCTACTACGTGTCGTTCGCCGGAAACGTCACGTACTCCAGGGCAGCCGCCCTCCGCGAGTCGGCCGCGCTCGTCCCGGAGGACAGGCTGCTCGCGGAGACGGACAGCCCGTACCTCGCTCCGCAGCCCGTCCGTGGCCGGCCGAACGAGCCGATGTACGTGCGGCACACGCTCGCGACGCTCGCCGACGTCCGCGGCGTCGGCGTCGACGCGCTCGAGGCGCGCATCGACGAGAACGCCGTCAGGGCGTTCGGGCTTCACCCGTGATCCCGGTCATGCCCAGGAAGGCGTTCGGGCAGCACTTCCTCGTCGATCGGAACGTGCTCGGCGTCATCGAGCGGCTTGCCGGGCTCGAGGGAGGCGACGTCGTCCTCGAGATCGGGCCCGGCCTCGGCGTGCTGACCACCTTCCTCGCCGACCGCGTCGGGCACGTCCACGCCGTCGAGATCGACCGGACGTTGGAGGAGCCCCTCCGCGCCGCCCTCGGCAAGCGGGACAACGTGACGCTCACCATCGGCGACGCGCTCGCCCTCGACGTCGCTGCGCTCGACCCGCTGCCGCGGAAGCTGGTCGCCAACCTGCCGTACAACATTGCGACCCCGCTCGTCGCCGAGACGCTGACCGGTGTCCCGCAGCTCGCGTCCTGGTGCGTGATGGTGCAGCGGGAGGTCGCCGACCGGTTCTTCGCCGGGCCGGGGACGAAGGCGTACGGGGCCGTTTCCGTGCTCGTGCGGCTGCACGCGCGCCGCACGGGGCTCCACCCGGTGTCACGCACCGTCTTCCGACCGCCTCCGAACGTCGACTCCGCCCTCGTCGCGTTCGAGCGGATCGCGCCCCCCGAGGACGCAGATCGCGTGCTGCGGATCGTCACCGGTGCGTTCGCTCACCGGCGGAAGACCCTCGCGAACGCGCTCGCGCTCGCGGGCGTCGCCCCGCGGGAGGTCGCGGTCGAGGCGCTCGCCGCCATCGACCGCCCGCCCGCCATCCGCGCGGAGGCGCTCGAGCCGGAGGAGTTCGTGCGGCTGGCGGAGGCGCTGCCGCGATGAGCGAGTGGCACACGCGCGAGGCTCCGGCGAAGCTCAATCTCGCCCTCGTCGTCGGCCCGCGACGCCGCGACGGCAAGCACGAGGTCGTCTCCGTGATGGAGCGCCTCTCGTTGAGCGACACGGTCGCGGTCCGGCTCGCACACGCCACCGTCGTCACCGGCTTCGACGACGACACGCTCGTCGCGGCGGCGCTCGAGGCCGTGGCGGACGCCGCGGGCGGCCGGCAGCGCTTCGAGGGGCGTATCGAGAAGCGCGTCCCGGTCGCTGCGGGCCTCGGCGGTGGGTCGAGCGACGCCGCCGCCGCCCTGCGGTTGGCGAACGACCTGCTCCCGGCTCCGCTGGCCCCCGAGGCGCTCCACGACCTCGCGGCGTCGCTCGGCGCAGACGTCCCGTTCTTCCTCGGGGACGGTCCGCAGCTTGCGAGCGGCGACGGCACGACCGTCGCGCCGCTCGACCTTCCTCGCCACTACGTCGCGCTGCTCGCGCTCCCGGACGGGATGGCGAAGACCTCCACACGCCGCGTCTACGCCGCGTTCGACGAGCGCACCGGCGACGACGGGTATCCGGATCGTCGCGCCGAGCTGCTCGGCGCGCTCGCGGACGTCCGCGAGCCCGAGGACCTCGCTCGCCTTCCGTTGAACGACCTCGCCTCCTCTCCGCTGGCGGACGAGCTCCGTGCAGCGGGGGCGTTCCGCGCGGACGTGACGGGCGCCGGGCCGGTGGTCTACGCGCTGTTCGCGAGCGAGCCCGAGGCCGTGGCCGCGGCGGCCGCGCTCGCCGGCCGTGCGCGCACCTGGATCGCGACACCCGGCTGATACCTTCGTCCCATGTCGAGTGACCTCCTGATCGAGCACGGGGAGACTCGCCTCGCCCGACGCATCCGGCAGAACCGCGTCAAGGTCGCCGTCGCGATCGCCGCCCTCGAGGGCGTCCTCGTCCTCGCAGATGTGATCCCCTGGTGGCTCGTGGTCGTCCTCGCGCTCGGCTCGCTCGGCGCGTACGCAGCCTGGGGGCGCCAGCATGACAGCGCCGACGTTCGCGTCGTCACGTGGACGGCGGCCGTCTCACAGCTGATCGTCGTGCTCGTGCCGGTGGTCGCGGGCGCCGTCGTCGTGCTTGCCGCGGTGGCGGTGGTCGCGTGTGCGGCACTCGCCCTCGCAGCCCTTCTGCTCGACCGCAGGTAGCCCGGGTAGACTGCCGTTCCCTTGCGCTGGGGCGTGGCCAAGTGGTAAGGCAACGGGTTTTGGTCCCGTGATCCCAGGTTCGAATCCTGGCGCCCCAGCCATTGACGATTCGTGATGCCGACGAGACTCGCTGCAGTCGTGATGGCCGGAGGGCTGGGGACGCGTATGCGCTCCTCGGTCGCGAAGCACCTCCACCCGATCCTCGGGAGGCGGATGGTCGACTGGGTTGTCGCAGCCGTCGAGCCGCTCGGTCCCGCGCCCCTCGTCGTCGTCGCCTCGCCGGACAGCGCCGACGCCTTCGACGGGCTGCAGGTCGCGGTGCAGGAGCGGCCACTCGGGACGGGCGATGCCGTGCGCACGGCGCGCGGGACGGTCGGCGACGCCGAGGAGGTGCTCGTCCTTTCCGGCGACACGCCGCTCCTGACGGCCGAGCTCCTCTCCTCGCTCGTCGACGCGCACCGAGTCTCGGGCGCCGCGGCCACCGTCCTCTCGTTCGTGCCGGACGACATCCGCAGCTACGGCCGCATCGTCCGCGACGAGACGGGGGGGCTCGTCGCCATCGTCGAGGCCGCGGACGCGAGCCCGGAGGAGCTCGCGATCCAGGAAGCGAACTCGTCCATCTACGTGTTCCGCGCCGACGCGCTCTGGCCGGCGCTCGACGAGCTCGAGCCGGCGAACGCGCAGGGCGAGCTCTACCTCACGGACGCCGTGCGCGGGATCGTGGCCGCCGGCGATCGCGTGGGCGTGTTCGTCGCCTCCGACCCTGCGGAGACCGAGGGGGTCAACACGCGCGTGGAGCTCGCCGCGGCCGGAGCCGCTCTCCGCGAGCGGATCAACCGCGATCACATGCTCGCCGGCGTGACGATCGTCGACCCCGGGTCGACGTGGATCGAGCCGACCGTCACCCTCGAGCCCGACTCGATCGTCCATCCGTTCACCGTCCTCCGGGGCGCGACGAGCGTCGCGACGGGCGCCGAGCTCGGCCCGCATGTCGTCGCGATCGACGCCACGATTGGCCCGCACGCGCTCGTTGGTCCGTTCTGTTACCTTCGCCCCGGCACCGTGCTCGAGGTCGCGGCGAAGGCAGGCACGTTCGTGGAGCTGAAGAACACCCTGGTCGGCGAGGGCGCCAAGGTGCCGCATCTGTCGTACATGGGCGACGCGGACATCGGCGCGGGCACGAACGTCGGCGCAGGTGCGATCACCGCGAACCTCGCGCACCACCCGGAACGTGGCAAGTCGCGGACGCGGATCGGGCGCGACGTCAGGGTCGGTGTGGACACTGTGCTGGTTGCGCCGGTCGAACTGGGAGACGATGCGTGGACAGCCGCGGGCTCGGTCGTAACCGACGACGTCCCGGACAATGCCCTGGTGGGGTTCCCGCCCCGCCAGGTCGTCAAGGAAGGACGCGGTGGACGCAGGAACGATTGAGCAGACGCTGCCCGGGCTCGAGCACGCGACGGTGGAGCCCGCGTTGAAGCCCGGGCACGCCATCCCCCTCACCCCGCAGAAGCGGCTGATGGTCTTCTCGGGCCGCTCGCACCCGGTGCTCGCAGAGCGCATCGCGGAGCGGCTCGGCGTGGACCTCGGCGAGATCGAGCTGAAGACGTTCGCGAACGACGAGACCTACGTTCGCTACTGCGAGTCGATTCGCGGCGCCGACGTCTTCCTCGTGCAGACGGGGAGCTCGCCCGTCGACCAGCACCTGATGGAGCTTCTGCTGATGATCCAGGCAGCGAGGCTCGCGTCTGCCAAGCGGATCACAGCTGTGATCCCGTGGTTCCCGTACTCGCGCCAGGACCGGAAGGCGAAGCCGCGTGAGCCGATCTCGGGCCGCCTCGTCGCCGACATGCTCCAGCTCGCGGGTGTCGACCGGCTCCTGACGATGGACCTGCACGCCGGTCAGATCCAGGGCTTCTTCACGATCCCGGTCGACCACATGACGGCGCAGCAGCTGTTCGCCCGCCACTTCCGCGACCTCGGCTACAGCGGTCAGGACGTCGTGTCGGTCGCGCCGGATGCCGGACGCGCCAAGGTCGCGGTCCGGTTCGCCGAGATGCTCGACGCCGACTTCGCGATCCTCCACAAGACCCGGCCGGCGCACGACCAGGCCGCAGTCACCGAGGTCACGGGTCGCGTGCGGGACAAGGTCTGCATCGTCGGCGACGACGTGACGATCACCGGCGGAACGCTCATCGCCGGAGCGCGGGCGCTCCGGGAGCACGGCGCCCGCGAGGTATGGATCTACGTCACGCACGCGCTCCTGAGCAAGGAGGGGCTCGAGCAGCTCGCGGGCACCGAAGACATCGATGGGATCGTCGTCACGGACACGGTTCCGATCGATCCGCGCGAGAAGCCCGACAACCTGACGGTGCTCACGGTCTCGTCACTCCTGGCCGAGACGATCATGAACGTCTTCGCCGACGAGTCGGTGTCGGCGATCTTCGGCGGCGAGAACCAGCTCTTCTAGCGAGAACGACCGAGCCCCTACGGCGGAAGCGTGAGCGACCGGACGAGCGTCCGTTTGTTGTCGAGTGGATCGGTTGCGGTGATGGTGATCTGGACGCGCCGCGATCCTTTCGGAGGTCGAATCTGCAGCGTCAGGGAGACCGTTCCCGCGACCGCGGCCCCGCGTTTGAGGGCGAGGTCGGTTGACCCGGCTCTGATCGTAACGTCGTACACGGCGACGCTCTTTTCGATGTTGTCGCGGGCGGAGAAGCCCAGTCGCACCTGGTAGGCGCCGACCGGTCGGCGAAGCCTCGTCGCGGTCGACCGGGAGACGGCGATCTGTGGCGCCTCGGCGTCGAGCTCAGCGATGCCGCTGGACGTGCTTCGAAACGCTCCGATGTCCGCTGCTTCACCGCGGCCGGGGATACTCGTCCAGACGCCCTTCCCTCCGAGCGAGGCGTACTGCCCGGTTCCGCCGAGAATCCCCCAGCGTCCGCTTCCACCGCTGGTGTGCTCGAATCTCGGTGTCGTCGAGCGCACGGTCATGCTCCCGGTCCCGTCACCGCACGTGTACGAACGGTGCACGGCGGCGGAGTCCTCGAACTTCAGGTCGATCGCGGTTCCCGAAGCGCAGAACGGTGCCGAGGCGGTAAACGTGCCTACGTGCATCACGCCGATGTCGCTGGGGATCGTCGCTGGTACATGATGAGCATCGAGGACGAACTCGAACGACCTCACGGACAGTGCGCTGCCTCCAACTGCGCCAGATGCGCCGCTTGCCGTACCTCCGATGGCGAGGGCCAGACCCGAGCCCAGCACAACGAGGGTGAGCTTCATATCGCCTTCTCTCTGGGCGCAGCCACGACGGCGCGCACCACCTGTGGATCTAGGACGAACCCCGATCACAGGCTGGCGATTGTTCCAACCCGCACAAAGTAACGTAACACGACACGTCTGAATCACCAAGCCCGTGGCGGCCAAGCAGGCAGAAGCCATCTCCCAGCACCCCGGCGGAGAACGTCACCACGCGACCGAGGACGGCTTAGGCGCTGCGAGCAGCCGCGAACGACTGCCCACCATTCCACCCCTATCTGGCCACGGTCACGGGCTCGTCCCACGTCCGAACCGGCCAACTAGA
Organism: uncultured Actinomycetes bacterium; assembly: GCA_963814565.1. Classification (GTDB taxonomy): domain Bacteria; phylum Actinomycetota; class Thermoleophilia; order Gaiellales; family Gaiellaceae; genus Gaiella. The sequence continues at coordinate 109,315 of CAWFDO010000015.1, forward strand.
GGCCGGCCACCATGCGTGTTCCAGCTGCCCGTCGTGGGGCGACCGACTCCGGTCGCGGCGGCGGCGGCAAGGAGCGCGTCGCTGGCCTCGGTTCGCCGCCGGTCGTCTGCGCGAAGCTCTGGTCGAAATGCGCGTGGGAAACCGGACGACGTGATCAGGCTTCGGTGCTCGATCGTCACCGCGCCATTGCTAGCTCTCCGCTGCCGGTGGCGGATCACGAAGCGTCTGGGTCACGCCTCGCACGAAGCCCCACACCTGGGTCGGGTCCCGGTGGCGAATCGAGTCGGCGAGCGCCAAGCTGCAGTCGGCGACAAGCGAGAGGCCGAAGGCGGCGAGCGTAAGAGGGGAGCGGTCGAGTCGCCGCAGGCGAAAGTATGTCTCGCACCTGCCACGTACGTACCAGCGGGTCGAGGAGACGCGCTCGCGCGGGTGCCAGAGATGCGTCCAGCGGACCTCCGGTGTCTGCATGAGCGGCGCCTCGGCGGCCACGCGAGAGGCCATCTCGAGATCTCCGCCCGGCGTGTAGCCGTCGAATCTCTCGTCGAACGGATGTGCGAGCGCAAGCTCGGTCCTGTACGCGGTCGCGCCCGATGCGAGGACCGGAACGGGCACGTCGGTGCGCGGCTCCGGCACGAATCGCACCTTGCCGGAGCGGCGAACCGTCATCGCATGTCCTGCGGGGTCGACATAGCTCAGCATTGCGAGCCGCCGCAGCAGGCGAGGGCCACGGCTCTGCCGCGGCACGTCCGCAGGGGTTCCCTGGATGCCTCCGATCGCCCGAAGACCATGTCGCTCCCACCGTTCGAGCAATGCTTCGGCGTAGTTGGGCGGAACCCGAACGTCGTCGTCGAGCAAGAGGACGATCGGCGTCTCGACGTTGCGGATGCCGAGATTGGTCTGTGCGTTGATGGAAGGACGGGTCGACAAGACGACCAGGTCGATGCCCCGCTCTCGGGCCTGCTCGGCGAGCGCCGGCTCGGGAACGTACGTGGGCTCGCTGGCGTCGGCGACGACGATTCGCTCCGGTGGAACGGTCTGCGCGAGGAGGACGCCGAGCGTCGCGTCGGCTTCCTCTCGGCGATCCTTCGTCGGCACGACGGCGGAGTACGAGAGCGGCCGACCCGGTGACGCTTCGGCCATGGAATAACGTTAGCCCGTGCAGTCCCAGCGTGCTCCGGGCGCTCCGTTACCCCGCGAGCGGCGTGAGGCGGTGATCGTGTACCACGCAATCGGCCGCGTGCCGAGGGGATCGCTTCACTGGAACGGTTTCATCTCCCCCGACCGCTTCGCGGAGCAGATGGCGTACCTCGCCGAGCACCGGCGGGTCGTGCCACTTTCCGAGCTCGTCGACACCTCTGCCCCGAACGGGCCCCCGCGTGTGGCGATCACCTTCGACGACGGGTACCGGAGCGCCGTCGAGCACGCGGTGCCAGTGCTGGCCGAAGCCGGGTTTCCGGCCACGTTCTTCGTTCCAACCAAATGGATCGGCAGGACCCGGGGCTGGGATACGGATGCGAGCGCGAGCCTCGAGATCATGAGCGCGGACGAGCTCGTCGAGCTCGACAGACTCGGCTTCGCGATCGAGAGCCACGGCCACGCGCACATCGACTACTCGAGCGCCGAGCCTGCTGCCGTCGAGCGCGACGTGCGAGCGTCGGTCGAGAGGCTCGATGAGATTCTCGGTCGTCCCCCGCGATACATCGCCTATCCGTACGGCCGGGCGACGGCCGGGGCAGCGAACGAGGCTGCACGGCTTGGGCTCCGGGCGGCCTTCGTGCTGGACCGTCGTCAGCACGTCACGGGGCCGTTCGCCGTCGAGCGGGTCTCGATCGTTCCGGCGGACGTGAAGCCACTCTTCGCGCTCAAGACGGCCGGCCGGTACAGCTGGTGGCGTCACAGCGCCGCTGTCCGCTTCGTCTATCGCGTCGTCCGACCCCTCATCCGCAACCGGTGGCTGTGGCCATAGCGGGCTACTGACGAACCCGGTGCAACGCGCGGCGGACAGCGCGGTGCACACCGGCACGTCTCATCGCCTGCCGAACGGAGGATCTGGCGCGAACGGGCATGGCCGACACGGCGCTCGCGCCGACGCAGCCTTCGAGGAGCTCGTGCGAGCCGCTCGCGAGTGCCAGCTTGTGGCGGGTCTCGCCCTTGCCAAGGTCTATCTCGCGAATTCCGAGCGGCGCCGCGGCCCGGGCCAGCTCGAGCAGGAGCATTAGCCCGGGCGAGTAGGCGCCGAGCTCTCGGTTGTACACCGGGAACCAGGAATGCAAGACGCGCGAGGAGCGGATACCGAAGTGCAGTGCGGCGACCACATCCCCTGCGTAGAGGGCCGAGAGCGTCCCGGCGAACTCGGAACCGCGCACCGCGTGGAGCCGCCCCAGCAGCTCGCGGCTGGCGGTGTCACCGAGGACGTCGCGTACTCCGGTCTCGGCGTACTGGCGGCGTTTCCATTCCACGAGTCGCTCCAGGAGCTCCGTGTCGTCGCACTCGAGGACGAAGTGCACCGGGCCGACCTCGGCGACGAGCTTTCTCGCTGACCGGCCAAGCGTGTTCCGGACGTCCGAGCGCTTGCGCTTGATCTCGAGATACGGATCGAACCCATTGGAGAGGTCGAGGTACGGGCTGCTCCCGCTGCCGAACGAGTACGCCGCAAACCCGGGCAACCCCGCGGGAAGGTGGTCGAAGCTCCACGTCGCGAGTCGGCAGGCTCGCACGAGGGCACGGGGGTCGACCTCCGCGTCTTCGGCGAGCACGGGCCCGTGGTAGTCCGAGCCGTGCCACGCCACCGCCCGCCCGGCTCGGGGCGAGCGGGACTCGAACGGGAAGAAGCCGATCACGCGTCCCGCGTCCTCGACGATCGCGACGCGAACCGTTCGCATGGCCCCGACCGCCACCGTGAACTCCGGCCGGAAGAAGGGGCTGCGGTAGACCGGCTGCCGCTGGATCTCGCCCCAGCGGTCGATCTCGCTCGGCCCGAGGGCCTCGGAGGAGACGACCTCGACTCTCATGTGCCCGCCTGGAGGCGTGGTACCGCGCGCGCCGCGATGAGCCGGAGGAAGGCGACGTCCCGGCGGCTCGGCACGATCTCCCGCCACGAGAAACCGGTCGTGCGCCGGTAGAGCGCGGCCGCCGTGGCGCCTCCTGCCAGGAACGCGGCGCTCGCCGCGGCCGCCGCACCTGACGCGCCGAAGACCGGAATCAGGGCGAGATCCAGCATCAGGCCCGCGCCGAGCGCCACGGCGCGAGTCGCCGAGGTCAGGCCCGGCGCCTGCGCCGCGAGAAGCGCGCCGACGAAGATGCTGAGGGCCGCGTACCCGAGCGCGCCGGGTAGCAGCAACAGGAAGGGCTCGACCGAGCCCTGGAAGTCGGCCCCGAAGAGCACCGGGATCAGGAGCCAGCCGAACGCTCCGGTGACGGCCATGCTCGCGAGCGTGAGCACCGACGCGGATCTGAACGTCCGAAGCGTGCGCTCTGTCCCGTCTAGGATCCGCTCTCGGGCGAGTGCGGGCAGCAGGGAGGTCGCAACGGCGTTCGGGAGGAAGAGGAGGACCTCGGCGGCGTTGACTGCGACGACGTACAGGCCCAGCGTCACGTCGGTGGCGATCACGCCGACGAGGAGTTGGTCGGCGCGTGCATTCAGGAATTGCGAGACGTTCCCGAACCACGCGCGCACCCCAAACCGCATCGACTCGACGAAGAGGCCAATGCTCGGCAGGCTCGCTCCGACGGTACGCAGCCCGACGCCGGCGAGCAACGCTGCCCAGACGAGGTGAGCTGCTACCCACCCGATCATCGCGCTCTCGGCGTGGGGGCCGCCGACGGCGAGGGCAATGCCGACTGCGCCAGCGCAGAGCCACCCGCCGCTTGCCGAGATCGCCGCCGCGGCCCGAAGCCTTCCGCATCCGATCAGGAAGTTGTCGTCGACGAGACAGGCGGCGACGATCGCCACGGCGAGGATCGCGAGATGGCCCGGCCGGAATCCTGCGGGAGCGACGTCCAAGAGATAGAAGCCGCCGACGACGACGGCGATCCCGGCGAGGGATGCGACGAGCGAGAACGCGAGCAGGTTCGTCAGGAGCGCGGCCCGCGCCTCTGGTCGCCGGCCGGCCAGGACGATCGTCGCTTGACCAAGACCGAGCTTCACGACGTGTGCCGTGAGAAGGGCGGAGACCGTCACGAATGCAACGGTTCCACGCCCGGACGGGCCGAGGAGACGGGCGAGCAAGAGCGAGGCGACGAAGAACCCGGCTGAGCCGACGACGCTCGACGCGAAGAACAGGGCGGAGCCCTGGGCGACGGAGATCGGCCGCCGGTCGGATTCGTCGTCTGCGGGCGTCTCGCTCGGACGATGTGTCGCCGCATGCATCGCCGTTCCTCTCGTCTCGAGCGCCATTCGTGAGTACCAGCGAGATGTTTCCCCAAAGAGCGGTCGTGGTAACCCTCACAATGTGGCGGCGGACAAGCGGATGGGCTCGACGCCGCTCGGGGGCCAGTGGGACGCCGAGCCGGTTGATATCCCTCGCTATCTCGCGTCGCTCCGGAGGGGCAGGGGTCTGATCTTCGTCATCGTCGCCTCGATGACCGTGGCGGTCTTCGTCATCTCGTCGATGCTGCCCAAGACGTACGAGACTTCCGCACGGATCGTGATGGACGACAGACCAGGCGGAACCGAGCCCGCCGACGCCCAGACGGTCCAACGACGGCTGGCAACCGTTGGCGCACTGATCACGACCCGCGAGGTCCGGGCACGCGCGGCTGCGCGCCTGCGCGGCGAGACGAGCGCCACGCTCGAGGACAAGGTCCGGGCGACGGTCGACGAGAATGCGAACATCGTCGAGATCCACGCGACGGACAACGAGTCCCAGGGCGCGGCCGAGATCGCCAACACACTCGCACGCGAGTTCATCGAGATGCAACGCGCGGCCGAGCGGCAGCGACTCGCCCGGGCTGGAGCCGCGCTCGAGCGTGCGCTCGCACGGCTGAGGGCGCCTCAGTCGCCGCAGGCCAATGCGATCCGCGACCGTCTCAGCGAGCTGCGCGTGACCGAGGCCGCGGCAGGGTCGGAGCTCCAGCTGGCGGAGCCGGCGCAGCCTCCGACGACTGCGAGCTCTCCACGGCCGATTCGCAACGCGATCTTTGCGTTCTTCGCATCCGTCTTCCTCGCCGTGCTCGCGGCGCTCGGCCTCGGCCAGCTCTCCCCACGCGTCGCCGGCGCTCGCGATCTCGGTCTCCTCACGGGGGTATCGGTCGTCGCGGTGGTGCCTCGAACCCGTCGTCGGAGGAACGTGCAGTCGATCGACGAGGCGTACGAGGAGCTCCAGACGGCGCTCACGCTCCGCCTGTCGAACGAGTCGAAGATCGTCGTCGTGTCCGGTGCCCAGGCAACCGACGAGACGTCCGCCGTCGCAGCGGGGCTCGCACGCACGCTCGCCGAGTCGGGCCGCACCCTCCTTCTTTCGGCCGATCTCTGGCGACCGCATGTTCACGACGTGCTCGACCTCCCGCGCTCGCCCGGGCTCGCGGAGCTTCTGAGCTCAGGCGACGCGCCGAGCGCGCTCGAGCGGATGGCGCACTCGATCGACGTCGGCGAGGGCAGCCTCGATGTGCTGACTGCCGGGGGACCGGCCAGGAACCCGGCTGCCCTGCTGGGGGCGGAGGGCTTTGCGGATCTCGTGCTCGAGCTCGAGCGGTCCGACTACCGTCACGTGGTCGTCGAGGCGCCGGCGCTGATCGGCTCAGTGCATGCTCAGCTCGTGGCGCGGTACGCCGACGCGATGCTCGTGGTGTGCGACACCGAGCGCCTGTCGCCGTCGGACGCGGTCGAGCTCGGCCAGTACCTCAGGACGATCGACCCGCCCTTCGCAGGGCTTGTGGCGCTCGAGCACGCAGGTCCTGCTGCCGTGCCGGTGGTCAGCGCGCCACCACGACGGGCGCGGGCGGACGTCTGAGCATCCGGCGTCGCGCCCAGCCGGCCCAGATCAAGGCGATCACGATCCACAGATGCCGCCAGTGCAGAGTGTCGATCACGACGCTGTTGACGAGGATCCCACAGAGGGCGCCGAGGAGCGCCGCCGAGCCGATCCCGTATGTTTCGCGGCCCGCCACGGCGTTGGTGACCGCGGCGGCGACGGTCGAGACGAGCAGAGCGGAGATCAGGATCAGCCCGGGAAGACCCTGCTCCGCGAGAGCGCGGACGTAGGTGCTGTGGGCAGAGATCGACGCGTAGCTCTCGAACTGCCCCGGCCCGATCCCGAGCGGATACCGCTCGGCCGACTCGATGCCGACGACCTGTCCGGCGAACCGACCCGAGTCGTATTCCTGGTATCGCGCACGCTCGAAGAGGAAGTCGGTGGAGCCGGTCGCGGCCAGGACGTACATGACCAGGACGGTGACGAACCCGGCGAGGACTGCCACCCGAACGACGTTGCGTGCACCGCCGCGGCGCAATGCGAGGACCGTCAGCACGACGACGGCGCCGACGACGAGATTCAGCCAGGCTCCGCGCGAGTACGAGAAGACGACGCCCAGGACGAGCACCCCGACCAGGGCCGCCTTCCAGAGCGAACGCATCCGGAAGAGACGCGGGTTCAGCATGTCCTCGAGCAAGATCAGCACGGTGGGCACCAGGAATGGCCCGAACACATTCGGATCCTGGAAGAGCGCGGTGGCCCGGCCGGAGGCTGCGAAGAGCTCCTTGCCCGGCACGGGAGCGAGGACCGCGACGACGCCGACGGCAGCCGCCGTGACGGCTGCGGTCAGATATCCCGCCACGACGATCTGCGCGCGTCGTCGCGAGTCGACGAAGCCGCTCAGCCAGAGCGCGGCGATCGTCAAGTAGATGCTGATGCCGAGATAGAGGGCCGCGACCCGGTGGTCGACGACCTCGACGGCCGACAGAAGGCTCACGGCGAGGAATCCGCCGAGCGCCACGAGCGCTCCCGGAGGCGCGCTCGCGCGGAAGCGGCCGGTCGCGAGCGCCACGGCGATCACGACCAGGACGACGAAGTCGGCCGGCGCGGGATCGACGACGATGACGCCCAGGAGCGCGAGCGCGAGGAAGGCCGCAGCCTCGATCCGGACGACTGCCAGGGCGACAACGGCGAGGAACGCGAGCCCGACCCCGAGTTCGAGCCCGTAGGGTGGCGGCTGTCGCGAGAGTGCCAGAGCCGTGAGCGCCGCGACGCCGAGCGCGCCGGCGAGCGCGCCCAGGCCGAGCCAGGGGCGTGCCGCCGGGGGCCGCGGCGCGGCAGGCCACTCCTGACCGGCGAGCATCAGACGGCGCCCCCTCGCCCGGCGCCGTGACGGAGCGACCCCGGATCCTGCTGCTCGTGACGCTTGCGGAGACTGGCGGTGCGCAGGCATACGTCGGGGCGCTCGTGTCGGCGCTGGTCGGCCCGTTCGACGTGACGGTCGCGGCGCACGGGTCCGGACCGGTGGCCGATCGGGCACTCGCTGCTGGCGCGCGATGGGTCGAGCTCCGGCAGGTCCGTCGGCCGGTATCGCCGCGCGACCTCCTCGGCCTTCTCGAGCTCGTCCGACTGATGCGGCGCGCGAGACCGCACATCGTGCACGCAAGCAGCTCGAAGGCCGGCGTGCTTGGACGTGTCGCGGCCTGGCTTGCCGGCGTTCCGATCCGGGTGTTCACCGTTCACGGCTGGGCGTTCACTGCCTCCCAGGGGGTCGAGGCCCGGCTCTACCGGCTTGCAGAGCGGGCGGTCCGACTGCTTACGACGACGACGATCTGCGTCTCCGAGAGCGAGCGGGCGGCGGGGATCGAGGCAGGCACGTGCGACGCGGCGCGAAGCGTCGTCATCCGCACCGGCATCGGCGGGACGTCGCGACCCCGCGCGCGGCCGGGAGACGGCGTCCCGGTGATCGTCTCGGTGGGACGGCTCCAGGCACCCAAGGACATCACGACGCTCCTGCGGGCGCTCGCACTCGTGCGCGGCACGTACAAGGCCCTCGTCGTCGGCGACGGACCGGAGCTGCGGGCCGCGGAGGAGGAGCGGCGGCGGCTCGGGCTCGGGGAGGTCGTGGGCATGGCAGGCGAGCGTGACGACGTCCCGGCGATCCTCGCCTCGTCGCACGTCTTCGTGCTCTCGAGCAGGAGCGAGGCGCTCCCGGTCTCGATCCTCGAGGCCATGGCCGCCGGTCTGCCAGTCGTCGCCAGCCAAGTCGGCGGCGTTCCGGAGCTCGTGGTCGACGGTCAGACCGGGCTGCTCGTCCCGGCCGGCGACCCGCCGGCGCTTGCGGCGGCGCTCCAGCGCCTCGTCGACGATCCGGCGCTTCGTGGCAGGCTCGGGGAGGCGGGTCGGGCGCGCGTCGAAGAGCGGTTCCGACTCGATTCGTTCCTGGAGGCGCATCTCGATCTCTACCGCCGCGCGCTCGCCGCCAGGGGGCTCCCGCGCCCATCGCCGTAGCGCATGCGGCGATACACGGCGCGCATCGGGAGTGGGGTGTCGTGAGCTCCCGCGACCTTGGCGCGGAAGTCGAGCAGGCTGTCGCGCCGGTCGATCTGGCGGCGACGGAGAGCGAAGCGGTTCGTCGCCGGGACATTGACACCGGGCTCGCACGACACTGCGACGTCGTACCCCGCTTCCTCGACGAGCTGCATCTCGCGCTCACCGAAGAGCCCTGTGGGGTACGAGAACGCCGTGACCCGACGCCCGAGGCGTCGCTGGAGCTCCGCCCGGGACTCGGCGATCTCGTACGCGGCGTGCTCGTTGTCCAACGCAAGCAGGTTCGGGTGGGTCACGGAGTGCGCCTCGAACGTGATCGTCCCGCCGCCGTCGAGCGCGACGACCTCGTCCCACGTGAGGAGCGGTGGCTGGCGGGCGTACCAGGTGAACCGCGCGCGTCCGTCGGTGACGCCCGTCGCGACGAAAACGGTTGCTCGGAACCCGTGCCGCGCGAGCACCGGGAGCGCATTCTCCGCCACGTCGCGGCATCCGTCGTCGAAGCTCAGGCCGACTGTGCGGTCCGGAAACCGATGTTCGGCGAGGAGCGCGCCGAGCTGTGAGACGTCGACGACGCGGTAGCCCTCGCCGGCGAGGAAGTCCATCTGCTCGCGAAACCGCCGAACAGGCACGGCGAGCTCGTCGCCGTCGTCCGCGACCCGGTGGTAGAAGAGCAGCCGGAGCCCGCGCGGCGCCGAGTCCCGTCCCGCGCGCGCGAGCCACGCCACCGAGCGCGCACGTGTAACGCACGCCTTGGCGGGGTAAGGAACCGGTGGAACGCGCATGCGGCGACCCCACCTAGCGACGACGTCCTTCCGGACGTCGCGACCCGAATGACCGAGCGACTCGACGTCGGGGTCGTCGGCGCCGGGCCGTACGGCCTGTCCGTCTCCGCCCATCTGCGCGGCGTTCGGAAGGTCAGGACCTTTGGCCGGCCGATGCACACCTGGCGCACCCGCATGCCACCCGACATGCGACTGCGTTCCGACTGGCACGAGACGTCCTTCTCCGCGCCTGGAAGTGGCGCGACCTTCGACGGCTGGGCGGCCGATACCGGTGAGCCGCGCGAGGAGCCCATCCCGCTCCAGAAGTTCCTCCGCTACTCGGAGTGGTTCCGTGAACAGTACGCGGGCGACGTCGACGCGTCGGACATCACCCGCGTCGAGCGTCGGAACGGAACGTTCCGGCTGACGACCGACCGGAACGAGGAGGTCGACGCATCGACCGTGGTGATTGCCGTCGGCGCCGTGCCGTTCGCGACCGCGCCGGCTCCGTTCGCCGGGGAGATGGGCGACGACCTCAGATTCGCGACCGATCTCCAGGACTACAGCGCCTACGCGTCCCGTCGCGTCGTCGTCGTCGGCGGTGGCCAGGGGGGCCTCGAGAGCGCGCTCCTCGCGGCCCGCGCGGGGGCCGACGTGCAGATGGTGGTGCGCTCGAGCCTGCGCTGGTTCGCGGACCGAGAGCCGCACAAGAGCCGCAGCCCGCTCGGCGAGCGGCTCTATCGCCTCGCGTACCCCGCTGTTGGATACGGGCCCCCGCCCCTGAACCGCCTCGTCATGCGCCCGGATCTGTTCTCCCGTCTGCCACGATCGATCCGCCGTAGGCTCACTGCACGCGTCCTTCGGGCGGGCGGCTCTCCGTGGCTGCGCCAGGCGATCGAGGACGCCGTGCGGATCACGCAAGGGGCTGCCGTCGAGACGATAGACCGCCGGGACGGCGAGATTCGGCTGCGACTCACCGATGGGACGGCCCTCCACGCGGACGCCGTGATCGTCGCGGCGGGCTTCCGCTTCTCGCTCGACAGGCTCCCCTTCCTCGCGCCGGAGATCCGCGCGGACATCGCGGTGGAGGAAGGCTGGCCGCTCCTCGATCGCTGGTTCCGCTCGACCGATCCCAACGTGCTCTTCGTGGGATTCGCCTCCGAGCACCGGTTCGGGCCGATCGTCCGCTTCATCCCCGGCACCCGCTTCAGCGCGCCTCGGGTCGAGGAGTTGCTGCGTCGCTGAGGGAGACCTCATGCCCGTACCGCGTCGCGAGCACGTACCGCCAGGCGCCGGACGGGAGCGACCCCGTCGACGTAGAGCCGCCTCAGACGGGCATGCCGCTTCAGCTCGAGCCGGAGACGGATGGAGGCGAGGCGCGCCTCGACCGCGACGCGCGCGACCCGTCCTCTCGCAAGCCCGAAACCGTGGCAAAGGGGATCGAAGCGATCCGCGAGCTCGACCTTGTAGCGCTCGGCTCCCCCGAGGAACTCGACGCGAGCGAGACCCTCGGCGGCGGCCGTGTCGATCGTGTCGAGCGTGTTGACGAGCCCTGGGGAATAGCGCGCGAAAGCGGGATCAAATCCGAGTCGATGGACGTACATCGTCCCGGCGAGTGCGAGGTAGTAATGGAATGCGATCGCACGGCCGTCCAAGCGAAGGACCACGATGCGCGGAACGTCCAGCTCTGAGAGCGCGAGGATCGCCTCTCGGTGGAACGTCTTCCCGCGCGGAGACGTGAATCCCGAGCCGTCAGGACGCCCTTCCCAACGGAGGTCGTGGATGCGGAAGGCTTCCTCGAGAGCCGGCTCGACGTCCTCGGGGTCACGGGCAACGTGTACCTCGAGAGTGCCGAGCTCGGCGAGCTGCCGGCGGCGACGGCGGTGGAGATTGCGCGTCTTCGAGGACGTCTTCGCGCGGTAGACGTCCTCCCAGCTGTCGCCCAGCTCGAGCACAGGCGACTCGACGCGCTCGATCACCTCGAGGTCCGGCCCGAGCGCCTCGGCCAGCCGACTCGCCTTCGGCAGCCCATAGAGATCCACGTAGTCGACGAGGCCCGATCCGGCAACCGACCGTGCCAGCTCGCCCGCGAGCTCTGTCGGCTCGGTCGGGTCGAGCAGTAGATCAGCGAGAGCCGAGTGCGGTCCCCCGAGGAAGCTGCCGACGGATAGTGAGAGGTGGGAGTGGACGTGCAGCGGGAGTGCTGCGACCAGTCTCCCCTCGCGCCGCGCGATCAGGATGGCGAGCGTCCCGTCGTCCCCGTAGCCGCGCCACCAGGACGTGAGCCATCCGTGGAGGAGAAAAGGACTCGGCCGGGGCATCGCGCGGACGAGCGCATCCCATTCGCCGTCCAGCGACGCGAATCCGTCGAGCGTCGAGACGGTGTCGATCTGCGGCCTGTACGTCGTGACCGTCATCCGCCACCGCCGGGCGCGGTGCGGATGTGCTCCCGCGTCACGGGCACCGCGCCGCTGCCGATGCCTCGATAGTCGTTTCCGTAGTAGGCGTTGTCGACGCCCTTGTAGTCCCCGATCGCCGCCCACTGTTGGCCGACGAACGTGCTGCCGCGAACGATCGTCCGCGTTGTCCCTTCGTCGAGGTAAACGCCGGCAAGCGAGCTCTCGAACCTGCTCGACTGGACGACGTTGTCGACGCTCGCCGGAAGCCCTCCCCAGTCCGGGTCAGCCCACTCGGCGGTCAGGCCGACTCGGACGCGGCGACCGACGCGAATCCGCTCGAACCTGCTGCGGTGGGTGAAATGCTCCAGGTAGACGCCGGTTCTCGTCAGATCGACGTCGACGTCGGCGACGCGCAGTCCGGTCGCCGCCGTACCCGTCCATAGACCTGTCCACCCACAGTCCCGTACGCGCACACGCGCCGCCGCCCCCGGGTTCCCGAGCCAGACACACGCCTCGGCCCGTCCCCGCGACGAGCCCGGCTCGGCCCGCTTGATCCCGGCGACGTCGAGATCGCGCAGGCTGAACGGCTGCGACAGCGTCGTCCGGCTCCGGTCGTTCGCGTCGACGAGGACGCCGTAGTCGGTGAAGCCGCGGACGACGAGCCTCGCCGCCCGGAATCCCTCCGGCTGACGGACGACGAGTCCCGATCGGATCGTCCCGTGGCCGCGGAGGACGACGTCGAAAACCCCTCCGGCGTTGCCGCGGACCGCGATCGCGACGCCGTCCACCGTCTTGCCGTGGTCGCTGACGTCGATGACAACGCCCTGGAGCAGGCCTGCCCCGCCACCGTCGTTTCCCATGCTGACTCCGGCCGTCAGGATCGCCCGGCCGACGGTCTCGGAGTAGATCGCATGCCCATGGGTGTTGACGAAAGGCGCGTCGGCGGCGTAGCGGCCGGGCCGGAGGACGATCCTTGCCGGTGCGCGGCTCGACAGGGCCGCTTGGAGCTGCGTCGCGGTGCGGACGCGCACGACGGGGCGCCGAATCCAGTACTTCCTCGGCGGTGTGGGGCGCACCCCGGCCGGCGCGTTCGGCACGGCGACCGTCCGACGCTGACCCTCGTCGGTCCTCTCGGCTGCGCTCGAAAGGCCGCCGTTCCCGAGGAGCGCCGTCGCCAGGCTCGCGGCGAGCACGAGCAGGCCGATCCGGAGGAGCGGCTTAACGGCCGACCCCCCTCCTGCCCGGGGCGCAGGTCGGTGAGTGCCACTGCAGGAGGCCGCGCAGCTGGACGCCGATCGTCTCGAGACAAATCGCGAAATCCACGAGAACGCTGCCGTGGCGGAGATACCAGAGGTCGTACGAGAGCTTGCGCGCCATGCCGTCGCAGTCGGAGGCGTAGTCGCCCAGGATCTGCGCCCAGCCAGTGACACCCGGTTTCACGAGGAGGCGCCGACTCCAGAAGGGAACGGAGTCCTCGATCATCTGGATGAACTCGGGTCGCTCCGGCCGGGGACCGACCATCGACATGTCGCCCTTCAGCACGTTCCAGAGCTGGGGGAGCTCGTCGAGATGCGTCCGGCGCAAGACGCGGCCGACGCGCGTCACGCGTGGGTCGTCGTCACTGGTGAACGTCGCTCCGTCCGCCTCGGCGTCGCATCGCATCGTCCTGATCTTCAGGACCGTGAAGCACTGTCCGCCCTCGCCGACGCGGGTCTGGCGCAAGAGCACCGGTCCAGGCGTCGTCCTCGTGAGGAGCGCCATCACGGCGATGAGCGGCGCTGCGAGCGCGAGCCCGACGACGGCCGCCACGATGTCGAACATGCGTTTCGATGGTCGCGAATAGACGTGCTGTCGCAGGTCTACCAGGCACATGAACCAGGCGGGTCCGATCGACTGGACGGGCACTCGACCGAGCACGCGCTCGCAGAAGCGTGACAAGGTCGCCACGCGGACTCCCGTTCGGGCGTCAAGCAGCCGACTGAGCGCGTCGCCGAACGTCTTCTCGTCTGCTAGGACGACCACGTCGGGTCGCTGGGTCCGGACGACGAGCTCGAGCTCGTCCATGCCGACTGGTGTCACGGACGCTTCGCCGTTCTCCGCCGTACCCGAGGTGCCCAGGATCTCGAAGCCCGAGTGCAGGCATCTCCGGATGTCTTCCGGGAGCAGCACGTCGGCCCGGTCGGCGCCGACGAGCAGGACGCGCTTCCTCGCCCCGAGCAGCTGATCGACGCACCGGTCCCAGACCGAGATCGTTGCCCAGACTCCGACTGTCGCAGCGGCCAGCCACGCCCAGCCGAGGTGCAGGCCGAGGGACGTGCCGTTCAACATCGCGAGAGCTCCGAAGCCGAGGCCGACCCCGAGCGCTCGAGCGAGACCGCGTCCGAACAGGATGATGCCCGGGGAAGAAGCCGCCTTCAGCGTGAGGACGAAGATCGAGGCCGCGACGGTCACGGCGACGAGTGCCCGGTCCGTGACCGGATGGCGGCCCGCATGAATGATTGCGAGTGCGAACCAAACCAGGCCGGCTCGGCCGAGCTCGGCCACCAATCGCGCGGGAACGATTCGCCGTGCGGCCCACACCGGGCACGCGAGCGGCAGCAGAGCGTCAGCCGGTGCCTCCCCGGTCGGCACGAGCACCTCCTCGGTCGCGGACTGACTCATCGGCATCTCCGAAGCTCGCCGTCGTGCTCGGCGATCGAGACGACCCGTCCGACCCGGGCATCCGTGAACCGCACGACGGCTGCTTCGCGCGCTGTCAACAGCGTGCCGACTGTCCCTCGCAGCGGTCCGCTCCGGCGGCAATCGAGCGCCACCCGGCGGCCGAGCTCGCGGACCCGGACGACCCGGCAAGCGATTGGCGCATCGACGACGCGGATCCGGTCGCCCAGCTGCGCCACGAATGACTTCTCGGAGGCGCCCTCCGGGCCACCGGCGGCGTTGGCCGACCCCAGCCACGCCGCCAGAGCAAGGGCGGCGCAGAGAACGGGTATCGCGACGAGCGTTCTCATGCGCTGTTTCCGTCCTTTCCGCTAGGAGTGGGGGTTCGAGCGCGGGCAGGGCGGGCTACACTCGACTCATGGCCCGCGGAACCCGGACGACCCGCGACTACGTCGATGGCGCTGGGCGACGGACGGACGATCCCGAGATCGCGGTCAGTGGCGAGATCGCCGAGCGTGACGATCACGGCCGTGTCCTCCGGCGAACACGCTTCTTCCTCGATCGCGCGGAGCTTCCGTGGCTTCCCGTCGGCGAGGCCGCCTTCCTTCTCTGGGTGCTCGCCGCGCTCGTGGTGATCTGGGCCTGCATCGGAATCGCCCTTCGTCTGACCTGAGATCTTCATCGGATCAAAGGCGCGGCTTCAACCGCACACGCGTCGCCCAGAACCAGACCGTCAGGAACGCCATGTAGACCGTCCCCAGGACGATCCCGAGCTGCATCAGCAGTCGTGCGTCGCGAAGCCGTTCCGCGTCCTCTGCGCCGGGCCGCGCGACGACCCGCTCGAACCCGTCCCGGATCGGATCAACGATCGTTCCCACGATCACGGGCACGGCGGCACGCTTGCCGACGGTCGTCCCGTTCGATCCAAGCCGCGAGACTGCCTGGCTCCCAACCATCGCACTGCGCTCGACCGCGGAGCCGACCAAGCACGGAACGAGCCGCACGTTCGTGAACATCACCGCCGCGCCTGGCGAGCAGGCGCCGCGGGCTATCGAGACGGCGGTTAGCGAGGCGATGCCCAGCGCACCGGCCACCGGCAGCGCCCCTGCCAAGCCGTGGAAGAGCAGATCGTCGAGCGCGTCGCCGATCGCCGGCGGGGCGTCTCCGACGAGGTCCGTCGTTGGCGGGATGGCCGTATCTGCAGCGGGAACCGCAGGCAGAAGGTCACCGGACGGAATCGCCGGCAACTCTGTGCCGGGCGAGACAACGGGGCTCGGTGCCATCGCCACGGCATCCGGCTCGCTCACGACGGCCGTCTCGTCGCCGACGGGCGGCACGAACGGGAGGGGCGTGCCCGCCGCGTCCGGGGTCTCGACGATGGGCACCGGCACGCCGTCCGGCCCCGGGCTGATCGGCAACCCGGCGGGAGGCAGCACGGCCGGCTCCCGGATCCAAGGGACGGCCCCGACAATCGGATCTGCAGCCGCACCGACCCCGGCGAACGGGTCTGTGACCGTCGTCGGTGTTGTGTCCGCGATCGGAGCTGTCACGTCCGAAACGGTGTCGACCAGCGGAGCTGTCGCGTCCACGACGGTGCCGACTACCGGCTCCGCGGGCGTCAGCAAGGGCTCGGCCACGCTGCCCACGGGCTCCGTGACCGGCTGCACGATCGCGACGACGGGCTCGGTCGCAGCACCGACCGGCTCGGTGAGCGGAGTCGCGATCGGCGCAATTGATTCGTCGAGCGGACCCGTGACCGTCTGAGCCGCGTCGAAAACGGGCTCGGTCGCGGTCTCGACGGCATCCATGACCGGAGTCGTGATTGCCGCGGCGGTGTCGCCGAGTTGGCCGCTGGTCGTGGCGAGCGTGTCGGTGATCGGCTCGCTCACCGTCCCGGCGACCTGCAAGACAGGCTCGGCAGCTGTCTGCACTGTCTCGCCCGTTGTCGCGAGCGTCTCGGTGATCGGCTCGCTCACCGTCCCGGCGACCTGCAAGACAGGCTCGGCAGCTGTCTGCACTGTCTCGCCCGTTGTCGCGAGCGTCTCGGTGATCGGCTCGCTCACCGTCCCGGCGACCTGCAAGACAGGCTCGGCAGCTGTCTGCACTGTCTCGCCCGTTGTCGCGAGCGTCTCGGTGATCGGCTCGCTCACCGTCCCGGCGACCTGCAAGACAGGCTCGGCAGCTGTCTGCACTGTCTCGCCCGTTGTCGCGAGCGTCTCGGTGATCGGCTCGCTCACCGTCCCGGCGACCTGCAAGACAGGCTCGGCAGCTGTCTGCACTGTCCCGCCCGTCCCAGCAACCGACTCAGCAAGCGGTTCGCTCGCCGACTCGGCGGCCCCCCCGACAGGTTGCGTCGCTGCCTGGGTGGTGTCTCCGAGTGTGGCGACAGTCTCGCCGAGCGGCTGCACGCCCGTGTCCAAAGGGTCGACGGCCGCTGCAATAGGCTCGGTACCCGACTGGACCGCCTGCGTGACCGACTCGGCAGGGGATTCGACGCCCTCCACAGGCTGAGCCGCGCCGACCGGTTCGGCGAGCGACCCGGTCGAGGCGTCGGGTGCCTGTCCTCCCGCCACCGAATCGACGGCGCTCGCCGTCTGCTCCACCGTCGAAGCGGCGTCGCTGACAGGCTGCGTCAACCCAGCGATAGCGTCCGAGCCGGCTTCGGTGGAGCTTCCCGCCGAACCGAGAAGAGCCTCGGTCGAGCTCGTGAGGTCGTCCGACGGTGCGCCTGCTTCCGGTGCCCCAAGGACTGCCGTGGGCTCAGGCGCGCTCTCGACCACTCCGTCGACCGCGCTCGTGTCGGCCTGCGACGGAGTCGCGTCGACGGTCGTGAGTGTCGTCGGCTCGGCTTCAGCTACAGCGCTCTGAGCTTCGGCCGGCGGGCTCGCGGGCGTCTCGCTCGTCCGGACGGCTTGCTCCTGCGGAGAACCACCTCCGCTCGGAGCCGTCGCAGCCTGGGCGGCTTCCGGCGCGCCGGCGGCGTCGGAGGGGACGGTGGCAGCCTCGGCCGGTGCGCTCGCGGCTGGGGCCGACTCGCCGGTCGCCCCCGGCGGAACACTCGCGGGTTCGCTCGTTCCCGACTGGGCGGCGCTCGCCGCGGGTTCGGTCGACCCGGTGGTGTCGTCGGCCGCTGAGTCAGAGGCCCCCGGTGGCTGCGCTGCGGCCGGCTGGGCAGATTCGCTCAACTTCTCGGTGGCCGTGCTCGTGGTGGCGCTCGTCGTAGATGTCGCCGCTTGGGTAACGGTTGATAGGAGACCCGAGTCGGGCATCGTCTTCGCCTCCTTCCGCCTTGGATGGAAGAGCAACCGCGGAAAAGCCGCAGAGCGGTTGCCCCTGTTGTGCGTGTTGCCACTTCCGGTTCCCAACTATCTCCCGCGCGAAACCCACCTTTGACGATCTCTGTCATGTCTCCCGGCGGGCGTCGAGGCGATGCCGTGGGCTCGCCGCGGTGTCCGATGTCTCCCGGTAGCTGAAGCCAGCGCAGGCCGGCACCTGGTCTGCAGCAGCGACCGCCGCGCGTGACCTCGAGGCGCCTTGCCGATGCGCCACCCGACTGGGATGATCGAGCCACCCTGGGAAAGCGTTGCCTTGCACTCGCAGTCGTCGCTGCGGTCGTCGGCTCCCAGGCGACGGCGGGCATACCGCCGCCGTCCGAGCCGGGAATCGTCTTCGAGCGCGAGACGAAGGTCCGGTATGTGATTGGCGCCGACGGAAGCGCGTTGCGCCGACTGACGCGAACGACGTCCGACGAGTCGTCACCGAGCTGGATCTCCCCGATGCCGCGCGAGGGGTGGGGCCAGGAGTCGTGAGCGGAGATGACCGTACACGACCGCCGCCGTACGTCATCCGTACCGAGCGGCTGACGCTCCGCTGCTGGGAGCCCGGCGACGCGCCTCTCCTCGGCGAGGCGCTCGACTCGAGCCTCGACCACCTGCGGCCGTGGATGCCGTGGGCCGACGACGAGCCGACGCCTCTCGACGAGCGGATCGACCGGCTTCGCCGGTTTCGGGGCATGTTCGACCTCGGGCAGAACTTCATCTACGGGCTCTTCACACGGGACGAGACCGAGGTCGTCGGCGGCTCCGGCCTCCACCCGAGGGTCGGCGAGGGCGCGCTCGAGATCGGCTACTGGCTGCGCACGTCGCGCGTCGGCGCCGGACTTGCACGCGAGGCTGCGGCGGCTCTCACGTGCGCGGCGTTCCGGGTCTGCGAGGTCGACCGGGTCGAGATCCGCATCGATCCCGCCAACGAGCGCAGCCTGGGAGTTCCCCGCGCGCTCGGCTTCGCGGAGGAGGGCACGTTCCGGCGCCGGCTCCCCGCCGGAGCCGACGGCGTGCCGCGCGACATGGTCCTCTTCGTGGTCTTCCGCGACGATTTCGACGGCCTGGAGATGAGTCGCACGGAGCTCGAGGCGTTCGACGCGCTCGGCCGTCGGCTCCTCGTCTAAGGGCCGGATACGCGGCCTGTCAGCAGCTACAATCCGCCGCCGATGTCCAGCGATCGCATCACGCTCGAGGTCACCGAGCGGGACGCCGACCAGGTCGGCTCCCGGCGCGTCCGTCGCCTCCGCAAGGAGGGGCTGATCCCCGGCGTCCTCTACGGGAAGGGCCACGCGCGGCCGATCGTCGTCGGCGAGCGCGACCTTCGCGCGGCGCTCACCGGGCCGTCCGGGCTCCACGGGATCGTCGATGTCGTGATCGAGGGGCAGACGACCCCTCATCACGCCGTGCTCAAGGACTTCCAGCGCCACCCGATCCGCGGCACCCTGACCCACGTCGACTTCCACGAGGTGCGCCTCGACCGCCCGATCCAGGCGACGGTGAACGTGCAGCTCATCGGCGAGTCGCCCGGGGCGAAGCAGGGCGGCGTCGTGCAGCAGGTCACCCGCGAGCTGCGCGTCGAAGCGCTGCCGACCGCCGTGCCCGAGCACATCGAGGCCGACATCTCGGCGCTCGAGATCGGGGCCACGGTCCGCGTCGCCGACCTGGACGCGATCGAGGGCGTTTCGTTCCTCGACGACCCGGAGACGGTGCTCGCGAACTGCTCGATCCCACGCGGTATCACCGAGCTCGAGGAGGCCGAGGCCGCCGAGGGCGAGGAGGCGGAGGGCGCCGAAGGTGCCGAGGGCGAGGGCGGCGAGCCGTCGGCCGACGCCGCGAGCGAGGCGCTCCGAGTCCGACTCGGAGTGACCCGTGCGCCTCTTCCGGAGGGGAGAGGGCGGGACATCGGTGGACCTTCTCGTCGCGGGGCTCGGCAACCCCGGCTCTGAGCACGGGCGGGACCGGCACAACGTCGGCTGGATGGTCGTCGACGAGCTCGCGCGCCGGCACCAGGGATCGTTCAAGGGGAAGTTCCGCGGCCGGCTCGCCGACGTGCGCGTCGGCGAGGCGAAGCTCGCGCTCCTGAAGCCCGAGACGTACATGAACGAGTCGGGCGCCTCGATCCAGGCGGCCGCCGCGTTCTACAAGGCGCCGATCGAGCGGGTGCTCGTCGTTCACGACGACGTCGACCTCGACACCGCCCGGCTTCAGGCACGGCTCGGCGGCGGGCTCGCGGGCCACAACGGCCTGCGCTCGATCGCACAGCGCCTCGGCGCGCCGGACTTCCTGCGGCTCCGCGTCGGGGTCGGCCGACCGGGCCGCGGCGACCCGCGGCCCGTCGCCGACTACGTCCTCTCGCCGTTCGCGTCCGAGGACGACGTCGAGGCGATCGTGGCGCGGGCCTCGGACGCGGTCGAGACGCTGGTCGGCGAGGGCCTCGAGGAGACGCAGCGGCGCTTCAACTGAGGACTCCGACGCCGTACTCCGAGCGGTGCCGGTCGCGCTGCGCCGACGGCGCTGCGATCGTCTCATCCGGGGTCGTCGCGATCCGGCACGAAGCCGTGACTCACCCGTCACGCATTCCTCGATAGCGTGACATCAGGGCACCGGGGGTGCCCTGGGGCGTGGGTGATCCGGGCTCTCGTGTGCGACCTCCTGCCCGCGATCGGCACCCCGCCGGGCGCCAGTACGATGACCTCGCGGGGCGCGATCCCCGTCGAATCCATGGACCAGGCGACCGCATCCACACACGCGACGCCGCTCGCCGCGTTCGTCGACGAGCTGCGGCGGCACGACCGCTTTCAGGCGTTCGTTCGGGCGCTTCCGGCCAGGGCGCGCGTCTCGGAGCCTGTATTGCCGCTCCTCCTTGCCGGGCTCCACGAGGAGCTGGGACGCGGACTGCTCGTACTCCTCGCCGAGGACGCCGACGCCCGCGATGCGGCGGAGGCAGCGGGGTGGTTCCTCGGCGGCGACCGTGTCGCGCTGCTTCCGAGCCGCGGCGTGAGCTTCGAGTCGGGCCTCGTGCCGCCCCCGCACCTCGTGGGCGAGCGGTACCGGGCGCTGGACACGCTCGCGTCCGGCGGTCTCGTCTGCGCGTCCGCCCGGGCGCTCGCCGACGGCCTGCCGCCGCTCGAGGCACGACCGTTCCCGCTCGAGCTGCGAGTCGGCGACGAGCCGGGCGTCGACGGGCTCGCCGAGCAGCTCGCGCTCGCGGGCTACGAGCGGGTCGATCGCGTGGACGAGCGCGGGCAGTTCGCCGTCCGGGGCGGCCTCGTCGACATCTTCCCGTCGACGGGTCGTGAGCCGCTCCGCGTCGACTTCTTCGGCGACGAGATCGAGCAGGTTCGCGCGTTCTCCCCCTTCACGCAGCGTGCGCTCCACACCGCAGACCAGACGACCGTGTACCCCGCGGCCGAGAGGCGCGCCGACCTCATCGAGGCCGACCTCGGCGCCGACGCGGCCGATGCGCCGCCGGAGCTGCCGTCCGATCTCGTCCCGCCCGTCGACCGTACGCCCGACCTCGTGTGGCAGCCGGACGACGTGCGCCGCGTCCGCGACGAAGAGGGTCTCGCCGTCGACCTGGACGGGGCAACCGAGCTCGACCCGTTCCCGCAGGGGCAGCCTCATCGGTTCGAGGCGCAGCGCCCGGCGATCGCCGCACGCGGGATCGCCGAGGCGGAGAACGAGCTCCAGGGGTTCGTCCGCGCGGGGAACCGCGTCGTCGTCGCCTTTGCCCACCGCGGTGAGGCCGAGCGGCAGCGCGCGCTCCTGCGGAAGGTCGACGGGCCTCCGCTGGGGCCCGGCGAGTCGCTCCCGGAGGATCCCGACGTCCGGTTCGCGGTCGCGCCGGTGCGTCGCGGCTTCGTCTGGCGGGAGCTCGGCCTCGTCCTGCTCCCGGACACGCAGGTCTTCCGCAAGAAGCCCGCACGCGCCGACGCCCGGCTCGGTCGCGCCCTCGCGAGCTTCGCCGACCTGCGGGTCGGCGACTACGTCGTCCACGAGGATCACGGCGTCGGGAAGCTCCTCGGCTTCGACACGAAGGCCGTCGCGGGCGTCACGCGTGACTACCTCCATCTCGCGTTCCGCGGCGAGGACCGGCTGTTCGTTCCGCACGAGCAGGTCGGGAAGCTGTCGAAGTACATCGGCGCCGATGCGACCGCCCCGACCTTGTCGAAGCTCGGCGGCAAGGCATGGCAGAACCTCAAGGCGCGCGCCCGCGCCGCGGTGCAGGAGCTCGCCGGCGAGCTCCTGCAGCTCTACGCGCAGCGTCAACGTGCCGAGGGCACGGCGTTCGAGGTCGAGAGCGACTGGCTCGAGCGCCTCGAGGCGTCGTTTCCGTACCGCGAGACGGACGACCAGCAGCGTGCGATCGAGGCGGTCAAGGAGGATCTCGAGGCTCCGCAGCCGATGGACCGGCTCGTCTGCGGCGACGTCGGGTTCGGGAAGACGGAGGTTGCGGTGCGGGCGGCGTTCGCGGTCGCCGTCAACAGCGGGCAGGTGCTCGTGCTCTGCCCGACGACCATCCTCGCGGAGCAGCACTGGAACACCTTCCGGGAGCGCTACCGCGACTTCCCGGTGCGGGTCGAGATGGTCTCGCGTTTCCGCCGGCCCGCCGCGGTCAAGGCGGTGTTGAAGGAGTTCGCGGAGGGAAAGGTCGACGTGCTCGTCGGCACGCACCGGATCCTCTCCCGCGACGTGATTCCCAAGCGACTCGGCCTCGTCGTCGTCGACGAGGAGCAGCGCTTCGGCGTCCGGCAGAAAGAGCTCCTGCGCGCCCTGCGGCTCGAGGTGGACGTCCTGTCGCTCTCCGCGACGCCGATCCCGCGCACGCTGCACATGTCTCTCTCCGGCCTGCGCGACATCTCGATCATCGAGACCCCGCCCGAAGGCCGGCGGCCGATCCGGACGACGGTGGGAGAGGTCGACGACGAGCTGATCAAGCTCGCGCTCGAGCGCGAGCACGCGCGCGGCGGTCAGTCCTTCTACCTCCACAACCGCGTCGAGACGATCGACGACGCGGCCGAGAAGCTCCAGCAGCTGTGCCCGGAGCTTCGCCTCCTCGTCGCGCACGGGCAAATGAGCGAGCGCGAGCTCGAGGAGCGGATGCACGCTTTCCTCGCCGGCGACGCGGACGTCCTCGTCTCGACGACGATCATCGAGTCGGGCCTCGACATCCCGCAGGCGAACACGCTGGTCGTCGAGCGCGCCGACACCCTCGGGCTCGCGCAGCTGTACCAGATCCGCGGCCGCGTCGGCCGCTCGGACGTCAGCGCGTACGCGTACCTCTTCTATCCCGACGCGAGCGAGCTCACGGCAGAGGCGCGCGCCCGCCTGGCGACGCTGGCCGACCACACCGAGCTCGGCGCAGGCTTCCAGATCGCGATGCGCGACCTCGAGATCCGGGGCGCAGGCGATCTCCTCGGCGCGGAGCAGTCGGGCCATGTCGCAGCGCTCGGCTTCGAGCTCTACGTGGAAATGCTCAACGAAGCCGTCGCCGAGCTCAGCGGCCAGAAGCGCGTCGTGGCCCGCCCCGTCCGGATCGACGCGCGGGTCGACGCATACGTGCCCGCGACCTACATCCAGGCGGAGGCGCTCAAGATCGACCTGCATCGGCGCATCGCGCTCGCCGAGCACGAGGACGAGCTCCGTGAGCTGCGCGCAGCGACCGAGGACCGCTATGGGCCCCTGCCCGAGCCCGTCGAGAACCTGTTCCGCCTCCAGGAGACGCGGCTCGCGCTCGCGCTCGTCGGTGCCGACTACCTCGTCCTTCGCGCCGGCCGCGCCATCGTCGGGCCGGTGGGGCTCGCCGCGTCGGAGCTCCGTGCGTTGCGCGCTCTCTCGGACACAGCGATCTACGCCTCGGCCCGGCAGGAGGTCTCTCTCCGCACCGAGGGGCTCGAGGGTGCGCTGGGCCTGGCCGCTGCTATCGTTGCCGCGCGCCGGGCCGCCTGAGCACGTGCGATCCGACCTTTCCGCCGGCCCGAAACGAATTCCCGAACACAGCGCAACCTGCCCTGAACACCGCATCGCCTATAACGAGGTCTCGATGAAGCGCTCGCTCCTGCTCGCCGCCGCCGCACTTGCTGCCGTCACGCTCGTTGCCGCAGGCTGCGGCGACACCGACGAGGTCCCGGCCGACGCGGTCGCCGTCGTCAACGGCACCGCGATCACGCAGGCGTCGCTCAAGGAGCTCATGGGCCGCGCCGAGAAGTCGTACACCGCGCAGCAGCGCCAGTTCCCGAAGGCCGGCACCGCCGAGCATCAGTCGCTCCGGAACCAGGCCGTCGCCTACCTCGTCCAGCGCGAGGAGTACGCGAACGAGGCGGACGAGCTCGGCATCAAGATCAGCGACGACGAGATCACGAAGAAGCTCGACGAGGTCAAGAAGCAGTATTTCCAGAACGACCAGAAGAAGTTCGTGGCCGGCCTCAAGGCGCAGGGCTACACGGTCGAGGCGCTGCGTGAGGACATCCAGTCGCAGCTGGTCTCCGAGAAGATCTACGAGAGCGTCACCAAGGACATCAAGGTGTCCGACGCCGACCTGCAGAAGTACTACAACGAGAACAAGACCCAGTACTCGGTCGCCGAGTCGCGCGCCGTCCGCCACATCCTCGTCAAGACGAAGGCCGAGGCCGACCAGATCCACTCGCAGCTGGAGTCGGGAGCCGACTTCGCGAAGCTCGCGAAGGAGAGCTCGCTCGACCCCGGCTCGAAGGACCAGGGCGGGAAGCTCACGATCTCGCGCGGCCAGACGGTCGCACCGTTCGACAAGGCGGCGTTCGCGCTCAAGACGAACGAGCTCTCGCAGCCCGTCAAGACCGAGTTCGGCTACCACCTGATCCAGCCGCTCGCGGCGGCGAAGGCAGGCTCTGTGACCCCGTTGGCCGAGGTCAAGGCGCAGATCCGCACCCAGCTCATCGAGGAGCGGAAGAACAAGGCCGTCAGCGCCTGGGCGACGGACACCGAGAAGAAGTACGAGGGCAAGGTCACGTACGCCGCCGGCTTCCAGCCGCCGGACACGTCGACCACCGAGGAAGAGACGACCACCGGCGGGTAGCCGGGTGTCGTCCCTCGACGAGCTCCGCGAGCTGACCCGGCGCCTGCGCGCCGAGTGCCCCTGGGATCGCGAGCAGACGGCTCGCACGATCGTCCCGCACACGGTCGAGGAGGCGTACGAGGTCGCCGACGCCGCGCGCGCAGACGACCCCGCAAAGCTCCACGACGAGCTCGGCGACCTGCTCTTCCAGGTGTACTTCCTCTCGCTGCTGCTCGAGGAAGAGGGGGACGGCGACCTCGAGAGCGTCGCCCGCGCGGTGCACGACAAGCTCGTGCGGCGCCACCCGCACGTCTTCGGCGAGGCGGAGGCCCGGACCGCCGGTCGCGTGCGGGAGCGCTGGGAGGCGATCAAGACGGAGCAGGAGGGACGCAGCGGCGTCTTCCACGACGTTCCGGAGTCACTGCCGGCGCTGCTCCACGCGCGCAAGGCGCAGCGGCGCGCGGCGGCCGTGGGCTACGACTGGCCCGACCTCGAGGGGCCCGCCGCGAAGGTGCGCGAGGAGCTGGACGAGCTGCTCGCGGAGCTCGCGCGTGCGGGAAGACCGGCGCCCGAGACCGAGCCCGACCGGCGCGTCGAGCAGGAGCTCGGCGACCTCCTGTTCACCGTCGTCAACCTGGCGCGGTTCGTGAATGTCGATCCGGAGCTCGCGCTCCGCGGGACGACGGGCCGGTTCAGGGAGCGGGTCGAGCTCGCGGAGCGGCTCGCGTCGGAGGAGGGGGAGACGTGGGCCGACCTCCCCCTCGACCGGCAGGAGGAGTGGTACGAGCGCGCCAAGGCCGCGCTCGACGTTGCGTAGGGCTAGCGCCGACTCGGTCGGGCCTGGTCGCCGAGCCTGCCGACAACCACCCCAGGGGCACTCCCGTGTCCCTGAGGTCACGTTATCGAGTTGTGGCAACAAGGACTCGCGTCACGTCATCGTGTCGGTTCGTCCACTGGTCTCGTCCGCTGCCTCAGGCGCCATGGCCGCCGTCTAGTGTTCTCCCGCGAGGCGGGAGAGCACATGCAGATCGTCCATGTCCACGGCAGGCAGGTTCTCGACTCACGGGGCAACCCGACGGTCGAGGTCGAGGTCGGGCTCGAGTCCGGCGCGTTCGGCGCTGCCGCCGTTCCGTCCGGCGCGTCGACGGGCGAGCACGAGGCGGTCGAGCTCCGCGACGGCGGAGACGAGTGGCTCGGGAAGGGGGTCGGCCGGGCGGTCGCCCACGTCAACGGAGAGATCGCCGATGCGCTGCTCGGCCTGGACGCGGCCGACCAGCGCGAGCTCGATCGCACGCTGAGCGCGCTCGACGGCACCGACACGAAGGCGCGGCTCGGCGCGAACGCGATCCTCGGCGCCTCCCTCGCGGTCGCCAAGGCCGCGGCGGTGGAGGCCGGCGTGCCGCTGTACCGCTGGGTCGGCGGCGCCAACGCGCACGTGCTGCCCGTTCCGCTTCTCAACGTCGTGAACGGCGGTGCGCACGCGCAGAACTCGCTCGACTTCCAGGAGTTCATGCTCGTTCCCGCGGGTGCCGAGAGCTTCTCCGAGGCGCTCCGGATCGGGGCGGAGTGCTACCACCATCTGAAGAAGCTCCTCGGAGAGCGCGGGCTCGCGACGACGGTCGGCGACGAGGGCGGCTTCGCACCCGACTTCGGCTCGGCGTACGAGGCCTGCGAGGCGATCCTCGAGGCCGCCGAGCGCGCCGGCCATCGCGACCGCGTCGCGCTCGCCCTCGACCCGGCGACGAGCGAGCTGCATCACGAGGGCGCCTACCGCCTGGAGCGTCAGGGCGGGACGCTCGACACGTCGGGGATGATCGACCTCTGGGCCGACCTCTGCGACCGCTTCCCGATCGTGTCGATCGAGGACGGCCTCGGCGAGTCCGACTGGGACGGATGGCAGACGCTTACGGACCGGCTCGGTGGGCGCGTCCAGCTCGTCGGGGACGACCTGTTCGTGACGAACGTCGACTTCCTCCGCCGCGGGATCGACGAGCGCGTCGGCAACGCGATCCTCGTCAAGGTCAACCAGATCGGGACGCTCACGGAGTCGCTCGACGCCGTCGAGCTCGCGCACCGGAACGGCTACCGGGCGATCATCTCGCACCGCTCCGGCGAGACGGAGGACGCGACGATCGCCGATCTCGCGGTGGCGACGAACGCGGGCCAGATCAAGACCGGCGCCCCGGCGCGATCGGATCGCGTCGCGAAGTACAACCAGCTCCTGCGAATCGAGGAGGAGCTCGGCGGCCAGGCGGCGTACCCGGGCTGGTCGGCCTTCCCGCGGGCGACGTCCTGACGCGAACTACAGTGACTGCCGTGACGAGTCACCCGCGACGCACGAAGATCGTCGCGACGATCGGCCCGAGCTCGGCGAGCCCGGAGGTGATCGCCGCGCTGATCGAGGCCGGAATGGACGGCGCACGCCTCAACCTGTCCCACGGGACGCAGGAGGATCACGCGCGCACGGCGGAGCTCGTGCGCGAGGCCGAGAAAGACGCCGGCCGGTCGATCGCCCTGATCGCGGACCTTCAGGGGCCGAAGCTGCGCGTGGGCGACATCGGCGACGATCTCCTGCTCGAGGACGGCGAGTCGATCGTCATCGCGGGAGAGGACGTCGCCCAGCCCGACGATCTGCCCATCGCGCCGGCCGTCCTCGGGTCGATCCTGAGGCCGGGGCACGACGTTCTGATCGACGACGGGCTCGTACGGCTTCGCGTCGAGAACGTGGAGCGCGGCCGGGCGCGGTGCGCGGTGATCGTCGGCGGTCCGGTTCGCGCGCACAAGGGCGTCAACCTTCCCGGCATCCCGCTGCCCATCCCGTCGCTCACACGCAAGGACCTCGACGACCTCGAGTTCGCGCTCGCGGCAGGCGCCGACTACGTCGCGCTCTCGTTCGTGCGATCGGCGTCCGACGTCAAGGCGCTCAGCACGCTCATCGAGGCGCGGGGCTCCCACGCGTGGGTGATCGCGAAGATCGAGAAGGCGGAGGCCGTCGCGGCGCTCGACGAGATCCTCGCCGAGGCGCACGGCGTCATGGTCGCGCGCGGCGACCTCGGAGTCGAGATCGGCGCTGCCGAGGTGCCGCTCCTGCAGAAGCGCATCATCCTCCACGCGCTCGAGCGCGGGAAGCCGGTGATCACCGCGACCCAGATGCTCGAGTCGATGATCACTTCGCCCGAGCCGACGCGTGCCGAGGCCTCGGACATCGCAAACGCGATCCTCGACGGCACCTCCGCGATCATGCTCTCCGGCGAGACGGCAGTCGGCAAGCATCCGGTCGAGGCCGTTCGCGTGATGGATCGCATCGCGCTCGCCGTCGAGCCGAGCGTCGACTACCGGCACGAGATCCCGCTCGCGAGCGACGACCCGACGATCGGCCAGGCGATGTCGAACGCCGCCTGCGACATCGCGGAGGCGCTCTCGGCGAAGGCGATCCTCGTGCCGACGTTCACCGGCCGCACCGCGTCGGCCGTTGCCCGCCTCCGCCCGAGGCGGGCGATCGTTGCGCTCACCCACAAGCCGGAGTCGCTCCGGCACATGGCGCTGGAATGGGGTGTCACTCCGATCTGGATCCCGGAGATGGACGACGTCGAGGATCTCTGGGACCGGTCCGTCGACGCGGCACGCGGCGCGGGCGTCGTCGAGTCCGGAGAGCGCGTTGTGATCACCGCCGGGACCGCGGTCAACATCCCGGGCTCGACGAACGTGATCAAGGTCGACGTCGCCTGACGCGCTCGAGGCCGCGACGCGCGCGCTGACCCGCTCGGAGGGGGTCCGGAGCGCACGGCGAAGGGTGGGCGGTGCGAGGAGCGCGGACGGAGAACGGGGCGAAGGAGAGCGCGGGCGGGCGGCGTCGTGCCGGCAGCGCGACCAGACGGAAGCGCGGCTCGCGCGCGGGGGATGCGACGACGCGTTCCCGCGCCACGACCGCGCGCGCGACGAGCTCGGCCCGTCGCCGGCGTGCGCCGCTCCGCAGGCCGCGACTTCCCCGGTGGCTGCTCCCACTCGTCGTGCTCGGCGCCGTCGGGTTTCTCTACTACCAGCCGATCACGACGTACGTCGAGACCCGCGAGCAGCTCGCCGAGCGCCGCTCCGAGGTCGCGACCCTGCGCACCGAGCGCGCCCGCGTGACCGCGCGCCTCGAGCGCGCGACGAGCCTCGAGGAGCTTGCGCGAGCCGCGCGCCGGATCGGGTACGTCCGCCCCGACGAGCATCTCTTCATCGTCAAGGGCACGGCCGCGTGGTCCCGTGAGCACTCGGGCTGAGCGCGCGCCGCTACGGTCCCGCCGTGGACGATCGCGCCGTCGTCGCGCTCCAGCTCGGCCGTGAGCCCCGCGCCTTCGGGCGCGTTGTCGTCCGCTGCCCCTGGGGCCGCCCGGCAGTCACCGAGCAGACGCCCTACGGGCCGGGCGGGGAGCCGTTCCCGACGACCTATTACCTCACGTGCCGCCACCTCGTCGCGGCCGTTTCCCGGCTCGAGGCCGCGGGGGGCGTCGAGCGATGGACCGCAGCGGTCGCCGACGACCCGGCGCTCCGGGACGAGCTCGACCGGGCGACCTCGGAGCAGATCGCGATCCGCCGCGAGCTCGCGGCGGGCGAGACGGGGGCCGACTCGGGCGAGTCGCTCTCGTCGGGCATCGGCGGCTCGCGTAATCCGGGCGCGCTCAAGTGCCTCCATGCCCACGTCGCCTACGCGCTCGCCCGGCCGGGGTACCGGATCGGCGAGGCGGTCATCGCCGAGCTCCCCGAGCACTGGCCCACGACGTGCTGCACGACCCCTCCTCCGGGCATCTAGCATCGCGCCGATGTCATCCGTCGCGAGCGCCCGCCGGGAGTGGGAGGAGGGAAGCCGGCGCTTCTTCGAGGAGGCGCGTGACCCCGCCCGGGCGGACATGCTCCACCGGCAAGTCGACGCCGTGACGGAGGAGCTCCGGCGACGGGTCGGCGGGACGTTCACCCTCGCTGAGCTGGCCGACGCATACGCCGGTGCAGAGAGATGGCTTCTCCACGCGGTCGAGGAGCGCGCGCCGGCCAAGGGCTGGGCTCGCACGGCATCGCTCGCCGCCGACGCGGCGTTCCACGGGTACAGCCGGGGCGCACTGGACTACGAGCCGTGAGCGACGTCGACGCGCGCCTCGCGCGGCGCCGCGGCCCGCGCGCGCGGCGCTGGCCGAAGATCGTGCTCGCGGTCGTTGCCGCCGTCCTCCTCTTTGCGCTCGGCCTGGCCCTGGGGCTCGCGCTCGAGGACCGACCGGTGCCCGGTGGCACCCAGACGTCCCTCCGGACACTGGAGCCGCTTCCCCAGCAGGAGCCCTAGCACCCGCGAGGGGCCTGCGTCAGAGCTCCTCGGACGCCTGCAGCAGCCCCGCGACGATCACTCCGATCGCCGCTGCGAGGCTGATCCAGAGCCCGACGCCGCGGTTCGCCCAGAAGAAGTCGTCGGGCACCGAGATCACGCGGATGAGGACGAAGACCGTCCCGATCGCACCGAGCGCGATCGTCAGGAGGCTCTGCGGGACCGCGGAGGGCGTCTCGACGCCCACCTCGCGCAGGACGACGACGAGCACGACCGCGAGCCCGACGAAGAGGACCAGCTTGCCGAGGACGCCCGTGTTCCACGCCAGGGCGGAGATCGTCACCCCCTCGCCCTCCCCGGTGTACCAGCCGGTGAACGACGACACCGCGAGCACGATCCCTGCGACGAGCGCGAGCCCGTCGCCGAGCCCGAACAGCCCGGTGTCGAAGCGCCGTTCCCGCAGCATCAGGCGGGAGCCTATCTCGGACGCCGCCGGCGCGCGGGGACGTGATGGACGATCGGCAATCGGCGCGAACCGGATGACGCCCCAGACACGGCGCCGGGCACTCCGCCCGGACACGGCCCGTAGCCCCCGCTATGAGCCGTGCCCGGTCGGTGCACCCGGCTTGGTCTGGGACGCCCCCGGACGTCACGCCAATCACCGATCGACCATCTCGTATGCTTTCCCCATGTCCGACGAGGGGCGGCAGCCGGCGGGCGAGGGGATCGCGGGCGCACTCGAGCCCGAGGACGTTCCCGCGCTCGACCCCGACGCGGTCCGGCGGTCGTACCAGCGCCATCGCGCCCGTCGACGTGCCCGCGTCGAGCACGTACGGCGGAGCCGTCGTGCAGGCGCTCGCTTCTGGGTCGTGCTGCTCCTGCTCGTGGCGGCCTGCGTGGTGCTTGCGATGACGACGTGGCGCGAGATCGGGCGCCTGTTCGGGCTGTAGGCGCCCCACGCTCGAGGGCCGTCCGGATCGCGTCCGTCGCGCTCGTCGTGCTGATCGCCGTCATCGTCCCGCCGACGCTGATCGCCAACGCGATGCGGATCCTCGCGACCGACACGTTCGTCCGCCACGAGCTCGGGCGCGACGGGTTCCCGGCCGACCGGTACGGGCTCACGGAGGAGCAGCGCGAGGCGCTCGCGCTCCTGGGTCTCCGGGCGATCGAGCCGGGCTCTCAGGGCATCGTCCTCCTCGAGCGCGCGACGCTGCCGGACGGGTCGCCCGCGTTCGACGAGCGTGAGCTCGTCCACATGGCCGACGTCCGGGCGCTCTTCGTCCCGATCCAGCGTGGCGGGCTCGCCGTCATCCTCGTGGTCGCAGCCCTCGCCGTCGGGCTCGCGCGGACGCACCTGCGGGCGGCCGTCCCGCGGGGCCTCCTCGCCGGGGCACTCGCGACTCTCGTGGTCGCCGTCCTTCTCGTCCCCGTCATCCTGCTCGGCTTCGACGGGTTCTTCACCCGGTTCCACGAGATGTTCTTCGAGGGCGACAGCTGGCGCTTCTCCAGCACCGACACGCTGATCCGCATCTACCCGGAGCGCTTCTGGGAGGACGTCTCCCGGCTCGCCGCGACGATAACCGTCGTCCAGGCGATCGTTCTCGCACCGCTCGCGTGGTGGTGGCTCCGGGTGGCGAAGAGGAGCGCGGCGTGATCGAGCTGCGGCGAGCGGACGGAGAAGACGTGCTCCGGATAGGCCACCGCGGCGCGGCGCACATCGCGCCGGAGAACACCATCGAGTCCCTTCGCGCCGCCGTCGAGCACGGGGTCGACCTCGTCGAGTTCGACGTGCTCGACCTGCCGCTCGGCCCCCTCGTCCTGGCCCACTCCGACCACCTCGACGAGGTGAGCCACGGCAGGGCCACAGGCTCGGTGCGGGAGCGGACGCTCGCCGAGCTACGCGAGGTCGCGCCCGACCTGCCGACGCTCGACGAGGCGCTGGCGTTCTTTGCCGAGGAAGCGCCGGCCGTCGGTCTTCACCTCGACCTGAAGCTCCAGACGCGCCTCGACGAGCTCGCGGACGCTCTCCGGCGGTTCGGTCTCGAAGGGCGGACGGTGGTGTCCTCGTTCCACGTGCCGAGCCTGTATGCGATCGCGCGAGAGGCGCCGCAGGTGCGGATCGGGCTCACCTACCCCGAGGACCGGTTCGGCGTGTCGCGACGGCGCCTGCTTCATCCCGTGGTCGCCGCCGGCCTGACGGCCGCCCGCACGGTGACGGCTCGCCGCCTTCCGGGGATGATTCGCCGGGCGGGTGCGAGCGCGCTGATGCTGCAGCACCGTCTCGTGACGCGCGACGCAGTCGCCCGCGCGCACGCAGCCGGAGCGCCGGTCCTCGCCTGGACGGTCGACACGGAGGCCGACCTCGACAGGGTCCTCGCCGCCGGCGTGGACGGCGTGATCACGAACGATCCGCGCCTCTTCGGGCAGCGGAGGCCCGTGAATCCATAACGGTTCGTTCACCCGCTTCGACCTGACCCCTGGCTACACTCAGCCCGGATGCGCCGCCCGTCGCTCGTCGCCGTTTCTGCCTGCATTGCCGCGCTTTTCGCGGTCATGGGCGCTCCTGCGCTCGCCGACGAGACGACACCGCCTCCGACGACCCCGCCTCCGCCGACGACGACCGAGCCGCTTCCGCCTCCCGGGCCGAAGCTGATCGAGGCCGGTGTCACGATCGGCGGGCTCCTCGTCGGTGGGCTGACCGGTCCCGAGGCGCGCGCGCTCGTCGAGGAGCGGTTCCATCGTCCGATGACGCTCGTGGTGTCGCCCGGCCGCAAGCTCCGCGTCGCCCCGCCCGAGCTCGGCGCCGCAGCGCATTTCCTGAAGGCCGTCAAGACCGCGGTGCGCGTGCGAACGCCGGGCTTCGCGGTGCCGCTCCGGGTCGATGTCAAGCAGTCGAGGCTCGAGCGCTACCTCGCCGAGATCGCTGCCACGACCGACCGTGACCCCGTCGACGCAAGTCTCGCGCTCCGCAACTTCCAGCCCGTGGCCCGGAAGTCGAAGCCGGGCCTGCGCCTCAAGCAGGCGATCGCCGCGCAACGGCTCAGCCTGTCGATCCGCAAGCACGAGCGGACGCCGTTCGCCCTCCCGTTCCAGGAGCTTCGCCCGGAGGTCACCGAGGACGATCTCGGCAAGGTGATCGTGATCAAGCGGGAGTCCCGCACGCTCCTCTACTACGACGGCACGAAGCTGAAGCGCATGTTCAGGATCGCGACCGGACAGTCCTCCTTCCCGACGCCGATCGGGAAGTTCGAGATCATCAACATGCAGCGGCACCCGTGGTGGTATCCGCCCGAGGGCTCCGCCTGGGCGGAGGGGGAGGAGCCCGTGCCCCCCGGCCCGTCGAACCCGCTCGGGACTCGCTGGATGGGGATCTCCTCGCCCTACGTCGGCATCCACGGCACGCCGAACGCCGCCTCGATCGGCTACTCGGCGTCGCACGGCTGCGTGCGCATGCTCATCCCGCAGGTCGAGTGGCTGTTCGAGCAGGTCGACGTGGGGACGCCCGTGTTCATCGTCAGCGCGTGACCGGAACGGTCCAGCGCGTCGGCCAGGCGATCGCGCTCGTCGGGGTAGCCGCCCTCCTCGGGCTGCTCGTGTGGAAGGTCGCCTTCGGCAACGAGGACGGGGCGGCCGACGATCTGGCGCGGGGCGAGGTCGTCACCGCGCCCGCGTTCGACCTCGACCGGCTCGACGGCGACGGGACGCTCTCCATGACCGACCTTCGCGGGAAGGCGGTCGTCGTCAACTTCTGGGCGTCCTGGTGCATCCCGTGTCGCGACGAGGCGCCCGTGCTGCAGCAGACGTTCGAGCGCTACCGTGACCAGGGGCTCGTCGTCCTCGGCGTCGACGTCAACGACTTCCGGCAGGACGCGCGCAGCTTCATGAAGCGGTTCGGGCTCACGTACCCGGTCGTGTACGACGGCAAGGGCTCGACCGTGGGGAAATGGGGCGTTCGCGGCTTCCCCGAGACGTTCTTCGTCGACCGGTCCGGCAAGCTCGTCGGCGAGCGGATCTCCGGCGCCGTCGACATCGAGCGGAACCGTGACGCCTTCGAGCGTGGCGTCGCGCTCGCGCTCGCGAAGCAGTGAGACGTCTCGGGCTCGTCGTGATCGCGGCCGCGCTGGCCCTGGCAGCGACCGCGGCCGCCGCTCCGAATCCCGCCGACCTCGAGGCCGAGCTCGTCTGCCCGACGTGCGACACGACCCTCGACCAGTCGAATGCCCCGGTCGCGCAGCGGATGAAGCAGATCATCCGCCAGCGCATCGCGGCCGGCTGGACGGAAGAGGAGATCAAGGCAGACCTCGTCGATCAGTTCGGCCCGGGCGTGCTCGCAGAGCCGCCGAAGTCCGGCTTCGACCTGCTCGCGTGGCTGCTGCCGCTCGGCCTGCTGGTCGCGGGCGCGCTCGGGGTGGCGATCGTCGCGTGGGGATGGAGCCGTCGGCGCGACGGGCACGACGGGGGAGAGCAGCCGCCGGGTCGCCTCGACCCGGAGCTCGAGCGGCGACTCGACGCGGAGCTCGAGCGGTTCGACGCATGAGCGCCGGCGAGATCCCGGTCGCGCTGCTCGCGGGCTTCCTCTCGTTCCTCGCCCCGTGCGTTCTGCCGCTCGTGCCGGGGTACCTCTCAGCCGTCTCCGCGGTGAACGCGGAGGAGCTCGGCCGGCCCGGGAACGCACGGCGGGTCGTGACGTCGAGCATCCCGTTCGTCCTCGGGTTCACCGCATTCTTCGTGTCGCTCGGCGTCGGCGCGTCGCTGCTCGGAGGCAGCCTCTTCCGCGACCAGTTCCTCCTCGAGCAGATCGCAGGCTTCGTCCTCGTCGTCTTCGGGCTCGCGTTCATGGGGCTCCTGCCGTGGCCCGAGCGGCTCGTGGGTGCCGGCCTCGTGCGCGGCGCCCGCTCCCGCGGCTCGCGCGTGCTTCTCGGCGGCGCGTTTGCCGTCTGCGCCGCGCCGTGCATCGGCCCGGTTCTCGCGGCGATCCTCGTCCTCGCAGGCTCGTCGGAGACGGCGCTCGACGGCGCGATCCTCCTCGCCGTCTACTCGCTGGGCCTCGCGATCCCGTTCGTGCTGGTCGGCGCTGCGTTCACGCGCATGATGGGCGCCTTCCGCTGGCTTCGCGACCACTATCGCGCGATCCAGTTCGCCGGCGGCCTCGTCATGGTCGTGCTCGGCCTGCTGCTCTTCTTCGGTCGCTTCTACGTGCTGCGGATCTACGTCAACCGCGCGCTCGAGTGGCTCGGGCTCGAGCCGGTCTTCTGATCTCCGGCCACGTGCGCGGGACCGATCTGGCTCAGATTCGCACCGGAAGAAGATCGAGCAGGCCCTCGGAAACCCGCGCCGACGCCGCCTCGACCTGACCGAGCACCGACGCGACGTCGACGCCGCGATGCGCCGGCGCGTACGGGCCGAGGCGACGCGTCGCCTTCTCGAGCTGGCGCGACGCGCCGGGCGCGTTGCCGCGTGACGCATGGTGCCACGCGACCGTCACGTGGACGAGCCCCTGGAGGAAGTCCCGCTCGGGCTCCGGGGCGTCGCGCCACTCGTCCTCCAGCGCCTCGTGGGCGTCGAACCAGCGCTCGTCGCGCATCAACGCGATTCCCTCCTCGAGGGTCACCGCCCGGCCTCCTTGATCGCCGGGCACCGTGGTATACCGTGGCCCATGTCGACCATCCTGCTCGTCGGGGTCGACCTCATGTTCCGCTCGAAGCTCGAGGGGCTGCTCCACGGGTACCGACTCGTCACGAGCGACAGCGCCGACGCGCCCGACCTCGTCATCTGCGACATCTCGCGCGTCGAGGCCGAGGATGTCGCGGACGCGTGGCCCGAGACACCGATTCTCGGCTTTACGAACCACACCGACACGCACGGGCTCCAGCGCGCGCACGCCGCGGGTTTCGACCAGGTGATCGTCAAATCCGCGCTCGTGGAGCGGGCTCGCCAGGTCGTGGACGAGCTCGTCGGCGTCGACGCGTAGAGGCTTCATGACCGATCGCTGCGTCGCGCCGCATTGGTAGGCTCGGTCGCGCGATGACGTACATCATCAGCGAGCCCTGTATCGACATCAAGGATCGCTCCTGTGTGGACGTCTGCCCGGTCGACTGCATCCACGAGTTCGAGCGGATGCTGATCATCGACCCCGAGGAGTGCATCGACTGCGGTGCGTGCGAACCGGAGTGCCCGGTCGAGGCGATCTTCCCGGAGGACGCGCTCCCGGACAAGTGGGAGCCGTTCGTGAAGATCAACTACGCCTTCCCGCAGGGCGCCGAGGCCGTCAACCCGCTCGTCCAGGCGTACGCCGAAGAGCACAACGTCCAGAACGAGCCACTGGACTGAGCCTTCTCGCGAAGCAGGAATAGCGCTTCGCGGGCACGTCACAGCCTCGCGGCCGACGGCGGCAGCGTGAGGCGGATCGTCGTGACGTCGCCCGCGCGGGTTGCCTCGAAGCTCCCGTTGAGCTCGGAGGCGCGCTCGGCGAGGCCGTCGAGCACCGCCTGACGGCGTTCGGGCGCCCCGTCGTCGGAGACGGTCAGCTCGACGCCGCCGGTCGGCGTCCGGACGAGCGAGACGGCCACCGTGCTCGGGGGCCCACGCCGGGCCGCCTGGTCGAGCACCTCGCGGATCACCTGGAAGACGCTCGATCTCGCCCCCTCCCCGAGACCGTCCTCGTCGATCGCGAGCTCGACGGTCGCGCCCCGGCGCCCGACGGTCCGGTCGGCGACCTCGCGGACTGCTGCGCCGAGCCCGACCTGGTCGAGGGTCACCGGGGCGAGCCCGGCGACGATGCCGCGGAGCTCGTCCGCCGTGTCCCGCGCGACGGCGAGCGCGCGCGACGCGATCGGGCGCGCGCCCGGCAGGTCGCCCGAGTCGAGCGCGTGCGTCAGCGCGTCCAGCATCTGGGAGAGCGCGGCGACGTGCTGGACGGGGCCGTCGTGCAGCTGCTCGGCGATCCGGCGCCGCTCGGCGCGCTCCGCGAGCAGGCGCTCCGCGACGACGTGGTCGTCGCTCAATCGATCATCGCCTCGCGGAGCGCGATGGCGACCGCCTGGGTGCGGGTCTCCGCCTCGAGCTTCGCGAGGATGTGCCGGACGTGGCTCTTCACCGTCTCCTGCGAGATGAAGAGCCGTTGCGCGACGTCCGCGTTCGACATCCCGTCGGCCAGCAACTGGAGGATCTCGCGCTCGCGCCCCGTGAGGATCTCCTGACCGTCCCGGCCGGACGCGAGCGACGGGATCAGCGCGGGGTCGACGAAGGTCTCGCCGGCCGCGACCTTCTCGATCGCCTTGAGCAGCGTCTCGTGCGGCGCCTCCTTGAGGATGTAGCCGCGTGCACCCGATTCGAGACCGCGCTGGAGCAGCGCTCGCTCGCTGTAGGCAGTGAAGACGAGCACGCGGGCGTCGGGGACGCGCGTGAGGATCTCCTCCGTCGCCTCGATACCGTCCATCTGCGGCATCCGGAGATCCATGATCACGACGTCCGGGCGACGGCGCTCGGTCAGCGAGACGGCCGTCTCGCCGTCGCTGGCCTCGCCGACGACGCGAACGTGCGGCGAGCGGAGAAGCGCAAGTCGCAGTCCCTCGCGCACGACCTCGTGGTCGTCCGCGATCAGCACCGTGATTTCGCCCTCCTGCGCCACGTCGGGGATTCTACGAGGGCGAGGGGATGACTCCTTTGCCGGGTCAGACCGCCAGCGCGAGCTGCTCGGGCTCCGGCTCCGGGCTGATCGTCGGCCGCCGCGGCCGGGAGCACCCGCGCGCGAGGGCGCGGACGGTCGCCCGGACCGGCTCCGTCTCGCTCGCGGGCAGGTACGCGCGGCCGGCGTAGAGCCGCTCGTAGTGCGGGAGGAGCTCCGGCCAGTCGCGTGCCAGCGCCTCGAGAAAGTGCTCCCGCGTGCCCGGCCTGAGGTAGAGGACATTCGCCCAGATCCCCGACGCGCCGGCGTCACGGGCCTCGCGCACGACCTCGGCGAGGAGCGCGGGGTCGTCGGAGAGACCGGGGAGGATGGGCGCGAGCGCAACGCCGCAATCGATGCCCGCCCCGGTCAGGAGCCGGACGGTCTCGAGCCGCCGGCGGGGCGGCGCGGTGCCGGGCTCGGTCGCGCGCCAGATCCGCTCGTCGAGCGTCGGCACCGAGAAGCTGACGTGCACCTTCGCGCGCCGGGCCGCGTCGACGAGCACATCGACGTCCCGCCGAATCATCGGGCCGCGGGTGATCAACGAGAACGGCGTCCGCGCGCGGCCGAGCTCGGCGATGCAGGCGCGCGTCAGCTGGTAGCGGCCCTCGGCGGGCTGATACGGGTCGGTCGCAGCCCCGACCGCGACGCTCTCACGCTTCCACGACCGCCGCGCGAGCTCGCGCCGCAAGACGTCGGCGACGTTGACCTTCACGCGGATCGAGCGCCCGTAGCGGTCGTCGGACGGGCGGTCGGCCCGCGCCTCGAATGCCCGGACGTAACAGAACGTGCAGCGGTGCGCGCAGCCCGTGTACGGGTTGAGCGACCAGTCGAACGGCATGCCCTTCACGCGGTTGAGGGCAGACCGGCACTCCTCCT
The DNA here is from genome assembly GCA_963814565.1 of uncultured Actinomycetes bacterium. Lineage (GTDB taxonomy): Bacteria > Actinomycetota > Thermoleophilia > Gaiellales > Gaiellaceae > Gaiella. Next base: position 147,792 of record CAWFDO010000015.1, read on the forward strand.
CGCGGTACTCCATCGCCGGAGGATAGAACATACGTTCGTGAACGCCAAGTCTCCGGCTCGGGGCCGAAGGGGCCGCGCTCTCGCGTGCAACCTTCCGTCAGGCGGATGCCGCCAGCACCATGCCGGCGCCGACCGTCTCGTTCGTCGCCTCGTCGACCAGCACGAACGCGCCCGTCTGCCGATTCACCGCGTACGGATCGACGAGCAGCGGGCCGGCGAGGCGGAGGCGGACCCGCGCGAGGTCGTTGAGCCGGAGGCCGTCCGCGGGCAGCTGCTCGAACGTCTCGACGTCGAGCACCGAGGTCACCTCGTCGAGGATCGCGCGCGACCAGCGGGTCGTCTGCTTCAGCGCGACTCGGGCGCCGGTCGCCACGGGTCGCTCGCTCATCCAGCAGACGATCGCCTCGAGCTCCCGCGCGGCGACGGGCGGGTCGGCCGGGTCGCAGAGCATGTCCCCGCGGGCGACGTCGATGTCGTCCGAGAGTCGGACGACGACGGACTGGCCCTGCACGGCGACGTCGAGCGGCCCGTCGTGCGTCTCGACGGACGCGACCGTGGTCCGAAGCCCGGAGGGGAGGACGACGACGCTCTCGCCGGCCCGCCACTCGCCGCCCGCGACCTGGCCCGCGTACCCGCGGTAGTCGTGGTGCTCGTCGGACATCGGCCGGACCACCCACTGCACGGGGAAGCGGCGGTGCGACGCGTCGCGATCCCCGGCGATCTCGATCGTCTCGAGTTGCTCGAGGAACGTGCCGCCGTCCCACCAGCGGCAGCCGCTCCGACGGCTCGACGACGTTGTCGCCGGGGAGCGCCGCGATCGGGATCGCGACCTCGTCGCGTACGCCGAGCTGCTCGGAGAGATCGCGGAGCTGCGCCTCGATCTCGCGGAAGCGCGCCTCGTCGAAGTCGACGAGGTCCATCTTGTTGACGGCGAAGACGATGTGGGGGATCCCGAGGGTCGCCGAGATGAACGTGTGCCGTCGCGTCTGCTCGATGACGCCCTTGCGGGCGTCGAGCAGGACGACCGCGACATCGGCGGTCGAGGCACCGGTGACCATGTTGCGCGTGTACTGCACGTGACCCGGGGCGTCGGCGAGCTGGAAGCGCCGCGTCGGGGTGACGAACGAGCGGTACGCGACGTCGATCGTGATGCCCTGCTCGCGCTCTGCCCGGAGGCCGTCGGTCAGCAGCGCCAGGTTGACGTAGCCGTCCCCGCGGCGCTCGCTCGTCTCCTCGACGTGCTCGAGCTGGTCCGCCATCACCTGCTTCGAGTCGTAGAGGAGGCGGCCGATCAGGGTCGACTTGCCGTCGTCCACCGAGCCGCAGGTCACGAGGCGGAGCAGCTCACTGGCGGCGGCGTCGCCGGTGAGCATCTCCGCGAGGTCGACGGTCTCGACCACTAGAAGTACCCGACCCGCTTGCGGTCTTCCATTGCGGCCTCCGAGACCTTGTCGTCGGCGCGCGTCTCGCCGCGCTCGGTGACGCGCGTCGCCGCGATCTCGCGGACGACCTCCTCGATCGTGACCGCGTGCGAGCGAACGCCGCCGGTGCACGACATGTCGCCGACGGTGCGGAACCGCACCCACTCGCTGAACGGCTCCTCGTGCGCGTACCGCTCGATGAACTCGGATGCGGCGTAGAGCATCCCGTCGCGCTCGAAGACCTCGCGCTCGTGCGCGAAGTAGATCGCCGGAAGGTCGAGCTGCTCGCGTGCGACGTACTGCCACACGTCGAGCTCCGTCCAGTTGGAGATCGGGAAGACCCGCACTTGCTCGCCCTTGCGGATGCGGCCGTTGTAGATGTTCCAGAGCTCGGGACGCTGGGCGCGCGGATCCCACTGCCCGAAGTCGTCGCGGAACGAGAAGATGCGCTCCTTCGCGCGCGAGCGCTCCTCGTCGCGCCGGGCGCCGCCGATCGCGGCGTCGAAGCCGTGCTCCGTCATCGCGTCGAGCAGCGTCGTCGTCTGGAGCTGGTTGCGCGACGCTCGGGGCCCTGTCTGCTCGACGACGCGGCCCTTGTCGATCGAATCCTGAACCGAGGCGACCACGAGCCGCTCGCCGAGCTCGGCGACGCGCCGGTCGCGGAACTCGATCGCCTCGGGGAAGTTGTGCCCCGTGTCGACGTGCATGAGCGGGAACGGGAAGCGCCCCGGCCGGAAGGCCTTCTCGGCGAGACGCAGCAGGACGATCGAGTCCTTGCCGCCCGAGAAGAGGAGGACCGGGCGCTCGAGCTCGGCGGCGACCTCGCGCATGATGTGGATCGCCTCCGCCTCGAGCGCGTCGAGGTGGGTCAGGCGGACGGGGTCGATGGTGCTCATTCGCGGCTCCGGTGCTCTGTCAGGCGTGTAGCCCGCACTCCGTCTTTCCGGTGCCGACCCATCGGCCATCCCGGCCCGTGCCGGGGGCAGTGCAGTGCGTGCAGCCGATCGAAGCGTATCCGCGCTCGTGGAGCGGGTTGACGGGCAGCTCGCGCTCGCGGACGTACTTCCAGACGTCGTCGTCCGTCCAGTCGGCGAGCGGGCTCGCCTTCCAGAGCTCGTGCCGGTCGTCCCAGCCGAGCTTCGGCGTGCCGGCCCGGCTCGCAGACTGGTCGCGCCGCACCCCCGTGATCCAGCCGTCGAGACCGGAGAGCGCGGTGCCGAGCGGGCCGATCTTGCGGATCGAGCAGCAGAGGTCGGGATTGCTCTCCCACAGCCGGTCGCCGTGCGTCGCGGCCTGGCGCCCCAGCGACGGGCCCTCGAAGACCTCGATGCGAATCCCGTAGCGGCGCTCGATCTCGCGCCAGACGCCGTACGTCTCGGGGAACAGGACGTGCGTGTCGAGCGCGAACACGCGGGCCTTCGGATCGTGCTCGAGCAGCATGTCGAGGAGGACGCTCTCCTCCTTCTGGAACGAGCACGCGAGGGCCACCTCCGGGTTGAGCGCCTCCAGCATCGTCGCGATCACGCGTTGCGCGTCGAGGGACTCGACGTCGGTCTCGCCGACGAGCTCTGCGACGTCTCGGTCCATCGTCCAGAACGGTACCACTCATGAGGAATGCTTATCGCGTGAATTAGCGTCGTTCGTGCGTCTGCGGCGCGCCGCGTAGTGTTGACGCGTGGACGAGCTCGCCGGCGGCATCATGCGCGTCACGCTCCCGCTGCCGACGCGGCCGGGACACGTCCACGCCTATCTGCTCCCGGGCGAGGACGGCTGGACGCTCGTGGACACCGGCCTCGGGCTCCCCGACGCGCGGGACCGGTGGGCCGCGGAGCTCGACGGGCTTCCCGGCCGGGTCGCCCGGATCTTCGTCACCCACTTCCACCCGGATCATGTCGGCGCCGCCCGCGACGTGGCCGAGCTCACCGGCGCGCCGGTGGCTCAGGGGCGGCTCGACTACGAGCAGTGTGCGCTCGTCTGGGGCGGAGACGACTGGGCCGACGTGCTCGTCGACTGGTTCCGCCGGCACGGTGTCCCCGACGGGGTGACCTCCGAGCTGATCGAGCAGGGGTCCGTGTACCGGCAGTTCATCCGCTTCCAGCCCGACCCCGAGCTGCTCGAGCCCGGCGACCTCGTGGACGGCTGGGAGACCGTCGCCGCGCCAGGGCATGCGGACGGCCAGCTGATGCTCCACCGCGACGGGACCCTCGTCGCCGCCGATCATCTCCTCGACCGCATCTCGCCGACCGTCGGCCTCTGGCCGGAGAGCCGGCCCGACCCGCTCGGCGACTATCTCGGACGCGCTCGAGGAGACGATCGCGCTCGAACCGTCGCTCGCCGTCGCCGGGCACGGGGAGCCCATCGCCGACCCCTCCGGGCGAGCCCGTCAGCTCCTCGCCCACCATCGCGAGCGGCTCGAGGCGACCGCGGCGGCGCTCTCCGCCGAGCCGAGGACGGGCTACGAGGTCTCGTTCCCGCTCTTCGGCGGCGATCTGAAGGCGTCGGCGCGGCGCTTCGCGGTCGCCGAGGCGCTCTCGCACCTCGAGCGGCTCGTCCGCACGGGCGGCGCCCGCCGCCACGAGACCGCCGACGGCGTCACCTATACTTCCGCCTGAGTTGGACGGCGAGCTACCGCCCAGTACCCGCGCCCCGGGAAGCGGGGCGCCCATCCTCCGGTCAGGCCAACGCGATGACTGACGCCGCGCGCATTCTCGCCGTGCTCGGGCTGATCCTCGGTACGGCGATCTTCGTCGCTGCCGAGTACGCGCTCGTCACTGCGCGCCGCCATCGCCTGGAGGAGCGTGCGGAGCGCGGCAACCGCGCCGCCCGGACGGCGCTGCGGCTCATGGACGAGCCGGGCCGGTTCATCTCGACGGTCCAGGTCGGGATCACGGTCTTCGGGATCGCCCTCGGTGCGCTCGGCGAGCCCCTCGTCTCGCGGTACTTCGACTTCCTGCCGCGCGGGGTCGCGTTCGCGATCTCCTTCTCCGTGCTGACGTACCTGAGCGTCGTCCTCGGCGAGCTCGTCCCGAAGGCCGTCGCCCTCCAGAAGGCCGAGGTGCTCGCGCTCGCGCTCGCCGTGCCGATCGACGTGCTCTCGAAGGTGTTCGCACCGGTCGTGTGGGTGCTGCAGCACTCGTCGAACGCCGTGCTGCGCGTGTTGCGGATCAAGCCGGCGCCCGCGGGATGATCGCCTTCACGCGTGAGGACATCCGTCACTCCGTGGCGGCCGCCGAGGACGTCGGCGAGATCGAGTCGGCGGAGGAGGAGATGCTCTACAAGGTCTTCGACTTCGCAGAGAAGGAGGCGGCGGACGTGATGGTGCCGCGGCCCGACGTCGTCGGGCTGTCGATCGACCTCCCGCCCGCCGAGGCGCTGCGCAAGGTGCTCGATTCGCCGTACACGCGGTACCCCGTCTATCGCGAGTCGCTCGACGACATCGTCGGCATCCTCCACATCCGTGCGCTCGTCGAGGCGCTCGAGGACCGTGAGATCGAGGCCGGCGAGCTCGAGCGGCTCCTCCACCCGGCGTACGTCGTCCCGGAGACGAAGGACCTCGCCGCGCTCCTCGGGGAGTTCCGAAAAGCGAATCAGCACATGGCCGTCGTCGTCGACGAGTACGGCGCCACCGCCGGCATCGTGACGCTCGAGGACATCCTCGAGGAGATCGTCGGCGACATCGAGGACGAGTTCGACCTCCCCGACGAGTCCGTGGAGCGCCTCGACGACACGCGGATCCGCATCTCGGGATCGTTCACGATCGACGACTTCAACGAGCAGTTCGCCACCTCTATCGAGGACGAGGACTTCCACACCGTGGCCGGGTTCGTGTTCGGGAGCCTCGGCCGCGCCGCCGAGATCGGCGACGTCATCCTGGAGGCGGGCCTGAAGTTCACCGTGCTCGAGACGAGCGGGTCGCGGATCCAGCGGCTCGAGGTCGAGTTCCTTCCGGCCCCCGTCGGCGCCGACGACACACCCGAAGCAGCCTGACCACCTCGCCTCTTCGGCATCGCGACTTCTCGCTCTACGTCGTCGCCACGGTGGCGACCGCGTTCGCGATCGAGATGTCCTTCGTCGCGATCGGGTGGCAGGTCTATTCGATCAATCGAAACCCGCTCGACCTCGGCCTCGTCGGGCTCGCGATGTTCCTGCCGTTGCCGCTCCTGGCGCTCCCGGCGGGACATCTCGCCGACCGGTACCCGCGGCGCACCGTGCTTGCGGTGTCGATCGCCCTCGACGCGGTGGTGGCGCTCGGCCTCCTCGCGGTGACTCGGTCGGGCGCCGATGAGACGTGGCCGTTCTTTCTCCTCGCGTTCGGGGTGGGCGTCGCCTCGGCGCTCGGGTCGCCCTCGGGGCGCGCGCTCACGCCGTCGCTCGTGCCGAAGGAGCTCCTCGTCCGCGCGTTCGCCCAGCGGTCGGCCGCGTTCCAGGCGTCCGTCATCTGCGGCCCGGCGCTCGGCGGGCTCCTCTTCGCGATCCACCCGGAGCTCGTCTACGCGGCCGCGGCGGGCTTCTCGGTCGTCGCCCTCGTCGCCATCCTCGCCCTGCGCGCCGGCCGCGAGGGCGTCGGCGACGGATCCCCGGACCTCGCGAGCGTCCTCGGCGGCGTCCGGCTCGTCCGCCGGACGCCCGTGCTTCTCGGCGCGATCTCGCTCGACCTTTTTGCCGTGCTCTTCGGCGGCGCGGTCGCTCTCCTGCCGGTGTTCGCGCGTGACGTGCTCGACGTCGGCCCGGCCGGGCTGGGCGTCCTTCGTTCAGCGCCCGCGGTGGGGGCCCTCGGCGCCGCGATCGTCATGTCGCGCTGGCCGGTTCGCCGCCGCGCGGGGGGGACGCTGCTGATCGTGGTCGCGGCCTACGGCGTGACGATGATCGTGTTCGGGCTCTCGGAGACGATGTGGCTCTCGCTCGTCGCGCTCGCGGCCGGCGGCGCCGTCGACATGGTGAGCGTCGTCCTCCGCCAGACGATCCTGCCGCTCGTCACTCCGGACGAGCTGCGCGGACGGGTCAACGCCGTCGAGATGGTCTTCATCAGCGCGTCGAACGAGCTCGGCGCGTTCGAGTCGGGCGTCGCGGCAGCGCTCGTCGGCGCGGTGCCCGCCGTCGTGATCGGCGGCGTCGCGACGATCGTCATCGCGGTCACCTGGACGAGGCTCTTCCCCGACCTTCGCCACGTGGACCGTCTCGACGAGCTCAAACCGGCTTCGGTGGCGTCCTGAGCGGCCATCTGGACGGGCGAGAGCCGGTCGGGCACGATGTCGGCATGGCCTGGGCCGAGGTGGTGACCATCATCGGTGCCGTCACGGCGGTGATCGGGCTTCAGTCGTTCTGGATTGCCCGTTCGCTCGACGCGCTGCGAGGCGAGATGCATCGTGGGCTCGGCGGCCTCGAACGCCGAGTCGCGCGACTCGACGACAGCCGGCCACCGAGCATTCGCCGCGTCTGACGCGGTCAGCGCCGGGCGCGCGCGAGCAGCCGTGAGGCTGCGAGCCCGCGGAGCGAGGCGTCGAGCAGCTCGACCGGGTGCAGGGCGGGGACGGAGGTGCCGGCCCTCCCGATCGCCTGCGAGATCTGGACGAGGCAGCCCGGGTTCGCGCTCGTGTAGACGTCCGGCCGAGTCGCCAGCACGTTCGCGGCCTTCCGGTCGCCGAGCTGCCGTGCCGCCTCTGGCTGGGTGATGTTGTAGATCCCGGCGGATCCGCAGCAGAGCTCCTGCTCCGCCGGCTCGAGGACCGTGAGCCCGGGGATGCGCTCGAGCACCGGACGCCAGGCGGCGGGCAGGCGCTGCGCATGCCGGAGGTGGCAGGAGTCCTGGTAGGCGACCGTCAGCTCGAGCGGGTGGAGCGTCGGCAGCTCGGCCGTCGCGAGTGCCTCGGTCACGTCGACCGCCGGCACGTCGTGGTCCTTCAGATGCGAGCCGCAGCCCGACGCGTTGACGACGATCGTGTCGACGTCCGCAAAGCTCGCGCGGAGGCGCTCCGTGAAGCGCGCCGACTCCTTCGCACGACCGGCATGCGACGAGAGCGCCCCGCAGCATCCCTGGCGCGGCGCGACGACCTCGTAGCCGGCGGCGGCGAGCACGCGCGCCGTTGCCGCGTTGACGTCGCCGAAGAGCACCGACTGGACGCAGCCGGTGAGGAGGCCGACGCGCCGAGGCGCTTGCAACTTCTTGTCACGAGCGGGCGTCACGGCCGCGGGTCGCTCGCCCGAGCGCCAGGCGGGGGCGACGTCGAGCATCGGTTTCACCCACCCCGGCGACGGGAGCGCCCGGCCGAGCGGCGCCAGGCGCATGGCCCAGCGCATGCGGCGAGGGTAGGGCAGCGTCGCGAAGAGGAGCCGCCGCTGCATCCGCTCGCCGCGGGTGCGGGGATGCTCCGCCTCGACCACCTGCCGCGTCTCCTCGATCAGCTTGTCGTAGCGGACGCCGGACGGGCAGCTCGAGAGGCACGCCATGCAGCCGAGGCAGCGGTCGAAGTGCTCGACGACCGTGGGGCTCAGGCGCAGCGTTCCCTGGGCGGTCTTCTCCATCAGCTGGATGCGGCCGCGCGGCGAGTCCATCTCCTCGTTCCAGAGGACATACGTCGGGCAGGTCGGCAGGCAGAAGCCGCAGTGGACGCAGGCCTTGGTCAGCTCCTCGATCACCCGTGGTCTCTCCGAGCAGCGGTGTGCCCATCCGCCGGCGAAAACCGAGCAGGCCTAGGACGCAGGGAGCCTCGATATCCGGAGATATCGGGGCGACCGAGGACGACGGCATGCGAAGCGTTTGCAGCCGCGCGGAGGGGTGCACGGGTGTTCGGAGCGATCACGACAGCACTCCGGCCGGGTCGAGGCGCTGCTTCAGGGCGCGGTGGATCCGCCGCGCCGCCGCGTCGGGGACGCCGCCGACGCGGTGCGGCACGTAGGCGATTCCGGCTCCCGGCCGCACGATCGCCTCGTCGAGCGTCGTGAGGACGTTCGCGAGGTCGCCCGGCGCGAACCCGAGGCGGCCGAGCGACCGGCTCTGGCGCTCGCGGCTCTCCTCCCAGACCGAGGCGTCGCCGTCGGAGCCGCCGAGGAGCGCGCGCGCCGACGTCACCTGGGTCGCAACTGCCTCGGCCGAGCCCTCGAAGAGGACGGCGACCCGACCGGGATGGAGGACGTCGACCGCGCTCGGCTGGAGGCCCGAGCCGCGCAGGGCGCGGACGACCTGGGTCGGCGTGTCGGTCTCCGAGACGACGGTTGCCGTCGAGGCGGGGAGGGGGTGGAGCCGGAGCGAGACGCGCGCGATGAGGGCCAGGCGCCCCTCCGAGCCGCACATGAGCTTGCCGAGGTCGTACCCGGCGACGTTCTTCACGACCTTGCCGCCCGAGCTCGCGACCGTCCCGTCGCCGAGGACGAGCGTGACGCCGAGGACGAGGTCCCGCGGCGTCCCGAAGCGGTGGGAGAGCGGGCCGGAGAGCCGCCGTGCGATGCAGGCGCCCACCGTGGGGTCACCCGGCGGGTCGAGCGAGAGCCGTTGGCCCGCGGCCGCGAGCGCGTCGCGCAGCACCGAGAGCCGGATGCCCGCCTCGACGGTGCACGTGAGGTCGCCGGCCTCGTGCTCGAGGACGCGGTCGAGGCCCGCGGTGGACAGGTCGTCGCCGATGCGCACGCGCCGCCCCTCGGCGCTCGCCGCCGCAAGGAGCTCGGCCGCCTCCTCGATCGACCCGGGCCGGGCCGCGACGAGCTCAGAAGCGCTCTGCGACACCGAGCTTCTCCAGCGGATGCGTCCGGTATGGCCCCGGCACCTCGCCGCACAGGCGCGGTGTCGGGATCACCTTGCCCGGGTTCGCGAGGCCGTCCGGGTCGAACGCGCGTCGCACGCGCTCGAATGCCTCGAGGTCACGCTCCGAGAACATCGACGGCATCGCGCACGCCTTGTCGACTCCGATCCCGTGCTCACCCGTGAGCGACCCGCCCTCGTCCACGCACGCGGCGAGGATGGCGTCGGCGAGCGTCTTTGCCCGCTCGTAGTCGCCCTCGACGGCCGCGTCGTAGAGGACGAGCGGGTGAAGGTTCCCGTCGCCGGCGTGGAACACGTTCCCCACGCGGAGACCGTGCTCGAGGGACAGCTCGTCGATCCGCCGGAGCACGGCGGGCAGCTTCGTCCGAGGCACGACGCCGTCCTGCACGTAGTAGTCCGGCGACACGCGGCCCATCGCCGCGAACGCGCCCTTGCGGCCGAGCCAGAGGAGCGCGCGCTCCGCAGCGTCGCTCGCGGTCCGGATCTCGAAGGCCCCGGCGGCGAGACACAGGGCCTCGGCCGCCGCCGCGTCGAGCTCGACCTGCGCCGCGACCCCGTCGAGCTCGACGAGGAGGACGGAGCCCGCGCCTTCGGGGTACCCGGGTCGATATGCCGCTTCGGCCGCCTGAATCGTGAACCGATCCATGATCTCCATGGCGGCGGGCAGGATCCCGGCGGCGACGATCCGCGAGACCGCGTCACCGGCCGCGTCGACCGTCGCGAAGGCGGCGAGCTGCGTGACGACGACCTCGGGCTGGCGGACGATGCGGAGCGTGATCTCGACGGCGATCCCGAGCGTCCCCTCGGACCCGACGATCACCCCCAACAGGTCTGGCCCGTCGCCGGCGTCCATCGCCTTCCCGCCGAGCGTCAGAAGCTCCCCGTCCGGGAGCACGACGCGCGCGCCCGTGACGTGGTTGACGGTGAACCCGTTCTTCAGGCAGTGCGCCCCGCCCGAGTTCTCCGCAAGGTTGCCGCCGATCGTGCAGACCTGCTGGCTCGACGGATCCGGGGCATAGAAGTAGCCCTGCGCGGACACGGCGCGCGTGACGTCGAGGTTCGTGACGCCGGGCTGGACGACGACGCGCTCGCTCTCGAGGTCGATCTCGAGGATCCGGTTCATACGCGCGACCGAGACGACGATCCCCTCGGCGACCGGCAGCGCGCCGCCCGAGAGGCCGGTGCCCGCGCCGCGGGCGACGAACGGGACGCCGTCGCGGGCGCAGAGCCGAAGGACGTCCTGGACGTCCTCTGCCGAGCCGGGCAGGGCGACGGCTTCGGGCTTCGCGCGCCAACCCGTGAGGCCATCGCAGTCGTACGTTGCGAGCTGTTCCGGCTCGGTCAGGACGAACTCCTCTCCGAGCGCCGCTCGGAGGTCGTCGACGAAGCCGTCAGGGAGGGGCACGGGGCCGATCCTACTCGCGGCTTCGCGCCCCCGAGAGTCGCGAAAGCATCGATGATCGATGATCGCTTGCATCGGGTAGGGTCGACTCATGACCGTTCCCATCCCGCGTCCCGGCAAGATCGTCTGCGTCGGGCTCAACTACTCCGATCACGCGGAGGAGCAGGGGGCCGAGCTTCCGTCCGCGCCGCTCCTCTTCGCGAAGTTCACGACCACGCTCATCGGCCCGGGTGATCCGATCGTGATCCCGCCGCTCGTGACGAAGTGCGACTACGAGGCCGAGCTCGGCGTCGTCATCGGCACGACGGTTCGGGGCGTCTCGAAGGAGAACGCCTTCGAGGCCGTCGCCGGCTACGTCGTCGCGAACGACGTCTCCGCGCGGGACCTGCAGTTCTCGGACGGGCAGTGGACACGCGGCAAGTCGCCCGACACGTTCTGCCCCGTTGGGCCGCTCGTGCCCGCTGCGGAGGTCTCTGACCCACACGCGCTCGCGATCCGCGCGATCCTGAACGGCGACACGGTGCAGGACTCGACGACTGCCAACCTCATCTTCGGGATCGACGAGGTGATCGCGTACGTCTCGCAGACGTCGACGCTCGAGGCGGGCGACCTGATCCTCACCGGGACGCCGGCCGGCGTCGGCGTCTTCCGCGACCCGCAGCGGCTCCTCGCGCCCGGCGACGAGATCACGATCGAGATCGACGGGGTCGGCTCGATCACGAACCCGGTCACCGCCGGGTAAGGCATGTCCGGGCGGTTGACGGGACGCTGATCCATGACCGATAGTCGCCGCAGGCCGTCATGAGCGCGATCTCGAGAACCGTGCTCCGCGAGCAGGTGAAGGACATCCTGCTCCATCGCATCGTGAGCGGTGAGCTGAAGCCCGGCGAGCGGCTTGTCGAGACGCGCATCGCGGGAGAGCTCGGCACGAGCCAGGCGCCTGTCCGCGAGGCGCTGCGCGACCTCGAGCTCCTGCGGCTCGTCGAGTCCGAGCCGTTCCGCGGCGCCCGTGTCCGCGAGTTCGGGGACGCGGAGATGATCGAGGTCTACCCGGTGCGGGCAGTCCTCGAGGAGCTTGCGGCGCGCGAGGCGGCGGCCCGCCTGGACGGGAACGTCTCGGTGCTCGAGCGGGAGGTCGAGGCGATGCGCGCCGCGGCGCACCGTGGCGATGTGAACGCTCTCGCCCGTCACGACATCGCGTTCCACCGGTTGATGGTCGAAGCCGCGGGCAACGTCGTCCTCGAGCAGTGCTGGAAGTCGCTCGGCGTCGAGGGGCGCATCACGATCTCGCTGTACGGCACCTACGTCGAGCCGACCGAGGCCGCCGAGCTGCACGTGCCGATCCTCGAGGCGATCCGCTCCGGCAAGGGCCCTGCCGCCGGACGGGCAGCGCGGAAGCACGTCGAGCAGTTCGCCCGCATCGCCCGGAACCGGGCAAAGGCCGCGGCTCACTGAGCCGACCGAGCTCCCGGTCGGCCGCCGCGGGGCTCGCGGCGCTGTTCCTCGCGTCGCTCGCCCTGCGTCCGCAGATCGTCGGCGTCGGCCCGTTGATCGACGACATCCAGGAGGACCTCGACGCGTCGCACGCGCTCGCGGGACTGCTCGGGACGATTCCGGTGCTCTGCATGGGGCTCTTCGCACCGGTCGCCGCGTACCTCTCCGCGCGGCTCGGGACGCGCCGCGCGATGACGATCGGGCTCGTGCTGATCGGCGTCTTCGGGGTGCTTCGGGCGATCGTGCCGAGCGCGTGGCTCGTCGTGCTGCTGACCTGGCCGGTCGGGATCGGCATGGGCCTCGGCAACGCGCTCGCGCCGCTCGCCGTCCGCGAGACGGTGCCCGAGCGGCCGGCAACCGGGACCGGCGTCTACACGACCGGCATCCAGATCGGGTCCACCGCCGCGGCCGCGCTCGCGGTGCCGCTCGCGGCGGTGCTCGGCGGCTGGCGTGGGGCACTGATCGCGTTCTCGGTTGTTGCCTGCGCGATCGCGATCGCGTGGGCGATCCTGGAGCGCGGCGGCGAGCCGCACGTGCGCCCGCCCGCACTCATCCCGCGCCTGCCGTGGCACTCGCGGACTGCCTGGCTGCTCGTCGCGATCTTCGCCTCGATGGGCTCGGCGTACTACGGCCTCAACGCCTGGCTGCCAGACGCGTACGGCGAGCGCGGCTGGAGCGACGAGTCGGCCGGCGTGCTCCTCGCCGGGATGAACCTCACCGCCATCCCCGCGTCGTTCGTCGTCCCGTGGCTCTCCGACCGGTACGGCGGGCGCAAGCCGTGGCTCGGCGTCATGAGCCTCTTCTTCGTGACCGGGGGGATCGGCCTCGTCGCCTTCCCCTCGCTCGGCTACCTGTGGGCGCTGATCGCAGGGATCTCGCAGGGCGGCATGTTCGCGCTCGTGATGACCCTGCCGCTCGATCTCGAGGAGCGGCCCGAGCGCGTGGGGGCGCTCGTCGCGATGATGCTGGGGCTGGGCTACACGACCGCGGCCATCTCTCCGTTCGTGCTCGGCGGCGTGCGCGACCTGACCGGATCGTTCGACGCCGTGCTCTGGGTCTGCGCCTCGTTCCTGGTGCTGCTCGCGTTCCTCGTCCGGCGGCTTCCGCCCGGACGGCCGGTGGCGCACTGAGCTGGGGAACCTTCCGGCTCCCCAGACCCTTCCCCTGGTCCGCTCCGCGGACATGCCGCTTACGCGGCCGGATAGATGCGCTCTGCGTACTCCTCGACCATGCGGGCCGCGGAGAAGCGCGGGCCGTTGGTGCGGAGCGATCGCTTGACCATGGCGAGCCAGCCCCGCGGGATGCCGTCCCCGTCGCGGTCGTGGAAGAGCGGGATGACCTGCTGCTCGAGCAGGTCGTAGAGCGCGTGCGCATGGCGGGCGTCCTGCGCGGACTCGTCCTCGCCGTCCGGCCCGCCGTCGATCTCCCAGCCGTTCTCACCGTCATAGCCCTCGACCCACCAGCCGTCGAGCACGCTGAGGTTGAGCCCGCCGTTCGCGGCCGACTTCATCCCGCTCGTCCCGCTCGCCTCGAGCGGCGGCCGCGGGACGTTGATCCAGACGTCACAGCCGCCGACGATCGGCGCGGCCACCGAGAGGTCGTAGTTCTCGAGGAACGCGACGCGCGATGTGATCCCGACCGCTTTCGACAGCCCGAACACGTCGACGAGCATCTGCTTCGCCTTGTCGTCCAGCGGGTGGGCCTTCCCCGCCACGACCATCTGGAGCGGCGGGCCGTCCGCGAAGATCCGGCGGACGCGCTCCGGGTCGTACGTCAGCAGGAAGAGGCGCTTGTACGTCGCGATCCGCCGCGCGAACCCGAGCGTGAGCGTGTCCGCGGCGAACGTCTCCGCGAGCGCCTTGACGACCTCGGGGTCCTCGCCTCGCAACAGCCGGTCCTGCACGCTCTTCGTGCGGACGTAGTCGACGAGCTGCGCGCGCGCGTCGTTTCGCGCGGCCCAGAGCTCGCCGTCGGGGATGTCGTCGACCGGCGCCCAGGTCGCCGGGTCGGACGCGCGGTCGATCCAACCGTCGCCCAGGTGCCGGTCGAGCAGCGCGCGCATCGGGGATGACAGGAACGTCGGGAGGTGGACGCCGTTCGTGACGTGCGTGATCGGCACCTCTTCGGCGGACGCCGCGCCGTAGAGCGGGCGCCACATCTCCCGCGCGACCTCGCCGTGGCGAAGGCTGACGGCGTTCGCGCGGCGCGCGATTCGGAGCGCAAGTGGAGTCATCCCCGGCCACTCGTCGCCGTCGGGATGGGTACGGCAGAGGGAGAGGAACCGGTCGGCGTCGATCCCGAGCCGCTCCGGGATGTCCGCGAACGCCTCGACGAACGATCCGGTCTCGTACGACTCGTTGCCTGCGGGCACCGGGGTGTGCGTCGTGAACACGCAGCGGTCTCGTGCAGCCGACAGCGCATCGTCGAGCGTCTCGCCTGCTTCGATCCCGCGCACCGCCAGCTCGAGAGCGGCGAGGGCGGGGTGCCCCTCGTTGAAGTGGAGGACGCCGGGCTCGATCCCGAGCGCCTCGAGCATGCGCACGGTGCCGACGCCGAGCAGCCCGTACTGGCCGAGCCGTGTCAGCGGGTTCCCCTCGTAGAGACGGGCCGTGATCCACCGGTCGACCGGGTCGTTCTCGTCGAGCTCGGTGTCGAGGAGGTAGAGCGGCACGCGGCCGATCTCGACGCGCCAGACGTGGAACGCGACCTCGCGGCCGAAGAGTGCGAACGTCAGCCGGAGCGGCGAGCCGTCTCGATCCGTCACCTGAACGGTCGGCAGGTGCTCCGGGACGATCTGCGTCCAGTACTCGTGCTGGAGCCCGCTGCGGTCGACGCGCTGCTGGAAGTAGCCCTTCCGGTAGAGCAGCCCGACGCCGACCATCGGGACGGCGAGGTCGCTCGCCTGCTTGAGGATGTCGCCCGCGAGCGCACCGAGCCCGCCCGAGTAGATCGGCAGCGACGGGTGGATCCCGAACTCTGCGCAGACGAAGACGACAGGCCCGGCGAGGCCGTCGATCGTCCGCTCGGGCCGTGCGCGGTCCTCCTCGAGGACGCGTGAGAGACGCTCGACGCGCTCGCGGGTGGTGGCGTCGCCCGCCGCGGCGTCGGCGGCGTGCGGCGCGAGGTCCTCGAGCTGGCGCACCGGGTTCCCGCCGTTGATCTCCCATGCGTGCGGGTCGAGGGAGCGGAACAGCTCGGGCCCGTCGGTGTCCCACGACCAGCGGTAGTCGAGCGCGATCCGGGCGAGAGGCGCGAGCTCTGCGGGCAGCCGCCAGGCGAGGCGCGCGGCGCGCTCGTCGACCTCGCGCGCGCCCGGGAGGGCTGTGATGTCGACGATCCGGGTGGCGCTCACGGGCGTCCACGCTAGCCGCCGCAGCGTGGTCGCCGCGGGGTGACCGGTCAGGCGGCGGCCCGGAAGTGCGCGATCGTCGCGGCGACGCCGACGTCGAGGGGCGTCCGCGGGAAGGTCCCGACCACCCGGTCGAAGGCGACCGCCTCGAGCTCCTCGGGGAAGGGAAGCGCGTCCCCGCCCGAGGTGATCGCAGCGTCGGGCAGGACGGCGCGGATCGTCGCGATCACGTCGTCGACGGCCGCGGGCACGCCGGGGACGTTGTAGACGGCGGCTCCGTCGCGCACGGCGCGCGCGGCCATGACGAATGCGCGGCCGAGGTCCGGTGCGTAGTCGTACTGCGCGCGCCCGCTGAAGGCGATCGCATACGGCTCGCGGCGTGCCGCCGCACGCATCGCCTCGGTGGGCCCGGCCGTCATCCCCTGGTCCCGGCCGGGGCCGTAGACGATGTACGGGCGCATCCCGATGGACGGCAGGCCGTTGTCGGCGGCGTAGATCCGCGCCATCCCCTCGTCGGCGAGCTTCGACACGCCGTACAGCGTGGCCGGTGCCGTGCCGCCCGTCTCGGGGGCGGGAGACGGGTCCGAGCGGCTGTAGACGGCCGCCGAGCTCGCGTACGCGACGCCGGGGATCCGGTCGAGCCTCCTCGCCACGGCCTCGAGGACGTTGACGGTTCCCGCGACGTTGACGTGCATCCCGAGCGGGGGGTTCGCGCGGACGAACGGCACCTGGAGGGCGGCGAGGTGTACGACGTGGGTGATCTGCCGGTCGTCGAGGGCTCGCTCCAGGCGCTCGAGGTCGGTGATGTCCCCCCGGACGAGCGTGACCCGGTCGGCGTCGTCGCCGAGGACGAGCTCGAGGCGCGACCGGTCGTCACCCAGGTCGTAGCCGACGACGTCCGCGCCGTCCGCGAGCGCGGCCCGCGACACCCAGGCGCCGAGGCAGCCGAGGACGCCGGTGACGAGGAACCGCTCGCTCAAGAGACCATCTACGTCAGCGGGGCGTCCTGGTACACGGTCACCGTCTCGGTGAAGAACTCGAGCGCCGCCCGACCCTGCTCGTGGGGGCCGAACCCCGAGCTCTTGATCCCGCCGAAGGGGACATGCACGTCAGCGCCTGCCGTCTGCGAGTTCACGTGGAGGATCCCCGCCTGGAGCTCCTCCGAGAAGCGCTGCACGGCGTGCAGGTCGCGCGTGTAGATCGACGCGGAGAGGCCGAACGGCACGGCATTCGAGCGCTCGATCGCCTCGTCCAGCGTGTCGAAGGGGTAGAGCGAGGTCACCGGCCCGAACACCTCCTCGCACGAGAGGTAGGCGTCGTCGGCGACGTTCTCGAAGACGGTCGGCGTCACGAGGTACCCGTCGCCGTCGCGCTCACCGCCCTCGAGGACGCTGCCGCCCTCGGAGCGGCCGCGCTCGATCGCCGCGAGCACGTCCTCCATCGGACCCTCGTTGACGAGCGGGCCGACCTCGGTCTCGGGATCGGCCGGGTCGCCGACGCGCCCGGCTGCGATCCGCGCGAGGAGCGCCTCGCGAAACGGCTCATAGACGTCCTTCTGGACGAGGATCCGCCGGGTTGCGGTGCACTTCTGGCCCGCCGACCAGAACGCCCCCGCGTACGCCGCCTCGACGGCGCGGTCGAGCTCGGCGTCCGCCGCCACGACGAGCGGGTTGTGGCCGCCCAGCTCGAGCTGGACCCGGCACCCGCGGGCGGTCGCCTGGTCGCGGACGGTGTGCCCGACGGCGACCGACCCCGTGAACGAGATCGCGCGGACGTCGGGGCTGGCGACGAGCTCGGCGCCGACCGTCGAGCCCGCGCCGGTGAGGACGTTGAGGACTCCTGGAGGGAGCCCCGCCTCGGCAAAGCACTCGGCGAGGTGGAGGCCCGTGCGCGGCGCCTCGTACCCCAGCTTCAGGACGACCGCGTTGCCGTGGATGAGGGCGGGAGCGAGCTTCCACACCGGGATCGCGATCGGGAAGTTCCACGGCGTGATGAGTCCGACGACGCCGAGCGGGCGGCGCACCGTGTAGAGCCGCTGGAGCGGCACCGAGGCGGCATAGACCTCGCCGACCGGGCGCCAGGCCTCGCCGGCGGCGAAGCGCAGGATGGTCGCAGCGCGCGCGGCCTCCATGCGTGCCTCCCGCAGCGGCTTGCCCATCTCTGCGGTCATGTCCTGCGCGATCCGCTCCGTGCGGGCCTCGACGGCGTCCGCGGCCTTCGTCAGGTACCCGGCGCGCGCCGGCGCGGGCAGGCGCGACCAGCCGGGGAACGCGGCCGCGGCCGCCGCGACTGCCTCGCGGGCGTCGTCGGCGCCCGAGGCCTGGAACGCGCCCGTCACCTCCGTCGGCCGCCACGGGTTGCGCTTCTCGTACGTCTCGTCGGATGCCGCCGTTCGCCAGGCGCCGCCGACGTAGTTCCGCGCCGGAGCGCCAATGGCTGTGTCGGTCATCGTGGCTCCTTCGCGGTCAGACGAGCGTGGACGCGGGGACGACAGGGTTGACGAGCGTGCCGACCTCCGGGACGTGGATCTCGACCCGGTGCCCGGGCACGAGGCTGACGCTGTCGGGGGGAACCAGCCCCGTCCCCGTGAGGAGGACGGTACCGGGCGGGACCGGGTTGTCGCGAACGAGCCACGAGACGAGCTCGTGGAACGACCGCGTCATCTGCGCCGTCGTCGTCTGCTCCTCGAAGACCACCTCGCCGTGGTCGTCGGTGATCCGCATCACGATCTGGAGCGCCTGGGGCTCGTGCGCCGGGGCGTACACGGCGGGGCCGATCGCGCACGCACCGGCGTAGATCTTCGCCTGCGCGAGGTAGAGCGGGTTCGCCCCCTCGATCTCGCGCGACGACACGTCGTTCCCGATCGTGTAGCCGAGGATCTTCCCCTCCGTGCCCAGCACGAGGCCGATCTCCGGCTCCGGGACGTTCCAGGCGGAGTCGCCGCGGATCCCGATCGCCTCCCCCGGGCCGACCGTCCGGCGCGCGCCCGCGTCTTTCATGAAGAGCTCCGGACGTGCCGAGCGGTAGACGTCCGCGTACACGTCGCGGCTCGCGCTCTCCTCCATCCGCGCGTCGAGGCTCCGCTCGTAGGTCACACCGGCGCACCACACCTCCGGCGGGTCGAGCGGCGCGAGGAGCGTGAGGCCCTCACCCAGCGCGAGCGTGTCCGGGTCGAGCGCCACGACCACGACGTCGTCGACCTCCGGCTCCGCCTCGGACAGGACCGCGAGCGGATCGTCAGTCCCACGCACTGCCTGGAACCGGCCGCGCTCGCCGAGCTCGACTCCGATCGTCACACGCCCGTCGGCGTCTGCCCAACGGATCATGCGCCGCATCAGTAGACCGCCCGGCCTCCGGAGATGTCGAAGGTGGCGCCGGTCGAGAACGAGCACTCCTCGCTCGCGAGCCAGCAGGCGAGCGCCGCGACCTCCTCCGCGCCACCCATGCGGCCGAGCGGGATGCGCTCGACCATGTACTCGATGTGGTAGTCGGCCATGCCCCCGAGCATCGGCGTCTCGATCACCGCGGGGGCGATGCAGTTGACGAGGACGCCGGTTCGTGCGACGTCCTTGCCGATCGACTTCGTCATCGCGATCACGGCCGCCTTCGCCGCGGAGTAGGCGGCGGCCATCGGATTCCCCTCCTTGCCCGCGATGGACGCCACGTTGACGATCCTGCCGTACCCGCGCTCGACCATGCCCGGCAGCACCGCGCGGTTGCAGAAGAAGACGCCGTCCGCGTCGATCGCCATCACGCGCCGCCACTCCTCGTCCGTCACGTCGACCGTCGAGAGCGACTCGCCGGTGATGCCGGCGGAGCACACGAGCACGTCGATCGGGCCGAGCTCGTCTCTCGCGCGCGCGACGGCGGCCTCGACCTGGCGCGAGTCGGAGACGTCCGCGGACAGCGCCAGTGCGCCCTCGGGCGGCTCGCCGCCGAGGTCGAGGGAGGCGACCG
The DNA here is from genome assembly GCA_963814565.1 of uncultured Actinomycetes bacterium. Taxonomy (GTDB): domain Bacteria; phylum Actinomycetota; class Thermoleophilia; order Gaiellales; family Gaiellaceae; genus Gaiella. The sequence goes on from CAWFDO010000015.1 coordinate 167,171, forward strand.
CCGCGCCTTCGCGGAGGAGACGTTGCGCCGTCGCGGCGCCGATGCCGCTGCCGCCGCCCGTCACGAACGCGACGCGGCCGGAGAATCGATGATCGTTGGTCCCGCTCAAGGGCGGCCTAGCCTACCCTGTGCCCGTGGAGCTGGACCCGGCCACCGACTACCCGCTCGGCACGCGGCGGCCGGACCTCGTGACGACACCGTCGGGCATCGCTCTCGACGGCGTCACGCTGCCTGCGGCGCGGGCCGGAGAGCTTGCCTCACAGGACGTCCGTGCCACCCCGGAGACGCTTGCGCTCCAGGCCGAGGTCGCCCGGAAAGCCGGTCGTCCGCAGCTCGCCGCCGGCCTCGAGCGGGCCTCCGAGCTGGCGTCCGTACCCGACGACGAGCTGCTCGAGATCTACACCGCGCTCCGCCCGGGCCGCTCGACGGCCGACGAGCTCGAGGCGTGGGCGGCACGGCTCGACGCGCTCGGCGCGCGGCGGACGGCATCGTTCGTCCGCGAGGCAGCTGCTGTCTACGCCGAGCGGGGGCTCGTCGCCGGATGAGCGACGGGACACGCAGCCGGCGCTTCACCGCGCGGGAGGAGTCGCCCCTCCGGCGCGAGATGCTCGTCCAGCCCTGGCCCGAGCTCGGCCTCGTCGCTTTCGGAGGGCCCGCGGATCCCGAGCCGGAGCTCGTCGTCCGGGACGGTGTCGTGACGCGGCTCGACGGGCGCGACGCGGAGGACTTCGACGTCATCGACCGGTTCCTCGTCGCGCACGGGCTCGACCTCGACGTCGCCGCGGAGGCGATGACGCTTCCCGACGAACAGCTTGCCCGCATGCTCGTCGACATCTGCGTGTCGCGCGGCGAGCTCGTGCGGCTCGCGCGGGGCCTGACGCCGGCAAAGCTCGCGCGGGTCGTGGGGATGCTCGACCCGGTGGAGCTGATGATGGCGCTCAAGAAGCTCCGCGCCCGGCGAGACCCCGGGAACCAGGCACACGTCACGAACCTCAAGGAGAGCCCTGCGCTCCTCGCCGCCGACGCTGCCGAGGCCGCCCGGCGCGGCTTCGACGAGCTCGAGACGACCGTCGGCGTCGCGCGGTACGCCCCGCTCAACGCGCTCGCGCTGCTCGTCGGCTCGCAGACGGGACGGCCGGGCGTGATGACGCAGTGCGCGGTCGAGGAGCGCAGGAACCTCGAGCTTGCGATCCGCGGTCTCGTGACGTACGCCGAGACGCTGTCCGTGTACGGCACCGAGCGGGTGTTCGCGGACGGCGACGACACCCCGTGGTCGAAGGCGTTCCTCGCGTCCGCGTACGCATCGCGCGGGGTCAAGGTTCGCTTCACGTCGGGGACGGGCTCGGAGGCGCTGATGGGGCACGCCGAGGGCCTCTCGATGCTGTACCTGGAGGCGCGCTGCGTCTCGGTCGTGCGCGCCGCCGGCTCACAGGGCGTCCAGAACGGGTCGATCTCCTGCGTCGCGCTCGTGCTCTCGGTTCCCGGCGGGACGCGCGCGATCCTCGCCGAGAACGTCCTCGCGGCGTGGCTCGACCTCGAGGTCGCCTCGGGGAACGACGCGATCGCCTCGCACTCCGCGATCCGCAAGACGGCGAAGCTGATGGGGCAGTTCCTCCCGGGAACGGACTTCGTCACGTCCGGCTACTCCGTGATGCCGCGGTCCGACAACACGTTCGGCGGCGGCAACTACGACGCGGACGACATCGACGAGTGGCTGACGATCCAGCGCGACTGGCAGGTCGACGGCGGGATCGAGCCGGTCGCCGAGGACGAGCTGCTGCGCGTGCGTGAGCGCGCGGCCCGGGCCGTGCAGGCGACGTTCGCCGAGCTCGGGCTGCCCGAGGTCACCGAGGCCGAGGTCGAGGCGGCGACGACCGGGCATTCGAGCGGTGACGTGCCCGATCGCGACCGGGCCGCGGACGTCGAGGCGGCGGACGAGCTCCTCGCGCGCGGCGTGTCGGCGCTCGACGTCGCGCTCGCGCTCGACCGGCGCGGCTTCGAGGACGTCGCCGAGGCGATCGTCGGCATGTTGCGCCAGCGCGTCGCGGCGGACTACCTCCAGACGTCGGCGGTCATCGAGCCGGACGGCCTCGTGCGGTCGGCGGTGAACGACCCGAACGCCTATCTCGGGCCCGGGACGGGGTACCGGCTCGAGGGCGAGCGCTGGGAGCTGCTGCAGGCCCTCCCGCACGTGGTCGATCCGCGGGCGCTCGGCGGCGACGCCGACGGTACGGGCACGCTCGCCGGGGAGGGCGACGTCGCCACTCCGGGGACGGACCCGTCCGAGGTCGTCGTCGCACTCGGGCCGGCGTTCGCCGACGGGGTTTCCGAGACCATCAACGGACTGGCGCACGCCGATGTGCTCGATGCGATCCTCGCCGGCGTCCGCGAGGCCGGCGGCGAGCCGCGGCTCGTCCGCGTGCGGCGTTCCGCGGACGTTGCGTTCATCGGGCACGACGGTGCGCTCCTGTCGGGCTCGGGCGTCGCGCTCGGGCTCCAGTCGAAAGGGACCGCAGTCATCCACCGCGCCGACCTCCAGCCGCTCGACAACCTCGAGCTGTTCGGGATGAGCCCGCTCTACACGCTCGCGAGCTACCGGGCGATGGGGCGGAACGCCGCTGGCTATGCGCTCGGGCAGCGGGTCGGCCCGGTTCCGACCGAGCTCGACAACTTCGCGCGGGCGAAGCTCATCGTCTCGACGACGCTCCTCCACGCGCGGGAGACGCGGGCGATCGTCCCGGGCGCGCCCGCGGTCGACCTCACTCTCATCGCCGGCGCCGACAGCTGACGCACGCTTCACCCGCGTCCCGCCCATCCAGCCGCGCGGTGGGAGCACGCAAGCAACAACTTGTAACTTGGGCGTCTCTCGGGGCGCGCGCCCGCCGTCGAGGTCTCAGTGGCGCCGCAACCCGGCGGCACGCTGCTCCGCGGCGAGCTGCGCCTCCGCCTCCGCCTCTTCGCGGAACAAGCGGATCAGGAGCCAGACGATCGCCGCGAAGAAGACCAGCGCCTGCTCGGTCGACATGAGGATCCCGCCGAGGTTCTGGTCCTTCTGCGCCCCGATCCCCCACAGCCGCTCGGGCAGCGACTCGTAGTAGTCGTAGACGGGCGGCGAGAACGTCAGCGCGAGGCCGAGGAACGCGGAGAGGACGAACGCGGCGAAGACGTAGCCGATCCGGGTCAGCGTCGCGGCTGCACGCGGCACGTCGCACAGGACGGGCCACCAGAAGAGCAGGCCGATCGCGATGAGGAAGGCGTGCTCGAGCGCGAGCAGGTACGGGTCGCGCACGGCGGCGTCGTACACGGCGCCGAGGTGGACGACGTACCACCCGACGAGCCAGATCGGGAGGGCGATCGCCGGGCGGGTCAGCCACGCGAACGGGCGGCCTCCGCGGGCGGCGAGCGCCGAGCGCATCGCGGGTGTCAACCCGACGAGCAGGAGCGGCGGAGCCCAGTCGGAGATCATCACGTTCTGCAGCAGGTGGAAGAGGACCAGGTACTCCGTGGCGATCGTCCCGAGCGGAGAGTTGAGCGCGCCGACGACGAGCGCAATGCCGCCCGCGAACGAGACGGCACGCCACCACGGGCCGGGCCCGGCCCGCCACGCCCGCACGTACAGGGCGACCGCGACCGCCGCGAGGACGAGGAACAGCGGCTCGAACGAGAACGACCAGGGCGAGGGCATCAGGACGGCATCACGCCGGCTCGGGCGTCACGCCGCGTGCGGCGCGCGACCGCCGTGCCAGGCGGACGAGCAGGACGAGCGCAAGGCCCAGCGTCAGTGCCTGCTCGACCATCATCACGACGCCGGCGAGCTTCTGGTCGGTGAGCGGCGAGAGCCCGAAGAGGCGCTCGGGCTGGTCGACGTACACGTCGTAGTAGGGCTCGAAGCCGAAGACGAACACGTACGCGAGCAGCTGGCCGGCCCAGAACAGGACGACGGCGAGCCCGATCCGCCCGTTGACGCTCAACCGGCCATGACCTGCGGGATCGATCAGCAGCGTCCAGACCAGCGCGCCGACGACGACGAACGACAGGTGCTCCAGTCGGTGGACGAGCGGCTGCGTGAGCGCGGCCTCGTACAGCATCGGGATATGCCAGGCGACGAGCACCACGAGCCACAGAGAGACCGCTACGGCCGGCCGGAGGAGGAACGACAGCGTCGCCCGGAGCCAGGCGCGTCGCGCGAGCGGCGCGAGCAGGTCCCGGGGGAGGAAGAACATCGAGAGCGGCCCTCGCACCGCGAGCAGCGCGAGTGCCACGCCGAGGTCGGCGATCAGCACGTGCTGGAGCATGTGGGCCGACTGGAGGTATTCCTCGGCGATCGCGTCGAGCGGCGAGAGGAGGCCTACGAGCAGGACGGCAACCCCGGCGAGGAAGAGCGGGATTCGCGTCCACGGAGCGAGCTCGGGGCGGCGTCGGTGGAGTCGTCGCCAGCCCCGGAGGAAGAACGCGATCGCGACCGCCGCCGCCGCCAGCACGAGCGGGTCGAACGACCACGCGGTCCAGAGGTCTTCGGTCGCGGTCGTCCCGAGCGGGGCCATCGGCCTACGGTAGCCCTGGAAGGTGCCCGGCTGGAAGCCCGGCACCGAGCGTGCCCGGACAGGGATCGGGCCGCAGGATTCGGCTCCGGCCGCATCCTGCCGGCGAGCTAGCGTTCGACGTGCAGCGAGCCCCCGAGATCCCCGAGCACCAGGTCGCGCTCGCGGTCCGGGATGTGGTCGAGCGGTACCGGCCCGAGCGCCTCGATGAAGGTGACGCCGATCGCCGAGTGGAGCTCGTGCTCGACCCCCCGGTTGACGACGCAGGCGTCGCCGGGGCGGAGCTCGCGGGTCTCGTCGCCGATCGTCATCGCGACCGACCCCTCGAGGATCAGCATCACCTGCTCGGTGTGCTCGTGGCTGTGCCGGGCGACCGTCGTGCCCGGCGCGTACGTCACGCGACCGAGGAACACCTGGTCTCCGGCGATCGCCTGGAGACCGACGCCCTCGAAGATGGCATAGGGCTCCCGGTCGTCGAGCGACGCGAACGGCGAGTCGGCCACTAGTGCCCTTCCAGGTGATGCGGCCACGTTCCTCGCGAGCGAGGAGCAAGCCAGGCTAGGACGCAGGGAGCCCCGATACCCGAAGGTATCGGGGCGACCGAGGACGACGCATGGCGCCGCTCATCGCTCGCGAGGGACCTGGAGGGCATTGCCTGGACGGGCACTAGGCCGGCACCTCGAAGCGCATCGCGCCCTTCGAGACGGCATTCACGGAGAGCTCCGAGTCGAAGACCACCTTCCGCCCGTCGCGTGCCGGCTCGGCCTTCGCCTCGAGGGCGCGGAGCACACGCTCGGGCGTCACCGGCAGCTCCGTCACCCAGACGCCGACGGCATCGAACACCGCGGCCGCGATCGCGGGAGGCTGGGCGTTGTTCGCCATCTCGCCGATCCCCTTCGCACCGTACGGCCCGTCGGACGAGGGGTTCTCGATGATGATCGTGTCGATCTTCGGCAGGTCCTCGAATCCGGGCGCGAGGTATGCGCCGAACTGGCCGCCGCGGTGCTCGGCCGAGGGGTAGTACGGGTAGCAGTTCTCGAGCACCCCGAGCCCGAGGCCCTGGACCGCGCCACCTTCGATCTGGCCCTCCACGAGCGTCGGGTTGAGCGCCCGGCCGACGTCGTACACCTGCACGAGCCGCGTGACTCTGACGACCCCGGTCTCGTCGTCGACCTCGACCTCCGCGGCGCACGCCGCGTACGAGATCGCGGAGTGGGGTGGGAGGTCGACCTCACCGGTCTCCGGGTCGACGATCGCCGCGTACGGCTTCAGCTGCGCGCCGTCGCCGGTGATCAGCTCGCCGTACGTCCACGTCGCCGCTCCCGCGACGTCGGGTACCGCGATCTTCTTCTGCGGCGCGCCCTTCGCGAGCACCTCGCCGTCGACGATCTCGAGGTCGGACGGGTCGATCTCGAGCTCCTTCCCGGCGATCTCGAGGATCCGCTCGCGCACGCGCTCCGCGGCCTTCTCGACCGCCTTGCCCGCGACGAACGTCGCGCGCGAGGCGAACGTCCCGGTACAGACCGGCGACGAGTCGGTGTTCGAGTTGTCGTACGTGATCCAGTCGTACGGGACGCCGATCGTCTCCGCGACGATCTGCGACTGGATCGTCTTCGACCCGTTGCCGATGTCGGACGTGCCTGCGAAGACGTCGATCCGCCCGTCCGGCTTCATCTTGATCCACGCCTGCGACGGGTCGCCGTTCTGGTTCATCCCCGTCGGGTACTCGATCGCCGCGATGCCGCGGCCGGTGCGCACAGCCATCAGTGATCCTCCGGGTTGGCGAGCTGGCCGACGAGGTGCTCCGGCAACAGGGCGCCGTCGCGCTTGTCGCGGGTCATCCCCGCGTACTCGGGCGCGAGCTCGACGTCCATGCCGCCCGCGAGCGCCTTGACCACCGCGACGGTCGACGGGTCGGTGTAGACGATGCGGTTCGGCGACGTGTCGCCGACCCGGTTCGCGTTCTTCAGGCGCACCTCGTACGGGTCGAGCCCGAGCTCGTGCGCGATGCGCGTCATGTGCAGCTCGGTCGCGAACGAGACCGAGGTCACGCCGAACCCCCGCATGGCGGTCGTGGGCACGCGGTTCGTGAACACGACGAAGCCGTCGAACTCGAGGTTCGGGATCGTGTACGCGCCGGTGTGGTGGAACGAGTGCTTCGTGAGGCCGTAGGGCGAGAAGCGGGCGTACGCGCCGGAGTCGTGGAGCGTCAGCATCTTGCGGCCGAGGATCCAGCCGTCCTTCGTCACCGCGTCGGCGACCTCCATGTGCCACGGCGCCCGGGTCGAGGAGCAGAGGAACTCCTCCTCGCGTGTCCAGCGCCACTTCACCGGCCGGCCGGACTTCCGGGCGAGGAGCGACGTCACGGTCTCGGTCGCCGTGTCGACCTTCCCGCCGAAGCCGCCGCCCACGGTCCCGCCGACGACCTTCAGCTTGTTCAGCGGCACCTGCAGGTGCGCCGCGACGACGCCGAGCGAGAAGTAGAGCGCCTGGGTGCACGAGTAGATCGTCAGCCGCCCGTTCGCCTCCGGCACGACGAGGGCGACCTGCGTCTCCAGCGGCACGTGCTCGATCGCCGCCGGGCGGTAGACGCCCTGGACGATCGTGTCGGCCTTCTCGAACGCCTCGGCGATCGAGCCCTTCCGGATCTGGCGCCGGTCCATCTCGTTCTCGAAGTGCGGGTACCAGTTGCCCCAGTGGTGGACCTTCGGCGCGTCGTCGTCGAAGGCGCGCCGGATGTCGAAGAGCGGCGTCCGCTCCTCGAGGTCGAGCGCGATCGCGTCGACCGCCGCGCTCGCCGTCTCCTCGTCCTCCGCGGCGACGAGCGCGATCGGCTGGCCCTTGTACCGCACGTCGTCCTTCGCGAGGAGCGGCTCGTCGGCCGGGATGCCGAGGGCCGAGAGGTGGCCGTACTCGAGGAGCGGCACGTCCTCCCACGTGATGACGGCGTGGACGCCCGGCATCGCCTCGGCCCTGGAGGTGTCGAGCCCCTTGATCTCGGCGCTGTGGACCGGCGAGCGGAGCGCCTTCGCCCACAGCATCCCGGGCACGCGGACGTCGTCGACGAACGTCGTGCGGCCGGTGACGTGCTCGATCCCGTCGTAGCGCGGGAGTCGGGCTCCAACAGCTTTCACTGGGCACCTCCGAGGTTCGTCATCCCGGCGCTCGCCGCCGTGACGGTCAGGTCGAACTCGTCGCCGCGCGCGAGGGCCGCGACGGCGTCGACGATCTTGACGTAGCCGGTGCACCGGCAGACGTGACCCGCGAGCGCCTCCTGGATCGCCTCCGGGTCGTCGGTGCCTCCGCCGCGGACATAGGCCTCGGCGGCGACCATCATCCCCGACGTGCAGAAGCCGCACTGGGCGGCGTAATGGTGCGTGAACGCCTGCTGCACGGGCGCGAGCGCCTCCGGCGTGCCGAGCCCCTCGACGGTCGTCACCTCCGAGCCGTGGATCGCCCCGACGGCCGTGAGGCACGACCGCCGCGGCGCGCCGTCGATGAGGACGGTGCAGGCGCCGCAGCCGCCCTGCTCGCAGCCGGCCTTCGGGCTCGTGATCCCGAGCTCCTCGCGGAGGACATCGAGCAGCGTCGCGAGCGACGCGCTCGCGACCTCGTGCGCGACACCGTTGACCGTCAGGTTCATGACGCCTCCTCGAGCTGGGTAAGGACACGACGGACGAGCACCGGCAGTGCCCGAGACCGGTACCAGGCCGAAGCGAGCGCGTCGTCGCCGAGCGAGACGTCGTCGAGCGCAGCCGCGCCGGCCGCCTCGGGGTCGTCCGCGGACGCCTCGGCCGACGGAAGCCGCCGGCCGTGGTTCGCGAGGCCGGTCGCGGCCAGCCGGACGTCGCCGTCCCGCGTGCGGACGCCCGTCACCGCGAGCACCGTGTACTCGTGGGTGTGCGGATAGTCGAGGGAGGCGAAGGCGGATGCTGCAGGCTTCTCGAAGCGGACGTCGAGCAGGAGCCGGTCGGCTCGCGCGTCGAGGAAGTCCTCGAGCGGCTCCGAGCGCTCGCCGCCCGCGCCGACCGACCGCGCGGTCGCGCCGAGGGCGAGGAGCGGGCCCTGGAGGTCGCCTCGGGGCGCATCCGGGCCGTGCCCGGCACAGAGGTTCCCGCCGACCGTCGCCTGGCCCCGGATCTCGAGGTCGGCGACGTTCAGCGCGCACTGCGCGAGCGCGGGGACGGCGTCGGCGAGCTCCGTCAGCCGTGCGACGGGCAGGCCTGCACCGACCGTGACGGCCGTCTCGTCGTCGTCGATCGTGTCGAGCCCGGCCCCGCCCAGCATGAGCGCCCGGCCCGGGCTGAGACGTCCGTACGTGATCTCGGGGACGACGATGGTGCCGCCCGCGACCACCGTGACCCCCGCCCCGTCGCCGAACTGCGCGACGGCCTCGTCGACCGAGGAGGGGAAGAGCACCTCAGTGGCTTGCGTCATGGATGACCCTTTGCTTCGGATTCCGGCCGGGGCGCGTCCCCGGTCCGCGCGCTAGATAATCGATTATCGCGCGTCAGGACTGCTGCTTGCCGGCGATGCCCCACAACTTGGGGTCGACGCCCTGGATGACCACCTGGATGTGCGACGGGTCGGCACCGCTCGTCTCGGCCAGGGCCTTCGTCAGGGCCTCGATCATCTGCGGCACGGACTCCTCGGTCACGCGGCGGTCGTACAGCTTCACCTCGATGAGCGGCATCGCTCCTCCTCGTCGGTCGTCGGCGAACTCGGTTCGAGTCTTACACGCTCCGTGACGCGGCTTGCGGCACCTCGGCCCCGGAGAGCGCAGCCCTAGACGACCGGCGCCTCCACGGCTGCGCGAACGGCGTCGGCCCCGCCCTCGTCGAGCACACGACGTGCAGCCGCGCGGCCCGCCTCGATCGCGCGGTCGAGCGAGCGGAAGTCGCGCAGGGGAATGTCCTGCACGTCGGGCGTGACGACGAGGAGCGCAAGCTCACGGTTCCGCTCCGCCCGCTCGACGCTACCGAGCACGGTGGCGCGCGAGAGCGTCTCCATGATCGACGGCAGCGGCGCCTCCTCGGTGTCGGAGGGCTCGACGCGGCGGACGACGTCGAATGCCACGATCGGGCCTTCGGCGGAGTCGGCCATCGCGTCGACCGGCAGGTTGTTGAGGACGCCCCCGTCCACGAGGAGGCGGCCGCCTCGTGGGAGTGGCGGGACGAGCCCCGGGATCGACATGCTCGCCCCGATCGCCTCGATCAGGCTCCCGCGCCGGTGGACGACGAGGCGGCTCGAGAGGAGGTCGGCGCTGACGGTGAACAGCGGCTTCGCGAGCTCCTCGATCGTGAGGTCGCCGAACAGCCGCTCGAGCATCCGCCCGGCCTTCCGCGAGCGGATGAGGGCGACGCGGGGGACGGTGTAGTCGTTGAACGGCGACCGCTTGACGAGCTCCTCGTGGCACCGGTCGCGAATGTCCTCCGTGCGCCAGCCGGCGGCGGCCATCGCGGCGATGAACGACCCCATGGAGCAGCCGCCGTAGCGGTCGACCTCGATCCCGTCCTGCTCGAGCTCGGCGAGAGCGCCGATGTGCGCGAAGCCCCGTGCCCCACCGCCCGAGAGGACGACGCCGAGCGACCGGCCGACGAGGCGCCGCGCGAGCCTGCCGATGCCGGGATCGATCGGCTCGGTCGATGCGAGCCGGTGGTATGCGCGCGGCGCGACACGGTCTATGAGGTCGCGCAGCGGCGGGCCCGCGAACGGCCCGAGGAGCACGAGGTCGGCGGTCGGGCTCGGCGTGGCCGGCGGTGGGCTCCCTTCCGTCGCGACGAGCAGCGTCCGGTCGGCCTGGCGGGCGCAGAGATCGCTCCAGACGCCGCTCCCGGTCTCGTCGACGAGCAGGACGTGGGCGTGCTCGTCCTCGGCGCGCTCGAGCATTCCGGTCCCCGCGGCCGAGGCGTCGAGCAGCTCGACCGAGCCGTAGCGCTCGAGCGCGCTCGCGAGCGACCGGGCGACCGCGGGGACCGGCACGTCGGGGCCGAGTCCGCGGAGGCCGAGCAGCGCAGGGCGGCTCGGCGGTGCGTCGAGGCCGCCGCTCGCCTGCAGCTGGAGCGCGAGCTCCCGGGCGACCGCGGCCGCAAAGGCACCGTCGCGCGCAAGCAGCTCGACGAATGGGCCGCGCGCGAGCCGGAGGAGGGTGGAGTCGCGGACCGCCTGGACCGATGCGGAGCGGGGCGCGCCGGTCAGGAGCGCGAGCTCCCCGATCGCGGCCCCCGGGCCGAGGACCCGCAGCGTCCGCTCGTCGCCACTCGTGCCCGTGACGACCTGGAGCCGGCCGCGAACGACCACGAAGAGATCGTCGGCGGCGTCCCCCTCGCGCAGAAGCCAGTCGCCGGCGAGGACGCGGATCGGCCGCGCATCGGCGGCCAGGTCGTCGAGAGCGTCCGCATCCGCGCCGGCGAGGAGCGGAATCCCCGCCAGCGTCGCCCCTGTGACGTGCGTCGTGGTCACCGCAGCCCACCCTTCCCGATGGGTAGCGAGTCTACGCCGCTTCCAGCGGAGTGCGAGACGACGAGACGAGGAGAGGGGCCGGCGGCAGCGGCCCCTCTCCTCGTCTCTGACCGCTTGTCCGAGTGCGTCTAGGCGTCGCGCTCGGGCTCGCGCCAGCCGAGCCCGCCGGGGCCGTAGTAGTGGCCGAGCTCGTCACGGTGCGCGTCGTCCGAGATGGTGCGCTCCCCGAGCTCCGGAGCGTTCTTGATCTGCTCCTTCGTCCGGCCGAGGTACACGCGCTCGTCGTCGCGGTCGACCTGCTCGACCACGCCCGCCGGGAGGATCACCTTGTGCCCGAAGATCCAGGGGCCGGTGTCGACGACGATGGACGCCGCGCCGACCTCCTCGGTGGCCTCGTCGATCTTCCCGATCCCGCCGTCGAGCGCCTCGACGGAGTACCCGACGATGTCGCGGGTGTCGCCGACCTCACTGCGGTAGGTCCAGATGTCGTGCTCGATACGCATGATCGTCCCCTGTTCGTGGTTGACGCGGTCCGGATACCCGGGCGGTTCGTCGGCAAACCCGGCCCAGAACCCGTCGAGAGATGATCGATCCCGGACAGGCGTGTGCGTGGGGATGGCTGTGACCGAGCCTGGTGCGGGGAGCGGCCGCGGCGCGTATTGGTGATACGTGTCGTGGCCGATCGTCGCGCCAGCCGATGTGTCACGCCCACCAGCCGCGTGCGCGGCTCTGCGGGATCGATCATCTACGCTGCGTGCGATGGAGTTCGGCTCGATCGATCAGCTCGAGGGCGCCCTGCGCGACGCCGACTACCTCCCCGATCGGGGCCTGTCGACCGCGCTCTACCTCTCGCTCGCGCTCTCGAAGCCCGTGCTGCTCGAGGGGGAGGCGGGGGTCGGCAAGACGGAGGCCGCCAAGGCGCTGGCGACCGTGCTCGGCGCGCGGCTGATCCGCCTCCAGTGCTACGAGGGGCTCGACGTCGCGCACGCCGTCTACGAGTGGAACTACCCGCGCCAGCTCCTCCACATCCGGGCCGCGCAGGAGGGGACGGTGAGCGAGGACGAGCTCTTCGGGCCGGCGTACCTGATCCGGCGGCCGCTGCTCGACGCGATCGACTCGGAGGAGCCGGTCGTGCTCCTGATCGACGAGATCGACCGGGCGGACGAGGAGTTCGAGGCGTTCCTGCTCGAGGTCCTCTCCGACTTCCAGATCACGATCCCGGAGATCGGCACGATCACGGCACGGCGCCGACCGGCCGTGATCCTCACCTCGAACCGGACGCGGGAGCTCCACGACGCGCTCAAGCGCCGTGCGCTCTTCCACTGGATCGGCCACCCGTCGATCGAGCGCGAGATCGAGATCGTCCGGCTGCGCGTTCCCGGGATCCCGGAGCGCCTCGCGGCCGAGGCAGCGGCCTTCGTGCGCGAGCTCCGCGGGCTCGATCTGGCCAAGCCGCCGGGCGTCGCCGAGACGATCGACTGGGCGATGGCGCTCAACGCGCTCGGCCGGCGGGAGCTCGACGCCGAGGTCGTCGAGCAGACGCTCGGCTCGGTGCTGAAGTACCGAGAGGACATCGACGCCGTGCGCGACGAGACGCTCGCGCGGCTCGTGGACGAGGCGCGCGCGGCGGCGGCCGCGTCGTAGATCACGGTCGTGGCCGCGGGCGACGCGATCGTCGGGCACGTCGTGACCTTCGGACGCGTGCTCCGCGAGGCCGGGCTCGAGATCGGGCCCGGCCGCGTGGCGGACGCGCTGCGCGCGCTCGACGCCGTCGACCTCGCCCGCCAGGAGGACGTCTACTTCTCGCTGCGCCAGACACTCGTCTCGCGCCACGACGAGCTCGACCTCTTCGACCGCGCCTATGGAGCGTGGTTCCTGAGAGCCCCGGTGCTCCCGCCCGTCCGGCAACGGACGGCCGCGGAGACCGTCACTCAGGTCGGCGAGTCCCCGTCCGAACGGTTGCGGGCGGCCGAGCCGGACGAGCAGGCGGGCGACCCGCTCGAGCTCGGCGCGTCGGGCCATGAGCTGCTCCGCGACAAGGACTTCGCCGAGCTGACGGGCGACGAGCTCCGGCGCGTGCGCGAGCTGATCTCGCGCATCGCCCGTACCCGCCCGCAGCGCCTCTCGCGCCGCCGCACGGCGGATGCGCGCGGCGACCGGCTCGACGTCCGCCGCCTGATCCGCCACTCGCTGCGCACCGGCGGCGACCCCCTCGACCGCCCGTTCCGCGCCCGCAAGGACGTGCCGCGGAAGCTCGTCGTGCTCTGCGACGTCTCCGGCTCGATGGACGCCTACGCGCGGGCGCTGCTCCTCTTCCTGCATGCCGTCGTCGGTGCAGGGCGCGGAGTGGAGGCGTTCGCGTTCGGGACGCGTCTCTCGCGGCTGACACCGGACCTCGCGACGCGTGACCCGGACGCCGCACTCGAGCGCTGCACCGAGGCGGTCGTCGACTGGGGGAGCGGGACGCGCATCGGGGCGTCGCTCCGCGAGTTCAACGACATCTACGGTCGCCGCGCGCTCTCGCGCGGCGCGATCGTGCTCATCGTCTCGGACGGCTGGGAGCGCGAGGACCCCGAGCTGGTCGGGCGCGAGATGGCGAAGCTCGCCCGCGCCGCATACGCCGTCATCTGGGTCAACCCGCTGAAGGGGAACCCCGAGTACCAGCCGCTCGCGGGTGGGATGCGGGCGGCGCTGCCGCACGTCGACCGGTTCCTGCCCGGCCATAATCTGAGAAGTCTCGAGGAGCTGGCAGCCGTGCTCGCCGGCATCGAAAGGAGGCACGCAGCGTGAAGGAGATCCTGTCCGAGGTCGAAACCTGGCGCGAGGCCGGCGAGAAGGTCGTGGTCGCGACCGTCGTCGCGACGCGGCGCTCTGCCCCGCGTCCCGTCGGGACGAGCCTCGCCGTGTCCGAGTCGGGGAAGATGTGCGGCTCGGTGTCGGGCGGCTGCGTCGAGAGCGACGTCTACGACAACGCCATGGAGGTCATGCGGACCGGGGAGCCGAAGCTCCTCCACTACGGCATCAGCGACGACCTCGCGTGGTCGGTGGGGCTTCCGTGCGGCGGCGAGATCGACGTCTTCGTGGAGGCGGTCGAGTGAGCGCAGGCCTTGTCGGGCGGCTGGCGGCGCTCCGCGAGAGCGGGGGCCGGGCCGTCCTCTTCACGGTGGTCGAGGGCGACGGCGTCGGCGCCAAGGCGCTCGTCGTCGAGGACGGCGAGACGATCGGCGACGGAGTGCCCGCCGAGGCGCTCGCGCAGTTCGACGAGATCGTCCGCCGCGGCCGGAACCGGCTGGTCGAGACGGACGGCGCGAAGGTGTTCGCCGAGTGGTACGGGCCGCCGCCTCGACTCTTCGTCTACGGCGCCGTCGACACCGCGGAGGCGCTCTGCGGCGGCGCGAAGCTCCTCGGCTGGACGGCGATCGTCGCCGATGCGCGCGCCGCCTTTCTCACGGCCGAGCGGATGCCGTCGGCCGACCGGCTGATCGCCGAGTGGCCGGCCGAGGCACTCGCCGAGATCGGGCCCGACCATCAGACGGCTGTCGTCGTCCTGACGCACGACGACAAGTTCGACGAGCCGGCGCTCATCGCGGCGCTCGAGACCGAGGCGTTCTACATCGGCGCGCTCGGGTCGCGGCGAAACCAGGAGCGGCGGCGCGAGCGGCTGCTCGAGGCCGGAGTGGCGGAGGAGGCGATCGCGCGGATCAAGGGCCCGTGCGGCCTCGACATCGGCGCCGACACGCAGGCCGAGACGGCGCTGTCGATCCTCTCCGAGATCCTCGCCGTCCGCGCCGGGCGCGACGGCGGGCCGCTCAAGGGCGCGAAGGAACGGATCCACGTCGAGGTGGCCTGAGGGCCGCGACGCCTACGGCGCCTACGGCGCCCAGCTCTTGTGCCCCGCCTGCCAGAGCTGGAACGGCAGCAGCAGCCACAGCGGCAGCTCGCGGAGGGCCGCGCTTCGCGAGCTGCCGGGCGGTGAGATGGCGCGAACCTTGATCCCCGTCGACCGGAGGAGCCAGCGAAGGGCGGCCTTCGCGCGCGGAGCGTGCCATGACGACGTGACGACGAGCACCTCGCTCGCGCCGACACGTAGGACGTCGTTCATCGCGTTCGCCATGTTGTCGACGGTCGTCCGCGCGTCCGGGTCGACGACGACCTCGCGTGCGGGGCCGCGCCAGGCGGCGCGCATGAGCTCGGCCTCCGAGTGCGTGTCCGGGACGCGGGCCCAGCCGGAGAGCACGACGACATCGTCGTCCGTTGTCACCTCGGCGGCGCGCTCGAGCCGCGCGGCGCAGACGGGGTGGAGCTCACCGTGGCCGCCGTCGGAGTAGCCGAGGACGACGACGAGTCGCATCGCCTGGCTCACGACCGGCGGCGGCGCAGCCAGCTGAAGAAGACGAGCGTGCCCACCACCGTCAGGACGAGCTTGACCGCCTTCTTGCCCTGCAGCTTCGACTCGCCGTGCGCCCGCTCGCGCATGTGGACGGCGACTTCCTCGACCCGCAGGCCGGCGTGCTTCAGCCGGAGCAGCGCCTCGACCTCCGGCGCTCCGCTGACGTAGGGCTGCGCCATGACGGGCATCGCCTCGCGGTTCACGGCGGCCATGCCGCTCGTCGGGTCGTGGAACGGGCGACCGAGGCGCAGGTGCATCGCCTTCTGCAGGAGGCCGATGCCGAAGCGCCGGGTGGGCGACGGCTCGTAGCGCTCTGCCTCGTAGCCCTCGCCCGCGGCGAACCGCGAGCCGACGGCGACGTCGCAGCGGTCCGACCGCACCAGCTCGAGCAGGCGCCGGAGCTCGTCGACGGGGTGCTGTCCGTCGGCGTCGACGCGGCCGCAGTACGCGTACCCGCGGTCGTGCGCCTCCCGGTAGCCGGCGGCGATGCCCGCGCGCAACCCGCGGTTCTCGCCGAAGGAGACGACCGTCGCGCCGTGAGCGCGTGCCACCGCCGCTGTCTCGTCCGTCGAGCCGTCGTCGATGACGAGGACGTCGGCATCGGGCAGCCCGGCCAGAAGCTCGGCGAGGACTGCGGGGAGGCTCCGCTCCTCGTTCCAGGCCGGGATGAAGACGACGGTGTCGCGGTCGGCCACGCCGTGAGCGTACGGCAGTTGTGGGATCGAAGGCGGCGCCTAGAGCGGTATGCCCTTCCGCAGGCGGGGATCCCGCGCGGTCCAGATCTGCTTCTCCAGATGCGGACCCTGCGAACAGAGATATTGTCGCCGGGACGAACGCTGTCACGAAAGGAGAGACGCCGTGTCGGGTATCGACGCGAGGTCGGACGCGATCTACGAGCTCGTCGAGCAAGGGTCTGCCGTCGAGCGGCTCGCAACCGGTTTCACCTTCACCGAGGGGCCGATCTGGCACCCGACGGAGCAGGTCCTCTACTTCTCCGACATGCCGGCCGACATCCGGCGGAAGGTGACGCTGGACGGCACGGTGACCGAGGTCAGGAACCCGTCGTTCAAGTGCAACGGGATGACCCTCGACGCGGACCTGAACCTGCTCGTCTGCGAGCACGTGACGAGCTCGCTCGTGCGCGAGCGCCCCGACGGCGTGCGCGAGACGCTGGCGTTCCACTACGAGGGCAAGTACCTGAACAGCCCGAACGACGTGACGATCCGCTCCGACGGGACCATCTACTTCTCAGACCCGTGGTACGGGCGCTTTCCCGGCTTCGGGATCGAGCGCGAGCGCGAGCTCGGCTGGCAGGGCGTCTTCATGATCCCGCCCGGCGGCGGCCAGGACGACCTCGAGCTCGTCGTCGGCAAGGACGAGTACGAGATGCCGAACGGGGTCTGCTTCTCGCCGGACGAGTCGCTCCTGTACATCAACGACACGCCGGGAGCCTTCATCAAGGTCTACGACGTGAACGCCGACGGGACGCTCGCGAACGGCCGCATGTTCTTCGACGGCATCGGCACCGGCGTCATCGAGGAAGGCATTCCGGACGGGATGAAGTGCGACGAGCGCGGGAACATCTGGGTCACCGGGCCGAAGGGCGTCTGGGTGATCTCCCCCGAGGGCGAGCACCTCGGCACGGTGCTCGTGCCGGAGAACACCGGTAACCACTCCTGGGGCGGGCCGGACTGGCACACCCTGTTCATCCCGTCGAGCACGTCGGTCTACACGATTCGCACGACGGTCGGCCCGCGGCGCGAGCCGTACATGCGTTAGGAGGACGAGATGCCGGACTACACCTTGGACGCGTCGCGCTGCGCGCTCATCGTCCAGGACCTGCAGAACGACGTGATCATCGACGGCGGCGCCTTCGCCGAGTCGGGCTCTCCGCAGCACGCCAAGGACCAGAACGTGGTCGAGAACGTCAAGGACCTCGCTGCCTTCTGCCGCGGCAAGGGGATTCCCGTGGTCCATGTCTGGTACGTCGTCGACGAGGGCGCGCCGGGGCTGAAGGTCAACGCCCCGCTCTTCGAGGGCGTCGCGGGCGGCGCGCTCGTGCGTGGGACCTGGGGCGCGGCGCCCGTCGACGGGCTCGAGGCGCAGGACGGCGACTTCGTCGTCGAGAAGATGCGCATGTCGGCCTGGCAGGGAACGAGGCTCGAGAACCTCCTCGCCGGCCTCGGCCGCGACACGGTCATCGTCACCGGCGCGTGGACGAACATGTCGATCGAGCACACGTCCCGGACCGGCGCGGACAAGGGCTACTACATGGTCGTCCCGGAGGACGGCTGCTCGACGATGAACGCCGAATGGCACAACGCGTCGATCAACTTCGCGCTCCAGAACGTCTCGACGGTGACGAACTGCGCCGACGTCAAGGCGGCGCTCGGCGGCTGACCGGCCGGCCGGCCCCATGAAGACGCGCGCCGCGCTGTTCCACGCCGTCGGCCGGCCGCTCGAGGTCGTCGAGATCGAGCTCGACGAGCCGCGGGCGCACGAGGTCGTGGTCAGGATGTCCGCCGTCGGGATCTGCGGCACCGACCTGCATCAGGTGAAGGGCGAGTTCCGCCGGCCGACGCCCATGGTGCTCGGCCACGAGGGCGCCGGTGTGGTCGAGGGTGTCGGCGACGCGGTCACGCGCGTTCGTCCCGGAGACGATGTCGTGCTGTCGTGGGCGCCGTCCTGCGGCGAGTGCGCGGGCTGCCGTCGCGGGCGGCCGGCGACCTGCAAGCCGCTCAACGCGGCGATCCCGAACGGGACGTTGCCGGACGGGACGACCGGGATGTCCCTCCGCGGTGAGACGGTCTATCGCGGCACGGCAACCGGCTGCCTCGCCGAGCGCGTCGTCGTCTCGGAGGACGTGGCGCTCCCGCTCGGAGGCGCCGTCCCGTTCGAGCAGGCCGCGCTCCTCGGCTGCGCCGTCCTCACCGGCGTCGGTGCCGTGCTCTACGCCGCCGGGGTGACCGCCGGCGCCTCGGTGCTCGTGATCGGCGCGGGCGGAGTGGGGCAGTTCGTGGTGCAGGGGGCGCGGATCGCCGGCGCGGCGACGATCGTCGTCTGCGACCCGGTCGAGGGGCGCCGCGAGGCCGCGAGGCGGGCGGGCGCGACCCATGTCGCGGCACCCGACGAGCTCAGGGACGCGATCCGAGGTGTGCTCCCCGACGGGGTCGACTACGGGTTCGACGCCGTCGGGGACCCGGAGCTGTCGGCGACCGCGCTTCGCTTCACGCGGGACGGCGGCACGACCGTCATCGTCGGCCTTCCGGCGCAGGGATTGCGCCTCGACCTCGATCCGTTCGAGCTGATCCGGAAGGAGAAGCGGCTGACCGGAACGCTGTACGGGTCTGAGGATCCTGCGGTCTCGCTTCCCGCGATGCTCGACCTCGTCCGGGCGGGGCGACTCGATCTTGCCTCATCGCTCGGGCCGTCGTTCCCGCTCGACCGCGTCGACGAGGCAGTCCAGGCGAGCCTCGCGGGCGAGGCCGGCAGGGTCCTCGTCGTGCCCTAGCCCTCGCGCGATCGCGGGAGCGTCGTCGACAGCGCCTGGACGACCTCCTCCTGGAGCCACGACAGCCACTGGTAGAGGGCGAGCCGCGGCGCGTCAGGATCCGACGGGTCGAGCGGCCCGTAGCTCTCCTCGGTGACGTCGAGCTGGGTGCCGAGCACGAGGCGGAGGCTTTCGAGCCCGCCGAGCCACGCGCCGAGATCCTCCTCCGTCAGCGTCTCCGCGTGCGCCGTGCGCTCGAGATGGACGAGCGCACGCAGCTTCCCGTCGAGCAGCCCGTCGCCCACCAGTTCCGCGTAGTCGGTGTTCGCCGCGTCGTCGTCGACGTACGCGGGCGGGAACAACCGGTAGAGGGTCGGCTCCTCGGCGTCCAGGGCCTCGCGGAGCTGACCCGGGAGCGCAGCGAGGACCTCGCGCTCCTCCTCCGGCAGGCGGAGACGGAACGTGCCGTCGCGCCTCGTCTCGATTCCTCGCTTCATGTCAGTCCTGCTGCATGGTCGCCCACAGGCCGCGGGCGTGGAGGCGCGAGACGTCGAGCTCGGATTTCTCATGCGTCCCGGACGAGACGACCGCCTTGCCCTCGTTGTGCACCTGGAGCATCAGCGTCGTCGCGCGGCTCCGCGAGTAGCCGAAGAGCTGCTGCAGCACGAGGGTGACGTAGCTCATGAGGTTGATCGGGTCGTTCCAGACGATCACGACCCAGGGTCGGTCCTCGACTCGATCGTCCTCGAACGACGGCTCATGTACCTCGACGGGGGCCTCGACGACCTGGCTCACCCGCTCAGTGTGACCGAGAACTGCGCTCCTCGTCCTCGACCAGCGGGAGCTCGTCGACCGGCTCCACGGCGTCCTCGTGCTCGGGCTCTCGCGCAGGGGCGCCCGCGCCGAAAAGCTCGTTCGGCGGCACGGGGACCATCTCCGGTCGCGAGTACTGCTGGAGTCGCTCGACCAGCCCGGGAATCGGCGCGACCGGTGCTCCGTCGTCTGTGAACTCCGCCCCTGGGTCGTCGCCGCCCAACAGCAATCGCGTGAGCTCGCCACGGCCCTTCTTCTGCTTCTCGCGCTCGCGACCCTTCGCGGCCACCTGCTCCTCCGCCTCCCGGCGGCGGGCTTCCTCGCGCGCCGCGGCCTCGTCGCGCTTGCGCTGCTCCTCTTCTTCCTTCGCGCGCCGCTCGGCTGCGACCGCCTCGTCCTTCGCACGCTGGGCCGCCGCCTGCGCGTCGCGCTTCGCCTGCTCGGCCTCCTCCTTGGCGCGTTGCTTCGCCTGCTCGGCTTCCTCCTTCGCACGCTGGGCCGCCGCCTGCGCGTCGCGCTTCGCCTGCTCGGCCTCCTCCTTCGCGCGCTGCTTCGCCAGGACCGCTTCCTCCTTCGCCCGCCGGTCCGCCTCCTCGGCGGCGCGCTTCTCGTTCTCCTCCTCCTCCTGCCGGCGGCGCTTCTCCTCCTCCTCGGCGCGCTTCGCCTCGGCCTTCGCCGCCTTCTCGCTCTCGCGCGCCGCGCGACGTGCGGCGCGGCCGGTGAGCTCCGGCGTTGTCGTTGGCGTGGGCGTCGGCGTCGGCTCGCCCACGGCGATCGTCGGTTCCTCGAGCGACTGTGCCTCCGCAGCCCGACGGAAAGCCTCGGCGGCCCGTGCCTCGAGGCGCGCACGCTCTGCCGCCTCACGGTGCATGGCGATCTCCGCCTCGACCCGCGCGATCTCCTCCGCCTCTGCCCGCGCGCGCTCCTCGGCCTCGCGCCTGAGTGCCTCCTCGTCCTCCGGCCGGGTCTCTTCCTCGGCCTCCTCCTGTGCCTCGGTGCTTGCCCGCTCCTCCACCTCGTGGGCAGCTGCTGCGGCGGCTTCGTGGCGCGCTGCTTCCTCGGCCTCGAGCCGGGCTGTCTCCTCGGCCTCGGCGCGGAGTCGTGCTTGGTCGGCCTCGTTGGCGTCCGCGGCGGCGGCCTCGAGCCGTGCTGTCTCCTCGGCCTCGGCGCGGAGTCGTGCTTGCTCGGCCTCGTCGGCGTCCGCGGCGGCGGCCTCGAGTCGCGCTGCTTCCTCGGCGTCGTCCCGCAGTCGTGCTTCCTCGGCCTCGCGCGCTGCTGCTTCCTCGGCTTCGCCCACGAGATCGTGCTTCCTCGGCTTCGCTCGCGGCTGCTGCGGCGGCGGCCTCGAGCCGCGCTGCTTCGTCGGCTTCGGCCTGGAGTCGCGTCTCTTCGGCCAGGCGCGCAGCGGCTGCCGCCGCTGCTGCGGCCTCGAGCCGTGCCGTTTCCTCGGCCTCGGCCCGGCGTCGCGCCTCCTCGGCCTGTCGCGCCGCGACTGCTTCCGCCTCCGCCTGCTCCTTCGCCGCGCGGAGCGCCACGAGCTCGGTCTCGAGCTGCGCTGCCTCCTCCGCCTTGCGGCGAATGACCTCCGCCGCCTCGGCGATCCGGCGTGCCTCGTCCTCGGCGGGCCCTCGCTCGACCCCGCCTGCCGGCGTCTCCGCGGTGGCGGTCGCTGCGGCTGCGGCGAGGGCGGGCGCTTCGGCGACCTCGTCGCGCCGTCGAACCGGGAGCGGGACGACCGACGACTCGACCGGCGCCTCGACGTGCGGGAGGGCACGGAGCTCGGAGCGGCGGATCTTTCCGCTCGCCGTCTTCGGGAGCTCGTCGACGAACTCGATCGACCGCGGATACTTGTACGGCGCCGTGATTGCCTTGGCGTGCTCCTGCAGCTCGGCGGCGAGCGCAGCGTCGCCCTCCCGTCCGGGCCGGAGCACGACGAACGCCTTGACAATCTGCCCGCGTTCGGGGTGGGGAACGCCGATGACGGCGCTCTCGGCCACGGCGGGGTGCTCGAGCAGGGCGCTCTCGACCTCGAACGGTCCGATCCGATACGCGGCCGAGACGATGACGTCGTCGGCGCGGCCGACGAACCAGAGGTAGCCCTCCTCGTCGCGCGTGGCCCGATCGCCGGTGATGTACCACCCGTCGCGGAACACGGCTTCGGTCTCGTCCGGTGCGTCCCAGTAGCCCGAGAACATCGTGGGAGGACGTCCCTTGAGCGCGATGTCGCCTTCGACGCCGGGTGGGCAGACGTATCCGGACTCGTCGATCACCGCGACCTCGTGACCCGGGGTCGGCAGCCCCATCGACCCGGCGCGGACGGGTGCCCCGGGGGCATTCGCGACGAGCAGCGAGTTCTCGGTCTGGCCGTAGCCGTCGTGGATCGTGAGGCCGAGTGCCCACTCGAAGCGCTCGATCACCTCCGGGTTGAGAGGCTCGCCTGCCGACACTGCGTGACGGAGCTTTGGCAGATACGCGGTCTGGAGCTCCTCCAGCTTCGCGAGCATCCGGTACTCGGTTGGCGCCTGACACAGCACGGTGACGCCCAGCCGCTCGATGAGCGAGAGGCGTTCCTCGGGATCGAAGGCGCCCTGATGGACGACGACCTCGGCGCCGTGCGACCACGGCCCGAGGAGCACGTTCCAGATCGACTTCGCCCACCCGGAGCCTGCGGTGCACCAGATCACGTCCTGCTCGGTGGCGTCGAGCCAGTGAGCTGCCTGGGCGCGCTGTGCCCACGTGTATGCGTGCGTGTGGACGACGCCCTTCGGCTCCTTCGTCGTGCCCGACGTGTAGAGGATCAGCGCAGGATCGTCAGCCGCCGTCTCCTCGGTCGGAGCGCGCGGGACGTACTGCTGGAGCTCGGGGCGCGCGTCGTCGAGATAGAGGACGGCGACGCCGCCGTCGACCTGGTTCAGCATCTCCTCGACTTCCGCCTCCGAGGCGCGGTCCGCGATCACGAGTCGAGCGCCGGAGTGACGGACGCGGTACGCGAGGTCGCGGGCACGGAGCATGTCCGAGCAGGGCACGGCAACCAGGCCGCCCTTGAGGGCGCCGAGCATCGCACCGTGCCAGGCGGGGACCTTCCCGAGGACGACGAGCACCCGATCGCCGGGATCGAGCCTGGCCCGCAGCAGGTGCGCCCAGCGCGCCGCGTCCTTCGCGACGTCCGTGAACGTTCGCCGGTCGACGATCCCCTCGTGGTCGATGTAGGCGACGCCCTTGCGGAGCGTGTCCCGCGCCGCGTAGGCCTCGATGACGTCCCGCGTGAAGTTGAACGCTGCCGGGACATCCCAGCCCGTCGGGACCGGCCCTCCGCCCTGCGGCAGCAGGCTCGTCCCGTGCAAACCCTCCGCGCCCGGGTGGTCGAACTTGCGTTTGCGGCGAAGAACCACGATTCAGCCCTCAGTCGGTCGCCGTTTCCCAGCGGGCACGGTAGTCCTCTCGGACGGGACGGAAGACGTCGAGCACGAGCGCGCCCTCGGGGCCGCAGTACGCAGAGTGCTCGACACCTCCGGGAAGCACGTAGCCCTCCATCGGCTGCAGCTCGTGTGCGACGCCGTCGACGACGAGTGCCTGCATCCCGCGGAGGACGAGACCGAGCTGCTCGTGGGGATGGCTGTGGAGCGGAACGGTGGCTCCCGGCGCGAACTCGATCACGTTCAGCATCGCGCCCTCGCCGAAGAGCGGACGGCCGCTGACCCCCTCGGCCAGCTCGAACGGTCGCACGTCGTCGAAGCGCACGAAGACGGGCTCCATGCGCGGCACTGTACTCCGGGTGCCTGTCGACACCTCCTGTCGCGGGCCATGATCGACGATCGATTCGGCCGCGGGCACACGCGGTATCGTCCGAGCGTGGCGACGATTGCTCCCGATCTGCTCCGCACGCACGCCTACGTCGCCGGAGAGTGGATCGACGCGGACGACCGGGCGACGTTCCCGGTGCTGAACCCCGCCACGGGCGAGACGATCGCCGACGTCCCGCGACTCGGCGCCGCCGAGACGCGGCGCGCGATCGAAGCCGCCGCGAGGGCGCTTCCCGAGTGGCGTGGGCGGACGGCGAAGGACCGTGCCGGCGTCCTCCGCCGGCTCGCGACCCTGATGGCGGACCACGAGGAGGAGCTCGCCGCGCTGATGGTGCTCGAGCAGGGAAAGCCGCTTGCCGAGGCCCGCGTCGAGATCGGCTACGCGCTCTCGTTCTACGAGTGGTTCGCCGAGGAGGCAAAGCGGCTCGACGGCGCGGTGATCCCGAGCCCGGCGGGCGATCGCCGGATCGTCGTGACCCGCGAGCCGGTCGGAGTCACGGCGGGGATCACGCCCTGGAACTTCCCTGCGGCCATGGTGACGCGCAAGTCTGCGCCCGCCCTCGCGGTCGGCTGCACGATGGTGCTCAAGCCGGCCGAGCAGACCCCTCTCTCCGCCCTTGCGATCGCCGCCCTCGCCGAGGAGGCGGGCTTCCCCGCGGGGGTGTTCTCGATCGTCACCGGGGATGCCGCGGACGCGCCCGAGATCGGGCAGGAGCTGACCTCGAACCCGTTGGTCCGCAAGCTCGGCTTCACCGGCTCGACGGAGATTGGGAAGCTCCTGATGCGCCAGTGTGCCGATCAGGTCAAGAAAGTGTCGTTGGAGCTTGGCGGGAATGCTCCATTCATCGTCTTCGACGACGCCGACCTTGAGATCGCCGTGACATCCGCGCTCGTCAGCAAGTTCCGGAACTCCGGCCAGACGTGCATCTCCGCGAACCGGATGCTCGTGCAGGCAGGGATCTACGAGTCGTTCATCGACCGCTTCTCGGCCGCGGTCGGCCGGCTGAAGGTCGCGGACGGCTTCGCGGAAGGGGTGGACGTCGGGCCGCTGATCGACGAGGCGGCGATCGAGAAGGTCGAGGCCCACGTGGCGAACGCGCTCGACTCGGGTGCGGAGCTCGTCGTCGGCGGGGCGCGGATCGAGGGCCAGTTCTTCCGCCCGTCGGTGCTCGCCGGCGTGACCCCCGAGATGCGCATGTCGCGCGAGGAGACGTTCGGCCCGGTCGCTGCTGTTGCACGCTTCGAGACCGAGGAAGAGGCGATCCGGATCGCGAACGCGACGCCCTACGGCCTCGCCGCGTACTTCATCACCAGCGATCTGGGCCGCACGTGGCGCGTGGGCGAGGCGCTCGAGTACGGCATCCTCGGCGTCAACACCGGGCTCGTCTCGACCGAGGTCGCACCGTTCGGCGGGATGAAGGAGTCCGGGATCGGCCGCGAGGGCTCGAGCTACGGCGTCGACGACTGGACGGAGCTCAAGTACTGGGCGATCGCCGGCCTGGCCGCGCGTGACTAGGAGCGCGACGTGATCGTCGAGCAGCGCGACTACCACGTCTTCACGGGGAAGCTGCCCGAGCTCGTTCGGCTCTACGCCGACGAGGGGATCGCGATCCAGCAGGCGGTGCTCGGCGGCTTCATCGGCGCGTTCACGACGGATGTCGGCGCCCTGTCGACCTACACGTCGATGTGGGGCTACGCGAGCCACGGCGAGCGGGAGGAGCGGCGGGCGACGCTCCAGGCCCGCGACGACTGGCAGGCGTTCCTCGCCCGCATCCAGCCCCTGATCCACACGCAGCGAAACCGGATCCTCCTCCCGACGTCCTTCTCCCCGATCGGCCGATGAGCCGGCTCGACGGGAAGGTCGCCGTCGTCACGGGCGCCGCGCAGGGGATCGGCCGCGCGATCGCCGACGGGCTTGCCGCCGAGGGCGCACGGATCGTCGTCGCCGACCTCCAGGGCGCCGAGAACGCCGCCGCCGCGTACCCCGAGGGCATCGGCCTGACCGTCGACGTCGCCGACGAGGACGCCGTCGGACGGATGGTCGCCGAGACCGTCGAGCGCTGCGGCGGACTGGACGTCCTCGTCAACAATGCCGGCCTCTACGCGTCGCTCGCGATGCGCCCGTTCGAGGCGATCCCCCTCGAGGAGTGGCGCCGCGTGATGGACGTCAACGTCGCGTCGATGTTCCTCACGTGCCGCGCGGCCGTGCCGGCGATGCGTGAGCGCGGGGGCGGGGCGATCGTGAACATCTCCTCGGGGACGCCCTTTCGGGGCGTGCCGTTCCTGCTCCACTACGTGACGAGCAAGGGCGCGATCGTCGCGTTCACGCGTGCGCTCGCGAAGGAGCTCGGGAAGGACGGCGTCCGCGTCAACTGCGTCGCACCGGGCTTCACCATGTCCGACGGGGTCAAGGACCATCCGGAGGTGATCGAGAAGCTGCGTGACGTCTCCGTCGCCGCGCGCACCATCCAGCGCGACCAGGAGCCCGACGACGTCGTGGGCGCGGTCGTCTACCTCGCCGGCCCCTCGTCCTCGTTCGTCACGGGGCAGACGATCGTGATCGACGGCGGCCAGTACTTCCACTGAGACGTGCGGCTCTCCCTCCACCGCTTCGAGACGGGCGTCGAGACCATCGGCGGCAACCGCGTCGTCTACGACGTGGCGGGCGACACCGCGAGCTTCGGCCGGGCGGCCGTCGACGGGCGCGCGCTCGTGTGGCAGCTCGACCGCGACGAGGGTGACGCAGAGGGCGCACTGGTCTCGCACTTCGTCCAGCTCGACCCGTTCGCAGCGTGGATCGTCCGCTGCGACCGGATCGCCTTCCCGCTCGGCGGCGTCGCGCACCGGCACACGCATCCGGGGCCGGGGATCCGCTACCTCCTCCGCGGCGAGCTCGAGATCGAGACCGAGGGGCGGTCGACGTTCTACGGCCCGGGCGGCGCGTGGTTCGAGAGCGGGCCGGACCCGGTCGTCGCGCGCGCCTCCGCACACGTCGAGACGTCGTTCGTCCGCGTGCTCGTGCTTCCCGCCGAGTGGGCGGGCAAGCGGACGATCCGGTACGTCGACCCGGTCGACGAGAGGGCGCCGCGGCAGTCCGCCTCCGTCTATCTCGAGCACCCGATCACCCTCCCGCTGTGACGCACGAGCCGCGCGGCCGCTCCGGCGGCCAGCTCCTGGTCGACCAGCTCGCCGTCCACGGCGCCGAGCTCGCGTTCGGCGTCCCGGGCGAGAGCTACATCGACGTCCTCGACGCGCTTCGCGACAGCCCTGTCCGCTTCGTCACGTGCCGGCACGAGGCGGGCGCCGCGAACATGGCGGAGGCGTACGGGAAGCTGACGGGGCGACCGGGCATCTGCTTCGTCACCCGCGGCCCCGGCGCGACGCAGGCGTCGGTCGGGGTGCACACGGCGTCCCAGGACGGGACGCCGATGATCCTCCTCGTCGGCCAGGTCCGTCGCGGCGACGCGGGGAGGGAGGCCTTCCAGGAGCTCGACTACGAGCTCGTCTTCGGCTCGCTCGCGAAGTGGGTCGCGCAGGTCGAGCGCGCAGAGCGGATCCCCGAGCTCGTCGCGCGCGCGTTCCGGACGGCGACATCGGGGCGGCCCGGGCCCGTGGTGCTCGCGCTCCCCGAGGACATGCTCGTCGAGCGCCTCGAGGTGCCGGACGCGTCGCCGTACGTCCCCGCGCAGGCGGCGCCGGCCGAGCCGGAGCTCGCGGAGCTCCGGCAGCTGCTCGAGAAGGCGGAGCGACCCCTCGCGATCGTCGGCGGTCAGCCGTGGTCGGCCGAGGCGGGCACGCGGCTCGCGCGCTGGCTGGAGGCGAGCGGCGTGCCCGTTGCCGCCGCCTGGCGGTGCCAGGACTACGTCGACAACGAGTCACGCTGCTACGCCGGCCATCTGAGCATCGGTCCCGATCCGGCCCTGGCCGACCGGCTGCGCGACGCCGACACCCTGCTCGTCGTCGGCACCCGGCTCGGCGACATCGAGACGTCCGGCTTCTCGACCATCCCGCCGCCCGGCGGCGAGCGCACCCTGATCCACGTCCATCCGGACCCGAACGAGCTCGGTCGCGTCTACGAGCCGACGCTGGGCATCGTCGCGTCGGGCCCGCGTTTCGCGGCCGCCCTGGACGCCCTCGACCCGCTCGAACGGGGCGGAGAGGACATGGACGCCGCCCACGCCGCCTACCTCGAGACGTTCGAGGGACGGCCGTTGCCCGGCGCCGTGCAGACGACCGACGTGATGGCGGCCCTCCGCGCGCGGCTCGGGCCGGAGGCGATCGTCGCGAGCGGCGCCGGGAACTTCACGGTGTGGGCCCATCGCTTCTACGCCTTCCGGCGCTACGGCACCCAGCTCGCTCCCCGCTCGGGCGCGATGGGGTACGGGCTCCCGGCGGCGATCGCAGCGAAGCTCGTCCACCCGGAGCGCGACGTCGTCTGCATCGCGGGCGACGGCGACTTCCTGATGAGCGTCCCGGAGCTTGCGACCGCACACCAGCACGGCGCGGCGATCGTCGTCCTCGTCGTCGACAACGGCATGTACGGGACGATCCGCATGCATCAGGAGCGGAGCTACCCCGGACGCGTCAGCGGCACGGACCTCGTCAACCCGGACTTCGCCGCGCTCGCGCGGTCGTTCGGAGCGCACGGCGAGCGGGTCGAGCGGAGCGAGGACGTGCCGGATGCGCTCGACCGCGCGCTCGCGGCCGGCATCCCGGCCGTCCTGCACCTCCCGGTCGACCCGGAGGCCCTGACGCCGCGCCGGACGCTGTCCGAGATCCGCGACGCGGCCGCCGCCGACGACAACCAGGTGATTGATTCCGGATAGGCCTGTGCGTGGGGATGGCCGTGACCGAGCCTGGTGCGACCAGCGGCCGCGGCGCATTTCGGGGGATCTGTGTCGTGGCCGATCGTCGCACCAGGCGCTGTGTCGCGGCCACCAGCCGCGCGTGCGGCTGTCCGGAATCGAACACCTAGCCCAACGGGGAGGAAACTTCCCCCCTGAGCAGGGGATTCTCGCCTTCCATTTGCGCGCGGAGGCAGTACCATGCGCGGAGGAGATGAGCGGCCTGCGGAGAATGCCTCTGGTTGCCCTGTTCGCGGCGAGCGTCGCGGCGCTGACGCTCGCGTCCGTCGCGACGGGTGCGATGGTCGGCACGGCGCGCGGCGGAGGCGTCGAGCTCGAGCTTCCCGTCGGCTGGGAGAAGGTCGCGCCCGCGCGTGGGTCGACCGTCGGCGATCCGCAGACGTTGCTCGTGATCGGCACGGAGGGCGTCCGCGCCATGGAGAGCGACTGCCAGGTGTCGTCGTACCGAGTGCCGGCGAACGGCGCCGTCGTCGTGGTCATCGGCTGGCGCGATGCCGTCGGCAACTCCGGCTTCCTTCCGCTCTCGTCCCTGAAGCTCCGTCGCGGCACCTTCGAGTGCTTCGCCGGGCGTGGCGCGGTCGCCCAGGTGACGCGGCGCGGCCGCGACTTCCAGGTCAACGTGATGGTCGGCGACCGCGCGAGCGCCGAGACGGTCGAGGACGCGCTCGCAGCCGCGCGCTCCTTCGCACTGGCTCCGAAGCCGTCCTGAGCCCGGGCCGCATCCGGTAGCGTCGCGACGTGGCAACCCGTCGCGAGTTCCGCGTCGCCGGTCAGGCCGAGCCGATCTCCCACTTCACCGACGCCGTCCAGGCGGGTGAGCTGCTCTTCGTGAGCGGGATCGTCCCCGTCGACGCGGACCGGGAGCTCGTGGGCGGCGGCGACGTCGTCGCGCAGGCGCGCGCCGTGTTCGCGAGCATGGGCGAGATCCTCGCCGCCGCCGGCTGCTCGTTTGCCGACGTCGTCAAGGTGACCGTCTTCCTCACGGACATCGACGACCGTCCGCTCGTGAATCCCGTGCGGCAGGAGGTCTTCGGCGACGCCCGGCCGGCGTCGACCCTCGTCGAGGTGTCGGCGCTCGTGATCCCCGGAGCGCGCATCGAGGTCGACGCCGTCGCGCTGATCCCGGCGTGAGCGCTCCCGACGACCGCTGGAACGCCGTCATCACGTGGCTCGACGAGCCGCTGCGCCGGACTGCTGACGGCCCGCTCGCAGGCAGGACGCTGCTCGTCAAGGACCTGATCGACACGGCGGGGATCCGAACGACCTACGGATCGCGCATCTACGCCGACCATGTCCCGACGCAGAACGCGACGGTGGTCGAGCGCGTCCTCGACGCCGGCGCTGCGATCCTGGGCAAGGCGAACCTCGTCGAGTTCGCCTGGGGCGTGATGGGGACGAACCCCTGGTACGGGACGGTGCGAAACCCCGTGCGCCCGGGTCTCACGACCGGGGGATCGTCGAGCGGCAACGCCGCCGCAATCGCGGGTGGGCTCTGCGACCTGGGAATCGGGACGGACACGGGCTGCTCGGTGCGGCTCCCGGCGGCGGCCTGCGAGCTCGTCGGCCTCAAGCCCCGGCTCGGCGTCGTGCCGGAGAAGGGCGTCTTCCCCCTGTGCCCGTCGTTCGACACCGTCGGCCCGATGGGCCGCTCGGTGGAGGACGTGGCGACGCTCTGGTCGGTGCTCGCGGGACGGTCCGCACCCGAGCCGCGCCTCGACGGCCTCGTCGTGGGGCTCCTCCGCCAGGCGCCAGATCTGGCGGACGGTCGCGAGACCGAGGCGAGCGACCTCGCCGAGGCATGGGTCCCGCGACTCGAGAGCCTCGGCGCACGCGTCGTCGAGGCACAGATCCCCGGCCCCAACGCGAACACGTGGCCGGTCTTCGAGCACGAAGCCGCCCGCTCCCATGCCGCCACGTTCCCCCGTCGTGCCGACGAGTACGGCGACGTTCTGCGCGCGAAGCTCGACGGCGCGCAACGCGTCGACCGCGACGCGGTCGACGACGGCTATCGCGCGCTGCTCGCCTGGCGCCAGCTCGTCCCCGACGTCGACCTCTACGTGAGCCCGTGCGTCGCGATCGACTGGCCGGCCGAGGACGCCTACGAGCCCGAGGTGCGGCTGCCGCTCTCGTCGTTCCTGCGGTGGGTCAACCTGCTCGGGTGGGCGGCGCTCGCGATCGGGAACCTCCAGCTCGTCGCGCCGCGCGACGAGGTCGTGCTCGCGGCCGGGCTCGCCTGGGAGGAGGGGTGAGCCGCGTGCGCCGGTCAGGCGCCGCGCTGCTCGCCGTCGCCGCGCTGCTCGCGGCCGGGTGCGGCGGCGACGACGAGCCGGAGACCGAGGCGGTCGTGGCCCAGGTGGTCACGCTCTGCGCGGACGCCCGGGCAGACGTCGAGGCGCTCGGCCTCCCGTCCGAGGTGGGCTTCGAGGTCATCCGCCCGTGGGCGAACCGCGGCACGCAGCTCGCCGAGGACATCGGGCGGCTGGAGGGCGCCACGCCGGAGCAGCAGGCGCAGCTCACGGCGCTTTCGCGGGCCTACGACGAGTACTACGCCGGACTGCGGCTTGGCGCGACGATCTACGGGCAGACCGCGAGCCTCGAGGCGTACAAGCAGACGATCGTGCGCGCGAACGCCTTCCTCGCCGACGCCGACCGGATCGCGACGGAACTCGGCGCGCCCGAGTGCACCGTCCGCCCGTTCCCAGACCGCTGAGCCCTTCGTCGCCCGGCCGACGACGCTGCCAACTTCGCAACGTCCGGAGGCGTCGAATATGGTCGGAGTCGAAAGGGGTCGAGCCGAGTGGAAGAATCTGCGGTCGAGGGGTCCAGCGTGGCCCCAAGTTCCTCATGCCCGGGGCGGGGCAAACACGCTCGGAGACAGGAACAATCGATTATCGGTTGCTCGTTGAACCTCGCCATGAGGGTTGGTAGGTTCAGCCGACCTTGACGACGAGCTCCGGACAGATGCGGGCGCCGACGCCCGGGCAACGTCGCCGATGAGCACCGGCTCGGTGCAGCGGCCGCTCCGGATCGGGGGCCAGGTCCTTCTCGGCGCCGCGATTGCCTTCGTCCTCCTCTACATCCTCGTCATCGCCGAGCCGCCCCCGGAGTTCGGCGGCAACTGGCGCACGACGAGCTTCGGCTCGGCGGTCGACGACTGGCAGAGCTTCACCCGCACGCTCTTGAACGGGCTCACCGCGGCCGGGCTTCTCTTCATCGTCGCGAGCGGCTTCTCGCTGATCTTCGGCCTCATGCGCGTCGTCAACATGGCGCACGGCTCGTTCTACCTCCTCGGCGGCTACATCGCGTACGAGGTGCAGCAGGAGATGACCGGTCAGGGGTTCTCGCTCGTCGGCAGCGAGGTGAGCACGTGGGAGTGGATCCTGCCCGCCCTCGTCGCGGTCGCGGTCATCGGCGTCGTCGGCCTCGTCGTGCAGCAGGTCTTCCTGCGCTGGAACCAGGGACAGGAGCTGCGTCAGGCGCTCATCACGATCGCGATCTCGGTGATCCTCGCCGACCAGGTGATCGCGCACTTCAACGACGGTATCGCCGTCAGCCTGACCTGGCCCGGGTGGACCGAGCGTCTCGTCGAGCTCCCGCTCCTCGGGATCGAGTACTCGGTCGCACGGCTCGTCGTGCTCTTCCTCGGCCTTGCCGTGGGCGCGTCCCTGTGGGCCTGGCTGCACCGCACGCGCACGGGCATGGTGATCCGGGCCGGCGTCGACGACCAGCAGATGACCTCGGCGCTCGGCGTCAACATCCAGCTCACGTTCGCCATCGCGTTCATCGTCGGCTCGTCGCTCGCGGCCTTCGGCGGCGTCGTCGGCGCCTCCCAGGGGGCGGTCGCCGCCGGTCAGGACGGACAGTGGCTCCTGAACTCGCTCGTCGTGGTGATCATCGGCGGGATGGGGTCGCTCATCGGCGCGGCGGCCGGCTCGCTGCTCTATGGCCTCGTCTTTGCCTTCTCGGCCGTCTACCTCCCGACGACGGGCAACAACTGCTGCACGCAGTACTCGATCGTCGTCACGTTCGCGCTGCTCGCCCTCGTGCTTGCCGTCCGGCCGCAGGGGCTCTTCGGGAGAGAAGGATGACGCTCGACACGAAGCAGACGACGGAGCGCGTGATCGCCGCCGGCGCGCTCGTGGTGGTGGCGCTCGGACCGGTCATCTTCAACGACTACTGGGTCGACGCGATCCTGACGCAGGTCTTCATCGTCGGCATCGCGGCGGCAAGCCTCATTTTCCTCGCCGCGTACGGCGGCATGATTTCGCTGGCCCAGACCGCGCTCATGGGCTCCGCCGGCTTCATGATCGGGAACATGGTCACGGTCGGCGGGGGCGGTGGCGAGTCGAAGGGGCTGACGCTCGGCTGGGATCCGACGCTCTCGCTCGTGCTCGCGCTCGTCGGGACGACGCTGCTCGGCATGATCTTCGGCGCGGTCGCCTCGCGGAGCTTCGGGATCTACTTCCTGATGATCACGCTGACGTTCTCGGTGATCACGTTCTACTTCGTCGGCCAGGTGACGGTCGTCTCGGGCTTCTCCGGCATCGGCGGCATCGACCGTTACACGCCCGGATTCGTCGGCGACATCGTCACCGACCGCAACCGCCTGTATTACATCGCGCTCGGTGTCGCACTCGTCGTCTACGGCCTCATCCGCTACATCGTGCGCACGCCGTTCGGCGTCTCGCTGCAGGGGATCCGGGACGAGCACGTGAGGATGACGTCGCTCGGCTACATCGTCCCGCTCCACCGCACGCTCGCGTTCGGCTTCGCCGCGTTCCTCGCGTCGCTCGCGGGGATCCTGCTCGTCTGGTGGCAGGGGCAGATCGCTCCGGGCGACGTCGGGCTCGGGGCGACGATCGACCTGCTGATCGTCGCCGTGATCGGCGGGCTCGGACGCGTCGAGGGGGCGTGGATCGGCGCGCTCGCTTTCATCGTCATCAACAACTACATTCGTGACAGCTGGCTGACCGAGGTCCTCGACACGGTCAGGATCGGCGGCAGCTTCAACACCATCATCGGGGTCGTCTTCCTACTCATCGTCGTTCTCTCGCCCGACGGGCTGATGGGTCTCTGGGACCGCGCGTGGAGTACCGTGCGCCGGCCCCGAGGCGGGTCAGGGGCCCCGGTGGCGAGATCCGTCCAGCAAGGCTGACCAAAGGAGGGATCGGTCGGACGTGTCATGCAAGTCCAGCACGATGGCAACACGACAAACAACCAAGGAGGAGAAAGGCGTATGAGCCGTCTCTCGAGGAGATGGAAGCTCATTCTCCCGCTCGGTGTGCTCGCGATCGCTGCCTCGATGGCCGTATCGACGTCGTTTGCGGCGTCGGGTGCGTCGTCCGGCGAGATCAGGGTCGCGATCATGACCGACTGCAAGGGGGCGTTCGGCTTCGGCTACGAGATCGACATCGGCGGGGCACAGGCCGCCCTCGCGCAGTACGCGGGCGGCAAGGTGAAGAACGCGAAGAAGCCGTCGGCCGGGATGACCGGCATCAAGGCCGGAGGGAAGGACGTGCGGATCGTCGGCTACGGCTGCGGCGACGACACGGTGCCGACTGCGGTCAAGGAGACCCGGCGCCTGATGGAGCAGCTCCGTGCGGACGTCATGATCGGCCCGCTGTCGGGCGACGAAGCGGTGTACGTCGCGCGGTACGCGAAGTCGCATCCGACGAAGACGTTCATCATCGGCACCGCCGGCTCGCAGGATCCAACGCTGCAGCTCGCACAGCCGAACGTCTTCCGCTACCACGGTGACGGCGCACAGTGGAACGCCGGCACCGGTGAGATCGCGTACAAGCGGCTCAAGTGGCGCAACGCGGCGATCATCATGGACGACTACAGCTTCGGCTGGACGTCCGCCGCTGGCCTCATCGCCGACTTCTGCGCGATCGGCGGCAAGATCACGAAGCGGGTCTACCCGCCGTTGAACACGACGGACTACTCGTCGTACGTCCAGCAGCTGCCTGCCCCCGACTCGGTGGACGGGTACTTCTGGGTCGTCGGCGGGACCGGCACGGCCGCGAGCCTGAAGGCGTTCGAGCAGACCTACGGGTCTCTCAAGCCGAGTCAGCACATCGGGAACCTGTTCTTCGCGTTCCTCGGTGCTGACAAGGTCGTCGCTCCGAAGGTCGTCGGCTCGTACGTCGGCGGCTTCGGCACCGGCCCCGGCCTCAAGACGAGGCAGGCGAAGGCCTACGAGGCCGTCGTCGCGAAGCACTACCCGGGCCTGAACGGCGGGAACTACGCCGACGGGTTCGTCTACAACTACTACAACGCCGCGTGGGCACTCGTCCAGGGTCTGACCAAGTCCGGCGGTCAGCTCGGCAAGGCGCTCCACACGGCAATGCCGCGCACGCTCAAGCCGGGCTACCAGGTCACCAACAGCGGTGTCCTCCGGCTCGACCGGAACCGGCAGGCGGTCCAGGATCAGTACCCGCTGCAGGTCGTCAAGAGCGGGAACACGATCGGGACGGCCGTCGTCGGCTACGTGCCGAACGTCGACCAGTCCTTCGGCGGCCTCTTCAAGACGACGAGCCCGCCGCCTGGCCGCACGCAGCCGCCCTGCGTGAAGAAGAAGATGCCCTGGCAGGGCAAGATCAAGGTCGTCAAGAACGGCGTCATCACCAACACGACCCTGAAGTAGGTCGGTGACCGCCGAAGCACCAACGAACGACGCCGTGCCGGCCCTCCGCTTGCGGGGGGTCGGCCGGCGGTTCGGCGGCGTGCAGGCCGTGCGGGACGTCGATCTCGACGTCCCGCGCGGCCAGCGCCGCGCCATCCTCGGCCCCAACGGGGCCGGGAAGACGACGCTGTTCAACCTGATCGCGGGGGACTTCCCGCCCTCGTCGGGCACGATCGAGGTGCTCGGCACCGACGTCACGGCCCTGCCCCCGCGGGCACGCCCTGCGCTCGGGCTCTCCCGCAGCTACCAGAAGTCCCGCCTCTTCGGTGGGCTGACGGTGCTCGACAACCTCTACCTCGCCCTCCGCGGCAGACGTGGCGGCCGGCTTCGCTGGTTCCGCGGCCGCGGCGACGCCGAGCTCCTCGACCGGGCGCGCCACGCCGCGGAGCAGGTCGCGCTCGGAGGCGTGCTGGACACGCCCGTCGCGTCGCTCTCGCACGGGGAGCAGCGCCAGCTCGAGGTCGCGATGGCGCAGGTCACCGACCCCGACGTGATCATGCTCGACGAGCCGGCCTCGGGCCTCTCTCGCGGCGAGCGCGAGCGCCTCACCGAGCTCTTGCTCGCGATCCCGCGCGACGTGACGCTCGTCCTGATCGAGCACGACATGGATGTCGCCCTCAACGTCGCCGAGTACGTGACGATGATGCACGACGGGCACAAGATCGTCGAAGGCACTCCCGCCGAGATCCGCGCGAACGAGACCGTCCACGACCTCTACCTCGGCTCGGGGCACTACGAGTGAGCACGCTCTTCGAGATCGACGGCCTCGACGCCTACTACGGCCAGGCGCAGGTCCTCGAGGGCGTCAGCCTCGCAATGGGAGCCGAGGGCGTCGCCGTGATCGGGCGCAACGGGATGGGCAAGACGACCCTCTGCGCGGCGGTCATGGGAATGATGCCGCGGGCGAGCGGCTCGATCCGCTTCAAGGAGAAGGAGATCCTCGGCCGGCCCTCGTACAAGATCGCGGGCCTCGGGATCGGCTACGTCCCGCAGGGGCGGCGGCTGTTCCCCTCGCTCTCGGTCGACGAGCACCTGCGGATGCTCGCGCGCGGAACGCGCGGCAAGCGATGGACGCCCGACGCGGTATACGAGCTCTTCCCGCGCCTCGCGGAGCGCAAGAAGAACGGCGGCACGCAGCTCTCGGGCGGGGAGCAGCAGATGCTCGCGATCGGCCGCGCGCTGCTCGGCAATCCGGAGCTTCTGATCATGGACGAGCCGTCCGAGGGGCTTGCGCCGGCGATCGTCGAAGGGCTGATCGAGACCTGCAAGACGCTCGTCGAGGAGGGGATGGCAATCCTCCTCGTGGAGCAGAACCTCGGCGTGGCCACGTCCATCGCCGAGCGACAGCTCGTCATGGTCACGGGACGGATCGCGGCGGAGACGACCGCGGAAGCACTCATGGGAGACGCCGAGGCGCAGCGCCGCTACCTCGGCGTCGAGCCACTCGCATCCTGACCGGAGGGAGAGCAGTGTCCACAGTCGTCCTCGTCGGAACCCTGGATACGAAGGGCCGCGAGTACGCGTTCCTCGCCGACCGGATCCGCGAGCACGGCGTCGACGTCGTTCTCGTCGACGCGGGGATCGTCGGCGAGCCGCTCACGAAGCCCGACGTCACGCGGGAGGACGTCGCAGCGGCCGCCGGCGCGGACGTCCAAGCGCTCGCCGAGGCGGGCGACCGCGGTGCCGCCGTGGAGACGATGGCGCGCGGCGCCGCGGAGGTCGTGAAGCGGCTCCACGCGGAGGGACGGCTCGACGCGATCGGCGGGCTCGGCGGCTCGGGTGGCTCGGCGCTCGTCACCCACGCGATGCGACAGCTTCCGATCGGCGTTCCCAAGCTGATGGTCTCGACCGTCGCATCGGGCGACACGAGCCCGTACGTCGGCTCCGTCGACGTGACGATGATGTACTCGGTCGTCGACATCGCCGGCGTGAACCGCGTCTCCGCGAGGATCATGGCCAACGCCGCCGGCGCCCTGGCGGGGATGGCGGGCGCGACGGTGCCGCCGCTGGGCGACGAGCTGCCGATCGTGGTCGCCTCGATGTTCGGCGTCACGACGGCCGCCGTGACGACGGCCCGGGAGCGCCTCGAGGAGCTCGGCTACGAGGTGCTCGTCTTCCACCAGACGGGGGCCGGCGGTGGGTCGATGGAGAAGCTCCTCGAGGCGGGGTTCGCGGTCGGCTCGCTCGACGTGACGACGACGGAGTTCTGCGACCAGGTCGCGGGCGGCGTGCTTGCGGCGGTGCCCGAGCGCCTCGAGTCGGCCGGGCGGGCCGGCATCCCGCAGGTCGTCTCGCTCGGGGCACTCGACATGGTCAACTTCGGCCCGCTGGACTCGGTTCCCGAGCGCTACCGCGATCGGAACCTCTACGTCCACAACCCGACGATCACACTGATGCGCACGACGCCCGAGGAGTGCCGCGAGATCGCGCGCATCGTGGCGCCGAAGCTCAATGCGGCGACCGGGCCGACCGTGCTGTTCGTGCCGCTCCGCGGCGTGTCGGCGATCGCCGTCGAGGGCCAGCCCTTCCACGATCCCGAGGCCGACGAGGCGCTCTTCTCGACGCTTCGTGAGCAGATCGACGCCTCGAAGGTCGAGGTTCACGAGGTCGACGCCGACGTGAACGACCCGGCGTTCGCGCTGGCGATGGCGAACCGGCTGCACGAGCTGATCGGAGCGCGGGCATGACGCGACACGAAGCGCTCGCACGCCTGCGCGCGGAGATCGACGCCGGGCGGCCGATCATCGGCGCCGGGGCCGGAACGGGTCTCTCCGCGAAGTGCGCCGAGGCGGGCGGCACCGACCTGATCATCATCTACAACTCGGGCCGGTACCGGATGGCCGGCCGGGGGTCGCTCTCGGGCCTTCTGCCCTACGGCGACGCAAACGCGATCGTCGTCGACATGGCGCGCGAGGTGCTCCCGATCGTCGAGTCGACGCCGGTGCTCGCGGGCGTCTGCGGAACGGACCCGTTCCGGTTGATGGACGTGTTCCTCGACGAGCTCCGGCGGATCGGCTTCAGCGGCGTCCAGAACTTCCCGACCGTCGGACTCTTCGACGGCACCATCCGCCAGGGGCTCGAGGAGACGGGCATGGGATACGGGCTCGAGGTCGAGATGATCCGGCTCGCCCGTGAGAAGGACTTCCTCACGGCGCCGTACGTCTTCACCGTCGACGAGGCGGTCGCGATGGCCGCGGCCGGCGCGGACGTCCTCGTGCCGCACATGGGCCTCACGACCGGAGGCACGATCGGCGCCGAGAGTGCGAAGACGCTCGACGACTGCATCCCGCTGATCCAGGCGATGCACGACGCTGCCAGGGAGGTCGCCCCGGAGCTGATCGTCCTCTGTCACGGCGGCCCGATCGCCGAACCGGACGACGCCGCGTACGTCATCGCCCGGACGACCGGGATCGACGGCTTCTTCGGCGCCTCCTCCATGGAGCGGCTGCCGACCGAGGTCGCGATGACCGAGAACATGAAGCGCTTCAAGGCGATCCCAACCGCAAAGGAGCAGACGTGAGCCGATTCGTGATGAACGACGAGGTCGAGACGACGACATTCGACTGGGGGAGCGCCGGCATGCGCGGCGCGCCGACGAGCACGGGATGCGACACATACGTCGTGATGGACGTCGAGCTCGCGCCCGGCTTCGCGCACGCGTTCCACAAGCACCCCGAGCAGGACGAGATGATCATCGTCAAGCAGGGCCGGATCGTGCAGTGGCTCGGCGACGATCATCGGGAGCTCGGCGCGGGCGACTCGGTGCACATCGACCGCGACGTCGTGCACGGCTCCTACAACGACTTCGACGAGCCGGCGCACCTGCAGGTGGTGCTCGCTCCGGCGTACGGCGAGGGCGGCTACACGGCCGTCGACGTGTCGGCCGAGGAGCCCTGGTCGGGCCTCCGCTGAGCCCGATGGCCGTGCTGGCAACGACGAGCTGGAACGACGCGGGCGCCGATCCCGTCGTCTGCGTCCACGGGGTCACGGGCCACGGCGGTCGTTTCGCGGGTCTCGCGGCCAGGCTGGCCGATCGACACGTCGTCGCCGTCGACCTCCGCGGGCACGGCGCCTCGACGTGGGACGCCCCGTGGACGGCCGACACGCACCTCGCGGATCTCCTCGAGACGGCCGACGCGCTCGGTATCGGCTCGGCAACGTGGATCGGGCACAGCTACGGCGGCCGCCTCGTGGCGCAACTCGCGTCGCGGAGCCCGGAGCGCGTCGAGCGCGCCGTGCTGCTCGACCCCGCGCTGCACGTCGACCCCGCCGTCGCGGCCGAGCGGGCCGAAGGCCTTCGTGGCGACGTCTCGTTCGGATCGCCCGACGAGGCGATCGACACGCGGCTCGGAGACGGGTCGCTCGTCTCGACGCCGCGGTCGACACTCGAGGCCGAGGCGGAGGTCTTCCTCGACCAGGGCGAGGACGGACGCTGGCGCTGGCGCTTCTCACCCGCCTCGGTGATCGCGGCCTGGAGCGAGATGGCCTCGCCCGCGCCTCCGTGGCCGGCCTGCCCGACGCTCGTCGTCCTCGGCGCGCAGTCCTGGATCCCAAACCGCGTGCCGCGGCTCGCGCACCTCACGAGCGTGCCCGTCCCGGGCGGGCACAGCGTCCTCTGGGACGACCCCGGCGCGACCGCCGACGCGGTCGCCGCGTTCCTCGGCTAGCCCTCGGCCGCCACGAGCCGGTCGTAGGCCGGCAGCGTGAGGAACTCGACGAACTCCGGTTCCGTCGCGATCCGCTCGAAGATCGCGCGCGCGTCCTCGTAATCCGGGCCGAGCTTCTCGATCTCCTCGTCGGTGATGCGCCGGACGTCCGCCTCGTCGACCCGTTCGTGGCGGAGCCACTGCCAGATCTGCGAGCGCGAGATCTCGGCGGTGGCGGCGTCCTCCATCAGGTTGTTGATCGCAACGGCGCCCGATCCGTGCAGCCAGGCGGCGAGGTACTGGATCCCGACGGACACGTTGTTGCGGAGGCCCTCCTCCGTCACGTCGCCGGGCGTCGCCGCGACGTCGAGCAGCGCGTCGGCGCGCGCCTCGACGTCGTCGCGTTGCCGGTCGATCTGGTTCGGCCGGTCGCCGAGCACCCGGTCGAAGGACTCCATGGCGACGGGGACGAGGTCCGGGTGCGCGACCCACGTCCCGTCGAAGCCCTGTGACGCCTCGCGATCCTTGTCCTCCCGCACCTTCTCGAGCGCCACGGCGTTCACCTCCGGGTCCCGGCGGGACGGGATGAAGGCCGCCATGCCGCCCATCGCGTGGGCGTCGCGCCGATGGCACGTCTTGACGAGAAGCTCGCAGTACGAGCGCATGAACGGCACCGCCATCGTGACCGCGGCCCGGTCGGGCAGCACGAACTCTGGCCGGTGGCCGAGCTTCTTGATGACGCTGAAGATGTAGTCCCAGCGACCGGCGTTGAGCCCGGCCGAGTGCTCACGGAGCTCGTGGAGGATCTCGTCCATCTCGAACGCGGCGAGGATCGTCTCGATCAGGACGGTTGCCTTGATCGTCCCGCGCGGCACGCCCAGCCGGTCCTGCGCGAACTCGAACACGTCGTTCCAGAGCCGTGCCTCCAGGTGTGACTCGAGCTTCGGGAGGTAGAAGTAGCGGCCGTTCCGTCCTCGGTTGCGGAGGAAGTACAGCCCGAAGTCGAACAGCGAGCCGGACATCGGCGCCCCGTCGACCTCGAAGTGGCGCTCCTCGAGGTGCCAGCCGCGCGGCCGGACGAACAGCACCGCGACCTCGTCGTTCAGCGTGTAGCGCTTCTCGCCCGTGTCGAGCGAGATCGTCCGCTCGAGCGCGTCGGTGAGGTTGCGCTGGCCGTCGATGCAGTTCTCCCAGGTGGGGGAGTTCGCGTCCTCGAAGTCGGCCATGAAGATCTTCGCGCCCGAGTTGAGCGCGTTGATCACCATCTTGCGATCCACCGGGCCGGTGATCTCGACACGACGGTCGGCGATCTCGTCCGGGAACGGCGCGATCCGCCAGTCGCCGGCGCGCACGTCCGCCGTCTCCGGCAAGGAAGTCCGGCAGCTCGCCCGCGGCCAGCGGGCCGAGGCGCTCCGCCCGGCGCGCGAGAAGCTCCTGTCGCCGCTCCCCGAACTCGCGTTGGAGGTCGGTGAGGAGCTCGACGGCGTCGGCGGTGAGCACGTCGTCGACCTTCATAGCGGAGAGTCTTCCAGTTGACGCCGGCCCGGCGCGCGGGGACTGTCAGTCGTTCTCGTGGTCTCGCTCGCAGTGCTCCGGGCACGTGCACGGCGCGAGCTCGGCGCGTGTGAGGATCGCCGGGCGCGGCGCGGGCGCCGGTGTGCTGCGCGCAGCCGGCTTGACGGGCTTCTCTCTGACGTGTGTGGTGCTCTGCATCATGCTGCGCTCCTCTCCGCTTGGAACTGCTGCTCCTCGGTCGAGCCGGTCAGGGCGAGGGTCGAAGACAGCCCGCCCGAGACGACCTGCATCACCTGGTCGAAGTAGCCGGCGCCGACCTCGCGCTGGTGGCGCGTCGCCGTGTAGCCCGCCTCCTCGAGCGCGAACTCGCGCTCCTGCACCTCGACGTACGCCGGCATCGCGTCGGCGCGGTAGCCGCGCGCGAGCTCGAACATCGAGAGATTGAGCGCGTGGAAGCCGGCGAGGGTGATGAACTGGAAGCGGTAGCCCATCGCCGCGAGGTCGCGCTGGAAGCCGGCGATCTGCGCGTCGGACAGGTGTCCACGCCAGTTGAAGGACGGCGAGCAGTTGTAGGCGAGCAGCTTGCCCGGGTATTGCTCGTGGATCCGCGCCGCGAACTGCTCGGCCTCGGCCATGTCGGGCGTCGAGGTCTCGCACCAGACGAGGTCGGCGTACGGGGCGTACGCGAGCCCTCGCGCGATCGCAGCCTCGATGCCGTCGTGGACGCGGAAGAACCCTTCGGGCGTTCGCTCGCCGGTGCAGAGCTCGCGGTCGGCCTCGTCGACGTCGCTCGTCAGGAGCGAGGCCGACAGCGCGTCGGTGCGCGCGACGATCAGCGTCGGCACGTCGAGCACGTCCGCGGCGAGCCGCGCGGCGACGAGCGTGCGGACGAACTGGCCCGTCGGGACGAGGACCTTGCCGCCGAGGTGACCGCACTTCTTCTCGGACGAGAGCTGATCCTCGAAGTGGACGGCCGCGGCGCCGGCCTCGATGTACGCCTTCATGATCTCGAACGCGTTGAGCGGCCCCCCGAAGCCGGCCTCGGCGTCGGCGACGATCGGCGCGAGCCAGTACGTCTCGTCGTCGCCCTCGGCGTGCGCGATCTGGTCCGCGCGCAGCAGCGCGTTCGAGATGCGCCGCGCGAGCGCCGGCCCGGAGTTCGCGGGGTAGAGGCTCTGGTCGGGATACGTGCCGCCGACGAGGTTCGCGTCCGCGGCAACCTGCCAGCCCGACAGGTAGATCGCCTCGAGGCCCGCCTTCACCATCTGCACCGCCTGCCCACCCGTCAGCGCGCCGAGCGCGGGGACCCAGTCGCGCGTCTCCAGCAGGTGGCGGAGACGCTCGGCGCCGAGGCGCGCGAGCGTGTGCTCGACTCGCACCGAGCCGCGCAGGCGATCGACGTCTTCGGTGCTGTACGGGCGAGTCACGATGTCGGTCATGTATGTCCTTTCGGATCCAAGATTTCGTTGTTTGGATCCTAAATGACGGATCTGAGGCACGCAAGAGGCGCTTTTCACTATTTCTGGATCCCAAATACTGATCAGAGGATGTGGTTTGTACACTCGTCGCCGTGAGCACCGTCTCCACCAAGGCCGACGACATCGCCCGGGAGCTCGAGGACGAGATCGTCGGGGGCGTCATCCCGCCGGGAACCGTGCTCCGGCAGGAGACGCTCTCCGAGCGGTTCGACGTGAGCCGCACTCCCGTGCGCGAGGCGCTCCGCCGGCTGGCCGCGCTCGGTCTCGTCTCGTTCGAGCCGAACCGGGGCGTTCGCGTCCGTTCGATCTCCGCGCACGAGCTCCGCGAGGCGTTCCTCGTCCGTGCCGAGCTCGAGGCGCTCGCGACCGAGGTCGCGACGCCCAAGATGACGCCGGACGACCTCGCCGAGCTCGACGCGACGGAGCGGCGTTTCGGCGAGCTGACCCTCGAGCTCCGGGCGCAGGCGCGGAGCGGGGCGCCGCGCGACGCAACGCTGTTCGTCGAATGGATGCAGGCGAACTACTCCTTCCACGACGTGATCTACCGGGTCGCCGAGATGCCGCTCGTCGAGCGCATCGCGAAGGGCGCCCGACGGACGTTCATCGGCGACCGGGTCTGGCAGGCGCGGGCGGAGCTCGACGAGCTCTACGCCAAGAACGACCTCCAGCACCGCGCCATCCGCGAGGCGATCGGGGCGGGCAGCGCCGCGGCCGCACGCATCCTCGCCCGCGAGCACGTGCTCTCGTCGAACCGGCTCATCGAGGTCGTGCTCGAGACGCTCGGCGCCTCGGGGCGCGAGCCGGGCTGGGGGGCGTAGCTCGCTAGAACGTCCCGTACCGCTCGAACGCCTCGAGCGGGGTCATCCCATCGCGAACCGCATCGCGCACGAGGTTCTCCGTCCCGACCTTCGCCTCCGCCGCGACAAGGACCTGGTCGGCGCCCGCGGCCGGTACGACGACGACGCCGTCCTCGTCGCCCACGACCCAGTCGCCCGGCTCGACGCGGACGGTGCCGATCGTCACCGGCATCCGGGTGGCCGTCACCTCCCAGCGCCAGGTCGAGTCCTCCGGTGTCACGAAGCGTGCGAAGACGGGGAAGCCGAGCGACTCGATCAGCCGGACGTCACGGCAGCCGCCGTCGATCACGCAGCCGGCCACGCCGCGTGACGCGAGGGAGGTCGCGGACAGCTCGCCGAAATGGGCGGAGCGCTCGTGGTTGCACTGGTACACGGCGACGTGCTCTTCGGGCACGGCGCCGAGCATCGCGAGGGTCTTGCGGATCGCGGCGTCCCAGTTCCCGTGCTCGGACGGACGGCCCTCGACGGTGAACGCCTGTCCCGCGAGCCGCATCCCGGGCGCGAGCGCTCCGATCGACGGGGGCAGCGTCTGCTCGCGGAGCCCGAGATCGTCCATGACGTCCACGAGCGCCGCGGTCGGCACCGCTCCGAATCGCTCCCGCACGGCGCGACCCTAGATGATCGAGTCTGGATAGGCGTGTGCGGCTATTCGGAATCGATCATCTAACTCGCGCGCACGAGCCGGTCTGCCTCGACGTCCGCCAGGCGCGTCACCGCGCCTCCCGGGTACCGCACGACGACCTCGATGATTCCCGTCTGTGTCCCCGAGCCCGAAGTGGAGCCGCGGGTCCTCCGACGAGAGGTAGCTGCCGCCTGCCCGCACCTCGCGCGAAAGGCGGCGCCCGTCCTCGAGCGCGACGGTCACGCGCGTGCCCGGAGCGAAGCGGGGGAGTGCGACCTCGAGCCAGTGCCCGCGG
Organism: uncultured Actinomycetes bacterium; assembly: GCA_963814565.1. Taxonomy (GTDB): domain Bacteria; phylum Actinomycetota; class Thermoleophilia; order Gaiellales; family Gaiellaceae; genus Gaiella. The sequence continues at coordinate 211,633 of CAWFDO010000015.1, forward strand.
GCGCCGTCGTTTCGCAGGAGTTGCAGCCGCCCGCCGATCGAGCCGAGCGCCAGGTCGAGGTCGCCGTCGTTGTCGAAGTCGGCGGCCGCGAGCCCGCGCCCGTTCCGGGGCGCCACGGCACCGAACCTGAGCGGCTGCACGTCAGTGGTCGCCGTGGTGACGACCTGGAGGCGCTCGGCGTTCTCGGCGAGGTTCGTCACCGGGATCGCGCCGTTCGCGAGCGCGAGCTCGAGGCTTCCGTCGAGGTCGAGGTCGACCCAGGTCGCGCCCCAGCCCGTCGAGCGCTGGCCGAGCGCGGCGGAGAACTCCGGCCGCGCGTCCGCGAACGGCCCGACCGCGCGGCTCTCGTACGCGGCGTGGAGCTGGCCGCGCGAGTTCGTCACGAAGAGGTCGTCGAGGCCGTCGCCCGAGTAGTCGGCCGCGGCGACGCCCATCCCGGCGTTCGGGTCGTCGACCCGCTCGGCCTTGCCGCGCTCGACGAGGCGGAACCCGAGCGGGCAGCCGGAGCAGGCGACGTTGAGGTAGAGCCGGTTCGGGTCGAGGTCGTTGGCGACGTAGAGGTCGAGGCGGCCGTCGCGGTCGACGTCGACGAACGACGCGCCGAGACCGTGGTCGAGCCCGCGCGGCTCGAGCCCGGCCGCGCGACCGACCTCGCGGAAGGTCGGATGAGCACCGCCGCGTCGCCGACTGTTGAGGTAGAGGAGGTCGCGGCACGGCGGCGTGGTTGGCAGGGAAGCCCGACTCGCGAGCCCGGGAGATCGGGATGTTGACGTCCGTGTAGCCCGACGACGAACACGTCGAGCCTCCCGTCGCCGTTCGACATCGGCAACGGCGACGCCGGTGTGCCACCCGGGCGTGCGGATCCCGGCGCGCCAGGCGCCTTCCGTGAACCGGCCGTGCGCCGTCGTTCCAGAGGAGCGCGTCGTAGGCGTCGCGCGCCACGTCGTACCCCGCCGTCGTCACGAGAGGTCGGTCGCCCCGTTGCCGTCGAGGTCTGCGGCCACGCACCCGCTGCCGCGAACGCCGAGGCCGGCGCCAGTGGCGGCTGTCACGTCCTCGAAGCGGCCGTGGACGTTGCGGAAGAGGCGGCTCTTCGGGAGGCCGCCCCGGGCCCGGTACTCGGCGATGTCCGTCTCGGCGTACCCGTTGACGACGTACAGGTCGAGCCAGCCGTCCCGGTCGTAGTCGAGCCAGCAGACTCCGCCGCCCATCATCGCGGTCTCGTCGTGGAACTCTCCGGGAGGGGTGTAGCGGAACGCGCCGTGGCGGAAGTCGAGGCCGACGCTCGGCGCGACGTCGGTCAGCGTGAACGACGCGCGCACGGAGGGGGCCGGCGCCCCGGCGCCGGGCGCGCCGCGAACCGCGACGACGAGGTACCGGCCGCCGTGCTCGACGATCTCGAACGTCCGCTCGATCGCGACCGGCTCGGCCTGGGTCGCGAGCTGGCCACCGGAGGCTCCGTACGTGGCCGTTCGGATGGTGCCGAACAGCGTTGCCACGACGAGCGGAGGCCCCTGCCCTTCGCCGGGCTCCAGCCGGAGCCGGATTCGGTCCGCGTCGTACGTCGGCACCTCGACGACGCCGCCGCGCGACGCGTCGATCCTGCTCCAGAGGTCGGCGAGCCAGGTCCCGCTCGCCGCGCGGCTTGCCCGGGCGCGGTCGCGCGTGCGCAGCGCCTCCGCCGCGACCTCGAGGTCGGTCACGAGATCGGCCGCGATCCGTCGCGCGGTCCTCCGATCGACCGGCGCCAGCCCGGGCGAGGAGACGACGGTGACCTGCGGCACGCGACCCGTGTCGGCCGCGGCGGCGACCGCGGCCTCCGGACGTGCCGGCAGCCCGGCGAGCACGAGGAGCGCTCCGGCCGCGACCGCGGCGAGCGCTGCTCCTCCGGCGCGAGCGGGAGTCGACGTCCCGCCCGCCCAGTTCCGTGCCCGCTCCACGCGGCCCTCGGCCACGAGCAGGAGCAGCGGACGCGCGGCGCAGACGAGGGCGAGCGCCCCGAGCAGCGCAACCTTGTGGGCGAACTCCGTCGTCCACGGCGCCATCAGGAGCGCGGCGACGAACCCGACCGAGACGGCGTACACGCGCCGCCCCGTGTCGCCGGCCGGAATGGTCCGCGGGTCGGTGATCATGAAGAAGAGGAAGACCAGGATCTCGGGCGAGGTGACGAGCAGCCACCAGAGGTCGAGCCCGCCGATGGGCCCGAGGTGCCAGGCGGCGGTCATCTCGTGCCCGCCGGCCGCGAGGATGCCGATCCCGGCGGCGAAGGTCAGCCAGAAGCCGACAGCGATCGCCACGAGCCGGAGGCGCCGCAGGATCGCGAGCCCGCCGCCGACGATGAGGACGAGGGCGAGCGCGAGCCACGCAGACATGGGGCCCCACCAGAACGGAAGCGGATCGGCGCGCTCGGGGCCGATGAGCAGGAAGCAGAGGACGAGCCCGAAGTTCGAGGGGTTGAACACGTGCCGTCCGCGGAAGCGGATGACGTACTTCGAGAGGAGCGCGACCGCGGCGGTCCCGGCGAAGATCCACCAGCCGTGCAGGCTCCACCAGTCGCCGTGCTCGGTGCCCGGGACGCGGAGCACGAACGCGACGCCGTTCCCCGTGAGGAGAGCGCTCGCCGGCCACATCAGCACGCGCTGACGACGGAAGGCGATCGTGACCTCGAGCACCGCGCACGTCAGCAGCGAGACGAGGATCTGCGCGATCGAGAGGTCGAACTCGAACGTCGTCTGCCCGAGGACCTGGAGGGTGACGATCACGCCCGCGAGGTGGAGTCGCGGGTCGCGGAACGTCGGGAGCAGCACCGGATAGGCGGTGCCGCGGATCCGCACCGCAGGCCCGCCCGTAGCAAGGGCGGGAGCGCTCATCCCTCGACCCGTCCGACGCTCATCGGGCGACCATGCTACGTGCGAAATGCGATCGAACTACGGCGCCCAGAACTCCTCGAATGCCTGCGGATCGGAGGGGAGCGCGAGGACGTGCCGCACGAGGCCGTCCTCGATCCGAAACAGGAGCACCTGGTCGATGTCGAGGGTCCGGCCGTTCCTGTTGCCGAAGGCCCGGTAGAGCGCCGCAGCGCGGTCGTCGGACGCGAGGACGTCGATCAGGCGCGAGCCGTACGTGCCGCCCGTCTCCTTCGGCAGCCGCGCGAGGAAGCGGAAGATCTGATCTCGGCCCTGGAACGTGCCGGCCATGACACTGCCGCCCGGGACGACCCACGTCGCGTCCTCGGCGAACAGGCCGCGGAGCGCGAAGCCCTGCTTGCGGGCGAAGGCGTCGAAGATCCGTCGGACGACCTCGGCGTTCTCAGCGGCCGGTACGGCTCGTCTCCCACCGCTCGATGAGGCCGTCGACATGCCGCCGCTGCACCTCCGTGAACTCGAACCGGTCGAGGAGCCGCCGCGCCTCGGCCGGGTCGTCGTTCGCGACCGCCGCCTCGAGGTGCTCGCGGAGCGGCGTCGGCTGGCGGAGCTGGCGCCGGAGCCAGCGGAGGAGGCTGACGCTCGCCTGGTCGACGTGGGTGATCATGGGGGGACCACTAGGCTACTTCCATGGACGCGTACCTCGCCATCGCGAGCCGACGCGACGAGCGCCGCTACCGCCCGGACCCGCTGCCCGACGACGTCGTCGAGCGGATCCTCGACGCGGGCCGGCTCTCCGGCTCGGCGTCGAACCGGCAGCCGTGGACGTTCATCATCCCGAGGGCCCGGGCGCGTCTCGAGCGCATCGCCGAGACGGTCTTCGAGCCGGGCAACATCCTCGGCGCAGGGCTCGTCGTCGCGATCGTCGTCGAGGGCAAGGGGCCCGTGCGCTTCGACGCCGGGCGCGCCGCGCAGAACATGCTGCTCGCCGCCTGGAACGAGGGCGTCTCGTCGTGCCCGAACGGCCTGGGTGACGCCGAAGGTCTCAAGGCCGCGCTCGAGCTCGCGGGCGACGAGGATGTCGCGATCGTGCTCTCCTTCGGGCTTCCCGAGAAGCCGCGCGACGTCGCCGCGCGGAGCGCCGGGGAATGGAGCGCGCGCGCGAACCGCAAGCCACTCGCCGAGCTCGTCCGGCGACTCGATTGAAGGCGGGCGTCGACCTCGGCGGGACGAAGATCCAGGCGGTCGTCGTCGGCGACCGCGGTGCCCGGGTTCACGGGGCGGCCCGGCGCGACACGCCGACGCGTGGAGGCCCCGAGGCGGTGGCGTCGGAGATCGCGCAGGCCGTGCGTGACGCGGCCTCGGGGGCCGGCGTCGACCCCGCGGACCTGACCGGCGTCGGGATCGGAGCGCCGGGCAGCATCGACGCCGCGACCGGGTCGGTGCTCCAGGTGGCGAACGTCGAGGGGCTCGACCGGCCGTTTCCGCTTGCGTCGGCTGTCGCGGCCGTGCTCGGCGCACCCGCGACGCTCGGCAACGACGTGAGCGTCGCGGTGGAGGCCGAGCGGCGGTTCGGGGCCGGCCGAGGGCTGCGGTCGTTCCTCGGCGTCTTCTGGGGCACCGGGGTCGGTGGCGGCCTCGTCGTCGACGGTCGCCTCCTCACGGGACGCGGCTCCGCGGGCGAGATCGGGCACATGTGCGCGAGACCGGGCGGGCTGCGCTGCAACTGCGGCCTGCAGGGCTGCGTCGAGGCCTACGCCGGCCGCGGCGCGCTCGAGGAGCGAGCGAGGAAGGAGGCGCTCGAGCGGAAGACGATGCTCTTCGACCTGATGCGGAAGCGAGGCCGCGATCGGCTCACGAGCGGCATCTGGCTCCGCGCGCTGGATGCCGGCGACGAGGTCGCGGGCGATCTGCTCGGCGAGGCGGTCGAGGCACTGGGCGTCGGCATCGGCTCGGCGGTGACGTTGCTCGACGTCGAGGCCGTGATCCTCGGCGGCGGGCTCGGCGAGCGCCTCGGGCCACGCTGGCTCGGTCGCATCGAGCAAGCGGCCCGCGCGCACACGTTCTTCCGCGAAGCGCCCGAGTACCGGCTCGCCGAGCTGGGCGACCTCGGCGGCGCCATCGGCGCGAGCCTCCTCGTCCGGTGAGGGCGGTGCTCGTCACCGGCGCAGGGCGCGGCCTCGGGGCGGCGATCGTCGAGCGCCTCGCGGCCGACGGCTACGCCGTCGTCGGCGCGGACCTCACCGGGGGCGACCTCCGGCTGGATGTCCGCGATCCCGTCGCCTGGGTCGACGGAGCCCGCGAGCTCGAGGCGGCGGGCGAGCCGTGGGGGCTCGTCAACTGCGCCGCGCGGACGATCGTCCGCGACCTCTACGACATCGAGCCGGAGGAGTGGGACGACGTGCTCGCGACGAACCTCCGAGGACCCTTCCTCGGCATCCGCGCGGTCGGCCCGTTGCTCGAGGCGCGCGGCGCCGGTCGCATCGTGAACGTCTCGTCGGACTCCGCCCTCAAGGGGCGTGGCGTGGTGGGAGCGCACTACGCGGGCTCGAAGGCGGCGCTCATCTCGCTGACCCGCCGCGCAGCCGCGAAGCTCGCGCCGTCGAGCGTGACGGTGAACGCCGTCGTGCCCGGCACCGTCGACGGGGAGACCGTGCGCGAGCTCGCCGGCGATCAGCTCGACGCGCTCGCCGCGGAGGCCGCGCTCGGACGGCTCGCGCGGCCGGGAGAGATCGCCGCGCTCGTCTCGTGGCTCGTGTCGGACGAGGCGTCGTACGTCACGGGCTCGGTGCTCGTCGCCGACGGCGGCGCGAGCCTCTGACGGTCGGTAGCGCGCTCAGCCGCTCGACGCACGCGTGCTGCGGACGAGCGCGACGGCCTCGTCGAACGCAGAGCCGACGCCCACGCTCCATGAGCGCCTCGAGGTCGGCGAGCTCCGCGACCTGCTCGCGCACGTTCGGCGCGCGCGCTCGGCCTCCTCGGCCTGCGGCGTGCCGAGCGCGGCGAACAGCTCCTCGAACGCGCCACAGAGAACGCCCGCCAGCTCGGCGTCACCTCGCGCGACCGCGATCTGCGCGCCGATGCCGAGCGCGTAGAGCCGCTCCCTCGCGGTAGCCGAGCCGCGCGGAGGCGTCGAGCGAGCCGCGAAGGTGGCCGCACGCGGCATCGAGGTCTCCGACGGACGCCTCGAGGCTCGCGAGGTTGAGGTTCGAGATCGCGATCCCGTCGTCGTCGTCGATTCGCTCCTGGAGCCGGAGCGCGTCGAGGGACGCTTCGCGGGCCTTCGCGGCCTCGCCGAGACCCTCGTAGCCGCGGCGAGGTTGCCGAGCATGACGCCGATCCCGTGGACATCGTCGGTTCCTTCGAGCCTCTCGAGCGCGGCTCGTAGAGCGGGACGGCGCCTCGGCCAGATCGCCCTCGGCTGCGCTCGCACGCACCGAGCTCGCCGAGACGCGCGCGCGATCTCCCTCGGCTCTCCGAGCCGCTCGAGCATTGGGACGCGCCTCCGTCCAGCGCTCGCGCGAGCGCGCGAAGTCCCCGGCGGCGAACGCCATCACCCCCGCCTCGCCGAGCGTGCGCGCACGCAGGGCCGGCTCGACACCCGCGGACAGCTCGACCGCCTCGTCGAGACGGCGACGGCCCTCTTCGACGTAGCCGCGGACGCGCCAGAAGTAGCGGAGCGCGTTCGCGAGACGGAGCTCGCGCTCGAAGTCGCCGACCGAGCGGGCGTGTGCGAACGCGGCACGATAGTTGTCATGGTCTGCGTCGATCCGCTCGAGCCACGCGGCGCCTGTCTGCCGGCGCCAGTACACGCCCTCGCCCTCGACCTGGCCAAGGAACCAGCGTCAGTGGCGGTCGCGGACCGCACGCTCGTCGCCGGAGAGACGTCGAGGAGCTCGGCCGCGTACTCGCGCACGGTCTCGAGCATCGTGAAGCGCGGCTCGGTTCCGGCGGTCACCGGCGGCGGCGACGAGGGCGGCGTCCAGCAGGTCGTCGAGCGCGCCGTCGACGACGTCCGCATCGTGTCCCGGCGACCGCCTCGACGGCCTCGAGCGTGCCGCCGCCGCTGAATGCGCCGAGCGCGGCGAAGACCGTCCGCGCCTCCTCGTCGAGGCCCGCGGACGCTCCAGTCGATCGTGGCCCGGAGCGAGCGTTGCCGCTCCGGAAGGTCGCGGTCGCCGCGGCTCAGCAGAGCGAGCATGTCGCCGAGACGGTCGGCAGTCCCCTCGGCGCCGAGCAACCGCAGCCGGGCGGCGGCGAGCTCGAGCGCGAGCGGGAGCCCCTCGAGCGCCTGGCAGATTCGGGCGATCGCAGCCGCGTTCGCGGCCGTGACCTCGAAGTCGGGCACGCTCCTGCGGGCGCGCTCGACGTAGAGCCGCGCCGCGGCCGAACGCTCCACGTCGTCCACCGACGCGGAGCCGACGGCCGGCACGGCCAGCGGTGGGACGCGGTACTCGCGCTCGCTGCGATATGCGGAGCGGCGCGCGGCTCGTCGCGAGGATCTTCAGGTCCGGGGCGAGCTTCAGAAGCCGGCCGAGGTCCGGCGCGGCGTCGACCACCTGCTCGAGGTTGTCGAGCAGGAGCAGCGAGCAGTCCCGCCGAGCGTCGCCGCGACGGTCTCCGACCGGATCTTCGCCCGGGGATTCCGTCGGCCCCGACGACGCGCCCGATCGTCGGGACGACGAGCGTCGGGTCCTCGACGGAGGACAGGTCGACGAATATCGGCTCGTCCGGCCGCACGTTCGCGCGACCTCGAGCGCGAGGCGGGTCTTGCCGGTCCCTCCGGGCCCGGTGAGCGTCACGAGCCGCGTGTCCGGCCGCTCGAGCGAGCGCCGTCACCGCCGCGAGCTCGAGCTGCCTGCCGATGAGCGGCGTCGCAGCGCCGGGAAGCATCGGCTCGGCGCACGGGGGTCGTGGGCGGTGCGTCGAGCTCGGGGTCCTGGCGGAGGATGCGCTGCTCGAGCGCGCGCAGCTCGGCGGACGGCTCGAGACCGAGCTCGTCCAGCGCCGCGCGCGCGTCGCGGTAGGCGGCGAGCGCGTCCGCCTGTCGGCCCGAGCGGTAGAGCGCGAGCATCTGCTGGGCACGCAGACGCTCGCGGTGCGGGTGCTCGGCGATGAGCGCCTCGAGCTCGGCGGCGACCTGTGTGACGGCCCTGCTCGAGGTCCGCTGCGATCCGGGCCTCGAGCGCGGCGAGCCGCCGTTCCTCGAGGCGAGCGGCCTCGGCTTGGGCGAACGGCTCGTGCGCGACGTCGGCCAGCGCAGCGCCGCGCCAGAGCGCAAGTGCGTCGCCCGGCCGGCCCGCTGCAACGAGGCTGTCGAACTGCTCGATGTCGAGCTCCCCCCGGTCGACACGCAGCAGGTACCCCGGGGGCCGGGTCACGATCCGGTCCGTGCCGAGCGCGTTCCGCAAGGCGTGGACGTGCACCTGAAGCGCGTTTGAGGCGCTGGCGGGAGGCGCATCTCCCCAGATTCCGTCGATCAGCTGGTCGGTCGAGACTGCCTCATTGGGACGGAGTAGAAGGAGCGCGAGCAGCGCCCGCGGTCGAGCACCACCGAGCGAGACTTCGGCCCCGTCTTCACCCCGGACCTCCAGCGGGCCAAGCAGCCTGAACTCCATGCCCTCAGGCGTCCTCGCCCACTATCCGGAGCATTCTAGGACGGCCGTTCGACCGCGGCGAGACGATCCAGTGCAAGCCGTGCTGCCTCTTCCTGTCCCAGCATCAGGCCCGCCTCGTAGTGGGCACGTGCCTCGGCGTCGGACAGGACCGCTCGAATCGTCGCAAGAACGGGCTCGAAGTAGTCCTCGCGTTCCATCTCGAATCGATCGACGCCCATGAGCCGCAGGGTCGCCTCCGCAGCGCCGAGGAGGCGCGCTGCGGTGTCGTGGTCCCCGAAGGCAGCGAGCGTGGCGGCCGCGACGAATAGGTTCGGCGCCAGGCTCTCGAGATCGCCGAGCTCGCCGGCCACGGGGAGCGACTGACGGAGGAGGTGGGCTGCAGCAGCGTGCGCGCCCCGTCGTTGCTCGATGTCTGCGAGCACAACACGTGCGAAGCCGGCGCCTCGAGTGTTGCCGCGCGACGCACGGAGCTCGACGGCTTCGACGGCCGCCGCGCGCGCGCGATCGAGATTTCCGAGCCGGCGGCCCGACTCAGCCGTTGCCATCAATGCGATCCCGAGGATGTCCAGCTCACCGCCGTCGCGTAGCACCGGCGCAGCGCGCTCGCAGAGGGTGAGCGAGCGTTCGGGATCGCCGGCGGCGTTCGCGATCGACGCGAGCTGGACCAGGGCCTTCGCCTCGAGCAGTGGCTCGTCGACTGCGGCGTACGAGGCCACCGCGCGCTCGGCGTGCGAGCCCGCGCGACGCAGGTCGCCGCGGATCAACTCGATCACCGACGCGCCCAGCAACGCGTTTGCGGCCTCCAACCGCGGGACTCGCGGGTCGTCCGAGGCTGTTGCGGCATCGAGATGACGATGCGCGTCCTCGACGTAGCCCCGCCACCGCCAGTAGCGCCAGATCACGGCGAGAAGCTGAAACTCGGGCTCCACGGCGCTCGTCGCAGTTGCGTGGCGGAGCGCCGCCACCACGTCCGGATAGATCGCGTCGACGATCGCGAGGTCGCCGCGATCGTTCGGGTCACCGCGTCGTGAAGCGTCCCAGCGACGGACCGTTTCGACGACGTCGGCGAGGTGCCGGTCGCGCGTCCCGGGCTCGGCCCCGCTCGCTCCGAGGTCTGCGACGGCGTAGTCGCGAATCGTCTCGAGCATCCGAAAGCGTGGCTCGCCCGAGGACTCGGCCTCCGAGATGACGAGCGAGGCGTCGAGGAGCGCCTCGATTGCGTTCGGTACGTCGGCGACGACGTCGCCGACGACGTGCTCGATCGACGCGAGAGACGCAGGCGCCGCAAACACGCCGAAGGCCCCAAACGCCGCCCGGGCCGGCTCGTCGAGCAGGCGGACGCTCCACTCGATCGTCGCACGAAGTGATCGTTGTCGCTCCGCAAGGTCGGGGGCGCGACGCGTGAGCAGCGCCAGCCTCTCGCCGATTCGCTGAGCCATGCCGTCGGGCCCGAGAACCCGGATCCGCGCCGCCGCGAGCTCGATGGCGAGGGGCAGTCCGTCCAACGCGCGGCAGATCCGCGCGACCGCCTCGGCGTTGTCGTCGCTGAGCTCGAAGCCGGGCATCACGGCGGCCGCGCGCTGAACGAACAAGCGCACCGATTCCACGCCCTCGAGCTCCGAGACCGTTGAAGCGTGCTGCTCCGGAACCCGCAGCGGCGCGACCTGGTACTCATGCTCTGCCGTCAAGTGCAGCGGAGCTCGACTCGTGACGAGCACGCGAAGCGCCGGCGCGGAGCGGAGCAGCCTGCCCACGAGCTCTGCGGCGCCGAGGAGATGCTCGAAGTTGTCGATCACGAGGAGTCGATCGAGACCGACGACGGATTCCGCGAGCGTCTCCTCCACGGCTCGCCCGGGCTCCTCGTCGATCTCGAGCGCCTTGGCGATCGACGTGGCGACCAGCCCGGGATCCGAGACGGGGCCGAGCTCGACGACGACTGCGTCGGCGCCCGCGAGCCGCTGGGCAACCGCGAGCGCGAGGCTTGTCTTCCCTGTGCCGCCGGCGCCCGTCAGCGTCACAAGCCGTGTGTCGTCGCGTTCCAGCAAGGAGCAGATCGCTGCGACCTCGAGCGCTCGCCCCACGAGCTCGTCAGCGGGTGACGGCCGGTCGACGGAGGAACCCTGCGCGGGACGAGAGGGAACGAGAGCCGGGTCCTGGCGGAGGATCTGCTGTTCGAGGGCGCGCAGCTCGGCGGACGGCTCGAGCCCGAGCTCGTCCAGCGCCGCGCGCGCGTCACGGTAGGCGGCGAGCGCGTCGGCCTGCCGCCCGGCGCGGTAGAGCGCGAGCATCTGATGCGCGCGGAGCCGCTCGCGGTGGGGGTGCTCTGCGACGAGCGCTTCGAGCTCGGCGGCGACCTCGGTGTGACGGCCCTTCTCGAGGTCCGCGTCGATCCGCGCCTCGAGCGCGGCGAGCCGCCGCTCCTCGAGACGGGCGGCCTCCGCCTGGGCGAACGGCTCGTGCGCGACGTCGGCGAGAGCGGCGCCCCGCCAGAGCGCAAGCGCGTCGCCCGGCCGGCCCGCTGCAACGAGGCTGTCGAACTGCTCGATGTCGAGCTCCCCCCGGTCGACACGCAGCAGGTACCCCGGGGGCCGGGTCACGATCCGGTCCGTGCCGAGCGCGTTCCGCAGAGCGTGGATGTGCACCTGGAGCGCGTTCTGCGCGCTGGCAGGAGGCGACTCTCCCCAGACCGCGTCGATCAGGCGATCGACCGAGACCGTCCGGTTCGCCTCCACGAGCAGCGCGGCGAGCACGGCGCGGGGTTTCGGGCCGCCCAGCGGCACGGCCGCGCCGTTGTCGGCTACCACCTCCAGGGGGCCGAGCATGCGGAACTCCACCCTCAGTCCCTCCCAGCCTGGAGGGCGACCGCAAGCGCGGCCGCCTCGTCGAGGCGGAGCGCCCGGCCGCGTCGCATCAGCTCGCTCGCCTCCGGCAGTCGCTCCCCGACCGAGGCCGTGACCCTCGCCTGCCGGTCGCGCTCGCGGACCTGGGGGGCGACGCCGAGCTGGTCGAACCGCTCGAGGCACGCGCCGATCAGCATCGCGGCATCGTGGAGGTCGTCGAGCGCGAGGGCAAGGTCTGCCGCGAGCCCGAGGGCGTATCCGGTGACCTCGACGAACCCCACCTCGGCGGCGACCGTCAGGCACTCGATGAGCCGTCGGTGGGACTCGGCGACGTCCCCGCTCGCGAGTGCAATGCTCGCGAGCGTGAAGCTCATGTACGCGACGCCGTCGCGATCGGCGATCGCCCGTTGGGCCTCGAGGACGGACACGGCCGTGGTGCGGGCTCCCTCGAGGTCGCCCGTCTGCTCGTACGACTCCGCGAGATTGCCGAGCACGATGAGGCGGATGAACTCTTCGTCCGCGAGGATGTCGGAGGCACGTCGGCTGTAGTCGATCGCCGCCTCCGGGTTGCCGGCGGCATTCTCGAGGGCGCCGAGCTCGGCATGGACGCGCCCGACCTCGACCTCGATGCCGAGCCGCTCGTACGTCTCGAGCGCGGAGAGCCACAGCGTGCGTGCCCCGTCATAGTCGCCCGCTACGAGGCGCATCACAGCCGTCTCGTGCTGCACCCGGGCGCCGAGCGCCGGCTCGACCTCGGCGATCCGCTCGAGCGCTTCCTCGAGCCGGCGCCGGGCCTCGATCCCGTGACCTCGGACTCGCCAGAAGTGGCGCATCGAGCTCGCGAGGCGCAGCTCTCCCGTGACGTCGTCCTGGTCGCGCGCGAAGTCGAGCGCCGCCCGGATGTTCGGGAGCTCGGGCTCGACGCGGTCGAGCCAGTCGGTCGCGCGCGTCCAGTACCGCGGCTCCTCGTCGTCGCTCGCGAGTGCGATCGACCACGAGAGCTGCGCACGCCGGAGGTCGTCGGTCGCGAGCTCGGTCGCCGCGTACGCGCGGATCGTCTCGAGCATGGTGAACCGGGGCTCGGCGCCGGCGGCGAGCGACGAGGCTGCGAGGCTCGCGTCGAGGAGCGCGTCGAGCGCGCCGGCCACGTCGGTCCCTGGTGCGGCGACCGCCTCCAGCGCCTCGAGCGTCGCGCCGGCGGGGAAGAGCGACAGCGCTGCCAGCACCTGGCGCGCGGAGAGATCGAGCAGGTCGACGCTCCAGGCGACGGTCGCGCGGATCGACCGCTGCCGCTCGGGGAGGTCGGGGGCCGTTCGAGTCAGGAGCGCCAGCGCCTCGCCGAGGCGCCTCCTCGTCCCCTCGACGCCCAGGACGCGCACGCGGGCCGCAGCGAGCTCGATCGCGAGGGGGAGGCCGTCGAGCGCCCTGGTGATCCCTGCGATCGCCTCGGCGTTCACCGCCGTGATGTCGAAGTCGGGCACGACCTCGCGTGCCCGCTCGACATAGAGCCGGACGGCGGCAGCTGTCGAGACGGCGTCGAGATCGACGGCCGCCGGGTCGGGAACGCCGAGCGGCGGGACACGGTACTCGTGCTCCAGTGTGATGTGAAGGGGCGCCCGGCTCGTCGCGAGGAGCTGGAGCTGCGGGACCGCCTCGAGGAGCGCAGCGATGTCGGCGAACGACCCGGCGAGGTGCTCGAGGTTGTCGACCACCGCAAACGCGCGCGCGCGTCCGGCGAGCGCGCGGGCGAGCGTCTCGATCGGCTCCTCGCCCTGCTCCTCGTCGATGCCGAGCCGTGCCGCAATCGTCGGGATGACGAGGTCGGCCTCCGCGACGGGGGCGAGGTCGACGAACGGCCCGCCGCCGACCGCCGCGCTCGCGGCCAGCGCGAGGCTCGTCTTGCCGGTCCCACCGGGTCCCGTGAGCGTCACGAGCCGAGCGTCCGGACGTCCCAGGAGAGCGGTGATCGCGGCGAGCTCGAGTGCCCTCCCGATCAGCTCCGGGCGCACCTCCGGGGAAGGCTCCGCCGGTAGATCGGGCTCGCGCGCGAGCGTCGGGTCGTGCTCGAGCACGCGGCGCTCGAGGCCGCGAAGCTCCGGGGACGGCTCGAGGCCGAGCTCGTCGAGCGCGTCGCGTGCCTCCCGGTACGCCGCGAGCGCATCCGCCTGCCGCCCGGCGCGATAGAGGGCCACGATCCGCTGTGCCTGGAGGCGCTCGCGGTGCGGGTGCGCGACGACGAGCGCCTCGAGCTCTCCGGCGAGCGCTGCGTGGCGCCCCTCTCCGAGGTCGAGGTCGATCCGCGCCTCGATCGCGGCGAGCCGGCTCTCGTCGAGCCGCGCGGCGGCGGCCACCGCGAACGACTCGTACGCGAGGTCGGCGAGCGCCGGGCCGCGCCACAGGGCCAGCGCCTCCCGGATCCGGTCCTTCCCCGAGGCGGCGAGCCGCTCGAACCGATCGACGTCGAGCTCGTCCGGCTCGACCCGGACCAGGTACCCCGGCGCCCGGGTCACGATCCGGTCGGCCCCGACCGCCCCTCGCAACGAGTGGACATGCACCTGGAGCGCGTTCTGGGCGCTTGCGGGCGGCGACTCGCCCCAGATCGCGTCGATCAGCCGGTCGGTGGAGACGACCTCGTTCGGGTGGAGCAGCAGCTGTGCGAGCAGGGACCGGGGCCTCGGCCCCCCGAGCGCAACCGGCACCCCGTCGTCGCCGACCACCTCCAGCGGCCCCAGCAAGCGGAATTCCAACGCCTTAAGACCCCTCCCTGCACTCCCTTAAGCCGAGCTTGGGCGGATCCTAAGCGGCCTCCCCGATGGTGCGTCACGTCAAGTCCAGCCCGACCAAGGAGAGCAACGTGATCACCACCGGCCAGACCCTCAGGAACTCCGTCACCGGCGAGACCCTCGTGTTCCGCACGACGTCCGCAGACACGAACGGCGAGCGCGTCGTCGTCGAGGCGTTCGTCGAGCCGAACGGCGCCGTCGCCGCCGCCCACGTCCATCCCGCGCAGGAGGAGCTCTTCGAGGTCCTCGCCGGCGAGCTGCAGTTCCGCGTCGGCAAGAACACGATCGTCGCGAAGCCGGGCGACCGGGTGCTCGTCCCCGCCGGAACGGCGCACAAGTTCGAGAACATCGGTGACGAGACGGCTCATTTCGTCTGCGAGGTCTCCCCGGCGCTCGGCTTCGAGCAGCTGATCGAGACGATGTTCTCGCTGGCCGAGGACGGCAAGGTCTCGAAGAAGGGGATGCCGAACCCGCTGCGGCTCGCGGTCATCGCCCGCCATCACTTCGATGACGTGCGGCTGCCGTTCCCGCCCGCGTGGCTCCAGCGCCTCGGCCTCGCCTTCGGCGCCCCCCTCGGACGGCTGCTCGGCTTCAAGCCGACGTACGAGCCCGCCGCTCCGAAGGCGCCCACCGCGCTCGGCGTCTGATGCGCCGCCGCGCAAGCCGCGTCCTCGCTCGCCTGCTCGGCCGGCTCGTCCGGCCGAGCGGCGCGCGTCCCACGCTCATTCCCGCCTGAACCTGACGAACCCGAAGGAGCCCTGACATGAGCATCGTCGAGAGGCCGTACGGCCTCGCCTCCCTGAGCGAGACCCTGGAGGGCTCGGTCGTCTTCGGAGACCACCCGTCGTGGGACGAGGCCCGGGAGGATCCCGCCCGCGGATCGGTCGTGACCAGGGCTCTTGCACCGCTTCTCGCACGGCCGGGCGTTCGTCCGGCCGTGCGAGGCGGACTTCGCGCCGCCAACGTCCTGCACCGACGAAAGGGGAAGGAATGACTACCGCGGTCCTCGAGACCGGCATCACCACGGCCCGCCGCAGCTGGTCGGGTCTGCTCGCACCGCTCGGCGGGCTCGGCCTCGTCGCCGGCCTGATCGCGCTGATGGCCTCGCCGGCGAGCGACGACACGGGGGAGACCCCCGCCGAGGTCGTCTCGTACGCCTCGTCCCACGAGGGCTGGAACGTCGCCATCCTGCTCTTCGGGCTGGCGTCCGTCGCACTGGGCGGCCTGTTCACCGCGGGTCTGTACACGCGGCTTCGCCGGGTGGCAACCGAGACGGAGTCGGTGCTCGTGCTGATCGGCGGCATCGTCTTCGCGCTCTGCTTCGCGCTCTGCTGGATCCTCTGGATGGCACCTCTCGTCGACATGCCCGACGACCCGGCACGGGCGATCGCGCAGGCCGAGGCCTACCTCGGCTACGACGACGTGGGCTGGTTCCTGCTCGGCACCGCCGGCGTGGCGGCGGCGCTCATGATCGTCCCGGCCTCGATCGCGGCGATCCGCAGCGGGCTGCCGGCCTGGCTCGGCTGGCTCGGCGTCGTCGCGGGCATCGCGTCGCTCGGGACGGTCGCGTTCTTCGGCATGTTCGCCTGGATGGCGTGGATCGCCGTCGCGTCGGTCGTGCTGCTCGTCGCCCGGCGCTAGAGCGCCGCGCGGAGGAAGCGGAGGAGGTTGCCGCGCGTCACGGCGGTGACCTCCTCCTCGCCCCAGCCCCGTGCAGCGAGTCGCTCGACGAGCGCGGGGTAGTGCTCGGAGCCCGTCAGCCCCTCGATCCCGAGACCGGGCGTGAGCCCCGGAGGCATGAGCCCGTCCTTCGGCAGGGGAGGCGGCGGCATCGCCTCCCAGAGCCGCGTCGTGAAGTCGCCGCCGAGGCAGACGCGGTCGACGCCCATCACGGACACGGCATGGTCGAGATGGTCGACCACGCCGTCGAGCGTCCGTCGCTCCGGCCCGATCGCGATCGGGTGGAGCATCAGGCCGAGGAGTCCGCCGGCGTCGGCGAGCGCGCGCAGCTGGTCGTCGTCGAGGTTTCGCGGCGTCTCGTGGACGGCACGGCACGCGCCGTGGGAACAGAGCAGCGGCGCGCCGGCGGCGCGCTCCAGGATCTCGGCATACGCACCGCGCGACGCGTGCGCGAGATCGAGGATCACGCCGAGCTCGACGAAACGGTCGACGAGCTCGCGGCCGAGCCGCGAGAGCCCGCCGCCGTCCTCGGCTGCGCCGTCGGCGAACGCGTTGCGACGGTTCCACGTCAGCCCCGCCATGCGGACGCCCAGGGCATGAAAGACGTCGGCCGGCCACGTCTCGACGCCGAAGCACTCGACGCCCTCGAGCGAGAGGAGGAGCCCGACCCGCTCGCCCGACTCGACGGCGTCGAGATCGGAGGCCGTCGTCACCTGCGTCACGCGCTCGGGGTTCTCCGCGATCGCCCGGTGGAAGGAAGCGACCATCGACAGCGCCTCCCGGAGCGACCCCTCGGGCTGCACGACGAGGTCGACGTAGACGGCGCACACCTGTAGCCCGACACCGCCCTGCTCGAGCAGCGGGAGCCACGTCGACGCGAACACGTCGGTCTCGCCGAGGCGGCGCTCTCGGTACGCGAGCTCGAGGAGCAGGTCGACGTGGGCGTCCGCGATCACGGCGCGACGATAGACGCACGGGGTTGACAGGCGCCCGGTCGGCACGTTAGTTTGGTCGGCCTCCATACAAAGTCGTGTGGAGAAGCGCCCCGCTGGCCACCGCGAACGATGCCGATCGCCCTCCTGTGAAAGCGCCGCGTTGACCTTCGACGCCACGGCTCGCGCGAGTCGCGCCGACCAGACGACGGTCCGTCGGGCGAACCTCGGCGTCGTCCTGCGCCACATCGCAGCCAGAGGGACCTGCTCGCGCGCGGATGTCGCGGCGGGCACCGGCCTCACCCGCGGGACCGTCTCGAGCCTCGTCGCCGAGCTCGTGGCGCTCGACTTCGTGCGCGAGAACGGCGAGGCGCCCGCGCCGCGCGGTGTCGGGCGTCCCGGCGTCGCGCTCGAGCTGTCGGGCGTGATGGTCGGGATCGGGCTCGAGATCAACGTCGACTACGTCGCCGTCTCGGTCGAGGACCTCACCGGCACCGTGCGCTACGAGCACCGGTCGTACGGCGACAATCGCGGCTCCGCTCCGGCTCCCGTGCTCGACCGCCTCGTGCGCGCGGCGCGCACCGCGCTCGAGACGGCGGCGGGCGAGGGCCTGCGCCCGATCGGGATCACGGTGGCGGTGCCCGGCCTCGTCGAGGAGGCGTCGGGGACGGTGGTGTTCGCGCCGAACCTCGGCTGGCACGGGATCCCCGTCGCCGACGAGCTGCAGAAGCTGCTCGGGCTTCCCGTTCTCGTCGAGAACGAATCGAACCTCGCCGCCCTCGCCGAGCACTGGACCGGCGCGGCGGTCGGGATCGACGACTTCGTCTGCGTCTTCGGCGAGGTCGGGGTCGGCGGCGGCGTCGTGCTCGGCGGCCGCCTGTTCCGCGGCACACACGGGTTCGGCGGCGAGTTCGGCCACGTCTCTGTCGACCCGGAGGGACGCCGGTGCGCGTGCGGCAGCCTCGGGTGCGTCGAGACGCTCGTCGGACAGGAGTCGATCGCCGCCGCGGCGGGCATCTCGACCACGGACGGGCGGACAAGCAGCCTGACCGAGGAGCTCGTGCGTCGGGCGACGGACGGCTCGAAGGAGGTCGTCGACGCCCTGAACGATGCGGGCCGCTGGCTCGGGATCGCGCTCGCCTCGACCTTCAACGTCCTCGATCTCCAGGCCGTCGTGCTCGGCGGCTGCTTCGGCCCGCTCGCCCCCTGGCTCGTCGACGATGTCCGCCGGACCCTCGAGGAGCGGTCGCTCGCCGCCCGCTCGGGGTCCTTCGCGGTCGTCCCGTCGGCCTTCGGGGACGGCGCCGCCGTGCGTGGCGCCGCCGCTCTTTCCCTGCGACGCGCCCTCGAAGCACCCTGGGCGGCGCAGGAGGTGCACGAGCGGAGCGACCCCAAGTCCTCGGCGTCCATGCCCGGCAGTGCTGGGCGTGGGAAGGAGGTGGCGATCGGGCACCCGTGAGTGTCGTATCGCATGTTTGATCGAGTGCGCGTGAGCGAGTAGCGTCTCGCGCTGGAGGCACGGAAGAACCCCAAAGGAGGGCACGGAGTGAAGAAGCTCAGCATTGCGATCCTCATCGCCGCACTGGCCGTGGGTCTCACGGTCGGCGGCGCATCCGCGAGGAGCGCGAAAACCACGGCGACGGGCACACAGGTGTGCGTCCTGCTGCCGGACACGACGTCGTCGCCGCGCTGGCAGCAGTTCGACAAGCCTGCGTTCATCAACGCCTTCAAGAAGGCCGGACTGACAGCGGCCGTCGTGAACGCTCTCAACAACCCGCAGAAGCAGCTCGCCCAGGCGGAGCAGTGCATCAACAACGGCGCCAAGGTTGGCGTGATCGTGTCGCTCGACACCGGCACGTCGATCGCCATCCAGAAGAAGTTCACGGCTGCCGGTGGCAAGACGATCGACTACGACCGCCAGATCGTCGGCGGCACGGGATCCGTCTACATCTCGTTCGACGGCAACCAGGTCGGTCGCATTCAGGCACGCGGCGTCATCGCCGGAATGAAGGCGAAGAAGACGTACAGTGCGACAGGCGTCGTGGCCCAGCTGTGGGGCGGCCCGACGGACGCGAATGCGTTCTGGTTCAAGAGCGGAAACGACGACATCCTGAACCCGCTCTTCAAGGGGAAGCTAAAGAAGGGCCCGGCGAAGTTCGTGCCCGACTGGGACTCGAAGAACGCCCAGACCATCTTCGAGCAGATGCTCGTCCAGACGAACAACAACATCCAGGGCGTCGTGGCGGCGAACGACAACATCGCCGGCGCCGTCGTCGCGACGCTGAAGGCGAAGGGCCTGAAGCCGATTGCGCTGACCGGGCAGGACGCGACGGTCCAGGGTGTCCAGAACATCATCTCGGGCTGGCAGACGAACACCGTCTACAAGTACGTGCCCGACGAGGCGAACGCTGCAGCTGCCGCAGCGGTCGCGCTGTTCAAGGGAAAGGCGCCGAAGACGAACGCGACGCGCCCGAACGGCAGCAAGAAGCAGCCGACGCTGGTGATCCCGGTTGTGTCGATCACCAAGGCGAACTACACGCGGCTCTTCACGGACAAGTTCCTGAAGCGCAGCGACGTGTGCTCCGGGGAGTACAGGCAGTACTGCAAGTAGATCGACGACAAGGGTGGAGGCACCTCCGGGTGCCTCCACCGTCGTCCGGAGCCGGCCCATGAGCGATACCCCACTCCTCGAGATCCGTGGCCTGTCGAAGACCTTCGGCTCGGTACAGGCGCTGACCGAGGTCGACTTCGAGGTGCGCGAGGGCGAGGTGATGGCGCTCGTCGGCGACAACGGCGCCGGCAAGTCGACGCTCATCAAGTGCATCGCCGGCATCTACGGCTACGACTCGGGCGAGATCGTCTTCGGTGGCGAGCCGGTGACGATCCACGGCCCGAAGGACGCGGCGAGGCTCGGGATCGAGGTCGTCTACCAGGATCTCGCGCTGTGCGACAACCTCGACGTCGTCCAGAACATGTTCCTCGGCCGTGAGGAGCGCGACTGGCTCTTCCGGCTGAAGGAGCCGGTCATGGCGAAGCGGACGGCGGACACGCTCCGCTCGCTCGCCGTCACCACGATCAGCTCCATCCGTCAGCCCGTCGCGTCGCTCTCAGGCGGGCAGCGCCAGTCGGTCGCCGTCGCCAAGGCGGTCCAGTGGAACTCGCGCCTCGTCATCCTCGACGAGCCGACGGCGGCGCTGGGCGTCGCCCAGACACGACAGGTGCTCGAGCTCGTGAAGCGGCTCGCCGAACAGGGGCTCGCCGTCGTGCTCATCTCGCACAACCTCCATGACATCTTCGAGGTCGCGACGCGGATCACCGTCCTTCGGCTCGGCCACGACGTCGGCGTCTACGAGCGCGCCGCGACGAGCCAGCAGGAGGTCGTGACCGCGATCACGGCAGGTATCCCCACGAAGGTCGCGGGGATCGCCGAGACCGCCGGAGACGAGCTATGACCTCCGGGGCCGACGTCGTCGCTCCAGGGATCGAGGCGCCGGACACGCCCGAGGAAGCCGGGTTCTGGGAGCGCGCCAAGGGCAACGTCCGATCCGGAAATCTCGGCGTCCTGCCGGTCGTCCTCGGCGAGATCGCGATCGTCACCTACTTCGCGTTCACCGCTACGAACTTCTTCACGGCGCCCAACTTCGTGAACGTCATCCTCCAGATGTCGGGAACGACCATGATCGCGTTCGGGGTCGTCTTCGTGCTCCTGCTCGGGGAGATCGATCTCTCGATCGCGTACGTGAGCGGTATCGCGGCCGTCGCGGTCGCCGAGTTCCAGCTGCCCTCGTCGTCGCACGACTACCCGGGGTGGCTCGCGATCCTGCTCGGTCTCGCGATCGTCGCCGTGATCGGGTTCGCCCAGGGCAGCGTCGTGGCGAGAATCGGGGTGCCATCGTTCGTCGTGACGCTTGCCGGTCTGCTCATCTGGCAGGGCGTCATCCTCAAGACCCTCCAAGCGCGCGACACGATCATCATCGAGGACAACTGGGTCAACTACGCCGCCACGTACTACTTCTCCGCGAACGTCGGATGGTTGATCGCCGCTGTGATCACCGTCCTGTACGGGGTCGTCGCGCTCGGAGGCGTGATCGGCCTCCGCCGGGCCGGCCTGTCCGCCGGGACCGGGATCGCGATCGCGAAGTTCGCGGGAGTTGCCATTGCGAGCTTCGGCATTGTCGCCATCTGCAACCACGCCCAGCGCCCGACTGCGTGCCCGGCTGGCACGCCTCTCACCGAGTCGTGCTTCCGCCCTCTCGGCCTTCCGCTCGCCGCACTCCTCATGGTCATCTTTCTCGTCGGCCTCACGTACCTCGCAAAACGGACCACGTTCGGTCGCCACGTGTACGCCGTCGGCGGGAACGCAGAGGCTGCGCGGCGTGCCGGCATCAACGTTCCCCGCGTTCGGATCATCGTGTTCGTGATCTCGTCGGTCATGGCAGGCGTCGGCGGCATCGTCCTCGCGGCAAGGCTCCAGTCGGTGAACCTGAACCAGGGCGGGGGCACGCTCCTGCTCGACGCGATCTCGGCAGCCGTGATCGGCGGCGTCAGCCTCTTCGGCGGGCGCGGCGAGGTACGGGGAGCGCTCCTCGGCGCCTTGGTCATCGCCACGATCGCGAACGGCCTCAACATCGGTGGCTACTCGACTCGGCACGATCTATATGGTCACCGGCATCATCCTCCTGCTCGCCGTAACGCTCGACACCGTCGCGCGACGGCTCCAGGTGCGCGCAGGTCGCTGAGCGCATGAAGACGAGCCTCGGCATCTGGGCGCTCGGCCCGATGGTCACCCGCTTCGTCCCGGGCGGGTACCAGCCCCAGCATCTCGGCGAGACGACCGCCGAGAAGATCGCGCGCGCCGTCGCGGGCCTCGGCGGCCTGATGGACGACTACGAGTTCCACTACCCGCAGGAGCTCTCCGAGGAGAACGTCGACGAGGTGCGCGCGGCGCTCGACGGGCACGGCATCTACGCGATCGCGACGGGGACCCACCTCAATCCGAGGTTCGGGAAGGGCGGCCTCTCGTCGCCCGACGACGCCGTCCGCGGGGACGCGCTCGCCGAGGCGCTGCGCGCCGCGGACTTCGCCGCCTCCGTGGGGGCGCAGCTGATCCTCTGGCCCGGGGTCGAGGGCTACAACTACCCGTTCCAGACACCGTATGCGGACGCCTGGGCGCGCTTCGTGGACGGCGTCGGCGAGGTCGCGGCGCGGTGCCATGAGGGCGGCATCCGGCTCTTCCTCGAGCACAAGAACTCGGAGCCGGCGATGAAGATCCTGATGCGGAACATCGGGATGACGCTCCACGTGATCCACAAGCTCCGGGAGCGTGGGATCACGAACGTCCAGGTGAACATGGACTGGCAGCACCTGATCATGAACGGCGAGTCGCTGGGCGAGTACGCGGCGATGCTCGCCGCCGAGGGCCTGCTCGGCCACCAGCACGCGAACTCCGGCTGGGGCACGTTCGACGACGACAACATGGTCGGCGCGACCGCGTTCATGGAGACCGTCGAGCTCGCGCTCGAGCTCCGCCGCGCGCGCTACGGCGAGAACGGCGAGCGGCTCGGCTTCGACCTGTACCCCTACACCGAGGACGCCGTCGCGGCGGTCGAGCGGAGCGTCAAGCAGTGGAACTTCATCTGGGACGTGTCCGGCAGGATCGACGACGCCGCGCTCCACGAGGCCCAGTCGCGCAAGGATGCGGTTCGGGCCTACGAGCTCGTCTACGCCGCGCTCGGCGCAGAGTGACGTGGAGCCGGGAGCTAGCGCGCGAGCGCCTGCTCGAGCGCCGCGCGGCCGTTCCGCAGGACCGGCTCGCCGTGCGAGACGAGGACCCGCGCGACCGGCAGCTCGAGCAGCGGCCGGAGCGACGCCCGGAGCCTCTCGAGACTGGTGCTCTCCGGAAGCCAGCTTCGGGGGCAGAGCCGTACGCCACCGCCGTCCGCGCCGAGGAGCACGTCCCCGGGCACGACCGCGCGGTGCGTCGGGATCCAGTAGACGACCTCGGAGCTGCGCGCGGTTGCGAGCGCCTCGACGCCGCCCGGGAGCGGATCGCCCGGCCGGAATGCCTCCGTCGTCGGCGCACGCCGCGTCACGGCTGCCTTCCCGCCCGAGGGGGCAAGCACGCGTGCGCCGTGCCGCGCGGCGACGACGTCGGCGCTCCGCGTGTGCCAGAAGATCGTCACGAGGACGGAGACGGGCTTGTCGACGCGCGCCACGAGCGTGTCGAGCGCGTCGTCCGCCCCGAGGAGCGGGTCGATCAGCACCAGGTCGTCGCGGCCCTCGTAGGCGACCGAGCCGACGTCCTGCCTCCACTCCGGATGGTGGGTCGTCCAGCGCCAGAGACCCGGCCGCAGCTCGCGCAGCTCCATGGCGGCTGAGCCTACCCTCGTCGGCCTCGACGTCGGAACGACCGGCGTCAAGGCGATCGCCGTCTCGCAGGACGGGGCCGTGCTCGCGACCGCGACGCGCGGCTACCCGCTCTCGACGCCGCGGCCGGGTTGGTCCGAGCAGGACCCGGAGGACTGGTGGGGAGCCGCGTCGGCGGCCCTCGCCGAGGTGTCCACCGGACGCGCGGTCGGGGGCATCGGCCTCTCGGGTCAGATGCACGGGCTCGTCGTGCTCGACGCCGACGGCCGCGTGATCCGTCCTGCCCTGCTGTGGAACGACCAGCGGACGGCCGCCGAGTGCGTCGAGATCGAGGAGCGCGTCGGCCGGAAGCGCCTGCTCGAGCTGACCGGGAACCGGGCTCTCACCGGCTTCACCGCGCCGAAGCTCCTCTGGTTGCGCCGGCACGAGCCGGACGCCTACGCGCGGATCGCGCGCGTGATGCTGCCGAAGGACTACGTCCGGCTGCGGCTCACGGGCGAGTGGGCGATCGACGCGGCGGACGCGTCGGGGACGCTGCTCTTCGACGTCGCTCGCCGTCGCTGGAGCGACGAAGTGCTGGAGGCGCTCGAGCTCCCCCACGACTGGTTCCCGCCCGTGCTCGAGTCGCCCGACCTCGCCGGCCGCGCCAGCGCTTGTGACGAAAAGTTGCAAGGCGTCCCGGTCGCTGCCGGAGCGGGCGACCAGCCGGCAGCGGCGCTCGGCGTCGGGATCGACCGGCCCGGACCCGTGTCGATCGTCCTCGGCACCTCCGGCGTGGTGCTGGCAGCGCTTCCCGGCTACGCGCACGACGCGGAGGGTCGCGTCCACGCCTTCTGCCACGCCGTGCCCGGCACCTGGCAGGCGATGGGGGTGATGCTGTCGGCCGCCGGGTCGCTCGAGTGGCTCCGCGAGCGGCTCGCGCCGGACGCGTCCTTCGACGCATTGGCCGCCGAGGCAGCGGCATGGCCGCCCGGGGCCGAGGGGCTCCTGTTCGCGCCGTACCTGGCCGGGGAGCGCACACCCCACGCAGACCCGGATGCGCGCGGCGCCTTCGTCGGCCTCCAGCTGCGTCACGACCGCGGCGCGCTCGTCCGAGCGGTGCTCGAAGGCGTCGCCTTCGGTCTGCGGGACGCGCTCGACGCCGTGCGCCAACTCGGCGTCGACGCCTCGGTCGGACGGGTGTCGGGCGGCGGCGCCCGGAGCCCGCTGTGGCTGGAGATCGTCGCCTCCGTGCTCGACATCCCCCTCGAGCGCACGGAGTCGGAGGAGGGCTCGGCCTTTGGCGCGGCGCTCCTTGGCGGCGTCGCGGGCGGCGTCTTCGCCGACGCGTCCGAGGCCGTCGCGCGGTGCGTTCGGGTCGGCGAGCGTCCGGTCGAGCCCGATCCCGTGCTGCGCACGGCGTACGGCGAGCTCCACGAGCGGTTCCGGGCGCTCTACCCGGCGCTGCGGCCGTTCGGCTCCGCCGCCGACGCGCACGCCTGACGCGTCGCCCACGCCCGGCCGGGGACGGATCGTGCGCTTGACAATACAGTCATACGATATTTCAATATCCCGACATCGACCGATGCGGTAGCGGGCTCGGACGCGCCGCCCCAGACAAGGAGGTAGGACGCTGTGAGTGACGACGAGCGCAGCGGGCTCGAGAACGAAGCGGGTGGCATGAACCGTGGCTCGTTGCTGAAGCGCCTCGCGCTCGGAAGCGCGGCGCTGTCGGTTCCGTCCATGGCCGCGGTCGAGGCGGCGATGGCCGCCCCTACGGCTGCGACCGCGACGGTCTTCCCGAAGCACCCGAAGTGGAAGTTCGCATTCATCAACCACGTGACGACGAACCCGTTCTTCGTGCCGACCCAGTACGGCGCGGCCGACGCGGCGAAGATGATCGACGCGAGCTACACGTGGTCGGGCTCGACGAAGGCGGACGTCGGCGAGATGATCAACGCGTTCAATGCGGCGATCAGCGCGAAGGTCGACGGCATCGCGGTCTGCGTCGTCGACAAGGGCGCGTTCGAGGCTCCGATCAAGCGTGCTCTCGGCCGTGGGATCGCCGTCGTGTCGTACAACGCCGACGGCGCGCGGGCAGGGACCAAGGCGCGGATGGCCTACATCGGTCAGGACCTCTACGTGTCGGGCTTCGAGATGGGCAAGCGGATCGTCGAGCTCGTCCCGAGCGGCGACGTCGCGCTGTTCATCGCGACACCGGGTGCCCTCAACATCCAGCCGCGGATCGACGGCGCGATCGCAGCGATCAAGGCGTCGGGCAAGCCCGTCAAGGCGACGGCCGTGCCGACGAGCCCGGACCTCGCGACGGAGCTGTCGATGATCGACGCGTACTACCAGGGTCACAAGAGCCTGAAGGGGATGTTCGCAGTCGACGCGGGCGACACCCAGGGCGTCGGTCAGGTGATCCAGAAGTACAAGCTCCAGAACAAGGTCAAGGGCGGTGGGTACGACCTCCTGCCCGGGACGCTGAAGCTGATCCAGAACGGCTCACTCCAGTTCACGATCGACCAGCAGCCGTACCTGCAGGGCTTCTACCCGGTCCAGCAGCTGTTCCTCCAGAAGGTGTCCGGTGGGCTCGTGGCGCCGTCGGACACGAACACCGGCCTGCTGTTCGTCACGAAGGCGAACGTCAAGCCGTACCTGAACACCAAGACCCGGTACCACGGGAGCTCGAGCGCACACAAGTACCCGGTCTCGTAACACTTGAGCATCACGGAGGATGAGCTGACCGCAGGTGAGCGACGCGCCGGCTCCGGCTGGCGCGTCGCTGGTTGGTTCGTTCGCCGCCGCGAGGCGAGCATCTTCTTCGTCGCGGTCCTGCTCTGCGTGTACTTCTCGCTCGAAAACGAGGCGTTCTATTCGAGCGACAACCTGAAGAACATCAGCGAGACGATGGCCCCGATCGCGCTGATCGCGGCCGGGCAGGCGATGCTCCTGATCTGCGGCGAGATCGACCTTGCGCTCGGCCGCGTGTACGCGCTCGCGCCCGCGATCGTGTACGTCGTCTCGTCGGAGGAGCAGCATGGCTTTCCGATCTGGGTCGGGATAACGGCCGCGCTCGTCTTCTCGGCCCTCGTGGGACTGACGAGCGGCGCGATCACGACGTTCCTCCGGGTCCCCTCGTTCATCACGACGCTCGGCATGCTCTTCTTCTTGAACGGAATCACGCTGCACCTGCTCTCGGGCACGCAGGTGTTCATGCCGGGCGGTGACCTCTTCCAGAACATCTTCGGCTCCCAGCCGTTCGAGTACTTCCTCTACCTGAACTCGGAGTTCTGGTGGGCGCTCGGGATCGTGCTCGCGCTCCAGTTCGTCCTCACGTGGACGCGCTGGGGACTGCACACGATCGCCACGGGAGGCAATCTGATCGGCGCCGCAGAGAGCGGTGTCAACGTCCGGGTGATCAAGATCGGGAACTTCGTGCTCGCCAATGTCCTCGCCGGGTTCGCCGGCATCCTCGACTCGACCCGCATCACGACGATCGTGCCGCTCCAGGGCGGCGCGGACATCATGTTCCTCGCCGTCGCGGGCGCCGTGATCGGCGGCACGTCCCTCTTCGGAGGTCAGGGCTCGGTCATCGGCGCGTTCATCGGCGTCGCCGTGCTCGTCATCCTCCGCACGGGCTTCAGCATCATCGGCGTGAGCGCGTTCACGTTCGACCTGATCATCGGGATCGCGATCATCGCCTCGATGGTCGTCAACGTGCAGGTGGCGCGGCTGCGGACCCTCGGGAGGCTGCAGTGAGCGCGGAGGCACCCGCCGCGATCCGGGTCGAGAGCCTCGCGAAGAGCTTCGGTGCGGTGACGGCGCTCGTCGACCTCACGCTCCAGCTGGACGAGGGCGAGTGTCTCGGCCTGATCGGCGACAACGGCGCCGGCAAGTCGACGCTCGTCAAGATCCTCAGCGGGTACCACCGGCCCGACTCCGGCCGGATCTTCGTCGACGGCGAGGAGGTGAGCCTCCGGTCGGTCGACCACGCGCGCTCGCTCGGGATCGACACGGTCTACCAGGATCTCGCGCTGATCCCGACGCTCTCGGTCGCGCACAACATGTTCCTGAACCGCGAGCTGACCACCGGGATCGGCCCGTTCCGGTGGCTGTCGAACGGTGAGATGGCTCGGCGCGCCCGAAGCTACATCGAGGACATCGGGATCCGCACCCTGCGCTCCGTGCGCTCTGAGGTCGCCATGCTCTCGGGCGGGCAGCGGCAGGCGATCGCGATCGCGCGGTCGGTGCACTCGGGCGCCCGGATCCTCCTCCTCGACGAGCCGCTCGCGGCGATGGGGGCGAAGGAGGGCGAGATGATCCTCGACCTCATCCGCGACCTCAAGGCGAAGGGGCACTCCATGATCGTCGTCGCCCACAACTACGTGCACGTGCTCGAGGTGTGCGATCGCGTCAACCTGCTCCAGCACGGCCGGATCACGCTCGACCGGCTCTCGTCCGAGACCACGGCGGAGGAGCTGACCGAGCTGGTCGCGCGCGAGTATCGGACTCAGCGCAACGGCCGGAGCGACCGGGACGACACGCCCGAGGGCTGATCTGCGAGGCTGACTCGAGCCGCCTTCGGCGCCCGAGGGAGGCGCCGAAGCGACCCGAGAAGGAGGGCCGTGAAGAAGGCCCGTTGTACTCCTATCATAGTATTGTTTAGCGTGCGAGGCCGTCTGCGATGAAGGTGACGTGGCTCGGACAGGCCGGCTTCCGCGTCGAGCTCGACGGGACGTGCTGCGTCCTCGACCCGTGGGCCAGCCCGCACGAGCTCCGGCTCGCGCCGCCGCCCGAGTGGGCGCTCATCGCCGAGGGAGTCGACTGGGTTCTCGTGACGCACGAGCATCTCGACCACCTCGACCCTCCCGTCCTCCGCGTCGCCCTCGAGCGCTCGCCGACGGCCGGCGTGGTCGTCCCGGGGTCGATCGCTCGGCTTCTCGCGGACATCGTCCCCGCCGACCGTGTCGTCGCCGTGCAGCCCGGCGACGTGCTCGACCTCGGGGGTGTCGACTGCCGCGTGGTTCCGGCGTTCCACGGCGTGACGATGGAGGACGCGTACGGCGACGGCAGCGTGCTGGGGGACGGGCCGCGCTTCGTCGGCTACGTGCTCGGCGGCGCTCGACGCGTGTACCACGCGGGGGACACGATCGTCACCGACGCGCTGCGAGAGGCACTCGACCCGCTCGACATCGACGTGGCGCTCCTCCCGATCAACGGCCGGGACGCCGAGCGCGAGGCGCGCGGGATCGTCGGCAACATGGACGCCGCCGAGGCGGTCGACCTCGCCGTCGCGATCGGCGCGTCGACCCTCGTGCCGTACCACTGGGACGGCTTCGCGGGGAACACGGTTGCGCCGGGCGCCACCGCGGACCTGGCCGACGGGCGCCTCCACGTCGTCATCCCGGGCCGCTTTCGGGCGCTCGAGTTTCCCTGACCCGCCGTCAGCGACGCGAGGCGTCGTCCCGCGCGAGGCGGCGAATGTCGGCGGCCGTGTCGGCGATCAGCGTCCGCGCCGCGATCTCGGCGGCATCCTCGTCGCCGGCGACGATCCCGTCGAGGATCGCCCCGTGAAGAGGAAGCGCCCGTCGCCGCGACCGGCTCGGCGTCGTGGTCAAGAGGAACGTCGCGCGCAGGACGGCCCGGAGGACCCGTCCGAGGTGCTCGAGGAGCTCGTTGTGGCACGAGGCGAGGATCCGCGCGTGGAACTCCAGGTCTGCGACGAGGTACGCGGGCTGGTCATCGACTCCGGCCTCCATCGCGGCGAACGCCTCGGTGATCGACGTGACCTCCTCGTCCGTGGCGCGCGTGGCAGCCAGGCGGGCAGCGAGCGGCTCGATCGCCAGCCGGATCTCGGTCGTCTCCTCGTAGAGCTTCTGATCGTGCGCCGACTCGGCGCGCCAGCTGAGCACGTCGGGGTCGAGGATGTTCCAGTCGCTCCGCTCCCGGACGCGCGTCCCGATCTTGGGTCGCGCGAGGACGAGCCCCTTCCCGGTCAGGACGCGAACCGCCTCCCGCAGCACTGTCCGGCTGACCGCGAGATCCGACGTCAGCTCGTCCTCCGGTGGCAGCGGGTCGCCCGGCTGGAGCTGACCGCTGACGATCTGCAGCCCGATCGTGTGGACGACCTCGCCGTGGAGCCCGCGCCGGGGATAGATGTGTGGCCTGCTGCTCACGCGCGCGGACGGCTCATCGCCGGATCGTAGTTCCGGGGCTGGATGACCGAATGCATGAAACGACAGTAATCATCATATGATACGCCTTCTACCATGGCCAGGGACACGAGCGGAGGGCGCATGCGAAACGTTCGCGGGACGGCCGCATGAGCGGCACGCCGTATGGTGCCGTCGTGCTCCACGTGACCTCCATCTAGATGCGCGTTCTCGTCACCGGTGCCCATGGCAAGGTCGGGCGCGTGCTCGTGCGGCGGCTCGCCGGGGCAGGCCACGAGGTGCGCGCAAGCGATTTGACGCGCCCCGTCTGGGACCGGGTCGACCCGGGCGAGCCGGAGGACTACTGGCAGGCGGACCTGACCGATGCCGGCGCCGCCTACGCGCTCGTCGCGGGCGTCGACGTCGTCATTCACACGGCGGCGATCCCCCAGCCGATCCACAACGCGCCGCACGTGGTCTTCGGGAACAACATGATGAGCACGTTCAACGTCCTCGAGGCGTCGATTGCCGGCAGTGTGCGCCGGTTCGTGCACTTCTCGAGTGAGACGGTCCCGGGCTTCATCTTCGCGCACCGCCCGTTCGAGCCGGATTACCTCCCGATCGACGAGGAGCACCCGGTGCGACCGCAGGACGCGTACGCGACCGCGAAGTGGTTCGGCGAGCTGCTCTGCGATCGTGCGGTCGAGCGCTCGGACATCCGCTGCACCTCGATCCGCCCGTCGTGGGTGCAGGACGAGGGGAGCTACGAGCGGAACCTCGGCCCGATCGTCCGCGACCCGTCCGTGCTGATCGCGAACTTCTGCTCGTACATCGACGTCCACGACCTGACCGACGCCGTCGTCCTCACGATCGAGACCGACCTGCCGGGGCACGAGGTCTTCTACATCGCGTCCCCCGACACGATCGGTGGCCATCCGCTCGCGGAGACTGTCCGCACGCACTACGGCGTCGAGCACGTCGAGTTCCGGCCGACCGCGCGTGAGGATGCGTCCGCCGTCTCGATCGCCAAGGCCGAGCGGCTGCTCGGCTGGAAGCCGACGCGCACGTGGCGCGACTACCTCGACGACCAGGGACGGTCGCGGACGTGAGGACGAGGCGCCTCGGGCGACACGGGCCGGAAGTGAGCGTGGTCGGCTTCGGAACCTGGGCGATCGGCGGCCCGTGGCGGTTCGGCTGGGGCCCGGTCGACGACGACGACTCGGTCGCCGCCGTCCGGCGCGCGATCGAGCTCGGCGTGAACTGGGTCGACACCGCGGCGGTCTACGGCCTCGGGCACTCGGAGGAGGTCGTCGGCCGTGCACTACGGCCGTACCGGGTCGGCGAGGAGGTCCTCGTCTTCACGAAGTGCGGCCGCCGGTGGGAGGGCCGCCCGGAGGGGGCGATCGAGAACGACCTTCGCCCCGAGTCGATCCGTGAGGAGTGCGAGCGAAGCCTGCGTCGTCTTGGTGTGGAGCGGATCGACCTGTACCAGGCGCACTGGCCCGACTGGACGACGGGCACCCAGCTCGAGGAGTCCTGGGGGGCGATGGCAGCCCTCGTCGACGAGGGGAAGGTGCGGTGGATCGGCGTCTCCAACTTCGACGTCGAGCAGCTCGATCGGTGCGCCGCCGTGCGCCACGTCGACTCCGTGCAGCCTCCCCTGTCGCTGCTCGTCCGCGGCGCGCTGTCCACCGTCGTGCCGTGGGCGGAGGAGCACGGTGCCGGCGTGCTCGGCTATTCGCCGCTCGCTTCCGGGATGCTGACGGGCTCCTACGACCGCGCCCGGATCGCGACGCTCGCCGATGACGACTGGCGACGCGACGCGCCCGCGTTCCAGGAGCCGCTCCTCTCGCAGAACCTCGCGCTCGTCGAGCAGCTGGGGCGCATCGCCGACCGGCTCGGAACGACGCTTCCGTGTCTCGCCGTCGCGTGGGTGCTGGCGCAGCCCGGTGTCACGGCGAGTATCGTCGGGACGCGCCTGCCGGGTCACGTCGATGGTTGGGTGGCCGCCGCCGAGATCGCGCTGGACGACCAGGCGCTACGCGAGATCGGCGATGCGATCGCCGAGACCGGAGCTGGGTCGGACGTGCCGCCGGCACCGCCGCCGCACATCAGGCCGCCCGTCGGAGACCGAACCTGAACGAAGGAGCCCTGCGCATGAGACTCGGCCTGCTGTCGACAGCCAACATCAACCAGGAGATCCTCCGCGGCGCCGCCGAGTCGGACCTGGTCGACGTCGTCGCGGTCGGGAGCCGCGACGGCGCGAAGGCGCAGGCGTACGCCGCCGAGCAGGGGATCGAGCGCGCCCACGCATCGTACGAGGCGCTCCTCGCCGACGACGACGTCGACGCCGTCTACGTCTCGCTCCCGAACGGGATGCACCACGAGTGGACGATGCACGCCCTCGCGGCCGGCAAGCACGTGCTCTGCGAGAAGCCGTACTCGCGTCGCGCGGCGGAGGTCGAGGAGGCGTTCGCCGCCGCGGAGGAGGCAGGGCTCGTCCTGACGGAGGCGTTCATGTACCGCCACCATCCGCAGTCCGCGAAGGTGCGCGAGCTCGTCGCCGACGGCGCCGTCGGACGGTTGTGCGCGGTGAAGACGACGTTCTCGTTCCCGCTCGAGGACCTCTCGAACGTCCGCGCGCTGCCGGAGCTCGACGGCGGCGCACTGATGGACGTCGGCTGCTACTGCGTCAGTGGGATCCGCCTCGTCGCGGGCGAGCCGGAGCACGTGCGCGGCGAGCAGGTCACGGGGACGACCGGGATCGACATGGCCTTCCACGGGACGCTCCGATGCGCAGACGACGTCGTCGGGCAGTTCGAGGCCTCCTTCCGCTCGCCGCGACGTCAGCGGCTGGAGGTCGTCGGCGAGGACGGCGTGCTGATCGTCGAGGCGCCGTGGCGGATCGACTGGGGCGGGGACGTCACGGTCGCCCGCCGCGCCGGCGGCGAGCAGGCGAGCGAGGTCGAGACGATCCCGATCGAGACCGCGAACTCGTACCGGCTCCAGCTCGACAACCTCGCCGACGCGATCGCGGGGCGTGCGCCACAGCTGCTCGGCCGCGACGACGCGCTCGGCCAGGCGCGGACGATCGAGGCGCTCTACCGCTCGGCAGAGGAGCGTCGCGTCGCCGACATCGGGTAGCGGGCAGGGCGTAGCGCTGGGAATCCGCGACCGGACTCGGCGCGTACCATCGGTGAGCCCCCGCAATCGATCCGGGAGAGTCATGCGATCAACACTCGTTGCCGCCGTCAGCGCGGTGTTCCTCGTCGTCGCCGTCCCTGCCGTCGCCGCGACCACCCCGACGTACAAGGGCACGGTCGGCCCCGGCTTCACGATCTCGATGGCCAAGAAGCCGACGAAGGCCGGGAAGATCAAGCTCACGGTGTCCGACAAGTCGGACTTCCACAACTTCCACCTGAGCGGCCCCGGCGTCAACGTGAAGACCTCCGTGAGCGCGGAAGGAACGAAGTCGTTCACGGTCACGCTGAAGAAGGGCACGTACTCGTTCGTCTGCGACCCGCACGCGAGTCAGATGAAGGGGTCGTTCAAGGTCTCCTAGCCACTGCCGTCGAGTCGGCGCGGACAACGCGGGTGAGATTCACCACATGCGTTGTCGAGCTCGCCTCTGAAGCGCCCGGCGCCCGGCGCCGGGCGCGTCAGGCGATCTGGATCGACTCGATCTCGCCGTCCGCGATGCACCAGGCGGCGAGCTCGTCCAGGCGGACGGAGTAGATGACGTACGGCTGGCCCCGCCAGAGCCCGATGCGCTCGACGTCGGTGCGCGACGGTCGCGGCGGGGACGAGACGTGCGAGTGGACGACCGCCTGCTCGACGTCGCGCTCTCCGATGTCGGCCCATCGGACCGGGTCGAGGCGAAGCTCGAAGAAGTACGGCGAGGGCGAGGCGTTCTCGGCCGGGACGTACTCGACGGCCACGTCGCCCTCGAGCAGCAGGAGCCCGCAGGACTCGTTCGGGAGCTCGGCGCGGGCGTGCTCGGCGATCGCCGACCGCACCGCGGCCGGGATCACCACCAGACGGTCGACTCCATCGACGACTCGACGCCCTCGCCGGGCGCGTCCCAGAAGTCTGCGCTCAGGTACTTCCAGCCGCCGTCCGCGAGCACGGCGACGACGACGCCCTCCTCGAGCTCGTCCGCGAGCCGCCGGGCGACGTGGAGAACCGCTCCGGCCGAGACGCCGCCCAGGATCCCCTCGAGCCGCAGGAGCTCGCGCACCGCGGAGACGGAGTCCTCGTTCGAGACGAGCACCTTCCGGTCGAGCCGCGTGACGTCGAGGATCGGGGGCACGTAGCCGTCCTCGAGCGAGCGCAGGCCCATCACCGGGTCGCCCGGCATCGGCTCGGCGGCGGCTACGACAACATCGGGGAATGCCTCCCGCACCCGCTCACCGGCGCCCATCAGGGTGCCGCCGGTGCCGAGGCCCGCAACGAGGACGTCGACGCGGTCGAGCGCCGCGGCGATCTCGGCCCCGGTTCCCTCGTAGTGCGCCCGCACGTTCGCCTGGTTCGCGTACTGGAACGGGACGAACCAGCGCGGATCGGCCTCGGCCAGCTCGAGCGCGAGCCGGACGGCGCCGTTGGAGCCCTCCGCGGCCGGCGACGAGACGATCTGGGCGCCGTAGAGGCGAAGGAGCCGCTTGCGCTCCTCGGTCGCGTTCTCGGGCATCACGCACGTCAGCGGATAGCCCTTCAGGCGGGCGATCATCGCGAGCGCGATCCCCGTGTTGCCCGAGGTCGGCTCGAGCAGGGCACGCCCCGGCTCGAGCTCGCCGGACGCCTCCGCCGCCTCGATCATCGCCTTTGCGACACGGTCCTTGATCGACCCGGTCGGGTTCTGGCCCTCGAGCTTCGCGTAGACCCGGACATCCGGCTTCGGCGAGAACCGCGCCAGCTCGACGAGCGGCGTCGAGCCGATGAGGTCGAGCACGTTCGTCGCGATCGGGGGCGACCACGGCTTGGAGCTACCCCCGGCCATCGCAGGGAGCAGGATCACCGTGTCGCCGGTCGCGACCGCCGTGTCGAGCCCGTTGAGCGTGCGCACGTCCTCGCCGCCGACGTAGACGTTGACGAAGGGGGCGAGGCCGCCGTTCGCGAGGATCTGTGGGCCGAGGGCGGGGTGCTGCGTCACGAGGTCGTCGAGCACCTCGCGGACGCTGTCGCCGACGGCCTCGACCTGGCGAACGCCGCCGACGTCGCCGCGAAGCGTCGGAGGGATGCGAACGGTGATCACGCGTGCACCGGCCCCTGGCAGAACTCGACGTAGTCGATGTACTCGGTGATCGTCGGGTGGTCGCCGCAGACGGGGCACTCGGGGTTGCGGCGGATCGACACCTCGTCGACCGTCGTCGAGAGGGCGTCGAAGAGGAGCAGCCGCCCGGCGAGTGTCTCGCCCGCACCGAGCACGATCTTCAGCGCCTCGCTCGCCTGCAGCGAGCCGACGATGCCCGGCAGCACGCCGAGGACGCCGCCCTCCGCGCAGCTCGGCGCGAGCTCGGGCGGCGGCGGTGCCGGGTAGAGGCAGCGGTAGCAGGGGCCGTTCCCGGGGTGGAAGACCGTGACCTGGCCCTCGAAGCGGTAGATCGAGCCGTGGACGACAGGGATCCCGTGCCACACCGAGGCGTCGTTGACGAGGTAGCGGGTCGGGAAGTTGTCCGTGCCGTCGACGATGACGTCCCAGCCGTGGGCGAGGATCCGCTCGACGTTCTCCGAGTCGAGCCGCTCCTGGAACGGCACGACGTTCACATCCGGGTTGAGCGCCTCGATCGTCCGCTGCGCCGAGGCGACCTTCGGCTCGCCGAGCCGCTCGGTCGAGTGGACGATCTGGCGCTGCAGGTTGGAGTCGTCGACGACGTCGGCGTCGATGATCCCGAGCGTGCCGACGCCCGCCGCAGCGAGGTAGAGCGCTGCCGGTGAGCCGAGGCCGCCCGCGCCGATCAGGAGGATGCGGGAGTCGAGCAGCTTCTGCTGGCCCTCCTCGCCGACCTCCGGAATGAGTAGGTGGCGCGCGTATCGCTTGCGCTGTGCCGGGGCGAGGGCCACGGGGGTGACGAACGGGTAGCCGTTCCGCTTCCAGTCGGCGAACCCGCCGGCGAGGTTGACCGAGTTCTCGTAGCCGAGCTCGACGAGGCTCTTCGTCGCGAAGGCGGAGCGGGGGCCACTCTCGCAGTAGACGACGAGCCGGCGCGTCTTGTCCCCGATCATCGCCTCGACGCGCGACTCGAGGTTGTTGCGCGGCAGGTGGATCGCCCCCGGCAGGTGTCCTTCGTCCCACTCGTCGCGCGGACGGACGTCGACGAAGAGCGGCTGCTCATCGCTCTCCAGGAGCGCATGCGCCTCGGGCGTCGAGATCTCGTCGATCTCGGCGCGCGCCTGGGCGAGGAGCTCACGGTAGGTCGGCATTACTTTCCAGAATATAGCGAGTGAGGCCCGGCAGGCGGCGGCGGACGGGGACGTCGGAAGAGATCGCGTCCCCGCCGCGTCCTGAGGGAATGGGGGCGCGATCGAGCCAACGAGGCGGGCGTGCCGCGGCTACCGTGGCGCCGTGTCGCCCCGGTCGCGCGTCATCGCCGTCACCGCGGCCGCGGCTGCGGCTGCCGCGGCTCTCGTCGTGGGGGTCGCCGCGCTCCAGACCGAAAGGCCCGAGGGTGTCGCCGCAGGCCCGACTCCGCGTCCGGGGGCGCCGCCGTTGACTCTCGAGCTCGGTGTCCGCGCCGACCCCGAGGCCGTCGCGCTGCGCCGGGCCGCACGGCTCTACGCAGACGGCCGCCGGACCGCCGCGCGCCGGGAGTTCGCACGCTTCGACTCGCTCGAGGCGCGGGTCGGCCAGGCGTTCGCCGCCTGGCCGGACGGGACCGTCGACCGCCTCAATCGCCTTGCCGGGCTCCATTCCCAGAAGGCGGTCGTCCAGCTCAATCTCGGCGTCGCCCTCTTCTGGGCGGGGCTCGCCGGGGCGGAGGACGCGTGGCGGGCGGCCGCGGCGTCCGAGCCGGACACGCCCTATGCGGTCGCCGCCGGGAACCTGCTCCATCCCGACTTCGCACGCGGCGTCCCGATCTTCGTCACCACCGTCCCCCTCCCCGACGGACTCGACGGTCTTGCGCCCGCGGCGCAGCTCGACCTGCTCCGGCGAGGCGCGTCCACCGCGGACGGCAGGCTCCTGTACGGCGTCGCCCTGCAGCGTCTCGGGCGCCGGCTCTCCGCGGTTCGCCAGTTCGACGCTGCGGCGAAGGAGGCCCCGGAGGACGTCGAGGCGCAGGTCGCCGCCGCGGTGGGCCGGTTCGACAAGATGCGCCCGGCCGAGGCGTTCTCGCGCCTCGGGCCGTTGACGCGCCGGTTTCCGGGCCGCGCAACGGTGCGCTTCCACCTCGGCCTCCTGCTCCTCTGGGCCGGCGAGGTGAAGGAGGCGAAGACCCAGCTCGCGCGGGCGACCCGGGCCGAGCCGGGCACGCCGCTGGCCCGCGAGGCGGAGCGGTATCTCGCCGAGCTCCGGAAGGCAGGTGTCTGACGAATGGCCGAATTCTTTGACGTGGCGGCAGGCTGATGGCTACCGTGTCCGGGCACGCGACGGAAGGGGTGGTCCTGAGCGAAGCACGCGAACCCCAGAGCTCGGTTGCGGCGACCGATGATGCCCTGTCGCTCGGCGGCGAGGCGACGGCGCTGATCGAGAGCGGTCGCGCCGAGGGGAGCGTCGACGCGGATGCGCTCGCGCTCGCCCTCGACGAGCTGGACCTCGACCCCGAGCAGATCGACGCCCTCTACACGGCGCTCGACGAGGAGCAGATCGAGGTCGTCGTCGAGACGCCCGAACCGCCCGAGCGCGAGCAGCAGTGGGACGCCGAGCCGGAGATCTCGACCGACACCCTCCAGCTCTTCCTGAAGGACATCGGCAAGGTGCCGCTCCTCACGGCCGCGCAGGAGGTCGAGCTCTCGAAGCGGATCGAGCAGGGCGACCACGCCGCGAAGCAGGCGATGGTGGAGGCCAACCTCCGGCTCGTCGTCTCGATCGCGAAGCGCTACCGCAACCAGGGCCTCCCGTTCCTCGACCTGATCCAGGAGGGGACCATCGGCCTCGTCCGCGCCGCCGAGAAGTTCGACTGGCGGAAGGGCTACAAGTTCTCGACGTATGCGACGTGGTGGATCCGGCAGGCCGTCGCGCGCGCGATCGCCGACAAGGGGCGGACGATCCGCATGCCGGTGCACGTCGTCGAGAAGCTGAACAAGATCAACCGCTCCGAGCGCAAGCTTCGCGCCGAGTTCGCCCGCGAGCCGACCTCCGCGGAGATCGCCGTCGACCTCGACCTGCCGCTCGAGGAGGTCGAGCACATCAAGCGCAGTGCGCAGACCCCTGTCTCGCTCGAGAAGCCGGTGGGTGACGAGGACGAGTCCGAGTTCGGGCACTTCCTCACCGACGAGTCGGAGCCGCTTCCCGACGAGGCAGCCGAGGTCGCCCTCCGCCGCGACGCCCTGCGCTCGATCCTCGGTGCGCTGTCGCCGCGCGAGCGCCAGGTGCTCGAGCTCCGGTACGGCCTCGACGGACGGCAGCCGCGAACGCTCGACGAGGTCGGCCGCGCCTTCAACGTGACCCGTGAGCGGATCCGGCAGATCGAGCACCAGAGCCTGAAGAAGCTCCGCGCGCTGGCAGACGCAGCCAGCGTGCGCGACGTCGCTTGATGCTCGCCCGGCTTCGTTCCTGGTGGGATCGGCGTCGCGGCCAGGGGATCCGGGCCTTCTTCCGCGGCGGGCCGGACGACCCGGGAGCGGGCGTCCGCGAGCCGCGCCGTCCGCGGGAGCCCAGCCTCTCCGGGGCGGTGGCGCTCGACGAGCCGCACGACGACGCGGTTCGATAGAACGAGAGCTCGGGCTCGCCCCTACAATCGCGCCGGTGATCCCGCCGCACGACGCCCTCGTCGCCGAGCTCTCCGAGCTGATCGCGATCCCCTCCGTCAGCGCCGACGACGCGCACGCGGACGACGTCCGGCGCGCCGCGGACTGGGTCGCGGAGCGCATCCGGCGCGCCGGCGGGGAGGTCGAGATCCAGGAGCGCGGCGGACGCCCGCTCGTGGTCGGCGAGGTGAAGGCGTCCACGGGCGACGCATCGACCGTTCTCGTCTACGCGCACCTCGATGTTCAGCCCCCGGATCCGCTCGAGCACTGGGACTCCGACCCGTGGGCGCTCGAGGAGCGGGACGGGAGCCTCTTCGCCCGTGGGGTGGCCGACGACAAGGGGCACGTCTTCATGCTCCTCCGGGCGACCGAGCTGCTTGCGGGGGCCGGCGAGCTGCCGGTGAACGTCCGCTTCGCGATCGACGCCGAGGAGGAGATCGGCGGGCACTCGGTCGTGGACTGGGTCGAGGAGGACACCGGCCCGGCGGACGTGGCGCTCGTCCTCGACGGCGGCTACGCGACGGAGACGCTGCCGTCGATCTGCACCGCGCTACGCGGCATTTGCTACCTCCACCTCACCGTCCGCACCGGCGAGCGCGACCTCCACTCGGGCATGTTCGGCGGCGCGGCGCTCGTCGCGACACATGCGCTGATGGAGATCCTCCAGGCCGTCCTGCCCGGGCGGGACGGGCTGCTGCCCGAGCCGCTCCGCGCCGGGATCGTCGCGCCGACCGGCGACGAGATCGCCGGGTGGGCATCGCTCCCGTCGGGCAGCGAGGAGCTCGCGTCCCAGGGCGCGCGCGCCGCGGACGCGGCCGCCGCCGCGGAGTTCTACGTGCGGACGACGGCCGAGCCCTCGATCACGGTCAACGGCTTCGAGAGCGGCTCGCCGCGCCTCCAGAAGACCGTCCTGCCCGTCGAGGCGCAGGCCAACCTCTCGATCCGGCTCGCGCCGGGGCAGTTGCCCGCGGCCATCGCACCCGTCCTCGAGCGGCTGCTCCACGAGGCGACCCCGGAGGGCGCGAGCCTCGAGGTCGAGCTCTGGTCGACCGGCGACCCGGGCTTCGTCGATCCCGCTGCTCCGGCGGTCCGGATCGCGCAGGATGCGTTCGAGCACGTGCTCGGCGTGCGGCCCGTGCTGACGCGATCCGGTGGCTCGATCCCGGTCGTCGCCGCGCTCGGCGCGCGGGGAGTGCCGACGATCGTGACGGGGTTCACGCGACCGAGCGCGCAGCTCCACTCGCCGAACGAGCGGATCCCCGCCGCCGCACTGCGCGACGGCTTGACGACGACGGTCGAGCTGCTCCGCCGGCTCGCGACGCTTGGCTGATCCACGCTACGCGGGGCCGCTCGCCGAGTCGCTCGGCGAGCAGTTGCTCGAGCGGTTCCTCCGCTACGTCGTGATCGACACCCAGTCGGCCGTCGACTCGACGACGTACCCGTCGACGGAGAAGCAGCTCGCGCTCTCGCGCCTCCTCGTCGACGAGCTGCGCGCGCTCGGCCTCGAGGACGTCGAGCTGACCGAGCCGGGCTACGTCTTCGCGACGCTGCCGGGGACGATGCCCGACGCGCCGACGGTCGGACTGATCGCCCACGTCGACACGACGCCGGACACGCCGGGCACGGGCGTCCGGCCGATCGTCCACCACGCGTGGTCGGGCGACACGATCAGCCTTGCGGGCGATCCGTCCCAGGTCCTCGACCCGGCAGAGATGCCGGCGCTCGGCGACAAGCTCGGGCACGACCTCGTCACGAGCGACGGGACGACATTGCTCGGGGCGGACGACAAGGCGGGAGTGGCGGCGATCATGACCGCCGTCGCACACCTCGTCCGCGACGATGCGCCGCGCGCGACCGCCCGGATCGCGTTCACGGTGGACGAGGAGATCGGCAAGGGGACGGACCACTTCGACCTCGACGCGTTCGGCGCCGACCTCGCCTACACGTTCGACGGGTCGGGACTGGGCGAGATCGAGACGGAGTCGTTCTCGGCATACCAGCTCAAGCTCACGATCAAGGGCGTCGGCGTCCACCCGGGCACAGCGAAAGGACGGCTCGTCAACGCGGTGAAGCTCCTCGCGGACGTCGTCGCGGCGCTCCCGCGCGAGGCGCTCTCGCCGGAGACGACGGAGGGGCGCGAGGGCTACGTCCATCCGATGCGCCTCGCCGGCGGGACGGCGGAGGCGACGGTCTGGTTCATCGCGCGCGACCACGACGACGACCGGCTCGAGGAGCATGTCGACGTCGTCCGGCGACTCGCGACGGAGATCGTCGGGCGCGAGCCGCGCGCGTCGTTCACGCTCGACGTCGAGGAGCAGTACCGGAACATGCGAAAGGTGCTCGACCGGCATCCCGAGATCGTGAGCGTCGCCGAGGAGGCGATCCGGCGGGCGGGGGTCGCGCCCGTCCACGCCATCATCCGCGGCGGCACCGACGGCGCGCGACTGACGGAGAAGGGCCTGCCGACGCCCAACCTCTTCACCGGTGGGCAGCACTACCACTCGCTGCGCGAGTGGGCCTCGCTCCAGGACATGGCCGCAGCCGCGGCGACCTGCGTCGAGCTCGTGAAGCTCTGGGGCGAGCAGGCGAAGACGGGCTAGGGCGCGACGGTCAGGCGGCGTCGGTCGCGTGAACTTCGCAGCCGAGCCACTCGTGCCCGAAGCGGCGCATCTCGTCGATGATCGGCAGCAGCGCCTGGCCCTTGTCGGTCAGCTCGTACTCGACGCGCGGCGGTGACTCCGCGTAGCTCCGGCGCACGACGATGCCCTCCGCCTCGAGCCAGCGAAGCCGCTCGGCAAGCGTTCGCGGGCTGATCCGCTCGCAGGCGTGCTCGAGCTCGGTGAAGCGTCGCGGCCCCTCGGAGAGGTCGTGCACGATCAGCGCGGTCCACTTCGCGCCGACGATCTCGCTCGCGGCCGCGACCGAGCATTGCCCCGCCTGGTGGACCGGGAGCATCGTGCGCGACGGTTCGGTGCTCATGGCCATACACGAAGTGTACGGAGCGCGGCGGCTTTCGGGGGAGCCCGTTTCAGTCCCAGGGCGGCGGGTTGTGCACCCAGCGCCCGCCCACCATCGTCGCCACGACCCGAATCTCGGGAAGCTCGTCCGCGGGGCACGTGACCGGGTCGCGGTCGAGGACGACGAGGTCGGCGAGGAAGCCGGGGAGCAGCTTCCCGCGACGCCGTTCGTCGCCCGAGAGCCAGGCGGGGGTCACCGTCGAGGCGTGGAGCGCCTGCTCGACCGTCACGGCGTCGTCGGCCCGCCACGCCGCGCGGTCATCGATCGTGCGGCGCACGCCGGCCGCGATCCCGGCGAGCGGGTCGAGCTCCTCGACGGGTGCATCCGAGCCGTTCGCGACGACCGCGCCGCTCCGGAGCAGCGTCCCGAACGCATACGTGCCGTCGAGCCGCTCGCCCCAGAAGCGCTCGGCGAGGTCGCGGTCGGACGGCGCGTGGCTGAACTGCACCGAGCATGCGACGCCGAGCTCGGCGAACCGCCCGAGGTCGGCGGGGTCGACGCACTGCGCATGCTCGATCCGCTGGCGGAGGCCGAGCGGCGCCCAGAGCTCCCTGGTCGACTCGAACGCGTCGAGCGCCTCGCGGTTCGCACGGTCGCCGATCGCGTGGACCGCGACGGGCCAGCCGGCGGCGGTCGCCGCCCGGACGATCTCCGCGAGCTCGTCGCCGCTCGTGATGCACACGCCGGTCCCGTCGAGCATCAACGCCGTCTGCGACCCGAGCGTGCCGTCCATGAACGCCTTCAGGTACCCGAGTCGCAGGTGGTCGTCGCCGAGACCGGGCCGGAGGCGAAGCTCGGCGAGCGCTCCGACGTGGTCGTGGGGCAGGGATTGCCACACGCGGAGGCTGAGCCCGTCCCGGCCGTGGATGCGGGCGAAGATCGCGTGCGCGCCGAGCCAGCCGTCCTTGTCGTGGATCGCAGCGACGCCACGGGCGTTCGCGACCTTGATCCCGGCGCGCGTCGCGTCGACGAACTCGTCCTCGGAGACGACGACGTGACGGTCGCGGAAGCGCCACGCCGACTCCTCGCGCAGGACGCCCGTCGGCTCACCGGAGCCGTCCCGCTCGACCA
Source organism: uncultured Actinomycetes bacterium (assembly GCA_963814565.1). GTDB lineage: Bacteria > Actinomycetota > Thermoleophilia > Gaiellales > Gaiellaceae > Gaiella. The sequence continues at coordinate 253,846 of CAWFDO010000015.1, forward strand.
CGCCGCCGTCGACGTCGAGGTCGCCACCCGCGCGGGCGAGGCCGGCCGTGTTGACCCAGAGCGAGTGGTAGTCCTTCGACCAGAGCGCCGCGGGCGATTCGCCCGTCACGGCGTCCAGCGCCTCCCGTGACGGATGCTCGGCCCAGAGTGCGTCCCGCCAGCCACGGCCGCGGATCCACTCGCCCTGCCGCGGATGCGCCGCGACGCGAGCGAGCGCCTCCTCGAGCGACGCGGAGCCCTCGAGCTGGACGTCTCGCCGAGACAGCGACCACGTCGGAAAGTGGACGTGCGCGTCGGTGAACGCGGGCAGGACGCAGCGGCCGCGGAGGTCGACGCGATCCGGGGTAGGGAGGGCGCTCTCGTGCGTCCCGACGCCGCCGACAATGCGGTCACCGGCGATCGCAAGCGCCGCGGTGGTGGGCAGGGACGGGTCCATGGTGCGGACGACGCCGTTCGAGATGATCACGCGCGGAGCGTAGACCGAGGGGTCGCGGCGACGCGGCAGGGCGCTACGATCGACTCTCCGACCGGAGGATGGTTCGATGGGATTCGAGAGCCCGCTGGCGCTCATCTCGCTCGTGCTGCTCCCGGTTGCCGTCTCGGTCTATCTGCTCGCGCGACGCCGTCGGTCGCGATACGCGGTGCGGTTCACGAACGTCGAGGTTCTCCGTCAGGTCGTACCGCGCGTCGGGCCGCGTCGCGAGCGCCTGGTGGCGCTGCTCGCCGCGACGGCGCTCGGTCTCCTGTGTCTCGCGATCGCGCGCCCGGAGATGACGCGGAGCGCGCCGATCGAGAACGCCACCGTCATCCTCGTCATCGACACGTCTCGCTCGATGCTGTCCCCTGACGTGCCGCCGACCCGCCTCGCGGCGGCGAAGCAGGCCGCGCAGAGGTTTCTCGAGCGCGCACCCGACCGGCTCCGCGTCGGTCTGGTGACGTTCGCCGGCGACGTCAGGGTCGCGGCGTTTCCGACGCACGACCGCGAACTGGTGCGCGAATCCGTGGCAGCGATCTCACGCTGGTCGGCGGGGGGTGGAACCGCGATCGGCGACGCCCTCGTGCGCGCGGTCGAGGTCGGCGGCGACGCGTTCGGCGAGGAAGGGCTTCCCGTGCCGTCCGGCCGGCCCGCCGAGACGAGCCCTGTCACGATTCTCTTCCTCTCGGACGGACGCCAGAACCGGGGGCTGGTTCCCGCGGACGAGGGCGCGGCGACCGCGCAGCGCGTCGGCATCCCCGTGTACACGGTCGCGCTCGGCACGAACACCCCCGGCGGCGGACAGGGATTCGGCTTCGGCGGCGGCTCCAACCGGGTGCCGGACCGCGCGACGCTTCGCGCGATCGCCCGGACCACCGGCGGCGAGTACTTCGCGGCACGCTCGACGGAGGCGCTCTCGGCGGCGTACGCCGACCTCGGCTCGCGCCTCGGGCGGGAGCGGCGCCGGAGGGAGGTCACGCATCTCGTCGTCGCCGCAGCGGGCGTCGCGCTTGCTGCGGCGGCCGCCCTGGGTCGTCTCTGGGCGCCCGGGCTTCCCTGAAGGAGTGAGTGCCCTTCAGCCGCACGGGGCCCGGCCGTGTGCCGGGCCCCCGAGCGGTGGTCTATGCGGCCGGAAGGATGTTCTGATTCACCCGGAAGGCGTTGTCCGGGTCGTACTCCGCCTTCACGCGGGAGAGCCGGGCGTAGTTCGGGCCGTAGGTTGCCTTCACCCGGTCCTGACCCTCGTCCATCATGAAGTTGACGTACGCGCCGCCCGCCGAGTACGGGTGGAGCGCCTCCCAGTACGCGATCGTCCACTCCCTGAGCGCCGGTGCCTGCGCAGGGTCGGCGTCCACGCCGATGAACACCTGCGACCAGGTCGCGTCGCGGAAGGAGAACGCCGTGTCCTCCGGCCCGACGTCGTGCACCGCTCCGTCGATCGGATAGACGTGGGAGCCGGACTTGAACGTCGGCATCTTCGCGTTCCACTCCTGGTTGCGCTCGATCGCCTCGTCGGGGATCTCGCGCACGAAGTCCGCGCGCGCGTACCACTGGTCACCGGGCCCGTAGAGGCCGTCGAAGGCGCTGTTCAGCGCCGCGATCGGCATCCGTCCCACGCCGTGCATGAGTGGCTCGGCAAGGGACAGGAACGGCTCCATGGCCTTCTCCGCTTCCTCGTCGGACGCGTCGATGCACCACACGATCCCGCACACGAGGCGCAGGTGGATCTCCTCCGGAAACGGCTCGGCCGGCGGGATGGTGTGCCAGTTGAAGAACCCCGACACGTTGCGCGGCGCGGAAGGCAGCCATTCGCGATAGGCCTTGAGGAGCACGTCGGTGTCCTCGATCGCCCAGAACGTCGGCCCCCCGACGATCGTCTCGAGCGGGTGGGCCTGGAACGTGAACTCGGTGACCACGCCGAAGTTGCCCCCGCCTCCACGGATCGCCCAGAAGAGGTCAGGGTTCTCGTCCGCGCTTGCCGTCACCTGCGAGCCGTCGGCGAGCACCATCTGCGCCGAGAGCAGGTTGTCGATCGTGAGCCCGTGGCGTCGTGTGAGATAGCCGTGGCCGCCCCCGAGCGTGAGGCCTCCGACGCCCGTGCTCGAGATGATCCCGGTCGGCACTGCGAGGTTGTGCGGCTGCGTTGCCGCGTCGACCTCGCCCCACACGCAGCCGCCTCCGACTCGCACCGTGGCGCTCTTGGGATCGACCGTGACCGAGTTCATCGGTGAGAGATCGATGACGACGCCGTCGTCGGCGCTTGCCAGGCCGCCCCAGTTGTGGCCGCCTCCGCGCACGGCGAACGGCAGTCCTTGCTCGCGCGCGAAGCGGATCACGGCGGTGACGTCGTCGGGCGTCTCGCAGCGCGCGATGAGCGCCGGACGCTTGTCGATCATGGCGTTGAAGAGGGCACGGGCCTCGTCGTAGCTCTTGTCGTCGGGCCCGACCAGCCGCTCGCCGAGCGAGCCCAGCTCGCCGCGTGCGGCCTGGTGGACCGAGAGTGTCGTACTCATGCGCATTCCTCCGTCTCGCAGGGTCGTCGACGAGCGTAGGGCGGCGCGTCCCGGTTGTCATGACCGGCCTTGACCGACTTTCCCGGGGGCCCGGCGTGGGGCATGATCAGAATTGATCATGCGATCGAGAGCCCACCTCCCCGGGCCACTACGCCTCTCGCCCGCATACGCGTTCGCAGGACGGGCGCGCGAGCTCGCGACGCTACGTGCGCTCCTGCCGCGTGCGACGGGCGAGGGGCGGCGCGCCGCGTTTGTCGCGGGCGAGCCAGGCTCCGGAAAAAGCCGGCTCGTGCGCGAGCTCGCCCACGAGGTCGCCGGAGAGGGTGCGCTCGTCCTCTACGGCGACTGTGACGACGTCGTCAGCACCCCGTACGGGCCTTTCACGCACGCGCTGGGGCAGCTTGTCGAGGGCCTCGAGCCTGCCGAGCTGGAGGAGACGCTCGGCGGGAGGGAAGCCGAGCTCCGCCTGCTCGTGCCGGGGATACGAACGAACGATCTCGACGGTGTCGACATCCAGTCGGCCGACGTCGACACGCAGCGCCATCGCCTCCACACTGCGGTGACCGACGTCCTTACGACCGTCGGTCACCGGGCGCCCGTGCTCCTCGTGCTCGAGGACGTCCACTGGGCGGACGCGCCGACACTCCTCCTGTTGCGTCACCTCGTGCGCGCCGGCGCGGGAGCGCGGATGCTGATCGTCGCCACCTACCGCGAGACGGCGGGCGAGATCTCGCCCGCGCTCGGTGACACGCTCGTCGACGTCTCTCGGACCGAAGGCGTCGTCCGCATCCGGCTTGGCGGCCTCTCGGACGCCGACATCCGCGAGTTCGTTCGCCTCACCGCCGGGAGCGACCCGGTCGACGAGCTGCGCGGAGCGATCGGCGAGCTGACCGGTGGCAATGCCTTCCTCGTCACCGAGCTCTGGCGCGAGCTCCTCGAGTCGGGCGCGATCGAGGCGGGCCCGGGCGGCGTGCGCCTCGTCCGGCCGGCCGCGGAGCTCGGGACGCCAACGACCGTGCGCGAGGTCGTCAGCCACCGGCTCGCACGGCACTCGTCCGACACGCGGACCGTGCTCGAGCTCGCCGCGGTCGCGGGCGCGGAGCTCGACCTCGAGACCCTGCGCCGGGCGGAGGTCGTCGCCGCCGACGCTCTGGTCGAAGCCCTCGACGAGGGCGTCCGCAGCGGCCTTCTCGTCGAGGAGCTCGGCGCCGCCGTCACGTACCGGTTCGCCCACGAGCTCGTTCGTCGTGCGGTCACGGACCGGCTGCCGGCAGTGAGGAAGGCCGAGCTGCACCTGCGCGTCGCCGAGGCGCTCGGCGCCGGGCCCCCGCGTGGCGACGGCCGTGCGCGCCTCGCGGCGCTCGCACACCACTATGCGGCCGGCGCGGCAGTCGGTGGGCTGGAACGGGCTGTGGAGTACAACCTGCTCGCGGCCGAGTCGGCGGCGTCGGCGCTCGCGTTCGAGGACGCCGCCGCTCGCTTCCGGACGGCGCTCGAGCTCGGGATCCACGACGACCGCGAGCGTGTGGAGGCCCTCAGCGGTCTTGGGGACGCGGCCCGCCGGGGCGGCGATGCCAACGCCGCGATCGCCGTGTTCCAGCGTGTCGCGGAGCTCGCGCGGTCGCTCGGGGACGCCGAGCTCCTCGCCCGCGCCGCGATCGACTACGAGGAGACGTGCTGGCGCCCGGCGATCCACGACGCGGGGGCGGTCGAGCTCCTCGAAGAGGCGGCCGCGGCATTCGGCCCCGAGGACTCGGAGCTGCGGGCCCGTCTGCTGGGCGGGCTCGCCCGCGCGCTCGATCTGAGGGGCGACCGGATGCCTGCGGCGGAGGCGCGCGACGCGTCGATCGCGATGTCGCGGCGGCGCGGTGACGAGCGCAGCCTCGCCGCGACGTTGGCGCAGGCGTACTGGTCCCAGAGCGGAAGCGACGACAAGGAGAGGGTCAACGACATGCTGCTCGAGGCGCGGCAGCTCGGCGCAGCGCTCGGCGAGCTTCCTCTCGAGGCCGAAGCGCTCTCATGGCTCGTCCCGTCGTCGGTCGTGCTCTGCGATCACGACACCGCCCGTGAGCAGCTGCGGGAGCTCCTGGTGATGGTCCGCCAGGCGAACGAGCCGTTCCTCCTGCACGTCGCGGAGCACTACGCCGCCGCGCTCGCGCTCTGCGACGGGCATCTCGACGCTGCGGAAGCCGCCGCGACTCGCTCGAAGGAATGGGGCTCGCTCCTCACGGGACGCGACGCGTCGGGGACCTACGGGATCCAGATGTTCGGCATCCGCCGGGAGCAGGGCAGGCTCGCCGAACTGGCGCCCGCCGTGCGGCTCCTGGACTCGGTCTCACGGGACGGCGCCTGGCGTCCCGGGCTGACGGTGCTGCTCGCCGAGTTGGGGATGGCCGACGAGGCGCGCGCCGAGCTCCGGAACGTGCTCGCAGACGGTCTCGGTGCGCTGCGCTCGTCGCTCTGGGTCGCCTCGCTCGTCTACCTCGCCGACGCATGCGCCGGGCTCGACGATCGCGACGCGGCCACCGTGCTCTATCCCGAGCTCTCGGCGTACGCAGGCGAGAACGTGATGATCGGCCACCTCGTCGGGTGCTACGGGGCGATGGACAGGTACCTCGGCATGACGGCCACCGTTCTCGAGGACTGGGACCGCGCTGAGGAGCACTTCCGCTCGGCGCTTGCGCTCAACACCCGGCTCGGCGCGAGGACCTGGCTCGCGCACACGGCGTACTGGTACGCCCGGATGCTGCTCGCCCGCGGCGAGCCCGCGGACGGCGACGTGGCCAACGCGCACCTCGCGCTGGCACTCAGGCTGGGCCGCGAGATCGGGCTCCCGACTCTCGTCCGGCGTGCCACCGAGCTCGGCGCCGCCGACGTGGTGGAGGATCCGTTGCCGGACGGGCTGACGGCGCGCGAGGCGGACATCCTCGCCGAGCTCGCCCGCGGTCGGTCGAACCGCGAGATCGGACGTCTGCTCCACATCTCCGAGCACACGGCCGCGAACCACGTCCGCTCGATCCTGCGCAAGACGCAGTGCGCGAACCGCACCGAGGCCGCCGGTTATGCCCTGCGCCGCGGGCTCGTCCCCGACTGACGAGTACCATTCGCGCATGCCTCTCTACGTGATCGAGCGAAGGTTTGCCGAGCAGCTCGAGCTCTCGGGTGACGACGTGCGCCTCATCGACGCGATCAACGCGGACGAGGGCGTGAGCTGGCTCTTCTCGTTCATCTCGGCGGACAAGTTGCGCACCTACTGCCTCTACGAGGCACCCTCACCCGACGCGATCGTCGAGGCGGCGCGCAGGGCGAACGTGCCCGCAGACGAGGTCGTCGAGGTGAGCAAGTTCGTCCCGGCCGAGTTGACCGCGAGCTGATCCGCCTCCACGCGCCCGCATGCCCTGGGACGTCCTGAGCGACGAGCAACGCGAGCTCCGGGAGCTCGTCCGCACGCTCGCGCGCGAGCGCATCGCGCCGCGCGCGGCGGAGATCGACGCGACGCATGAGTTTCCGTGGGACGTCGTCGAGCTCTACCGCGACCAGGGGATCTTCGGCCTCCTCTACGACGAGGAGCACGGGGGAACGGGCACGGGGACCCTGCTCTCGCTGATCGCGATCGAAGAGGTCTCGAAGGTCTGCGCCACGAGCGGGCTGATCCTCGCCGTGCAGGAGCTCGGCTCGCTCGGGCTCAAGCTCGGCGGGACGGAGGAGCAGCGAAGAGAGTGGCTGCCGCGTCTCGCGTCGGGCGAGGTCCTGTGCGCGTACGCGCTGACCGAGGCCGGGTCGGGCTCCGACTCCGCCGCCATGCGCACGACCGCGCGGCGGGACGACGGCGAGTACGTACTCGACGGCTCGAAGCGCTTCATCACGAACGCGGGCGTCGCCGGCCTCTACACGGTGTTCGCGAAGACCGAGCCCGAGGCCGGCCACAGCGGGATCTCGGCCTTCCTGGTCGAGGACGGGACGCCGGGCTTCGAGGTGTCGCGGCTCGAGGAGAAGATGGGGATCGCGGGGTCGACGACGGGCGAGCTCGTCTTCGACGGCTGCCGGATCCCCGAGGCGAACCGCCTCGGCGCGGAAGGGGCAGGGTTCACGCTCGCGATGAGGATCCTCGACCGCTCGCGGCCCGGCGTGGCCGCCCAGGCGCTCGGGATCGCGCAGGGCGCGACGGACTACGCCCTCGAGTACGCGCGGACGCGCGAGACGATGGGGAAGCCGATCGCCGAGCACCAGCTGATCGCGGCGAAGCTCGCCGACATGGAGACGGCCACCGAGGCGGCGCGCGGCGTGCTCTATCGCTTCGGGCAGATGGCCGACGCAGGCGTTCCCGAGGGTGAGCTGACGAAGGCCTCGGCGATGGCGAAGCTCATCTGCGGCGACGTCGCGATGGAGGTCACCACGGAGGCGGTCCAGATCCTCGGCGGGTACGGGTACGTCAAGGAGTACCCGGTCGAGCGCTTCATGCGCGACGCGAAGATCACGCAGATCTACGAGGGCACCCAGGAGGTGCAGCGGCTCGTTATCGCGCGCGAGATGCTGAAGGAGAGCCGCGCCTTCCTGCTCGCCGGCGTCGGCTAGGCGCGCGCCGCCAGCACGCCGCCGATTCCACGCACCGCCTGACGGATCCGGTGCTCGTTCTCGACGAGCGCGAAGCGGACGAAGCTCTCGCCGCCCGGGCCGAAGCCGACGCCGGGTGACACCGCGACTCGCCCCTCACGGGCGAGGAGCTCGGCGAAGCCGAGCGAGCCGAGCTCCTCGAACCGCTCCGGCACCGGCGCCCACGCGAACATCGTCGCCCGGGGCCGCGGCACCTCCCAGCCGACGCGCGTCAGCCCGTCGCAGAGCACGTCGCGGCGCGACCGGTACACCTCGGCGACCTCGGTGGGAGTGTCCGGCGCCTCGTTCATCGCGGTGATCGCCGCGATCTGGATCGGCTGGAACGTCCCGTAGTCGAGCCACGACTTGAGCCGCCCGAGCGCGCCGACGAGGCGGGCGTTGCCGCACAGGAAGCCGACCCGCCAGCCCGCCATCGAGAACGACTTCGTCAGCGTGTAGAGCTCCACGGCGACCTCGTCGGCGCCGGGCACCTGGAGGATCGAGGGCGGCTCGTACCCGTCGAACGCGAGGTCGGCGTAGGCGAAGTCGTGCACGACGACGACATCGTGCTCGCGCGCGAACGCGACCACGCGCGACATGGTCTCGAGGTCGACGGTCGCCGTCGTCGGGTTGTGCGGGAACGAGAGGACGATCACGCGCGGTCGCGGCCGCGCGCGCTCCCACGCGTCCTCGAGGTTCGCGAAGAGGTCCTCGTCGGGCCCCATCGGCACCTGGAAGACGCTCGCCCCCGCGAGCATCGGCCCGTGGATGTGGATCGGGTAGCTGGGCGACGGGACGAGCGCCGCGTCGCCGGGCTCGAGCAGCACCCACATGAGATGGACGAACCCCTCCTTCGCTCCCATCGTCGTCACGATCTGCGTCTCCGGATCGAGCTCGACGCCGAACCGGCGCCGGTAGAGGTCGGAGCACGCGAGCCGGAGCTTGGGGATCCCACGCGACGCCGAGTACCGGTGGTTGTGCGGCTTGGCCGCCGCCTCCTGGAGCTTCGCGACCGCGATCTCGGGGGAAGGGATGTCCGGGTTCCCGAACCCGAGGTCGACGACGTCCTCGCCGGCGCGGCGGAGCTCCAGCGTCAGGTCGCGGATCGTCGCGAAGACGTACGGTGGCAGGGAGTCGATCCGGCGGAGCTCCATCGCGAAGTTCTACCTCGCGCTGCTCACGTGCCAGGCCCCTCTCCTTCGAATCCTACAACCGGGACGACTTCCTGGCAGGGCCGCCCGGAAGGCGTATGGTCGCCCGCCATGACGACGCTCGAGCACGTTCTGTGGATCGGCGGCGCCAGCGGCGCCGGGAAGACGACGCTCGCGACGAGGCTCGCGCGGAGGCACGGCCTGCGCTGGTACTCGGCGGACGCCCACACCTGGGAGCATCGCGATGCGGCCGTTCGCGCGGGGCATCAGGGCGCGATCCGCTGGGAGGCCATGACGCCCGACGAGCGGTTCACGACGGCGGTCGACGACCCGCGTGAGCTGCTGACGCTCAATCTCGACTTCGAGCGTGGGCCCATGATCGTGGACGATCTGCGGCGGCTTCCGTCGGCACCGCTGATCGTCGCCGACGGTTCGACGGTGTTGCCCGAGCTCGTCGCCCAGGGACATGCCCGCGCCGACCGCTCGGTCTGGCTGATCCCGACGTTCGAGGGTCACCGCGCCTACCACGAGGCGCACGGCATGGCACATCTCGTCGAATACCGCTGGCTCGTCATCGAGGAGGTCGAGCGGCAAGCGGCGGTGCACGACGTCAACATCGTCCGCGTCGACGAGGCGCTCGGCCCGGACGAGGCGCTGGCCGCCGTCGAGGAGCTTCTCGGGGACGCGCTCGCGGAAGGGCCGCGCGCGGAGACGCAGGAGGAGCGGCGCTCTCTCGTCCGGTATGCGAACGGCGCGCTCGTGGAGCAGGCGCGGGGCTACCTCGCCCGTCCGTGGGCGACCGGCGACGAGGAAACGTTCACCCGCGAGTTCCGCTGCGAGTGCGACGACCCCGAGTGCGAGGAGATCGTCCCGCTCCCCGTCGCCGAGTACGCCGCCGGAGTCTCGGCGCACGCGTGACCGCCGTCAGCCGGTGTTCCGGAGCGCGGCGGCGATGCCCGCGATCGAGCGCAGCAGCGGTCGGGTCGCGTTCTCGTCGCCCGCCCGGTGCGCGGCGAGCAGCTCGACCTGGATCGCGTTCATCGGGTCGACGTACGGGTTGCGGAGGCGGATCGAGCGCTGGACGACGGGATGCCGATCGAGCAGGTCGCGGGACTCCACGAGGTCGAGGACCGCCTCGACGGTCCGCCTGTGCTCGTCCTCGATCGCGGCCCACAGCCGGTCGCGCGCCGGGCTCGCCGGCACGAGGCGCAGGTAGCCGCGCGCGATCTCGATCGACGACTTGGCGAGCGTCATCTCGAGGTTCTCGACGAACGTGCGGAAGAACGGCCAGTCGCGGTAGCGGCGGCGGAGCTCGTCGAGCGACCCGTCGGCGATCGCCGCGGCCAGAGCCGTGCCGCAGCCGTACCAGGCGGGGAGGAGGCAGCGGTTCTGCGTCCACGCGAAGACCCACGGGATCGCCCGCAGCGCGGCGAGCTCGTCTCGCGCAGGCGCGTCTGGCCGCGAGGCGGGGCGAGACCCGATCGAGAGCAGCGCCAGCTCGTCGACCGGCGTGAAGGATCGGAAGAACGCGGGCAGGTCGTCGTCCTCCCAGACGAGCGCGCGGTACGCGCGTCGCGAGGTGTCGGCGAGCGACTCCATCAGCTCGCGAGCGGCCGGGTCGGGCGCCGCCAGCGCCGCAGCGCCGGGGGACGTCGTGAGCAGCGTCGCGGCGACGGCCGCCTCGAGGTTCCGCTCGGCGAGTCCGTGCAACCCGTACTTGAACGAGATCGTCTCGCCCTGCTCGGTCAGGCGGAGCCTTCCCGCGACCGCGCCTGCGGGCTGCGCGAGGATCGACGAGTGCGTCGGCCCTCCGCCGCGGCCGGTGCTGCCGCCGCGGCCGTGGAAGAACGTCAGCGCGAGCCCGCGCTCCCCGGCGAGGGCGACGAGCGTCTCCTGCGCGGCGTAGATCTCCCACTGGGCGGCGAGCGCGCCGCCGTCCTTCCCCGAGTCGGAGTACCCGACCATCACCTCGAGCGCGTCTCGCGGGCTCGCGTCGAGGAGCTCCGCGACGAGCGTGGGGGCGCCGCGGAGGTCTTCGATCGTCTCGAGGAGCGGCACGACCCGCAGCCGGCAGCCCGCCTCCGCCACGAGGCGCTCCGCGGCGAGGACGTCCTCCGCCGCGGAGGTCATGGAGAGGACGAGCCGGCCGACTGCCTGATCGCCGAAGCGCGACTGCGCCGCAGCTGCCGCCTCGAGCGCCTGGACGAGGCGCGGTCCGCGGTCGCGAACCTCGCCGACGTGGGCGCGGAGGTCGAGCGACGCGAGGTGGAGGCCGAAGACCTCGACGCGGGTGCGCAGGTCCGCCAGCGCTCCGTCGGCGATCGCCCCGGCGCGATGCGCCCGCAGGGCTCCGTCGACCTGCTCGAGGTCGGCCGCGAGCTCGGCGCCCGTCCGGTAGCCGTCGGCGCGGAGACGCTCCCAGACCCCCGTGAGGAACGTCCTGTACGGCTCGTCCGCGTCCGTCCCGAGCTCGGGGACGGGGCCGGCGACCTCCGTCGACATGCCCCAGGCGACCGCGAGGGCGCGGACGTCGCGCATCAGCAGCTCCCGCGCGAGCTCACGCGCGCGCTCGACCGCCTCGCGCACCGTCTCGGCACCGGTCGAGGGATTGCCGTCCATGTCGCCGCCGATCCAGGTGCCGAAGCGGAGCGGTGCAGGCGCTTCGGGGATCTCGTGGCGCAGCGCGCGGACGACGGCGGGCACGGCTTGCCAGAGCGACGTCTCGAAGAACCACAATCCGGCGCGGATCTCGTCGACGACACGCGGACGGGTCGTGCGGACGGGATCGGTCTGCCAGAGGGCCGTGATCTCGGCATGGAGCCCGGCGACGACGCGCTCGCGGCGAAGCGGGGTCAGCCACGGGTCGTCGAGCGCGCGTAGGCGGCGGGCGATGCGCTGGTGCGCGGCGAGGACCGTCCGCCGGGCCGCTTCGGTCGGGTGTGCCGTGAGCACGGGCTCGACGTGGAGGCTGCGGGCGGCGTCGGCCAGCGCGTCGCCGGTCGCCCCCGCGGAAGCGAGCTGCCGGACCGCGTCGGCGATCGACTCGCGCGCGACCGCGCCCTCGCGCTCGTAGTCGCGACGCCGGCGGACGCGGTGGTGCTGCTCGGCGATGTTCGCGAGCTGGAAGAAGAGGGAGAAGGCGGCGAGCACCCGACCCTTCGTCGCTACGTCGAGGCCCGCGACCGCCTCGCCGAGCTCCCCGTGGTCGCCCCCCGCTCGGGCGCTGCGGGCGAGCGTGCGGATCCGCTCCTCGAGGGCGAGGAAGGCGTCGCTCTCCTGTTCGACGAGCACCTGCCCGAGCAGGTCGCCGAGCAGGTGGACGTCTGCGCGCAGCGGCTCGACCGCGGTGGAGTGGGCCATGGGCTCCAGTTCTACGCGCTGAGCGTCGCGAGCGGAGCGAGAGACGCCGCGAGGCCGACCACCTCGCCGACGACGACGAGCGCCGGGCCCGGTAGATCGGCGGCGAGGGTCGGCAGCTCGGCGAGCGGACCGGTGACGACTTCCTGCTCCGGGAGCGTGCCGCGGGAGACGACGGCCGCGGGGGTGTCGGCCGGCAGTCCGGCCGCGACGAGCCCGGCGGCGAGCGCCGGCAGTCGCGCGAGCCCCATGAACAGCACGAGCGTGCCGCCCGTCGCTGCGAGCGCGTCGTAGTCCGGCTCGGAGCCGTCCGCGGAGTGCGCCGTCGCGATCGTGACGCGATCGGCGAGGCCGCGGTGCGTGACGGGGATCCAGGCGGCGGCGGGAACCGCGGCGATCGACGAGATCCCCGGCACGACGTCGTAGTCGATGCCCGCGTCGCGGAGCGCCTCGAGCTCCTCGCTCCCCCGGCCGAACACGAACGGGTCGCCGCCCTTGAGGCGCACGACGTCGAGGTCGCGCCCGAGCTCGACGAGCAGCCGGTCGACCTGCTCCTGCGTGAGGCCGTCCCGGCAGATGCGGAGCGCGTCGCCCGGCGCCTCGTCGACGAGCTCCTCCGAGACGAGCCGGTCGTAGACGACGGCGTCGCACGCGCGGAGGCGCTCGAGGCCGCGGACGGTGATCAGGCCCGGGTCGCCCGGCCCGGCGCCGACGAGCGTCACGCTCATCGCAGCTCCGCCTCGACGAGCTGCTGGAAGTAGTCGCGCCGCTCCTCGTACGTCGCGAACGTCTCCTTCGCCCAGGGGCGCAGGTCGCGCAGGCGCCGCGCCAGCGTCGCATGCTCGGGGCGGACGACGGTGGCGATGTCGTCGCGCAATCGTTGCGCGAGGGCGGGGGAGGCGCCCCCGGTCGAGATCGCGACCGCGATCGGGTCGATGCGGTGCACGGCGGGAAGGATGAAGCTGCAGAGCTCGGGGACGTCGACGACGTTGCACAGCATCCCGCGCGCCTCTGCATCGGCGAACACCCGACGGTTGACCGACGTCGTCGAGGTGGCCGCGACGACGAGGAAGTGGCCCTCGAGGTCGGCGGCGCGGTAGGCGCGACGTCGAAGCGCAATGTCGGCACGCTCCAGCTCCGGGGCGACCTCCGGGGCGACGACCGTGATGCGGGCGCCACACGTGAGCAGCCCCTCGACCTTCTCGAGGGCGACGGGGCCGCCGCCGACGACGAGCACGTCTCGGCCCTCGAGGTCGAGGCACGCCATGTAGTAGCGCTTCTCGTCGGGCACGCCCGTCATGCCTCCACGCTTGCGAGGCGCGCGCCCTGGCGGTCGAGGTGCACCTTCAGCTGGACGCCGCCGGCGGCGACGGTGAGGCTGAACGCGCCGGGGCCGACGGCGGTCAGCGCGACAGTCTCCAGCGTGCGGCCCTGGAGCCCGGACAGCGCCTCGCCGACCGCCGCCGCGCTCTGCGCAAGCTCCACGCCGCCGGGGAGCTTGCGGTACAGCCGGAGCAGGGCCTGCTCGCCGCCGGGGCCGTAGAGCGCGCGGATCCGACCCGACTGCAGGGCGATCGTCACCAGCCGCTCGAGCTCGGCGATCTCGTCGGGCGCGACGGCGCCCTCGTCCTCGATCGACTCGCGGAGTGCGTCCAGCCGCTCGCGGTAGCCGTCGTCCTGGACGGCCGCACGCACGGCATCGACCTCCGCGAGCGCGACCTCACGCTCTTCGCCTCTGAGTGCGAGCGCGGTCACGTCTGTGCCTTGTCGCCGAGGATCGCGTGGAGCTCGTGCTCGAAGCCGCCGGTCTCGATCGCGCAGTGCATGCCGCACTCCTTCGGCGCGTCGGACTCCCACCACCACCGGCCCGCACGCGTCGGCTCGCCGGCCGCGATCGGGCGGGTGCAGGGCGAGCAGCCGATCGACGTGTAGCCCTTCGCATAGAGCCCGTGGACGGGCACGTCGTTCTCGCGGAGGTAGTCCCAGACCTCCTCCTCGGTCCACTCCGCAAGCGGGTTCAGCTTCACGATCGCGTCGTGGTCGTGGTCGATCTCCACCTTGCGGATGTCCGACCGGGAGGCCCACTGGTCCCGGCGGAGGCCGGTCACCCACGCGTCGAGGCCGGCGAGCGCTCGGTTGAGCGGCTGCACCTTGCGGACGTTGCAGCAGAGGAGCCGCAGCTCGACGGACTGGCGGAAGAGGTTCGGCCCGTTGCGGTCGACGAGCCGCTGGACCTGCTCGGCCTCCGGCGAGAGGAGCTCGAGCCGGAGCCCGGGGTATCGCTCGCGGAGCGCCTCGATGAGGTCGAACGTCTCCTGCGGCAGCCGGCCGGTGTCGATCGAGAAGACCCGTACCGCGGGGTCGATGCGGTACGCCATGTCGATGAGCGCGACGTCCCCCTCCTGGAAGGCCGTCGAGAGGGCCAGGCCGTCGCCGTACTGCTCGAGCGCCCACTCGAGGAGCTCCCACGGCTCGCGCCCCTCGAACTCGACCGACAGCTCGCCCGCCTCGAAATCGTCCAGTAGCTCGACCGTGCTCATGCAGCCTCCTCTCTCGCAGCCCGGGCCTTCGCGGGCTCACGGCCTGCGAGCTCGCCCAGCTCCTCGTCGTCGACCCGGTCGCAGAACGACCGGAAGTCCTCCTCGTCCAGCCGCCGCTCGAGCCAGCCGGACACCAGGCGCCCGACGAGCTCGTCGAGGTCCTGCGTCGGGACGCGGCGGAACACGGGGCGTCCGATCGCGGCCCGCGGGCCGAGCGCGCCCCGGAGGTAGACGTCGAAGGCCTGCTGGCGCTTCCCCTCCTCGTCGCGCGCGGTGGTCCCCTGGAAGCCGAGATCGCCGACCCAGTGCTGCGCGCAGGCGTGCGGGCACCCGTCGAGGTGCAGGCGGAGCGGCGCGACGTCGTCGCCGAAGCGCGCCTCGAGCGCATCCACGAGCGACGCGAGCCGGGTCTTCGTCTCGGTCACGGAGTAGTTGCAGTGCGGCTCGCCGGTGCAGGCGATCGACCCGCCGCGGATCGGGTTCGTGTCGAGCGGCAGCCCGAGCGCGTGCAGGCGGGACACGGTTGCCTCGACGGCCGCGTCGGGGACGTTCGCGAGCACGAGGTTCTGCTGCCGGGTCACGCGGGCGTCGCCGCCGAGCTCCTCGAGGAGACCGCCGATCGCGAGCAGCTGCTCGCCGGAGACGAGCCCGAGGTGGACGGGGATGCCGATCGCCGTCAGCCCCTCCTGCTTCTGGGACTGCACGCCGACGTGGTCGGCGAACTGCCCGTCGAGCGGCGGGAGCGGGAAGTCGGGGAGCGCATATCCGAGGCGCCGCTCGACCTCGGCGCGCATCCCCTCGGGCCCGAGGTCGTCGACCATGAACTTCATCCGCGACTTGACGCGCGAGACGCGGTAGCGGAGATCCTCGCGCCACGCGTCGAGGAGCGCGCGCAGCACGGGGATCGCCTCGTCCGGTCGGACGAAGACGCCGAGGTCACGCGCGATGCGGGGCACGGACGAGAGGCCCCCGCCGACGAGCACGCCGAACCCGGGCTCGCCGTCGCGAAGGACGCCGACGAGCGAGATGCAGTTGATCTCCGGCGCGAAGCAACGGTCGGCGCAGGCACCGATCGCGATCTTGTGCTTGCGAGGAAGGTCGACGTAGTCCGGATGCCCGGTGAAGAAGGCGTGCGCCTCCTCGACGACGGGCGTCGCGTCGAAGAGCTCGTCGTGCGCGATGCCGGCAACGGGGCAGCCGGTGATCGCCCGCACGGCGTCGCCGCAGCCGCCGAGGCTGGTCAACTCCGCCGCATGGAGCTTCTCGAAGACGTCGGGGAGCTCCGCCAGCCGGAGGTAGTGGAGCTGGACGTTCTGGCGCGTCGTCAGCTCCGCCTCGCCCTTGCCGTGGTCGATCGAGAGCTGGCCGATCGCGCGAAGCTGCGCCGGCGTGAGGCGTCCCGCCGCGAGCTTGATGCGGAGCATGAAGGTGCCGACCTTCGGCTTGTCGTGGTAGAGGCCCCACCACTTGAGCCGGACGATGTCCTCCTCGGGCACGTCGGCGTACCCCGCGGCGATCAGGGCGGGGAGCTCGTCGAGCATCCCGAGGGGGCTCTTCTCGCGCTTGAGCCGCTCGACGCCGTTCCGCTTGAGGACGAGCTCCAGCGTGGGCGGTTCGGCGGTCGTTCCGCGGCCGGGGGCCGTGCCTGCCACTCCGCTCGCTCCTCTCGGTCGCCGTCTCGGTCGTCCCGGAGGTGCAACGGGTGCGAGCGCCGGTCGGGCGGTCGCGTCGCGGTTGCCATCTACCCGCTTGCCGTTCCGGGGGGACGGCTCACGGTTGGATGTCGCACCTGACGGGCCGGAGCCCCGGTTGCGGCGGTGTCGTCGGGCCAGATCCCTCGACCGCTCACGATGGCTAACGCTTCAATACGTATAGCAACGTTACTTCAGTCGCGCAAGTAACGGTCGCACCACCGAGCGGCGGCCGGGAGCCAGGCGCCGGCGGACGTGTCCGCCGTCCCCGCGGCCGCGCACACCGGCCACGACAACCACCCCCAGGGGCACCCCCGGTGCCCTGACGTCACGCTATCGAGAGAACCGTGACGGATGGGTGACGTCTTCGCGCCGAGACTGTGCCGGTTCGAGGCTGTGGGGCTCGCGACACCGGGAGAGCGGCGCGCTGCCTCGTCCGCGTCATCCACGCCGGCCGGCTCGGGCCGGAGGCCCGAGCAGACGCCGAAGCGATCCGGCAGAGCAGGACCGCCTAGACGACGGCCGTCCCGGTCTTGCTCTCCCAGTACCGGTTCAGTGCGCCCTGGATCTTGATGAACCAGACGAACATGCCGACGATCGGCAGCAGCAGCCAGAGGCCTGTCCAGCCTGTGAACGGCGCCACGCGGCCATCCGCCTTGTACATCTTTCCGACGTCGGACGGGATCAGGAACCAGGTGATCGGCGACACGAGAATGTAGATCACGAGCCCGAGAACGCCGCCGACGCCGATGCTCGAGTGCTCCTTGACCTCCTCCTGCGTCTTGAAGACCCAGTACAGGGTGTAGATCCCGAGAGTGACGATCGCCATGAGGATCGCGAAGCCGATCCCGCGCGGCTGCCCGAGAGGGCCGGTGGTGGATGCTTGGGTGCTCATGCGCCTGGATTCTCCCTCGCGGGCCGGAGGCCTGCCTGCTCCGCGTGCACGCGGTCTGTGGGCGGCGTCGCGAGCGGGTATCGGTTCCGGACGTCGTCGACGTAGGCGGCCAGGGCGTCGGCCGTCGCGGAATCCTCGATCTCGAGGACGTTTTCCGCGTTCCGCTCTCCCGAGCGCGAGAAGTTGAAGGAGCCGACGAACGACACATCGTCTGCCACAACGACCTTCGCGTGCATGAAGTCCTGGACAGCGCCCGGAGACCACGGCGTCGACGGCTTCCCGGAGAACGCCCCCACGGTGACGATCGTGTCGAGGAGGGGGACCTTCCAGGCGCTGACGCCGTTCCGCGCCCACTGGCGGAAGACGTCGTCCGACTGCGTGTCGTCGACGACGCCCGCGACGTCACAACGGCGCTCGTTGACGACCTCGACGAGCGTGCCCAGGATCGGGCCCGCGGTCAGCACCGGCGACGCGATGCGGATCCGTCTGCGAGCGCGTCCGAGGTGCTTCGCGACCCGGTGCGAGAGCGCGTCGCCGTGACCCGGCGTGAACCAGGGACGGATCGCGATGCCGCCGCCGAGCTGGACCGGTCGGGGCTCGACGGTGCCGGTGCCCTCGACCCTGCCATGCTCCCAGAGCTCGTCGAACGCGAGCCCGAACGCGAGCGCGAGCCGCTCTGCGCCGAGCACGCGGACGACGACGTTCTCCTGCCGCGTCCACGAGTCCTCGGTCCAGTTCATCGACCCGGTCCACACGTCGCGGCCGTCGCGCACGCAGAACTTGTGGTGCATCAGGTCGGGGATCCCCGCGATCCCGCGCGTCTCGACGGGCAGCGCCTCGATGGCCTCGGGCCGCGTCTCTGGAGGCGGCGGCACGGGGATCGGCCCGGGATGGTCGACGTTGTAGAGGAGCCGCACGCGGACGCCACGCTGCTGCGCGGCGAGCAGCGACGCGAGGACGAGTGCTCCGGCCTCCGTCTCGAGGCGGACGTCGTACAGCGCCAGCTCGAGGCTCTCGCGGGCGGCGTTGACGAACGTGGCGATCTCGGCCGCGACGCGCCCCGCGGGCTGGCCGCCGTCGGTGAGCGTCGTGAGCTCGACCGGCGAGGCGTCGCGGCTCGTCACGTGGTCGCCTGCACCGCTCGTGGCCGCGTCAGTCCCATTCGACGGCCATCCGCCCCGCTGTGTCGGGCAGCGGCAACGACTCGGCCTCGGCAACCACCATCTCGCGGGCCGCGGGCGAGAGGCGTTGCCAGGTCTGTATCGTCATTTTCGCCTGGGCGCGCCGCCACGTTCCGACGATCCTGCCTTCGACGAGGAGCGCCCCCGGCCAGACGCGCGGTGTCCAGAGCTCGCGTTGACGGCCGGCGTCCGGCACCAGGAGCGCGCGATCCTCGCTCGTGACGCCCAGGGTGTAGGCGTCGCCGCTCGGGAGGAGCCGGGCGAGGGCCGTGGACGCTTCGGGCTCGCGGATCGCGGCTTCGTCCCGACCGAGGATCCAGGCGTCACCGGTTGGAGTCCGTACGGGGAGCAGCTCACCTGCGAGATCGTCGAACGCCTCGACGGCGCTTCGGACACCGATCCCTGCCCACTTGGCGAACCCGCGCGGCGTCGCCGGGCCGAAGATGTGCAGGAAGCGGCGCGCCAGCTCGAGTGTCGCCTGCCGACGATCGAGCTCGGGCGGAGGCACCGTCCAGACGACGGGTCGCCGCGCGCCTTCCCATCGGATCGCCAGCGTGCCGGTCAGGGCGGCGTAGCGGAGGGCATTTCCGTGGACGCCGAGCGCCTGCCCGGCGTCGTCGTATCTCATGCGCGCCCCGCCGAGGAGCACGTGCAGGCGATCGGCGAGGTCCTCCGCCTTCCGGCGTGTCCTGCCGCCGTCGGGCAACCTTGCGAGCGTGAACACCGGGAGGTCGTGCGCCGCGACGACGTACACGTTGTAGCGCGGTCCCCACACCTGGACGAGCGACGGATCCTCCCAGGTCGACGGCGTCGCCCCCTCCATGCGCGCGTGGATCGACATAAGCGCCGCCCTCGGCATGCTGTCCTGAAGGCCCGCCCACGCCGCGAGCCGCAACGAGCGTCGCCCGTGCGGCAGCCGCCGATCGAGCGCCCCGACGTTCCGTCGGAACGCAAGGATCTGCGCTCGTGTGACGCTGAGCCGCGGCGCGGTCACACGGAGACGGGGTGTCGAACGGCTCGGCTTGCATGGTCCCGCTCCATGGGGTTGATCATGCCGTCTGGCTGCGCGCCTGAGGGCGACGCGATGCGGGCCGGCGCGAGCGGCTTCGTCCTGAAGAGCGCCCCACCGGCTGGCTGGTCGAGGTCGTCCATGTCGTCGCCGCAGGCGATGCGCTCCTCGCGCCGACGATCACCCGCCGCCTCGTCGAGGAGTTCGTCCGGCGGCCGCGCCCCGTTGCGATGCCCCGGAGCTGTCGGAGCTGACCGATCGCGAGCGAGAGGTGGTCGTCCTGATCGCGCATGGTCTCTCGAACGCCGAGACCGCCGCCCGCTTCGTCGTCAGCGAGGAAACGGTCAAGACGCACGTGAACCGCGTCTTCCAGAAGCCCGCCGTTCGCGATCGCGTCCACGCCGTTGTCTTCGCCTACGAGCGCGGCATCGTGAAGCCGGGGGAAGCGGGCCGGCTCGCACCGACGTGACGGGGGGCGGTGGTGGCCGAGTGGCGCCACCGACCAGAGTCCCCATCATCGTGACAATTGCGAAGGGTGGGATACCTCGATCGGCCGAGGCTCGCGCGTGCGCACGATTGTCAACTCGATCGACCGCGGTGAACTTCCACCCGCGGCGAAGACGCCCTAGACTCCAACCTCGTGATCTTCCGTCGCGACGCGAAAGTGCGGCTGATCTCACAGGTCCCGTTGTTTCAGGCCTGTTCCCTCCCGGAGCTGACCCGGGTGGCGGGGATCATGCAGCAGCTGGAGGAGCCAGAAGGGAAGGTTCTGATTCGCCAGGGCGCACCGGGTCGCGACTTCTTCGTACTCGCAGAAGGAACGGCGGAAGTTCGCAAGGGCAACCGGCGAGTATCGACACTTGGGCCGGGCGACTTCGCAGGTGAGATCGCGCTTCTGACGAACGCACCACGAACAGCCACCATCCGCACGACGTCGCCCGTGACCGTACTTCGGGTGACCAGCAAAGGCTTCGCGGAGCTGCTCAAGACTTCACCAACCATTCAGCGCAAGATCCAAAAAGCGCTGGCCGACCGCGTCGCAGCCACGGTCCTCTAGCCGCTAATCGTCCGCCGTTCCAGGCGCCTCGGAGCAAGGGGAGCTGCTTCCGAACGCCAGCGCAACCGGGATCGCCGCTTCGTCGCCACGACCTGTTCGCCTACGTGATCTGACACGAATCTGACACGGATGCTCCTGCCGAGCTGCAGCACTCGCGTGAGTGGGTAGCGATTCCACGCATGCTGGAACGCTCATTCGCGCTCGAGGAGGGCGTCGTCGAAGAACCCGATCACGCGCCGCTCGTACTCCTTGGGCTGCGTCGTGATGCCGGCGACGTGCTGGCCGTTCGGGACCTCCCAGATCTGCTTCGGCTCCCGCGCTGCCGCATGGAAGCCGTTGTTCGGGACGGTTTCCGTCCCGCCCTGCGCCTCCTCGCCGTAGACGAAGAACACGGGCGTAGGCGCGATCCTGGCGACCTCGCTGTTCAGGCTCGGCGGCGGCACCTCGTTCGTGAAGGCCATCAACGCGCCCGTGAGAACCACCTGCGTCGGGAGCTCCAGAAGCCGGTCCGACAGGCCCGGGTTCCCCAGTTCGTCGCGCAGCGACTGCCCGCTCGCCCCTTCGGAGACGATCGCACCGAACGCATCCGAGTGGGCGGCCGCATGGATCAGCATCTCGCCTCCGACGGAGAGCCCGATCGCGCCGATCCGCGCAGGGTCGACGTCGCCGCGAGAGCGGAGATAGGCGGCGGCGGCGTGAAGGTCGCGATCGCCACCCCAGCCGAAGATGTTCGGGTCGCCGTCGCTCGCTCCCTCGCCGCGACGGTCGAAGAGCAGCACTCCGTACCCGTTTCGCACGAGCATGCGTGCCTGCTTCTGCGGGCCCGAACGACCGGGGAAGGCGATCACCGTCGCACCGTTCCGCGAAGGCACGAACCACCCTTCGAGCCGAAGGCCGTCGGACGTCGTGAACGCCACGTCCTCGTGAGCGGCGCCGAGATTCGGCGTCGGGACGTGCGCACGTGCCGTGTGCGTCATGACCCGCGCGATCACGACGGGGAACATGACCTGGGACGCGACGAGCAGACCGGCGATCGCGAGCAGCGTTCGCCTCAGGTAGCGGCGCCGGCGGCTGTCGTCCGTCCGCCGTGTCCGCCACAGCGTCACGATCCCGATGCCGACGAGCGCGACGCCGGCGAAGAGCGACAGCCACCCGCTGTAGTCGTCGCCGGAAGCGCCGCCGTTGAGCGTGTAGTAGACCGCCTCGATCCCGCAGGCGATCCCGAACACGCCGAAGCCCAGTGCCAGCGCTGCACGGCCGCCGGGCCGGAGACGACCGTAGACGAGCGCGGCGCCCACCACCAGGGCGACGGGTACCAGGCTCGCGAGGTGGTCGCCGGCCGACATGCCCGGCTCCGGCTGGAGGAACGCATCGTCGACCAGGTGCAGCGCGACGAGCGCCAGGCAGGCCTGCGCGACCGCCGCGTCCGCGAGGGAGAGCCGAGCGACGCGCAGCCTGTCCAGCGACGAGATCCTGCGCGCGTCCGAAACCGGGGCATCAGTTGTGGTCTGCACGAGCCCTCCCGTCCGAAGCAACGGCTCCTCCCACCGTTCACGAGCCTCCACGGTCGCAGCCGCACGCCGCTCGCAGAAGGCGGGTGACTGGCCGTTTCAGGGGACGGGTTTCTGGTGTCTCGGCGACAGGTGCGCCGCCTCAGGAGCGCAGGTAGAGCAGCACCGCGAGGACACGGCGCGAGTCGCTGCCGCTCGAGGGCAGGCCGAGCTTGCCGAAGATGCTCGAGACGTACTTCTCCACGGCGCGAAGCGTGATCACGAGCTTGTCCGCGATCCCCTGGTTGGAGCGCCCCTCGGCCATCAGCTCGAGCACCTCGCGCTCGCGCGGGGTCAGCTCGTCGAGCGGATCGTCGCTTCGACGCTTGGAAAGGAGCGTCGAGACGATGATCGGGTCGATCGCGGATCCCCCGTTCGCGACGCGGCACACGGCCGCGACGAAATCCTTGACGTCGGCGATGCGATCCTTCAGCAGGTACCCCGCGCCCTCGGCGGATTCGGCGAGCAGCTTCATCGCCAGTCCCAGCTCGACGTATTGCGACAGCACGAGGACACCGACGCCGGGATGATTGGCGCGGATCTCGAGCGCCGCGCGCATTCCCTCGTCGTTGTGCGTGGGCGGGAGGCGGATGTCGACGATCGCCACGTCGGGCGCGTAGCTGCGCACCTTCAGGAGCAGATCGTCGGCGGTGGCGGAGCTTCCGACCACCTCGAGCCCGTTCTCGCTCAGCAAGCGTTCGAGCCCCTCACGAAGGAGAACGCTGTCCTCGGCGATCACGACGCGCATGGGATCTCCGCGCGCAGCCGCGTGCCGCCGCCCTTCGGGCTCCAGACCCGCAGCCGGCCCTCGAGCGCCTCGACGCGATCCGCGAGCCCTCGCAGTCCCGACCCGAGCTCCGAGTCGGCGCCCCCGATCCCGTCGTCGACGATCTCGATGACGACGCAGCCCTCGCCACGAGACACCTCGACAGTGGCCGACGTCGCCTGCGCGTGCTTGTCGATGTTGGCCAGGCCCTCGGAGACGAGGTAGAAGGCGGCCACCTCGAGGCGCTCGGGCAGTCGGGCTCCTACGTCGACGTCGAGGCCCACCGGCACCGGGCCCCGCGCGACGAGTTGCTCGAGGGCGACCTCCAGCCCGTGCCCGCTCACCACGGCCGGATGGAGGCCGCGAGCGACGTCGCGGAGCTCCTCGAGGGAGGTCGCGATCTCGTGCCTCGCCCGAACGAGTCGCTCGCTCTCCTCGGAATCGTCTCCCAGAGCCTCCTCCCACCGACCGAGGTCGAGTGAGAGGGCGATGAGTCGCTGCTGCGCGCCGTCGTGCAGGTTGCGTTCGAGTCGCTTTCGCTCTGACTGGCCTGCTTCCACGATGCGAGCGCGGGAGCCCCGGAGCTCCTCGAGCCGGGCCCGGAGCTCGGCGTGCAGTCGGGCGTTCTCGAGCGAGATGCCCGCGGCTGCTGTGACCGCGTCGAGCAGCTCGGGCTCGTCATTGAGCGCGGGGTCGTGGAGCAGCGCGGCCACGCGGGTGCCCTCGCGGTCGATCAGCGTCGTCGCTCTCCGATCATCCGCCTCCGGCGCCTGCACTTCCTTCCCGTCCAGATCGACGTAGCTCCCGAAGTCGGGCACCCAGTACGCGAGTGTCAAGGACGGGTCGCGAAGCGAATGTGCGAGCGCGTCACGGAGCTCGGTCGGCGCAGGGTCGGTGCGCAGCTCGAGCACGAGCTCGGCGACTGACGAGCGGGCAAGGCGGTCATGCAGGAGCCCGACGAGGAAGACCAGCGGCGCGAGCCCGAGCGCCGCGAACGTCGCCCAGCGAAGCTCCTGCGTCGCGGGTCCCTCGAGGACGATGGAGAGGAAGAGCGCCGCGACCATGATCAGCCCGAGGGCGAACGCATCGACGAGCAGGGCGAACGAGCGGCGGAGCGGACGCCCCGTGCGGAGCCTGCGGGCAACGAGGATCCCGACTCCGGCGAGGCATGACGCGCTGACGGCCAGAAGCTGGAAACGCACCGTTGCAACACCGGCCTCGGGATTGGGGGCAAGCTCGAGCAGGTTGTCGGGGCCGAAGCCGCCGAACGCCATCCGGGCAAGCTGAAGCCCGATCGCGGTCGCGTACGCGAACCCGATCAGCGCCCGCTCGAACCGGCTCCGCAGCCGGCCGGACGGGTATGCGAGGAAGACGTGCAGGAAGAGCACCGGCGGCACCATGTCGAGCGCCTGCCCGACCGTGAACGTGAGGTCACTGGTCGTCCACGAGAGGGTCACGACGAAGTTGACGAGCCCCGCCGTGATCATCAGCGGACCGAAACGGCTGGCCGGCCTGTGCGACCACGCGAGCAGTCCGCAGAGAACGTACGAGACGGTGATCCAGTTGCCGAGAAATGCGATCACCAGGGGCTCGCCCAGCTCGCCGCGCACGGCCTCGCTCGTCAGCGCGAGGGTGAAGGCGCCCGCGGCTGCCGCACAGCCCATGAGGGCAATCGCCCACAGCACGGCACGTCTGGGCGAGCGGGGAAAGTCGATCTCGGCGGCCTGCGCCGCCGCAAACGTTGCCATCTCCGTCGCTCCCTTCGACCTGCGGTTGCCGTCGTAACCGGACGGAACCTCTCAGGCGCGACCGCAAGGATCGGTCGGCGCGGGCACGGATGAAAGGAGGCGCCTCGAAGACGAGGATACTCCTGCGACCGCGTCGGTTCCAACCCGCCCGGCGCCCGTCTCGCCAAGACACCAGAAACCCGCACCTCGAAGCGACTGGTTTCCCGGCTGTTGTGCCGCCTCTCGCGCTGCGAGATTCGTACGGAGCGACCGTAAACGTCGCACGAGCGCCTGCGAGAGAAGGGACGCGAGATGAGATCGGTTCTGATCCAGGACGAGCAGCGCCAGGACGAGCGGCGGGAGAACGGGGCGGGCGCGCTGGTCACCGCCCGGGACGTCACGCGCCGCTACGGCGATGACGGCGACCTCTGCGTGAATGCGCTCCGCGGCGTCTCGCTCGACGTCGAAAGCGGGAAGCTCACCGCGGTGATGGGCCCGTCGGGCTCGGGCAAGTCGACGTTGATGCACATCCTCGCGGGGCTCGACCGCCCGAGCGAGGGTCAGGTCACCGTCGCCGGCACCGACATCACGCGGCCTGGGCGACTCGGAGCTGACCAGGCTCCGACGCGAGCACATCGGCTTCATCTTCCAGTTCTTCAACCTCCTGCCGATGCTGACGGCGGAGGAGAACGTCGTCCTCCCGCTCAAGCTCGCCGGCGAGAAGCCCGACCGCGAATGGGTCGGCGAGCTGACCACCAAGGTCGGCCTCTCCGAGCGCCTCACGCACCGGCCGTCCGAGCTCTCGGGCGGTCAGCAGCAGCGCGTCGCCATCGCGCGGGCCTCGTCTCGAAGCCGACCGTCATGTTCGCCGACGAGCCGACCGGCAACCTCGACTCGAAGACGGGCGGGGAGATCCTCGAGCTGCTCCGCGACTCGGTGACGGCCCTCGGCCAGACGACGGTCATGGTCACCCACGACGCGCATGCGGCCGAGATCGCCGACCGCGTCCTCTTCCTCGCGGACGGGCTCATCGTCAAGGACATCGGCCGCTCGTCCTCGCACGAGATCCTCGAGGCGATGGAGGAGGTGAGCGGGACATGATGGGGGTCACGCTCCGCGGGATCGCTGGGCGCAAGATCCGGAGCCTGCTGACCGCGCTCGCCATCGTGCTCGGCATCGCGATGGTCAGCGGCACCTATGTCCTGACCGACACCTTCCAGAAGGCCTTCAACAGCATCTTCTCGGAGTCGTACGACCGGCACGGACGCGGTCGTCAGCGGGAAGAAGCTCCTCGAGTTCTCCTCGAGCGGCCGGGCGCCGGTTCCCGAGAGCGTTCTCGCCGAGATCCGGGCGCTGCCCGAGGTCGACGCCGCGACCGGCGGGATCTTCGACATCCAGAACAACTCCAACCCGGCGCAGCTCGTCGATGCCGACGGCAAGAAGATCGGCGGCAAGGGCGGCGCGCCGACGTTCGGCGTCGGGCTCGACTCCAGCGAGCTGCGCTTCTCGCGCTCTGAGGCTCACGACGGGCGCCTGGGCGGCCGGCGCGGACGAGGTGGTCATCGACGCGAACACCGCGAGCAACGAGGGCTACAACGTCGGAGACACGATCGGCGTGGCCGCGCTCGGGCCTGTCGAGCAGTACGAGATCACCGGAATCGCGACGTTCGGGTCGGTCGACTCGATCGGGGGCGCGACATTCGCCGTCTTCGACGTGCCGACGGCTCAGGCCCTCTTCCGCAAGGAAGGGCACTTCGACTCGATCTCGATCGCGGCCAGGGAAGGCACGACGCCGGAGCAGCTCGTGGAGAAGCTCGCGCCGCTCGTGCCGGCGACTGCCGTGGTGCAGACGGGCGCAGCCCAGGCCTCGGCGGACGCGAAGACGACGAACGACGACATCGGGTTCATCACGTACTTCCTGCTCGGGTTTGGCGGCGTCGCGCTCTTCGTCGGCGCCTTCGTCATCTTCAACACCCTGTCGATCACCGTCGCGCAGCGCACGCGCGAGTTCGCCACGCTGCGAACCCTCGGCGGCTCGCGGCGCCAGGTGCTCGTATCGGTCGTCATCGAGGGGTTCGTGATCGGCCTCCTCGCGTCGATCGTCGGTCTGTTCCTGGGGCTCGGCGTCGGGAAGGGGCTGAACACGCTCTTCGTCGCGATGGGGATCGACCTGCCTCAGGCCGGCACGGTCTTCGCAACGCGCACCGTCGTCGTCAGCCTGGTCGTTGGAACGACCGTCACGGTGCTCGCCAGCATCGTGCCGGCGCTCCGGGCGACCCGCGTGCCGCCGATCTCCGCCGTCCGCGAGGGCTCGACGCCGCCCGCGTCCCGCTTCGCGCCGTACGCGCCGTACGTCGCGCTGGTCACCATCGCCTTCGCGATCGTCTCGCTCGGCGTCGGGCTCTTCGTGAGCGGTCTCGAGACGCGCCGTCCTCCTGCTGCTGCTCGGGGTGGGGACGATCGCGCTCTTCCTCGGTGTCGCACTCATGGCATCCCGGCTCGTCAAGCCGCTCGCGGCGATCGTCGGCTGGCCGGCGCTGTCGCTTCGGCGGCATGGCGGGCGAGCTCGCCCGGGAGAACTCGATCCGCAACCCGAGCAGGACGGCCTCCACGGCCGCCGCGCTGATGATCGGGCTCGCGCTCGTCACCGTCGTCGCAGTCCTCGGCGATGCGCTTCGCAACTCGACCGAGGGCGCGGTTCGCGAGCAGGTGTCCGCGGACTACGTGGTGGCCTCGCAGAACGGCTTCGACCCCTTCCCGGCCGCCGTCGGCGACGCCGTCGGCTCGACGGCGGGAGTCGAAACGGCCTCCGACGTCCGCTACGACCAGGCGCTGGCAAACGGGTCGAGCGAGGCGAACGTCACCGGTGTCGATCCACGGACGATCGCGACCTTCTACGCGTTCGACTGGACGCAGGGCTCCGACGCAACGCTCGGCGAGCTCGGCACCGACGGGGCGATCGTGACGAAGGCCTTCGCGGAGGACCGAGGACCTGGTCGTCGGCGATCGCTTCCCGATCGGGACGGCGAGCGGCAAGACGCGTCGACGTTGCCGTTCGCGGCATCTACGACCCGTCCGAGCTCGCTGCGCTGCTCGGCGCCGTCACGATCAGCCGGGAGACCTTCGACGCGGCGTTCCCGCGGCCGCGGAACCTCTTCACCTTCGCGAACGTCCGCGGCGACGCCGGCGGTGACTCCGCACGCGCACTCGAGCAGACCGTCGCACGGTTCCCGGACGCAAAGCTCCACACCGAGTCGAGCTTCGTGGCGAGCCGGACGAAGGAGTTCAGGCTGATCCTGCAACCTCCTCTACGTCCTGCTCGCGTTCTCGGTCGTCGTGAGCCTGTTCGGAATGGTGAACACGCTCGTCCTCTCCGTGTTCGAGCGGACGCGGGAGCTCGGGATGCTCCGCGCGGTCGGCATGACGCGCCAGCAGGCGCGGCGCATGATCCGCCACGAGAGCGTCATCACTGCGCTGATCGGGGCCGCGCTCGGGATCCCGCTCGGGGTCTTCCTGTCGCTCCTGATGACGCAGGCGCTGTCGCAGTACGGCGTGGAGTTCTCGCTACCGGTGCTGCCGCTCGCGGTCTTCACCCTCGTGGCGGTCGTCGCGGGCGTGCTCGCGGCGATCCTCCCGGCGAGGCGTGCGTCGCGTCTGAACGTCCTGGAAGCGCTCCAGTACGAGTAGCCGCCACCGGCGGAAGGCGGCTGCGGACTGCAGCCGCCTTCCCGACGAAGGGATCACCAAATGACCCGTGAGACGCCCCGTGCCGAACCGAGGGTCGCGAGCGACGCTCCCGTCGTCTCGGCCGCCGAGCTCGAGATCGACGCGCCGATCGACAGCGTCTGGACCGTTCTCACGACCGTCGAGAAATGGCCGGCGTGGAACCCGGATGTGAAAACCGTCTCGCTCGCCGGCCCGTTCGCCGAGGGCTCGACGTTCCGCTGGAAGGCCGGGCCGGGAACGATCACGTCGGTGGTCGAGCATGTCGACCCCCCCACGGTCCTGGCCTGGAGCGGCCGGACGCTCGGGATCCGGGCGGTCCATGTCTGGCATCTCTCGGCGCAGAACGGGAAGACGTTCGTGCGCACGGAGGAGTCGTACGACGGGCTGATGGCACGCGTCCTGCGGCGGTCGCTCCAGAAGACGCTCGACGCCGCCCTCGCCAACGGTGCGCGC
Organism: uncultured Actinomycetes bacterium; assembly: GCA_963814565.1. Taxonomy (GTDB): domain Bacteria; phylum Actinomycetota; class Thermoleophilia; order Gaiellales; family Gaiellaceae; genus Gaiella. Next base: position 282,530 of record CAWFDO010000015.1, read on the forward strand.
TACCTGAAGGCGGAGGCGGAACGGGTCGCTCCGACGCCGGAGACGTGATGACGACGTCGACGCACGATGCACGTCTGCCGGGCTCCGAGGATGTGGCCGACCTCGGCCAGACGACCTCTGAGCTCCTGACCCTCACGCTCGTCGCCCGGGTCGCCATCGGCCTCGTCGCGCTGCACGTGGCGGACGACAGCTTCCTGCAGCCGCAGCCGGGCACCTCCGCGGGCGATCATCTTGTCAGCGGCCTCGTCCCGCTGTCGGTGCTCGCGCTCGCGGGCTGGGCGTACCCGCGGCTCCGCGCCGGCCTTCGAGCGACGATCGCGTTGGCTCTCGGTGGGTTCGGCATCGTCGCAGGGATCGAGGCCGTCTACTACACGACGAAGGGCGGCCCTTCCGGCGACGACTTCACCGGGTTCCTGTCCCTGCTGGCGGGGGTCGCGCTCCTGGCGGTGGGAGCTCTCACCCTCTGGCGCACGAGACGGCGGGACGGCAGCCGTCGTCGCCGGTACCTGCGCCGGGCCCTCGTCGCGCTCGGGGCGGTCGCCGTCGTCTACGTCGTCCTCGCGCCCTTCTATGCCGCGTACGTCCTCACCCACGTCGCCCGGGGGTTCGTCCCCGAGGCCGATCTGGGCGCGGCCCACGAGAACGTCTCGTTCACGACGAGTGACGGGCTGGAGCTCGAAGGCTGGTACATCCCGTCCAAGAACCGCGCGGCCGTGATCGCCTTCCCGGGCCGCAAGGGGCCGCAACGGCAGGCGCGGATGCTCGCGCGCCACGGGTACGGCGTGCTCCTCTTCGACCGGCGCGGCGAGGGCGACAGCGAGGGCGACGCGAACACCTTCGGCTGGAAGGGAGACAGAGACCTCAGGGCGGCCGCCGCGTTTCTGCGGAGCCGCGCCGATGTCGACCCGGACCGCATCGGCGGCATCGGTCTCTCGGTCGGGGGCGAGATGATGCTCGAGGCGGCCGCCGAGTCGGACGACCTCAGCGCCGTGGTCTCCGAAGGCGCAGGTGTCCGCTCGATCCGCGAGAGCCTCGCGATGACCGATACGAGGAAGCGGATCGAGGGCTCGCTCGTCCATGCCGTCGTCACACCCGGTGTCGCCCTGTTCTCGAACAGCGTGCCGCCGCCGAGCCTCGTCGACCTCGTCGGCCGGATCGCTCCGCGCCCGGTCTTCCTCATCTACGCGACGCCCGGTCAGGGTGGGGAGGCCGAGCTCACCGAGGTCTTCCACGACGCCGCGCGCGAGCCCAAGACGATCTGGCGGGTCCCCGGTGCCGGGCACACGGGCGGGATCGAGGCGAAGCCGGAGGAGTACGAGCGACGCGTCATCGCCTTCTTCGACGGCGCACTCCTCGCTGAGCGGTAGGTCCGGATTCGCCCAGAACCGTGACCACGCGACCTGCGCGTCAGGCTGGGTCAGACGAGGTCGGAAGGCGATGCTCGCCGAGCGGCGAAGAGCACACGGCGGCGAACCAACAACTGAGGAGGACACCATGGAACGGTTTCCTTGGCATCCACGGTTGCGGCACGCCGTGATCGCACGACGTCTCGTGATCGCTGCCGTCGCCGCGCTGACGCTCGTGGTGGTGGCCGCGGTGGGCATGGCCGCGACGTCGGCCACACCGAACGGCTGTCCGGTCGACAAGAGCACGAAGCCGGCTCCGATCGCGAACATCACACCGCCCGCGCGGCTCCAGATCGAGGCGTTCGACGTCCTGTCCGGACCGGTCAACGAGGCGACGCAGACCTTCACGCTGAAGGTGCGTGTCGGGAGCACCTGCAGCCGCGACGTCATAGGCGCGAGCGTCTACGTGACTGCGGTGCCGTACAACCAGTTCACGATCCCCGACGAGGAGCTCACCCGGGACGACGGGACCGCGACCCTGGTCTTCCGCCGCGACGCGAACTTCCCGGCGAGCGACCTCCAGCAGCAGCTGACGCTCTTCATTCGTGCGACGAAGCCGGGCGAGGACCCCCTCGCCGGTGTCTCGACGCGGCGGCTCGTCGCGGTCCCCTTCGAGGGCTGACCCGTTCCTTGCGCACGGCCGCGCCCGAGGCGTCTCGCGGCGCGGCCGTCGCACGTCGGAGCCAATCACCGGGCTGCCGAGTCTTCGCGCTCCGACAGCAAGGATGTTGCAGACTCTCGACGAAATCGCACGTCAACCGGATGCGACTACCGCATCTACCGATGGGAGGCAGCGATGAATTCACGGAGCATGGCCGGATGGATCGGGTTTGCCGGCATCTTGATGGTGCTCCTCGGTGGGCTCAGCGTCTTCCAGGGCCTGATCGCGCTGTTGGAGGACGAGTACTACGTCCCCACACAGGCGGGCTTCCTGGTCTTCGACATCACCGCCTGGGGCTGGATCATGCTGATCTGGGGCGTCGCCTTGGCGCTCGTCGGTTTCGCTCTGCTCAATGGCGCGAGCTGGGCGCGGTGGGTGTCAATCCTGCTCGTGAGCGTCAACGTGTTTGGCCAACTCGGCTTCCTCGGCAACACCAACGACCAGGTGTGGCTGCTGATCACGCTGACGCTCAACATCATCGTCCTCTACGCCCTGATCGTCCGATGGCACGAGAGTGAGCGAGAGCTACAGGCCCGCTGAGGACACGAGGTCCCTTCGCGTGCGGGGGCGCCCACCAGAAGCGCCCTCGCACAGGAGCGAAGACCAGCCGCTATCGCGGCGGACAAAGGTCGAAAATCTCGCTTCCGACTCCGGCTCGACGAGCAGCCCGTGCACGGATTCCGCAGAACCTCGCTGTCACACCATCGGCCAGAATCGTGACATTTCGCTGCGGCCGGCTACGGCGTATTCGGCTTCGGCCTACGTTGCGGCCCGATCGCCTGGTCGATGGCCTCGATGAGGGTCATCGCGCGGCCATGCTCCCACTCCTCCTCGAACGTCTCGTCGCCGACCCGCGAGCGGAGGTCGTCGAGGTTCGGCGTGGGGTCGGGCCATCCGACCTCGAACGTCAGGCCACGCACGTGCTCGCGGAGTAGCGCCGCGCGAGCGTACAGCCGAATCGCGAGCGCCGGTTGCCCGTCCGCGACGGCGAGCGTTGCCGACATCTCGAGTGCGTTCGCGAGTCGCGGCTGGTGGCCGCTGTCGCGCTCGATCGCGAGCGCCTCGGAGAGCAGCGTGCGCGCCGTGTCGGCGTCGCCGGCCTCGAGTGCGAGGAAGGAGAGGTTGGAGAGGGAGTGCGAGACCCCCCATGCGTCGTCCAGGTCGCGGTGGATGGCCAGGCTCTCTTCGAACAGTCGCCACGCGCGCGCCTGATCGCCCCGGATGATCGCGAGGCCCGCGAGCGTCTTCTGCCACGAGCCGACGCTCCGCAGATTTCCGTGCGAGCGTGCGAAGCTGACCGCTTCCTCCACTGCTCGCTCGGCATCATCGAGCTCGCCGACGCGTGCAAGGGAAATACCGACGTGCCACAGGGCGTGCCCCTCCGCGTACGCGTCGCCGCCGTTGCGCGCCACGTCGAGAGCCTCACGGCTTAGCGCGAGGGCCGAATCGGCGTCACCGCAGGTAACGGCGAGTAGCCCGAGCGTGCTCGAGATCATGCGCACGTCGCCGAACCGGCGGTGTACCGGGAGGCTCTCCTCGAGCACTCGTCGCGCCGTCTCGAAGTCGCCGAGAACGAACGACATGGACCCGACCATCGTTTGCGCTCTCGCGCGGGTGCTCGGCGTGCCGGAGCCGAGCGTGAGCAGCTTCTCCAGTCGCTCACGGGCTTCCAGTTCATGATTCCGCAGCTGCCAGAAGCGCCAGAGTGCAGCGCCGATCCTCAGGCCCACCTCCGCCTCGGCTGCATCGAGCGCCCAGCTGAGCGCCGCGCGGAAGTTGTCTCGCTCGGAGTCCAGGCGGTCGAGCCACTCGCGTTGCTGCGGGCCGAGCAGGCCCGGCTCGGCCTCGTCCGCCAACACGAGGTAGAAGGCAGCGTGCCGCCGACGGACGGCCTCACCATCGCCACGCGCCGCCAGACGCTCGAGCGCGAACTCGCGAATGCTCTCGAGCATCCCCAGGTCGCGGCTCGTCCCCTCGTGCATGCTCGGTCGTGAGCAGGCTGTTGCGGAAGAGCGACTCGGCGCCTTCCAGGATGTCGAGGTCGGGCTGCGCTGCGACGGGCTCGGCGGCGGCAAGCGTGAATCCGCCGACAAAGACCGCAAGGCTCGTGAAGAGCAGCTGTTCCTGCGGCTGCAGGAGGTCGTAGCTCCACTCGATTGCCCCACGGAGCGTCCACTGGCGTGCGGCGAGCCCGGACCCCGGTGTTGCCCGCAGCAGATCGAGCCTCGAGCTGAGACGCTCGAGCAGTGCCTGGGGCGAGAGGAGATTGCATCGTGCCGCGGCGAGCTCGAGCGCCAGTGGCAGACCGTCGAGTCGTACGCACAGGTCGGTCACGGACTCGGCGTTCGTCTCGGAGAGCTCGAAGTCGGGTCTCGCCGCTCGGGCACGGTCGACGAACAGCCTGATCGCATCGGTCTCGCCGAGCTCCGGAAGCGAGGGAGCGCTGCGACCGATCGGGCAGCTCGAGCGCCGGCACCGGGTAGACCCGTTCCTCCGGCACCCCGAGCGCGAGCGCGGCTCGTGACGAGGACCTTCACGCCGGGTGCGACGGCCAGCAGCTCGCGTAGGAACGAGGCAGCTTCGAGCACGTGCTCGAAGTTGTCGAGCAGAAGCAGCAGCGCCTGTGGTTCGCGCAGGTACTCGAGCAGCACCTCGCGAGCCGAGTGTTCCGGCCGTTCCCTGACGCCGAGTTCGTTGGCGATCGTCCTCGCGACGAGTCCCGCGTCGGTGATGCGGTCGAGCTCGACGAGCACGGTGTCTGTGGCCTTGCCTTCGGAGACGCCGGTCACCTCGAGCGCCAGGCGCGTCTTCCCCGACCCGGCTGCCCCCGTCAGCGTCAGGAGCCGCACCTCCTCGCGACTCAGAAGCGCGCGGATCTCGCGCAGCTCGCGCGTTCGCCCCACGAACGACGACGAGCGACTCTCCAGGCTTGGCTCCGCCTGCGCTGCGCCGTCTGCCGGCGGCTCGGCAGTGATGAGATCGAGCGCCGAATCCTGGTCGAGGATCGAGCGCTCGAGCTGCCGGAGCGCGAGCGTCGGCTCGATGCCGAGCGTCTCCACGAGCGAGCGCCTCGCATCGCGATACGCCGCGAGCGCGTCCGCCTGCCGTCCCGAGCGGTAGAGGGCGAGCATGAGCTGGGCGCGGAGGCGCTCGCGGAGGGGATGATCGGCGATCAGCGGCTCGAGCTCGACTACCAGCTCCTGGTCGCGCCCCGCCGCAAGATCTGCCTCGACGCGGCGTTCGAGAGCATCAAGTCGCAGGTCGCCGAGACGAAGAATCTGGGGCTTGGCCCAGGTCTCGTACGAAAACTCCTCGAGCGGGGCCCCGCGCCATAGCGCCAGCGCCTGACGGAACGTCCGGGCGGCGACATCCGGCTTCTGGTCAACCCCCTCGGCGACGAGCTTCTCGAAGCGGTACAGGTCAACACTTTCGGGATCGACACAAAGGCGATATCCCGCCGGGCCGGTGAGGATCGTCTTCCCACCGAGCGCCTTCCGGAGTTGGCCCACGTACGTCTGGAGGACCTTCATCGCGGTTGCCGGCGGACGCCCGCTCCAGAGGTCATCGACCAGGCGTTCACTCGACAGATGCTCATTCGCGTGCAGCAGCAGGATCGCTAGCAGCGCTCGTGGTTTTGCCGCGTTCAGTGGGACGACGCGACCCTCGTCGACGACCTCGATTGGTCCGAGGATCCGGAATTCCATGGGATACCCCCGCCGGACGCTACACCCTCTCGCAACCACTCACGCGCTACGCCGGCGCTCGGCCGTCGCTCTACCGGCCATCCCGAAACTGCACAAGGAGTCTTCGAGCAAAGCGAGGCAACGGAAAGCAATGTTCGACGTCAGTCACCGATTCCTGAACCAGCTCGCAGTCGACCGCAGGGAGTCTCTTCACCGTTCCGGCGAAGCGTCGAAGAACCGCCGCCGTCCGCTGCGCGCAGCCCTCGTACGCTTCGGACTGAGGCCAGATCCGCCGCTGTCCGAGAGACGCCGCGTCGGCGCTCCCGAATCGACTCCAGATGCGACAGCGGCCGTGACCGTGGCTCTACCGGCAGCGAGCGACCACCCCACGCGCCTCCGCGACGGAGCACAGCAGACGTGAGACTCCGGTTGCTCACCCCGCGCGAACACGAGGTCGTGCTGCTGGTGGCGGAAGGACTGACCAACGCCGACATCGCCCGGCAGCTCTGGATCTCCCCGGGAACCGTGCGCAGACACCTCGAGAACGTGTTCGCGAAACTCGACGTGCACACGCGGACCGCCGCGGTGGCCAGGATTCGCCACGGCGAGTCCTCACCACCGCCCGCCGCACTGGCGCGCCATTCGGTTCGCTGGGGATAGGCAGGCGCTCGAAAGGTCTCCTCGACGGACCCTCTGTCGCGGCTATCGGGCGCTCTTGGGCGGCTCCGGGAGGGCGCAAGTCCTCTCCATCCGTGCCGCCCCGCGCGAGGCGAAAATCAGGCGTTCGCGGCTTCCGCTCGACGGGCAGCCTTGTGCGCCCGCTTCGCGGTCTGGTACGCCTCGAGCGCCTCGACCGAGTCGACGTCGCCGAGCGTGGGATAGGTCGGTGCGAGGGGCTCCGCCACGGCGACGCCGAAGCGCTTCGCGAGGACGGCCGAGAGCGCCTTCACCTTCATGTCGCCGAAGCCCGGCATCGCCCGGATCCGCCGCTCCAGGTCGTTGGCGTCCGTCGCCTCCGTCCACACGCGCTCCGCGTGACCGTCGTACTCGCTCGCGATGTGGTCGCAGAGATCGTGCACGCGCTTCGCCATCGAGCCGGGGAAGCGATGGATCGCGGGCGGCTGGCGGAAGAGCGCCTCGAGCTCGGCCGGGTCGGTGGCAGCGATCGCCTTCGCGTCGAGCGGCCCGAGGCGCCGCTGCAGCTTGAGCGGGCCCGCGAACGCTGTCTGCACGGTGATCTGCTGGTCGAGCGCGAAGCCGATCAGGAGCGCGAGGGGATCCCGGGCGATGAGCGCATCTGCCTCGTCGTCGCCGGTGAAATAGAGGCGCTCGGGTGCGGCCATGCCTCGATCCTAGCGCCGCGCACGTGCCACGACGCCCTCCGGAAGCAGGCCGAGAGCCTCGTAGCGCTCGAACGCGGGAAGCCAGAGCGGCTCGGTTGCGACGATCTCCGCGACGAGCGCGGATGCGCGCTCGACGTCGCCGTTCCGTCCGTGCGCGAAGACGGCCGCGGCGGTGACATCGGGCTCCGGCAGGCCTGCGGCTCGCGCGGCAGCCACTTCGTCGTCGGCGTCGGCGCCCGCCTCGATCCGGTTGCGGCGGCGGTATCCCGCCGCCATGCGGTGGAGCCGGCGGAGCTCGACGAGCGGCTCGGGATGGTCGTCCACACGCAGGTCGAAGACCCGCTCGTGTGACGGCGCCTCGTCCGCGGTCGCGACGACGAGCCCGGCCGCCTGCCGCCCGCGGAAGTCGCCGCCTGCGGACTCCGCCGCATCGAGCGCGCCGAGGAGGCGCTCTGCGAGTGAGCCGGTCGCGGCGCCGAACGCCTCGAGCATCGCCGGCCAGACCTCGTCCGAGCGGAGCATGTTGCCCTGGACGCTGACCCCGTGCGCCTGACGGTCGCCGCAGTGGGGGATGCACGCTGCGCCGGTGTGCGCGGCGGCGCGCCCCTCGCGGTCGACGAACGCAACCTGCCGCACGTCGCGGAGCTCGTCCTCCTCCACGAGCTCCGCGAGGGCGTCCCGCGGCGAGCGGCCCTCCTGCATCAGTGCCAGGCCGCGTGGCCCGTAGCCGCGCTCCGTGAACGACTGCGTCGCGACCGCTCCGACGCCGGGGAGCGCCCACGCGCAGGCGGCTCCGGTGTTGAACGCGCAGGACTGGACGGCGACCCCGAGCTCATTCCCGTCCGGATCCCAGGCGGTGATCGAGTAGGTCACGGCGCTCACGCTAGCGAGCGTGTGGAGTGCCGGCGTACGGGCGGCCGTACCGCCCGGCCCACCGGCCGGGGGATACCCTCGGGAGGTGGAGGCACTCGCGTCGCTGTCGCCGAAGACGAGAGCCTGGTTCGAGCGCGCGTTCGCCGGCCCGACGCCCGCGCAGGAGCTCGCCTGGCCCGCGATCGGGACGGGTGCGCACGTGCTCGTCCAGGCGCCGACCGGCTCGGGCAAGACGCTCGCTGCGTTCCTGCAGGGGATCGACCGCCTCAACGAGACGCCCGGCGAAGGGCTGCGGCTGCTCTACGTCTCGCCCCTCAAGGCGCTCAACTACGACATCGAGCGGAACCTCCGCGGGCCGCTCGCAGGGCTGGGCTCGCAGCTCTCGGTCGGCGTCCGTACCGGTGACACGCCGCAGCGCGACCGCCAGCGGATGCTCCGGACGCCGCCGGACGTGCTCATCACGACTCCCGAGTCGCTCTACCTGCTGCTCACCTCGCAGGGACGCGAGATGCTCCGGAGCGTCGAGACGCTGATCCTCGACGAGGTGCACGCCGTCGCCGGGACGAAGCGCGGCACCCATCTCTCCGTGTCGCTCGAGCGGCTCGAACGGGTCGTCGAGCGGCCCTTCCAGCGCATCGGGCTGTCGGCCACGCAGCGGCCGCTCGCCGAGATCGGGCGCTTCGTCGCCGGCACCGGCCGCGAGATCACTCTCGTCGACGCCGGACAGAGCAAGGAGCTCGACCTCGAGGTCGTCATCCCGGTCGAGGACATGCGCGAGCTCGGGGCGTCCTCCGCGCCGCTCTCACAGCCGGTGATGCCCGACGGCGTCGAGATGGACTCGGGCTACGAGTCGACGGCCCGCTCGATCTGGCCGTCGATCTACCCGGCGCTGCTGGAGCTCGTGCGCGCCCACCGCTCGACGATCGTCTTCGTCAACAACCGGCGCCTGGCGGAGCGGCTCGCGCTCCGCATCAACGAGCTCGCCTCGGCGGACGCCGAAGGCGGCGTAGCCCATGAAGGTCGGGAGGTCGCGCGCGCCCACCACGGCTCTTTGGCACGCGAGCAGCGCGTCCTGATCGAGGAGGATCTCAAGGCGGGGCGCATCCCGTGCCTCGTGGCGACGTCGAGCCTCGAGCTCGGGATCGACATGGGTGCCGTGGATCTCGTCGTGCAGGTCGAGAGCCCGAAGTCGGTGGCGCGCGGGCTCCAGCGCGTCGGTCGCGCGGGCCACGAGCTCGGCGCCGTCTCGAAGGGGCGGATCTTCCCGAAGTTCCGCGCCGACCTGCTCGAGTGCGCGGTCGTCGCGAGGTCGATGCGCGCGGGTGAGATCGAGGAGACGGCGATCCCGCGCAACCCGCTCGACGTCCTCGCCCAGCAGGTCGTCGCGATCTGCGCCGACGACGAGATCGCCGTGGACGAGCTCCACGACCTTATCCGCGGCGCGTATCCCTTTGCCGATCTCCCGCGTGCGCAGCTCGACAACGTGCTGGACATGCTCGCCGGGCGTTACCCGTCCGACGAGTTCGCCGAGCTGCGGCCGCGGATCGTGTGGGACCGCACCGCCGGCGTCATCCGCGGCCGGACCGGGGCGCGCCGGCTGGCCGTGACGAACGCGGGGACGATCCCCGACCGCGGGATGTACGGCGTCTTCCAGTCCGACGGCGGCGGGCGTGTCGGCGAGCTCGACGAGGAGATGGTCTACGAGGCGCGCGAGGGGCAGACGTTCATGCTCGGCGCCTCGACGTGGCGGATCGACGAGATCACCCGTGACCGCGTGCTCGTCACGCCTGCCCCCGGCGTCCCCGGTGCGGTGCCGTTCTGGAAGGGCGAGGGGGTCGGGCGCCCGTACGAGCTCGGCAAGAAGATCGGAGCGGCGTCCCGCGAGCTCAGCGCCCTGTCGGACAAGCGCGCGACGAAGGCGCTCCGCGAGGATTTCCATCTGGACGAGCTCGCGTCGAGGAACCTTCTCGCCTTCCTCCGCGAGCAGGAGGCCTCGAGCGCGCTCCCGACCGACCGCACGATCGTCGTCGAGCGGTTCCGTGACGAGATCGGCGACTGGCGGGTCTGCATCCTCACGCCGTTCGGCGGGCGGGTTCACGCGCCGTGGTCGATGGCGCTCTCGGCGAGGCTCCGTGACACGCTCTCCATCGAGGCCCAGTCCCTCTGGTCGGACGACGGGATCGCGCTCCACCTCCCCGAGGCGGACGCGCCGCCTGCGCTGGCCGACCTGCTCGTCGAGCCGGACGAGCTCGAGGAGCTCGTCGTCCAGGAGGTCGGGCAGACCGCGCTCTTCGGAGCCCGGTTCCGCGAGAACGCGGCACGCGCCCTGCTCATCCCGAGGCGCCGGCCGGGACAGCGGACGCCGCTCTGGCAGCAGCGCCTGAAGGCGCAGAGCCTGCTCGAGGTCGCCCGGCCGTACGGCTCCTTCCCGATCGTGCTCGAGACGTATCGCGAGTGCCTGCAGGACGTCTTCGACCTGCCGGCGCTCCGCGGGATCCTGCGCGGCCTCGCGACCCGCGAGCTCGACCTCGTCGAGGTCGAGACGAGCTCCGCTTCACCGATGGCCGCCTCGCTGATGTTCGACTACGTCGCGACCTACATGTACGCCGACGACACGCCCGCAGCCGAGCGGCGCGCACAGGCGCTGTCGCTCGACCGCGAGCTGCTCCGCGAGCTCCTCGGGCAGGAGGAGCTTCGCGACCTGATCGATCCCGGTGCGCTCGCCGACGTCGAAGGATCCCTCCGGCCCGCGCCGCGGAACGCAGACGAGCTGCACGATCTCCTCCGTCGCGGCGGTGACCTTCGTGCAGGCGAGCTCGACAGCGGCTTCGCGGAGACGCTCGTCCGGGAGCGACGCGCGTTCCGCGGGCGTGTCGGCGGGGTCGACGCCGTGATCGCGGCCGAGGACGGGGGCCTCTACCGCGATGCGTTCGGCGTCATGCCGCCGGGCGGGCTTCCCGAGAGCTTCCTCGAGCCCGTCGACGACGCGCTCGAGCGCCTGCTGCTCCGCTACGCCCGCTCGCACGGGCCGTTCACGACGGGCGAGGTCGCGGGGCGGTACGCGCTCGAGCCGGATGCCGTCGAGCTGCTCCTCGCCGCCCTCGAGAACCGCGACCTCCTCGTCCGCGGCGAGCTGCGGCCCGGTGGCATCGAGCGCGAATGGTGCGACCCGGACGTCCTCCGCCGCATCCGCCGCGCCTCGCTCGCCGTCCTCCGCCGCGAGGTCGAGCCGACCGAGCAGGTCGCGCTCGGTCGCTTCCTGCCGGCGTGGCACGGGATCGACCGCAAGGCGACGCTGCGCGAGGCGCTCGTGCCGTTGCAGGGGCTAGCGCTCCCCGTCTCGCTGTGGGAGACGGAGATCCTGCCGCGCCGCGTCCCCGGATACCAGCCCGCGTCTCTCGACCAGCTGTGTGCTTCGGGCGAGGTCATGTGGGTCGGGGCGGGCCTCGACCGTGTGGCGCTCTATTACCGCGAGGACGCCCCTCTGCTCGGGCCGCCCGCCACCGGCGAGCCGCTCACCGGCCCCGTCCACGACACGATCCGCGCGTCGCTCGCGCGGAGCGCGGAGTTCTGGCCCGACCTCCTGACCACAACGGGGCTGGAAGCGGGGGAGGCGCTGCCGGCGCTGTGGGAGCTCGTCTGGGCAGGGGAGGCGACGAACGACGCCTGGGCGCCCCTCCGCGCCAAGCGCCGCTACGGCGTCCCGTCCGTCGAGCGCCGGCCCCGCCGGTTCTCGCGCTCGCGCGGCACCGCGCAGGTGGCGACCGCCGGTCGGTGGTCTCTCACCGCACGCCTCTTCGCGACCGGCGAGGACGACGCACGGGCTCCCGACCGCCGCGCCCTCGCCGAGCTGCTCCTGGAGCGGCAGGGGATCGTCACGCGAGACGGCGTCCGCGCGGAGGGGATCGCCGGCGGCTACGGGGCGGTGTACGGCGAGCTGAAGGCGCTCGAGAACGTCGGCGGCTGCCGGCGCGGATACTTCGTCGAGGGTCTCGGAGGCGCCCAGTTCGCGCTGCCCGGAGCGGTCGAGCGGCTTCGCGAGCTCCGCCGCTTCGACGACGACGAGCCGCTCGTGCTCGCCGCGGCCGACCCCGCGCAGCCCTACGGGGCCGTGCTGCCGTGGCCGAAGCGGGCCGGGGCGCGGGCCGCCCGCGTCGCGGGAGCGCACGTCGTGCTCCTCGGCGGCCAGGCGGGGCTCTATGTCGAGCGAGGCGGGCGATCGCTCCTGCCGCTCCGCGACCCCGACCACGAGTGGCTGCGACCGGCCATCTCTGCCCTCGTCGAGTGGGTCCGCGCCGATCGTGGGCGGAGGCTGTCCGTCGAGCGGTTCGACGGACGTCCGGTCGTCGAGAGCGACGTGCTGCACCTGCTCGTCGAGGCCGGCTTCCTCGCCGGCCCGAAGCGCGCCGTGCTGCGCCCCTGACGTTCGGGACCACTGAAGCGGGGCGGCCTCCCCGGAGCCGCCCCGCTTCGTTCCCGTGTGCTCGGACGGTCGCTACGGGAGAGCGACTCGGTCGCGGTTCCGCGCCGAGAGATAGAGAGCACCCATCGCCGCTGCGAGCAGTGCCGCCATGCCTGCTCCGAACCCGACCCACGTCCAGTTGACGTCGGTGCCCGTCGACAGCGATGCGGTGTTGGCCTGGTAGATCTGGCCCCGGGTGCGCGGGCTGTCGCCGGTGAGGCCCTGGGGCTCCAGTCCGACGACCCGCGTGATCGGCGAGTCGCCGGTCAGCCCGAGGGACTGCGACGCTTGGTTCGCCTGGATTGCCGTGCGAATCGCGGGATCGAGGTCGTCGCTCGTCGTCGCGCCCTGGAACAGGCTCTGATCGACGCCGACGCCGTGGCTCAGGTAGGGGATCGTGCCCGGCTCGACCTGCGGCTGCGCCGCGACCGTTGCCGAGCCGCTGCCACCGCCGCCCTCGACGTCCATGACGTAAGCCGACGCCGGCCCCGCGAGGAGCGCGGCGAACGCGGCGACGGCTGCGGTGGTGAAAAGCATTCGAATGGTTGTGTGGTTGTCGTTCATGTCCCGTTTCCTCCTCGACCGTTCGACCATGGCCGGGACGCTACGAGGGCACGAGCGGCGCGTCGTTCGCCGTTGACGCGCACAGTGTGTAACGCTTGTGACATATGGAATGGCGCATCTTCGCGGGCATCCCGGAGGAGGACGTCCGCGCCGTCCTCGCGCTCGCCCGGCGCAGCACGTACCGGCGCGGGGAGGTCGTCTTCCACCGCTTCGACCCCGCGGACACGGTTCACCTCATCACGAAGGGGCGCTTCGACGTGCGCGTCGCGACGCAGCACGGCGACGAGGTCGCCCTCGCGATCCGCGGACCGGGGGAGACGCTCGGCGAGCTCGCCGTCGTGACCGAGGCGGCCGAGCGGAGCGCGACCGTCACCGCGCTCGAGCCGGGCGAGACGCTCGTCGTGCGCGGCTCGGAGCTGCGCCGGCTCGCGAAGCAGCACCCGTCGCTCGACGAGGTTCTTGTCCGGCTCCTCGCCGAGCGCGTGGCGTTTCTCTCCGATCGGCTCGTAGAGGCCTACACCGTGGACGCCGAGACACGCGTCGCCCGCCGCGTGTTGGAGCTCGCGCGCGTCTACGGCAGCACGCCGCCGATCACGATCCCGCTCATCCAGGATGACCTCGCGGCGCTGGCCGGAACCTCTCGCGCGACCGTCAACCGCGTGCTTCGCGACGCCGAGCGTCGCGGTCTCGTCGAGCTCGGGCGCGGGAGGACGGTGCTCCTCGACCCGGAGGGTATGGCCCGGCTCGCGCGCCAGCCGGCTCAGACAGCGTTGTCCGGCCCGGCGTAGAGCGGCTGGAGCACCGACATCCGCTCGGCCCAGTCCGGCGGCTCGTCGCCGGCGAGGTGTGCCTCGAGGCGGTCGAGGTAGGCGTGCCAGCCGCCGCCGTAGCCGGCGGCCCAGTCGGCGGGGAGCGCCGTGTGCACGAGCACGAGAGACGTTGCGGCGCCCCCGTCACTCGGCTCGAGCGTCCAGGAGACATGCGCGTCACCGCCCGCGGGGAACGGCCACGTGTAGGCGAGCTCGCGCGGTGGATCCCACGCCGTCACGGCTCCCGCCGTCGGACCGTCGCCCGTGTCGAACGTCGCCTCTCCGCCCTCGCGGGGCTCGAGGGACGCCGTCATGAACCAGCGGTCGAGCGAGGGGGACGAGGTGAGCGCCTCCCAGACCGCTTCGGGCGGGTGCGCGATGAGGCGCTCGAATCGCGCCGTCCTCGTGTCGCCGACTCCCTCGATTCGTCCTCTCGCCGTCTCGGTCATGTCCCACGGCTCCTTTCGTCGAGGTGGCGCTCGAGCGCGTCGAGGCGCGGCTCCCAGAATGCGCGGATCGAGGCGAGCCAGGCGTCGACGTCCTCGAGCGGACGCGGATCGAGCGAGTACACGCGCTGCTGCGCGCGCGGCCGCGCGCGCACGAGCCCTGCCTCGCGCAGCACACGGAGGTGCCGGGAGACCGCCGGCCGCGAGATCGTGAATGCGGCCGCGAGCTCGCCCGCCGTGAGCTCGCGCTCGGCGAGGAGGCGGAGGACGCTGCGTCGCGTCGCGTCCGCGATCGCGTCGTACGCCGTGCTTGCCATTCCGTTTATGTAACAGATCGGTTACGCAAGGTCAAGCTGCACCGCCGGCGGGCCTACGCTTCGGAGGTGCCAGAGGGCGACAGCATCCGCCGCGCTGCCGGGAGGCTCGGAGCACTCGCGGGATCGCGGGTCGAGGCGTCGGCGCCGCATCCGCGGGGCACGGCGGTCGCCCGGGCCGTCGACGGGCGGGTGCTCGAGGACGTCGAGCCTCGCGGCAAGAACCTCCTCCTCCGCTTCGACGGCGGCGTCGTCGTTCACAGCCACCTCGGGATGACCGGCCGCTGGCGCGTCGTGCCTGCGGGGTCGCCGCCGCAGGGGCGGCCATGGCTCGTGCTGCGTGGAGCCGGGCTCGAGGCGCGGCTCTGGAACGGCTCGGTGCTCCGTCTGGCGAACGGCTCCGACCTCCGTCTCGGGCCCGACCTGCTCGCGGACGCGACCGAGCCGGCCGCCGTCGCGGCGCGAGTGGGGGCCTCCGACCCGACCCGGCTGCTCGGCGACGTGCTCCTCGACCAGCGGCTCGTGGCCGGGATCGGGAACATGTGGCTCGCCGAGCTGCTCTGGCACGGCCGCCTGTCGCCCTGGGCCCGGGTCGGAGACGTCGACGAGGCATCCCTTGCCGGCGCGCTTGCGTGGGGCAGGACGGCGATGCGACATGCGGTGGCGGGCGCTCGACCCGAACGGGCGGTCTACCGGCGCGCCCGGCGCTCGTGCCCGAGGTGTGGGACGCCGATCGCGTCGCGTGGTCTCGGCGACCGGAACCGGACGGCGTACTGGTGCCCGCGCTGCCAGCTCCCCGGCCCGCCGGGCAGCGCCGCCTGACGAGGATTCGCGCCCGTGGGCGCGTACCCGTCAGCATGGCCGTTCGGGCGCCGCAGCTCCACCACGCCCTGCGGGGGTTCGTGCTCGGCGCGTTCGCCTATCTCCTCCGCGAGCTCGAGGACGAGGGCGACTCGCTTCCCTTCGCATTCGAGGAGCACGGCGGGGCGGCAGGGCCGGCGCTCTACGAGTACCGGCCGCTCGTGCGCGACTTCGTCGAGGCCCGCGCCGGTCGGCTTCGCGGCCGTGACGATGCGACCATCGCCCTCGACGAGCTCGCCCGCGAGCCTGCGGCCGCCATCTACGCGCGCGCACACGCCGGCATCGGGCCCTCCCAGGACGATGCGCTCTTCCGGACCGTCCTCGTCGACCTCCTGATCCGCGTGGCCGAAGCATGCGGTGGCTTCGACTGGGACGACACGTCGTTCGATCGCGCCTACGCCGAGCTCGAGCACTCGCTGTTCGGCGACCGCCGCACCTATGTGGCGGTCGCGCCGCTCGTCGGCATCACGACCGGGATCCAGCGCGAGCTCGGCGAGGGCGTCCGCGTCCGGGCCGCCGCCGACGGCGAGCTGGCGCGGCACTGGCCGGAGGCGAAGGGACTGCTGCCGAACGGCTTCGGGCGCGAGGCGGATCGCTACTGCGTGCTCGAGCTGCGCTCGGCGCTCGGTGCCGGCGAGGACGTTCCGGACGCGCCGGCCGAGATCGCGGATGCCGTGTCGGCGATCCGTCTCGCGACCGCCGCTCCGCTCGCCGCGGGACCGGTGCTCTTCGAGACCCTCGACGGCCGCCCGTACGGGATTCGCCCTGTCCTTCCCATCGCCGCGACGCAGCCTCCCGGCGAGCCGACCCGGCTCGACGAGTTTCGCGGGCCGCTCGCCGCGGAGCTCCTCGTCCGGCTCGGGCTCGCCGATGCGGACACGAATCTCGCGGAAGCACTCGACCGTTGGGAGCTGTCGCTCTTCCAGCACGAGCCGTTCCGTTCGGAGCAGCTTCGTGCGGCCCTCACCGCGCTGCTCGGAGGCACGTGGCCGCTCCGCGCGTCCGTGCTGCTCGAGGAGGATCCCGAGCGACGAGCGGCGTTGCACCGCGACCTGGCGGCGCTCGGGGACGGCGCCGAGGCGACCCCACCCGCCGCGACGGCGGTGCGCCGCGCGCTCGTCGAGGCTCTCCGCGAGGGCGATCGCGCGGGGCTCGTAGACCGCCTCGATCGCATGCTCCTCGGTCTCTCCGTGCCGGAGCGCCTCCGGGTCGCCTCGTAGCGGGCGAACGGTGGAGCTGCCCGCGGGCGTCCCCCCGCGCCGATCCGGCGTTCCCGCGGTCACCAAGTCGGCACACAGGCGGCACACACGCGTCACCACTTCCTCTCTACGGTCGAGGCATGGAGGAGGCGCGGAGCGTTCTCGAGCGGTTCGAGCGAATCGAGTCCATGCGACGGGCGAACGCGGGCCCGGTCGAGCTCCTCGAGGAGCTCCGCGCGCTCCTTCGCGAGGCGGAGGCCTGGGCCAGAGAGGAGGGAGGTGATGCCGGATCGAGCGCCGTCGGCCGACTGCGGGCCGCGCTGGCGCGTGACATGATCGGCACGTGATCTCGCACTGGGACGATGTCGCATCCGTCCGCCGCGAGCGAGGCCACATCTGCGGCGACTGGCAGGCGCTCACCGGGGATACGTCCGACTGGATCGGCGTCCAGCGGATCCGGATCGCGCCCGGCAAGTGGTCGACGCCGCTCCACCTCGAGGGCGCGGACGAGGAGGTCTTCGTCGTCCTGGACGGCTCCGGCGTCAGCGTGCAGCGCATCGGCTCGACGGAGGAGGCCTTCGAGGTCGGTCCCGGGGACTGCCTCGTCCATCTTGCGCTGGTGCACGCGCACACGCTGCGGGCAGGCCCGGACGGTCTCGACGTCCTCGCGTTCGGCGAGCGGAGCTATGCCGCCAACACCCTGCTCCCGCGCGCGGGTGTCTCGTGGCTCGGCCCCACCTGGGTGCTGGAGGGCGCGCCGGACGACCATCCGTGGAAGCGCGAGGCGGACGCAGGCCCGCCGGAGGTCGGCGAGATCGCGGAGCGGCCGTCGCGGATCGTCAATGTGCGGGACGTCGAGCCGCAGGTGCGCGAAGGGGCGACCGTTGCGCGCGCGTCACGCGACCTCGGTCGAGCAGCCGGGTCGTACAAGACCGGGATCAAGCACCTCGAGGTCCGTCCCGGCAAGCTCAACAACCCGCCGCACTGCCACAGCGCCGAGGAGGAGATCTTCGTCGTGCTCGACGGCGAGGGCACGGTCGAGCTCTGGCCGCACCTCCGGCAGGGGGGACAGCTGGACACGCACGAGGTTCGCCGCGGGACCGTCGTCGCCAGGCCGGCAGGAAACGGGCGGCCGCATGCGTTCCGCGCCGGCGAGCAGGGGCTCTCGGTTCTCGTGTTCGGAACGCGCGACCCGCGGGACGTCACGTACTACCCGCGTTCCCGGAAGGTGAGCTTCCGCGGGATCGGCCTCATCGGTCGGCTCGACGTGCTGGACTACTGGGACGGTGAGGATTGAGCTCGATTCGAGTTCCGAGAGATGTCGTGAAGGAGTCGACGGGACCGCGGTGAACGAGGCGAGGTCATGGGACTCATCCGCCTCCGGCCACGACCCGCACGGTCGCGGCCGGCCCCCGCTCCGGAGCCGGACGCCGAGGTGCTCGACCGCGCACCGGAGCCCGTCGTCGTGAGCGAGCCTGCTCCCGAGCCGACCCCGGAGCCCGCGCCGGTGGTGATGCCGACGTTCGGGGCTCCTGCGAACGAGCCGACGCCGGCCGCCGCGCCGTCGGATCGCGTCGCGACGCGTGTGATCGCGTTCGCGAACCAGAAGGGCGGCGTCGCGAAGACCACGACGACGCTCAACCTCGGGGTCGCCTTCAGTGAGATGGGGCATCGGGTGCTGCTCGTCGACCTCGACCCGCAGGGCAACCTGACGATGAGCCAGGGGCTGAACCCGGACGTGATCGAGCGGTCGATGTTCGACGTGCTCGTCCACAAGGTCCCGATCTCCGAGATCATCGAGCGGCGCGAGGTCGACCTCGCCGTCGCCTCGATCGACCTCGCCGGCGCCGAGCTGGCGCTGAGCTCGCTCATCGGCCGTGAGCGCTCGCTCGAGAAGGCGCTTGCCGAGGTGCGTGGCTCCTACGACTTCGTGCTCATCGACACGCCGCCGTCGCTCGGCCTCCTCACCATCAACGCGTTCGTCGCTGCGACCGGCGTGATGGTGCCCGTGCAGTGCGAGTACCTCTCGCTTCGGGGGCTGGTGCAGCTCGAGAACACGCTTGCGATGGTGCGCGAGAACCTCAATCCGCAGGTCTCCGTCGAGGGGATCGTGGCGACGATGTTCGACGGGCGGACGCTCCACTCCCGCGAGGCGATCGAGATCCTCGAGGAGAACTTCGGCGAGCTCGTCTTCCGGACGCGGATCCGGAAGACCGTGCGGTACGCGGAAGCGCCCGTGAAGGGCAGCTCCGTCCTCAAGTACGACCCGACGGGCGCCGCGGCGGAGGCATACCGCGAGCTGGCGCGTGAGATCGTTGCCGTGAAGGAGGCTCAGAATGGCGCGCAAGCGCGCGAGCATGCGTGAGGGCCCGCTCGCGGAGCTCTTCCGCGCGACCGAGGCGGCGCAACGCGCCCAGGGTGACCAGCCGGAGCCGCCGCGCGAGGCCCCCGAGGCCGCCTCGCCGGAGCCCGAGGCGCCGACGCAGCTTCCGCTCGAGCCGGAACAGCCGACCGCACCCGAGACGCGCGGCCCGGTCGAGCTCGAGGCAACCGTCGAGCACGTCTACGACTTCGAGGTCGGACGCGGACGGCCGTCGGAAGAGGCAGCCGTGGCAGCCGCTCCGCAGGAGGAGGAGCCGGTCGTGGCAGCGCCCCCGACGCCCCGGGCCGTGGAGCCCGTTGCCGAGGTGGTCGAGGTTCCCGTCGCACGCGAGGCGCCCGCCGACACACCGGTCGTCGCACCCGCACCCGCGCCCGAGCCGCGCGCGGAGCCGTACGCGCCGCCCGCGAGCCGGTTCGTCACGCCCATGCCGGACAGCGCACCGCGACTCCACGTCGCCGGTGACGTCGCGTCGTACCTCGCCGTGATCCGCGTCGTCGGCGTCGGCGGCGCCGGGATCAATGCCGTGAACCGGATGATGGATGCCGGCATCTCCCAGGTCGACTTCGTCGCAGTCAACACCGACGCGCAGCAGCTCGAGCTCTCGGATGCCCCGGTGAAGATCCACATCGGCGAGTCGATTACCCAGGGACTGGGCTCGGGTGCAGATCCCGAGACCGGACGCCAGGCGGCCGAGGAGGGGTACGACCACGTGCGCTCCGCGCTCCGCGGCAGCGACATGGTCTTCGTCACTGCCGGCGAGGGCGGTGGCACGGGCACCGGCGCAGCGCCCGTGGTCGCGCGCATCGCGCGCGAGCTCGGCGCGCTCACGGTCGGCATCGTGACGACGCCGTTCAAGTTCGAGGGCACCCGCCGGCGCATGGCAGCCGAGAGTGGTGTCGAGGCGCTGCGCGGCTCCTGCGACACCGTCATCGTGATCCCGAACGACCGGCTCCTCGAGGTGCTCGACCGGACGACGTCGATGATCGACGCCTTCCGGATTGCCGACGACGTCCTGCGCCAGGGCGTGCAGGGCATCTGCGACCTGATCACGATGCCGGGCCTCATCAACCTCGACTTCGCCGACGTGCGGACGATCATGGCCGACGCCGGCTCGGCGCTGATGGGCATCGGATACTCGGAGGCGCGTGACGGACGCGCACGCGAGGCGGCCGAGCGCGCGCTCCGCTCACCGCTCATCGACACCGAGATCGTCGGTGCGCGCGGGATCCTCCTCTCGATCGCCGGCGGCGACGACCTGACGTTGCTCGAGGTGAACGAGGCCGCGGAAGTCGTCCGCCAGGCCGCAACCGACGATACGAACATCATCTTCGGTGCGACCGTCGACGAGCGGCTGACCGGGCAGGTCTGGGTGACCGTCGTCGCGACGGGGATCGGCGGCTCGCGGCGCAGCTCGTACACGCCTTCGTTCCCGGCCGTCGGCGCAGGCGTGTCGGGCGGCCGGAGCACCGAGCGCGAAGGCGAGCTCCCGAGCTTCCTTCGCTGAGCGTGTCGCGATAGCTCCGCGCGGGCGATGCCGTCCTTCCCCGGATCGCTGACACTTCGCGACGGCGCGCTCGAGCTCCGTCGCCTCCTTCCCTCCGACCGCGAAGCAATCCTCGTCGCGTGTCAGGACCCGGAGATCCTCCGCTGGACGACGCTTCCCGACCCGTTCACGTCGGACTCCGTTCGGGCGCTTCTCGACGAGGCCGACCGTGCGTGGTCCGACGGAACGATCGCTGAGCTCGCAGTCGTGGTCGACGGTCGCTTCGTCGGGGCGACCCACCTGGCGTTCTACTCGGACTGGCGGGCGAGCGTCGCGTACTGGCTCGCGGCCGACGCGCGCGGCGGTGGCCTCGCAACGCGCGCGGTGCGGCTCGTGACGCGGTGGGGGTTCGAGACGTTCGAAGACCTCGTTCGGATCGAGCTCTGGAGCATTCGCGGGAACGAGGCGTCCGACCGCGTCGCCCGCCGCGCAGGTTTCGTCGAGGAGGGCGTGCTCCGGTCGCGGCTCCCTGTCCGCGGCGAGTACCGCGACGTGCGCTGCTTCTCGCGCGTGCGCGGCGACTAGAGGCTTGATGCGAGATGGGCGCCCCGTGGGGCCGTCTCAGGCCAAGCCAGAGTGGCTCCGCGTCCGCGGCGCAGGCTGGTTGCCTGGGCAAGGGCGCGGAGACGGTCTGGCGCCGCGCATGAGGCGGCATCCACGATCGCGCACGAATCTCGCATCAAGCCTCTGGGCCGGGGTGCCTGCGGCATTCCGAGGCACGCGAGCGAACTCGCCTCCCCTCTAGAGGCCTGATGTGGGTCATGCGCACGCACGGCTGGGGGCCTGCACACGGCGCATCGCGGCCGTCTCGACCGCTATCCAGGCAACCCGGCCTGCACACCGGTCGAGCCGACCACGCTGCTTGGTGCAGGCCCTCCCCGGCACGCACGCCTAACCCACATCAGGCCTCTAGGCTCTGCGCGTGAGCGGCGCCGTCGCAGCGGGAAACAGACACTCGGCCGAGGCGGGGGCATGGGCGCTCCGTGAAGGCGGTACCGCGGTCGACGCCGCCCTGACCGCGACGTTCGCCGCCTTCGTGACCGAGGGCCCGCTGACCGGCCCCGCGGGCGGCGGCTTCGTCCTCCTCCGCGAGCCGGGGGCGGACGCCGTGGCGCTCGACTGCTTCTTCGCCGTCCCGTCGCGCGGAGTCGAGGAGATGGAGGAGGTCGTCATCGACTTCGGCGACGCCTCGACGCAGGTCTTCCACATCGGTGAGGGCTCCGTCGCCGTGCCGGGGCTCCTCGCCGGCCTCGAGGAGGCACATGAGCGGCGCGGCCGGCTCCCGTGGCAGCGGCTCTTCGTCCCCGCGCTCGAGCTTGCCCACCGTGGCGTCGAGCCCGAGCCCGCGCAGGCGTTCCTCCTCGAGGTCCTCGTCCCGATCCTTCAACGCGAAGCGGGCGGGCGCAGCATCTACGGCACGCCTGGGCGAATCGAGGGACGCGATCTCGTCCCGACGTTGACGCTGATTCGCGACGCGCGCTCCGAGGCGCTCGCCCTCCTTCTCCCCGAGCTCGCGGCCGACCTCGCCGGATACGCGGTCGAGCCACGCGTGCCGCTCGAGGCGGCGATCAGCGGTGCGCTCGTGCTCACGATGCCTGCGCCGTCGCGTGGTGGGGCGGTCGTCCAGGCCGGCCTCGCCGTGCTCGACGAGCGAGGCGACGACGCCAGCGGCTCGATCTCCGAGGCGCGCTCGCTCGCAGCCGCGCTCGCCGCCGGCTACGCGGCTGCGGCGCCGGGCCCGTCGAGCGGGTCGCGGCCGACCGGGACGACGCACGTCTCCGTCGTCGACAGCGACGGCACGGCCGTCTCTCTCTCGTCGACGCTCGGCTCCGGGTCCGGCGTCTTCCGCCACGGCTTCCAGCTGAACAACATGCTGGGGGAGCTCGATGTGATCGGCGAGGAGCTCCGCGACGCGGGAGCACGACTGCCGAGCATGATGGCCCCGACGCTCGTGCTGGCAGACGATGAGCCACGACTCGTCGTCGGCAGCGCGGGCTCCGTTCGGCTCGCCGGCGCGATCCTCCAGGTCGTCGCGGGCGTCGTCCGGCAGGGGCTCCCTATCGACGAGGCGATCGCCCGACCGCGACTCCACGTCGACGGCGAGACCGTCCACATCGAGGGCGGCTGGCCCGACGGCGTCGCCGAGGCGCTCGAGGACGACGGCTTCGACCCGGTCGCCTGGGCCGGCGCAAATCTCTTCTTCGGCGGTGCATCCGCGGTCGAGCGGAGACCGGGGGGCGTCCTCGGAGCCGCGGGGGACCCGCGGCGCGGCGGCTACGGATGCATCGTCCGTTGATCGCGATACGCGCAGCCGAGCCCGCAGACGCCCCCGAGCTCGTCGCGCTGTCGACGGCGGTCGGCGAGGAGTCGGGCGAGTGGCTCTTGACGACCGACACCTGGCGGAGCCCCGCCGACGAGCGCCGGTACCTGCGCACGGTTCGCCGCCACCCCGACGCGGCGGTCTTCGTGGCCGTCGACCAGGGGCGCATCGTCGCTCGCCTGTCGGTCGCGAGAGATCCGCACCCGGCGAGTGCCCACGTCGCCGACCTCGGACTGATCGTCGCCGCAGGCCATCGACGACGCGGCATCGGCAGACTGCTACTCGACACGGCCGTGACCTGGGCGCACGGCGCAGGCGTCCGCAAGCTCGAGCTCCACGTCTTCCCGTGGAACGAGCCGGCGATTCAGTTGTACGAGACCTACGGGTTCGTGCGCGAGGGCCATCGCCGCGGTCACTACCGGCGTGACGACGCCGACGTCGACGCCCTCCTCATGGCCTACCACCTCCCCTCGGCACCGGAATCCCCTCCATCTCGAGCGCCCTGATCAGGAAGCGCCGCATCTCAGGCTCGTAGCGCGGGTCGAACAGCGCGTCGCCGCCGACCAGGCCTCCGGCGGCCCTCACGGCGCGGACGAGCTCCGCGATCGACGGGCCGGTCTCCGCACGTCCGACCGGGAGGGCGATCCAGCCGGGCGCGTCGCCGAGCGGCACCGACGGCGGCGCGTCACCCGGTCCGGCCCGCCGCGATGCGCGTCCGTCGTCGCCGAGTCGCGGATCGTCCATGACGACACCATGCCCGGGAACCTGTGCCGTGTCCGTGCCGACTTCGTGTCGGATGTGTGACCGACCGACGGCGGCTCCGCGCGCGCTCGGCCGCGCGCCGGCGCACGCCGAAGCGCCGTTCCTCAGCCCGCGGCAGCAGCGACAGCGACGAGCGCCTCCCAGCCGGGCGCCCCGTGCTCCCGCAAGGCCGCCGCCGCCGACAGCCGCGCCGCGCCGTGCGCCGCCGAGGTCGAGAACAGCGTCGGGTCCGGCTCGATCGACACGCGGGGCAGGTGAAGTCGGTCGGCGTCCCAGCAGGCGCCGATGGTCGGATCCGCCGACACCTGGCCGTTCGAATGGAGCCGGAGCGCCTCGCCGAGCGCCTCGAACCGCGGATCGTCCAGCACGAGCGCCCCCTCGGCGCGGAGCTCCTCCGCAAACGCCTCGGCGCGCGGGCCGTGACCGGGGTCGTACGTCTCGTTCTCGCGCCGGGTGTCGTGGAGCAGCCCGAAGCAGAAGACGACGACGGGGTCCGTTCCATCCAGAGCCGTTCCGAGCTCGAGACCGGTCGCGGCCACGCAGCGCCAGTGGGCCTCGCCGTGCCAGGGCGAATCCCGCCTCCACGCCCGCGACAGCACGGCCGCGACGAGCGTCGTCAGCGCCCGCGCTTCCACCCGGTCACCATCCCGCACTGGGCCGCGGTCTCCGGTGAGGGAGAACCGTGGCCGAGGTCACGGCGCAGGCGCGCGATCTGCTCGAGCGCGTCGCCCCCGTCGAGGCCGTGACGCACCAGCCAGCAGCCGACCACCGTGCCGGTTCGACCGCGGCCGCCCCAGCAGTGGACGTACACCGTGCGATCCTCCTCGAGCGCCGCATCGATGTCGTTCAGGATCCGGGACATGTGGGGGATCGTGGTCGTGCCCATGTCCACGATCGGATGGGCGACCCTCGTCGCGGTCGACTCGAGCAGCGCCTCATAGGGCTCGAGGCCGTCGGCCGGGTGGGTCAGGTCGACGAACAGGGTGACGTCCTGGTTCGCGAATGCCCGTAGCCGGCGCGCCGCGTCTTGCGCGTCCCACGAGCCCGGATACTCGCCTGCGAGTAGGCGTTCGCCGGCCCAGTAGCTCGAGCGAATCGGCAGCCTCACGACGAGGAAGACGTTACTCGGCGGCCACAGCGCGAAGGTGGCGTTGCCGATACGGGCCCGATCGGGTGGCGTACGCTCCGCGCATGGACGCCGACGCGATCGAGCTCCGCGTGCTCGGCTGCCTGCTCGAGAAGCAGCGCACGACGCCCGACCAGTATCCGCTGACTCTCAACGCCCTCCGCCTCGCCTGCAATCAGACGACGAACCGCGACCCGATCGTCGACTACGACGAGCGGGAGATCCACGACGCGCTGCAACATCTCGCCCGGCGCGGCTGGACGCGCGTCGCGAGCGGGCCCGGGAGCCGGGCGGCGAAGTACCGGCAGCTCTTCGACCAGGAGCTCGGGCTCGAGCGGGACGCCACGGCCGTGCTCTGCGTCCTGATGCTCCGGGGCGCCCAAACACCCGGAGAGCTGAAGCAGCGGACGGAGCGGCTCCACCGGTTCGACGACCTCGGCGACGTCCTCGCGACGCTCGAGGCGCTGATCGGGCGAGACCTCGTCGAGCGCCTCGACCGCCGGCCGGGGCAGAAGGAGGAACGCTACCGCCACCTCCTCGGCGACCCGACCGAGGACCACGAGCCGGCGCAGACGTCCGCCCCGTCATCGCCACCCGCCGCACCGGGCGGGAGCGTCGAGCGGCGGGTCGACGCGCTCGAGGCAGAGGTCGAGCGTCTTCGCGAGGCCGTGCGCTCGCTCGAGGCTCGCCTCGGCTGAGCCATCGCAGGCGCCCGGCGGGGGAGCCGCCTCACTCTGACGATCGCGGGCGAACGGCCTGCCATGCCGCCGTGCTCGAGAAGCCGCGCCGGGCGAGGAAGGCGGCGGCACGGCGGCGGGCCGCGTGGTCGTCCGTCCGCCGGGACCCCAGCGCCGCGCGCGCAAGCGTGACCTCGTCCACCTCGCCGTACGCCGACTCGAGGGCGTCCTCCGCGAGCGGGGCCGGCAGCCCGCGCCGGCGAAGCGCCGCTTCGGCCCGGCGACGCCCGTACCCGCGCGAGAGGAAGCCCCGCGCCAGCTGTCCGGCGAGCTCGGCGTCGTCGAGGTAGCCGAGCCGCAGCGCCTCCGCGACGACGTCCGCGGCGTCCGCCTCCGAGACCCCGCGCCTCGCGAGCTTCGCCTCGATCTCGGCGACCGACTGCGCCTTCGCGGCAAGCGAGTTGACGACGAACGCAGCGGCGGCGCTCCTCGTCGTGGCGTTCCTCGCGCTACCCGGCATCGCCCGATCCTGTCCTACCCCGGTCGCGGCCCGCAACGCCTCGCCCGGCCGTGTCCCGCGATCACGCGGCCTCGCGCATCCCGTGCCCGGCGAGCGCGAGGGCCGCCTCGACGAGCGCGAGGTGGGTGAACGCCTGGGGGAAGTTCCCGACGAAGCGCTCCGTCCGCGGATCCCACTCCTCGGCGAGCAGGCCGACGTCGTTCCGCAGCGCGAGCAGCCGCTCGAACAGCTCCCGCGCCTCCTCCCGGTTCCCCTGCAGCGCGAGCACCTCGACGAGCCAGAACGAGCAGGCGAGGAAGACCCCCTCGCCGGGCGGCAGCCCGTCGACGCCGTCCTCGTCGGTGCGGTACCGGAGCACGAGCCCGTCATGCGTAAGGTCACGGCGTATCGCCTCGATGGTGGACGTGACGCGCGCGTCGTCGGCCGGCAGGAACCCGACGAGCGGGATCACGAGCGCGCTCGCATCGAGCTCGTCCGCGCCGTAGTACTGGACGAAAGCGCTACGCGCATCGCTCCAGCCGCGCGCGAGCACCTCGGCATGGATCTCGTCCCGAACCGCCCGCCAGCGCTCGACGGGGCCGTCGCGCCCGAACTCCTCGCAGATCCGGACACCGCGGTCGAAGGCGACCCAGGCCATCACCTTCGAGTGCGTGAAGTGACGTGTCGGCCCGCGTACCTCCCAGATCCCGGAGTCCTCGAGCCGCCAGCCGTCCTCCAGCCAGCCGAGCAGGTTCTTCTGGAGCGACCAGACGTTGTCGTCGGGCGGCGCCCCGTGCACTCGCGTCTGGTACAGCGCGTCCATCACCTCGCCGTAGACGTCGAGCTGGAGCTGCGCCGAGGCGGCGTTCCCCGTGCGCACGGGCACCGAGCCCTCGTAGCCGGGGAGCCATTCGAGGACGCGCTCCTCGAGTCGCCGCTCCCCGCCGAGCCCGTACATGATCTGCACATCCGCCGGGTCGCCCGCGACGGCGCGCAGGAGCCACTCCCGCCACGCGACCGCCTCGCCGCTGTACCCCGCCTGCAGCATCGCGAGCACGGTCAGCGTCGCGTCGCGGAGCCAGCAGAAGCGGTAGTCCCAGTTGCGGACGCCTCCGATCCACTCGGGAAGCGACGTCGTCGGCGCCGCGACGATGCCGCCCGTCGGAGCGAACGTGAGCGCCTTCAGCAGCCGCAGCGACGCATGGATCTCCTCGTGGTAGGCGCCGTGGTGCGTGCAGTCCTGCGCCCAGTCGCGCCAGTAGCTCTCGGCGTCGAGGAGCGCCTGCTCGGGGTCGATCTCGTCCGGAAGGGCAGCGTGCGAAGGGAACCACGTGAGCGCGAACGGGACGCGGTCGCCGGCCGCGACCGTGAACTCCGACACGGTCGTCAGGTTCTCTCCGCGCAGCTCGACCGGCGTGCGGAAGCAGAGCGCATCGGGGCCTGCAGTTGCGATGCGCGCGTGGTCGACGCGCCGCACCCAGGGCACGATCTTGCCGTAGTCGAAGCGGATCACGAGCTCGGATCGCATCGCCACGGTGCCCTCGACGCCCTCGACGATGCGAACGATGTCGGGCGCCTCGCCCCGCGGCGGCATGAAGTCGATCACGCGGACGGCCCCGTCCGTCGTCTCGTGGAGCGTCTCGAGCACGAGCGTGTCGCGGCGGTAGCGGCGAGCGCAGTGGGTGACGGCGGCGGCGGGGGCGAGCAGCCAGCGCCCGTGCTCGGGCGTTCCCAGGAGCGACGCGAAGCAGGCCCCCGAGTCGAACCGCGGGAAGCAACACCAGTCGATCGAGCCGTCGCGGCCGACGAGGGCCGCCGTCTGCAGGTCGCCGATCAGCGCGTAGTCCTCGATCCGCGCCATGGCGCGCATCGTAGGCGGAGGGCTGTTCGCCGGGCTCAGATCAGGCGACGGCGGCAGCCGCGGGCGCCTCGACCGGCGCGAACATGCGGGCGAACGCGGCGAGGACCTCGACCGACCCGGTGAGGAGTCGCATCCCGTCTTCCGCGAGCACCGCCTCGGGCGTCTCGACCCCTTGGATCAGCGCGTGGAGCGCGCCCGGCTCGACCTCGGCGACGAGCGTCGGCTCGCTCGCCTCGCCGCGGACGGTCGTGAGGGCCCCGTCGCGCACCTCGATCGACATGACCTCGCCGCCGGGGAAGCGGAGCTCGTACGTCCCGTCGACCGCAGCCTCCGGCCGGAAGCGCATGTGGACGGCGTACATGCTCCAGCACTCGTCCGCCTCGGGCGAGCCCATCGTCCGCCCGCCCCACTGGGCGAGCGAGCGCAGCACGTCGTCGAGGGCGCGCCCCTCCGCCGTCAGCTCGTAGACCATGACGGCCGCCGGGGGCGGCAGCTTCGTCCGCCGGACGACACCGGCACCCTCGAGGTGGCGAAGCCGTCCCGCGAGGATGTTCGTTCCGATCCCGGGGAGCGCATCGGCGAGATCCGTGTAGCGCTGCTGGCCGAGCATCAGCTCGCGCACGATGAGCAGCGCCCAGCGATCGCCGATCAGGTCGAGGGCGTGGGCCACGGGGCAGTACTGGTGGTAGCGCTTCACCGCCATACAGGATAGTACAGCCGCGCTTCACGTTCGGTTCTCCGCACTATTGGTGTGGAAGACCGTACTTTCTGTTTGCAAGTTGCAGCGTAGTCTCGGCGCATCACACGTACGACTGACCCGAAAGGTGACGTATCCATGGTTGCTTCCTCGAACAGAAGGTGGTGGGCGCTGGCGCTTCTCAGCGTCGTCCAGTTCATGCTCGTGCTCGACATCGCGATCGTGAACGTCGCCCTCCCCTCGATCCAGGAGGATCTCGGGTTCTCGCAGGAGAACCTCCAGTGGGTGATCAGCGCGTACGCGCTCGTCTTCGGCGGCTTCCTGCTGCTCGGCGGGCGGGCGGCCGACATCGTCGGCCGCAGGCGCCTGTTCATCGCAGGTCTTGGGGTGTTCACGGCGGCGTCGCTCCTCGCGGCGTTCGCCTGGAACGAGCCGTCGCTGATCGGCGCCCGGGCGCTCCAGGGCCTCGGCGCGGCGGTCATCGCCCCGGCCGCTCTCTCGATCCTGATGACGACCTTCTCCGAGGGCAAGGAGCGCAACATCGCGCTCGGCGTCTGGGGAGCGGTCGGCGGGTTCGGCGCGGCCGCAGGCGTGCTGATGGGCGGCATCTTCACGGACGCCCTGAGCTGGGAGTGGATCTTCCTCATCAACCTGCCGGTCGGGCTCACCGCGATGGCGCTCGCACCCGTCCTGCTCGCAGAGAGCCGTGACGTCCGCACGTCGAGCTTCGACGCTCTCGGCGCGGTGCTCGTCACCGCAGGGCTCTCGACGGCCGTCTTCGGCATCACCCAGGCGAACGAGTACGGCTGGACGTCCGGCAAGACGATCGGGATCTTCACCGCGGCCGCCGTGCTGCTCGTGGGCTTCGTGCTCCGCGAGACCCGCACGAAGGACCCGCTCATGTCGTTCTCGATCTTCCGGATCAAGACCGTCCTGGGAGCGAACATCGCCGGGTTCATCCTCGGCACGGCGCTCTTCTCGATGTTCCTGATGCTGACGCTCTACATGCAGCAGGTGCTCGGGTACTCCGCGATGAAGACGGGGATCGCGTACATCGCGGTCGCCGGCACGTCGATCGTCTGGGCGATGGTCGCGCAGATGCTCGTGACGCGGGTCGGCGTGAAGCCGGTGCTCGTCTCGGGGATGGGCCTCCTGACCGTCGGCCTCGTGTACTTCACGCAGGTGTCGGTCGAGGGCTCGTACGTCGGCGACCTGCTGCCCGGGTTCCTCGTGATCGCGGTGGGGATGGCGTTCGCGTTCGTCTCGATCTCGATCGCGGCGCTGGCGGGCGTGCCGGAGAAGGACGCCGGCCTCGCCTCCGGTCTGATCAACACGTCGCAGCAGATCGGCGGCGCGCTCGGCATCGCGGTGCTCTCCTCGGTCGCGATCGCCCAGTCGAACGACGCCACGGCGGCGGGGGACGCGGTGCCGCAGGCGCTCACCTCCGGCTTCCAGGCGGCGTTCTGGGTCGGAGCCGGGATCGCCGCGGTGGGCGTGCTCGCCTCGCTGATCCTGGTTCGCAAGGAGGAGCTCGTGTCGGTTCCGGCCTTCGAGGCGGAGCCCGCGGCGCTCCCCGAGGCGGCGTAGATCGAATCCCGTGGGGCCCGGCGCGAGCCGGGCCCCACAACACGTCGCGCCGCCCGCGTCCGACTCCCGGGCGCGATTTCGGGTAGGAAGGGTGCGATGACGGTGAACGAGCACGAGCCGCGCGAGGCGAGCCTCGCCGTCCGCGTCCCCGATCCCGAGCCGGAGCACGACCGCCGGCTGCTCGGTGCCGTCGAAGGCCTCGTCGACCAGGTCGTCGACCGGATCCTCTTGAGCCCCGACCGCATCACGTCGGCCGCCGAGGGCAAGCGCGTGATGGCGGGGGACGACGATACCGAGGCGTTCACCGACACGCTGCAGCGGATCGCCGTGATCGCGACGCCGATCATCCGCACGGTGGCGCGCGGCTCGAGGTTCCTCCCCCGTGTGCCGTGGGTGCTGGTCGCCTCGACGACGGCATCGCTCGTGGTCACGCTCAGCGCCGGTGTGCGCGAGGTGCGCGTCATCGGGTCGCTCATCGCCCACCGCCTCGAGGTCGCGACCGGCCGGCCGCCCGAGCCCGCCCTCGTCAAGCAGCTCGCGCTCGAGCTCTACCTCTCGCCGAGTCGCACGCCGAAGCTCGACGGCGGGCTGCCGCTCGGACGGCTCGCCCGCCGCTGGCTGTTCCGGGGCGCGTTCGGCAAGGACACGCGCCGCGCCGCCGGCAAGGCGCTCGACGCCGCAGAGCGCCTCGACGTCGCGACGCTCGAGGCGCGCTGGCGCTCGCGCTGAGTCGGCTCGCTTGCCGGTCGACGGCGGGCGACCGCCTTCCCGATCCCGGTCCCGCCTCCGGTGACGACCGCGCGGCGTGCGATCCGGCCATCCTGCCGGGTCGGTCCGCTGTGACGCGCGGAGGGCCGCCGCCACACAGCGGCCCTCCGCCCTTCCGTGTCCTGCGCTAGACCGGCGTGGTCCGCCGTCGGGCCATGAACGAGGCACCGACGATGAGCAGCCCCGCCCCTGCGAGACCGCCGATCGCGGCGGCGGTGCCCGAGTCGAGCGCCGGCATCTCGAAGCTCGTGCCCGAGTCCGCCGGTACCGCCGGCTCGGACTCGATGCCACGCGTCACGAGCGTTCCCTCGTCGTGCACCGCGGGGGTGTGGATCCCGCGTGCGGCGAGCGACGCCTCGTCGGCGCCCGGGACGATCTGGTCGACGCCGCGGGCGGCGAGCGTCGTCTCGTCGTGGATCCCCGCGAGATTCGCGAGATCGGAGGCCGTCGCGGCCTCTCCGTGCGCTGCCATTGCCGTCGCGATCGCCGGGTCGACTCCGCGTGCAATGAGCGTCGCCTCGTCGTTCCCGGGGACCGTCTGGCCGACGCCACGCTGGGCCGCGGTCGCCTCGTCGTGGATCGCCGGTGTCGACGCTTCGCCCTGGAACTGGCTCTGGTCGACGCCGATCCCCTGGCTCAGGTACGGGATCGTTCCGGGCTCGCTCTGCGTGCCGGCGGTCGACGCTTCGCCCTGGAACTGGCTCTGGTCGACGCCGATCCCCTGGCTCAGGTACGGGATCGTTCCGGGCTCGCTCTGCGTGCCGGCGGTCGACGCTTCGCCCTGGAACTGGCTCTGGTCGACGCCGACCCCGTGGCTCAGGTACGGGATCGTCCCCGGGTCGCCTGGCTGAACGGCAGTCACCGAAGTCCCCCCGCCGCCGCCGCCCTCCGTGTCCAGCAGCTGGGCGGACGCGCTCGACGCGGCGAGGGCTGCCGAGGCGGACGCGGCAGCGACCGTCAGAACCACCATCTCGCGGATGCCGTGTCCCTCGAAGTCCGGGTGCTCGACCGCCTTCTGGAGCTCAGCCCTGTCGAACGAGAACGTGATCCCGCCCTCGTCCGCTCCCGCGAGCACCTTCTCGAGGTCGGAGCGCTCCCACGCCACCCGCACGTCCTTCGGCGTGCTCGAGCCGCGGTCGACCGTGAGGATCAGCTCGAGGGGCGCATCGGAGGCGAGCGCCTCCTCGATCTCCTCGCGCGCCAACGTGACCGTGGCGGCGTCCGGACGTCCCCCAACGTCCTCGGGCGTGCCGACGAGCATCGCGGTTGCGCTCGTCCCGTTGCCCTCCATGAGGCCTCCCTTCGTCAGTTGCGCCGCGCAGGGAAAGAGCGGCACCGAACATCAAGACGGTCGACCCGCCTGGGATCTTCCCGTCTTCGCGACGATTGTCTCATACCTCGCCAAGCGCCCCGGCGATCCGAAGGTTTCTCTTCTAGCCGGGCACGTTCGGATCGGGATCGGGCACGGCGATGGCGTCCTCGGGCCCGATCTCCCGCAGAACGCGGGCCGGCGTCCCGACTGCGACCACGCCCGCGGGCAGGTCGCGCGTCACGACCGCGCCGGCACCGACGACGGT
Source organism: uncultured Actinomycetes bacterium (assembly GCA_963814565.1). Taxonomy (GTDB): domain Bacteria; phylum Actinomycetota; class Thermoleophilia; order Gaiellales; family Gaiellaceae; genus Gaiella. The sequence goes on from CAWFDO010000015.1 coordinate 314,951, forward strand.
GTTCTCGCCGATCGTGACCCCGGGGCAGACGATCGCGCCGCCGCCGAGCCAGACGTTGTCGCCGATCGTGATCGGCTCCGCCGCCTCCCAGCCGAGCCGTCGCGGCTCGGGGTCGATCGGATGCGTCGCGGTGAGGAGCTGCACGCGCGTCGCGAGCTGGCATGCGGCACCGATGCGGATCGGCGCCACGTCGAGCATCACGCAGTCGTAGTTGACGAACGTCCGCGCGCCGATCGAGATGTGCGTCCCGTAGTCGATCCAGAGCGGCGGCCGCACGACGACGTCCTCGCCGACCTCGCCGAGCAACTCGCGCAGCAGGCGGTCGCGGAGCTCCTGCTCCGACGCGCGGGTGGCGTTGAAGCGCTCCATCAGGTCGTGCGCGCGCGCAGCGTCGGCCTGGATGTCGGGATCGTCGGCGAGGTAGAGCTCGCCCCGCAGCATGCGCTCCTTCATCTCGCCCACGGCGAGACGTTAGTCGTCCTGCTCCGGCTCGATCCCCTGCTCGGCGAGCCAGGCCTTCGCAACGCGCTTCTGCGCCCGGGTCAGCCATGCGCCGGCGACGAGGTCGCGCAGCTCGTCCTTGTCGACCTGCTCGAGATCGGGGATGCGGATGAGGACGGCGGAGTACCCGTCCCAGTGCGGCGTCGTGAAGAAGATTCCGCGCTCGTCGCGCAGGATCGCCTCCTTCTCACCCGCGTCCGCGACGCGGAACACGAGCACGTCCGTGAGCCGCTTGCCGGTCTCCGGGTCGACGGCGTCCTTCCGCGCGCTCCGGTGGAAGCAGAAGAACTTGTCGTGCACGCAGTAGGTCGGCCTGCCGTCGTCCTCGACGTGCTTCGTGGCCTGAGGCATCGCGAGCGCGAGCCGGTCGAGGTCCTTCATCGTCGACACGGCGTCACTCTGCCACCGGGCGGATCGGCGCGACGTAGTGTCTTCCGTACCACGCCAGAGATGGAGACCTCGAGATGAGCGACCTGATCGTCACGACCATGAACGACCTCCCGGGATACCGGATCACGGATGTCTACGGCGAGGTGTTCGGCCTTACCGTTCGCAGCCGGCACATCGGCTCCGACATCGGAGCGAGCCTCAAGGGGCTCGTCGGGGGCGAGATCAAGGGCTACACGAAGATGCTCGCGGACAGCCGCCTGCAGGCGGTCGAGCGGCTCCGCGATGCGGCGCGCGAGGCGGGTGGGAACGCCGTTGTCGCGATGCGCTTCGACTGCAACGAGCTCGGGAGCAACATGACCGAGGTCGCCGCCTACGGCACCGCGGTCACCGTTCAGCGGGCCTAAGAGCGACCCGCCGTCTCGCGCATCGCGCTCGGTGCCTCGCCGAATGGATGTTTGAGCCGCCGCGATTCCCGGTATTCCCATTGTCGGGAGGTGGTCGTACGACCCGGTTGATGGCGCTGAGGCGCCCGAAAGCCCTGGTATTGCCGCTCATGGCACTTGCCTGGCTGGCGTTCGCCGGCACGGCGTCTGCAGCGGACGGGCTCCTCTCCGGCGTGACGAAACCGGTCACCCAGGCGGCCGCTCCTGTGACCCAGGCGGCGGCGCCGGTGACGAAGGCTGTCGCTCCGATCACGCAGGCCGCAGCGCCCGTCACCCAGGCAGCCGCTCCCGCGACGAAGACCACCGCTCCGGCGACGCAGGCTGCGGCTCCCGTGACGCAGCCGGCCGCGCCGGTGACGAAGGCGGCCGCTCCCGAGACGAAGACCACGGCTCCTGTGACCCAGGTTGCGGCGCCGGTGACGAAGGCCGCCGGGCCGGTCACTCAGGCCGCGGCTCCCGTGACGAAGGCCACGGCTCCCGTCACGCAGGCCACCGCTCCTGTGACGCAGGCTGCCGCTCCGGTCACTCAGGCCGCGGCTCCGGTGACGAAGGCTGTCGCTCCGGTGACCCAGGCCGCGGCTCCGGTGACGAAGGCTGTCGCTCCGGTGACCCAGGCCGCGGCTCCGGTGACGCAGGCGGCGGCGCCGGTGACGAAGGCCGTCGCCCCGGTCATCCAGGCCGCGGCGCCGGTGACGAAGGCAGCCGCTCCGGTCATCCAAGCCGTCGCTCCCGTGACGAAGGCCGTCGCTCCGGTCACCCAGGCCGCGCAGCCGGTCGTGCAGCAGGCCGCGGCGGTCGTCAAGCCCGTGGCGCAGGCGGCGGCTCCGGTCGTTGCCACTGTCGCGAAGACTGCGGCTCCGGTTGTGGCGACTGTCGCGCAGACGGCGGCTCCGGTTGTGGCGACTGTCGCGCAGACGGCGGCTCCGGTTGTGGCGACTGTCGCGCAGACGGCGGCTCCGGTTGTGGCGACTGTCGCGCAGACGGCGGCTCCGGTCGTGGCGACTGTCGCGCAGACGGCGGCTCCGGTCGTGGCGACTGTCGCGCAGACGGCGGCTCCGGTGTGGCGACTGTCGCGCAGACCGCGGCTCCGGTCGTGGCGACCGTCGCGCAGACGGCGGCTCCAGTGGTTGCCACTGTCGCGCAGACCGCAGCCCGGTCGTCGCGACCGTCGCGCAGACGGCGGCTCCGGTTGTGGCCACTGTCGCCCAGACCACGGCTCCGGTCGTCTCCACCGTCTTGCAGGCTGCGGCACCGGTCGTGGCCACCGTCGTGCAGGCTGCGGCTCCGGTTGTGGCCACCGTCGCGGAGACCGTCCCGCCGGTCATCGAGTCGGTCGCCTCGACGGTGGCTACGACCGTGGAAGCGACGGTCCCGCCGGTCGTGAAGGCGGCGACGCCGGTCGTGACGCGGGTGGCGCAGACGGTGAGTCAGGGCGCCGCGCAGGTAGCCAAGACCACGGCCACCACGGCCGCCGCCCCTGGCACGACGCAGGCGACGCCGACGACCCTCCCGGAAGCGCCTTCACCGGTCACCGGCGCCGAGACGGCGACGCTCCCAGATCCGAATCCGGTGGCGGCGACCGGACGCGCCGTGTCGGCGGCGGCGGGGGGCTCCCCGTCGGGCCATCCGCCGCTCGCACCTTCCCCTGACACGGCGCTGACCCCCTCCTCCGAGCCGGTCTCGGCCGTGCCGGTGTCGAGCGCCGCTCAGCGCAAGGCTCCGACCGCCACGGCCGCCCCCGCAGCGCCCCATGTGCCGCGCGGGCTCGGCCTCGCGTTCCTCGGCGGTCTACTCGCCGTCGGCGTGGCCGCCCTTTCGACTTCGTCCGCCGGAACCGGTGGACACTCGCCTTCCTCGACAGCAATGACGACGCGGCCCTACCGGCTCGTTGCGCCCGTGATCCGCTGGCGTGTGCGTGCGCTCGCGGAACGCGTGAGGCCGGCACCGCTCGTCTTCTCGCTCGAGCTCCCCGGATAGCGCCCACGCGCTTCCGGTCGATCCGGGCAACCCGCCCGGGTCTCAACGAGCTCGAAAGGAGAAGTCATGAAGCGGTATCTGATCGCTGCGATCACGTGTATCGCGTTGACCGTCGGGGTGAGCCCCGCGGCGGCCAGCGGCGGACTCGGAGGCGTCGTTCAGACGGTCACCGGGACCAGCCAGCAGAACACGAACACGTCCGGCGACGCCTCGGCGTCGAACGGAAACGGAACCTGGCAGTCGAACGACCAGAGCCAGAAGGGCTACGGCGGCGACGCCTCGACCGGTGACGCAACCACCGGCGGCAAGAGCTGCTGTGGCTCGTCGGGCGATGCGACGAGTGGCGACGCCACTGGTGGCGACGTCTCGCAGTCGCAGAACGCGTCGAACTCGAACGAGACGACGCAGAATGCCTCGGCGGAGTCGAAGGCCGAGCAGACCGCGCCGGTGAACGCAGCCGTGCCGGTCTGTGTCGCGCTTCACTGCGAGTCCGGTGGCGTCGAGCAGTCGAACACGAACCGCTCGGGCGACGCTGCGGCCGGGAATGTGAACCACACCGGCCAGTCGAACGAGCAGTCGCAGAAGGGTGTCGGCGGCGACGCCACCACCGGTGACGCAACCACCGGCGGCGGCTCCGGCGATGCGACGAGTGGCGACGCCACTGGTGGCGACGTCTCGCAGTCGCAGAACGCGTCGAACTCGAACGAGACGACGCAGAACGCGTCGGCTGTCTCGGAGGCGAAGCAGGTCGAGCCGGTGAACGTGGCCGTGCCGGTCTGCGTCGCGCTGTCCTGCCAGTCGGGCGGCGTTGAGCAGTCGAACACGAACCGCTCGGGCGACGCTGCGGCCGGGAATGTGAACCACACCGGCCAGTCGAACGAGCAGTCGCAGAAGGGTGTCGGCGGCGACGCCACCACCGGTGACGCAACCACCGGCGGCGGCTCCGGCGATGCGACGAGTGGCGACGCTACTGGTGGCGACGTCTCGCAGTCGCAGAACGCGTCGAACTCGAACGAGACGACGCAGAACGCGGCGGCGGAGTCGAAGGCCGAGCAGATCGCGCCGGTGAACGTGGCGGTGCCGGTCTGTGTCGCTCTTCACTGCAAGTCGGGTGGCGTCGAGCAGTCGAACACGAACCGCTCGGGTGACGCCTGGGCCGGGAACAAGAACCACACCGGCCAGTCGAACGAGCAGTCGCAGAAGGGTGTTGGCGGCGACGCGACCTCCGGTGATGCAACCGCCGGTGGTGGCTGCTGCAAGCACTCGCAGCCGACGAAGCCGTCGAAGCCGTGCGAGAAGCCGTCGTACGGCAGCAAGACGAAGTCGCAGACCCCGTGCGAGCCCGAGCACAACTCGGGTGCGACCTCGGGCGATGCGACCGGCGGCGACGTCTCGCAGTCGCAGAACGCGTCGAACTCGAACGAGACGACGCAGAACGCGTCGGCTGTCTCGGAGGCGAAGCAGGTCGAGCCGGTGAACGTGGCCGTGCCGGTCTGCGTCGCGTTTGCCTGCAAGTCGGGCAAGGTCGAGCAGTCGAACACGAACCGCTCGGGCGACGCGTCAGCGTCGAACTCGAACGGGACGTGGCAGTCGAACCACCAGGGCCAGTCGGGCTACGGCGGCGACGCCACTACCGGTGACGCAACCACCGGCGGTGGCTGCTGCACGCACCCGAAGCCGACGAAGCCGTGCGAGAAGCCGTCGTACGGCAGCAAGACGAAGTCGCAGACCCCGTGCGAGCCCGAGCACAACTCGGGTGCGACCTCGGGCGATGCGACGAGTGGCGACGCCACTGGTGGCGACGTCTCGCAGTCGCAGAACGCGTCGAACTCGAACGAGACGACGCAGAACGCGTCGGCGAAGTCGAAGGCGAAGCAGATCGCGCCGGTGAACGTGGCGGTGCCGGTCTGTGTCGCTCTTCACTGCAAGTCGGGTGGCGTCGAGCAGTCGAACACGAACCGCTCGGGTGACGCCTGGGCCGGGAACAAGAACCACACCGGCCAGTCGAACGAGCAGTCGCAGAAGGGTGTTGGCGGCGACGCGACCTCCGGTGATGCAACCGCCGGTGGTGGCTGCTGCAAGCACTCGCAGCCGACGAAGCCGTCGAAGCCGTGCGAGAAGCCGTCGTACGGCAGCAAGACGAAGTCGCAGACCCCGTGCGAGCCCGAGCACAACTCGGGTGCGACCTCGGGCGATGCGACCGGCGGCGACGTCTCGCAGTCGCAGAACGCGTCGAACTCGAACGAGACGACGCAGAACGCGTACGCGAAATCCAAGGCGAAGCAGGAGGGTGCGCTCAACCTGATCCTCCTCTCGCCCCCGAAGCCTGCGCCCAACGGGTGCAAGGCGTGCTGAGAAAGGAGAACCTGAAGGGAACGCAATGACTCGAGGGACGGGCCGCCGGCTATCGCCGGCGGCCCGCACCCACCGTCGAGCGCTCGCGCGCGGCGGCGATCCCGGGGCGCGCAACGCCCTGCTCGTCGCCGCCGTGCGCGAGCACGACGACCGCGATGCACTGCAGGCGCTCGTGGCCGAGCACGTCGGCCTCGTTCGCCGCATCGCGGGTCGGCACGCGACGCACGGCGAGCAGGTCGACGACCTCTTCCAGGAGGGAATGGTCGGCCTGCTGAAGGCGATACGGCGCTTCGAGCCGGAGCGGGGGGTTCCGTTCACCGCGTACGCAAGCGCCCTCGTTGCGGGCGAGATCCGCCACCACCTCCGCGACCGGTCGTCCTGCGTGCGGTTGCCGGAACCGGTCCAGGAGCTCCGGGCGCGCCTCGACCTGCTCGCCATCGAGGCGCGCGCGGAGACGGGTCGCGAGCCGAGCATCGCCGAGCTCGCAACCCGTGCCGGCGTCGGCGTCGAGGTCGCCGTGGAGGCGATCGCCGCGGGCGTCGGCCCGCTCGAGGGTGAGCCGCCCGTGACCGAGACCGAGTTCCATCGGTCCGAGGTCCGGGCCGACCTGGACGGGTCGTTCGCCTGTCTCGACGAACGCGAGCGGGAGGTCGTCTATCTGCGGTTCTTCGTCGACCTGACGCAGGACGAGATCGCGAAGCGCCTCGGCATCTCGCAGATGCACGTCTCGCGGATCCTGCGGGGCGCCCTCGAGACGATGCGGAGGACGACGATGGACTAGAGGCTTGCGCTCGATTCGCCGTCGGCTCGCTGCTCGGACAGCTCGACGTCCGGCAGCTGGCCGACGGCGTTCAGGATGTTCCGCTCCCAGACCTCGCGGAGCTCGCCGAGGACCGGCGATTCGGCCGTGAACCGGTGCGCGTCGAGGTCGAAGGTGCCGTTGCGATAGACGGCGGCGTCGTAGGGCGGACCGACGGACAGGTTTGCGCGTGCCGTGCTCATCATCGAGCCGAGCGCGATCTTGAGCGACGTCATGAGATCGGTGTCGGCGAGGATCGCGATGTCGAGCATGAACTTGCCGTACTTGCTCTCGCCGATCTGGAGGAACGGCCGGTCGTCGGAGGCGCGGATGTAGTTGCCCTCGGCGTAGACGAGCAGGATGTCGGGCGGGGCTTCCTCGATCTGGCCGCCGAGGATGAACGTTGCGGTGCCGTTCGCCCCGAGCGCGTCGCGGTGCGCCGCACCGACCTGTTGGCTCAGCCGCCCGACGTAGAGCGCCGCCTCGAACAGGTGCTCGACGGTCGCCAGGCTCTCGCGCCCGTCGCCCGCCGCGAGGTCGGCGTCGATCCGGTCGAGCACTTCCTGCGTCGTGGCGAGGTTGCCGGCGGACTGGAGGACGACGAGCCGGTCCGGCGCCGGCCGGAAGACGTGGAGCTTCCGATACGTGCTGATGTTGTCGAGCCCCGCGTTCGTCCGCGTGTCCGACAGAAAGACGAGGCCCTCGTCGAGCCGCATGGCGAGGCAGTAGGTCACGGCGGCCGAGTGTAGTCGCGTCTCAGACGAGCACGCGCCGAACCGCCTCGCGCCACTCGTCCGCGCCGCTGCGCGACCTCGTCGGCGCCCATCCGCGGCTCGAAGCGCTCCCCGCGGCGGACGTGCGACGCGGCCTCCTCGGCACCCGACCACGTCCCGACAGCGAGCCCGGCGAGCATCGCCGCGCCGATCGCGGTCGCCTCGGCGTCCGCCGCGACCTCGACCGGGCTGCCGATCAGGTCGGCCTGCAGCTGCATGAGGAACCGGTTGGCGCTCGCGCCGCCGTCTGCACGCAGGACTCCGACCTCGAGCGGCAGCGCGTCCACGACGTCGGCGACCTGGTGCGCCACGGCCTCGAGCGCGGCGCGGACGAGGTGGGCGCGGGTCGTCCCGCGCGTGATCCCGCAGATCAGCCCGCGCGCGTCGGGTCGCCACTGCGGCGAGCCGAGGCCGGTGAGGGCGGGGACGAACTGGACGCCGCCGGTCGACTCGACGCTCGTCGGCGAGCGCCTCGCTCTCCGCCGCCGACTCGATCACGCCGAGCCCGTCGCGGAGCCACTGCATCGCCGCGCCGCCGACGAGCACCGAGCCCTCGGCCGCGAACGCCGCCGGCTCGCCCGGGGCGACGGCCGCCGCAGTCGTCAGCAGCCCGTCGGCGCGTTGCCCGGCTCCTCGCCGAGGTGGACGAGGACGAACGTGCCCGTGCCGTAGGTCGCCTTCGCCTCGCCGGGGAAGAAGCAGCCCTGACCGAAGAGCGCCGCCTGCTGGTCGCCCGCGATGCCCGCGATCGGAAGCGTGACGCCGAGGAGCGAGCCCTCGGCCGCGACGCCGGACGAGGCCACGACCGCGGGGAGCATGGCGCGGTCGACCCCGAACAGCGCGAGGAGCTCGTCGTCCCACTCGCCCGTCGCGAGATCGAGGAGCATCGTCCGCGACGCGTTCGTCACGTCGGTCACGTGCGCGGCGCCGCCCGTCAGCTTCCAGACGAGCCACGCGTCGATCGTCCCGAAGGCAAGCTCCGACTGCGGCTGCGTCGTCTGCCCCAGGATCCACTCGAGCTTCGTCGCGGAGAAGTACGGGTCGGGCACGAGCCCCGTCCGCTCCCGGATCAGGCTCCGCCGGGAGCTCCGCGCAGCGCTCGGCCGTACGCCGGTCCTGCCACACGATCGCGGGGTGCACCGGCGTGCCGGTGCGCCGCTCCCAGACGACGGTCGTCTCGCGCTGGTTCGTGATCCCGATCGCCGTCAGCTCGCGCGGCGGCGATGCCCGCGGCCGCGAGCGCCTCGGCCGCCGTCTGCTCGACGCTCGCCCAGATCTCCTCCGGGTCGTGCTCGACCCAGCCCGGCTGCGGAAAGTGCTGCCGCAGCTCGCGGTACCCGCGTCCGAGGATCCGCAGCTCGGGGTCGACGACGAGGCACGTCGTCCCGGTCGTCCCCTGGTCGATCGGCGAGGATCACGGTCTAGACGAGGCGATGCTGGGTCGCCCAGCGTGCGAGCTCGTGGCGCGTCGAGAGCTGGAGCTTCCGCAGGACGTTCGAGACGTGGCTCTCGACCGTCTTCACGGAGAGGTGCAGGCGCGCCGCGATCTCCTTGTACATGTAGCCGCGGGCGATGAGCTGGAGCACCTCGCGCTCGCGCGGCGTGAGCTCGTCCAGCTCGGCGTCGCCGCCGACCTGCTCCCCTGCCCGGAACGCGTCGAGCACGAAGCCGGCGAGGCGCGGCGAGAAGACCGCGTCGCCGGTCGCGACGCGCTCGATCGCCGTCGCGAGCTCCGGACCGGAGATCGTCTTCGTCACGTAGCCGCGCGCCCCGGCCCGGATGACGGCGATCACGTCCTCGGCCGCGTCCGAGACCGACAGCGCGAGGAACCGCACGCCCGGGCGGTCGGGCGCGACGGCGTTGATGATCGCGTCGCCGCTGCCGTCGGGCAGGTGCACGTCGAGCAGGACGACGTCGGGGTCGAGCTCCGTGATGAGCGGTACTGCCTCGGCGACGCTGCGGGCCTGGCCGACCACGTCGACCGCGTCACCGAGCTCGGCGCGGACGCCGGCGAGGAAGAGGTCGTGGTCGTCGACGAGCACGACGCGGCGCTTCACGACGCGCTCCTCGGCAGGTGGAGCTCGACCTCGGTGCCGTTGCCGGGGCTCGTCGTGACCGTCGCTCGGCCTCCGGCGCGCTCCATCCGTCCCTCGATCGACTCGGCCACGCCCCTGCGATCGTCCGGGACGGCCGTGCGGTCGAAGCCCGCGCCACGGTCGCGCACGAACACGCTCACCGAGTCGTCCTTCACCTCGACGTACACGTCGATGTCCTCGACGCCCGCGAACTTCGCCGCGTTGACCATCGCCTCTCGCGCCGCGAGCACGAGCGCGCTCATGGATGTGTCGACGGGGCAGTCGCCGGCGCTCGCCAGCCCGACCCGCACGCCGTGCAGCTCCTCGACGTCGCCGGCCGCCGCCTCGAGCGAGGCGACGAGGGACGCGTCCTCGTCGCCGAGCGGATGATCGGCGTAGAGCCACCCGCGGAGCTCGCGCTCCTGCCTGCGCGCCAGCGACGCGACACGGCGCGGCTCGTCGGCGTGCCGCTGGATGAGGGCCAGGGTCTGGAGCACCGAGTCGTGGACGCGCGCCGCCACGTCCGAGCGCTCCTCGCTGCGGATCCGGGCGGTGCGCTCGACGTCCCGCTCGACGGCGAGCCGCCACACCCACGGGCCGCCGATCAGGAGGAGCGCGCCTGCCACGGCGCCCGGCGCGAGCAGCTTCGAGGAGGTGCCTTCGCCCGAGAGCAGGACGACGGCGCCCACCGCTGCGAGCGCGATGCCGCCGTACGACAGGGGCGCGTCCGGGCGGAAGCTGCCGCCCTGGAGCCAGGCGAGGGCGAGCCCGCCGGCGATCAGCGCGATGCCGACGACCGACTGGCCGGAGAGGCCGAGCGCTCCGAGCAGCACGCAGCCCGCGAGGAACGCGAGCACCGCGGCGATCCAGGCTTGTCGTCCGTCGGCCCAGGCCCAGAGACCGAGGTAGAGGAGGATCCCGGCTCCGCCGGCCAGCGCCAGCAGCGCGAAGACGAGCCGGACGAGCGTCGCGTCGACGCCGAGGGTCCGCGCGATGCCCGCGCATACGCCTGCGATCACCCGCTCGTCCGAGCTCGGAGCGAAGGCGCGCAGCGACATGCGGCGTCATCGTACGGCGCGCTCGACCCGAACGGCCCCCGCGCCGACGCTCGCGTCGAGCACCAGGATCCGGTCGCCGGTCTCGACGAGCTCGCTCTCGACGTTCCGCCCGCTCGCCGCCGATGCCGTTCGGCAGGTCGACCTCGCCCACCTCCGCCGTTCGCGTGGATCCGGAGAGCGACGTCGGCCGGGACGAGGACGTCCATGTCGCCGACGTCGACGCGCACGTCGACGTGCGTCTCGCCCGCGGGCAGCTCGACGCGGCTCAGGTCGAGGTCGAGCGAGCCGATCCCGAGGTGGTACTCGTCGCGCAGCTGCTCGGGGGTCGTGACGACGTAGTTGCGGTCTCCGATCCCGCTTCCCAGATCGACGTCGAACGCGGCCACGAAGATCGCGGCGGCGGCGACGACGAGGGCGAGGAGGGCAGCGACCGCGATCGCGAGCCTGCGGAAGACGCGTCGCACGCGGCGCGAGTCCTCGGCGGCCAGCTGCTTGGCATCGGCGCTCGACTCGGCCGCGGGCTGCCTCGTGATCCAGAGGATCAGGCCGCCGGCGATCAGGAAGAGCCACCAGGCGTCGCCGTCGAACCACAGCGTCGCGCGCGAGAGCAGGATGGCGACCGCGACCGCGAGGAGGCCCAGCCCGATCAGGGGCCAGGGGCGGTCCCGCCGGTTGCGGAGCGCCGCCGTGGCGATCGAGTCCTTCTTGCCCTCGTCGGGCATGACGAGCGCCGCGACGGCGTAGATGAGGATGCCGGCCCCGCCGAGGAGGGTGAGGACGACGAACCCGACGCGGAAGACGGCGGGGTGGATGTCGAAGTAGCGCGCCAGCCCGCCGCTGACACCGGCGAGCATGCGATCGGAGCGGCTGCGCTGGAGCAGCCGGGTTTCAGGGATGTGTGTCGTCGATTCGCTCATGGTGATTCAGGATGGCTGCGCACCGAGCGCCAGACCATCCGGAATGACCCTGAGTCGACCCTGAGGTCGCGCCCCGAAGTCGTCGTCAGTCGTTGCAGGCGGGCAGCGCTTCGAGCGTGCGCGCGGCTGAACGTCCGCCGGAGTGCGGTGACGGGAATCGCCACCCCGAGGCTCGTTCGGGGGTCGACCCCGATCACGGCCGCCACGATGCGCCCGTTGGCGTCGAGCACGGGGCCTGCGTCGCCGTTCCTCGACCGCCGATGTCACGCGCAGCACCTTCGTCCGGGCGCCGTAGGGCGCCCCCGGCACGCTGTCCACGATCACGCCGGGGAGCATCCGGAGCTTGCCGTTGCGCTCGGCGACCGCCACCACCGACGCTCCGGCCGCGATGCTCCGACCGAGCGGGAGCGTCCGCGGAAGCCGGCCGGTGACCCGTGCGACGCCGAGCTCGCCGACGCGGAAGGCGCTCGCGGAGCCGACCGCGGTCAACGGCCGGTTCGCGGTCGAGACCCGCGCCGACCCCGCCCCGGGCAGCGCATCGCGATGGGCGATCAGCGTGTGCGCGTCGAGCGCGAACCCCCGTCCCGTGCGGTCGTCGCCGCAGCCGGGGATTCGGAACTGCAGCGCGGCCCGCCGGGCTATCTGACGTGCGCGGCCGACGGCGAGCGTGCGTGTGGACGCCGGCACGAGCGCGTCGACTTCCGGGAACGCCTGTACCAGTGCCGGCGCCGAGGCCTGCACGACGTATGTCGGGGCCTCGTCGGTGACGACGATGCCGCATCCCACGAGAGCGATGGTGACGACGAGTGCGAGCCCCAGTGCGGCGGCGCGGATCAACCGCCCTGCTCCCGGACCTCGCTGAGCCGTGCCTGCGCGCGCTCGCACTGCGCGAGCCGCGGCGCGGCCGTCGCGAGGACGGCGTTGGGCGTTCCGCGCTGGGCCTCCTTCACGAGCGCTTCGAGACCCTGGCTGCAGGCGTTCAGGGCGGAGGAGACCGAGACGAGCGCCGCCCGTTGCGCCCGGAGGGTTTTCCGCTCAGTCTCCGCGCGGGCCTTCTCGCTCGCGAGCTCGCGCTGCCGCCGCGTGAGCGCGCCGAGATCGACCTTCGTCTCGCGCAACGCCCCCCGGCTGGAAGCGAGCGTGGCCGCGAGAACGTTGGCCTGCCTCGTCCGCTGGTTCAGCGTTTGGCTGCGCTCCCCGATCACGATCCGCAGGCCGCCGGCGATCTCCTCGGCAGCGACGGCGCGCTGCCGCCAGGCCTCGGCTCGATCGTTGTTCTTCCTGGTGCTGTTGGCGAGCATGACCACGACGACCACGGCCACCACCGTGGCGACGATCGACAGGACGCTCGCGCTCCAGGGCCCGACCTCCAGCCTGAGAGGCCCCGGTCGTTCGACCTGAGGGGGACGCATACCTCTCTCTATCGGCGCGAGCCGCGTCTCCTTGATGCGAATCGGAGTGACGGTCGGGGCCGCCACCGGGGTGTCCGCCGCCTGGACACCCCGGTGACGGTGTCAGCGCCGCGCGCTCGGCCGGGCGATCCGCCCGAACGCCCGGCTACCGCCGTCCGCGCTCGTGAACGCGGAGAGCTGGATCGCCTCGCCGTCGAGCTCGAGCCCCGAGCCGATGACGCGAGAGCCGCGCAGACGCACGTCCTCGCCGAGCCCGGCCGACGGGCCACGGGTCACGTGCGCCTCCTCCGACCTCGGCGGCGAACGCCGAGATCCGCTCGACCGACGTCGCGCGCCGGTCGAGCCGCTCGAGCGCGTCGAGCAGGTAGCCGGCGCGGAGCTTCGGCCAGAGGAGCGCGAACGCGTCGGGCCGCGAGACGGCGTCGAGGCAGAGGTCGTCCCCGAGCCCCAGGACCGCACCGCACTGACCGGGCACGAGTGCGAACGCCGCCTCGAGCGCCTGGAGCCGGGCCGCGTGCGCCTCGAACGTGTCGCGGTTCGCTGCGGTCTCCGAGCGGACGCCCATCCGCTCCTGCTTGTCGCGCACCTCGTCCCAGACGTCGCCCTGGGCGAGCCCGGGCGCGAGCGGCTGCGCGGCGAGCATCTCCGCCTTGCGGCGCCGGAGGTGGGAGTGCGAGATGTGCTTCGCGGAGCCGAACACGGCGCTGCGGCGGCTCCAGCGACCCTGCTCGACGCAGGAGACGGGGATCGGCAGCTTCGCGCCCGCGCCGACGAGGACGCTGACGTTGAGGATCCGGTTCTGCTTCGCGCCGACGAGCTCCTCGCCGTCGTAGAGCAGCACGGCGCTGCCGGTCGGGTTCTCGACGAAGAGCTCGGGCACCGAGCCCGAGTCCGACGTCTCCGTGATCTTGAGCCCGCGCGGCAGCGCCTCGTCGAGCGTGACGTAGTCCGCGACCGGGTCGCGGCGGGGGAAGAGCGGTGTGACGACGATCCCGCGGTGCTCCACGGGCTCGCCGAGCTGGAAGGTGTCGAGTGGCATGGGCAAGTCTCCTTTCGTCGGGAAGGAGTCCGCCGTGCTCGACCGCCCTCTTACGGCTGCTTCACATTGTCCGAAATCGACATCTTGTGATTCGACTGACACAATGCAAGCATGGCTCGCAGGATGTGGCGTCACAAGATCACGCAGCGCCGGACAGGTCTCGATCCCCGCGGAGGTACGGGAGCGGTGGGGCGCGTCGACCGTGCTCATCGTCGACGAGGGCGAGCAGCTCACCCTTCGTCCCGCGCCGGAGAATCCGATCGAGGCGCTCCGCGGGATCCTCGCGGGCAAGGCCAGGAGCGACATCACCGCTGCCGACGCCAAGCGCCTCTGGCGTGCCGAGGACAACGCCGCGATGGAGCGCAAGTGGCGCGAGTACTACGGCGAGTAGTCGTCGACACGGGGCCGATCGTCAGCGTCCTGCTCGGGGACGCTGCTGCCGCCGAGGTCTCCTCGACGCTGGACGGACGAGACTGCGGCGTCTCCGTCGTCAACGTCGCCGAGGTCCTCGACGTCCTGATCCGCGTCCACAAGGCACCGGTCGACGACGCGTCCGAAGCGCTCGACCGCTTCCTTGCCGACGTCGCACGGCCTATCCCCGCAACACGGGCGCTCTCCGAGCACGCCGCGCTCATTCGGACTCGTCACTACCACCGCCGGGATCGCGACGTCTCGCTCGCGGACTGCTTCGCAATCGCGACCGCGGTGCCCGACGGCGAGATCGCGACGTCCGACTCAGCCATTGCCCACGTTGCGCGCGCGGAGGGGATCGAGGTGATCGCGCTGCCGAATCCGCGCGGTCGCAGGCCCTAGCGCCGGACGCTCCGTAAGATCCGCGCGTGTCCGACGTGACTCACCTCTCGATGAGCGATGCGCGAGATGCCGAGGACAAGCGACTGCTGGAAACCGGGGAGATCCAGCTCCTGCTCGCGGGCTGGGTGGAGACGATCCGCGGTCGCTGCATCACGAAGCTGCGAGGCCCGGTCGGCGAGGACGCGGCGCAGGCGGTCTGCGAGCGGTTGTGGCGCGAGCTCAAGGCGGGGAAGCACCGCGACGGCCGGTACCCGTTCCGCGTCATCGTCCACAGCGTGATCGGCTGGGTCTGCAACGGCTGGCACGAACCGGGTTGGTACGAGCACGAGTTCCTCGAGCCGGACGGCGCCGACATCGACGCGGCGGCCGACATCGTCATCCAGGTGACGCTCGAGCAGTTCGTCGCGACGCTGCCGCCCGGCGACGGCGAGGTCGCCGCGGCTCTCGTACCTCGAGGGCCTCGAGCCGGCGGAGATCGCCGAGCGGCTCGACAAGAAGCCGAACGCGGTCTACCAGGCGATCAGCCGGAACAAGGCGAAGTTGCGAGAGTGGCTCGAGGAATGAAGGTCGAGCTCGACACCCTGCTCGACGAGCTCGCGCGCCGGCATGCCCGCGGCGAGCCGCTCGACGTCGAGGGCACGCTGGCGAAGGCCGGCGACCGCGCGGACGAGCTGGCGCCGCTGATCGAGGCGTTCCTGCTCCGCGCCCCGCGCCGCGCGCCCTCGGACGAGTCGCTCGCGTACGTGCGCTCGCTCGACGACCCGCCGATGACGCGTGCACGCGTCGCGAAGGCGCTACGCGTCGACGACGTCGTCGACGCGATCGTCACGGCGTGCGATGCTCCGACCGGAGGCCCGCCCGAAGGTGCGCCGCTACTACCAGCAGCTCGAAGGCGGCATCCTCGACCCGTCGCGCGTCGCGGCGTCGGTGTGGGACGCGATCACCGCGCTCCTGGGCCGTCCGCGCTGGACGCTGATCACACCGCGGCATCGACACGATGCTCGTTAGGCGAAGCCGATGTACCGCGCCGACAAGCTCTTCGACCCGGGCGAGCTACCGAGCGCTCGGCGTCGACGTCCGAGCCAGACCCGCCGGACGAGGTCGACGCGCTGTTCCTCGGCGACCCGAGCTAGCGGCGCATGTCGGACAGGTGGCTCGGGGCGTTCAGGATGTTCCGCGCTCGTCTCACGCCTGGGACGCAACCAGGAGGTCGCCTGGCGACTGGGTCGCGAACCGGGCTTGCGGCGTCCCCAGCGGGTCTTCAACCGGCGCAGGTCACGCGCGAGTTGTCCCGAACCTGTGCGGGGGTTGAATTCGGCGGGGTATCCCTGCCCTCGGCTACTCGATCTCGCGCACGCGGTCGGACGCGAGCAGCTCGCGGATCGCGTCCGGCAGCACCTGGCCGGCGGCGACCCGCTCAGCCTGCTCGGCCTCGAGCTGCAGGACGCGGTCGAGCGACGCCGCGACCTCGGCGGCGCGCGCCCGCGGCACGGTGACGACGCCGGTACGGTCGCAGACGACGACGTCGCCGGCGTCGACGGGGCGTCCGCCGATCACGATCGGCAGCCCGACCGTGCCCGGCCCGTTCGCGGCCGGTGACGCCGGCGTGAGCCCGGCCGAGAACACCGGCACCCCTGCGCGCGCCAGGCCGTCGACGTCGCGGACGGCACCGTCGGTGACGATCGCCGCGATCCCCGCGTTGCGCGCAGCGCCGGCGAACAGGTCGCCGATCGAGGCCGTCCCCGTCCAGCCACCGGTCGCGATCAGCAGCACGTCGCCGGGCCGGGACACGTCGAGCGCGGCGAGCGCGGCGAGCACGTCCGCCGGTCCGGTCTCGCAGGTGAGCGCCGGGCCGGAGATCGTGCGCTCGAACGGTATCGCCGGCAGCGCCTGGATACGCGCGTCGAGCGCGCCGCCGCCGCCCTGCGCGTCGGCCACCTGTGCCGACTCGGCTCGGGCGAACGCGACCACGAGCTCGGGCGCAGGCCGCTCGAACCCGCGGCGGACGGTGAGGAGCGGTGGCTGCTCGAGCACGGGACGACCCTACTCTCTGGTCGCTGCGACCGTCGGATCGGTAGACCTGTAGGATCGTATTCCAGTCCGAGAAGGAGGATTCGATGAAGATCGCCGTCGTCGGCGCCGGAGCGATGGGATCGATCTTCGGCGCTCGCTTCCACCAGGCCGGGCACGAGACCGTGCTCGTCGACGTGGTGCAGCCGCTGGTCGACACGATCAACGCAGACGGCGTGACCGTCGTCCGGGGCGACGACGAGACGGTCACCCGCGTGCCCGCAACCACCGACCCGGCTGCGGTCGGCCCGGTCGACATCGTCGTCTTCTTCACGAAGTGCTACCACACCTCCTCGGCGGCCGAGGGCGCGCGCCCGCTGGTCGGTCCGGACACCGTCGTCGCCTCGCTGCAGAACGGCTGGGGCAACGGCGACGTGCTCGCGGCCGCGTACCCGCCAGGGCAGGTCGTCGTCGGCGTCACGTACAACAGCGGTCTGCTCCAGGGGCCCGGACGCGTCCTGCACCCGGCCGAGCAGCCGACGCTCGTGGGGTCGTTCTCGGACGGCGGTGACGGAGCCGCGCGTCTCGCGGAGGCACTCGAGTCGGCGGGGCTCGCAGCGACGGTCGCCTCTCCGGTGCGCCCCGAGATCTGGAAGAAGCTGATCCTCAATGCGGCATCGTTGCCTGCTTCGGCATTGACGGGGATGACCGCGGGCGCACTCGGCACCTGCCAGGACATGCTCGACCTCGTCTCGGAGACGACGCGCGAGGCGGTTGCCGTGGCGCAGGCGCTGGGTTACGACATCGACTTCGACGAGCGGATCGGCACGATCCTGGGGCTGGTGGAGAAGGCAGGCCCGACGAAGGCGTCGATGCTGCAGGACGTCGAGGCCGGGCGGCGCACCGAGATCGACGTGATCAACGGCGCTGTCGTCAGGGCCGCCGACGAGGCGGGTGTGGCGGTGCCCATCAACCGCGCGCTCATGCAGCTGATCAAGGGCTGGGAGACGCAGAGGGGGCTCGTATGAGCACGAGACTGACGTATCACGGGGCTGCGAGCTACGAGATCGTCTCGCCGACGCACACGATCCTGATCGACCCCTTTCTCACCGGCAATCCGCTCGCACCGTGTGGGCCGGACGATCTCCGCACGCCTGACGTGATCCTCGTCAGCCACGCAGCGATCGACCACTACGGCGACGCGCCGGCGGTCGCGAAGCGCACCGGCGCGCCCGTGATCTGCGACGCGGCCGTTCGGGCGAAGCTGATCGACGACGGCGTCTCGCCCGACCAGGTCACGCAGACGACGTGGGGGATCGTGGTCGAGGTCGCCGGCATCGTCGTCCGTCCGGTCGAGTGCCATCACTGGTCGATGGCGACGCTCTCCGACGGGCGCACCGTGGTCGGCAACCCGATCGCGTTCATCGTCGAGACCGAGCCGGGCGTCCGGATCTACCACTACGGCGACACCTGCATCTTCGACATGAGCCTGATCGGCGAGCTGTACAAGCCCACCGTCGGGCTGCTCGGCTGCACGCTGCCGCGGGAGCTCTCGTACCTGATCCCCGGGCCCGGCACGTTCCTCACCGGCGAGATGGATCCGGACGAGGCGGCCCGCTGCGCGCGGAGATGCTCGGGCTCGAGCTCGCCGTCGCCTGCCACTACCTCGCGTCGAACGAGGACGTCGATCGCTTCGTCGAGCTCGTCCCGAAGTACGACACGACCGGAACGCGCCGGGTGGTCGCGCCGCTCGTCGGCGAGACCCTCGTCGTCGAGCCGGGCAACCACTGGGTCGAAGGGAGAGCATCCTGAGTCCACTGCGTGTCGCTCGAGGCGGCTGCGTCGCAGGTTACGTTCCGTCTCGGGCGTCGGGCCTGTCGAGCAGGCGGCGGCGGTGGACGCAGACAACGGCTCCGGCTGAGTGATCGGTACTCATTCGTGTCCGTTCGTCCCGTCCGGTTCGCGAAGCTCGGCTGCCAGCGCAGCGTCGCGTCTCGCCGCGTCGGCGGCGAGGTCTCCGCCTGTGATCGCGACCTCGTGCAAGTCGGGCAGCTCCGCCGCGGTCGACAGCTCGGGGACGATGTTCCGTCCCGAGCGGTTCCACGTGTCGATCCCACCGAGCGTGATCGCGCGCAGGGGCCCGACCTGCCGCCAGCGCCGTGCCAGCCCTTCGCGCATCACCGTGTCGAGGTCCTCGGCGCTCGCGACGCCGTTCTCGACGAGCCAGGCGAGTTCGCGCACAAGCGCGAACTGCAACCGGTTCCAGGCGAAGCCGGGGACGTCACAGCGCACCGTGATTGGAAGCTTGCCGAGCGATGCCACGGTCTCACGAACGAAGGCGAGCGTTTCCGGCCGAGGTGCCCTCGCCGGCGATCACCTCGACGGTGGGCATCAGGAGCGGCGGGTTGAGGTAGTGCGTGCCCACCGTGCGCTCGGGCGCGCAGATGGCCACGCCGACGGCGGTGATCGGCAGCGACGACGTGTTCGTGGCGACGATCGCGGTCGGGGACGCCCCCAGCGCGACGCGCAGCGACGCTGCCTTGAGCTCGAGGTCCTCGGGCAGTGACTCGACGAGCAGGTCGGCCCCGTCTGCGGCGGCCTCTGTGTCGGGCGACGCGGTGACACGCGCACGCGCGCGGGTGACGTCGGCGGCGGATCGCAGCGCATGGCGCTCGACGAGGTCGAGGCCTGCCTCGGCCCTCGCGTGCGCTGCGCGGCGTCTCTCGAGTGGAGGACGACGTCGTGCCCGCCGAGGGCGTACTCGCAGCCGATCTGCGCGCCCATCAGCCCCGCCCCGATGATCGCCACGCGCACGGCCGAATTATCGTCATACAGATCGCTGTCGTAGCGTCCGTGTGGAAGGTTTCCCGGCTTCGTTCGCATCCGTCCTCCTCGGCACCGAGCGCTCCGGCGTGCTCGAGCTGGTCACGGAACGGGTTGCCGTGCGATGAGCGACCAGCGCGTCGCGGTCGTCACCGGCGCCGGCTCCGGGATCGGCGAGGCTGCCGCGCGACTCCTGGCGGAGCATGGACTCGAGGTGGCACTCGTAGGGAGGCGGCAGGAGCGGCTGGAGGCCGTCGCCAGCTGCGATCACGGAGACGGGAGGGCGCGCCTTTCCCGTTCCCGCCGACCTCGGTCAACCGCATGCGCCCATGGGAGGTCGTGGACGCGGTGCTCGTGGCGCGCGGGAGGCTCGACGTGATCGTCAACAACGCCGCGACCTATCGGCTCAAGCCCATCGAGGAATTCACGCTCGAGGACTTCGACGACGTCATGGCGACAAACCTGCGTGCTCCGTACTTCCTCGTCCAAGCCGCCCTTCCCGCGCTTCGCGCGTCCCCGGCGCCCGTCGTGGTCAACGTCTCGTCGGCAGCCGCCGCGATGTACCGGCCGCAGCAGACGGTCTACGGTCTCGCCAAGGCTGCGCTCGAGCACATGACGATGAACATGGCTGCAGAGCTCGCGCCCGATCGCATCAGAGTGGCGTGCGTCCGCCCCGGGCCGGTGCTGACGGAGTTCCACCTCGCCGCCGAGGATCCCGAGGAACGGGTACGCCTGCTGGGCACGCTCGTCCCGCTCGGACGGATCGGACAGCCCGAGGACATCGCCAGGTGGATCTGGCATCTCGTCGATGCCGAAGCAGAATGGGTGACCGGGGCCGTGATCTCCGTGGACGGCGGCCGCGTCCTCGGCCCACCCGGGGCCTGACATGAAGGTCGACGTCCGAGACCCCGTCGTCGTCAACGCGAGCCTGCGGCGCATCTGCCCGAGGCGACGCAGCGTGGGAGACCGGTAGCCATGCCGCTCGATCCGCAGGCGCGTGCATGGCTCGATGCCGGACGGGCGGCTGGGACACGGCCGTACCAGGAGCTCGGCGTCGAGGAGGCACGCCGGCTCGTCGACGGGAACGCGAGTGGACCTGTTCGGCGCGCTCGAGGAGGTCGGCCGGGTCGAGGACGTCGACCTCGACGGTGTGCCCGGCCGGGTGTACGAGCCGATGGGCGCCCCGCCGGGGCGCTCGTCTGGCTGCACGGCGGCGGCTGGGCGATCGGCTCGCTGGAGTCGCACGATCCGCTCTGCCGGGCGCTCTCCGCGCGGTCGGGCTCGACGGTCGTCGCAGTCGATTACCGTCTCGCCCCCGAGCATCCGCATCCGGCCGCGCTCGAGGACGCGTGGACGGCGACGAAGTGGGCGGTGCGCGAGTTCGGCCCCATCGCGGTAGGAGGCGACAGCGCCGGTGGCCATCTGGCAGCCGTCGTCGCCCTGAGGGCTCGCGACCGCGGCGTGCCGCTGCGACTGCAGACGCTCGTCGTCCCCGTCACCGACTACGCGTTCGAGACCGCGTCGTACGCCGAGCATGGCACCGGCTGCGGGCTGGAGCGCACGACGATCGAGTGGTTCTGGGGTCTCTATGTGACGGACCGCGCCGACGCCGACGACCGCGAGGTTTCGCCGTTGCGCGCGCCGGACGTGTCGGCCACGGCCCCGGCGCTCGTCGTCACGGCCGAGTACGACCCGCTTCGCGACGAGGGGGAGGCGTATGCCGCGAAGCTCCGCGACGCCGGCGTCGACGTGGAGCACACGCGTGCGGCCGGGATGGTGCACGGGTTCCTGCGGATGCCGGGCGTGATCGAGCGCGCGAACGAGGCGATCGATCGGGTCGCCGCCCGGGTTCGCGAGGCGTTGAGCGCGAGACCGGACGCTCCGGTCTGACTGCCTGTGACTTGTCGGGCTGATCTGAAAGGAGGACGACGATGACTCTCACCCCCGACCGGCTGCGGCTCCTGCACGGGACGGACGAGCCCTTCGCGGACATGCGTCTCCTGCGCGCAGGCCCGGCCACCGTGCTGCTCGACGGAGTCGACCTGCGCTACCTCCGGATCGGCGGCACCGAGCTGGTTCGTCGCGTCTACGCGGCAGTACGCGACGTCGATTGGGACACCGTTCCCGGCGTCGTCTCCGGGTTGGAGATCGAGGAGTCGGATGACGGCTTCCGAGTCGAGTTCGACGTTCGCCATGCACGCCGCGAGGTCGACTTCGCCTGGCACGGCACGATCATCGGGACGGATACAGGTCGGATCGAGTACGTCTTCGACGGGCGCGCCGGGGCCGCGTTCCCGTTCGGCCGGATCGGCCTCTGCGTACACCACCCGTGGCGGGAAACGGCCGGTGCACGATTCACAGCACGTACTCCCGACGGCGAGATCGATGGCACGTTCCCTGACCTGATCGGCCCTCAATCCTTCGACGGCAAGGCTTTTTCGCCACTCTTTCCCTCGTTCGATCATCTCGAGGTGGAGCTCGCCGACGAGGGTCGTCTCGTCCTCGACTTCGAGGGCGACCTGTGGGAAACCGAAGACCATCGAAACTGGACCGACGCGAACTTCAAGACGTACTCGACGCCGATCAGCCTGGGCTCGCCACCGCCGCTCGAGCTGGGACAGGCGCTCCGACAACGTCTCGTCATCGAACCTGTCGACGTTTCGGCCGGGATGCCGTCGTCCGGCCGCGCGCGCCTGACAATCGGCGCTCCGACGGAAACAGTGGTTCCGCCGGTCGGGCTCGGCCAGGATCGCGACGATCACGTCCCCGATACGCGCGAGCGCGAGGTACTCGCGCTGCTCGCTCCTCAGCATCTACGTGTCGAGTTGCGACTCGACCGCGACTGGCGTTCCACGCTCGTGGCGGCACAGGAGACTGCGACGGCCGCCGGCGCACACCTGGAGGTGTCCCTCCACCTGCTCGAACCGCAGGCAGGCGAGATCGCGGACGTCGCTGCGGCGCTGGCCGCCGGTCCACCGGTCGACCGCGTGCTCGTGATCAACGGCGACTCACGGTCCGGGACCCCGACCGAAGTCACGCGACCGGCCCTCGTGGGGTTGGCCCGCGACGGGCTCGAGCCCTCGGTGTCCGAGGTATTCGCGGGCGGTACCGAGATCTACTTCACCGAGGTGAACCGCACACGGCCCGACCTGTCCGGCTGGGACGGGCTCTGCTTCTCGATCACGCCGCAGATACACGCCTTCACGGACACCGACGTGGTCGAGAACCTCGACGCGCAGGGAGAGAACGTGCGCAGTGCGCGTGCCATCGCCGGGGCGAAAGGCGGTGATCGTCTCGCCGATCACCATGCGCAGGCGTGTCAACTTCCATGCCGCAGGCGAACCACCGCCGACGCCGCCCGGCGAGCTGCCGGACTCGGTCGACGTGCGGCAGTCGTCGCTGTACGGCGCGGCCTGGACGGCGGGAAGCCTGAAGTACCTGTCGGAGTCGGGTGTCTCGTCGGTGACCTACTACGAGACGACCGGCTGGCGCGGAGTCGTCGAGCGCGCCGAGCGGCTCGGAGCTGCCTGAGAAGTTCCGCTCGGTGGCGGGCGAGGTGTTCCCGCTCTACCACCCGCTCGCCGACGCGGCAGAGTGGCGTGGGGCGGAGGTGCTCGCCTGCGAGTCGAGCGACGTGCTCGCTGCGGTCGGGCTCGCCGTGCGCGCGCCCGACGGTGAGCGCCGTGTGCTCGTCGCGAACCTGACGCCGTCCGAGCGGGAGGTGGTCGTCGGGCCGCTCCACGGCGAGCTGTCGTTGCGCCGGCTGAACGAGGCGACCGCCGCGCAGGCGGCGTCCGATCCGGCGGCGTTCCGCGCGAGCTCGGAAGCAGCGAGCGCCGACGGGGAGCTGGAGCTCACGCTGGCGCCGTACGAGGTGGTGCGCATCGATCCCGCCGCGTGACGGTCGAGACCGGTGCGGCCCGCTGCTCGTTGTCAGCCGGAACCAGGTCGCGTGCGGTGCCAGTCGGTCACCGCCTGCACTGCGGCGCCGGCGCGGAGGACGAGACCGTCATGCCACCGCGCAGCGGCGAGCTGCGCTCCGACCGGCGCACCGGTCGAGGTCACACCGCACGGGATCGACAGGGCCGGCACGTGGGCGAAGCTCAGCAGGTGCGTGTACGGGACGACGGCCGCGGTCGTGTCGACCGTGTCGCTCCTCCCGCCGGAGGCGCGTCGATCGGAGATCGTCGGTATCAGCAGCAGGTCGACGCCGGACAGCGTGAGCTCGACGGTCTCGGCAAAGCGCGACTGCTCGAGGCGCAGCGTCGCGAAGCGCGTCGGCGTCGACGTCGGCGGCGAGCGCGAACCTGCGCCTCGTGCCCTCCTCGAACAGCTCGGCGGTCTCCGTCATGGCCTCGCGGTAGACGCCGAGCGCCTCTGCCTTGATCAGCAACCCGCAGGCGTCGATCGCCTGTTGCCACCCGTCGATCTCGATCGGCGAGAGGTGCGCGCCACTCTCCGAGAGCACGGCGGCGACCGCTCTGACCGCGGCGGCGATGTCCGGGTCGGATTGCTCTACGAGCGACTCGACCACCCCGACGCGGAGCCCTTTGACCGAGTCGTTGACCGGCAGGTCGAGCACTCGCTCGCACGAGGCTGGATCGCGGGAGTCGAAGCCGGCGATCGACACGAGGATCTCGCGGACGTCGTTCACCGAGCGTGCGAGCGGCCCCACCGTGTCCAGGGAAACGCTGACCGGCTGCACGCCGTGGGTCGAGACGACGCCGAACGTCGGTCGCAGACCCGAGACACCGCACAGTGACGCCGGCAGCCGCACCGACCCGCCTGTGTCGGTGCCGATCGCCGCGATGCAGAGGTCGGCGGCCACGGCGGCGCCGGAGCCGCCGCTCGACCCGCCCGGGATCCGGTCGGGCGCGGCCGGATTGACGACCGCGCCGAATGTCTCGTTCGCGGACGTCGCGCCGAAGGCGAGCTCGTGGAGGTTCGCCGTGCCCAGGATCACGCCGCCTGCCGTGCGAATCCGCGTCGTCACTTCGGCGTCGGACGAGGCGATTCGATCCGCGAACAACCGTGAGCCGACGGTGGTCGGAACGCCTGCGATGCCGACGTTGTCCTTGATCAGCAGCGGCATTCCGTCGAGCGGTAGCGGGCGACCGCGTGCGCGCGCCGCATCGGCAGCGCGAGCCTGGGCGAGCGCGAGCTCCGGCGTGAGCGTGATCGTCACGTGAAGATCGGCGCGCGTCTCGAGCCGTGTGAGGAGAGCCTCTGCCAGCTCCGCGACGGAGACTCCCGCGCGGCCCGCGGGATCGTCGATGAGCGTGAGGACCTCGTCGTCGGTCACACCGCGCCGACGACGGCGTCGAGCGCCGTGAGCACCGCGTCCCCGGCTGCCGTCGTCCCGGCTGAGCCGCCGAGGTCGCGCGTCAGCGCCGAGCCGTCCGCAATGGAGATCTCCACCGCTGCCTCGATCCAGCCGCCTGCGCGCGCGATCGCATCGTCGTCGTCGCGGCGACCCAGCCACGCGAGCATCAGCGACGCGGACAGGATCGTCGCCAGCGGATTCGCCGAGCCCGTCCCGGCGATGTCCGGGGCCGATCCGTGCGACGCCTGGAAGAGGCCGTTCCACTCGCCGACGTCGCCCGACGGCGCGAGGCCGAGGCCACCGATCGTGGCGGCACCGAGGTCGGAGAGGATGTCGCCGAACATGTTCTCCGCGACGATCACGTCGAAGTGCGAGGGCCGCTGCACGAGGTGGAGCGCGGCCGCGTCGACGTACGCTGTCTCGAGCTCGATGTCGGCGTATGCGGCTGACACGTCGGTGACGACCTCGCGGAAGAAGGCGTACGAGGCGAGCACGTTCGCCTTGTCCACGCACGTCACGCGCGAGACGCCGTCGGCCGGCGCGCCGGCCCGCCGCTCCGCGAGCTCGAACGCCCGCTGCGCGATGCGCGTCGTGCCGGTGCGCGTGACGATCCCGGTGTCGGCGACGACCTCGCCGTCGACGCGGCTGCCGCCGGGGCGACCGGCGTACAGGCCCTCGGTGTTCTCACGCACGATCACGTAGTCGATCCGCGCATCGGTGTCCCGCAGAGGCGTCGGCGCGCCGGGGTACAGCCGGATGGGGCGAATGCCGGCAAAGAGGTCGAGCCCGAAGCGAAGCCGAAACTGCGCGTCGGGCCCTGCCTCTCGACCGTCGGGATGTCGCGCGTCGGGTAGCCCGACCGCGCCGAGCAGGATCGCGTCCGACTTCTCGCATGCGGCGTACGTCTCGTCCGAGATCGCCTCACCCGTCCGCTGCCAGGTGCCGGCGCCGACGTCGAACGCACTCGAGCTCGAGATCGACTTCGCCGCCGCTCAGCTCGACCACACGCTCGAGCACACGGACGCACTCGGCCACGACTTCCGGCCCGATCCCGTCGCCGGGGAGGATCGCAATGTCGTAGCTCACCGCAGGCTCGTTTCGGCTCGGTAGCGACTCGTCCGCGGCGTCGCCGAGCGGATCGTCGATCCACGGAAACGCGTGGCGATCGAACCGCGTGTAGGCGACGTCGCGCGGATCAGCCGGAAGCGCTCCGCCCGCGTCGACGTACACGACGTCGGCGGCGATCGGATCGTATGCCGCCCGGAAATGGTTCGCAGACTTGAGCACGAGCAGCCGCTTCGCCGCAGGATCGATCCCGAAGGCGGTGAAGAGCTCGAGTCCGAACGCCTGGTCTCGCAGACTCACGACCACGACGTCGATGCCGTCCACGTCGAGACATGCAGCGTCGCCGAGGGGCATTTCCGCGAAGCCGTCAGCCTGGGGCCAGCGCTGGACGAGGTTGCGGCAGAGGCCCTTGACGCGGGCTGTGACGTCGAGGGGATCTCCCGAGAAGCGCGTGCTCTTGCCGCCGAGCCTCAGGTCCACCGTCGATCCGAGCTCAGCCGCGAACGCCACGCGAACCGCGCCGGGGTCCCAGAGCGGGGCAACGCCGGCCTCGCGCACTCCGCGACGGAGGAGCTCGGCGAGCACGAAGGTGGAGTCGCTCGGAGCACCTCCGCCGGCATTGTCGGCCGTGTCGGCGAGCACAACCGGTCCATCGTGACTGCGCGACAAGGCATGGTCCAGCGCGAGGTCGAGCGGGATGGGTGAGAGTGCCACCTCGTGCCTGATCGCATAGAAGGCTCTTCCGACGCGGGCAGCGACGTCGTGGGCGAGCTGAGCGTCGGCGTTCGACACGACGACCGCGCAGGCGCCGGCGCCGGGTGCGTCGAGGTACGGAAACCCGTGGCCGAGCGAGGCGGCGAGTACTCCCGGCTCGTCTTCCGCGGCAATGAGCACCTGATCGACGAAACCACGCATCGGCTCGCGTACCGTGGGGACAAGGCCCACGACGCGACAGTCGAACCGTGCCATCGTGGGCTGCGTGATCCCCGCGATTGCGTCGGCGAGGATCTCGGCGAGCTGCATCGCGCGCGGCTCGACGTCGACGTGCGGGTACTCCCTGACGACGACCACCGCATCCGCCGCATCGACCAACTCGGGCGGAAGGTCACAGTGGAGGTCGAGGAGCACACCGATGCACGCTGCGTCGCCGACCGTCTCACGAACGCGCTGCACGATGTCGGTCTCGCAGTCCGGGACACCCTCGCAGACCATCGCGCCGTGAAGCGTCAGCAGCACGCCGTCGAGCGGCAAGTGCCCGCGGATCTCGGCCAGCAGCTCGTCCCGCAGACGCTCGTAGGCCGCGCGCGGCGGCGGTCCGGCCGGAATTGCGAACGCGAAGGAGCCGATCTCCAGCTCGAGCCCGCGTCGCGTCGCAACCGCCGCGTACGAGCGGAAGCTCCTCCCGAAGAAGATCGTGTCTCGATCGGCCTGCGGAGGCCCGAGGCGGCGCCTTCCGGAAGTCGTCGTACCCCGTCGGGAGCGGTGAGAAGCTGTTCGTCTCGGTCGCGAGGCCGCCCGCGAAGATACGAGGTCGGCGCGTCACGTGGGAGTGCTCAGGTCGTCGCGGCCAGGAACGCGCGATAGTGGTCGGCGTACTGGGCTATCCCGTCACGGATCGAGCCGTAGGTCGGCTCCCAATCGAGCTGTTCCCTCGCGTTGTCGATCGAGAGCTGCCCGCGGAGCGCAACGACGGGCTTCTCGCCCTCCGAGAGCTCGTCGCCGATCGAGACGTCGGCTCCGGGCACGAGCTCGCGCACGTGCTCGACCACTTCGGTGGTCGTCACGAGGGGCTGCCCCGTCGCGCCGAAGAAGATCCGATCGGCGTCGTCCGGCGCTCCGAGGACCGCAGCGACGAGGCTCGGCGATGTCCATGGCGTGCGTGTAGTCGCGCGGGTGCGGTCCGCCGAACTCGATGTGCTGCGGCTCGCCGCGCACCGCACCTTCGACGAGCGCCTTGATCGGTCCGACCCAGACGGTCATTCCGAGCCCGTAGACCGCGGATGGGCGGATGGTGCGGAAGTCGACGCCGAGGGCCTGGTGGTACGCAAAGCACAGAAGCTCGGAGGCGGCCTTGGACGAGCCGTAGAAGTCCGTGCCCGGCCCCTTCGCGGCGAGCACGATGGGGTGATTGACGTCGATCGGCTGGTATTCGACGCTCGGAAGCACCCCGATCGAGGAGAAGTTCACGACGCGGTCGACGTCGAAGGCCAACATCGCCTCGAGGACGTTCACCGTCCCGAGGATGTTCACCTGAATCCCGGTCGTCCGGTTCGTGGCGAGGTACCCGGGGTCGATGATCATCCCCATGTGGACGATCTCGTTCGGCCGATGGCGTCGGATCACGTCGTTGAGCCGCGCGGTGTCTGCGACGGACCCGATCTCGAGCGGTACCTCGTCGAGGTCGTCGCCGAGAATGAACCGTCCCTCCGGTTGGAAGCCGCGCACGTCCAGACCGACGACCCTGCGCCCGCTGTCGAGCAGTGCGCGCACGACATGCGGGCCGATGAAGCCGGTCGCGCCGGTGACGAGCGTCGTCGACTCTGCGGGTGGTCGCCGCTCGCGGCGCGTGCCTGTATCGACGGTTCGCCGCGCGAATCCTTGCTCGAACTGATCGTCGGCCAACACTCCTCCTTCGGTCGAAGCAGACGGTCACCGACCGCGGCGCGGATCGGCTGGGCGTCAGTAGTCTACGCGATCGGTATGCCATATGACCAAAGGTAAGGACGCGGTCGAGATCTCGATCGGGCCGACGACGGGCGCGGTGTTCCCTGGGCTCGGGCTCGCGTTCCCGGAGCCCGTCGTGCGACCGAGCGACGGTGTGCTGGACCTGCTGCTCGACCTCCGGCTGGCGCATCTTCGCGTGCGGCTCGAGCTGGGCTCAGCGACCTGGCGCGCGGCCCTCGGGCACGCAGCGCAGACCGGCCTCGCCACCGCCACGAGCTTGGAGTTGGTAGTGAACGTCGGCAGGCGCCAGAGCGATCTTCTCGAGACGCTTGCGCACGAGCTACGGCTGGCGCAGGTCGGGATCGCTCGCTTCATCATCGAGCCGGAGGGCGGAACATCCGGTCGCGAGGTTGTCGTCGAGGCCTCGTCCATCCTGGCGCCCGTTGCGACCAAGGCAGGGTTTGGCGTCGCTGCGCAGCATGCGGCCGCCGGTGGTGAGATCCCCGTCCGGCCGATTGCGTCGCTTCCGCTGCGCGGCTGGCGTGCGGCGCTCGATCGTGAGCGCGAGCGGACCGTTCGGGCGATCGGGGACGACCGTCCGTTCGCCGCGAGCCCGGTCGTCGCGTCTGCGCTTGCGCATCGAGGGCCGAATCCCGTCGGCGCCGCGTTCGCCGTCTCGTGTCTCGCCATGCTCGCGCGGGCGGGAGCGAGCTCGGTCAGCTTCGCCGCACCAACCGGCTGGGGAGTGATCAGGCGTCGGAAGGACAGGCGTGAGGTCGTCACTCCTGCGTATCACGTGTTGGCCGACGTGGGCGAGTGCGAGTTCGGGCAGGTCGGCGAGCTGGAGTGCTCGGACGACCGGGCGGCGGCAGTGGTGTGCATCTACACCTTGGACGGTGTCCGCCTACTCGTCGCCAATGTCACGAAGGCACCGCTGCGGGTGGTGGTGGGGTCGCTCGCAGGGCCGGCTCGGCTCCTGACACTCAGCGCCGCGAGTCTCTCCGCGGCCGTCGAGGAGCCTCGAGCGGTTCCGGCGTCGCGGGACGACGACCCGCCGACCGAGACGAGGAGTCCTGGCGCTCGACCTCGACCCGTGGAGCGTCGCCAGGCTCGACGTCTAGCGTCGGGCCGTCCCAGGTTTCCGTGAAGACGCGAAGGAAGTCTCGCCGAGGACCTTGCGCACGTCCCGCTCGTCGTAGCCGCGGCCGAGCAGGCCGAGCGTGACACCGCCGAGCCTGTCACGTGGCCGGCTACCCCTGGACTGCGCCCATCGTCAACCCGCGCACGAGGTGCCGCTGGAGCAGCATCCCGAGGAGCAGAGCGGGGATGAGCGAGATCAGGGTCATCGCAGCGGTCTCGCCCCAGAGGTTGCCCTGGAAGAGGCCGATGTAGCCCACGAGCACGACGGGGAGGGTCTTCGCTTCGGTGCTCGTGAGCAGGAACGCGAAGAGGAACTCCGTCCAGGCGAAGATGAAGGCAAACGCCGCCGCCGAGACGATGCCTGGCGCGGCGAGCGGGATCGCGATCTTCCACAGTGCCTGCCAGTGCGAGCAGCCGTCGACAAGGGCGGCGTGCTCGAGCTCGGGCGGCATCTGGCGGAAGTAGCTGTACATCATCCACACCGTCCACGGCAACGAGAAGACCGTGTAGAGCAGGATCAAGCCGACATGGGTGTCGATCAGCTGGACGCCGAGCCACTCCCTGCTGTACCGGCTGTAGAGGAGGAACACCGGAATCACGATCGCGACCGGCGGCAGGAGCCGCTGGGACAGGAACCAGAACGCGAGATGCTTTCCACCGGTCGCGAAGCGAGCGAGCGAGAAAGCCGCCGCCGTCCCGACGACGACCGAGACGATGGTGCTCGAGAACGCGATGATGAGCGAGTTCTTGATGCCCTCGAGCCCCTCGAGCCGGTGGAGCGCCGAGCCGAAATGGGAGAGAGTCGGTTCGCGAGGGAACCAGACGGGCGGTTGCGCGAGCAGATCCTCCTGCGGCTTGAACGCTGTCACGAGCGCCCAGTAGAGCGGGAGCATCAGGAACGTGAAGTAGGCGCCGATGACGAGCCAGCGCGTCCAGCTCGCCACACCGGATCCGCGGACGATCCCGGTCGAGCCGCGTGTCTTGGAACGCCTTCTCATGCCTCGACCGGTTTCAGCAGCCGCCGCACGAGCCAGAACGAGATCACCGACAGGACGATCATGAACATCCATGCGCCGGCGGTTCCCTGGCCGAGGTGGAACCGCTCGAAGCCCTGGTAGTACAGGTAGTACGACGACGTGTATGTCTGCGTTCCCGGGCCTCCGCGGGTCAGCGTGAAGATGATGTCGAACAGCTTGGCGGCGTCGATCAGCCGGAACGTGATCGCGACCAGCATGATCGGAAGCAGGAGCGGCAACGTGACGAAGAAGAACGATTGGCGCGGCTTCGCACCGTCCATCTCCGCTGCCTCGTAAACGTCACTCGGGATCGCCGAGAGCCCGGCGAGCATGACCACGAACATGAACGGCGTCCATTGCCACGCATCGGCCATCACCACAGAGATGTACGGCCAGAGACCGTCCTCGGTGAGGTTCGTCGTGACGGGCCCGCCCGGAAGGAGCCACGTCGCAATCTGGTTGGCCGGTCCGATCGGCTGACGGAGGAACAGATCCCAGAAGCCACCGACGACGACGGGGCTGATGAAGAGAGGTATCACCACGAGCACCATCAGAATGGGCCGGCCTCGGAACGGGCGGAGCATCGCCAGAGCCAGCAGCAGTCCAAGAATGAACTCGACCGCTACAGCGGACAGCGCGAGGATCACCGTGACCTTGACCGAGTTCCACCAGACCGGGTCGATCCAGTTGTCGCGGAAGTTGTCGAGGCCGACCCACGGATGGTCGTTCGAGACCGAGAAGTCGTACTCGACGAACAGCACCCAAAGAGAGAAGGCGAGCGGGAAGACGGAGAGCAGCAGGACCAGGGAGACGGCCGGCCACACGAGCAGATACTTGAAATGGCGATCGGCCCAGGAGGAGACGGCTCCAGACCGTCTCCTCCTGGGTGGCGTAGCGTTCGTGGTCTCTACGCCAGCCGACACCCGCTAGATGTTGACGGCGAGGCCCTTCGCCGCGGCGGTGGTTCGCTTGGTCGACCCCGTCAGCTTCAGGAAGTTGGCGTACGACGCGCGAGCCCTCGCCAGGCCTGTCCGTCTCGTGATCGCGTCCCACTCCTTCGAGACGTCGTTCAACGTGTCTTGGACACTCTTGCCGGAGTACATCGCCGTCATCGCCCTGTCCAGCGCGGTGGAGTAATCCGCCGCCCCAGTCATGACCAGCTCCACAACCCCGTTGTTGGCGGCCTCGTTGAGCCCCTTGAGGTATTCGGGCGCGGCCGGCCAGAGCGAGCCGTACTTCTTCGACTTGTAGTGGGAGATCCGGTACGGATCACGCAGGGAGTACGGGAGCATGACACGCTGCAGGGAGACGGACGGGCTCGTGTTCCACTGCGTGAAGAGGTACGCCGCGTCCAGGTTCTCCGAGTCCGCCGACACGCACCTGACTACCGCGTTGAACCACCCGTTCTTCCCGGGCACGACGGCATAGCCCACCTTGCCCACGATCTGCGACTTGGGCAGGAATGAGAACGCCTTGTCGCGCTGCGCGTAGTTCTCGGAGATGCGGCCGGTCGGCGGCCAGGTGATGAGCATTGCGGTCTTCCCCTGGAGCCAGGTCGTCCACATCGTGAGGAAGTCGAACTTCTCGCTCCCCGGCGGAGACGCCTCGAGCTCCTTCATGATCACGTTCATGGCCTTGACGCCGGCTGGACCGGCGATCGTCGCCTTCATCGTCCTCGGGTCGAAGAACTGCCCCCCGAAGGAGCGGAACGTTTGCATGAAGTAGAGGTAGTTGCCCGGGTTCCCGAGAGCACGTGCGTGACCCTGCCCGTAGACCTTCGGCGCGAGCTGATCGGTGATGAACTGAGATACCTCCGTCATCTCGTCCCACGTCCGAGGGACGCGCAGAGATCTGCCGTACTTCGCGCGATACGCGGCCCGGAGCTTGCCGTTCGCGAAGACGTCCTTGCGGTAATAGAGCATGAAGGCGTCGCCGTCATCGAAGAACCCGTACGTCTTCCCCTTGTACTTCGCCAGCGAGCGGTACGCGGGATGGATGTCCTTGATCGTCGCCTGCGCCTTGTACTTCGCGATGTAGTTGTCAATTGGCACGATCACGCCGCGATCCGCAAAGTCCGGGATCCAGCCGCCGAGTGCCTCGACGACGTCGATGTTGCCCGACTTCGCAACGTGCTCGGCAACCTGCTTCGTGTAGACGTCGTTCATCGCGCCTTCGATCGTCTCCACGTTGATGCCGGTCAGGGCCTTCCACCGTGGTCCACCAAAGAGCTTGTCGTCGGCTGCTTGCGGGCCCGTCTCGCGGATCGTCGTCAGCGTGATCCCCTTGTACTGCTTTGCCTGCTGCACCGCGGTAGTGGCGATCGGGTCGGCGACCGCGGCCGCGGAGGCCGCCAGCGCCTCCCCCGCCGACATGAGGAGGGGACCCGCAAGTGCGCCGGCCGCTGCGAGGCGGCCGGACTTCTTCAGTAGTTCGCGCCGGTCGAACGCGTCCTCAGAGCCATGCTCTCCCAACGACAGGATGTCGTCATCCCGCACGCTTGCTCACCACCTTTCATTTGGCACGCTGTATGACCGCTTTGGACGATCATTCCGCCTGGAGGGATCGCTGTCAAGCAGTCGCATCAACACCGATGCGGAGTCCCGTCTCGGGGTCGAAGAAACGCAGCGCCGCCGGGGCGACCGCCACGTGGACGATGGACTCCGCCGCCGCCTCGGACCCGACCGAGAACCGGCCGACGAACGCGGTCCGGCGTGCGGCCCTTAGCCTTTCGAGGTCTGTCAGAGCCGAAGCGTCGATGTCGTCGGCGATCTCACGCATCTCGGGGCGCACCACTGGCGCGGCGTCCACTTCGAAATGTACGACGACCTCCGAGCCGAGAAGCTCGCGGAGGCGGACCTGCCCTTGCAGACGACGGTCGTCCGGAACGTGCCGCGCGAGCGAGGCGTCCTCGAGATGTTCGGGGCGGACGCCGACGATCACGGGCCGGCCCGCGAAGGACTCTAGCCCCTTCGCCAGGTCGCGTTCCGCATCGTCGACGGCCAGGTGCTGCCCGGCACCGAACGCGACCGAGAGCCGTCCTTCCCCCGCCTCGAGCGACCCTTCGAAAAAATTCATTCCGGGGCTGCCGATGAACCCCGCCACGAACAGGTTCGCTGGACGTGTGTAGAGCTCGGCGGGGTGTGCGACCTGCTGGAGCTCGCCGAGGCGCATCACGGCGACGCGGTCGCCGAGCGTCATCGCCTCGATCTGATCGTGCGTGACGTAGATCGTCGTGACTCCAATCTCTTTGTGGAGGAGCCCGATCTCCGCACGCATCTGCGTTCGTAGCTTGGCGTCGAGGTTCGAAAGCGGCTCGTCCATGAGAAACGCCTGCGGCTCGCGGATGAGCGCTCGACCCATCGCCACACGCTGCCGCTGGCCGCCGGAAAGCTGCCGCGGCTTACGACCGAGTTGATCGTTCAGTTCGAGGATCGATGCGATGCGGGCAACACGCTCCCTGATTTCCGCGTTGCCGAGCCGGCGAAGCTTCAGCGGGAAGGCGAAGTTCTCGAAGACCGTCTTGTGCGGATAGAGGGCGTAGTTCTGGAACACCATCGCGATATCGCGATCGCGTGGGGGAAGCCCGTTGACGACCTCGTCGCCGATCCGGATCTCGCCGTCGGTGATCTCTTCGAGGCCCGCAACCATGCGGAGCGCTGTTGTCTTCCCGCAGCCGGACGGACCGACGAACACCATGAGCTCACCGTCCGGGATCTCTAGCGACAGGTCGACCACGGCAACAGTGCCGTCGGCGTAGATCTTTCGGACGTGGTGGAAGGAGACAGTAGCCACCCTCAGCAACCTATACGATGGCGTACCACTGGGCCATGCGGCATGCTGTATGACGTAGGATCGGATCCCATGACGGAACAAGACGCCGACGTATTCGCCGAGGGAGCCATGTTCGAACTCGTCGCCCGTGAACCACGGCTGTCGGACAAGGTCGCGGAGATGATGCTAGCCACGATCCTTTCCAACAAGCTTCAGGTCGGCGATCGGCTACCTTCCGAAAGGGAGCTCGGCGAGCAGTTCGGCGTCTCGCGCACGGTCGTGCGGGAGGCCGTGCGGGCGCTCGTGGCCAAGGGTGTCATCGAAGTGCGGTCGGGAAGCGGTCTGCGCGTGGCTGCGGTCGATGCTGCCGCGGTCAGCGAGTCGATGAGCCTCTATCTCCGAGGTGCATCGGTCGATTTCGAGAAGGTGCACGAAGTGCGGGCGTTGCTCGAGGTGCACATCGCGGGAGCGGCCGCAGAACGGGCGACCGAGGAGGATCTCGCGCGTCTGCGCGCCGTGCACGAGCGGATGCACGACGAGGTCGAGGACGTCGAGGCGGCCGCGCGCGATGATCTCGAGTTCCACCGGGTGATCGCCGCAGCCACGCAGAACGATCTCTACCTGCTGCTGATGGACTCGATCGGCACGGCGCTGATCGACATCCGACGAGAGAACCTCGGCTCGGGCTCCACGCCGCTGACGCTCGGCCAGCACGAGGAAATTCTCGAGCGGATCACGGCGCGTGACCCCGCCGGCGCGCGCACCGCGATGGCCGCGCACCTGGAGGGTGTCGCGGCGTGGTGGCGGAACCACGTAACGGCGGCGGCCGAGGAGACCGGCGCCGCGTGACACACCTGCGCAGGCTCGACCACGTCGCCGTCCTCGTGCGCTCGACCGACGACGCGCTCGAGTTCTATGCCGGCCGGCTGGGACTGCGCGTCCACTCGTCGGAGGTGATCGACCAGCCGCACGTGCGGCTCACGTACCTCGACGTGGGCAACATGTTCCTGCAGTTCGTCGAGCCGCTCGACGGCGACTCGCCGTTGACCAGGTGGCTCGAGGAGCACGGCGAGGGCCTGCATCACCTGTGCTTCGGCGTCGACGACGTCGCGACCGCGGTGGGCGCGCTCAGTGACCCGGGCGAGCCCGTCGTGCTCGGGAGCGGCCGCGGCCGCGTCTCGAGCTTCCTCACGGCGGCGGGCAGCCACGGCGTGCGCATCGAGTGCACCGAGTTCGACCGGGCCACTGATGTCGACGCCTCGCCGGGCTTCCTTCCCGGCGAAGCGGGCGAGCACCCGACAGCCAACCGAGCGACCCGTTCGGACGGAAAGGAACGATGAGATGCGTCTCGTGACCTATGAGCACCAGGGCCGGACCGGTGTCGGCATCGCCGGCGACCGCGGCGTCGCGCCGACCGCGTACGACGACATGGCGGCGCTCATCCGCGACGGGGCGACCCCGGAGCCGACCGGGGACCCGTTCGACCCGGACAGGCTCCTCGTGCCCGTGCGACCGAGCAAGGTCCTCTGCTGCGGCATCAACTACCGCGCCCACGGGGAGGAGGCCGCCGGGCCTGCGAAGGTCCTCCAGGATCCCTACTTCTTCGCCAAGCTGCCGACGGCGGTGGCAGGCCCCGGTGACCCGATCGTGATCCCGTTCCCCGACGCAAAGGTCGACTGGGAGGTCGAGTTCGCCTTCGTGATCGGGCGGCGCGCGAAGAACGTGGCGGCGGCGGATGCGCTCGACGTCGTCTACGGCTACACGCTCCTCCACGACGTCAGCGCGCGCGCGATCCAACTCGACTGGACGAGTCGGACGCAGGACTCACAGATCACGCTCGGCAAGAATCCGGACGGTTTCTCGCCCATCGGCCCGGCGATCGTGACCAAGGACGAGATCCCCGATCCGGGGAACGTCCGCATCGCGACCTACGTGAACGGCGTGCAGAAGCAGGACGCGAGCACGTCCGACTGGATCTTCTCGATTCCAGTCCTGATCGAGTTCCTCACGCGCGTCGTCACGCTCGAGCCCGGCGATGTCGTCTCGACGGGCACCCCGTCGGGAATCGGGTACTTCCGCGATCCACCCGAGTTTCTGCAGCCCGGGGACGAGGTGACGATCGAAGCAGAGGGGATCGGCCGGCTGACGAACCCTGTCGTCGCGGGCTGGTAGAGACGACCCCGAACCGGAGGCCCTGCCTGTTCGACCGCCGCGGGAACAACCGCCCATGGGCTGTTCGTACGGACAGAATGAGGTTACGGAGGGCTGTCGGTCGAAGCGTCTCCTGCGTGCGCACGACGACCGAGTTGGACGATCGTCGCCGCCACGAACACGGCAACCAGCACGGCGATCCCGGCGACCACCCAGAGCCCGGCTGCGAAGCTGCCGGTCGCGTCGCGCAGCGAGCCGAGTGCCAAGGGCGCGACGGCGGCCATCGTGTAGCCGACCCCGAGCTGCATGCTCGCGAGCGCGGAGGCTTCGCCAGGGCTGCGGGTGGCGGCGACGGAGAGCGTCATCGCAAGCGCGAAGAGCGAGCCGAGCGACAGGCCGACGATTGCGACCCAGCCCCACGCCGCGCCGTCGCCGACCGTCGACGCGAGCCCGACGGTGCCCGTCACGAGCCCGGCTGCGGCGAGCGCGAGGTACACCCGCACCCCGATCACGCGTCCGCAGAGGAGAGAGACCAGCAGCACGCCCGGGATTGCGATCACGTTGAGCAGCGCGACGAGGGCGCCGGCGCTACCCTCGCGCCAGCCGCGCTCGATGAGCGCGTCGGCGAGCCACGCGTTCAGGCCGAAGAAGCAGAGCGCCTGGAAGCCGAACACGAGGGTCGCCGACCAGGCGAAGCCGCTCCGCCACGGCAGGTGGTCGACGGTCTCGACCGGCAGTGCGTGTCCGAGGGAGCCGCGAGAGAGTCGTACCCAGGCCGGCACCGCCAGCGCGCCTGCGAGAGCGAGCAATCCGAGCGACCAGCGCCAGCCCCCCGCAGCAAGTGCGAGCGGCACCGCCAGTCCGGCCCCGAGCGTCGCACCCACGTTGAGCCCGAGCGCGAACACGCCCGTGCCGAGCGCCGGCCGCTCTGCGAAGCGCTCTTTCACCACCACCGGTAGCAACGCGCCCACCACGCCTGAGCCGACTCCGAATACGAAGGTGAGCGCGACCATCGCCGAGAATCCGGGTGAGAGTGGGCGCAGGACCGTCGCGATCGCGATGGCGGCGAGGCACCAGCCGGTCGCCGTGCGCACATCGGTTCGTCGCAGCAGCCGGGCGACGGGGAGCGCGAACAACCCCATGCACAGGACCGGCACCGTCACCAGGAGGCCCGCGGTGGCGTGGTCGATCCCGAAGTCGTCCTGGATCTCCGGGAGCAACGGCCCGACCGCGGTCAGCTGCGGTCGGATCGCAAGCGTCCCCGCGAGCAGCCCGACGAGAAGGACTGCCCGCGGGCGCTTCACCACCCTGCTCAGCGCGTCCTGGCGGTGCCCTGCACAACCGTGTTGGTGAGCTCGCCGATCCCGCTCGCCGACACGGTGACGACGTCCCCCGGCTCGAGGAACGCCGGCGGGACCATGAACGTGCCGCAGCCTGCGGGCGTGCCCGTCATCAGGCAGTCGCCCGGCTCGAGCGTGATGATCGACGAAAGCCACTCGATCGCAACCGGGGGCGGCCCGAGTTGCTCGCCGACGAGCGCGTCTTGTCGCAGCTGCCCGTTGACATGGGACTGGATCCGGATCGCCTCCCACTCGGGCAGCTCGTCCTTCGTCACGATGCACGGCCCCATCGGGCAGAAGGTGTCGAAGTTTTTGCCCAGGTCGCGCTGCCCGTTGTGGAACTGCACCGAACGCGAGCCCACATCGTTGAACACCGTGTAGCCGAACACGTGGTGGAGCGCGTCCTCTCGCCGGACGTTCTTCGCGCGCGCCCCGAGCACGACCCCGAACTCGACCTCGTAGTCGACCGCGAAGCCGTACTCGGCGAACTGAGCCGCGCTGCCGGCAAGGCGGACGATCACGTCGTCGGCCGGCGGCAGGACGATGTCGTCTCCCGGCCCGACGATTGCACTGGGAAGCTTGATGAAGTCCCACACCACCTCGTCGGGAAAGACGTAGCCGGGCTCCTCGTCGCCGTGACTCGCGTAGTTCACCCCGGACCCGAAGATCTTCCCCGGGTTTGTGAGGGGCGCGAGGATCTTGTCGACGGCCACCGGGTCGGCGCTGTCCGCGGCCGCCGCGGCGAGCTCGATCCCACGGTCGCCGTCGCGGATCAGCGCGAGTGTCTCTGTGTATCCGGTCGCGAAGACGGCGCCGTCCACCTCGACGCCGCAGCCGGTCGCTCCGCCGGACACGTACTGGACGATTCTCACGATTCAGCTCCCTTCCCCGCTGTTGCGCTGCCGCTCGAGCACGGCGTGGGCGAACGCCGCGTCGAGTGCGGCGATGCCGAGGTTGCAGGCGACGACGCGCCCTCCGGTGAGGCCGCGCTCGAGCGCCGCACCCACGGAGCAGGCCGGCACCTTCCAGCCCCGGAAGTGCCCGTGCTCTCGATACGCCTCGAACTGCGGCACATCGTCGCTGACAAACAGATCGGCGCTTTCGACGGAGGCAGCCGACACGTAGAAGTCGAAGTCGATCGGCAAGAGCAGCCGGGGACCGGTGCCGAGCCAGTCGGGGGTGAGCGGCGAGATGGGGTCCTCGACGATCGGGCCTGCGGTGACGACGACCTCGGCGCCGTCGATCGCCTCGCTCGGCGCGTCCGCGGCGAGCACGTCGCTCCCGAGTGCGAGCACCCGCTCCGGCACCGGGTCGAAGGCGACGATTTCCGCGTCGGGGCGAAGGTGGCGGAGCATCCGGGCGTGGTAGCGGCCCTGCTCGCCGCAGCCCAGGATCGCCGCGCGGCGCCAGCCCTCCGGTGCCCAGGCCCGGATGCAGACCCCGCTCGCGGCGGCGGTGCGCGCGGCGGTGATCTCCGCTGCGTCGAGGATCGCGACCGGGAGCCCCGTGTCGGCGTCGTTGACGACGATCACGCCGGAGATGAACGGGAGCCCGCGTGCAGGATTGTCCGGGAAGCCAGAGACCCACTTGAGGGTGACGGCGTCGGTTTCACGGAGATACGCGGGCATCGCGTGCAGGAAGGCGTCGGCGCGGGGATGCACGCCGATCTTCGGCGGCATCTCGATGGCGCCGCGTGCCAGCGCGCGATACGTCTCCTCGACGAGGTCGATCTGCTCGTCGAGCGGCGGCAGCAGCGAGCGCACCTCATCGCGCTGGATCGGCGCCGGGAGGAGAGGGGTCTCCGGGCGAGTCGCCATGACGCTGACGATAACCTGTATGACAGTACGATGACGGTGTGACCGCAGGCGGCTCTGGCTCCCCGTCGTGCGTCGTCCTCGACGACGATCCGACCGGTGTCCAGACCCTGGCCGGTGTCCGCGTGCTGCTCGACTGGGACGCGGAGCGCGTCGGAGCAGCCCTCGTGGGTAGGCGAGCCGTCCATCTGATCACGAACAGCCGGGCACTGCCGCCGGACCGCGTGGAGCCGCTGGTCTCCGATGCGGCGCGCATCGCGCGCGAGGCGGCGTCCGACGCCCGGGTCGTGCTGCGCGGCGACAGCACGCTGCGGGGGCACCTGCTCGAGGAGTACCTCGGCGTGCGTTCGGTTGTCGCGTCCGGACGCTGGCCCGTGCTCCTGCTCGCCCCGGCCCTGCCTGCGGCGGGGCGGATCACGGTCGACGGCGTGCATCTGTTCGTGCGCGACGGCGTGCCGACCCCGCTGCACGAGACCGAGTACGCGAACGACGGCGTGTTCGCGTACTCCAGCGCTCGCCTGCTCGACTGGGCCGAGGAGCGAAGCGACGGCCTTTTCCGTGCGAGCGACGGCGCCGAGCTCTCGCTCGCCGCGCTGCGAGCAGGCGGGCCTGCGGTCGTGTCGGACGTGCTGTGCGAGCTCGGAGGTCGCGGCCGTCCGGCCGTCTTCGGGCCGGACGCGGAGACCGAGGGCGACCTGGCGGTGATCGCAGCCGGCTTGGCCGCGGCCGAGGCGAAGGGCTGCGAGGTGATCGTCCGCTGCGCTCCCGCGTTCGCCGGCGTCCTCGCCGGCACCACAGCGCGCGGGCCCGCACTGCTTCCGGGTGGCAAGCGCGTGCTCGTGGTCTGCGGCTCGTACGTGCCGCAGACGACGCGGCAGCTGACACGGTTGCGGGACGCTCACCCTGAAGCGGTGCTCGAGGCAGACGTGGGTGCGCTCGTCGACGGTGACCACGAAGCGGAGGCCCGGCGGCTCTCTCGCCTGACGTCGGAGCTGCTCGATCGCATCGGACTCGCCGTCGTCGCCACGCCGCGGGAGCATCCCGGCACGGCGCTGTCGCTCGAGGTCGGCGGCCGCGTCGCCGCACGGCTCGCCGGCGTCGTGACGGGCGTCGTGCCTCACCCCGACGTGATCGTCGCGAAGGGCGGGATCACGTCGGCGGTGACGCTGCGCGACGGGGTGGGCGCCGCCGAAGCCGAGGTCGTCGGCCCCGTCGAGCCCGGCGTCTCGCGCTGGTCCGCGCGCTGGCCGGGCGGTGAGCCACTCGACTACGTCGTCGTGCCGGGCAACGTCGGCGACGACGAGCTCCTCGCCCGGCTGGTCGCGGGGATCGTGCGAGGATCGCCCGTGTGCTGAGCGGGTTCCGGGATGTCCTCGACGAGCGTCGCGCTGCCGGAGCGGCTGCCGGGTCGTTCACGTGTTACGACGTCACGACAGCCTGCGGGGTCGTCCACGCGGCGGAAGCGGCCGGCGTGCCGGTGGTGCTGCTGGTGTCCGAGACGAGCGTCGCCTCTCGCGACGGGCGGCTGCTGCTGCCGGCGCTCGGTGCGATCGCGCGGTCGGCCCACGTGCCCGTTTGCGTCCAGTTCGACCATGCGAGCTCGCTGGAGCTGATCCGCGAAGCACTGGCGAGCGGCGCGGTCGGCGCCGTGCTTGCCGACGGCTCGAGGCTTCCGTACGGGGACAACGTCGCGTTCGTGTCCGCCGCCCGCGATCTTGCCCGCAGCCACGGAGCGGAGATCGAGGTCGAGCTGGGTCACGTCGAGGGCGGGGAGGACGTGGCCGCCGCGACGACGGCAGGCAAGCTGACCGATCCGACGGAGGCGGCGGAGTTCGTCGCGGCGACGGAGGCCTCGTGCCTGGCGGTGTCGATCGGGAACGTGCACGGCACCTACGCCGCCGAGCCCGCGCTCGACTGGGCGCGGCTGGACGCGATCCGGGCTGCAGTCGACGTCCCGCTCTCGCTCCACGGCGCCTCGGGGCTGCCGGAGGATGACGTGCGTCGCGCCGTCGCCGCCGGCGTGGCAAAGGTCAACGTCAACACCGAGGTACGCGAGCGGACGTTCGCGATGCTCGACAGCCGTCTGGAGCGAGCTGTCACGGGGGTGGCGGATCGCGGAGCTGGACGCCGCGATCGTGGCCGCCGTCGAGGAGCTCGTCGCCGAGAAGCTGGAGCTGCTGGGAGGAAGCGAAAGGTGAGGACGAAGCCCGGGTCGGAGCCTGTTAGTGCGCGTGGAAAGGATCCGTCTGCTACACCATCTGCGTGGACGATCGCAAGATCGGACGCGCGGCCTTCCTCGGAGCGCTCGGCGCCGGGATCGCCGGGCTGCTTCTTCGCCCGCGACGCCGCTCGCCTCGTCGGCAAGGTCGTCCCCGACCGCGTGGAGTCGCTCGTCCCGACGAGCGAATGGCGCATCTACACGATCGGAACGAGCATGCCCAACATCGCGCCGGCCGACTACCGACTGCGCATCGCCGGCCACGTCGAGCGGCCCACAACGCTCACGCTCGCCGACCTGCGCTCCCTCCCGCGCGCTGAGCAGGTCTCGGACTTCCACTGCGTCACCGGCTGGTCTGTGTCGGACGTACGCTGGGCCGGCATCCGCCTCGACGACGTGATCGCGACCGCACGCCCCAAGCAGGGCTGGAGGTCGCTCCGCTTCGTCTCCGACGAAGCGCCGTACGACGACTCCCTGACCTCCGAGCAGGCGCTGCTCCCCGACGTGATGCTCGCTCTCGAGATGGACGGCGGGCCGCTGTCCCGGCCACATGGCGCACCGGCCCGGGTCGTGATGCCGCAGATGTACGGATACAAGAGCGTCAAGTGGGTGACCGGCATTGACGTACGCACCGACGTGATTCCTGGCTACTGGGAACAGCACGGCTACGACGCCGACGCCTGGGTCGGCCGCTCGACCCCGCCGGGGATCTTCCCCTCCGCCCTCTCGGGGGCGGCGCTCGTCGAACTCCCCTAGGATGGCCTCGAGTCGTCTCAAAGTAATCCGGCGACGGCTGCGTACGCCACGCGTCCCCACTTCGGAGCGACGCCAGCCGTGGCTGACGGCCCTCCGTGCTCATTGATCTGGTGACGACGCATCACGCTCGTCGGGATCGTCGTTCTCCGGTCCCGGGCTTGCGGGTCGTGATCACGGGAAGCGCGGGAATGCTCGGCCGCAAACTGGCGGCGCGTCTGGCGACGGACGGCCGTCTCGCCGACGCGCCCGTGGCGCAGCTGATCCTCGTCGACGTCATCGAGTCCGAGTGCCCCGCCGTCGAGGCTCCCCAGGTCGAGGGCATCGAGGCCGATCTCTCCGAGCCGGACACTGCCGCGGATCTCGTCTCTCGCCGCCCGGACGTGATCTTCCACCTCGCCGCGATTGTCTCTGGGGAGGCGGAGAGCGACTTCGACCGCGGGTACCGCGTAAACGTGGATGGGACGCGCCTCCTACTCGACGCGGTTCGTGCGGTCGGTCCTGGCTACCGTCCGCGGATCATCTTCGCGTCGTCCATCGCAGTCTTCGGATCACCATTCCCCCAGGTGATCAGCGACGACCACTGCCTGACGCCGCTGACGAGCTACGGAACTCAGAAAGCGATCGGGGAGCTGCTGCTGAGCGACTACACGCGCCGAGGATTCCTCGACGGCATCGGCATCCGCCTGCCGACGATCTGCGTACGGCCCGGAAGACCCAATCTCGCTGCCTCGGGCTTCTTCTCGAGCATCATCCGCGAGCCGCTCAACGGGGAGGCGGCTGTGCTGCCAGTGCCGGACAGCGTCCGCCACTGGCACGCGTCGCCACGGGCGGCGGTCGGCTTCCTCCTCCACGCGGCGACAGTCGACCCCGAGCGACTCGGCACCCGCCGATGTCTCACGATGCCTGGGGTCTCAGTCACCGTCGCCGGGCAGATCGAATCGCTTCGGCGCATCGCGGGAGACGGCGTTGTCCGTCTGATCCGGCGAGAGCCCGACGAGAGCGTGATGCGGATCATCGCGGGCTGGCCGAGCAGCTTCGATGCGCGGCGAGCAACCGCACTCGGGTTCCGCGCCGACGCCAACTTCGACGAGATCATCCAGGTGCATGTCGAGGACGAGCTGGGCGGCGTCATACCGTTGGTAACCCGATGACCAGGTGGCAAGCGACGTCGACGCAACGCCACCGCTGATTGGCTGTAGTTCTGCGGGTCGACGCCAGGCCGCGCTCGAGCGGCTCAACGGGCGTGCGACATCCGTGAGCGCATCTCCGCATTCGTCGCCGAGGTGGGCGAGGCGCGCATCACGCGAGGTCGCCCGTTCGAGCCGGCACGGCCCCGGGGCTACGCTCGACCCCATT
The DNA here is from genome assembly GCA_963814565.1 of uncultured Actinomycetes bacterium. Classification (GTDB taxonomy): domain Bacteria; phylum Actinomycetota; class Thermoleophilia; order Gaiellales; family Gaiellaceae; genus Gaiella. Next base: position 358,950 of record CAWFDO010000015.1, read on the forward strand.
CCACGGGCTCTTTCCGGCTTTTGCAGGTTTTTGCGGCGATCCCGACGGGCGCGGCGTCCGAGACGGGGGACGATCCGTGGGTGTCGGTGGCCGACGGCGAGGCCCGTGACGTTTCCCTCTGTAGGGTCGCCTCGTGAGCGGCATCTCGTGCGCAGGCGGATGAGCGCGCCGCTCGACTCCGAGGCGGTTCGCGCGCTCTCCCCGGGTGCGCTGTACTCGCTCGAGGGTCGTACGGCGATCGTGACGGGCGCGACCGGCGGGCTCGGCCGGTGGTTCGCGGCGGGCCTCGGTGCCGCGGGAGCGCATGTCCTCGTGACCGACCTTGAGCAGGGGCCTGTCGATCAGTTGGTGGCGCTCCTGGTCGACGCCGGCGTCCAGGCGACCGGCGTCGCGGTCGACCTCGCGGAAGAGGACGCCCCGGAACGAGTCGTCGCGGCGGCAGTCGAGCGGCTCGGCGGCGTGCACGTGCTCGTCAACAACGCGGCCGTCAACCGGCGCATGCCGATCCTCGAGATGGACCGCGACACCTGGGACTGGATCATCCGGATCAACCTGCGCCTGCCGTACTTCCTCTCGCAGGCGGCGGCACGGCGCATGATCGAGCAGGGCGAGGGCGGCTCGATCGTATCGATCTCGTCGCTGAACGCCCTGTACGCACTCGAGCAGATCTCGGTCTACGGCCCGGCAAAGGCGGGCCTCAGCCAGCTGACGAAGGTGATGGCGCTCGAGTGGGCCGAGCACGGCATCCGCGCGAATGCGATCGCGCCGGGATTCATGGACACGCCGCTGGCCGCTCCAATCTGGGCGGACGACGATATGCGCCGCTGGATCCTGAACCGCGTTCCGCTCGAGCGGCCGGGGCTTCCACGGGAGCTCGTTGGCGCCTGCCTCCTGCTCGCATCCGACGCAGGTTCGTTCCTCAACGGGCAGACGCTCCACGTCGACGGCGGCGCGAGCGCCGGCGGCCGGTGGTTCCACCCGGACCGCTAGCGCACCCCGAGATTCGCTCGGCTACTCGATCTCGCGAACGCGGTCGGACGCGAGCAGCTTGCGGATCGCGCTCGAGCAGCTCACCTGCGCAAACGTCGACCTGACCGTCCGCGCTCAGGCCAGTAGACCCGCAACGATCAGTCGCCGCTGTGCACACGGCGCCTGACATAGCGGTAGAGCAAAAGCCCGCAGACGACGCTCGGGGTGAGCCCGATCAGGCAGAGCTGGAGCGGTTCCACGCGCGGTACGCACGCGAAGCAGCCGTACGTCGAGTGGTAGGCAACGTGAACCGGCAGCGTCAGGGCCTCCGTCCGGAAGAAGGCCGCCGCGACGAAGAACTCCGTCCAGGCGAACGCGAACGCGAGGATCCCGGCGGCGAGCATCGTCGGCACCGCCAGGGGCGCCACGATCAGCCGCAGGACGCCCCAGCGAGAGCAGCCGTCGACCAGCGCCGCCTCCTCGATCTCCGGTGGCACTTGGCGGAAGTAGGCGAACCCGAGCAGCACTGTGAACGTCAGGGTGAAGGGGATGTAGAAGACCACCAGCCCGGCCAATGTGTCCGCCAGGTGATATCGGTTCGCGAGCAGGAATGCAGGCAGGATCACTGCGACCGGCGGCAGCAGCCGAAGCAGCACGAGCGCCGCCAAGAAGAACGCGCCGCCGCGGCGCAGACGTGCGATCGCGTACGCCGCAGGGATCCCGATCGCGACCGACGCGACCGCCGTCGCCGTAGCCACCACCGCGCTGTTCCGCAGCGCCGTCCAGCTCTCGGCCGAGCCAAGGAAGTCATAGCCGTCGAGCGTGAGTCGCCGCGGAAGGAAGCTCTCCCAGCCCGGGTGGCCCGCCGCCGTCACGGAGGGTCGTCAGCAGCGCCCAGTAGACGGGGAGAAGAACGAACACGGCGAATGCGACTACGTAGGCGCCCCCCGCAAGGCGTGCGATCTTCATGTCCAACGCCACCGGGGCCGGAAGACCAGGACGAGAAGCGGGCAGGCGATGATGGCGATCGCAAGGACGAACAGCCAGCTCCCCGCGGAGGCGAACCCGAGATGGAAGGACGTAAAGCCCTGGCCATAGAGATACAAGGCCGCAGTCTCCGTTCCCTCGCTCTGGCCGCCGAAGATCACCGGCACGTCGAACAGCTTCATGCCGTCGACGAGCCGCAGAAGCAACGCGAGCACGGCGAACGGCGCGAGCAGCGGTAGCGTCACGAAGACGAACGACCGGCTTGGCGTCGCGCCGTCGAGGTCGGCGGCCTCGTACAGCTCCGACGGGATCGTGCGCAGCCCGGCGTACAGGATCAAAAAGACGATCGGGGTCCACTGCCACGCATCCGCGAGGACGATGCCGGCATAGGTGAGCCACGTATTCGACAGCCAGTCAGCGGTCACCGGCCGCCCGAGTGCCTCTCCGAGCAGGAAATCGGCCGGCCCGGCGGCGGGGTCGAGGAACAGGCGCCAGAACAAGCCTGCGGTGACTCCCCCGGCAACCGCGGGGAGCAATAGGAGAGGGATCAGCTTCCGGCGCCAGGAACCGCCGCTCGCGACCGACAGCGCGAGCAGGAGGCCGAGCGTGAACTCGATCGCGACAGCGGCGCAACAGAGTCCGGCCGTCCGCAGGAGCGCCGCCGGGAAGGCGGAGTACTCGACTACCGCCCGGTAGTGCCTGAGCCCGACCCATCCCTGCACCGCGGAGTCGTAGTCCACGAGGCTCACCCAGAGCGAGTACCCGAGCGGGTAAACGACCACCGCTGCGACCACGAGGACGAGCGGAGCCAACAGAAAGAAGGGCGAGTGCCGGTCGGCCCACCTCGACAACCTGGTGCCGGGCAGCCGGCCAGCCGGCGGGACACTCACCATCCCGATACTAGACGGGCCGACCGCTAGTCAACCGCCGCGTCGAGGGCGTCGCGTGGGAGAGCGAAGTGACCGCTGCCTTTCGCACGACGAGCCAGGCCACCAGGCCGTGCGCTCCCCTGGTACCGACCCAGGAGGTCGGCGGTTGAGTCCACGCGCGGAGGCAACGCAGGAAGTCACCTATAGATCGCGGTGCCGAGCTTCGTAGCGCACCCGGGTCTCCGAGACCTGTGCGGTAGGCTATCCGCGAGTCGACAGAGGTCCGGTAGGGGTTGGCGAACCCGGTGGCCCGCCGCCCTGGTTTGCTCAGACCGTCGACCCGGGATCAGGAGCTGGCCGGAGGGCGAGTGCTTCGCAGATCATCTCCTCAGCGGCAAGCAGGTAACGACGCATCTCGTCGCGGCAGCGTTCCAGATCGCCCGCGAGCAGCAGGTCTATGAGGACTGCTGCACCTGAAGGATCATCTTGGGCCGCTACGCCCAGGTAATCGTCAAGCTGCCGGCGGCGATCGGCCGTGACCCATGCAATCGTTGCGATTTGACCGGCGGCTGCGGTAGGAGGAGATCGATGGAACCAACGAGATCCAGCCGGCGAAACGGCCAGGGTGCACGGGCGCCTGGAGGGCTCGCCGACGAGATCGCCCGCTCGACGGTAGAGCGCGACCAAGGAATCGCCGGAGTGCCGGTCCGATCGACCTCGACATCTCCAGCCCCCAAGGAGGCCCGGATGGAACAACGCTGCTAGGAACTACATCTCAGCGGTCGAGCAGAGCCCCGTCGTAGAACTCGATCACGCGGCGCTCGTATTCGAGCGGCCGAGCATCGATGCCCCCCGTGTGCTCGGCTCCGGGCACCTTCCAGATCGACTTCGGCTCCCCGGCGGCGGCGAAGTACTTCGGCTGCCTGACGTCCTCGCCACCCATACCCGGCGCCGCGTAGATCAGGAACACCGGTCGTGGCGCGATGCTTCCGATCACGTCGACGATGGGCGGCGGCGGCCGGTGGTTCGAGAAGACCGCGGTGGCGCCGGTGAGCATGTGCTTCAACGGTGTGAACAGCACCTTCTCGATGCCGGTGAGATCGGCCTCGCCGATCCTGAACCCGGCGCCTTCGGAGACAACTGCGCTGAAGACCGTGGATTGCGCGGCGGCACCGAGCAGGATCTCGCCGCCGACCGACGAGCCGAACCCGCCGATCCGACCCGGGTCGACATCCGGGCGGCCCCGCAGATACTCGGCGCCTGCGATCAGGTCGCGGTCGCCGGCCCAGCGAACGAGGTCTCCCTGGCTTCCGCCCTGCCCCCTCGGGTCGAGCAGGAGCACGCCATACCCGTTCTGCCAGAGGATCCGCGCCTCCTTCACGGCCGAGGCTCCAGGGAAGACCACGATCGCGGCCCGGTTCTCGGAGGGGACGTACGACGCAGCGAGCTCGAGCCCGTCGCTCGTCGTGATCGTGACGGATTCGTGCGGGACGCCGAGCTCCGCCGGTGCCCCGGTGCGGCCGACGTGCGTGTAGCCGTACGAGAACGCGATGGGGGCGACGACGAAGTAGGCGAGCCCGATCGCTGCCAGCGCACGTGTCCGACGGTCTGCCAAGAGTCCCGTGCAACTTCAGAAGCCAACGCTGACGACTGCTCGTGACCGGCTCGTACGGAAGGCGTACGACAGGCGATTCCCGCCGCCTCGGCGGCTATCTCGAACAGCTCGTCGTAGTTCGTGGTCACGAACTCGGTCGTCGGCAGTCCCGCGAGCAGCGCGTGGCTGAGGGTGTACGCGTCGCCGCGGACGAGCTCGACGATCCGTTCGCGGAGCCCGTCCGCACCACCGAGTCGCTTCTCGAGGATCAAGGCGCGGTCGACGGGCGGCAGTTCCTCCAGCTCTTGCGCGACCGGCCCGATCGAGCGATGCCTGCGTCGCGAGGTGGCCGAGGAGCTCTGACCAGCTCGGAAGCCCGGCGGCGCGGCTGATCCCCGCTCCGAAGAACGCTACGAGCGATCCTGCGGCGGCCTGCTCGGCGAGGTGGTCGCCGATCTCGGCGAGGTTCGCGGACAGATTCGGCCAGAAGCGTTCCGGGTCACGTCGTCGAAACGCCTGAGCTGCGGCGAATGCGCGTCGGTCGCGCGTGACGAACGCGATGTCGAGGTTCGCGCTTCGCGCCTCGTCGGCCAACGTCTCAGCAGTGTCGGCAGCAGCGTCCCCCTGTCGAGGGCCCTGCCGCCGAGTCCGGCGCCGATGAACGGGACTACCAGGAGCCTGTTCGAGGTCTCTGGTAGCTCCGCGGCCGCCGCCGCGACGAACTCTCGGAGCCCTTCCACGTACCAGACGTCGGGCATGCCCTTGAACCCACCGGTGTCGACCATCCACACATGCGGTAGCAACGCTCCGGTACGCGTGCCGTTCGGGCGCCGTCTGAAAACGCGGAGACAGCCCGTGGCGTGAAGGCTTCCACGCGATCGCGGAGCTCGGGCTCGTCGAGCCAACCTGGAAGAGACCGTCCGTGAATGTCGCAGGAAGAAGCCATGCGGCGCAAGCGATCCTGCGCGCATCCCCCTGAACGACGAAGAGGTGGCCGGGCACGGCTCAATCATCGTCCTTGCGGGGCCAGGGTGCCGTGGCGATCATCCTCGAGGTTGCGCCTGTCACGATCGTACGTCCGCGTAGCGATCTCGTTCCGCAGCTCGTTACGGTGCGGCGTTCGGTTCACCACACCCCGAGCTTCGGGGGCAGGCCGTATTCGCGTGGTGTCGGCGTGCCGCCACCCTGTGTTGCATGGACGCGGCTCGGTCACTTCCCGCTCCCGTCGCCCCCCTGGGCGGGCTGCGCCATGCCTTCGCGTCGCCCTCGCTCGTGCTCTTCCTCGCGTTCGTCGCGAGCCAGGCTGGCGTGCTCGTTCTCTCGCCGATCCTGAGCGACGTCGCTGACGACTTCGGGGTCTCGATCGCCGCCGCCGGGCAGTTGCGGATCCTCGCTGCGCCGCTCGCGGTCGTCGCTGCGCTCGTCGCCGGGCGGCTGCTCACCCGGTACTCGCCGCGGGCGCTGCTCGGTGCGGCGAGCGTGCTGCTCGCCGTCGGGTCGCTCGCGAGCGCGGCGGCGCCGACGTTCACGCTGCTGGCGCTCGCGCAGATCCCGGTGTGGATCGGGATCTCGACGATCCTCACCGCCGGTGTCGCGGCGATGGCCGCCTGGACGGAGCCCGAGCGGCGCACGCGGGTCGTCGCGCACGCCTTCGCCGGGCCTCCCACGGCGTGGATCGTCGGGATGCCGCTCATCGGGATCGCGGCGGAGGTGCACTGGCGGCTCGCGTTCCTCGTGCTGCCGCTGCCGGCGGCGCTGCTCGCCGGCCTTGCCGTCCTCGGACGGCCGCACGACTCCCCGATCCCGCGGGCGGAGACGTCGCTTCGACGCCTCCTCCGCCGCGCGGACGGTCGACGGTGGGCGCTCGGTGAGCAGTTCGCGAACGCGGCATGGGCCGGGATGCTCGTGTTCAGCGGCGCGCTCCTGACCGAGCACTACGGCATGTCGACCACCGCGACCGGCGTCGCACTCGCCGCCGTGGCGGTCGCGTACCTCCTCGGCAACCGGCGCGCGGGACACAGTGAGCCCGAGCGCGCGCGGCGGACGATGCTCGCCTGTAGCCTCGCCGCGGCGGTCGCCGTCGCGCTGACCTGGATGTTCACGCCCGCCGTCGCGGTCACGCTCGTCCTCTTCGCGGCGAGCGGTGCTCTCGTCGCCACGCGGACCGTCGCGGGGACCGTCTACGGGTTCAGCGTCGCGGGGGAGCTCGGCCGCGAGGTCGGCACCGTCCGCGCGGTGACGACGCAGCTCGGGTACCTCATCGGCGCACTGGCCGGCGGCGCCGCGCTCGAGCTCGGAGGCTTCCCGCTCCTGGGAGTCGCGTTCGGCGGTCTCCTCGTCGCGTCGACGCTTCCCTACGCGTCCGTGATGATCCATCGCGCGAAGACGGTCGCGTCGGCCCGTGGCGCACGTGCCGGGTCGATGCAGACCCGGGCGCTGAAGCTGAAGCACGGGCAGGTTCTCACCGTCCGCCCGCTGCTGAACGGCGACGTCGACACCGTTACGGCCGTCTTCGATCGGCTCGGCGAGCGCTCGCGCCGCACGCGCTTCAACGGGCCGAAGCCGCGGCTCTCGGAGGCCGAGCTCGCGCATCTCGCGGCGGTCGACGCGACCCGGCACGCGCTCGTCGGCTACCTCAAGGGCGACGACCGGCCCGTCGCGATCGCGCGCCTCGTCCGGGACGGGTCGAGCGCGGAGATCGCCTTCGAGGTCGCCGACGAGCACCAGCGGCTCGGGATCGGCTCGGTGCTCACCGCGGAGCTCCTCGCCGACGCGCGTGCGGCGGGGATCACCGAGGTCACGGCGCTCGTCTCGAGCGACAACCAGGCCGCGATGTCGCTGCTCCGCAGGCTGCTGAGCGAGCTCGAGGTTCGCTTCGAGGGGCCCGAGCTGTCGGTGCGGGCGGCGCTCGCGTGAGCCTACGGCTGGAAGAGACGAGTCTCCTCGCGAGGCCGCCGCGCCTGCTCGGGGAAGCGCTTGATCCCGACGCCGTCGAGCGCGCCGGTGGCCGGATGCGTCGCGAAGCGGGGGAGGAGAGCCTTGAGGTAGCCACGCGCCTGGCCGTTGCCGCGCTCGGCGGCGGCCGTGATCGCGCAGACGAGATCCGCGCACTGGAGGCCGATCGAGTAGTGGCTCGGCCCGAGGAACAGGCCCTCGACGATGCGACCGAGGCGTGAGTACGGGCTCCCGTCTTTGGTCAGGTCGGCGAAGAACCGGCGGAGCCGCGCGTCGTCCTCGCGGAAGCGGCTGTCGACGACGATCAGGCCGACGTCGTCGGCGGCCTCGAGGAGCAGCTCGAACCGCTCCGCGAGGAACATGAGGCCGGTGGCGTAGGTGTCCTCGTCGTTGCCGAAGAACGCCGGCGCGACCTGCGTGCCGAGCTCGATGTCGAGGAGCGTCACGTAGCAGCGGACGGGCGAGCGCGCGAGCGCCTGGACGACCGCGTCCGCAAGCGCCGGCGGGACCTCGCCGGTGCGGATGCCGTGCCACTTGACCTCCTTGTCGACCGGCCAGCCGTGGGCCGTCAGCGTCTCCTGCCAGAGGTCTCGAAGGAGGTGCCAGTCGGCGTCGGCGAGCGCGACTCCGCCGAGCGCGAAGAACTTCCGCTCGGAGAGCTGGCCCGACTCGTCCAGGAAGAGGAGGTGCACCTGCGTATCGGTAGGCGGAGCGCGGGCGCTCGCGTCAACTCGCGTACGACAGCGACCGCTCACCGCCTCTCGGGATTGATCAGGCGGGGCGCTTCTTGGCCGCGAGCTCGGCCGTGATCCGGTCGATGTGACCCTGGAGCTCACGAATGCGTGCTGCCGTGCGAGCCTCCCAAGCGGCTCGTTCTTCAGGCGTCCGGAAGATCTTCCTCTTGCGCTTCATCCTCGTCCTCGCCTTCGATAGTATCGGAGAATTTTCGTCACGTCTACGTGCAGGTCGGCCAACGCACCCATGATGGCGAGCACCTCGACACGGTAGATCCCCTGCTCGTCGTCCACGGTTTCAGGGTGCCCGCCGCCTCGGCGGCGGTCAAGACGGCCGTCCCGGACGTGTCGGATCCGGCGAGGTGCCGGGCTGTAGCCGGGCATCGAACGTGAGTCGGCTCAGGGCTCGGTGTCTGGCGGCCGGCGGAGCTCGTCGGAGATCACGCGGTACTCGCTCGCCATCAGCAGGTCTTTGGGCCGGCCGGTCGCCTCCTTCATCGCGATCAGGTGGTCGAGCGAGGCGACGCGGATTCGTAGGCCCTCGACCTCGAGAGCATCGCCGGCACCGTCACGGAGCGTCGAATACGTCGGCGCTCCGGCGGGGTCGGAGAGGATGTCGAGCGGTCCGTGGCGTGTGTCGAACGTGAAGTGCGCGCCGTTCTCGAGCGTCCTGACGTCGATCACGAAGGGGAGATCTGGCGGACCGCCGCGGATTGTTGCCTCCAGGTGTCGCAGGGCGTCGGCCAGTCGCTCGAGGTTCGCGCGGCTCCGCTCGTAGGCGACGTCGACATCGAGCGTGATGTATGCAGAGCCCCGCGCGACTCCTGCCAGCCCGCCGATCAGGACGAAGTCGACGCTGTGGTCGACGAGCGTCTCGAGCAGCCTCCGGGGATCGAAGTCAGCCACCGCGCCCGGCGGCGTCCAGATCGCGCGCGAGCTTGGCATACGGGATCAGCCTGTCCATCCGCTGGGCGACGGTGAGGGACAGATTGCCCCGGTTCAGCGTCACGTCGTGCCCCCAGTCCACCTCGCGCGCCTCCAGGACCAGTTCCTCGTTCATCAGGCGCAGGAACTCAGCGAGCGTCGAGACAGCCGGCGAGACGATGTCGCGCTCGATGCGCGAGACCGCGGCCTGCGAGGTGCGTGCCCGGATCGCGAGCTGGCGCTGCGTGAGGCCATGGCGGCGGCGAGTGGTGCGGAGGAGCTCGCCTGCGGTCATATCACGATTATATCTAATCTGATATGCAAGCGATTCACCCGGCAGACATCAGCCGCCGGCGAGCTTCACGCGGTAGCCCTGCGCCTCGAGTCGCGCGACGACCTTTGGACGATGGTCGCCCTGGAGCTCGACGACGCCGTCCTTTGCGGCGCCGCCCGATCCGCAGAGGCGCTTTAGATCGCTCGCGACCGCCTGGAGGTCACCGGGCCGGATCCCGCGGACGACCGTCACCGTCTTGCCGCGCCGACCGCTCGTCTCGCGCGAGACGCGGACGACGCCGTCGTTCGGGGACTGCGGTGCGGTTCGCCGGCCGGGGTTCGGGTCGGCTGCCTTCCGCAGGTCGCCGTCTGCGGTGGAGTAGACGCGGCGGCTCTCGGTCATGTGGCGATCGTAGAAGACCGGTGTCGTCGACCTCGGCCGACTCGCTGGTCGGCTACCGTGGAATGCGGAGGAACGGCATGCGGCCCTTGCGTACTCTCGTCACGCTCGTCCTGGCGGCGCTCGCCGCGACGCTCGTCGCCGGCGCGACGGCCGCCACCGGCCTCAGCGTCCAGGAGTACCCCGTGCCACCGGGCACGCATCCCCACGACGTCGCGCCCGCGCCGGACGGGACGGTCTGGTACACGGCCCAGCACACCGGCAAGCTGGGACGGCTCGACCCGACGACGGGGCAGACGACGGAGATCCCGCTCGGCGCCGGCTCGGCGCCGCACGGCGTCATCGTCGGGCCCGACGGCGCCGCGTGGGTGACCGACGGCGGGCTCAACGCGATCGTCCGCGTCGATCCCGGTACGTCCGCCTTTCGCGGCTACCGGCTGCCCCCCTCGACGGGCAACGCGAACCTGAACACCGCGACGTTCGACAAGCGCGGCATCCTCTGGTTCACCGGGCAGAACGGCATCTACGGCCGCCTGAACCCGAAGACGGGCGCGATGCGCGTCTTCCGTGCGCCGCTCGGCAGGGGGCCGTACGGGATCACGACGACGCCGAAGGGACGGGTCTTCTACGCCTCGCTCGCGGGCAGTCACATCGCCGAGATCAACGTGCGCACCGGCAAGGCGACCGTGATCCGGCCGCCGACCGCGGGGCAGGGCGCACGGCGCGTCTGGTCGGACTCGAAGGGCCGGATCTGGGTCAGCGAGTGGAACGCCGGCAAGGTCGGCCGCTACGACCCCGCGACGAGGAAGTGGCGCGAGTGGGACGTGCCCGGCCCGGCGCAGGCCTACGCCGTCTACGTGGACAACAAGGACATGGTCTGGCTGACCGACTTCGGGCGCAGCGGCATCTGGCGGTTCGCGCCGGCGACCGGGAAGTTCACGCGCGTGCCGCTCCCTGACGGAGCCAGCGTGCGGCAGCTCCTCGGACGGCCCGGGGAGGTGTGGGGCGCCGAGTCCGGCACCGACAGACTCGTCGTCGTTCGCGGCTGAGCCCCAGCCCGCAGGCCCTGCGCTGCCCGCGCGACGTCAAGGCAAGACGCTTAACGGTTCGCCCGGAGAGTGCTACCGTCCCTCGAGGTCGTACCGGCTTCGACTTTTCGCAGCGTCGCAGACGCTGCCGGCAGCGCACGAAAGGATCGGCCATCGCTGTCAAGGAAGAGAAGATCGAGATGGAGGGCGAGATCGTGGAGAGCCTCCGCAGCGGCATGTTCCGCATCCGTCTCGACAACGGCCACGAGATGCTCGGCTACACCGCGGGCAAGATGAAGCGGTTCCGGATCCGGATGGGCCCGGGCGACCGCGTGCTCGTCGAGGTCTCGGCGTACGACCTCGACCGCGGGCGCATCATCTACCGCCTCCGCTAGAGGCTTGGCTCTGCCCGGATCCCTCGAACGAGGGATAGAGTTCCGGGCTGTACTCGTGCACAACGGGCACACGGGGAGATGTGCGGCGGAAGGGGGAACCGATGGCTGCGGCTTCGGTCGAGCAGGCGACGCCTGGGGAGGCCGACCTGGTTCGGGACTGGCGCTTCGAGCAGCTCATGCGCGCCGGGTACACGATTCCCGACGCGCTCGAGCTCGCGCTCCGGTCCGACATCGACCTGCACTGGGCGGCGAGCCTCGTCCGCCAGGGCTGTCCGAGCTCGACCGCGGCCCGGATCGCGCTGTAGCACCGGCACCACGCGCCCGCACCGGCGGGTGCGGGCGCATTCGCACTGGCTCGAGCGGACGTCTTGCGACCGTCGGTGGATGTGGGCACCATCGAGGAGTGGCGGATGACGCGACGACCCAGCTGATGCTCCAGGCGCTGTTCGACATCCGGGCCGCCGTCTACGAGATCCACGATGTGCTCATCGAGCCACCGGAGGACGACGATGAAGAAGCGTCGGAAGATGACACCTGAGGAATGGCGCGCCGAGAAGGCGCGGCGCGAGGACCTCGACCGCCGGCTGCTCGAGGCGATCGAGCGCCTGAAGAAGTCGAACGCCGAGAAGGACGCCGCCGGAGGCTGAGCCGGGGCTATCCCTAGTCCGGCTTCGCGCCCATCGCCCAGACGGCGACGACCATCGCCACGAGGAGCAGAACCATGAGGACGCCTGCGGCCTTGCCGAGGCCTGTCTTCCGCTTCCAGGACGCGATGCCCGCGAGAGCAAGCGCGATCAGGAAGATCAGGAGCCCGAGGTCGGCGACGATCCAGCCGATCGAGAGCCAGGCCGGATCCTCCTCGAGCTCGTCGTAGCCCTTCGAGTAGAGCCACTGGGCGCCGATCCGCATCACGACGTAGGCGGGCAGTCCGACGATCAGCAGCGACCGGAACGCGACGCGGCGCATGAAGTCGGGCTGGGCCACCCGATCCGCGGTAAGCGTCGCGACAGCGGCGGCGGCGACCGCCCCGAACATCACGGCCGCGCCCACGATGTGCAGGAGCAGCGGGAAGTTCCAGCTGTCGGGCCTCATGCGCCCGGCTTCCAGATCATGTCCACGACGATGAGGACGACCACGAGCAGCGTCCCGGCGTGGAGCCAGAACGCCCTCGACGGGCCGAACCGCTCGGCGAGCTCCGGGCTCGACGTCGCGCCCTCGGCCGCGAGCTTTGCGCCGAGCTCTCCACCCGCCTGGTAGCCCTCGCCCGACTTCTGGCCGAGGTACCCGCCGAGCGCCCACAGGACGAGCGCCGCGATGACCCAGCCGTCCCAGAGCTGGTACTCCTCGCGGGAGATCGCGAGCCATACGCCGAAGACGATCGTTCCCGAGATCCCGGCCATCACGAGCACGGCACCGGCGCGGGCAAGTGGCATCGTCGACGCGACCTTCGAGGGGCTGTCGGAGCGCCAGAGGGCGGCGATCATGATCGTGAAGATCACCTCGGCCGCGACGAGCGCCACGGCGAAGAGCAGGTGGAGCGCGAGGATCCAGTCGTTCAGGCTCAACGGGGCGTGACGCTACTTCAGGAGCGTTCCTCGAGCAACCGTCGGCGCGCTCACGGGCGCTGCGCGCGCGGCAAGATGACGATGTGCGCATCGAGCTCGTCCAGGGCGACATCACGGAGCAGGCGGTCGACGCGATCGTCAACGCCGCGAACTCGTCGCTCCTCGGCGGCGGCGGGGTCGACGGCGCGATCCACCGGAAGGGCGGCCCGGCGATCCTCGAGGAGTGCCGGGCGCTCCGCGCGTCGCGCTACCCGGACGGGCTGCCCGCGGGGGAGGCGGTCGCGACGACGGCCGGGGATCTCGCCGCGCGGTGGGTGATCCACACCGTCGGCCCGGTCTACGATCGGGGTCGCGACCAGAGCGCGACCCTGCGCTCGTGCTACGCGAGCTCGCTCGCGGTCGCGGACGAGCTCGGCGCGGCGACGGTCGCGTTCCCGCTCGTCTCGGCCGGCGCGTACGGGTGGCCGCTCGAGGACGCGATCGGCCAGGCGCTCGCCGCGCTGCGCGCGGCGGACACCTCGGTCGCCGAGGCGCGGCTCGTGCTGTTCGGCGACGAGACGTTCGCGACCGCGCAGCGCGTCCTCGACGACGCGCCGAGCTAGACCTGCTCGAACCGCACGAGGCGCCGCATCACGTCCACCTCGTCGAGGCGCGCCTCGATCCGGCCTCCGAGCGGGAGGTCGTCGCCCCGGCAGCGGGCGATGACCGACGGCTCGCGGATTGCCACGGTCGCTCCTCCGCGGCGCTCGTGGAGCTCGATGACGATCGCGGCGAACGTGTCGCCGAGCCTCGGCGCGAGGAGCGCTGCCTCGATGATCGACACGATCCCCGCCTCGTACTGGCCGGCCCGTGCGCCCGACTTCGCCATCACCTCGGGGAGCGTCGGCAGCTCTGCGCGAACCCACTCCGGGACCTCACGCCCGTCCGAGAGCGCGATGCACGCCTCGCCGACGTAGCGGTCGACGAGCCGGCGCAGCGGCGCGGTCGTGTGGGCGTACGTCGAGGCGAGTGCGGAGTGGGTGGGCTGCTCCGGCTGGACGTCCTCGAAGAACGTGTAGCTCGAGCCGCGGAGGAGGCTCGCCGCCTCGAGCAGGAGTGCCGCCTGGCGCGCGATGAAGGGGCTGAGGCTGCGGACGAACGCGGGGTACGGGACGTCCTCGGGCCACTCGACCCGCAGCGCCTTCGCCGTCAGCCGCAGGCGTCGCAGGCGGTCGGGATCGGCGAGCGGAACCGTGCGGAGGAGGCCGACACCGCCCTTCAGCATCAGGTCGGCGGCGGCCATCCCGGTCATCAGCGACATCTGGGCGTTCCAGCCCTCGACCGGCAGCGGCGCGCGGAACTGCAGCCCGTAGGCGCCGTCGTCCTGGGTGATGACCTGCTCGGGAATCGCGAGGCTGACGCCGCCGCGGCGCACCTCCCGCTGTTGCCGGAGCAGCCCGACCTCGCGCAGGAGCCGCAGCTGCTCGTCGGCCGTCCCGCCGTCGAGCGCCTGCTGTGAGCTCACGTAGTCGAGCTTGGCGCGGCTCCGCACGAGCGCGTGCCGGACGTGGACCTCGACGCCCTCGCCGGCCTCGTCGACGTCCATCGTCCAGACCACGGCGGGCCGCGTCTGGTCGGGCAGGAGGCTGGCCGCTCCCTCGGAGAGCACGGGCGGGTACAGGCGGGCGTTCTCGTCGGGCGCGTAGAGGGTCTCGCCGCGCTCGTGCGCCTCGACGTCCATCGGCGCCGCCGGGCCGGACGAACGCCGCCACGTCGGCGATCGCGTACCGGACGCGGTACCCGTCTCCGCGGCGCTCGATGTGGAACGCCTGGTCGAGGTCCATCGACGTCGCGGGGTCGAGCGTGACGAACGGGATCGCGGTCTCGTCGGCGTCCGGCAGTTGCGGCGTGTGCGCCGCCGCCTCGGCCTCGACGAGGACCTCGGCGGGGAACTGCACCGAGACCTTCAGCTGGCGCCGCAACTCGGCGAACGCGGCCTCGATCTCCGGGCTGTCCGTCGCGAGCCGGTACGAGCGCTTGGGCACGGAACCAGCCTACGCGGGAGCGCGGGGCGCGGGCCTATCGTGTCCGGCTGGAGTCGACACCGGGAGGTTGGACGTGAGCGAGCGCGAGTTCGACGTCGTCGTGATCGGCGCCGGGGCACCCGGGGAGGTGGTCGCCGGCCGGCTCGGAGAGGCCGGTCTCTCGGTTGCGATCGTGGAGGAGCGGCTCGTGGGCGGCGAGTGCTCGTTCTTCGCCTGCATGCCGTCGAAGGCGCTTCTCCGGCCCGGGGAGCTCGCGGCCGAGGCGCGGCGCGTGCCGGGTGTCGCCGTCGGGGAGCTCGACGTCGCCGCGGTGCTCGCGCGCCGCGACGAGGTCGTCCACGACCTCGACGACAGCTCGATGGTCCCCTGGCTCGAGGAGCGCGGCGTCGCGCTCGTCCGGGGACACGGGCGGCTCGACGGCGAGCGGCGGGTCGTCGTCGGCGACGACGTGCTGGTGGCGCGTCGCGCGGTCGTGATCGCGACGGGAAGCTCGGCGGCGATCCCGCCGGTCGACGGGCTCGCCGAGGCCGCGCCGTGGACGAACGTCGAGGCGACGACGGCGAAAGAGGTACCCGGCCGCCTCTTCGTCCTCGGCGGAGGAGTCGTCGGAGTCGAGATGGCGCAGGCGTGGTCCTCGCTCGGCTCGCAGGTGACGCTCGTCCATCGGGGCGAGCGGCTGATCGAGAGGGAGGAGCGGTTCGCGAGCGAGCAGGTGCTGACGGCTCTCGGCGACGGCGGCGTCGACGTCCGGCTCGGAACGTCCGTGACGTCGGTCACCCGGAACGGCGTCGTCCGCGTCGGGCTCGACGACGGGGCGGCGGTCGAGGTCGACGAGATCCTCGTCGCGATCGGCCGGGAGCCCCGCACGAGCGACCTCGGCCTCGAGACGGTCGGTCTCGAGGCCGGCGGGCTACGTCGAGGCCGACGAGTCGCTCCGCGTCGCCGGCCGCGACTGGCTGTACGCGATCGGGGACGTCAACGGCCGCGCGCTCCTGACGCACATGGGCAAGTACCAGGCGCGGCTCGCGGCGGACGGGATCCTGGGCAAGGACGTGCGGCTCCGGTCGGACGGCGGCGCCTCGCCGCGCGTGATCTTCACCGACCCGCAGGTCGGTGCCGTCGGACTGACGCTCGCCGCCGCAGAGGAGGCCGGGCTCACCGCCCGCGCCGTGGATGTCGAGACGAGCGGCAACGCGGGCGGGTCGTTCGTGGGACGCGGCGCGCCGGGAACGGCGCGGCTCGTCGTCGACGAGGATCGCCGGGTCGTCGTCGGCGCGACGATCACCGGGGCCGAGGTCGCGGAGGCGCTCCACGCGGCGACGATCGCCGTCGTCGGCGAGGTCTCCCTCGACGACCTCTGGCACGCGGTGCCGGCGTTCCCGACGCGTTCCGAGCTCTGGCTCCGCCTGCTGGAGGCGTACGGGCTCTAGGCCGCGCGCGCGTAAGGAAAGGCCGGTCGAGGCCCGATACTCGTGGTGTGCGACTTCTCGCCGACGCCACGCTCGCGCTCTCGCCGTCCGACCTCTCGGCCCACCTCGCCTGCCCGCACCTGACGACGCTGTCGCTCGCCGTCGCGCGCGGCGAGCTCCAGCAGCCGCACCTCGACTCCCCGCACCGCGACCTCATCTTCCGCAAGGGGAACGAGCACGAGCAGGCGTATCTCGCCAGGCTCGAGGCGGCTGGACGGACGATCGTCCGCATCCCGACGTACGACGACGACGGCTTCGATCCGGCCGAGGCGCGACGGCTGACGGAAGAGGCGATCCGGGCCGGCACGGCGGACGTCGTGTACCAGCCCTACCTCACGGACGGCCGGTGGCGTGGCTTCGCGGACTTCCTCGAGCGCCAGGCGGACGGGCGGTACGAGCCGGTCGACACGAAGCTCGCCCGCACGGCGAAGCCTGCTCACGTCCTGCAGCTCTGCTTCTACGCCGAGCAGGTCGCGCGCATCCAGGGCGCACCGGTCGAGCACGTCCACGTCGAGAACGGCCTCGGCGAGCGCGAGACCTTTCGCCTCGCCGAGTTCGAGTCGTACTACCGGCGCGTACGCGAGCGGTTCCTCGGCTCGCTCGAGGCCGAGCAGGACACGTACCCGTGGCCGTGCGACCACTGCGGGATCTGCGACTTCCGGCACCGCTGTTACCTCCAGCGGGTCGACGACGACCACCTGACGCTCGTCGCAGGCGATGCGCCGATGCGTGCGGCGAGACCGCTCGAAGCCGCCGGCATCGCGACACTCGAGGCAGCTCGGCGATCTTCCATCCGGGACGCCGCGTCGACGGGATCCGCCGGAGTCGCTCGAGCGGATCCGCCACCAGGCCGAGCTCCAGCTCCGCGGGCGGCGCGAGGGGCGCTACTGCTGGGAGATCGCTGCCCGACGAGGACGAGCGCGGCTTCCGCCTGCTCCCGCTCGCGCCGGACGAGGGCGACGTCTGGTTCGACATGGAGGGCCACCCGTTCTACGAGACCAGGGCGCGGGCTCGAGTACCTGTTCGGCTACTGCTACCGCGACGACGCCGGCGACGTCGTCTACGACGCGCGTCTGGGGGCGGGACCGCGACGGCGAGCGCGGGCGTTCGAGCGGTTCGTCGACTGGCTCGTCGAGCGGCGGCGCCGCTACCCGCGGCATGCACGTCTACCACTACGCGGCCTACGAGCGCACCGCGCTGACGCGGCTCATGGGCGAGCACGGGACGCGCGAGAGCGAGATCGACGACATTCCTTCGCGACGAGGTGCTCGTCGACCTCTACCGGGTCGTCAAGCAGGCGCTTCGCGCATCGGTGGACAGCTACTCGATCAAGGCGATCGAGAAGCTCTACGGGTTCGAGCGCACGGCCGACGTCGTCGGGCGGCGACGAGTCGATCGTCCGCTTCGAGGAGTGGGTCGAGACCGGGGACGACGCGATCCTGGAGGAGGTCGAGCGCTACAACGAGGAGGACTGCCGTTCGACGTTCGCGCTCCACGAGTGGCTGCTTCAGGATCCGGCCGCCCGACCGCCCGTGGCGCGATCCGCCGGAGCTGCGCCCGCCGACGGAGGAGGCGATCGAGCGCGACGCCGAGCGGGCCGCGCTCGAGGCAGCGCTGCTGGCGGGCGCCGAGGAGGGCTCGCCCCGCCGGCTGCTCGGGAACCTCGTCGACTACCACCAGCGCGAGGCGCGACCGCAGTGGTGGGCCTGGTTCCGCTGGCCGCAGCTCGACGACGATGAGCTCGTCGCGGACCGGACGGCGATCGGGCGGCTCGTGCTGGGACGGGGCGGAGCCCGAGATCGAGGGTCAGAGCCACGCGTACCGGATGCACGTTCCCGCCGCAGGAGCACAAGCTCGCGATCGAGGGCTTCGACCCAGACACGCGGGCACGGTTTCCGGCTGCGGGTCGACGACGACGCAGGGCGTCGTCACGCTGCTGCGGTCCGTCGTGCGCGAGGAGGAGCCGCTCCCCCGCGGGCTGACGCCGGGTGGGCCCTACCGCGACGGGGTCAAGCGCGAGGCGCTGCTGCGCTTCGCCCGCGCGTACGAGGCCGGCGATCTCGGCCGCTACCCGGCACTGACCGCGCTCGCTCGAGCGCCGCCCGCCCGCACGTCCGGCTCGGCAGTCGATGACCCGGTCGAGCCGCGGCGCTGTCGCTCCGCGAGAGCTACCTCTTCGTCCAGGGCCCACCGGGCTCCGGCAAGACGTGGCAGGGAGCGCGCATGGCGATCGCGCTGATGCGCGCGGGCAAGCGGATCGGCGTTACGTCGCTGAGCCACAAGGCGATCCACAACCTGCTCCGCGCGATCGAGCACGAGGCCGACGAGCAGGGCGTCACGTTCCGCGGGCGTCGAAGCGCGGGACCGACGACGGGCACGCGGACACGTTCTTCGAGAGCCGCTGCGATCGTCACGTCCGAGGATGTCGACGTGTGCGCCGACCCGTCGTTCGACCTCGTCGCGGGCACCGCCTGGGCGCTGACGCGCGCGGCGGTCGACCTCCACGTGGCCGAGCGGCCGATCGACGTGCTGTTCGTCGACGAGGCGGGCAGCTCGCGCTCGCGGACGTGCTCGCGGCGGGAACGTCTGCACGTTCGCTCGTCCTGCTGGGCGACCCGAACCAGCTTCCGCAGGTCTCGCAGGGCTCGCACCCGGAGGGGTCCGAGCGGTCGGTGCTCCAGCACCTGCTCGGCGAGGACGTCACCGTGCCGCCCGACCGCGGGCTCTTCCTCGCCGAGACCTGGCGCCTCCGGCCCGAGCTCTGCGCGTTCACGTCCGACGCGTACTACGAGGGGCGGCTCGGCCACGCCCCCGTCACGGGCGTCGCGCTCGCTCGCGGCCGGCGACGGACCGGTCTGGCTCCCGGTCGGGCACGTGGGGCGCAGCCAATCCTCATCCGAGGAGGTGGACGCGATCGCGGCGGCTGTCACGCGAGCTCGTCGGGTCGCGTTCACCGACGCCGACGGGAGCGACCCGTGCGCTGACGCGCTCCGACGTCCTCGTCGTGGCGCCGTACAACGCGCAGGTGCGCACACTGCGGTCACAGGCTGCCCGCCGGCGTCGCGGTCGGCACGGTCGACAAGTTCCAGGGCCAGCAGGCGCCGGTGGTGCTTGTCTCGATGGCGAGCTCGACACCGGACGACGCGCCGCGCGGCATCGGCTTCGCCTTCGACCGGCACCGGTTCAACGTCGCCACGTCGCGGGCGCAGTGCCGCGCCGTGCTCGTCTGCTCGCCGCGCCTGCTCGACGCGGACTGCAAGACGGTCGGGCAGATGCGGCTCGTCAGCGCGGTTTCCGCGTTCGTGGAGCGCGCGCACGTAGCGGTGGAGGCGGCCCGCCGCTCATCGTAGGATCCGTCGATGGATCCGTCGCTGCCACGGCCGACGACGGGGCGGACGTTCGCTGACGAGCGGCGCGTGCGGCTCTCCGACATCGACGCGCACGGTCGCGTCCGGCTCGACTCCGTCGCGCGCATCCTCCAGGACGTCGCGATCGACGACGTCCAGGAGACCGGTTGGGGCCTGCCCGCGCACCTGTGGGTCGTTCGCCGGATCCAGATCGAGGTCATGAGGCCGTTCCTCCTCGACCAGGAGGTCGAGGTCGTCACCTGGTGCAGCGCCGTCGGGTCGCTCGCGGCGGGTCGCCGCTGGTCGATGACCGGCGACGTGCGCGGGCGGATCGAGGTGGACAGCGTCTGGATCCATCTCGGGCCCGACCAGCGACCCGCCCGGATAGACGGGTTCGGCGTCTACGCCGAGTCGACGGACGGCAGGTCGGTGTCGACGAAGCTCGAGCTCCCCGACCCGCCCTCCCAGGCGATGCGCCGCCCGTGGCCACTCCGCTCGACGGACGTCGACCGGCACGGGCACGTGAACAACGCTGCGTACTGGCAGGCGGTCGAGCATGTCGCCGCCGAGAGCGGCTTCGAGCTGCGGAAGCCGTTCCGCGCGCTGCTCGACTTCCGCGAGCCCGTCGACCTCGGCGACGAGCTCGAGCTGACGGAGCACTGGGACGGGCCGGTCCTCGACCTCGGGTTCTGCGTCGACGGCACCGTGCGCGCGGTTGCTCGCGTCGAGCCGGTCGAAGGATCCGGCAGACGGTAGCCGGACGGCGCGTCAGCTCTCGCAGCCGAGGCCGTCGCCCTCGCCGTCGAAGCCGTGCGGGTCGGGCGGCTGAACGCGGAAGCGCTTGTGCGGGACGTCGCGGCAGTCGAGATCGGGTGGGGGCGGCGGGATGCAGACGGTCGGGTAGGACGGGTCGCAGCCGCCGCCGACGATCCCTCGACCGGGCGTCGTCCCGCCCTGTGAGCCGGAGCCGGGTCCCGTCGTCGCCGGCCCGAGCGGGTTCCACACGGCCTGCGGGCACGCACCCCAGATTCCGCGCCGCGCGCTGCGGGCGGAGCGCCCGGCGCTCAGGAGCTGCCCGGCGTAGCGGCCGCGCTCGCCGCCGTAGAACCAGACCGTCGCCGCGCCGCGGCGCACGAGCTCGAGGTTGACGTTGACGCCGCTGCGTCGGACGTAGCGGAGCAGCCGTCCGTACGCGTCGACGCGATCGAGTCGCGGGTCGTCCTCGAGCACGACGGTCGTGCCGACGGGAAGCAGTTCGCGCAGAGCGCGCGTCGCGGCGCGGGAGAAGCACTCGCCGGTGCCGGGCTCGGGTGTGTCGATCTGAAGAAGGCGAACGCGCGCACCGTTCGCGAGCCCGATCGTGTCACCGTCGACGACGGAGGCCACGCGCGCACGCTCATCGGCGCCACTGGCCGAGACGTCCGGAGCGGTCGCGATCGCGACCGACGAGACGAGCGCGATCAGACCCCCTGCAAGCCACCGCATATCCGTACTCAATAGTCGTTCCGACCGGACATGTCCCTTACCGCCGCTCGACGAACGTCGGTGTCAGGTACCGAGACCTGTCAAGTGGCCGCTCTGGGCACGGCTGCTGCAGCGATGCTCAGCGCCTCGGCCGGAGCGCCGCGAACGGGTCGGTGATCGCGAGGCGCGTGTCGCGGAAGCGGTAGACCTCGGCCGGGCGGCCGCCCGCGCGGCCCGAGGGCCGCCGGTCGCCCGTCGGCTCGATCACCGCACGGCGTTCGAGCACGCGCTTCAGGTTCGTCGCCGACACCTCGTGCCCGAGCGCGGCGGCATAGACCTCGCGCAGCTCGGCGAGCGTAAAGGTCGGCGGGGCGAGCGCGAAGCCGGCGTTCGAGTACGACAGCTTCCCGCGCAGGCGCTCGCGGCCGGCGAGCACGATCGCGCCGTGGTCGAAGGCCATCGCCGGGAGGTCGTCCACCGGATGCCAGCGTGTGTCGTCCGGGACGTGGGGGTCGACGGCCAGCTGGACGAGGCCGAGGTACGCGGTCGCCAGCTCCCACGAGGAGGGCACCCGCTCCGGCTCGCCGTAGGTCCCCAGCTGCTCGATGTGCGACACCTCGCGGACATCGACCTTCGCGGCGAGGTGCCGCCTGATCGAGTCCTCGAGCGTCTCGCCTTCCTCCAGCGCGCCCCCGGGGAGGCCCCAGGCGTCGCGGTAGGGGGCGCGTCCGCGCTGCCAGAGGAGCACCTGCAGGGAGGCGTCCCGCACCTGGAGGACGACCGCCAGGGTCACATGACGTGGTCTGGTAGACTCGCCGCGAGGTTTTAGACTCATAGTCGAAAACTAGCAACAGGAGCGACTCCGAATGATTGGAACTCACACCCGGCTCGGCGCTCTCGCGGCCGTCGTCCTCGGCGCCGCGGCGCTCGCAGCCGGCTGCGGCGGCGACGACGAGTCGAGCGGCGCGACCACGGAGACGACGCCGACGTCGTCCCTCAAGGTCGGGCTCGTCGCCGATGCGGGGCAGCTGAACGACAACGGCTTCAACGAGCTCGCCTACAACGGCCTCAAGCGCGCGGAGCGCGAGCTGGGGGTCACGGGCCGGGTCGTCGAGGCGAAGACGGCCGCCGACTACGTGCCGAACATGTCCACGCTCGCCCGTCAGGGCTTCGACCTCATCATCGGGGTCGGCTTCGCCCAGGGCGACGCCATCGCCGCGACCGCCAAGAAGTTCCCCGACGCGAACTTCGCGATCATCGACGTCGACCAGTCGTTCCTGAAGGGCAAGCCGGCGAACGTCCAGGGCCTCCTCTTCCGCGAGGAGCAGGTCGGTTACCTCGTCGGCTACCTCGGTGCGCTCGAGGCCGAGAAGGCCGGCGGCAAGGCGATCAGCGCCGTCGGCGGCTTCAAGGAGCCGCCCGTCGACCGCTTCATCGCCGGCTACAAGGCCGGCGCGGAGGCCGCCGTCCCGGGGACGAAGGTGACGTGGTCGTACTCGCAGGACTGGGAGGACCAGGCGAAGTGCAAGGAGCTCGCGCTGAACCAGATCGCGGCCGGCTCGAAGGTCGTCTTCCAGGTCGCCGGTGGGTGCGGGCTCGGAGCGCTCTCCGCCGCGAAGGACGAGCGCGTGTGGGGGATCGGCGTCGACGGCGACCAGTCCTTCCTCGGGCCGCACATCCTGACGAGCGCCCTGAAGGGCGTCGACAGCGCCGTGTTCCTCACGATCGGATCGGTCGAGGACGGAACGTTCACGGGAGGAAAGAACGTCGTCTTCGGGATCGACCAGGACGGCGTCGGCCTCGGCACGCTCTCCCCGAAGGCGGACGCGGACGCGGTCGCGGACGTCGAGGACGTCGAGCAGAAGCTCGCCGACGGCGAGATCGCCGACATCCCGACGACGGTCAGCTGAGCCGATCCGGGGCGCCGCTCTGCGGCGCCCCGGGTTACAACATGGCGCGATGAGCGTCACCGACGGCAGCTCGGCGCCGATCCGCTACGCGCGGAGCGGCGACGTCAGCATCGCGTACCAGATCACGGGCGAGGGCGCGATCGACCTCGTTCTCGTGCCGGGGTTCTTCTCGCACCTCGAGATCGACTGGGAGCACCCGGGAAGCGCGCGGATCTTCGAGCGCCTCGGGTCGTTCGCGCGGCTGATCCGATTCGACAAGCGCGGGACGGGGCTCTCCGACCGGGCGGTCGGGCTCCCCGACTTCGACGCGCGCATGGACGACGTCCGCGCCGTGATGGACGCCGCCGGCTCGGAAGCGGCCGCGCTGTTCGGTTACTCCGAGGGCGGGCCGCTGAGCGTCCTCTTTGCGGCGACGTACCCGACCAGGGCCCGGGCGCTCGTCCTCTACGGCTGTTACGCGAGGCGGCGCGACCCCGACGAGGACTACCCGTGGGCCCCGACATGGGAGGAGCGCCAGAGCGACGCCTCGGCGCTCGAAGCCTCCTGGGGTGAGGACTTCGACCTCTCCACGGTCGCCCCGAACGCGGACGCCGCGCTCACGACATGGTTCCAGCGGCGCGGTCGCGCCAGCCTCAGCCCGGCGGGAGCGCGCGACCTCATCCTCATGAACTCGACGGCCGACGTGCGCGCAGTGCTCCCGAGCGTCCAGTGCCCGACGCTCGTGGTGCACCGGACGGGCGACCGTGACGCGCGCGTCGACGAAGGGCGCTACCTCGCGGCGGGCATCCCCGGCGCGCGCTTCGTCGAGCTTCCGGGGGACGACCACGTTCCGTTCGTCGATCCCGACCAGGTCCTCGACGAGGTCGAGGAGTTCCTCACCGGCGCCCGGCCGTCACCTGTGTCCGACCGGGTTCTGGCGACCATCCTCTTCACCGACCTCGTCGGCTCGACGGAGCGGGCGACCGAGCTCGGAGACGCCGCCTGGGCCGCGCTGCTCGCGGAGCACCATGCCGCCGTCCGTCGCGAGCTCGTCCTGCACGCCGGGGAGGAGATCGACACCGCGGGGGACGGGTTCTTCGCCCTCTTCGACGGGCCGGCCCGGGCGATCCGCTGTGCGCTGGCGATCCGTCGGGCACTCGCTGCGCTCGGGCTCGACGTGCGCGCAGGCGTGCACACCGGCGAGATCGAGCGGCCGGCCGGCGAGAAGCCGCGCGGCATCGCGGTCCACGTCGCGGCGCGGGTGATGGGTCTCGGGCAGGCCGGCGACGTGCTGGTCGGCACGACGACGCACGACCTCGTCGCGGGCTCCGGGCTCGAGTTCGAGGACCGGGGCGAGCACGTCCTCAAGGGCGTCGAGGGCGCGCGGCGCGTCTACGCCGCCCTCTGACCGCTACGCGATCCCTCGTCTCGACACTACGCGGTGCGCACGCTGTAGACCGGCGCCAGGTGCTCGGCCACCGCTCCCCAGGTCGCGCCTCCGTCGCCGGAGCCGAAGACGTCGCCCGACGTCGCGCCGAAGTAGAGCTCGAGGCCCTTCCCCTCGCCGGCGGAGTCGAACGCCTCGCGGAGGACGGTGAGGTACGCGTGCTGCTCGGGAAGCCCGTCGCCGCGGGGGCTCCATGACGCCCCGGCATCGCGTGTCTCCCAGACCTTGACCGAGCCGCCGGGTGTCGTCCGGTCCTCGGCGCCGATCAGCGGGATCACGAACGCGCTGTCCGCGTCGGCCGGATCGACGACGATCGGGAAGCCGAAGTCGGAGGGCAACCCCGTGTCCGTGCCGATGTCGACCCACGACGCGCCGCCGTCGTCGGAGCGGTAGACACCGTCGTGGAACTGCATGAAGAGGCGCTCGGGACGCGACGGCGCCCGGCGCACGTCGTGGACGCAGTGGTTCATCGTCGCCTCGGCCCGCGCCTCCTCGGGCATGTACCGCAGCACGATCCCGTCGTTCGCGACGCGCCAGGTCTCGCCGCCGTCCTCCGTCAGCCAGACACCCACGGCGGATATGGCGACGAGCAGCCGCTTCGGGTCGCCCGGCCACGGGACGATCGTGTGGAGGCAGAGGCCGCCGTTGCCCGGCTGCCACTCGGCGCGGGAGGGGTGCTCCCAGAGCCCGCGGTTGAGCGCCCAGGTGAGACCGCCGTCGGTGCTCTTGAACAGCGGGCCGGGGTCGCCGCCGGCGTAGAGCTCCCCGTCCCCGACGCCGGGGACGATCACCCAGAGACGCGCGAGCGACGTGTCGCCGCCCTCCGGCAGCTCGACACCCGAGGCCTGCTCCCACTCGCCGGCCGGGTCGTCGGTGACCCAGATCTTGGGGCCGTAGAACCACGACGTGACGGAGGCGAGGTAGCGGCCCGTGCGGGGGTCCCGCATCGCGTACTCGACGCTCTGACCGGCGAATGCGCGTGCCGTGACCTCGAAGGTCCCGGGCGCGTCGCCCTCGAGCCGGAAGAGGCCCTTCTTCGTGCCGACGAGGAGTTCCGTCATCTGTACTCAGCCTCCGGTGATCGCGGGGAGGACGTGGACGAGGTCGTCGGGGGCGACCGGCGTCTGCTCCTCTCCCTGTGTGCCGTTGACGAAGACGTTCACGTGCTCGCGGATCCGCCGCTGCTCGTCGAGCACCCATCCTGCGATGGGCGGGTGGGCTCGTTCGAGCTCGACGAGCACGTCGCGGACGGTCCCGCCGTCCACGTGGTGCCGCCGCCCGCCACAGAGCTCCGAGAGCGGCGCGCGGAGCATCACCTGCGCCATGGGGCGATCCTAGGATCCATCTCGCAACGTAGACGTACGGCTGGCACGAGAATCGACAGGCGCGCTATGGGGTGAGCTCGAGGACGCCGTGCGGCGCGCCGAGCTCGGCGAGCTTGTCGAGGAACGGCCGCGCAGGAAAGGCCTCGGGGCCGAGCACGCCGACGCCCGACCACGCGCCCGTCGAAAGCAGCTCGAGGGCGACCACGGGGTTCAGCGCCGTCTGCCAGACGACAGCCTGAGAGGCGTACTCGCGCATCGACCATTCATTGTCGACCACGTGGTAGAGGTAGGTCTTCCGCGGCCGGCCGTCGACGCCCGTGCCGGTGACGAGCGTCCCGGCGCAGGTCTTGCCCGTCATCCGGTCGCCGAGCGTCGCCGGGTCGGGGAGCGCCGCGGCGACGACGTCCCGCGGCGCGACCTCGACGCCCTTCACCGGGATCCGCTCCTTCGAGTCGAGCCCGAGCTTGTGGAGCGTGCGGAGGACCTCGATGAACTCGTCGCCGAGCCCGTACTTGAAGGTCACGCGCCGGCAGTCGACCCAGCGCGGCACGAGCAGCACCTCCTCGTGCTCGACGTTGACGCACTCGACCGGGCCGATCCCCTCGGGGAAGTCGAACACCTCCGGCTCGGAGAACGGCGCCGTCGTGAACCAGCCCCGGTCCTGCTCCCAGATCACCGGCGGGTTCAGGCACTCCTCGATCGTTGTCCAGATCGAGAACGTCGGAGCGAAGTCGTAGCCCTCGACGACGAGGTTCGCGCCGTCGCGGATGCCGATCTCGTCGATCGTCGAGAACAGCTCGTCGGCCGCGTGACGGGCGAAGACGTCGGCCGCGCCGGGCTCGATCCCGATCCCGACGAGCGCGAGCAGTCCCTTCTCCTCCCACGCCGCGGCCCGCTCGAACTGGTAGTCGCCGAGCTTCACGCCCGTCAGCTCGAACGGCTGCTCCGGATGCGGCTCCGAGAGCGTCATCGCCATGTCGAGGTAGGTGACGCCGGCCTCGAAGCAGGCGTCGAAGATCGGGACGTTGAAGAGGGGGTCGACGGCGTTGAGCACGGCATCGGGCGTCGTCTCGCGGATCAGCGACAGGACCGCATCTCGGCTCGAGGCGTCGATCCGATGCGCGGAGAACCGTCCGTCGTCGAGCGCGGCGGCCACTGCCGACGACCGCCCGAGGTCGTAGTCGGCGAGCGCGCAATGGTCGAAGAACGACCGTCGCCGCGCGATTCCCGCGAACGCCGAGCCGACGCCGCCCGTGCCGACGACGAGGATCCTCATGCATGCGTTCTACTCGATCCGCGGCGGTCCGCGCATCGCCATCGATTAGGCTCGACTCGACTTTTCGAGCCTCGGAGGAAGCGATGAGCGTGGCGGTGAGCCAGCAGAAGATGTTCGTCGAGGGCGAGTTCGTCGACGCGCTCTCGGGCGAGACGATGGAGGTCCTGAACCCCGCCACCGGCGAGGTGATCGCCGAGGTGCCGAAGGCCGGCGAGGAGGACGTCGACCGCGCGGTCGCGGCCGCCGAGGCGGCCTGGGAGACGTGGCGCGACAAGACGCCCAAGGACCGGATGGAGCTGCTGCTGAAGCTCGCCGACGTGATCGACGAGAACGCGGAGGAGCTCGCGCGGCTCGAGTCGCTCAACGTCGGCAAGCCCTGGTGGGTCGCCGTCGACGAGCCCGCCGTGATGTCCGACAACCTCCGCTTCTTCGCGGGCGCTGCGCGGAACCTCGAGGGGAAGGCGGCGACGGAGTACGTCGAGGGCTACACCTCGATGATCCGGCGCGAGCCGCTCGGGATCGTCGCGGGCATCGCCCCGTGGAACTACCCGCTCTTCATGGTGATCTGGAAGATGGGGCCGGCGCTCGCCGCAGGGAACGTCCAGATCATCAAGCCCGCCGAGCAGACGCCGCTGACCGTGCTGCGGTTCGTCGAGCTCGCACAGGAGGTGCTCCCGAAGGGGGTCCTGCAGGTCGTCACGGGCGAAGGCGTGCCCGCCGGCGACCGGCTCGTGCGGCACCCCTCGATCCGGCTCGTGTCGCTGACCGGCGATACGGCCACCGGCAAGCTCATCGCGAAGAACGCGGCCGACACCGTCAAGCGGGTGCACCTCGAGCTGGGGGGCAAGGCGCCGATGGTCGTCCTCGACGACGCCGACCCGGCGACGGTCGCCGAGGCGGTCAAGGTCGGTGGCTACTTCAACTCCGGTCAGGACTGCACCGCGTCGTCGCGGATCCTCGTCTCGGAGCGGGTGTGGGACGACGTCGTGTCCGCCACGGTCACGGCGGTCGAGGGCATGTCCGTCGGTGACCCCGGCACCGACGACGAGATCGGGATGGGCCCGGTCATCTCGGCGGAGCAGCAGGAGCGCGTGCTCGGGTTCGTCGAGCGCGCCGTGGCGGCGAAGGCGACCGTCCTCACGGGCGGGGGCTCGACCGGCGACCGCGGCTTCTTCGTGTCGCCGACGATCGTCACGGACGTGGCGCAGGACGCGGAGATCGTGCAGAACGAGGTGTTCGGCCCCGTCGTCACGATGCAGCGGTTCGCGTCCGACGACGAGGCGATCGCGATGGCGAACGACGTGCGCTACGGGCTCGCCGCGTCGGTCTTCTCGGAGAACGTCGGCCGCGCCATGAAGGTGGCCGGCCGGCTCGAGTTCGGAACGGTGTGGGTCAACGAGCACCTCTTCCCGCTCACGCCGGAGATGCCCCACGGAGGGTTCAAGGAGTCCGGGTACGGCAAGGACATGTCGCTCTACTCGATGGAGGAGTACACGCGGATCAAGCACGTCTGCGTGAAGCTCTCCTGAGGCGCTTTCGTGCCTCCTGGAACGTCGGCGCCTGGCCGCCGGAGCGCTTTCGACTCGTCTAGGGTCGTGCCATGACGGCCGTCGACGTCGGCAGCACGGAGCAGACCGAGCTCGCCCACGACTCCATCGGCTTCGTCGATTCGCTCGTCATCGGCCTCAATGCGACGTCGCCGGCGTACTCGCTTGCGGCGGTGATCGGTCCGATCGTCGCGCTCGTCGGGGTCGCCGCGCCGGGCGTGCTGCTGGCGTCGTTCGTGCCGATGCTCCTGATCGCGTCGGCGTTCTACTACCTCAACAAGGTCGACCAGGACTGCGGCACGACGTTCTCGTGGGTGACGCGCGCGATGGGGCCGTGGTGGGGCTGGCAGGGCGGCTGGGCAATCGCGATGACCGGCGTGCTCGTGATCGGCGCGCTCGCCGACGTGGGTGTTCGCTTCGGCCTGCTGACGCTCGGGCTCGACGATCTCGCGGACGACAAGGTCGTGATCATGATCGGGGCGGTCGCGCTGATCGTCGTGATGACGGCGATCTGCGTCCTCGGCACCGAGCTCTCGGCGCGAGTCCAGAACGTCCTGATCGTCGTGCAGGTGCTGTCGCTGCTCGTCTTCGCCGCGATCGCGATCGGCAAGGTGATCGCAGACGATGCGACGGCCGACGCGCTGACGCCGTCGCTCAGCTGGCTCAACCCGTTCTCGGCGGGAGGGCGCAGCGCTCACCGGACGGTCTCCTGCTCGGCGTCTTCGCCTACTGGGGCTGGGAGTCCGCGGTCAACCTGACGGAGGAGACCGACGGACTCCGCGAATGCGCCCGGGCAAGGCGGCGATCCTGTCGACGATCCTGCTGCTCGTCACGTACGTTTCGGTCGCCTACGCGATCGTCGCCTACATGGGCACCGAGTTCCTCACCGAGAACGCCGAGGAGGAGGAGTTCATCTTCGGGCTGATCGCGACCGAGGTGCTCGGCGCCTGGGACTGGATCCTGCTCTTCTCCGTCACCACGTCGGCGATCGCGTCGACGCAGACCACGATCATCCCGGCGTCGCGGACGGCGTTGTCGATGGCGCGTCGCCGTGCCCTGCCGCACACGTTCGGCCACATCCATCCGACGCTTCCGCACCCCGGACGTGTCGACCTGGTGGGTCGCGGTGATCGCCTCGGTCTGGTACGTCGTGATCAACCTGCTGAGCGAGAACGCGCTGTTCGACTCGCTGACCGCGCTGTCGCTCGTGATCGCGTTCTACTACGCGCTCACCGGGATCGCCTGCGCGGTGTACTACCGGCGCCACCTGACCGAGAGCGTCCGCAACTTCGTGCTGATCGGGGTCGGCCCCGTTGTCGGCGCCGTCCTCCTCGCCTGGCTGCTCGGTCGAGTCGGTGATCGACATGTCCGATCCGGACAACTCGTACAGCGGGCAGGCGTGGCTCGGCGTCGGACCGCCGCTCGTGATCGGCGTGCTCGATCTTCGTCGCCGGGCTGGTGCTGATGTTCGTGTGGCGGGCGATCGACAGCACGTACTGGTCCGAGCGGCGCGGCGTCGTCGATCCCGCGCTCGTCTCGGGCTCGGAAGGCGACTCGTCATGAGCATCGTGGTCGGGTACGACGAGTCCCCCGGGGCCGACCGCGCGCTCGCGGTGGCGATCGACGTCGCGCGACGCTTCGGCGAGCCGCTCGTCCTCGTGTACGGCGCCGCGCCGCCCGGCGGGCGAGGAGAGGAGTTCGGCGCGCACCTGGAGGCGCTCGAGGAGCTCGGTCGCCACGCCGTGGCGCACGCCGTCGAGCGTGCGACGGCCGAGGGGGTCCCGACCGAGGTCGCGGTGGTGCGCGCGAAGCCGGCGGAAGCGCTCGTCACGGTCGCCGACGAGCGGGACGCCACCCTGATCGTCGTGGGCTCGTACGGTGAGACGCCGCTCCGCGGGGCGCTGCTCGGCTCGACGCCGCACCGGCTCCTGCACCTGTCGTCGCGACCGGTGCTCGTCGTCCCCGCGTAACACCGCCCGGCCCGGCGGGATTCCTCGCACAGCGCAACCTGGCGCCTCTCGTTTTTGACGCGTTGCGTCGATCCGTGGTACGAACGCCTCGCATTGCGAAGGCGGTCGCAAGCAGATCCGAAGGGAGCGCAGCGCCGCATGAGCACGACCGTCACCGACCTCCAGAAGCTCGCCAAGGACCACCTGTGGATGCACTTCACCCGCATGGGCGGCTACGCCGACGCCGACGTGCCGATCATCGTCCGCGGCGAGGGCTGCTACCTCGAGGACGTGAACGGCAAGCGGTACCTGGACGCGCTCGCGGGCCTGTTCTCGGTCAACATCGGCTATTCGTTCGGCGAGGAGATCGGCCAGGCGGCGCTCGAGCAGATGCGCGAGCTGCCGTTCTACACCAACTGGTCGTACGCGCATCCGCGCGCGATCGAGCTCGCCGCCGAGGTCGCGTCGCTCGCGCCGGGCGACCTCAACCGCGTGTTCTTCGTCTCCGGCGGCTCGGAGGCGGTCGAGTCGGCCTGGAAGCTCGCGCGGCAGTACTACTCGGCGCGTGGGGAGAAGCAGCTCCGGGTCGCGCCGCACGAGCCCGAGCGGGGGCACGACGCGATCGTCGCGGCAGCGGGCGGCGCTCACCGCTACAAGGCGATCGCGCGCCACATCGCCTACCACGGCACGACGCTCGGCGCGTTGTCGATCAACGGGATACCGGCGCTCCGGAGACCCTTCGAGCCGCTGATCCCGGAGGTGCGGCACGTCCGGAACACGAATCGCTACCACCGGCCTGTCGAGGAGACGGAGGAGGAGTTCACGCGCGGGCTGCTCGACGACCTCGAGCAGACGATCCTCGCCATGGGGCCCGAGACCGTGTGCCTCGTGCACATGGAGCCGGTGCAGAACGCCGGCGGCGCCTTCACGCCTCCGGCCGGGTACTGGCAGGGTGTCCGCGCGCTCTGCGACGAGTACGACATCCTCCTCTCCGCGGACGAGGTGATCACCGGCTTCGGCCGCGTCGGGTACTGGTTCGGCTCGGAGCGCTACGACATCCGGCCCGACATCATCACCTCGGCGAAGGGCCTGTCCTCGTCGTACGCGGCGATCGGGGCGGTCATCGCGACGGACCGGGTGATGGAGCCGTTCCTCGAGTCGACCTCGACCTTCACGCACGGGATCACGTTCGGCGGTCACCCGACGATGTGCGCGATCGCGCTCAAGAACATCGAGATCATGAAGCGCGAGGGCATCGTCGAGCACGTGCGCGAGACCGAGGACGTGTTCCGCGCGAAGCTCGAGACGCTGCTCGACCTGCCGATCGTCGGCGACGTCCGCGGGACGGGGTTCTTCTACGCGATCGAGCTCGTGAAGGACAGGGAGACGCGGCAGACGTTCGACGAGGACGAGTGCGAGACGCTCCTCCGCGGCTACCTCACGGGCGCGCTCTTCGACGCCGGGCTGATCTGCCGCGCCGACGACCGCGGCGACCCCGTCGTGCAGATCTCGCCGCCGCTCGTCGCGACCGAGCGGGAGATCGACGAGCTCGTGGGGATCCTCGGCGACGTGCTGGCCGAGGCCGGCCGCCGCGTCCGCTAGGTCTCGTTTCGCGAAGGTTTCGCGCACCTCCCCGGGTGGCACGTAGGACAAGAGTAGGGTTTGCCGCACCCTGCCCGTTGTGCGGGCGGGGCACCCTGAGCCGCTGAGAACCGAGAGAGCAGAGGAGACAACATGACCGAGAACGGGACCGTCGTGGTCGGGCGCGAGGTGACGCGCCGCTACGGCGAAGGCGAGACGGCGGTCGACGCGCTCCGCGGCGTGTCGGTCGACGTTCCACGTGGACGGCTGACCGCCGTGATGGGCCCGTCGGGATCCGGGAAGTCGACCCTGATGCACATCCTCGCCGGTCTCGACAAGCCGACCTCCGGATCGGTCGAGATCGCCGGGACGGAGATCACAACGCTCAAGGACTCCGACCTGACGAGGCTGCGGCGACGGCACATCGGCTTCGTCTTCCAGTTCTTCAACCTCCTGCCGATGCTGACGGCCGAGGAGAACATCACGCTGCCGCTCGCGATCGCCGGGGAGAAGCCGGACTCCGACTTCTTCGCAACGCTCATCGAGTCGGTTGGCCTCGGCGACCGGCTCTCGCACCGCCCGTCCGAGCTCTCCGGCGGGCAGCAGCAGCGCGTCGCGATCGCCCGGGCGCTCGTCTCCCAGCCCGACGTCGTGTTCGCGGACGAGCCCACCGGCAACCTCGACTCGAAGACGGGCGCCGAGATCCTCGAGCTGCTCCGGCACTCGGTCGAGGAGCTCGGGCAGACGATCGTGATGGTGACCCACGAGTCGCGCGCCGCGGCGATCGCCGACCGCGTCCTCTACCTCGCCGACGGCAACATCGTCCGCGAGCTGTCCGGCGCGACGCAGCACGAGATCTCGGAGACGATGGACGAGGTCGCGAAGACGTGACGCGCTTCGCGCTCAAGAGCCTTCTCGGACGCAAGTTCCGCACGGTCCTGACCGCACTCGCGATCGTGCTCGGCGTCGCGATGATCAGCGGGACGTACGTCCTCACCGACACGATCGACAAGGCGTTCTCGAGCATCTTCGCCGACTCCTACGCGGGGACGGACGCCGTCGTGAGCGGCAAGGAGGCGAGCTTCTCCGCCGACTTCGAGAAGCCGCCGCCGCCGCCGGTCGAGGCGTCACTCCTCGATGAGATCCGCGGGCTCGACTCGGTCGGGCTGGCGATGGGCGGGGTCTACGACGAGCTCAACACGAAGATCATCGCCGACGACGGCAAGGCAGTGAACACGAACGGCGCCCCGAGCTTCGGCTTCGGGATCGACACGGCGCCCGAGTACTCGCGCTTCAACCCGCTCAACCTGCTCGAGGGGCGCTGGCCCGAGGGCGACGGCGAGGTCGTCGTCGACGCGGGCACGGCCGACCGCGAGGACTTCGGGATCGGCGAGTCGATCGAGATCTCGACGCTCCAGCCGAAGCAGGACTTCGAGGTCGTCGGGATCGCGAAGTACGGCGACGTCGAGTCGATCGGGACTGCCACGTTCGCGATCTTCGACGTCGGGACCGCGCAGAAGCTCTTCGACCGCGAGGGGCAGTACGACGCTATCTCTGTCGCGGCAGCGGAGGGAACGACCCCGGAGGAGCTCGTCGCCGACATCCAGCCCCTCCTTCCGGCCGACGCCCAGGTGAAGACCGGCGTGGAGGAGGCACAGGACGCCCAGGACGAGATCGGCGAGTTCACGGCCTTCTTCCGCTACTTCCTGCTCGCCTTTGCCGGGATCGCGCTCTTCGTCGGCTCGTTCGTGATCTTCAACACGCTCTCGATCACCGTCGCGCAGCGGACGCGAGAGTTTGCGACGCTCCGGACCCTCGGCGCCTCGCGGCGCCAGGTGCTGCGGACCGTGCTGCTCGAGGCGTTCGTGATCGGGCTTCTGGCGTCCCTCATCGGGCTCGCCCTGGGCGTCGCACTCGCCAAGGGCCTCCAGGCATTGTTCCGCGTGATCGGGCTCGGGCTTCCGGAGGCGGAGGCGGTCTACGCGCCGCGGACGGTGATCGTCTCGCTCCTCGTCGGGACGATCATCACCGTGATCGCCGGGCTCTTCCCCGCGATCCGCGCGACGCGCGTCCCGCCGATCGCGGCCGTCCGCGAGGGGGCGGAGCTGCCGAAGGGCCGCGCGCACCGCTTCACGCCGTACATCGCGCTCGGGCTGATCGCCTTGGCGCTGTTCCTGCTCGGCTACTCGATGTTCGCCGACGACGTCGACACGGCGCAGCGGCTCCTGTCGATCGCCGGCGGCGTGATCCTGCTGTTCATCGGGGTCGCGATGATCTCGTCGAAGCTCGTCCGGCCGCTTGCCGCCGTCGTCGGGCTGCCGGCGCGGTGGATCGGAGGCGCCCCGGGCGCGCTCGCGCGCCGCAACTCGGTGCGCAACCCGGGCCGCACGGCTGCGACGGCGGCCGCGCTGATGATCGGCGTCGCGCTCGTCGCGTTCGTGGCGACGTTCGTGAACGGGATGAAGGCATCGAACCGCGATGCGATCGAGGACCAGATCGTCGCGAGCTTCATCATCACGTCGCAGGACGGCTACACGCCGTTCGTCGCCGCTGCCGGAGACGCCGCGGCCGACGCGCCGTCCGCCGACACGGTCACGCACGTCCGCTCGGAGGTGGCACAGATCGACGGCCACGGCGGCTACCTCACCGGGATCGACCCGGACCTGATCACCGAGGGCTATTCCTTCGACTGGGTCGACGGCTCCGATGCGACGCTCGCCACGCTCGGCGAGAACGGGATGATCATGAGCCAGAGCTTCGCCGAGGATCACGGCGTCGCCGTGGGCGACACGGTGACGGTCCGCACCGGCGAGGGAACGACGCTGGACGCGGTGGTCAAGGGGACGTACGAGCCGCCGCCGTTCTATCCGCTCCTCGGCGACGCGAGCCTCACGATCGCCGCCTTCGACGACCTCGTCGACCGGCCGCGCAACCAGTACACCTTCGTCAATGTCGCCGGCGGGCCGACCGACGCCGCCAAGGCCGAGCTCGAGCAGGCGACCGACGGCTTCCCGGACGCGCGGGTGCAGACGCGGCAGGAGTGGATCGACAAGGAGGACGCGGAGTTCAACGACTTCCTCGCGATGCTCTACGTCCTGCTCGCCCTGTCGGTCACGATCAGCCTCTTCGGGATGGTGAACACGCTCGTCCTCTCGGTCTTCGAGCGGACGCGCGAGCTCGGGATGCTGCGCGCCGTCGGAATGACGCGGCGGCAGGCGCGGCGGATGATCCGGCACGAGAGCGTGATCACCGCGCTCATCGGGACGGCGCTCGGGCTCCCGCTCGGGATCTTCCTCGCGGTGCTCGTCACGCGGGCCCTCGGCGAGTTCGACATCCGCTTCCAGATCCCGACGGGGCAGCTCGTGTTCCTCGTGATCCTCGCCGTGATCGTCGGGCTGCTCGCGGCGATCACACCTGCGAGGCGGGCGGCGAAGCTGAACCCGCTGGAGGCGTTGCACTACGAATGACGTTGGTCGGGTGCCGGGCCGACCGGCGCGGCACCCCGTCCGCACCCGCTACACCTAGAGGCAGATGATCAAGTTCGCGCTCAAGGGGCTGCTCACGCGGAAGCTTCGCACGGCGTTGACCGCTGTCGCGATCGTGCTCGGCGTCGCGATGATCAGCGGCACGTACGTCCTCACGGACTCGATCGACAGCGCGTTCGACCAGATCTTCACGGACGTGCGGCAGGGCTCGAACGTCGTCATCTCCGGCAAGTCGGCGTTCGACCTCTCGGAGGGCAGCGGCGTCACCGAGCCGACGCTCGACGAGTCGCTGCTCGGTGAGGTGCGCGAGCTTCCCGGGGTCGGGGAGGCAGAGGGGAGCGTCGACAGCGACTCGACCTCGCTGATCGGCAAGGACGGGAAGGCGATCGTCTACGGCGGCGCGCCCAACCTCGGCTTCGCCATCGCCGACGGGGACTCCGTGTTCAACCCCCTGCGGCTCGTCGAAGGCGACTGGCCGGGCGCCGACGAGATCGTGATCGACTCCGGTGTGGCAGACAAGGAGGACTTCGCGATCGGCGACGAGATCGGCGTCCAGGTCGAGGGTCCGGTCGAGCGCCTCCGGATCTCCGGGATCGTGGAGTTCGGCTCCGACCTCTCCATCGGCGGCGCGACGCTCGCGGGCTTCGACCTCCCGACGGCGCAGCGGCTCTTCGAGAAGGACGGTCGCCTCGACGAGATCGCGGTCGCGGCGAAGCCCGGCGTCTCCGACGCGCAGCTGCTCTCGGAGATCCGTCCGATCCTGCCGCCCAACGCCCAGGCCCGGACGGCGCAAGCGCAGGCGCAGGAGGACGCGGCCGAGACGAACGAGTTCATCACGTTCCTCCAGGGATTCCTGCTCGCGTTCGGCGGCATCGCGCTGTTCGTCGGGTCGTTCGTGATCGCGAACTCGCTCTCGATCACAATCGCCCAGCGCACTCGTGAGTTCGCGACGCTCCGCACGCTCGGCGCGTCGCGACGCCAGGTCATGAGCTCGATCTTCGTCGAGGCGCTCGTCGTCGGGGTCGTCGCCTCGGTGATCGGACTGTTCCTCGGCCTGCTCCTCGCCTCCGGCCTCTTCGCGCTCTTCGAGGCGGTCGGCTTCACGCTGCCGAACACCGGTCTTCTGTTCGAGACGCGCACAGTCGTCGTCGCCCTCCTTGCCGGGATCCTCGTCACGCTGTTCGCGAGCCTCCGCCCGGCGCTCCGCGCCACCCGCGTTCC
The DNA here is from genome assembly GCA_963814565.1 of uncultured Actinomycetes bacterium. Taxonomy (GTDB): domain Bacteria; phylum Actinomycetota; class Thermoleophilia; order Gaiellales; family Gaiellaceae; genus Gaiella. Next base: position 395,667 of record CAWFDO010000015.1, read on the forward strand.
GCCGATCGCCGCGGTGCGGGAGGGTGCGACGCTGCCGCCGGGCCGCTTCGCACGCTACCGCTGGATCGGCGCGGCGCTGACGACGATCCTCGGCTTCGCGGCCCTGCTCTACGGGCTCTTCGGCAGCGGCCTCGACACGACGCAGGTTCTCATCTGGATGGGTCTCGGCGCGCTGCTCATCTTCCTCGGCGTGGCGCTGCTGTCGTCGCGGCTCGTGAAGCCGCTCGCGCAGGTGCTCGGCTGGCCCGCGACGAAGATCGGCGGGGCGCCCGGCCTCCTGGCGCGCGACAACTCGCGCCGCAACCCGCAGCGGACCGCGTCGACCGCGTCCGCCCTGATGATCGGCCTCGCGCTCGTCACGCTCGTCGCGACGCTCGCCGCGGGCATCGTCAACTCGTTCCGGGGTGCGGTGAACGACCTCTTCACGGGCGACTACGCGATCACGGCGCAGAACAACTTCTCGCCCATCCCGATCTCGGCGGCCGAGGCGGCCGCGCAGGCGCCGGGCGTCACGACGGTCGGGAGCGTCCGCACGGGCGAGGTCCGGGTCTTCGACTCGACCGAGTTCGCGACGGCGGTCGACCCGGGCATGAAGGACGTGATCTCGATGGACTGGGTCGAGGGCTCGCAGGAGACCCTCGCCACGCTCGGGGACGACGGCGCCTTCACGGACGACGGCTACGCGAAGGATCACGACCTCCGGATCGGCTCGCCGATCCAGGTCACGTTCCCCAACGGGACGACGGAGACGTTCCGCCTCGCAGGGATCTTCGACCCGCCGAGCGGCGGCTCGCCGTTCGGCACGGTCACCGTCTCTGCCGCCGCCTGGGATGCGCAGGTCCAGCGGCCGAAGAACCTCTACTCGTTCGTGAAGATGGAGGGCGGTGCCACCGACGCGAACCAGGCGGCGCTCGACGACGCGCTCGCGGACTTCCCGAACGCGAAGGCGCAGGACCGCGAGACGTTCATCGACAACCAGATCGCCGGTCTCAGCGCGATCCTCAACATCCTCTACGTGCTCCTCGCCCTGTCGATCGTCGTGAGCCTCTTCGGGATCGTGAACACCCTCGTGCTCACCGTGTTCGAGCGGACGCGCGAGATCGGGATGCTGCGTGCGATCGGGATGACCCGGCGTCAGGTGCGCCGGATGATCCGGCACGAGAGCGTGATCACGTCGCTCATCGGCGCGGCGATCGGGATCGTGCTCGGGATCCTGCTCGCGGCGCTCCTCATTGCCCGCGTCGACTTCATCGAGTTCTCGTTCCCGACGACGCAGGTGATCGTGTTCGCGGTCGCGGCGATCCTCGTCGGCGTCCTCGCGGCGATCTTCCCGGCGCGGCGCGCGGCGAAGCTCAACCCGCTCGAGGCGCTGCACTACGAGTGACGCCTGCCGCGACGAGCTCCGCAATCTCCTCGTCCGTGTAGCCCGCCTCGCGGAGGATCTGGGCGGAGTGCTCGCCGACGTCGGGCGGCGCGCTCGGATGGAGCGCCCGCACGCGGTCGAACGAGACCGGGAGCGCCGTCAGTGTGAGGCCGTCGATCCGGGGGTGGTCGAGTGTCTGGAGGATCCCGAGGGCGGCGGTCTGCGGTGACTCCGCGACGTCTCGGACGTCTGCGACGGCGGCGGTCGGCACGCCGGCGGCGGTGAGCCGCTCGCGCCAGGCGGCGGCGTCCTCCGTCCGCAGCCGCTCCTCGAGGAGCGCGACGAGCTCGTCCCGGTTCCGCACGCGGTCGGCGTTCGACCGGAAGCGCGCGTCGTCGACGAGCGCCTGCAGGTCGAGGACGTCGCAGATCGCCCGGAAGAGGCGGTCGTTGCCGCCGGCCACCATCAGCTCGCCGTCCCGGGTCGCCATCACCTGGTAGGGCGCCACCATCGGGAAGCGGGTTCCCTCGCCCGTCGGGATCGTCCCGTCGGCGAGATAGCCGGCGAGGTGGTAGCCGATGTACCCGATCGCGGTCTCGTACAGCGAGACGTCGACGACGCACCCCTCGCCGGTCCGCTCGCGCTCGAGCAGCGCGGCGAGGACGCCGAGCGCGGCCCACGTGCCCGTCCCCTGGTCGATCAGCGACGAGCCGACCCGGACGCCGGGTCGCCCCGGCTCGCCCGTGATCGAGATGAGCCCGCCGGCGGCCTGCATCAGCGCGTCGTACCCCGGTTCCGCCGAGAGCGGCCCCGTGTGGCCGTACGCCCCGAGCGAGCAGTAGACGAGCCGCGGGTTCGCGGCGCGGACGGCGTCGGGCCCGAGCCCGAGCTCCTCGGCGAGGCCGGGCCGGAGGCTCTGGAGGAACACGTCGGAGCGCTCGGCGAGCCGCAGCAGTGCCTCGCGGCCGCGTGCGTCACGCAGGGACAGCGCCAGCGAGCGCTTCCCCGCGTTGGCGGAGAGGAACATCGTCCCCTCGCCGTTCCAGAACGGCGGGCCCCACGCTCGGCCGTCGTCTCCCGTGTCGGGCCGCTCCACCTTGACGACGTCCGCGCCCAGCGCGGCGAGGACCTGGGCGCAGTACGGGCCCGCGATCGACGTCGTCACGTCGAGCACGCGCATCCCCTGGAGCGGCGTCGGCATCGAGCGCATCATCGCCCGCCGTACCTCTGCGACGATGCACCATGTGGCCCGTCCAGCAATGTCATCCAGGTCCCTGGCGCGCGATGAGCGGCGCCATGCGTCGTCCTCGGTCGCGCCCATATCTCCTGATATGGGCGCTCCCTGCGTCCTAGCCTGGCTTGCTCCTCGCACGCCAGGAACGAGGCGACATCACTGGACGGGCCACTGATGTTCGACGAGTTCAAGGACTGGGTCTCCGGGGAGTGGTGGAGCTACGCGGTGATCTTCGCCGTGTCGGCGATCGACGCGTTCTTCCCGCTCGTCCCGAGCGAGAGCATCGTCATCACCGCCGGCAACCTCGCCTCGAGCGGAGACCTCTGGCTGCTCGGCGTGATCCTCAGTGCGAGCGCCGGGGCCGTCGTGGGGGACAACATCTCGTACGCGATCGGCAAGTGGGCCGGCGAGCACACCGTCAAGCGGCTCTTCCGCTCCGAGAAGGCCCGCAGCGGCTTCGAGTGGGCGGAGCACCAGCTCGAGACGCGCGGCTTCTACATCATCGTCATCGCGCGATTCATCCCCGGCGGGCGGACGGCCGTGACGTTCGCCTCCGGCTACACGCACGCGATGCCGTGGCGGCGCTTCATCGTCGCCGACGTCTGCGCCGGGCTCCTGTGGGGGACCTACGCCGCGATGCTCGGCTACCTCGGCGGCAAGACCTTCGAGGACGCGCCCTGGAAGGGCCTCCTCCTCGGGTTCTTCATCGCGATCGGGGTCGCCATGGGCGTCGAGGTCGTGCGCTGGTACCTCAAGCGGCGCAAGGGTGCGGGCGCCGCCGAGACGGCGCCCGCGGACGTCGATTCGGAGGCCTAGGCGGTCGTCCAGAGCCCGAGCGCGCGCCTGCCCCGGGTGAAGCACCATGCCCCGACGAGGAGGATCACGAGCGCGAGCATGCCGTGCAGGCCGTTCACCCAGCCGCCCGTCTCTTCCGTGTCGCCGAGGAACGCGAGCTGCGCGACGCACAGGACGAGAAACGCGACCGCGAGCCCGACCGCACCCCAGTTGCCCCACCACGCCCAGATGGCGCCGATCACGATCAGGAGCTGCCCGATGTGGACGAGCATCGAGAAGCCGCCGTGGGCGTCGAGCGCGCCCTCCCCTGCGCCGCGCACGTACGCGGCGATCGTGAACGCCTGGATCAGCACGCCGACGACGGTGATCGCGCCGCCGGCAAACACGAGCCACATCGGTGTTCGTCTCATGCGCGCGACCATACGACACGAGCCGGTCGGAGAAAAGGGCGCGTGCGGGTAGAACAGAGGGCGTGAACCGCCTCGCCGGCACGTCCAGCCCCTACCTCCTCCAGCACGCCTCGAACCCGGTCGACTGGTACCCCTGGGGCGAGGAGGCGTTCGAGCGAGCACGTGCCGGGAACAGGCCGCTCCTCGTCTCGGTCGGCTACAGCTCGTGCCACTGGTGCCACGTGATGGAGCACGAGTCGTTCTCCGACGCGGCGACGGCGCAGGTCATGAACGACCTCTTCGTGAACGTGAAGGTCGACCGGGAGGAGCGCCCCGACGTCGACGCGCTGACGATGGACGCGTGCGTGACGATGACGGGCCAGGGCGGCTGGCCGACCACGGTCTTCCTGACGCCCGACGGGCGACCGTTCTACGCGGGCACGTACTTCCCGCCGGAGCCGCGCCACGGGATCCCGAGCTTCCGGCAGCTGCTGCAGGCGATCGCGGAGGCGTGGCGCGAGCGCCGCGACGATCTCGAGACGCAGGCGGAGAAGCTCGTCGACGCGCTCGGCGGCGCCGCCCGGCTGACGGCGGGCGACGCCGAGCTCTCCGCGGAACTGCTCGACGCGGCAGAGCGCCACCTCGCCCGCGACTACGAGCCCGCGTTCGGCGGGTTCGGGACGGCGCCGAAGTTCCCGCCGTCTTCGGCACTCGAGCTGTTGCTGCGGCGCGGCGGCCCGGAGGCGCTCGGCATGGTGCGGCGCACGCTCGACGGCATGTCCGCCGGCGGTCTCTACGACGTCGTGGGCGGAGGCTTCCACCGCTACTCCGTCGACGCCCGCTGGCTCGTGCCGCACTTCGAGAAGATGCTCTACGACAACGCGCTGCTCGCCTCCACGTACCTCCACGGCTGGGTCGTCACGGGCGAGGAGCGCTACCGCATCGTGGTGGAGGAGACGATCGCCTACCTCCTGCGCGAGATGCGGCTCTCCAGCGGCGGGTTCGCCTCCGCGCAGGATGCCGACACGGAAGGCGTCGAGGGGCTCACGTACACGTGGACTCCCGCCGAGTGGGAGGAGCTCGGTCTCGATCCCGCGGTGCTCGAGTCGTTCGAGCACGGCCGATCGATCGTCCGCGGCGAGCTCGACGCCGAGACGAAGGAACGCCTGCTCGCGATCCGCGAGCGGCGGCCGCAGCCCTTCCGCGACGACAAGTCGATCGCCGCGTGGAACGGCCTCGCGCTCGCGGCGTTGGCGGAGGCGGCACGCCGGCTCGAACGGGCGGACTGGCTCGAGGCGGCGGTGGCGCTCGGCGAGTTCCTCCTCGGCCCGCTCCGCGGCGACGACGGCCGAGTCCTGCGAAGCATCCGCGAGGGCCGAGTGAGCGGGCCCGGCTTCCTCGACGACCACGCGAACGTCGCCCACGGCCTGCTCGAGCTCCACGTCGCCACCGGCGATCCGCGCTGGCTGCTCGAGGCCCGCCGGATCGCAGACCTCGCGGTCGAGCTGTTCGCGGATCAGGAGCACGGCGGCTTCTTCCTCGCGCCCCACGACGGGGAGCGGCTCGCGACGAGGCCGAAGGACCTCGACGACGACCCGGCGCCGTCCGGGAACTCGATGCTCGCGTCGGTGCTGGTCCGGCTCGGGCGCATCTGGGGAGACGAGGGACTCGTCGACCGGGGCGCCGACGTTCTGCGCCTCCTGGCGCCCGCGATGGAACGCGTTCCGCGTGCCTTCTCGTGGGGGCTCTGCACGCTGCACCTCCACCTCTCGCCGCCGAGGGAGCTCGCGATCGTCGGCGACGTCCGCTCGGAGGTCGCGCGGGCTGCGCTCCGGCGGTTCCAGCCGGAGACGGTCGTCGCCGTCGGTCCCTCCGACGAGGTGCCGCTGCTCGACGGAAAGGGCCTCGTCGACGGCCTCCCCGCGGTCTACGTCTGCGAGCGGTTCGCGTGCCGCGCGCCGGTGACGCGGGCCGAGCAGCTCGACAGCGGATGAGGTCTTGTGTCGAGGCAGCACCCTTCTCCGAGCTCCGACCTCGACAGATAGATTCCGGCGGATGGCGACCACCGAGCTGACAGGCGCCGAGGACGTCGCGTGGGACCTCGGCGACCTCTACGACGGCCCTGACGACCCGCGCATCGAGTCCGACATCGCGCAGGCCGAGGTGGACGCGGCCGCGTTCCGCGAGCGCTTGCACGGGAAAGTCGCCGAGCTCGACGCGCAGGAGCTTGCCGACGCCGTCGCCGAGCACGAGCGGATCGAGTCGGGCGTCGTTCGAGCACTGACGTACGCGCACCTCCTGTTCGCGACGAACATGGCCGACCCGGTCCGCGGCGCGCTCGTTGCGCGGCTCGGGGAGAAGGCCGCGGCGCTCGAGACCCAGCTCCTCTTCTTCCCGCTCGAGTGGGCCGCGGTCCCGGACGACGCGGCGGACGCGCTCCTCGCCGACGAGGCGCTCGACCACTGGCGCCATCACCTCCTCTCGACCCGGAAGTTCCGGCCGTACCTCCTCACCGAGCCGGAGGAGAAGGTCGTCACCGAGAAGTCCGTCTCCGGCGTCATGGCGTGGTCGCGCCTCTACGAGGAGCAGCTCGGCGCCCTTCGCGTCTCGTTGGACGGGCAGGAGGTCGCGCTCGAGACGGCGATGGCACGGCTCTACGACACCGACCGCGATCAGCGGCGGGCCGCCGCCGAGGCGATCACCGAGGCGCTCGGACCCGGTCTACGTACGCGCACGTTCGTCTTCAACACGATCCTGATCGACAAGTCGATCGACGACCGGCTGCGCGGGTACCCGACCTGGATCTCGTCCCGCAACCTCGCGAACGAGACGACCGACGAAGCCGTCGAGGCGCTGATCGAGGCGACGACGTCGCGCTACGACGTCGCGCGGCGGTACTACCGCCTCAAGGCGCGCCTGCTCGGCCTCGAGCGACTCGACCACTTCGACCGCATGGCCCCGATCGCGGCGGACACGAGCAAGGCCTCGTGGGAGGAGGCTCGCACGGTCGTCGTCGATGCGTACTCCGAGTTCTCGGACGAGGCCGGCGGGATCATCGCGCGCTTCTTCGACGACGGCTGGATCGACGGCCCGGTGCGGCCGGACAAGCGGACGGGCGCGTTCTGCGCGACGACCGTTCCCGGCGTCCACCCGTACATCCTCATGAACTACACGGGCGACCGCCGCTCGATCCTCACCCTCGCGCACGAGCTCGGGCACGGGCTCCACGGCGTCCTGGCGCAACCGCTCGGGTACTTCAACTCGTCCACGCCGCTGACGACCGCCGAGACGGCGTCGGTGTTCGGCGAGGCGCTCACGTTCGAGCGGCTCCTCGCCGCCGAGGACGACCCGAGGCGGCGGCTCGACCTTCTGGCGGGGAGCATCGAGGACGCGATCGCGACGACGTTCCGCCAGATCGCGATGAACCGCTTCGAGCATGCGGTTCATACCGAGCGGCGGAGTCAGGGCGAGCTGGCCTCCGAGCGGATCGGCGAGCTCTGGCTCGAGGCGCAGACGGCGCTGTTCGGCGACTCGGTCTCCATCGAGGGATACACCCCCTGGTGGAGCTACATCCCGCACTTCACCGGCTCGCCGGGGTACGTCTACGCATACGCCTACGGCTATCTCTTCTCGCTCGCGATCTACCGGCGCTACGTGCAGGAGGGCGAGTCGATGGTCGAGCCGTACCTCGAGCTCCTGCGCTCGGGCGGCTCGCGCTCGCCCGAGGAGCTCGCCCGGCTCGTGGGCCTCGACCTGACCGATCCGGCGATCTGGGGAAGCGGGATCGACGCTCTCGCCGAGGAGCTCGACGAGGCAGAGCGGCTCGCGGCCGAGATCGGCCTCGGCCAGGGCTAACCGAGGCGCCCTCGCGCTCGTCTCAGGAGTGGCAAATCGGTGAGGGGCCGGATAGGCTCGCGCTCCACACCGCACCATCTCCAAAGGAGTCCGAATGAGGAAGGTCGTGCTCTTGGCCGCGGCGCTCGTCGTGGCGCTCGGGGTCTCTGCGTCGAGTGCGACGTCGGCCTCGTCCGAGACGGGAATCACCGCTCGGACGATCACGGTCGGAGGGACGTTCCCGCTGACGGGCGCGGCGTCCCTGTACGCGACGATCCCCGCGGCGATGAAGGCGTACTTCTCGTACGTCAACTCGCGCAAGGGGCCGGACGGAAGGCGCGGAGTCTTCGGTCGGCAGATCGTCTTCAAGTATTACGACGACGGCTACAACCCGGCGAACACCGTCCAGCAGGCGAGGAAGCTCGTCGAGGAGGACAACGTGTTCGCGGTCGTCGGTGCGCTCGGCACCGAGCACAACGAGGCGATCCGCCCGTATCTCAATGCACGGAAGGTGCCGCAGATCCTGAACGCCACGGGCGCGTCGACCTGGAACAGGGACGCGAAGAAGTACCCCTGGACGGGCGGTTGGCAGCCTGACTACGAGTTCGAGGGGAAGATCTACGGGCAGGCGATCGCGCGGAACAGCCCGAACGCGAAGGTCGCGGTGCTGTACCAGAACGACAGCTACGGGCAGGACTACCTGCGCGGCCTGCGGACGGGGCTCGGGGCCAAGGCCTCGAACATCGCCGGGACCGAGCCGTTCGAGGTGACGGCGACCGACGTCCGTGCCCAGGTCGCACGGCTCCGCGGGACCGGCGCGACCGTCTTCGTGATCCTCGCGACGCCACGCTTCACGGTGCAGGCGTACGTGATCGCGAACGCGCTCCGCTGGTCGCCGGCCGTGATCTACACCAACTCGGTGTCGGCCACGGACACGTTCCTCACGCTCGCGAAGACGTCGGGCGCCGGTGATCTTCCCGACCGGACGTACACCGTCCAGTACGGCAAGGACCCCGCGAGCCCCGCGTGGGACAACGACGCCGCCATGAAGCTCTACAAGCAGGTCATGGCGAAGTACTACCCGGGCGGTCGAATGACGGACGCTCTCAACTACTACGGCGTCTCGGTGGCCCACGCCTTCGTCCAGCTCATGTACAAGGCCGGGCAAGCACCGACCCGGGCCTCGCTCATGAAGGCCTACAGGACCTGGAACGAGGCAAACCCGTTCGCGCTGCCGGGCAACAGGCAGAGGACGGGCGGGAACGATCAGCAGCCGATCCAGTGCGAGCGGATCGTGAAGTTCACGAACGGGACCTTCCAGCCCGTTTCGAAGCTCAAGTGCGACACGTTGAAGGCGACGTAGCCGGACACGCGAGCTGATCCCGAGTGAGGGGCGGGGAGATCCCCGCCCCTCAACTCGTTGCAGTGCTCAGTGGCCGGTCGGCCGATACTGCTCCCAGTACTCCTCCATCTGCGTCAGGCGCGTCGAGCGATGGACGAGGTCGGCGGGAGCGACGTTGACGGCGCGGACGATCCATTCGGAGGCCCCCGCGCCGACGTCGAGCACATTGAGGCAGCCGGGCGCCTGCTCGAAGCGGCCGAGGAACATCCGCTCTCCGGTGAGGACGTACGACAGGATCGCCCGGTTGACGGCGCCGTGCGCGACGACGAGCGCGGTGTCCCAGCCCTCGTCGGCGACGAGGCGCTCGAGCGCGGGCACGACGCGGTCGAAGAGTGCGCCGATCGTCTCCCCGCCGAGGAATTGCTTCTCGTTCGGGACGACGCCGCGAAACGCGTGGACGAACGCCTCCTCGAGCTCGGCGGCCGGGATCGAGGAGAGCTTCGACCCCGTGATCTCCCTGAGGTCGGGCCAGAGCTCGAGCTCGTGCTCCGGCGCGACCAGCGATGCCGTCTCGGTCGTCCGGGGGAGACCCGAGGCGATCACGCGATCGAGCCGGACGTCCTCGAGAAGCGTGCGCGCCGCCCGGGCCTGCTCGCGGCCGTCGTCGGTCAGCGGAACCTCGTCGGGCGCGACCGGCCCCCCGGCGTCGTCGAAGTACGACACCGCACCGTGCCGCATCAGATACAGGCGTCTGCGCACGGCTCGGTGGCTCACACGAGGTCGGCGACGAGCCGCAGGGCCTCCGGCTGCCGTGCCTGGAGCACGAGCGTCGTGACGCCCGACTCGCGGAACGCCGCGAGCCGATCGGCGATGCGGCCGCGGTCGCCGACGAGCGAGACCTCGTCCACGAGGGCGTCCGGCACCGCGGCGATCGCGTCGTTCTTCCTCCCGGCGAGGTAGTGCTCCTGGATCGTCGCGGCCGCCTCCTCGTACCCGTACCGCTGCGCGAGGCGGTTGTAGAAGTTCTGCCCCTTCGCGCCCATCCCGCCGACGTACAGGGCGAGGAGCGGCTTCAGGAAGTCGCGCGCGGCGGCGACGTCGTCGGCGACGACGATCGGGACGTGCGCCGCGAGGTCCCATCCCTCCGGCCGGCCGCCGCGCTTTGCGAAGCCCTCCTCGAGCATCGGCAGGTGCGTCTCGGAGAACCGCTCGGGCGAGAAGAAGATCGGCAGCCAGCCGTCCGCGATCTCGGCGGCGAGCGCGACGTTCTTCGGCCCGATCGCAGCGAGGTAGATCGGCACGTCCGGCCGGGGCGGGTGGACGATCAGCTTGAGCGGCTTGCCGAGGCCCGTGGCGTCCGGGCCGGAGTACGGGATGTCGTAGTGGGCGCCGTGGTGCTCGAGCGGCTCCTCGCGGCGGAGGATCGTCCGGACGATGTCGACGTACTCCCGCGTTCGCGTCAGCGGCTTCCCCCAGGCCTGGCCGTGCCAACCCTCCGCCACCTGTGGGCCCGACGTGCCGAGTCCGAGGAGGACGCGGCCGCCGGACAGGAGGTCGAGCGTCGCCACGGTCGCCGCCGTCGTCGCGGGAGACCGGGCGGGCATCTGCATGATCGCCGTCCCGAGCTTGATGCTCGTCGTCCGGCTGCCGACCCAGGCGAGCGGCGAGACCGCGTCCGATCCGTAGGCCTCCGACGTCCAGACGGAGTGAAAGCCGCACCGCTCGGCGTCCTCCGCGAGACCGACCCAGAACCCTGGATCGTCGTATCCGAGTTGCAGACCGACGCGCATCTCGACGATCCTAGTTCCCCATGAGCCTGTTCCCCACCGAGTACGTCGAGGCCCGCGGCCGCTACCGGGCATTCATGGACGAGCACGTCTACCCGAACGAGGCGGCGATCGAGCGGGAGGACGACGACGCCCTCGCGCTCCTCGCGGAGCTCCGCGAGAACGCGCGTGGGGCGGGCCTCTGGGCGCCGCACGTGCCGCCCGAGGCGGGGGGGACGGGCCTCGGCTTCCTCTACTACGCCTGCCTCAACGAGGAGATCGGGCGCTCCGCCTATGCACAGCTCGTGTTCGGGTGCCAGGCGCCCGATGCCGGGAACGCAGAGATCCTGCACCTGTTCGGCACGGACGAGCAGAAGGAGCGCTTCCTGCGCCCGCTCGTCGCCGGCGAGATGCGGTCGTTCTTCGCAATGACCGAGCCCGACGTTGCAGGCTCCGACCCGACGCTGCTGCAGACGCGTGCGGTGCGAGACGGCGACGACTGGGTGATCGACGGTCACAAGTGGTTCTCGAGCGGCGCCGACGGAGCCGGCTTCGCCATCGTCTTCGCGATCTCGAACCCGGATGCCGAGCCACACCGGCGCGGGACGATGATCCTCGTCCCCGCCGACACCGACGGCGTCGACGTCGTACGTCCCGTGCCGGTGATGGGGCACGCGGGCCGTGGCTGGAACACCCACTGCGAGGTGCGCTTCGCCGACGTGCGCGTCCCGGTCGCGAACACGCTCGGCGGCGAGGGGGAGGCGTTCCGCCTCGCGCAGAAGCGCCTCGGCCCGGGTCGCATCCACCACGTCATGCGGTGGCTCGGCCAGATGCAGCGCGCGTTCGAGCTCATGTGCCGCTACGCCAACGGGCGTGAGGCGTTCGGCGGCCCGCTCGCCGAGAAGGGGACGGTGCAGAACTGGGTCGCCGACTCGGCGGCGGAGATCCAGGCGTGCCGCCTCCTGACGATGGACGCGGCCGGGAAGATCGACGACGGCTCCGAGGCGCGCGTCGAGGTCGCGCTCCTGAAGGTCTACGCGGCGAACGTCCTCGTCGAGGTGATCGACCGCGCGATCCAGGTTCACGGCGCCCGCGGGCTCACCGACGAGACGCCCCTGGCCCGGATGGCGATGAACGCCCGCGCGGCGCGGATCTACGACGGGCCCGACGAGGTGCACCGGATGACAGCCGCCCGCCGGATCCTGAAGTCCTTCCGCGAAGGCGAGGGCTGGGCGTTCTCGTAGGCGTTTCGCCGATCGCGTCCGACGCGTTGCGCTCCGCGATCGAGTTCGGTTGCTCGGGCCGCCGTCAGGCCGAGAGCGGCGGCGGCAGCCCGACCGTCTCGTCGCCGCGGCGCGGCCCGGGGAGCGTCGGGAAGCGGAAGTCGACCGGCGGGCGGCCGGGCTGGACGACCCAGGCGTGTCCGGTCTCGCCCGAGGTCAGCGCGACCCATGCAGCCTCGGCGACGTCGTCGGCGCTCAGGAGCGGGAACCCGGCGGCCTCCAGCCGGTCGCGGGCCGCGCCCGCGACCATCGGCGTGTCGGCGAAGCCCGGGCAGATCGCGTTGATCGTGATCCCGCGCGACTCGAGCGCGGCGGCGACGCTCCGGACGAACCCCACGACGGCGTGCTTGGTCGCCGCGTACACCGGGTCGTCGGGAACGGAGGTGAGGCCGGCGAGCGACGCCGTGCAGACGATCCGGCCGCCCAGCGGCATCACCGACGCCAGCCGCCGAACGCCGAGCACGACCCCGTCGACGTTCACCGCCACGGCGCGGCGGTAGCCGTCGACGCTCAGCGTCGTGGGGTCGGCAGGCCCGCCGAGCACGCCGGCGTTGAGGCATGCGACGTCGACCGGCTCCACCGCGTCCCAGTGCGTGGGGTCAGTGACGTCGAAGCCCGACGCGAGGTCGAGCGACCGGACCTCGAACCCTTCGTGCCGGAGCCGCGTCACGAGGGCGGCGCCGATGCCCGACGCGCCGCCGGTGACGAGCGCCGTCCTCACGGCACGAGCACGACCTTCCCGGTCGACCGTCGCTCCGCGACGAGACGCAGGCCGTCCTCGGCCTCGGCCAGCGGATAGGTGGCGCCGACGACGGGCGCGAGCGCCCCGGCGGCCCACTGCTCGAGCAGCTCGAGCGCCGAGGCCCGGACGAGGTCGGGCCGGAGCTTCATGAGCCGCCCGAGGTAGAACCCGGCCGCGGAGACGTTGCGACCGACGAGCAGCGCGGGGTCGACCGGCTGCCAGGCGCCGCCTGCGAAGCCAATCCCGATCACCGTCCCGAGCGGCCTCAGCCGACCCAGGACGGTCGCAAAGAGCTCGCCGCCGACCTGATCGAGGACGACATCGAACGGCTCGAGGTCGCCGATCTCGTCGTATGTCACCGCCTCGGCGCCGAGCGCACGGACACGATCGAGCTTCTCCGGCGAGCCGACCGCACCGACGACCGAGCCGCCGAGGGCACGCGCGACCTGGACGCCCGCGCTGCCCACGCCGCCGGCCGCGGCGGTGACGAGGACACGCGAGCCGTCCGCGATCCGCGCCTGCCGCGTGAGCGGCATCCACGCCGTGAGGAAGGCGAGCAGGAACGCCGCGCCCTCCTCGTACGTCGCGCCGTCGGGGAGGTCGAACACCCAGCCCTCGTCGACGACGGCGCGCTCGGCGTACCCTCCGCCGCCCTCCCGCACGAAGCCGATCACGCGCCGTCCGTCGGCCGTCTCCCCGGCGACCTCGCTGCCGGGGATGAAGGGCAGGGGCGGCGCCTGCGGGTACCGGCCCTCGCTGATCAGGACGTCGGCGTAGTTGATCCCGGCCGCGCGCACGTCGACGACGAGCTGCCCCTCCGCGGCCTCCGGCTCGGGGACGTCGCGGAGCTCGAGCCGACGCTCCTCGTCGAGGACGATTGCCTTCATGCGTCAGCGCCCGGTGAAGGTGGGTGCGCGCTTCTCGATGAACGCGGCGACGCCCTCGGCGCCGTCGTCCGAGCGCAGGCAGCGGACGAAGCCGTCGGCCTCGCGACGCAGGCCCTCCTCGAGCGACAGGTCACGGGTCGTCCGCGCGAGCTCGCGCAACACGGCGACCGCATGCGGCGACTGGGCGGCGATCTGGCCCGCCACGCCGAGCGCGGCCGACTCGAGCTCGTCCACGGGGACGACCTTCTCGACGAGGCCCCACGCGTAGGCGGTCTCGGCATCGACGAACTCGCCCGTGAGGTTGAGCAGCATCGCGCGGCCGAGACCGATGAGCCGCGGCAGCCGTTGTGTCCCTCCGCCGCCGGGGATCAGCCCGAGCTTGATCTCGGGCTGGCCGAGCTTCGCGTCGTCCGCACAGATGCGGACGTCGCAGCACATCGCGAGCTCGAGGCCGCCGCCGAGGCAGAAGCCCCGGACCGCGGCGACGAACGGCGTCCGCGCTGCGTCCATGCGATGGCCGACGCGCTGGATGCCGCGCGCGGAGCCGCCCTCGGTAGCCGACTCGCGGAGCGCGGGGAACTCCTTGATGTCCGCGCCCGCGACGAACGCCCGCTCGCCGCCGCCTCGGAGGACGATCGCGCGGACGTCGTCGTCGGCGTCGAGCGCCTCGATCTCGGCCTCGAGCTCGTCCAGCAGCGCGCTCGCGAGCGCGTTCATCGGCGGGTTGTCGATCGTCACGAGCGCGACTGCGTCGCGGCGCTCCGTCGAGATGAAGGTGCCCATCGCGCCGACCTACCGACTCTCTGCCGCGACCGTCGACGCGAACTGGTCCCGGAGCGCGGTCTTGCGGAACTTGCCGACCGCGGTCTTCGGGATCTCGTCGACGAACTCGAACCGGTCGGGGAGCCAGAACTTCGCGAAGCCCGGCGCGAGGTGCTCTCGGAGCTCGTCGTCGGTCGCGGTCGCCCCTTCGCGCAGCACGCACACCGCGAGCGGGCGCTCCGACCATTTCTCGTCGGGCACCGCGATCACCGCCGCCTCCGCGATCGCCGGATGGCCCATCAGCGCATTCTCTAGCGCGACCGTCGAGATCCACTCGCCGCCCGACTTGACGAGGTCCTTCGCGCGATCCTGAACCTCGACGTAGCCGTCGGCGCCGATCGTGACGATGTCGCCGGTCCTGAACCAGCCGTCGTCCGTCCAGCGGTCGGCGGAGTCGGGCGACTCGTAGTACGCGGACGAGATCGACGGGCCGCGCACCTCGAGCTCGCCCATCGCCTCGCCGTCCCACGGGACGAGGCCCTGCTCGCCACGCGCACGGATCTCGACGAAGGGGATCGGCGGCCCCTGCTGTGCTCGCTTGTCGTACGCGGCGGCTCCCTCGAGGCCGATCTCCTGGCCGACCGCGCCCGACATCGTCCCGATCGGGCACATCTCCGTCATGCCCCAGCCGTGCGTGATGTGGAGGCCGTGCCGCTCGGAGAACGCCTCGATCATCGCCCGCGGAGGCGCTGCGCCGCCCACGGTCATCGTCCGCATCCGCGAGAGGTCCCAGCCCTTCGGGTTCGCGTCGAGTGTCTGGAGGATCCCCATCCAGATCGTCGGCACACCGGCGCTGACCGTCACCTCCTCCTCGACGAACGCGTCGAGGAGGCTCTGCGGGTCGAGATGTGGCCCCGGAAACACCTGCTTGGCGCCGACGAGCGTGCACGTGAACGGGAAGCACCACGCGTTCGCGTGGAACATCGGGACGACGGGCAGCACGGTGTCGCCCTCGTTGGCGCCGAGGAGCCAGGCGGCGGTGAGCGCGTGGATCGCGATCGCGCGATGGGAGTAGACGACACCCTTCGGCAGCCCGGTCGTGCCGCTCGTGAAGCACATCGCCGCGGCTGCGCGCTCGTCGATGTCGCGGTAGGCGAACTCGCTCTCGTCCGCCGACGCGAGGAGCTCCTCGTAGTCGATCGCGCCGTCCGGCGTGTCGCCGGAGCCCACCGCGATCACGTGCTCGAACCCGACCCGGTCGACGAACTGCGACGCGAGCGGCCACAGCACCTTGTCGACCACGAGTACGCGATCGCCCGCATGGGTCGCGATGTACGTGTTGTCGTCGGGGTGGAGGCGCAGGTTGAGCGTGTGCGTGACGAGACCGGCAACGGGCGCTGCGACGTAGGTCTCGAGATGCTCGTGGTGGTTCCACATGAGCGTTCCGACACGGTCGCCGTCCTCGAGGCCGAGCTCCCGGAGCGCCACCGCGAGCTTCTTCGCACGCGACGTGAAGTCGGCATACGTGTAGCGGTGCCAGCTCTTGTCGGGAAGACGCGAGACGATCTCGCGTCCGCCGTAGAGCTCCTCGCCGCGGCGGAGGATCGCCGGGACGTTCAGCTGGTAGTCCATCATCAGGGCCTGCATCAGGCTCCTCCTCCGTCGGATCGATCAACCATCGAGCAGGTGGCTCGCGACCTCGGCGCGGAGCTGCGCCGACGACGCCTCCCAGGACTGGATGCCGAGCGCGCGCTTGTACAGCCGGTGGAGCACGTGCTCCCACGTGAAGCCGATCCCGCCGTGCGCCTGAATGGCGCGCTCGCAGGCTGCGACCGCCGCCTCCGCCGCCTCGGACTTCGCCGCCGCTGCGGCCACGGCGGCCTCCGGCTCGTCGTTCGCGACGCACCACGCCGCCCACCAGGCGAGCGAGCGCGCGAGCTCGAGCTCGAGAAAGGAGCTCGCGAGCGGGTGCGAGACGGCCTGGTACGTGCCGACGATCCGCCCGAACTGCTCCCGCGTGCGGGCGTACTCGACGGCGAGCTCGAGCGCCCGCGTCCCGACCCCGACCGCCTCGAGCGCGAGGATCGTCAGCGAGCGTGAGCGGAGCGCCGGGAGCACCTCCGACGAGCAGAGCGCCCGGCCGGGCTCGCCGCCGGAGACGACACCGAGCGGGCGCGAGACGTCGTTCGTCGCAAGCACCTCGCGCTCGAACCCCTCGAGCTCCCAGATCGTGTCACCGCCCACCACGGCGACGTTCGTCGCGGCGTCGAGGTCGGGGACGAGCGGCGCGAGCGCCAGCGTCCAGCTGGCCTCTCCGGACGCCACGGCGGCCTGATCCGCGCCGTCGAGGAAGGGGAGGAGGCAGGAGGTAGACCAGAGCGGGGCGTGGAGGAGCGCGCGTCCCGCCTCCTCGTGGAGCACCGCTTCCTCGAGGAACGTCAGGCCCGCGCCCCCGTGCTCCTCGGCGACGGTTGCACCGGTCCACCCGAGCTCCGCGAGCTGCGCCCACGTCGGCGAGGGCGTCGCCTCGAGGAACGAGCGCGCCTGGCTCCGGAGCTCGTCCTGGAGTGACGTGAACGCGAGGTCCATCAGCGGGACCTCGGGAGGCCGAGCACGCGCTCGGCGACGATGTTGCGGAGGATCTCCGACGTGCCGGCCTCGATCGTGTTGCCGCGGCTCCGGAGCTGCTGGATCGTCCAGTAGCCGTCGTACGGCGCGTTCCCCGGCAGGAGCTGCGCATCGGGTCCGAGCAGGTCGAGGGCGAGCTTCGTGATGCGCTGGTTCGCCTCGGACCACTGGAGCTTGAGGATCGATCCCTCAGGGCCGGGGAGACCCGTTCGCTCGAGGGCGCTCAGCGAACGGTACGCCGTCCAGCGGAGCGCCTGCAGCTGGCTCCACTCGTGGGCGACGGCCTCACGCTGTGTGGCGGTCGCGCCGCGGTCGGCGACGAGCGCAACGAGCTTGTTCACCTGGACCTCGAGTCGTGCGACGAGCGCGAAGCCGAGCGTTCCGCGCTCGTGCAGGAGTGTCGTCATGGCGACGTCCCAGCCGCCGCCGATCTCGCCGATGACGTTCTCGACCGGAACCTCGACGTTGCTCAGGAAGATCTCGTTGAACTCGGGGTCGCCCGTGATCTGCGTGAGCGGCCGCACCTCGACGCCGGGCGCGTGCATGTCGACGATCAGGTACGTGAGGCCGGCGTGCCGCTCGGAGTCGGGGTCGGATCGCGCGACGAGGATGCAGAAGTCGGCGATGTGCGCGTACGACGACCAGACCTTCTGCCCGTCGAGCACGAAGCGGTCGCCGTCGCGGCGCGCGGAGGTGCGGACGCCGGCGAGGTCCGAGCCGGCGTCCGGCTCCGAGAACCCCTGGCACCAGATCTCGTCGGCCGCCAGCAGCGGCTGGAGGTAGCGCGCCTTCTGCTCCTCGGTGCCGCGGCTGATGATCGTCGGTCCCGCCATCCCGAGGCCGATCACCCCGATGTGCGGCGGCGCCTCCGCCCGCGCCTCCTCCTCGAGGTAGATCGCCTGGAAGCGGGGCGACAGCCCCCGGCCGCCGTACTCCGCCGGCCACGAGATCCCGACCCAGCCGCCGTCGTGGAGCGCGCGGCTCCACCGGCGGATCTCGGGCCCGTCGAAGCGAGCGCCGCCGCCGCGGTGGCCGCGAAGCTCCTCCGGGAGGTGCTCGTCGAGCCAGGCGCGCAGCTCCCCGCGGAAGGCTGCCTGCTCGGGCGTGTCGCGGAAGTCCACGCGGCGATGCTAAACGAGTCCGCTCCTGTCGAGGCGGCGTCTCGATCGCGCCGGGCGTCGTAACCACGCCGCAACACCGCAGTCGTGGCCACAGTGATGCCCCTCCATCTACGATCGGACGACGGGCGCGCCGCGCGCGGGCGCTCGCCGTCCGTCGTCGACGCGAGGAGCGCACATGTCCACACCGGAGAGCGAGCCGCAGGCCGCACCGCCCGACACCCCTTCGCCCGAGCCGGAGCGCGACCAGTCGCGGGCGCGCCTCGAGGAGGCGCTCGTCGAGATCAAGCGTGTGATCGCCGGACAGGACGAGATGCTCGAGCGCGTCCTCGTCTGCCTGGTTGCGGGCGGCCATCTCCTGATCGAGGGTGTCCCGGGGCTCGCGAAGACCCTCACCATCAAGACGACGGCGGCGGTCCTCGGCGGCTCGTTCAAGCGGATCCAGTTCACGCCAGACCTGGTCCCGTCGGACCTCGTCGGGACGCGCATCTACCGGCCGGACGAGGGCGGCTTCGAGACCGATCTCGGGCCGGTGTTCTGCAACTTCCTCCTCGCCGACGAGATCAACCGCGCGCCCGCGAAGGTGCAGTCGGCACTCCTCGAGGTGATGCAGGAGCACCAGGTGACGATCGGGCACGACACGCACCTCGTGCCGGAGCCGTTCCTCGTGATGGCGACACAGAATCCGATCGAGTCCGAGGGGACGTACCCGCTGCCCGAGGCGCAGGTAGACCGGTTCATGCTCAAGGTGCTCGTCGGCTACCCGGAGCGCGACGAGGAGTTGACCGTCGTCAACCGGTCGCTCGACGACCCGGTCGAGGTGCGGCAGATCCTGCCGCTCGCGGAGCTCGCGGGCCTGCAGCGCGCCGTCAAGAGCGTCTACGTCGACCCGGGCCTCGTCAGCTACGCGGTGAGCCTCGCTGCGGCGACGCGCGAGCCCGAGGAGTTCGGCATCGGTGAGGTCTCCGAGTTCGTCGCCTACGGCGCGAGTCCCCGCGGCCCGATCGCGCTCGTTGCGAGCGCCCGAGCGCTCGCGCTCATCCACGGTCGCGACTACGTCATCCCCGCGGACATCCGCGCGCTCGTCAAGGACGCCTTCCGTCACCGGCTCGTGCTGACGTACCAGGCACTCGCAGAGGAGCGCTCGGCCGACGACGTGCTCGACGTGGTGATCGCAGCAGTGCCCCAGCCTCGCCTCGAGCTGGGCAGGCCCGCAGCCGCGTGATCCGAGTGGGAGGACTCGCGCCGTGATCCGAGTGAGAGGAACCCGCATCACGATGGGGCCTGGTCTGGAAGCGTCAACGTGATCCGGGTCCTCCGGGCGCTCGGCACCGAGCCCACGCCGGCGCGCCCCGGCCCGGGAGCCGTTCCCGAGTCGCTGCTCAAGGCGCTCGAGCTGACGATCGCCCGGCGCGTCGACGGGCTGCTGGCGGGGGATCATCGCTCCGCGCTGCTCGGTCGCGGGACCGAGCTCGCGCAGGTGCGGCCGTACGTCGCCGGTGACGACGTGCGGCTGATCGACTGGAATGTGACGGCCCGGACGACGGAGCCGCACGTCCGCGTGCACCTCGCGGAGCGGGTGCTCGTGACGTGGATCGTGCTGGACACGTCCCCGTCGATGGCGTTCGGCACTGCGGACCGGCGCAAGGCGGATGTCGCGCTGGGCGTCGCCCTCGCGATCGGCCACGCGGCCACGGTCCGCGGAAACCGCGTCGGGCTCGTCGGATTCGGCGGCGAGACCGAGCGGGTGCTGCCGCCGCGGCAGGGCCGGGCGGGCCTCGTGGGGCTGCTGCTCGGCCTGAAGGACGGTGACGACCCCGATCGGGCCAATGGGCCCGGCCACTCGCTCGCAGAGGCGCTCAAGCGTCTCGCCGGCGCCGCGCGCCAGCGTTCCCTCATCGTGGTCGTCTCCGACTTCCGCGGCCCGCGTGACTGGCGTCGCCCGCTCCTGCAGCTCGCCGGGCGGCACGAGGTCGTCGCAGTCGAGGTGCGCGATCCTCGCGAGCAGGAGCTCGCGCCCGCCGGGACGCTCTGGCTCGTAGACCCGGAGAGCGGCGACGAGCTGCAGGTCGACACGAACGACGGGAAGCTTCGCGCGCGGTTCGCCGCCGCGGCTGCAGACGAGCGCGCGGCCGTCTCGCGGGAGTTCTCGGGCGCGGGGGTCGCGCACGTGACGCTCTCCACCGACCGCGACTGGCTCCGGGACCTGGCCATCTTCGTGCGACGGAGGCGCCGGTGAGCTTCTCGTCTCCCACCTCGCTCCTCTGGCTGCTCGCGATCCCGATCCTCATCGGGCTCTACGTCTACGCGGGCCGGCGCCGCCGCCGCGCAGCCGCGCGGTTCGCCAACCCGGCTCTCGTCCCGAACCTCGTCCCGCACTCCCCGGGCTGGCGCCGGCACGTGCCGTCCGCGCTCGTCCTCGTGTCGCTCGCGGTGCTCGTCGTCGGCATCGCGCGCCCGCACGTCGTCCGGGACGTGACGCGGAACGAGGCGACGATCATCCTCGCGATCGACACGTCGCGCTCGATGGCCGCGACCGACGTGGAGCCGAGCCGGTTCGCAGCGGCGCGCGCAGAAGCGGAGGCGTTCCTCGAGACGGTGCCCGAGGAGTACGCGGTGGGGATCGTCTCGTTCGCCACGTCAGCGGACCCGGTCCTGCCCCCGACTCTCGACCGGGAGGCCGCGCGCGTCGCGCTCCGCGAGCTCCGGCTCGGATCGGGCACTGCCCTCGGCACCGCGGTCTCGCGCGCCGTCGACATCGGGCTCGGACGGCGTGAAGAGGAGGCGCCGCCGACGAAGCAGGGCGAGCGGTCGCCCGCGGCCGTCCTCGTCCTCTCGGACGGCGCGCAGACGTCCGGCGAGCTCCGCCCGCTCGCTGCCGCCCAGCGCGCGCGCCGCCTCGGCGTACCGGTTTCCGCCGTCGCGGTCGGCGTCGGCGACGCGGCCGTCGAGGTTCCGCTGCCCGGTGGCCTGAAGCAGCGGGTCGTCGTGCCGCCCGAGCCCCAGGCGCTGCGGCAGATCGCCCGGACGACCGGCGGCACGTTCGTCCCGTCGCCCGGGGCGGAGCCACTCGACAGCGTCTACAAGGAGCTCGGGACACGGCTCGCGAAGGACCGCAAGCGGGTCGAGGTGACCTCCGCCTTCGCCGCAGGCGGCGCCGTCCTGCTGCTTCTCGGTGGCGCGCTGTCGTCACACTGGTTCCGGAGGGCCCTGTGAATCGACGCCTCGCCATCGCAGCCGTCGTGGCTGTCGCTCTTCTGGGCGGCGCGGGCGAAGCCCGAGCCGCCGACGAGTGCCGCGGCCTTCAGGTCTGCTTGCCCGTCCCGGGGCCCTGGGTGGCGATCCCCGCGCCGGCGGGCGCCGGCGTCCCGAGCGTCAGCTGGGAGATGCGCTGTCCCCTTCCCGGCTACATCGTGGGCGGGATCGACGCGCGGGTCTCCGATCGCGCGATCGACGTCTCGATCCGCGGGGAGAACGGCGCCCCGGTCTCGCCGGGCGTGACCACCGGGCGTGCGGTGCTGTTCACGGCCGTCTACACCGGCCCGGCACGCAAGGCGACGACCGTCCGGCCGTTCATCGGGTGCGTGCCCACGTCGGGCGGCGGCGGCCGGGGACAGACCTCCGTCCGGCACACCACGGCGTTCGCGCCCGGCAAGCCGCTCGACCGGCGCGTGGTCGAGCGGCGGCTCCTCTCCGGCGCGTCCGTGCGCGCGACGGGCCGCTGCCCGGCGGGGACGCGATTGCTCGGGGCGCAGCACGCGTTCGCCTTCCGGATCGACGACGAGCCCGGCTCGACCCTCCTGAGCGCGGTGCGCGTCCGCCGCACGAGCGCGGGGAGGACGGTGACCGCGGTCGGCACCGTCGCCCCCTCCGTGCCCCAGGCGCTGCGGGTCCTGCTCCAGCTGCACGTCATCTGCTCGAAGGCGGGTAGATGAGCTTCGAGGCGCCCGAGCTCCTGATCGGGCTGCTGCTCGTGCCGCTCGCGGCCGTCGGCTACTGGCTTCTCCAGCGCCGCCGCGCGCCGTACGCGGTCCGCTACACGAACCTGAGCGTCCTCGCGGCCGTCGCCGGCACGCGCCACTCGTGGAAGCGGCACCTCCCCGCCGCGCTGATGCTCCTGTCGCTCGCCGCGCTCTGCGTCGCGTTCGCGCGGCCCACCGTCACGGTGAAGACGCCGGACGAGCGGGCGAGCGTCGTCCTCGTCGTCGACGTCTCGGGCTCGATGCGGGCGACCGACGTGAAGCCGTCGCGCCTCGCGGCTGCGAAGAAGGCGATGCGCACGTTCCTCGAGCGCGCCCCGGAGACCCTTCGCGTCGGCGTCGTGGCCTTTTCGGACGAGGCGCAGGTCGTCGTCTCGCCGACGGCCGACCGCAAGGCGCTCGCCGCGGGGATCGAGCTCCTCGGCCCGGGCTTCGGCACGGCGATCGGCGACGCGATCGCGCGGGCGGTCGACCTCGCGCGCACGGCGACCGGCGAGACCGGCGCGTCCGCCCCGTCACCCGTGAAGGACGAGAAGGGCCGCGCGCTCGCCTCGATTCTGCTCCTGTCCGACGGCGCGCAGACCCGCGGCCTCCTGAGCCCGGGGCAGGGCGCGCAGCGCGCCCAGTCCGCCGGGATCCCCGTCTTCACGATCGCCCTCGGCACCGACGAGGGGTCGATCTTGGCCGGGCCGCCGGGCCAGGAGCAGCTCATCCCGGTGCCGCCGGACCGCGAGACGCTGGCCTCGATCGCCGAGTACACGGGCGCCGAGGCGTTCGACGCGGAGAGCGCGGACGCCGTCGAAAAGGTCTACAGCGGGCTCGGGTCACGGGTCGGGCGGCAGGACCGCCCGCGCGAGGTGACGGCGGCGTTCGTCACCGCCGGCGCCCTCCTGCTCGTCGGCGCGGTCGGTGCTGCGATCGTCGGCGCTCCGCGCCTGCCGTAGCGCCCTCTCGAGCGCCGGGCCTTCCCCGACGGGACGAGCCGCGTAGGATCCTGCCTCGATGCTCCTCTCGGTCCGGGACGTCACGCTCCGATTCGGCGGCATCGTCGCCCTCGACGGCGTCTCGTTCGAGGTCGCCAAGGGCATCGTGTCGGGGCTGATCGGACCGAACGGCGCCGGCAAGACGACGGCCTTCAACGTCATCACGCGGCTCTACACGCCGGACGAGGGGGAGGTGGAGCTCGACGGGAAGTCCCTGCTCCGGACGCCGCCCCACGGGATCGTGCGCCACGGGATCGCCCGGACCTTCCAGAACATCAACCTCTTCCGCACGATGACCGTGCTCGAGAACGTCCTCGTCGGTGGGCACTCCCGTGGCCGCCGGGTCGGGGAGCGGGAGGCGCTCGAGGCGCTCGACGTCGTCGGCCTCGCCGACCGCGCGCAGCTCCCCGCCGCTGCCCTGCCGTACGGCACGCAGAAGCGCGTCGAGATCGCCCGCGCGCTGATCGCCGAGCCGACCCTGCTGCTCCTCGACGAGCCCGCCGGCGGGCTCAACCACGAGGAGGTCGAGGAGCTCGGCGACTTCGTCCTGCGCCTCCGCGACGAGCGCAGCCTCACGATCCTGCTCGTCGAGCACCACATGAGCCTCGTGATGCGGGTCTCCGACCACGTCAACGTCCTGAGCTTCGGCCGGAAGATCGCCTCGGGGCCTCCGGCGCAGGTGCAGTCCGACCCCGCGGTGATCGAGGCCTACCTCGGGTCCGAGTCCGCGCCGCCCACCACCCCGGAGCGTGACCAGGAGTGAGCGTGCTGCTCGAGCTCGAGGGCGTCGAGGCGCGCTACGGGCCCGTGCAGGCGCTGCGCGGGGTCAGCCTGGAGGTGGCGGAGGGCGCGATCGTCGCCGTGCTCGGCGCGAACGGGGCGGGCAAGACGACGACGCTCCGCTCCGTGTCCGGCACGGTCCGCCGGACGGGGAAGATCGTCTTCGACGGGAAGCCGCTCCGTGGCGGGCCCGAGGCGGTCGCCCGCGCCGGCATCGCGCACGTGCCGGAGGGGCGCGGGACGTTCACCGAGCTGACGGTGGTCGAGAACCTGCGGCTCGGCGCCTACGTGCGCCGCGAGCGCGACCTCAAGGGCGACATCGATCGGATCTCGCACTGGTTCCCGTGGATCCCCGAGCGCCGGAACCAGTCGGCGGGCACGCTCTCCGGTGGAGAGCAGCAGATGCTCGCGCTCGCACGGGCGCTGATGGCGAGGCCGCGGCTCCTGATGCTCGACGAGCCGTCGCTCGGTCTCGCGCCGATGATCGTGCGGGAGATCTTCCGGATCGTGCGCGAGCTGAACGAGCAGGAGGGCCTCACGGTGCTCGTCGTCGAGCAGGACGCGCGCATCGCCCTCGAAACGGCGTCCTCGGCGTACGTCCTCGAGGTCGGCCGCGTCGCCGTCGCCGGCCCGAGCGCCGACCTCGAGCGGAACGAGTCCGTCCGGCGGAGCTACCTGGGCTATTGATGATCGATCGGCAATTCTCGCGAACCGGATGGCGCCCCAGACACGGCGCCGGATCACCCCGTCCGGGCACGGCCCGTAGGTCCCGCTACGAGCCGCACCCGGCCGGTGCACCCGGCTTGGTCTGGGACGCCCCCGGACGTCACGCCAATTACCGATCGATCATCTGATGGCCGACTTCATGCAGCAGGTGGTGGCGGGGCTCGCATCGGGCTCGATCTACGCCTCCCTCGCGCTCGCGCTCGTGCTCATCCATCGCGCGACCGGGGTGATCAACTTCGCGCAGGGCGAGATGGCGACGCTGTCCACGTACATCGCGTGGACGCTGACGACGAACCACGGCTGGAACTACTGGCCGGCGTTCGCATTCACGCTCATTGCCTCGTTCGTCGGCGGCGCCGCGATCCATCAGGGGGTTATCCGTCCGAACACGAAGGGCTCCGTGCTCCGCGTCGTGATCGTCACGATCGGGCTTCTGATCTTCATCAACGGTTTCGTGACGCTCATCTGGAGCGGCGAGGTGCGAGCCGTGCAGAGCCCGTTCCCGACGAGGACGATCGAGATCGCGGGCGTTGCGATCTCGATCCAGGACATCGGCACGATCGGCGTCGTCCTCGCGACCGTCGTCGCGCTCTGGCTCATGTTCCAGTACACGAAGATCGGCCTCGCGATGCGGGCCGCGGCGGTCAATCCCACGGAGGCTCGCCTCGTCGGCGTGCGCGTGACCTGGATGCTGACTCTCGGCTGGGGGCTTGCCGCGGTCCTCGGCGCGATCGCCGGCATGCTCGCGGCACCGAGCCTGTTCCTCGATCCGAACCTGATGGCGGCGCTCCTCATCTACGCCTTCGCCGCGGCCGTCCTCGGCGGGATCGACTCTCCGGTCGGTGCGATCGTCGGGGGCCTGACGCTCGGCGTCGGCCTCAACCTGATCGGGACATACGTCGACTTCATCGGCGCCGACCTGCGCCTTCCGGTCGCGCTGGCCGTGATCCTCATCGTCCTGCTCGTCAAGCCCTCCGGGATCTTCGGGCGCAGCGAGGTGCGGCGCGTATGAGGCTCGGGCGTGCAGCAGCACCGATCATCGCGTTCGTCGCGCTGGGCGTCGTCATCGCGGTCCTCCCGTCGTTCGTCTCGGCGTTCCGCGCACAGCAGCTCGCGTACGTCGGCATCTACCTCGTCGCGCTCATCGGCCTCAATGTCCTGACGGGGTACACCGGGCAGATCTCACTCGGCCACGGGGCGTTCATGGCGGTCGGGGGCTACACGACCGCGATCCTGATGTCCGACCACGGCGTCAAGGACGTCTGGACGATTCCGCTTGCAGCGCTCGTCGCCGGGGTCGTCGGCTTCCTCTTCGGTATCCCGGCGCTGCGGCTCTCGGGGCTGTACCTCGCGCTGGCGACGTTCGCAATCGCCGTGTCGATGCCCGCCGTGATCAAGCGGTTCGAGGGCTTCACCGGCGGCGGCAGCGGCATCAACCTGTTCGGGACGCCCGAGCTCACCGCGTCGCTGACGCCGGTCACGATCCTCGGCCAGGAGCTCGTGTTCAACGACTGGATCTACTACCTCTCCTGGACGGTCGCGCTGATCGGCTACGTGATCGCCTGGCTCTTGCTGCGCGGTCGCACGGGGCGCGCGCTTCGCGCCGTGCGCGACAGCGAGACGGCGGCCCAGTCGTCGGGCGTCAGCATGCGGAAGTACAAGACGCTTGCGTTCGGCGTCAGCGCTGCGTACGCGGGCGCGGCCGGCGCGCTCTTCGCGATCGCGACGACGTTCGTCAACCCCGACACGTTCCCGATCGCGCTGTCGATCCTGCTGCTCGTCGGCGTCGTCGTGGGCGGGCTCGGGTCGCTCGTCGGGCTCATCGCGGGCGCCGTCTTCATCCAGTTCCTGCCGATCTGGTCGCAGGAGGTCTCGCAGTCCCCGGGGGCACCGTCGGTCGTGTCCGGCCTCGTCCTGATCGCGCTCATGTTCGTGCTTCCCATGGGCGTTGCCGGGCTCGTCGGACGTCTCAGACTCCTAACACGTCGTGGCTACCATCGCCCCGACTCGCAGGCAGACTGACTGCAGCCGGCCCGCCCCGGCCCGACCCACCCCGAAGGAGCACCACCGCATGTCGAAGAAGATCGCCCTGGCGCTGCTTGCGCTCGTCCTCACGTTCGCGCTCGGCGCGACCGCCGCGCTCGCGGGCGTCGGTCGGGCCGCCGCCGATCCCGGCGTCACGGACAGGGAGATCGTCATCGGGGCCACGACGCCCCTCTCGGGCCCGTTCTCGTCCGTCTCGTCCGTGACCATCGGCGCGAACGCGTACTTCAAGTACGTGAGCGCGAACGGCGGCGTGAACGGCCGCAAGCTCACGTTCAAGTACCTCGACGACCAGTACGACCCGGCGAAGACGGTTCAGCTCACCCGGCAGCTCGTCGAGCAGGAGAAGGTCTTCGCGATCTTCAACACGATCGGGACCGAGCACAACCTCGCGATCCGCGACTACCTGAACGCGGGCAAGGTGCCGCAGGTGTTCGCCGCGTCCGGCTCGACGACGCTCGGGCGTGACGCGGCGCAGTACCCCTCGGCGATCGGGTTCCAGCCGAGCTACCAGGCCGAGGGCTGGGTGTACGGCAAGTATCTCGCCCGGACGCGCCCCGGGGCGAGGGTCGCGGTCCTCTTCCAGGACGACGACTACGGCAAGGACCTCCTCGGCGGCCTCAAGCGCGGGCTGCAGCGGTCGAAGGTGAAGGTCGTCGCGGCCGAGCCGTACAGCGCCACGTCGGCCGACGTCCAGTCCCAGGTCGCCAAGCTGAAGGCGTCGGGCGCGGACACGTTCGCGATCTTCGCCGTCGGCAAGTTCGCGATCCAGGCGTACGTCTACGCCAACAAGCTCGGCTGGCGGCCGAAGCTCGTGATCAACAACATCGTCTCGTCCGCCTCCAACGTGATGACGATCGCGTCGGAAGGCGGCACGAACAAGGTGGTCGGCGCGTCGATCTCCGGCGTGTTCCTCAAGGACCCGACCGATCCGAAGTGGCGGAACGACGCCAGCGTCAAGCTCTACCGGCAGATCCTGAAGCGGTACGCGCCGGGCGCCAACGCCGACGACCCGTACCACGTGTACGGGATGGCCGCGGCGTACACGTTCGTCGAAGCGCTCAAGAAGGCGGGCAAGACGCCGACGCGCGAGGCGTTCGTCAAGGCAGTCGCGTCGTTGAACGTCACGAAGAACCCGTTCATGATCCCGGGGATCTTCATCAAGACGGGCCCGAACGATCATTTCCCGATCGAGCAGATGCTGCTCCAGCGCTGGCAGAAGAGCTCCTGGCGAAGCTTCGGCGGGCTCTGGGGCTACCGCTCCGCCTGACGCTTCGGCGCGCGCTGTACTCGACGTTCGGTGACCGGAGCGCGCTCCGCATTCGGAGTGCCCGGCACGAGTCGGGCAGGAAGCCCGACACGATCTCTGCAACGCGGTCGACACGATTCGTGCACCGTGTCGACACGATGGTGGCGCACGTCTCGCGACGATCTCGACACGATGTCGGCACGGACGCGTCGGTGATTCGCCGATAGCGTGACGTCAGGGACACGGGAGTGCCCCTGGGGGAGGTTGGTGGCAGGTTCGGCGGGGCGGGGAGCGCCGGCCGACGACCGTGGCGCCCGGTCGTTCTCGTATGCTCTCGGCTCCGGCGCGAGGAGACCGCCCGGCGACAACCCACGCCGATGGCACATCTCGTCTCCGAGCTCCTCACGACGCCGCTCGACGACCTCATGGCCGAGGCGCGACGGCTGCGGCCGGGCACGCTCGTCACGTACTCACCGAAGGTCTTCGTCCCGCTGACGACGCTCTGCCGCGACGTCTGCGGCTACTGCACATTCGCCCGGCCGCCGCGCCGCGGCGAGCGGGCCTACCTCACCGAGGACGAGGTGCTCGCGATCGCGCGGGCGGGCGCCGAGGCCGGCTGCACCGAGGCGTTGTTCACGCTCGGCGACCGGCCGGAAGCCCGTTACCGCGTGGCGCGCGAGGAGCTCGCCGCGCTCGGCTGTGCGACGACGCTCGAGTACCTCGCCCGGTGTGCCGGCCGTGTCCTCGAGGAGACGGGGATGCTGCCGCACCTGAACCCCGGCGTGATGACGCGCGAGGAGCTGGTCGCGCTCCGCCCCGTGGCGGCGTCGATGGGGATCATGCTCGAGACGACGGCGGAACGGCTCGCGGCGCGCGGCGCCCCACACTGGGCCTCGCCGGACAAGCAGCCGGCGAGGCGACTCGAGACGATGCGGCTCGCGGGCGAGCTCGCGATCCCGTTCACGAGCGGCATCCTGGTCGGGATCGGGGAGACGCGCGACGAGCGGCTCGACGCGCTCCTCGCGCTCCGGTCGCTGGCCGAGCACGGGCACCTCCGCGAGGTGATCGTCCAGAACTTCCGCGCGAAACCGGCCACCCGGATGGCCGACCATCCGGACGCGTCGCTCGAGGAGCACCTCTGGTCGATCGCCGTCGCGCGCATCGTGCTCGGCGCCGACGTGCACGTGCAGGCGCCGCCGAACCTGGCGTACGACGACTTCCCGCTGCTCCTCGACGCGGGGATCGACGACTGGGGCGGCGTCTCGCCGGTCACCCTCGACCACGTCAACCCCGAGGCGCCGTGGCCGGCCGTCGAGCGGCTCCGCGAGGCGTGCCGGTCGCGCGATCTCGAGCTGGCGCCGCGGCTGCCTCTCTACCCGGAGCACGTCGCCGACCTCGAGCGCTGGGCCGACCCGGCGGTGGCGCCGGCGATCCGGCGCGCGGCCGACGCGCACGGGCTCGCGCGGGAGGATCGTTGGGCGCCGGGCGAGCCCGTCGCCGTCCCGTTCGTCGTCGGTCGCGACCCGGCGCCGCTCGAGCTCGTCGGGGGCGAGCTCGGCGAGCAGGAGCTGGTCCGGCTCTTCGCCGCCCGCGGCCGCGAGCGGGAGCGGGTGCTCGCGGCGGCCGACCGGCTTCGGCGCGACGTCTGCGGCGACGACGTGACCTACGTCGTCACGCGGAACGTCCAGTACACGAACGTCTGCTACTTCCGCTGCGGCTTCTGTGCCTTCTCGAAGGGGAAGCTCGCCGAGAACCTGCGGGGGCCGGCGTACCTCGTGCCGCACGAGGAGATCGAGCGGCGCGTCCGAGAGGCCTGGGAGCGCGGCGCCACGGAGGTCTGCCTCCAGGGCGGGATCCACCCGTCGTTCACCGGCGACTACTACGCGAGCGTCGTCGAGACGATCAGGGCAGCCGTCCCGGAGATGCACGTGCACGCGTTCTCCGCGCTCGAGATCTGGCAGGGAGCGGCGACGCTCGGGCTCGACCTCGAGACGTACCTCGTGCGCCTCCGCGACCTGGGCCTCGGCTCGCTCCCCGGCACGGCCGCCGAGATCCTCGACGACGAGGTGCGCCGCGTCATCTGCCCGGACAAGGTGACGACGGCGCAGTGGCTCGAGGTGCACGGCGCCGCGCACCGGGTCGGGCTGCGGTCGAACGTGACGATCATGTTCGGCCACGTGGAGGCGCCCGTCCACTGGGCGAGGCACCTGCTCCGCGCCCGCGAGCAGCAGGCGCTGTCCGGGGGGTTCACCGAGCTCGTCCCGCTGCCGTTCGTCCCGATGGAGGCGCCGATCTACCTCAAGGGTCGCGCCCGCCGTGGCCCGACGTTCGGTGAGGCGCTCCTGCTCCACGCGGTCGCGCGGCTCGCCCTTCATCCGCTGATCACGAACGTGCAGGCGAGCTGGGTGAAGCTCGGGCCCGACGGCGTCCGGCAGGCGCTCGCCGCCGGGGTGAACGACCTCGGCGGCACGCTCATGAACGAGTCGATCTCGCGCGCAGCCGGGTCGGAGTGGGGGCAGGAGCTGCCACCCGAGGCGATGGAGCGGCTGATCCGGTCCGCAGGGCGGAGGCCGCGGCAGCGGACGACGACGTACGGCACGCCGCCCGAGCAGCAGGTGCGCCGCTCGTTCGGTGCACCGCCTCTCGCGGAGCCGGTCAACCCGCCGGTACGCGAGGCGGGGCTCCGGCGACCCGCAAAGCTCCTTCGGCCGGCGGCGCTGACGGCGGGGTAGGCGTCAGCGACGTCGCCGGGCGGCGTCCACGACGAGCGCGGGGATGCGGGGAAGCAGGTGGAGAAGCCCGGTGCGGGCCGTGGCGAGGGCCTGCCGAAGCGCCTCGGTTGCCTCGGGCCCGTGGATGCCCTCGCCGTGCCCGACCAGGAGGTGCTCCGGTTCGAAGCGACCGAGCGCATCCCGCGGCGGCGAGAGCCGCATCAGCAGGTGGACGCCGGCGGGCTCCCGGCCGCCGGTGAAGAACCGGTTCGTTCCGATCGCCTCCGCGACGACGAGCGTCCGCTCGGCGGGCCACCAGAGCGCGATCTCGCTCCAGCGCCGCGATCGCCGGACGGGCACCACCTCGAACGGCGTGCCCTCGAGCGCCTCCGGCGCGACGAGGTGCGGTACGCCGAGCTCCGCCGCAACCGCCGCGCAGTCGCGGTTGTGCCGGTCGAGGAGCTGGAGGACCGCCTCGGGTGCGCCGAGGCCGGCAGCCCGCTCGAGCGCGGGCACGTCACGCACGGGATCGACGAGCCAGACGCGCCCGTCGGCGGCGAGCGCGTGGGAGGTTCGGCTCATCGGCTCGTCGACGATCCACGAGAAGCCGTGCGCGCCCCGGTCGTCGCAGAGGCGGATCGTCATCGGGCGAGCGTAGTCGCCGCCCGCCGGTCTGCCGCTCGATCGGGGCGGTCGCGTCGCGACGGTCGCCGCCGCGCGCCGACCAAGTCCCCAACCTCCCCCAGGGGCACCCCCAGGTGTCCCTGGTGCCACGCTATCGGCGATCCCGTTACGAAGGGGTGCCGTGTTCGTGCCGACTTCGTGCCGGTCGGCGACCTCGGCGCGGCCGATCCCGGGGCGTCCGGCCTCGGGGCGTCCGGGGGAGCCGGATCAGGATGTCGCGAGGGCGGCGAGCGCCTCGGGAAGCGAGAAGCGGCCGGCGAGCAGCGCGCTTCCGGCGATCGCGCCCTCGCAGCCGAGCTCGCGGAGCCCACGAAGGTCGTCGAGCGACGCGACTCCGCCGGCGGCGATCACCGGCAGCCCGACGGGCAGGACCTCGGAGAGGAGCTCCTGGTCGGGCCCGGCGAGGGAGCCGTCGCGCGCCGTGCTCGTCACGAGGAGGCGTCGTGCCCCGGACGACGCGCAACGTGCGGCGAGCTCCGCCGCGGTCACGTCCGCCGACGACGTCCAGCCCTCCACCGCGACCCGGCCGTCGCGGACGTCCACCGCCACGACGAGCGCATCGGCGAACCGTTCCGCCGCCTCTTCGAGAAAGCCGGGCTCGAGCGCCGCTGTGCCGACCATGACCCGGTCTGCCCCCGCCTCGAGCGCCGCCTCGATCGATGCCCTCGACCGGTAGCCGCCGCCGACCTGGATCGGGAGATCCACGGCCGACGCGATTCCTTCGAGGAGCCCGAGCGAGGGGGTGCCGTCGAACGCGCCGTCGAGGTCGACCACGTGGAGCCGCGCCGCGCCCTCGTCGGTGTAACGCCGGGCCAGCTCCACGGGGTCTCCACCCTCCAGCGTGACGGCCTCCCGCCGGCCCTGCGAGAGGCGCACGACGCGCCCTCCGAGGACGTCGATCGCCGGGATCACCTCGAAGGTACGTGCTAGCACGCTAACATGCTAACATGCAAGAATGATCGCCGGTGAGACCACGACCCCGAGGGCTCCCGTCGAGCCGATCGCCGGCCTGGACGAGCTGGCGGACGCCATCCTCGCCGTCCGGACCCAGGACGAGGCGCAGCGCTTCCTCCGCGACCTCTGCACCCTGCCGGAGCTCGAGGCGCTCGCGCACCGCTGGCAGATCGTCCGGCTCCTCGACGAGGGCGTTCCCTACGTCGAGATCGCCGAGCGGGTGCCGACGTCGACGGCGACGGTGACGCGCGTCGCCCAGTGGCTCCGCCACGGCACGGGCGGGTACGGCCTCGTCCTCGACCGCGTCAAGCGGAGGCGTCGCCGGTGAGCGTCCCGTTCACGCGAGCAGGCGAGAACGGCCGCCTCAAGCTCGCCGTCCCCGCGAAGGGGCGGCTCGCGGAACCGGCACTCCGGCTCTGCGCCGACGCCGGGCTCTCGTTCGAGGTGACCGAGCGCTCGCTCGTCGTCCCGTGCGCGAACGCGCCGGTCGACCTCCTCCTCGTCCGCCCGAGCGACATCCCGGAGTACGCCCAGGACGGGGTCGTGGACCTCGGGATCACGGGCGCGAACCTCGTCGTCGAGGCCGATGCCGACGTGGTCACGCTCGCGGAGCTCGGGTTCGGCCGTTGCCGTCTCGATGCTGCCGTGCCGGTCGACGCGCGCCAGCAGCAGATCGCGGACCTCGACGGCCTGCGCATCGCGACGGCGTACCCGTCGTCCACCGTCCGCCTCCTCGGCGAGCACGGCGTCACCTGCGAGGTCGTCCCGGTATCCGGCTCGGTCGAGGCGGCACCGAGGCTCGGCCTTGCCGACGCAATCGTCGACCTCGTGTCGACGGGCTCGACGATGGACGCGAACGGCCTGCGGCCCGTGGGCACGCTGCTGGACTCCCAGGCGGTCCTCGTCGGTGGCCGCGCCGCGGTGGAGGCACGGCGAAACCTCGTCGAGAGGCTCGAGCTGATGCTCTCCGGCGTCGTCGCCGCGCGCCGCCGGCGCTACGTGATGATGAACGCGCACGTCGACGACCTCCCCAAGATCCGCGCGTTGCTCCCCGGGATGGGGGCGCCCTCGGTGCTCCAGCTCGCGGACGAGGGCGAGATCGCCGTGCATGCCGCGGTCGACGCCGCCGACGTCTGGGAGCTCCTCCCGGTCTTGCGCGACGCGGGCGCGACGTCGATCCTCGTCCTGCCGATCGAGCGGCTCGTCGCGTGAGGAGCGCGGCGCTCGACGAGGCGCTGGCCGTCGTGGCTCCGATCGTCGCGGACGTCCGCGAACGAGGCGACGCCGCGCTGCTCGAGTGGACCGAGCGCCTCGACGGCGCCCGGGACGACGGAATCCGCGTCGACGCCGGGCGCATTGCGGCCGCCGAGGTCGAGGACGACGTGCTCGACTCGCTGCGTCGGATGATCGACGCGGTCAGAACCTTCAACGCGGCGCAGCGGCCCGCGGACACGTCGGTCGAGGCGGCGCCCGGCATCGTCTCGGAGCGACGCTGGGTGCCGCTCGACGCCGTCGGTCTCTGCGTGCCGAGCGGGCGGGTGCCGCTGCCGTCGTCGCTCGTGATGACGGCGGTGCCGGCGCTCGTCGCGGGCGTCCGGCGCCTCGCCGTCGTGACGCCGAATCCCGCCGACGCGACGCTCGTCGTCGCGCGCGAGCTCGGGATCGACGAGGTCTACGCGGTCGGCGGCGCGCAGGCCGTGGCGGCGCTCGCGTACGGCACCGAGACGATCGAGCCGGTCGACGCGATCGTCGGGCCCGGGAGCTCCTACGTGACGGCGGCGAAGCTCCTCGTCTCGAGTCAGGTGCGCATCGATCTCCCGGCCGGCCCGAGCGAGGTCGTCGTCATCGCCGACGCGACCGCGGACGCGTCCCGGGTCGCGGCCGACCTGCTCGCGCAGGCCGAGCACGGAGCGGACAGCGAGGCGATTCTCTTCACCCCCGACGCGGCGCTGGCCGCTGCGGTCGTCGCCCTCGTCGAGGGGCATGCCAACGTCCGCGTCGAGCGTGTGGAGTCGGTCGACTCCGCCGTCGAGCGTGCCGAGGAGTACGCGCCCGAGCACCTCGAGCTGCACGTCGCCGACGCAGACGCGCTCCTGCCGCGGATCCGTAATGCCGGGTCGGTGTTCGTCGGATGCTCGTCGGTCGTCGGTGACTACGCCGCCGGTGCAACCCACGTCCTCCCGACCGGCGGCCTCGCCCGGTCGACCGGCGGGCTCGGCGTCGAGGCATTCCTCAAGCCGCTCCAGGTCGTCACGGCGACCGCCGACGGCGCCCGGCGCGCGGCCGAGGTCGTCGGGCCGCTGGCCCGCGTCGAGGGGCTCCCGCTACACGCGGCAGCAGCTGCATGAGCTTCGCGCGAGAGATCGCCCAGCCGGTCGGCCCCGGCTACGCGCCGTACGCGTGGTCGCCGGCGGTCGACGAGGTCGCCGAGCGACACGGCGTCCCTCGGGAGGCCGTCCTCAAGTTCGACCAGAACACGCCGGCGCTTCCGGGCGTGCCGCAGGTGCCGCTCGCCCAGAGCATGGCCCGGCTCAACGAGTACCCCGACGGGACCTACCGTGAGCTGCGGGAAGCTGCCGCGTCCTACGTCGGCCTTTCCTCCGAGCACGTCGTCGTCGGCGCGGGGGCCGACGACCTCATCCTCCTGCTCGCCCAGGTGTTCCTCGGGCCGGGTCGGCGCGCGGCGGTCGCGGCTCCGACGTACGCGCTGTACCGGATCGCCACCACGCTGCGTGGGGCGGACGTCGTCGCCGCCGGGGAGGAAGCCGACCTCCACTGGGTCTGCAACCCCGACAACCCCACCGGGGGCTGGGTCGAGCCCGAGGAGATCGTCGCGCTGGCCGAGCGATGCACCGCGGTCGATCGTCGTCGTCGACGAGGCGTACGTCGAGTACGGCGCGCGCTCGTGCGCACCCTGGGTCGACGAGCTTCCGAACCTCGTCGTCCTGCGGACGCTGTCGAAGGCCTTCGGCTTCGCCTCTCTGCGCGTCGGGTACGCGCTCGCGCACCCGGACACGGCGGCGCTGCTCACCGAGCGGCGCGCGCCGGCGCCCATCGCCGGGCCGGCGGCTGCGATCGCCTCGGGCGCGTTGCGGAATCCGAGGCTCGGCGACGTCGAGGCGACGATCGTCGAGCGCGAGCGTGTGCGCGCTGCGCTCGCCGATGCCGGCTTCGACGTCGAGCCGACCGCCACGAACTTCGTCTACCTACGCACGAGCGAGCCGCTCGCGGAGGCGCTGGAGCGGCAGGGTCTGGTCGTGCGCGCGTTTCCGGAGGGCATCCGGGTCAGCATTCGCCGCCCGAGCGAGAACGACGTGCTTCTCCGAGCCCTCGGCGCCGAGCCGGGCGAAGCGGCCGGCCGCGAGGCGACCGTGCTGCGAACGACCACCGAGACCGCGCTCCGGCTGACGCTCTCGCTCGACGGCACGGGGCGCACGCGGGTCGAGACGGGGATCGGGTTCGTCGACCACCTCCTGACGCTGCTCGCCTTCCATGCCGGATTCGACCTCGAGCTCGCCGCGGCAGGCGACCTCGACGTCGACGAGCACCACACCGTCGAAGACGTCCACGCCGCCCTCGGGTCTGCGCTCGCGCAGGCGCTCGGGTCGCGCGACGGCGTTGCCCGTTACGGATCGGCCGTCGTGCCGATGGACGAAGCGCGCTCCACCGCCGCGGTCGACCTCGTACGACGACCGCATGCAGAGATTGCACTCTCGTTCGGAGGCGACCGGGTTGGAGCGCTGGCCGTGTCCCTGCTCGCGCACGCGCTCGAGCGCTTCGCGATCGAGGCGGGCTGCACGGTCCACGTCGAGGCCGCGGGCAGCGACGACCATCACGTCGCAGAGGCGGCATACAAGGCGCTCGGGCAGGCACTCCGCCACGCGGTCGCGCTCGCCGGCGACGGGATCCGTTCGACGAAGGGTGCCGCGTGAAGGTCGCGATCGCCGACTATGGCGCCGGCAACCTCCGCTCGCTCTCGTCCGCGCTTGCGCGTGCAGGTGTCGACCCCGTCGTCACGACCGACCCGGACGAGGTGCTCGACGCGCCCCTGTCGCTCATCGCCGGCGTCGGCCACGTCGAGAGCGCGGCGGCAGGGCTCGCGCGCAACGGACTCGACGACGCGCTCCGCTCCCGCGTCGCCGCCGGTCGACCCGTTGCGGGGATCTGCGTCGGAATGCAGCTCCTGTTCGAGGCAAGCGAGGAGGGAGGCGAAGGGCTGGGCCTGCTGGCGGGGCCGGTCAGACGCATCCGCGCGCGGCGCGTGCCGCACATGGGGTGGAACGCGCTCTCGGCGACGCGCTCGAGTGCCGTCCTCGACGGGCTCGACGGAGCGGACGTCTACTTCGCCCACAGCTTCGCGGCTCAGCCCTCCGACGAGAGGGTCGCGACTGCGACCGTGGACCATGACGGGCCTGTCGTCGCCGCCGTCGAGTCGGGCCCCGTCGCCGGCGTCCAGTTCCACCCGGAGCGGAGCGCCGGGGCGGGCGCCCGCGTCCTCGAGAACCTCCTGCGATGGTCAAGAAGCGCGTGATCCCCTGCCTCGACGTCGCCGACGGCCGAGTGGTCAAGGGTGTCAACTTCGAGAACCTCCGCGAGATGGGAGCGCCCGTGGAGCTCGCGCGGCGCTACTCGGAGCTCGGCGCGGACGAGCTCGTCTTCCTCGACATCACGGCGACCCTCGAAGGCCGCGGGCCGATCCTCGACGTGATCGGGCGCGCCGCGGACGAGCTGACGATCCCGTTCACCGCCGGCGGCGGCGTCACGGGCGTCGACGATGCCCGCGGTCTGCTGCTCGCCGGAGCGGACAAGGTCGCGATCAACCGTGCCGCGTTCGACGACCCGGAGATCCTCACGACGCTCGCGGCGGAGTTCGGGTCGCAGGCGGTCGTCTGCGCGATCGACGCCCGGGGCGGCGAGGTCGTGACGCACGCGGGGCGCGAGCCGCGGGGACGCGGCGCCGTCGACTGGGCGCGCGAGGCGGTCGAGCGCGGAGCGGGGGAGATCCTCCTCACGTCGATCGACGCCGACGGCACGCGCGCCGGCTACGACCTCCCGCTCACGCGAGCGGTGGTGGAGGCGGTCGAGGTTCCGGTGATCGCCTCCGGCGGTGCAGGGGAGACTCGCCATCTCGCCGACGCCTTCGAGGCGGGCGCCGAGGCCGCGCTCGTCGCGTCGATCGTCCACGAGCGTCCCGAGCGGCTCGGGGAGCTGAAGGCCGAGCTGAAGGGGGCGGGGTGGCCGATTCGGATCTGACGCGGACGCTGACGCCCGTGATCGTCCAGGACGTCGAGACGAACCGCGTCCTGATGCTCGCGTACGCCGACGAGGAGGCGCTCCGCCGGACGCGCGAGACGGGGGAGGCCTGGTTCTGGAGCCGCTCCCGCAGCGAGCTCTGGCACAAGGGCGCGACATCGGGGAACACGATGGCGGTCGAGGAGATCGCCGACGACTGCGACGGCGACGCGCTGCTCTACCGCGTTCGCCCGAGCGGCCCCGCTTGCCACACGGGCGCGGAGTCGTGCTTCGCGCCCTGGCTCTGGCGCATCGTCGCGGAGCGGGCGGCGACGCGTCCCGCGGGGTCCTACGTCGCCGCCCTGCTCGAGGGCGGAGCGGCGGCGGCCGCGCGCAAGGTGGGGGAGGAGGGCGTCGAGGCGGCGCTCGCCGCCGTCACGGAGTCGGACGAGCGGCTCGTCGAGGAGCTGGCCGACCTCTGGTTCCACTCGTACGTCCTCCTCGCCGCCCGGGGGCTACAGCCGTCGGCCGTCGAGGACGAGCTGCGGCGTCGTCATGCGAGCCGGACGGGCGACGGGTAGCCCGTGTCGAAGACGATCGTCGTCACCGGCGCCAGCCGCGGCATCGGGCGCGCAGTCGCGCTCCAGGCCGGCGGCATGGGCTGGTCGGTCGGCGTCGGCTATCGGGACGACCGAACGGCTGCCGAGACCGTCGTCGGGCAGATCGAGGCGGCCGGAGGACGTGCGGTCGCGGCCGCGGGCGACGTCGCCGTCGAAGCGGACGTGGTCGCCCTGTTCGACGTCGCAGAGGCGGCGCTCGGACCGATCGACGGTGCGGTCGTCAACGCCGGGATCGCGGGTCCGCCCTCGCGTCTCGTGGACATGGCGGAGGAACGCATTCGGCGGACGGTCGACGTCAACCTGATCGGCGCGCTGCTCTGCGCGCGCGAGGCGGCGCGGCGCCTCGCGACGAGCCGCGGCGGGCGCGGGGGGTCGATCGTCCTGGTCTCCTCGGCGGCGTCGCGCCTCGGCTCACCCGACGAGTACGTCGACTACGCCGCCACGAAGGGCGCGGTCGACACGCTCGCCCTCGGGCTCGCCCGGGAGATGGCGACCGACGGCATCCGGGTGAACGCCGTCCGGCCGGGGGTGATCGAGACCGACATGCACGCGAGCACCGGACGGCCCGATCGTCCCGCCCTGCTCGCCCCGCTCATCCCCGTCGGCCGCGCGGGAAGGGCCGACGAGGTCGCCCAGGCGATCGTCTGGCTCCTGAGCGACGCCGCTTCGTACACGACCGGGGCGCTGCTCGACGTGTCCGGGGGTCGCTAGACCATGCCGCGCGCAGACCAGGCGCGCACGGTCAGCATGAACGGCGCGACGGGCAGCATCGCGCGGCAGCGCTCGCGCAGCGCGTCCCGCTGCTCGGGACCGAGTCGCGCGACATGGTCGCCCGCGGGACCGACGCCCAGCTCGTAGGGCTCCCACCAGGACTCGAATGACGCGTGCTCGAGGCCGATCTCGAGCGGCTTCTCGTCGACGTCGCGAAGCCCTGCCTCGACGAAGAGCTCGGTGAGGTGCCCCTCGCGCGCGCCGGCGAGGCGTGACTCGTCCACGACGTCCTGGTCGAGCGAGCGGGCCGCGTCCCAGAAGGCGCTGACGGGCCCACGCCCACCGGCGTGATCCCAGACGCACGCCGCCACGATGCCGCCCTCGCCGGTGACGCGGGCCATCTCGCCGAGGCCGGCTACGGGGTCCGCCATGAAGTGGACGACGAGCTGCGCGAGCGCCGCGTCGAAGGTCGCGTCGGCGAACGGCAGGCGCTCCGCGGGCGACCGCTCCACGCGGACGCCGGGATGCCGCTCTCGCGCCGCCTCGACGAAGGGCTCCGACGGGTCGACGGCCGTGACGCCGTCCGCTCCGACCCGGCTCACGAGCTCACCGGTCAGCGCCCCGGGCCCGCAGCCGACGTCGAGCACGCGCCGTGCGGCGCCGATGCCGGCGTGATCCGCGAAGAGGGGCGCGAGCGGGGCGGAGTAGCGACCCATGAAGCGGTCGTAGGCGGCCGCGGCGACCGTGAAGCTCATGCACGGAACCCTAGAGGGCGCGCGTCGGGCCGCGGAGGTACGGAAAGCCCCACCGTCACGCGTCCTCCGTGGCCGTAGAGTGCGCGCCATGACCCGCCTCGAAACCTGGCGAGCGACCGTTCTGCGTCAGAACGGCTGAGCCGCCGCTTCCGGAACAGGCGTCCAGGGAAGCGGCGGGACAGGGCGCGGACGAGCAGCCGTCGTCGACGGCCTACCGACCGCGTGCTCCTTCCCGCACAACCGGAAGGAGGATGCGATGCCGATGCCGCATCGCACGTTCGCCGAGGTGGCGAAGCGCCGCCTCGTCGGGAAGGAGGGATCGGAGCGCGTCGCGACCATTCGCAGCCTGCTGGAGGAGCTGCCGGGGTATCGCAACGGGCCGTACGCCGACCTGCGCAAGTGGCTCGAGGGAGAGCTCGAGCGAACGCGGGTTCGCGGCAAGGTCCTGCACCGCGACTCGATCCAGGTCCGGCGGGAGGGTGCGGCGCAGATCGCACTCGTCGGGCCGCCGAACGCCGGCAAGTCATCGCTGCTGCAGGCGCTGTCGCAGATCCAGATCAAGACCGGCGACTACGCCTTCACGACGCTCCGGCCGGTACCCGCGCTGACGCGGATCGGCGGCGTGCTCGTGCAGCTCGTGGAGATACCCGGGCTGATCGAGGGCGCCCACGACGACCGCGGCGGCGGCCGCGCGCTCCTCGGCGTGCTCCGAAACGCGGACGGCATCGTGTTCTGCTGTGCCGCCGACGAGCCGCCCGCCACGCTCGACGTCGTCCGGCTGGAGGTTGCGGCCGCGGGGATCGAGAAGCCCGCGCTTCTTGCGCTCACGAAGGCCGACGAGGTGGACGAGCCCGATCTCGGCACCGCCACGGACATGGAGGTGATCGCGGTCTCCGTCCTCGACGACGCGAGCCTCGAGCGGCTGCGCGAGGCGATCTGGCGCCTCACGGGCCTGATCCGCGTCTACCCGCGGCGTGACGGGCTCGTCGACGACGAGCCGTTCGCGCTCTCCGTCGGTTCGACGGTCGCGGACGTGGCGGACCTCGTCCATCACGACGTCGGCCGGTCGTGCACCGGGGCGCTTCTGTGGGGGCCGTCCGCCCGCTTCGACGGCCAGCGCGTCGGACGCGACCACATCGTCGCGGACGGGGACGTCGTCGAGATCGTCAGGCGGTGAGGGGTGTGAGAGGATTCCGCCGTGGGCTACACCGTGTTCCCGTTCGACGAGCTCGAGTGGAAGCCGCGGCGCGAGGGCGATCCGCGGCTCGTCTCGGAGCTCTCGGACGCGATGGCCGGCTCGCGGGCGAACCTCTTCCGCTACCCGCCGGGCTCCGTGGGGCGGCGCCACATCGACCACGTCCAGGAGGAGGTCTTCGTGGTCCTCGCGGGAGCTCTCACGATCCACATGGGTGAGGGCGACGACCCCGAGCGGCACGAGCTCGGTCCCGGCAGCGTCCTCGTCGTCCAGCCTGGCACGGCGCTGCAGCTCTCGAACCGCAGCGAGGATGAGGTCCGCCTCTTCATCTACGGCACGCCGCCGGAGCGGGGCGAGACGACCTTCCTCCCGACGATCGAGTAGGCCCGCTCACAACACGCATTCGAGCTGCGGGTTCCGTGGCGTCGGCGCGAAACGACACGAAGACGGCGCGAAGCCGTGACCCATCCGTGACGGGGGCTCCGATAGCGTGACATCAGGGACACGGGAGTGCCCCTGGGGGAGGTTGGGCCGAGTCTCGGGAGACCGCATCCGAGCGGTGACGAGTGCTCGGAGGGCGGCTACCGCCGGCCCCGAAGCAACTTCGACCGCGGGCCAAGCCGCTCGAAGACCGGCCGGAGGTCCCTTGGGCAAGGTGCGCCTCAGACCTCCCACTCGCCCGCGAGCAACCGGGGGATGAGGTCGTCGAGGAGCCGGAGCGTCATCCCCCAGAGCACGTGGCCGTCGACGTCGATCCCGTCGACGAGCATCGGCTCGGGGAAGCGCAGGGACGAGAACGGCAGCATGCCGCGGGCAGTCGGGTCGGCGAGCGCGCGGGCCGAGGGGCTGAGCACGCCGACGATCTCCGCCTGCTGGAGCCGCCAGGACGTGTCGGCGGGGATCCGCGCGAGGTACGGATGGACGCGCCAGCCGGTCACACTCGTGTCGACGTGAGCGAGCTCCGCGACCACGTCGACGGACGACGGATCGAGCCCGACCTCCTCCTCCGCCTCGCGGAGCGCCGTCGCACGCAGGTCCGCATCTCCGGGCTCCGGCTTCCCGCCGGGCAACCCGAGCTGTCCGCCGTGGAGGCCGCCGTCGTCGGCCCTCACGACGAGGACGACGCGCAGGTCTCCCTCGTCGTCGCGATACACGGGAACGAGCACGGCGGCCGTCCGCAGCGCGCTCATCGGGCCTCGTGCCGCAGGAGGTCGTCGATCGTCTCACGTCGACGGATGACCGTTGCCGTCCCATCCCGGACGAGGACGGCCGCCGGCCGCGTGACGCCGTTGTAGTTCGAAGCCATTGCGAGCGTGTAGGCGCCGGTCGCCGGGACGGCGAGCAGGTCGCCGCGCCGCGGCCGCGGCAACGTGACGTCGTCGATGAGCACGTCGCCCGACTCGCAGTGCATGCCCGCGACGCTCACGACCTCGTCGGCCGGCTCGTCGGCACGCGTTGCCGACAGCGCGGTGTAGCGCGCGTCGTAGAGCTGCGGGCGGGGATTGTCGGACATCCCGCCGTCGACAGCGACCCAGGTCCGCCCGGACAGCCGCTTCACGCTCCCGACCCGGTACAGCGTGACGCCGGCAGGCCCGACGAGGCTCCGGCCGGGCTCGAGCCACACCTCGGGCTTTGGCAGGCCCGCCTCCGCGAATGCCGTCCGGGCCGTCGTCGCAGCGCTCGCCGCAAGGCTTGCCGCCTCGGGGACGTCGTCGTCCGGGTGGTGCCGGATCCCGAAGCCGCCGCCGAGATCCGCGACCCGCGCCACCCAGCCGAGCTCGTCGCGGCACCGCGCGGCAAACGACGCGAGCCGCACGATGGTCTCGGCCTGGGCGTCGAAGTCCGCGAGTTGCGAGCCGACGTGGACGTGCGCGCCGAGCACGTCGAGTCCGCGGTCGAGCGCGTCCGCGACGAGCGTTCGCGCGAGGTCGGGAGGCAACCCGAACTTCGAGCCATGGTGCCCGGTGCGGATCGCCTCGTGGGTGTCGGCGTCGACGCCGAGCGTGACGCGGACGAGCACGCGCTCGACGCCGGCCTCCGCCGCCAGCGCGGCCTCGTCCGGCGCGTCGAGCACGACGGGGGCGCCCTCGGCCGCCGCCTGTCGCAGGAAGGCCGTGTCCTTGTTGTTCCCGTGGACGACGAGCTCGTCGCCCGTCAGCCCTGCTGCGCGGGCGAATGCGAGCTCGCCGGCCGCGGCCACGTCCGCGCCGATGCCCTCCGCCCGAAGGAGGCGGAGCAGGGCGACGTTGGGGAACGCCTTCGCCCCGAAGAAGACGCGCCCATCGCCCACGGCGTTGCGGAGCGCTTGAGCGCGGGCGCGGATCGTCTCCTCGCAGAGGACGACGAGCGGCGTGCCGTGCGCCTCCGCGAGCTCCTCCGCGCCAATTGCGCCGAGGGTCAACGTGCCGGTTTCGAGCCTGGCGGAGTCCGGGAAGAGATCTGGCACCGGCCGATCGTGCCTGTTACAGTGGAAATCGTGCAGCAGCTTCTCACGTAGCCCAGGGAGGAAACGCGGCGAGAGCCGCGGCGACTCCCTCTGAGCCTCTCGATTCGAGAGGCTTTTTCGTTCCAGGAGACAAACGAGGACCGATGGAAGCGAGCGACACCGAGCGGTACGACCCCGACGCGATCGAGGCCAAGTGGCAGGCGATCTGGGCCGCCGAAGGGGCGTTCAGCGTCCCCAATCCGGATCCGGGCTCGGCCGCCGACCTCCGGTCGACGTACGTCCTGGAGATGCTGCCGTACCCGTCGGGCGATCTCCACATGGGGCACGTCTTCAACTACACGCTCGGTGATGTGTTCACGCACATCCGGCGCCGCCAGGGGTACACGGTGCTGCGCCCGATGGGGTACGACTCGTTCGGCCTGAACTCCGAGAACGCGGCGATCAAGGAGGGCGGCCACCCCCGCGAGATCACCGATCGCAACATCGAGTCGATCCGCCGCCAGATGAAGCGGATGGGGTGGGCGATCGACTGGTCGCGGGAGGTGTCGACCGCAGAGCCCGAGTACTACCGCTGGACACAATGGCTGTTCCTTCGCTTCTTCGAGCGCGGCCTGAGCTACCGCCGCGAGGCGCCCGTCAAGTGGTGCCCGAACGACCAGACGGTGCTCGCGAACGAGCAGGTGATCGACGGCCGCTGCGAGCGCTGCGGCGCCGAGGTCGAGTCGCGAAGCCTGACCCAGTGGTTCTTCAAGATCACGGAGTACGCCGACGCGCTGCTGGACGAGATGGACACGCTCGAGTCGTGGCCCGAGCGCGTGCTGACGATGCAGCGCAACTGGATCGGCCGCTCGGAGGGCGCCCGGGTCACGTTCACCGTCCAGGGCTCGGACGAGGAGCTGCCCGTCTTCACGACACGGCCGGACACGCTGTTCGGCGCGACGTTCTTCGTGCTCGCGCCCGAGCATCCGTTGATCGCCGAGCTCACCGCGGGGTCGGAGCACGAGGAGGAGGTCGCCGGGTACGTCCGCCATGCCGCCGCGCGCTCGACGGTCGAGCGAGAGACGAAGGAGAAGGACGGCGTCTTCACCGGCCGCCACGCCGTCAACCCGGTGAACGGCCAGGCAATCCCGATCTGGGTCGCCGACTACGTCCTCATGGAGTACGGGACGGGCGCGATCATGGCCGTCCCGGCACACGACGCGCGCGACCATGCGTTCGCGGAGACGTACGGCCTCGAGATCCGCCAGGTCGTCGCGCCGGCGAACGGCAGTGGGGCCGCTGCCGACTCCGGGGCGTACGTCGCCCACACCGACGACGAGGTGCTCGTCGACTCGGGCGAGTTCACGGGGCTGACGACGCCCGAGGGGAAGCGCGCGATCACGGCCTGGCTCGCCGAGCGCGGGCTGGGCGAGGCGACGATCGGCTATCGACTGCGTGACTGGCTGCTCTCGCGCCAGCGGTACTGGG
Source organism: uncultured Actinomycetes bacterium (assembly GCA_963814565.1). Classification (GTDB taxonomy): domain Bacteria; phylum Actinomycetota; class Thermoleophilia; order Gaiellales; family Gaiellaceae; genus Gaiella. The sequence goes on from CAWFDO010000015.1 coordinate 440,346, forward strand.
GGTGTCCGATCCCGATCGTGCACTGCGACACATGCGGGGTCGTGCCGGTGCCCGAGAGCCAGTTGCCGGTGCTCCTGCCGGAGATCGACGACTACCTGCCGAAAGGCCGCTCGCCACTCGCCGCGGCCGAGGACTGGGTTGCGACGACGTGCCCCTCGTGCGGTGGTCCCGCGCGCCGCGAGACGGACACGATGGACACGTTCGTCGACTCGTCCTGGTACTTCCTGCGCTACGCCGACGCCAGGAACGACGACGCGGCCTGGGATCAGCAGATCGTCGACTACTGGCTCCCCGTGAAGCAGTACATCGGCGGCGTCGAGCACGCCGTGCTCCACCTCCTGTACGCGCGGTTCTTCACGAAGGCGCTGAACGACATGGAGTTGCTCGGCTTCCGCGAGCCGTTCTCGCGCCTCTTCACGCAGGGGATGATCTACCGGCACGGCGCGAAGATGTCGAAGTCGAAGGGCAACGTCGTCGCCCCGGACGAGGCGATCGCGGAGCACGGGGCGGACGCTCTGCGGCTCTACATCCTCTACATGGGGCCTGCCGAGCACGACAAGGAGTGGAGTGACGCAGGGATCGAGGGCACCGCGCGCCTGCTCGACCGGATCTGGCGGCTCGCGCTCGAGGTCGCGTCTCGCGGCCCGGTGGAGGAGCCGCCGGACGGCGCGCTGATCCGCACGGCGCACCGGACGATCGATCGCGTCTCCGACGACATCCTGCGCCGCTTCCAGTTCCACACGCCGATCGCCGCGCTGTTCGAGCTCGTGAACGAGATCTACCGGGTGAAGGACGACCCGGCGCACGCCGGCGAGGTTCGCTTCGCGACCGAGACGGCGCTCTCCCTCGTGCAGCCGTATGCACCGCACGTCGCCGAGGAGCTGTGGGAGCGACTGGGGCACGAGCGGCTCCGGGAGCAGCCGTGGCCCGAGGCGGATCCGGCGCTCGTCGCGGAGGACATGCTGCAGGTCGTCGTGCAGGTCAACGGAAAGCTGCGGGATCGCCTGCAGGTCGCCGCCGGGACGCCGGAAGACGAGCTCGTGTCGCTCGCGCTCGCGTCCGCGCGGGTGCGTGCGCACGTGAACGGCGAGCCACGGAAGACGATCGTGGTGCCGGACCGGCTCGTCAACATCGTCGTGTAGCTCATCGCGCCGCAGGAGCGCGCTGCGACGGCGGCACAGAGTTGGCACGAAGTCGGCACACACCCGTGACGGATCGGTCGCGACGCTTGCGGTGTGCTCACTCTCACCCGCACGCAGCTCGCCCTGGTGGTCGTGCCGCTCGTCGCGCTTCTGAGCGTCGCCGGCTCGAGACTTGCCGGCGTCGGAGCGAGCGAAGGGCCGGCGACCGCCGCCCGGATCGCCCCGCTCGAAGGCAGTGACGCGGGCGCCGCCGCGGCCCCGCGGCTCGTCGTCCACGTCGTCGGTGCAGTCCGGCGCGCCGGCCTCTTCCGTCTGCCGGAGGGCTCCCGCGTCGCGGATGCTCTGGCGCGAGCGGGCGGGCCGACAGTTCGCGCCGACCTGTCCCTGGTGAACCTCGCGGCACCGCTCGCGGACGGCCAGCAGGTCGTCGTTCCGCGCCGCGGGCCGCCGGGCTCGGCACCGGCCGCTGCTCCGTCGGCGGGCACGAAGGTCAGCCTGGCGATGGCCACGGTCGAGCAGCTCGACGAGCTTCCCGGGATCGGGCCGGTCACGGCCCAGAAGATCGTGGACTGGCGCGCGACGCACGGGCCGCTCCGGTCGGTCGAGGACCTCGACGCGATCCCCGGGATCGGGCCGGCGCGGGTCGAGCAGCTCCGCGACCTCGTGACGCCGTGAGAGGCGAGGCGCTCGCCGCCCGGCTCGGAGCGCGCGCCGCGGAGACCGGCAAGCGTGTCGTGGCGCGGGACTGGCCGGCTCTTCTCGTCGGCTCTACCTGCGTCGGCCTCGCGGCCTCCGTGTGGCTGAGGCCGTCGGCGATCCTCCTCGCCGCTGCGACGTGCCTGGCGCTTTTCTCAGCGCTCGCCGCGAGCGACACCCGACGCCTCGCCTTTGCGGGCGTCACCCTCCTCCTCGCCGGCCTCTGGTGGGGCACGCTGCGCGGCGAGGCCCTGGACCGGAGCTACCTCGCAGACCGGATCGGCGAGACGGCATCGGCGCAGGTCGTCGTCACGGGGCCTACTCGGACGACGCCGTTCGCGATCCGCGTGCCCGCCGAGGTGCGCCGGTTCGGCACGAACCGGTTCCGTGAGCGGGTGCTCCTCGAGCTGCCGCCCGAGCGGGCGCCGCCGCAGGGTGCCGTGCTCGAGCTGCGCGCGCGGCCGGTCGCGCCGCGCGGGCCCGAGACCGGCTTCGACGAGCGCGGCTGGCTTGCCCGGCGCGGCGTCCACGTCGTGCTGCACGGCGAGGGCATGCGCATCGTCGGCCGGCGGGGCGGGATCGGTGGCGTCGCCGACCGGCTGCGCGCGCACGTGGAGAGCACCCTGGCACGCGGGACGACGGGAGAGCGCCGCGCGCTTCTCGCCGGGATCGTCCTCGGCGAGGACGCGGGCATCGACGCCGCCCAGCGCGACGCTTTCGAGGCGAGCGGCCTGATGCACCTCCTCGCCGTCTCCGGCCAGAACATGGCGATCACCGCGATCGGCGTGGTCACCGTCGCGCGCGTCGTCGGCGTCGGGCGTCTCGCCGGAGAAGGCGTCGCGATCCTCGTCGTGCTCTCGTACGCGCTCGCGGTCGGGTGGCAGCCCTCGGTCGTCCGTGCCGCGGTCGCAGGCGTGCTCGCCTCGCTCGCGTGGATCGTCGCGCGTCCGCGCGACCGCTGGCACGCGCTCGGGGTCGGAGCCCTTGTCCTGCTCTGCTGGCTGCCGTCGTCGGCGCTGGAGCCGGGGTTCCAGCTGTCGTTTGCGGCGGTAGCGGCGATCTTCGTCGTTCTGCCACGCGTCGGCGGGGTCCCGGAGGCGTATCCCGTCCCACGCAGGCTCTGGGACGTGTTCGTCGTCGCCGTCGCGTGCGGCGTCGTCACGGCGCCGATCGTGTGGCTCCACTTCGACGCCGTCGCGCTCTGGACCGTTCCCGCGAACGTGGCGGCCGAGCCGGCGATGCCGCCACTCATCGGCCTCTCGCTCGCGGCGGCCGCAATCGAGCCCGTGCTTCCCGGTGCGGCGGCGGCGCTTGCGTGGCTCGCCGGCTGGTGCGCCGCGTGGATCGCCTTCGTCGCGGACGTCGTCTCGGCGTGGCCGAGCGCGCAGCTCCGCTCGCCGGTCGCGCTGGTGGCGGCTCTCTCGATCGTCGCGGTTGTCTGGATCCTGCGGAGGCTCCCGCGCTACCGACGCCGCAGCGCGGCGGCCGGGGTCGTCTCGGTCGCGCTGGCGCTTGCGGCGGCGGCGTACTCGTTCCGACCTGCACCTGCCTGGTCGCCGCCGAGCGGGCTCCGGCTGACCGTCCTGGACGTTGGCCAGGGAGACGCGATCCTCGTCGAGGCGCCCGGCGCAGCGGTGCTCGTCGACCAGGGGCCGCCGGAGGCGGATGTGGCCGCCCAGCTCCGCCGACTAGGGATCCGGTCGCTGACGGCGATCGTCCTCACGCACCCACAGCGTGACCACATCGGAGGGGCGGCGAGCGTGATCAGGCGCCTCCGGGTCGCGACCGTGCTCGATCCGGCGCTCGCGGTCCGTGGGCCCGAGCACGAGGACGCCATCGCGGCAGCGCGCGAGCGCGGAGTCCCGGTCGTCGAGGTCCGTGCCGGGGACACGTTCAGGATCGGCCGGCTGCGCCTGGACGTGCTGTGGCCGGACGACGCGGGGCTGCCGAGCGAGGACCCGAACCTGAACGCGACCGTCATCCACGTGCGCTTCGGGGGGACGGACGCGCTGCTCACGGCGGACGCCGAGAGCGACGTGACGCGCAGGCTGCCGCTCCGGCCGGTCGAGATCCTCAAGGTGGCACACCACGGCTCCGAGGACCCGGGGCTGCCGGAGTTGCTCCGCGCGCTTCGACCGAGCCTTGCAGTCGTCTCCGTCGGGGAGGGCAACGACTACGACCATCCGCGGCCCGAGACGGTCGCGGCGCTCGGCGCCGCTCCCGGGCTCACGACCGCGCGAACCGACCTCGACGGCCGCATCGTGATCGAGTCGGACGGGCGCGGAATCACGCTTCGCTCCGAGCGGTGATGGTCGATTCCGTGGGCGGCTTTCCGGAATCGATCGTCTAGGCTGGCGGTGTGGCCGGATCGGAGCTGAAGCCCGCCTACATCATCAGCGGGGACGATCGGCCGAAGGTCGAGGTCGCCCTCGAGCGGCTCCGCGGCCGCTTCGACTCCGGTGCGATCGAGCGCCTCGTCGCGGCGGGCGGCGGCGCGTCCGGCGTGGACGTCGTCGCGGCCTGCAACGCCGGGTCGCTGCTCGGCGACGCGCGCCTCGTGCTCGTCACCGAGGTCGACGGACGCCGTGGCGACTGGAACCGGCTCACGGGGGGCTGGAAGGCGGCGGACGTCGAGGCCGTGGCCGACTACCTGCGCGCGCCTGCTCCGGGGACGGTCCTGTGCCTGGTGGGAGAGGAGCTGAAGGCGGACTCGCCGCTCGGCAAAGCCGTCGCCAAGGTCGGTGACGTGCTCGTCTACACGGTCGGCAAGGACCTCGACGCCTGGATCGCAAAGCGCTTCCGCGAGAGCGGGATCGAGATCGGGCGGGACGCGTGCCACGCGCTGCGCGAGATCGTCGGAGACGAGAAGCTGCAACTCGACCTCGAGATCGACAAGCTCGTGACGTGGGCCCGTGGGGAGCCGCTCGGGGTCGACGAGGTCCGCCGGCTCGCGACGCCGTCGCGGGAGGAGGCGCCGTGGGCGCTCACCGACGCCTGGGGCGCGCGCGACATGGTCGCCGCTCTCACGGTGATGGAGAACGACCTCGGGCAGCGGCCGCGCGAGATCCCGCGGCTCGTCGGACAGCTCGGCGGCCACCTCCACAAGCTGTCGGCGATGAAGCGGCTGCTCGAGGAGGGCGTTGCCCCGAAGGACGCCGCCGGAAAGCTCGGGATGAAGCCGTTCCCGGCCCAGAAGCTTTCCCGGCAGGCCGACGGCTTCTCGGTCGATGAGCTACGCGACGCGTCGGTCCGCCTCGCCCGGCTCGACCACGCGCTGAAGGGCGGCAGCCGTCTCGCGCCGGAGCTCGAGCTCCAGCTGGCGATCACCGATCTCGCTCGAGAGCCCCGCTAGCGCGTCAGGCGCTACGCGGCGACGCGCTGCAGCGCCGAGGCTGCCTGCGACTTCTTCCGCGCGGCGGTGTTCTTGTGCAGCGCCCCCCGGGCGGCGGCACGGTCGATCGTGCGCACGAGCTCGCGATGCTCCGCGCTGATCACGGCCTCGTCGCCCTCTTCGACCGCCGTCTCGAGGCGCTTGAAGAGCGTCTTGATCGTCGAGCGGTAGCGCAGGTTCTCGAGCCGCTGACGGCTCGCGATGTGCACGCGCTTCTTCTGTTGCTTGATGTTCGCCATACGTGAGAGCGCCCGCGGCGAGCGGGCGCGCGGATGGTAGCAGAGGGGGTGCCGCAGGATTCACGAAACTCCCCTGGATGAGCGAGCACGTCGAGCCCGATCCCGCACTCGCGGAGGAGCGCGCCCACCGGCGACGACTTGCCCGCTCCACGGCCGTCTTCGGCGCCGCCACGGCGCTGTCGCGGGTGCTCGGGCTCGTGCGGGAGATGGTGGCCGCATACGCGTTCGGCGCGGCCGGTCGCATCAACGCATTCACCGTCGCGTTCCAGATCCCGAACCTCGTGCGGGCGCTCGTCGCCGACACCGCGCTCTCGGGCGCGTTCGTCCCGGTGTTCAGCGAGCTGCTGGAGAAGGGGGAGCGCGCCCGCGCCTGGCGCGTCGCGTCGACGATCTTCTGGCTCGTCCTCCTCTTCACGACCGGGCTCACGGCCGTGTTCATCCTGGCCGCGCCCCTGATCGTCGAGCTGTTCGGCACGCCCGGCGGGGACTTCGACCTCGCGGTCGGGCTCTCGCGCCTGCTCTTCCCGATCGTGATCCTCCTCGCCCTCTCGGGGATCGTCGTCGGGATCCTCAACGCATACGACCAGTTCACGATCCCCGCCCTGACCCCGGTGGCGTGGAACCTCGTGATCATCCTCGGTCTCGTGCTCGGCGTCCCGGGGGCCGACGGCGAGGACGCCGAGCTGTACGTCTACGCGGGGTCGATCGTCCTCGCGACGGTCGTGCAGCTGCTCTTGCCGGTGCCGTGGCTGCGCGGGCTCGACGGGAGACTCCGGCTCGCGTTCGACTGGCGAGACCCGGCCGTGCGCCGGTTCCTCGTGCTCATGCTCCCCGTGACCCTGACGCTCGGCCTGATCAACGTCTCGACGCTGATCGGGACATTGTTCGCCTCGCGGCTCATCAACCCCGACCTGGCGCCGCGGGCGATCGACCTCGCCTTCCGCCTCTACATGCTGCCGCAGGGGATCTTCTCGGTTGCGGTCGCGACGGTGCTCTTCCCGACGCTCTCCCGCCTTGCCGCGCGCGGGGACATGCCGGCGTTCGGTCGCACGCTCGACGCGGGGATCCGCCAGATCGGATTTCTCCTGATCCCGGCGGGGATCGTCTCCGCAGTGCTCGCGGAGCCGATCACGCGCCTCATATACGAGCGCGGCGAGTTCGCGCCCGACCAGACGCCGGTCGTCGCCGGGGCGCTCGCCGCGTTCTCGATCGGTCTCGTCTTCAACGGCTGGATGCTGCTCCTCAACCGTGCCTTCTACGGGTTGCAGTCGAACTGGATCCCGACGTACGTCGCGCTCGGGAACCTCGTGCTCAACGTCGCCCTGTTCGCCGCCTTCTACTCCTTCGGCGTGTGGGGGCTGCCGCTCGCCACGTCGCTCTCCAACCTCGCTGCCGCGGTCGTCCTGCTCGTGCTCATGCAGCGCCGCGTGCGCGGGTCCGTCGAGGCGGCGGCGACGCTCTCGGCGCTCGCGCGCATCCTCGTCGCCTCCAGCGTCGGGGCCGGCGTCGCCGCGATCGTGTGGTGGGGTCTCGACTCGGCGCTCGGCCGCTCACTGGGGGGCCAGATCGTCTCAGTCGGGCTCGGGCTCGGGATTGCGACGGGCGCGTACGTGATCGCGTGCCGCGTCCTCGGCGTGCGCGAGCTCGGGTCGCTGCTCGCGCTCCGTCGCGGGGTGTGATCACCCAGTGCTGCTCGTTCCGCTCGAGGATCTCCCGTGCACCCGGTCGTCGGCGTCGATCAGCCCGAGCCCAGGAGCCCGAGCGCATCGAGCGCGAGATAGCCGGCGGCAACGTCGGTGAGCTGACCGCCGCGCAGGTGGTCGCGGAACCCTTCGAGCGGCATCAGGACCACCTCCAGATCCTCGGACGAGGGGCCTTCGCGGCACGCGTCCTCGCCCACGAACACGTGTCGGCGCCGGGTGGAATAGGCGCAGTCCAGCTGCTCGCCCACGAACCGAAGCGTTGCGCGATACCCGGTCTCCTCGAACAGCTCCCGTGGCGCAGCGGTCGACGCCGCTTCGTCAGCATCGACATTGCCGCCCGGGATCTCCAGCAGCCACGCCTCCGTGCCCGGGCGGAACTCGCGGACCAGAATGACGTCTCGCTCGCCCGTCAGCGCCACCACCACGGCGCTGTCCGGCTCGAGCTTGATCTCGTATTCCTCGAGCCCGTGCGGTGTCGCGAATCGCCGCGCCATCACCGTCCGGTAGCCCGAATGGACGACTCGCTCGTCCAGCTTCCTCCACATGCAGCCATCTTCCATGTTCCGCGCGCACGACGCGTGGGCTCGCCCGAGACCGGCGGATCCCGCACCACGGCTACGATCGACGCCGATCAGCCATGGACCAGAGCCGGATCCGCAACTTCTCGATCATCGCCCACATCGACCACGGGAAGTCGACGCTCGCGGACCGTGTCCTCCAGTTGACCGAGACCGTCTCCGAGCGCGAGATGCGCGATCAGCTGCTCGACTCGATGGACCTCGAGCGCGAGCGCGGCATCACGATCAAGGCACAGGCGGTGCGCGTCCACTGGAAGGGCCACGAGCTCAACCTCATCGACACCCCGGGCCACGTCGACTTCACCTACGAGGTATCGCGCTCGCTCCAGGCGTGTGAGGGCGCGGTGCTGGTGGTGGACGCCGCTCAGGGGATCGAGGCGCAGACGCTCGCCAACGCGTACCTCGCGATCGAGAACGAGCTCGAGATCGTGCCGGTCGTCAACAAGATCGACCTACCGTCGGCGGACCCCGACAGCGCGGCAGCCGAGGTGGTCGAGCTCCTCGGCGGCAACCCCGACGACGTCGTCCGCATCTCGGCCAAGACCGGGATCAACGTCGACCAGGTCCTGGACGCCATCGTCGAGCGGATCCCCGCGCCCGAGGGCGTCGCCGATGCACCGCCGCGCGCGCTCGTGTTCGACTCCTCGTACGACCAGTACCGCGGCGTGATCGCGTTCGTGCGCGTCGTGGACGGCCGCCTGTCGACCGGAGCCGCCCTCCATGCGATGGCGATGGGCACCGACTTCGAGGCCGAGGAGCTCGGTTACATGGCGCCGGGGCGAGTCCCGGTCGACGCGCTCGAGGCCGGTGAGGTCGGCTACGTCGTCACCGGGCTGAAGGACGTCTCCCGCCTCCGCGTCGGCGACACGCTCACGCTCCGGAAACGCGGCGCCACAGGCCCGTTGCCGGGCTACAAGGACGTCAAGCCGATGGTCTTCGCCGGCCTCTTCCCGACCGACTCGGACGACTACCCCGAGCTTCGGGACGCGCTCGAGAGGCTCAAGCTCAACGACGCGGCCCTCTTCTACGAGCCGGAGACGTCACAGGCGCTCGGGTTCGGGTTCCGCTGCGGCTTCCTCGGGCTGCTCCACATGGAGATCGTCCGCGAGCGGCTCGAGCGCGAGTTCGACCTCGACCTGCTCGTGACGGCGCCCAACGTCGCCTACAACGTCAAGCAGAAGAACGGCGAGTGGCTCGAGGTCCACAACCCGGCCGAGATGCCGCGCGAGATCGAGGAGGTGCAGGAGCCGTACGTCCGCGCCCAGGTGATCGTGCCGAAGGACTACGTCGGCGCCGTGATGGAGCTCTGCACCGAGAAACGCGGCAGCTTCGACCACATGGAGTACCTCTCGGAGAGGCGCGTGCTGCTCACCTACGACCTGCCGCTCGGCGAGATCGTGCTCGACTTCTACGACCAGCTGAAGTCGCGGACGCGCGGCTACGCGAGCTTCGACTACGACATCGCGGGGTTCCGCGACGGCAATCTCGCGCGGGTCGACGTCCTCGTCGGGGGCGAGCAGGTCGACGCGCTGTCGCTGATCGCCCATCGCGATGCTGCGTACGAGCGCGGTCGCCTGCTCGTCGAGCGGCTTCGCGAGGAGATCCCGCGCCAGATGTTCGACGTCCCGATCCAGGCCGCAATCGGCTCCCGCGTGATCGCGCGGGAGACGGTCAAGGCAAAGCGCAAGGACGTGCTCGCGAAGTGCTACGGCGGCGACGTCAGCCGCAAGCGAAAGCTGCTCGAGAAGCAGAAGGCCGGCAAGCGGCGGATGAAGCAGGTCGGTGGGGTCGAGGTCCCGCAGTCGGCGTTCCTCGCCGTGCTCAACCTCGACGGCGAGAAGAAGAAGCAGTGAGCGGGACGGCCGGTGCCGCGACGTGCGGCTCTGCTCCGCAGAGGCCGTGAACGGCAGCACCCCGGCCCGAGGAACCGTCCGCCACCTCTACGTCCACCTGCCGTTCTGCGTCCACCGGTGCGGCTACTGCGACTTCGTCACCGCCGTCGGCCGGCGTGACGAGCACGGTGCGTACGCCGAAGCGGTGGTTGCGGAGCTCGAGCGCGAGGGGGACTGGCTCGCCGAGCGCGTCGAGACCGTCTTCGTCGGGGGTGGGACGCCCACGTTCACCGAGCCCGGCGCGCTCGCGCTCGTGCTCGACCACCTTCCTTCCGTCGACGAGCTGACCGTCGAGGCGAATCCGGAGACGGTGACGCCCGAGCTCGCGAACGTGCTTCGCGAGCACGGCGTCAATCGCGTTTCCGTCGGCGCCCAGTCCTTCCGGCCTGCGCTCCTGGAGGTGCTCGAACGCCGTGCGACACCCGATGACATCCGGCGCGCGGTCCACACTCTCCGTGATGCCGGTTTTGACAACATCTCGCTCGACCTCATCTACGGCATTCCGGGCCAGAGCGCCGCCGACCTCGGCGCGGATCTCTCGGACGCCCTCGCCCTCGAGCCGGAGCACCTCTCCTGCTACGAGCTCGAGGCGAAGCCCGGGACGCGGTTCACGCACGCACACGGAGCGGCGCTCGCGCGCCAGGCGGAGGCGCTCGAGGGCTACTTCGAGCGCGTGGTGGACACGCTCACCGGTGCGGGGTACCGCTGGTACGAGACGGCGAACTTCTGCCGCGACGGCGACCGAGAGCTGCGCGCGCTGCACAACCTCGGGATCTGGCGCGGGTCGGACTACCTCGGCGTCGGCGTCGGAGCAGTGTCGACGCTCGCCGGCGAGCGACGGCGGAACCTTCCCTCCGTCGGCCGCTATGTCGGCGCGCTCGCCTCGGGCGCCCCGCCTCCGCGGGAGGTCGAGCGCCTGGACGTCGAGACGCGGGCGGTGGAGCGACTGATGCTCGGGCTCCGGCTCGACGAGCCGGTCGCGCTCGGCCCCGACGGAGCAGCCGGCGTTCTCCACTCGGTGGTCGATGCGCGGGCGGTCGAGCGGCTCGCCGACCGTGGGCTGATCGAGTTCGTCGACGGCGGGATCCGGCTGACGTCGCGCGGCCGCCTGCTCGGCGACGCGGTCACGGCCGACATCCTGGCCTGAAGCGGCCGGTAGAACGCCCTGCGCGCCTTACGAAGCCCGAACACGTGCCCCGCTAGGATCGCCTCAATGGTTCCCGTGGTGACTGCACGTGGGGGTGCGAGTCGGCGCCGGCGGCTGCTCCTTCAGACGCTGCTCGTCGCGTCGGTCGCGCTCTCGCTCGGCGTGGCGACCCGTGTGGTCGCATTCCACAGCCTCGACCTCACGAACCTCGTCTGGAACCTGTTCCTCGCGTGGATCCCATGCGTGGTCGCGCTCGCCCTCTACGACAGCGCCCGGCGCGGAGCGTCGAGCACGACCCTGCTCGCGCTGGGCGGCATCTGGCTCGTCTTCCTCCCGAACGCGCCGTACATCGCGACCGACGTGATCTGGCTCGGCGACCTCCAGAGCGGCACCTACTGGCACGATCCGATCCTCGTCGCGGCGGCCGCAGGCCTGGGGCTCGTGCTCGGGTTCCTGTCGCTCTACCTCGTGCACACCGTCGTCGGAGAGCGGGTCGGCAGGGTTGCGGGCTGGACGGTGGCGATGGCCGCCCTCGTGCTGAGCGGTCTGGGCGTGTATCTCGGCCGGTACGAGCGCTGGAACTCGTGGGAGGTGCTCACCGAGCCGGGCAAGATCTTCGGTGGGCTCGCGTCCGGGCTCGCCGACCCGTTGGCGTACCCAAGGCCGATCGCGCTGTCGGCGTTCTTCGCGTTCTCGTGCTGCGCCGGCTACGCCGTCTTCTATTCCCTCTTCGAGCCCCACCTGCGCCGTCACGAAGAGCGATAGCGCCCGGCGGCGCCCGTCGGCGACAACGGGCGTCGGCCGTACGATGAGGGCATGGAGCTGAGCGCACGCAAGCGCGAGATCCTGCGCCTCGTGGTCGAGGAGTACGTCGCGACGGGACAGCCCGTCGGCTCGCGGGCGCTCGTCGAGCGCGCGCACCTGGACGTCTCCTCGTCGACCGTTCGCAACGAGCTGTCGGAGCTCGAGACGATCGGGCTCCTCATGCACCCCCACACGTCGGCGGGACGCGTCCCCACCGAGAATGGGTACCGGGTCTACACCGACGATCTCGTCGGCGCGATCGAGGGGCGTCCCGGTCCCTTCCCGCTCGACCTCACCGCGATGCGCAGCGAGGTCGAGGAGGCGCTGCGGCGCACGACGGAGACCCTCTCCGAGGCGACGCACCTGCTCGCGCTCGTTTCGGCGCCGTCGCTCGAAGCTGCGGCCGTCCGTCACGTGGACGTCGTCCAGCTCCAGCCGCGGCTCGTGATCGTCCTGGTGATCACCGCGTCCGGGCGCGTCTCGAAGCGCCTGGTCGAGCTCGAGGACGCCGTCGACCCCGGCCTCGTCGAGTGGGCGCGCGCGTACCTCGAAGAGACGGTCGTCGGACGCCGTGCGAGCGCCAACGTCCTGCGACGAGCGTTCGAGGACCCGAGCCTGTCGACGCGCGAGCGGTCATTCATCGGGATCCTGCGGCCCGCGTTCTCCGAGGTCGCCGCCCAGGCGACCGAGCTGTACGTGGGAGGGGCCGCAAGCCTGCTCGGTGACGTGCGAGGCTCGGAGCTCGAGGCGTGCCAGCGCCTCCTCGAGGTGCTCGAGCGCCGGGCGGCGGTGCTCGAGCTGCTGCAGGAGGCGCTCGACCCCGACCGGACGGTCGTCCGCGTGGGACCGGAGCTCGAGGGCGAGGAGCTGCGCGGCGCGGCCTACGTGGGCACGACGTACGGGCTGCCGAACCGGTCGCTCGGCGCGGTCGGCCTCCTCGGGCCGCTGCGCATGGACTACGACAAGGCGATCCGCGCGGTACGGGCCGCCGCGTTCGAGCTCTCGCGACTCGTCGACGACGTCTACGGGCCGGTCTGATGGCAACCGCCGAGCAGGACTACTACGAGCTGCTGGGCGTCGCCCGGGACGCGAGCCACGCCGACATCAAGCGGGCGTTCCGGCGGCTCGCCCGCGAGCTCCACCCGGACGTCAGCGAGGCGCCCGACGCCGAGCGTCGCTTCCGCGCCGTCGCGGAGGCCTACGAGGTGCTCTCGGATCCCGAGCGCCGGCGGACGTACGACCGGTTCGGTCACGCCGGGCTCCGCACCGGTGGCTATGCGCCGATGGACGCCGACTTCGGCAGCCTGTCGGACGTCTTCGCCGCCTTCTTCGGCGAGTCGCTCTTCGGCGGCGGCCCGGGCGGCGGGCCGCGCCCGACGCGAGGCCCGGATGTCGCGGCCCACGTCGAGATCGACCTCGCCGACGCGGCGCGCGGGACGACCGTGGAAACGAGCGTCCGCGCTGCCCGGTCGTGCGCGCCCTGCGGGGGCACGGGCGCCGAGCCGGGGACGTCTTCGACCCCGTGTCCGGCCTGCGGCGGCGCGGGGCGGGTCCAGCAGGTGACGCGCACCATCCTCGGTCAGATGGTCCGCTCCGGCACCTGCCCCAGCTGCGACGGAGCGGGGACGATCGTCGAGGCGCCGTGCGAGCGCTGCGACGGGGACGGCCGCACGCTGGAAGACGTGCCGCTCGAGCTTCAGATCCCGGCGGGGATCCACGACGGCCAGCGGATTCGCGTCCGGGGCGAGGGGCACGCGGGCACTCTCGGCGGCCCGCCGGGCGACGTCTATGTCTCGGTCGGGGTCAGGCCGATGGACGGCCTTCGCCGCGCGGGGGACGATCTCGTCGCGCGCGCCTCGGTCACCATGGTCGAGGCGGCGATCGGAACGACGATCACGGTTCCGACGCCCACCGGCACCCTCGAGGTCGAGCTGGCGCCGGGCACGCAGCCGGGCGCCGTCCATGCGGTTCGCGGCCGCGGGATGCCCTCGCTCGAGACGGGCCGACACGGCGACCTCCTCGTCGAGGTCGATGTTCGCGTCCCGACGCGCCTGAGCGCGGAGCAGCGCGTCGAGCTTCTTCGCCTCGAGGAGACCTTCGGCGAGGACGCGTACCGCGACGACGACGACGGGTTCCTCGGGAAGCTGAAGAGCGCGTTCCGGTGAGCGCCGGGGCGCCGCGGACCGCCCTCGTGGTGGTCGCGGACGACGCGGAGGAGGCAACCGCGCCGTCGCGTCGCCGACACGACCCGTTGTCCGTGGCGCGGCGGCTGCCGGCGCACATCACGATCCTCTTTCCGCTGGTGCCCGTCGTCGAGCTCGACGACGACCTTCTCGAGGCCCTTCGAGCGCTCTACCGGCCGTTCGCGCCGTTCGCCTACCGGCTCGCGCGCGTCGAGTCGTTCACAACGGTCGCCTGGCTCGCGCCCGAGCCGAAGGCGCCGTTCCTCGAGCTCATCGCCCGCACGTCCGCTGCCTTCCCCGACCATCCTCCCTACGGCGACCCCACGCTCGAGCCCGTGCCGCACTGCACGGTCGGCGTCGCCGAGGATCCGGGGCGGCTGCAGCCGATCCTGCGTGAGCTCCGGGGCGGGCTCGAGCCGCTGCTGCCGATCCGCTGCGACGCGCGCGACGTCACCCTGCTCGCGGAGCGCGAAGATGGCACGTGGGCGGTCCACTCTCGCTTTCGGCTCGAGGGCCCGGTGTGAGCCACTTCCGGCGTCTCTCGATCCGCGCCGTCGGAGACGAGGCGGAGCCGCTTCGCGCGCGACTCCTCGACCTCGTGCCTGTCGGGCTCGAGGAGGTCGTGGACGGGGACATGGTCGAGCTGGCGGCGTACGTCCCCGCCTCGCAGGTCGACGCGCTCCTCGCCGAGCTGCCCGGGGCCGTCGTGCGGCCCGTGCCGCCCGGGTGGGAGGACGCGTGGCGGAGCTTCCATCACCCCGTCACCGTCGGCGGGCTCTGGGTCGGGCCGCCCTGGGAGGAGGCGCCCGATCCCGCGCGCGCGGTGGTGATCGACCCCGGCCGTGCGTTCGGCACCGGCGCGCACCCGACGACACGGCTCTGCATCGAGCTCCTCGCCGCCACGGCCGGGCGCGCCTCCCTGCTCGACGTGGGCTGCGGCTCCGGCGTCCTCGCGATCGCCGGCGTCCGGCTCGGGTTCGCGCCCGTCGTCGCGGTCGACGTCGACCCCGTCGCCGTCGAGACGACCGCGGCAAACGCCAGCGCCAACAGCGCTGAGGTCGACGTCCGGCTGCTGGACGCCGAGGTCGCCTCGCTTCCGCCGTCCGACCTCGCGGTCGCCAACGTCCTCCTGCGCCCTGTCGAGACGATTCTCCTGCGACTGGACGCGCACGAGGCGATCACGTCGGGCTACGTCGCCGGCGAGCGGCCGTCGCACGAGGGATGGGCGCACCTCGAGACCGTGACGCTCGACGGGTGGGCGGCCGACCGCTTCCGGCGGCTGCCATGATCGGGCGCTGCGCGAGACAGCGCCTCTCGATCGTGAGGGTCGTCGGGGAGGAGGGCCATCGCGCGTGCCGGGGCGTGGCGGGATACGCCGGCGCAATCCGTTTGCCCTCTGCGACCGTCTAATCTCAGGACCCCCGATGGCGACGTTCTCGACGCGGTTCCTGGGCTGCAAGGTCTCGTTCGCCGACGCGCAGGCGATCCGTGAGCGGCTGCTCACGGACGGGCATGCCGAGGTCGACGAGGGCGGCGAGATCCAGGTCGTCATCACCTGCTGCGTCACGCACGAGGCGGTGTCGAAGTCGCGCCAGGCCGCCGCGCGTGCTGCGCGGTCGGCGCGGACGGTCTACGTGACCGGCTGTGCCTCGAACCTCGACGGCGCGTTCGACGGCGCGGCCGCGAACGTCGTCGTCACGCGCCGGACGGGCGACGAGGCGGCTGCGTTCGTCGCCGGCGACGTCGGCGCGATCGGCTGTGTGAACGCCGAGCACCGCCTCGAACGCGTCCGCGCGTTCGTGAAGATCCAGGACGGATGCTCGTTCTCGTGCGCGTTCTGCGTGATCCCGCTCGTGCGCGGCGGGACACGGAGCCGGCCCGCCGCCTCCGTCCTCGCGGAGATCCGACGGCGCGTCGACCAGGGTCATCGGGAGGTCGTCCTCACCGGAGTGAACCTCGGGTGCTTCCGCGACCGGGCGGCCGGATACACGCTCGCGCGGCTCGTGCGCGAGGCGGGAGCCACGGCGGGGCTCGAGCGCCTGCGGCTCTCGTCGATTGAGGTCAACCACGTCGACGACGAGCTGGTTCAGGCGCTCACCGAGACGCCGGCCGTCTCTCCCCACCTGCACGTACCGCTCCAGTCCGGCGACGACGGCGTGCTCCGTGCGATGGGCCGTCGGTACACGGCTTCCCAGTTCGAGCGGCGACTCGCGCCGCTCGCCGGCCTGAATCTGACGACCGACGTCATCGTCGGCTTCCCGGCGGAGAGCGACGCGGCGTTCGAGCGGACGCTCGCGCTCGTCGAGCGGCTGGGGATCTCGAAGGCCCACGTCTTCCCGTACTCGCCGAGGCCGGGGACACGCACCGCGCTCGAGGATGCGGTGGCACCGGAGGCCAAGCGTGAGCGTGGCGCGCGCCTGCGCGCGCTCTCCGACGAGCTTTCGCGCCGCCGGTGGCGGTCGCGCGTCGGCACGGCCGACCGGGTCCTCGTCGACCGCCCCGGTCGCGGCTACGCGGACGACTACACGCCCTGGCTCGTCGACGGCCAGGTCGGCGCCTTCGTCCGGGCGCACGCGATCGGCGTCGGGCAGGAGGGGGTGCTCGCGGTTGCCGCCTGACCCCGACTGCCTCTTCTGCCGCCTCGTCGCGGAGGGCGACCACGTCCACGTCGCGAGCGGCTTCGTCGCGATCCGCGACATCGCGCCGAAGGCGCCGACCCACCTCCTCGTCCTGCCCGAGCGGCACGTCGACACGTTCCGCGACGTCGGGTCGCTCCCGGACGACGAAGCCGCCGCGATGCTCCGGTTCGTCGCCGAAACCGCGCGCCGAGCGGGGCTCGAGGACTACCGCGTGATCGTCAACGTCGGCCCCGGAGGCGGCCAGACGGTGTTCCACCTCCACTGGCATGTCCTCGGGGGCGATAGCCTGCCCGAGTTCGAATGACGATCATCACCGACATCGAGACCGAGCTCCGGGACGCGCGCCTCGCACGCGACGACGCGCGACGCGACGCGCTCTCGCTGCTCCTGAACGCACTCCGCGGCGCGGAGAAGGAGCTCCAGCGTGCGCTCAGCGAGGACGAGTCGCTCCAGGTGCTCCAGCGCGAGCGCAAGAAGCGGATGGAGGCGATGGAGGCGTTCGACGCGGCCGGGCGCGAGGAGCAGGCCGATCGCGAGGAGTTCGAGCTGGACGTCATCGAGGAGTTCACGCCGGATCCGCTCAGCGAAGAGGAGCTCGAGGAGATCGTCGACAACGTGATCGCCGAGGTCGGCGCGACGTCGCTCCGCGATCTCGGGCGCGTGATGGCCGACGTGATGCCACAGGTGTCGGGGCGAGCGGACGGCTCGACCCTCAGCCAGCTCGTCCGCGAGAAGCTCGCCTGACCTCCGCGCGCCTGCCGACGGCGCATGCGTTCCCACCGCTGAGCCGCGAAAGTGTCCCACGGTGTCGCGCGACGAGCCGGTACGCGGCGTCCGTGAACCGGGGGAGGGCACGGGCAAGCCGTGCCGAGACGTAATGTCCCTGGGCGTCGAGCACGAGCGGAACAGCCGCGCCGCCCGAACGTCGACGACCGGACGCGTCGATCGCGTGAAACGTCCTGTACCGCTCGCAGGCGCCGAGGTCTCGCAGCCAGTGGTCGCCCGCGGGCGAGCCGATGGGCGCGACCGTGACGCCGTGTGCCGCGAGACGAGACGCGAGCGACGTGCAGAGGCCGCAGTCCTCGTCGTACAGAGCGAGTGTCGCGGCCATCGTGGTCAACATTATCGGCGCCCTGGGCTCCGTCGACCCTCGCCGTACACTGGCGATGTGCAGGACGTTCTCACCGTTCCGAACGAGGTTGCCGCCGAGCTCGCGGGGGTGGGCGACGGCGTGCTCGACGCGCTGCGCGAGCGCCTCGGCTGCTCGATCTCGCTGCGCGGCAACCGGCTGACGCTCGACGGCGACGACGCGCGCGTCGCCGAGGCGCGGGCGGTCGTGGACGAGCTCGTCGAGCTCGTCGAGGGCGGACACGCGATCGGTCCCGACACCGTGGGTGCCGTCGTCGCTGCCCTCGACCAGGCAGCCGACATCCGGGACGTGTTCGACGACGTCGTCTGGCGGCACCGCGGCAAGAAGATCGCTCCGAAGACGGTCACACAGAAGACGTACGTCGACACGATCCGCGCCTCGACGGTGACGTTCGCGATCGGCCCGGCGGGAACCGGCAAGACGTACCTCGCGATCGCGCTGGCCGTGAAGGCGCTTTCCGAGAGGGAGGTCGGCCGGATCATCCTCACGCGGCCCGCGGTCGAGGCCGGGGAGCGGCTCGGCTTCCTGCCGGGCGACATCCTCGCGAAGGTCGACCCGTACATGCGGCCCCTCTTCGACGCGCTCTACGACACGATGGACGCCGACCGCCTGAACGCGTACATCGACCGCGGGACGATCGAGGTCGCCCCGCTCGCCTTCATGCGCGGACGGACGCTGAACGACTCGTTCGTCATCCTCGACGAGGCGCAGAACACGACACCCGAGCAAATGCAGATGTTCCTGACGCGGCTCGGCTTCGGCTCGAGGATGGTCGTGACCGGCGACGTGACGCAGGTCGACCTGCCGCGCGAGCAGGCATCGGGATTGATTCACGTGCGCGAGATCCTCCGGTCGCTCGACGGCGTCGGCTTCGTCGAGTTCGGGCACGAGGACGTCGTCCGGCACAAGCTCGTCCAGCGGATCGTCGAGGCCTACAAGCGACACGCCGAGGAGACCGGCTCCGCACGGCTGCGGTGATGATCGAGGTCGAGGTCGCGAATCGAAGCGCCGCCGTCGTGGACGAGCCGGGCGCGGCCGCACTCGCCCGGGAGGTGCTCGCCGCCGAGGGGATCGAGGACGGCGAGGTCGGGATCGCGTTCGTCGAGAAGGACGAGATGCGCGCCCTGAAGCGCGAGCACCTCGGGATCGACGAGCCGACCGACGTCCTGTCCTTTCCGATCGACGGGCTCGAGCCACTGCCGCCCGGCGAGCCGCGCGCGCTCGGTGACGTCGTGCTCTGTCCCGAGGTCGTCGGCGACGACTGGCGCTGGCCGCTCGTCCACGGTCTTCTCCACCTGCTCGGTCACGAGCACGGCACCGCGATGGAGGCGCGCGAGCGCACGTACCTACCCGTGACCCCGCCTGGAGCCCCCTCGTGATCGCGCCGCGCGGCCGGCCCTCGATCATCGAGAGCTTCAACTTCGCGCTCGAGGGGATCATCCACGTGCTCCGCACCCAGCGGAACATGCGGATCCACTTCCTGATCTCGATCGGCGTCCTCGTCGCCGCGCTGGCGTTCGACGTCTCGCGCCTCGAGCTCATCGCACTTCTGCTGGCGATCGCGTTCGTGCTGATCGCGGAGATGTTCAACACGGCAATCGAGGCGGCGGTCGACGTGGCCTCGACGTCGTTCGACCCGATGGCAAAGCTCGCGAAGGACATCGGTGCCGGCGCCGTCCTGATCGCCGCGGTCAACGCGCTCGCCGTCGGCTACCTCGTGTTCTCCGGCCAGGTGGCCGACGAGAGCTCGCGCCTGCTCGACCGGCTCTCGGAGGCCCCGGCCGAGCTCACGCTCGTCGCGCTCGTCCTCACGACGGCGCTCGTGATCGCGATGAAAGCGCTCGCCGGCCGTGGCTCTCCGCTCCGCGGCGGGTGGCCGTCGGGGCACGCGGCGGTGGCGTTCGCGGCCTGGATGGCCGTCACGCTCGTCGTCGACGACACCGAGCACCGCTTCCTCGTCTCGTCGCTGGCCTTCATCATGGCGTTGCTCGTGGCTCAGACCAGGATCGAGGCCGGCGTCCACTCGACCCTCGAGGTCGCGTCGGGCGGTCTGCTCGGGGCCCTCGTGACCCTCGGGGTCTTCCAGGGGTTCTCGGCGTGAACGACGCCGAGCTCCTCGCCGCAGCGGACGAGATCGCGTCGCGCGCGTACGCCCCGTACTCGCAGTTCCACGTCGGCTGCGCGGTCCTCTGCCGCGACGGCCGCGTCGTCGAAGGCGTCAACGTCGAGAACGCCGCGTACCCACTCGGCGTCTGCGCGGAGCGCACGGCCTTCTCGCGCGCCGTGGCGGAGGGGTACCGGCCGGGAGACTTCGTGCTCGCCGCGATCACGGCGTCGCCGTGCGGCGGCTGTCGGCAGTGGCTCGCAGAGATGGGCGTCGAGCGGGTCCTGTTCCGAAACGGCGGGCGCATCGTGGAGATGACGCCGGCCCAGCTCCTGCCGGAGCAGTTCGAGCTGTGAGATGAAGAGCGGGCTCGTCGCCGTCGCCGGTCGTCCCAACGTCGGCAAGTCGACGCTCGTCAACGCGCTCGCCGGCGAGAAGATCGCGATCACGTCGACCGTCCCGAACACGACTCGCCGGCGGATCTTCGGCGTCGTCAACGGAGACGGCTGGCAGCTCGTGCTCGTCGACCTGCCCGGCTTCCAGCGCCCCATGGACGCCCTTACCGAGCGTATGCAGCACACCGTCGACTCGTCGTTCGAAGACGTCGACGCCGTCCTCCTCGTCGTCTCGGCGCGCGACCGGATCGGGGCGGGCGACCGGTTCGTCGCGCGACGGGTTTTCGAGCTGGGCGTTCCGGTGATCATCGTCGTCAACAAGATCGACCGGCTCAAGCACGGTCACGTCGCTGCGCAGATGAAGGAGGCGTCGAAGCTCGGCGACTTCCACGCCCTCCATCCCGTCAGCGCGAAGGTGCGCGACGGGATCGACGAGCTCCGAGACGATCTCGTGTACCTGATGCCCGAGGGGCCGCTGCTCTTCCCCCCGGAGCAGCGGACCGACCTGACGGTCGAGGAGCGCGTCGCCGAGGTGATCCGCGAGAAGGCGCTCCACCTGACGCGCGACGAGGTGCCGCACGCGTTGATGGTCGAGGTCTCCGAGCTGGACGAGAAGGCCGTCCGGGCGACCGTCCTCGTCGAGACCGAGTCGCAGAAGGGGATCCTCGTCGGCAAGCGCGGGGCGATGATCCGGGAGATCGGCACCCGGGCGCGACCCGAGGTCGAGGCGCTCGTCGGGCACCCGGTGTACCTCGAGCTCGTGGTCAAGGTGCGGCCGCGGTGGCGACGCGACCGGAAGTCCCTCGAGCGGCTCGGGCTGTGACGCGGCCGCCTAGCCGGCTTCTGCCGCCTCGTCCGCGTCGATGCGATCGGCAAGCGTGCGGGCAACCTTGAGCCAGAGCTCGGGGATCGCATCGAGCAGCTCGACGAAGTCGCGACCGGCGATCGTCAGGACGCGGAGCGGCGTCGCGGCGACGACCGTCGCCGTCCGGGGCGAGCGGGAGAGCAGCGCGATCTCGCCCACGTAGCTGCCGGCGCCGAGCCGGGCGACCCGACGGCCGCGCCGGCGCACGTCGACCTCTCCGTCGACGACGACGTAGAACTCCGTTCCCGGCTCGCCCTCGCGGATCAGCTCGGTGCCCTCGGCGACCTCGCGCTCGGCGGCGAGCGCGGCGATCCGGCGAAGATCCCGCTTCGAGCACAGCTCGAAGAGCGGCAGGTGGCGGATCAGCTCGACCTTGGTGTCGGCCTTGAGCTGCACGGCGGCCACTCTACTCATGCGCTCTAGACTGGGCTCATGAGCCAGACGGTCGCATTGCCGCGCTCGCTCGAGCTCCCGGGAGGCGGACGCCTGCCTCGGGTTGGCGCCGTCGACGCGGTCGCGCTCGAGGCGCGGGCCGACGAGCTCGCGAAGCGCTCGATCAAGCGCGAGTCGAAGATCTTCGCGCTCGAGCTTGCGATCCGGATGATGGACCTGACGACGCTCGAGGGCGCTGACACACCGGGGAAGGTGCGCGCGTTGAGCGTCAAGGCAATGCAACCCGACCCCGCAGATGCCTCGGTCCCCGCCGTCGCCGCCGTCTGCGTCTATCCGAGCCTCGTGGCGGTTGCTCGACGGACGCTTCGCGGGAGCACCGTCAAGGTGGCGTCGGTCGCGACGGCATTCCCGTCCGGCCAGGCGCCGCTCGACGTGAAGCTCGCCGACGTCCGCGCGGCGGTCGACGCAGGCGCGGACGAGATCGACATGGTGATCGACCGTGGCGCATTCCTCTCGGGCCGGATCGGCCAGGTGTACGAGGAGGTCGTCGCGGTCAAGGAGGCGTGCGGCGACGCGCACCTGAAGGTCATCCTCGAGACGGGCGAGCTCGGCACCTACGACGCCGTGCGGAAGGCGTCGCTCGTCGCGATCGCCGGCGGCGCCGACTTCATCAAGACGTCGACGGGAAAGGTCTCTCCCGCTGCGACGCTGCCCGTCACGCTCTGCATGCTCGAGGTGATCCGGGACGTCCACGACGAGACCGGCGTCGTGATCGGGATGAAGCCGGCGGGCGGCATCCGCACGGCGAAGCAGGCGATCCAGTACCTCTGTGTCCTGCACGAGACGCTCGGACCCGACTGGCTGACACCCGACCTGTTCCGCTTCGGGGCGTCCTCGCTGCTCAACGACGTGCTCCTCCAGCTCCGCAAGCAGCGCACCGGCATCTACCGGTCGCCGGACGAGTTCACGCTCGACTGATGGGCGCGGTCGAGAAGTCGCGCGAGACGCTCCCCGTCAAGGGCGGCTGGGAGTACGCCTCGTCCCTCGAGGGGCGCGACATCGTCTCGCTCGAGGAGCGGTACGGGCTCTTCATCGGCGGCGACCACGTCGCGCCGCGCACGCGCTCCTGGTTCACGACGTTCTCGCCGTCGACCGAGGAGCCGCTCGCGGAGGTGGCGCAGGCCGGTGCGAAGGACGTCGCGCTCGCCGTCGATGCAGCGCGGGAGGCCTTCGAGCGATGGAGCGCGTGGCGGCCGGCCGAGCGGGCCAAGGTGCTGTTCCGGATCGCGCGGATCCTGCAGGAGCGGGCACGAGAGCTGGCGGTCACCGAGTCCCTCGACGGCGGCAAGCCGATCAAGGAGGCGCGCGACGTCGACCTGCCGCTGGCGGCCGCGCACTTCTTCTACTACGCGGGCTGGGCAGACAAGCTCGAGTACGCCTTCCCGGGACGGCGTCCGCGACCCCTCGGCGTCGCCGCGCAGATCGTGCCCTGGAACTTCCCCCTCCTGATGCTGGCCTGGAAGATCGCTCCGGCGCTCGCGTGTGGCAACACCGTCGTACTGAAGCCGGCCGAGACGACGCCGCTCACCGCGCTCCTCTTCGCCGACGTGTGCCGCCAGGCCGAGGTGCCGCCCGGGGTCGTGAACATCCTCACCGGAGACGGCTCGACCGGTGCGCATCTCGTGCGAAACGAGGGGATTGCCAAGGTCGCGTTCACGGGCTCGACCGAGGTCGGGAAGGCGATCCAGCGGGAGCTCGCCGGCCGGGACATCGCGCTGACGCTCGAGCTCGGCGGCAAGGCGGCGAACATCGTGTTCGACGACTGTGCGCTCGACCAGGCCGTCGAGGGGATCGTCAACGGGATCTACTTCAACCAGGGTCACGTGTGTTGCGCCGGGTCTCGACTGCTCGTGCAGGAGTCGATCCACGACCAGCTCGTCCGCAAGCTCAAGCGGAGGATGGCGACGCTCCGGGTCGGCGACCCGCTCGACAAGAACACCGACATCGGCGCCATCAACTCGAAGGCGCAGCTCGACCGGATCACCGAGCTCGTGCAAAGCGGAACCGAGGAGGGTGCGGAGATCTACCAGCCTCCCTGCCGGCTGCCCGAGAAGGGCTGGTGGTTCGCGCCCACGGTCTTCACCAACGTCGCCCAGAGCCACCGGATCGCACAGGAGGAGATCTTCGGCCCCGTGCTCAGCGTGCTCACGTTCCGGACGCCAGACGAGGCGGTCGAGAAGGCGAACAACACGATGTACGGCCTGTCGGCGGGCGTGTGGACGGAGAAGGGCTCGCGGATCCTCTGGATGGCCGATCGGCTGCGCGCGGGCGTCGTCTGGGGCAACACGTTCAACCGCTTCGACCCGGCGTCGCCGTTCGGGGGCTACAAGGAATCCGGCTTCGGCCGCGAGGGCGGCCGGCACGGGCTCGAGGCGTACCTGAGGTTCGAGTGACGGACGGGCGACGGCAGCCGGCTGCGGTGATCGGAGCGAAGATCCTGCTGATCGGCACGCTCGCATGGGGCGTCTGGCGGGTAATCCGCGCGGAGACGGGCGAATGAGCGGCCGGCTCGCGGTCAGGAAGACCTACAAGCTCTTCATCGGCGGTGCGTTTCCGCGCTCGGAGTCCGGCCGGACGCTCGAGCTCGAGGGCTACAACGTCGCGCGGGCCTCCCGGAAGGACGCGCGCGACGCGGTCGTCGCGGCGCGGAAGGCATTCGGCGGCTGGAGCGCGGCGACCGCGTACAACCGCGGCCAGGTGCTGTACCGCCTCGCCGAGACGATGGAGACGCGCACGGCGGCCTTCGCCGCGGCCTGCAGCGGGCGCCGCGAGGTGGCGCGCGCGATCGATCGCGTGGTCTGGTACGCCGGCTGGGCCGACAAGCTCGCGCAAGTGCTCGGGTCGGCGAACCCGGTGGCCGGCCCGTACTTCAACTTCACGATTCCGGAGCCGACCGGGGTCGTCGCTGTCGTTGCGCCCGCTGAGCCGGCGCTCGACGGCCTTGTCGCACGCGTCGTTCCCGCCGTGGTCGGCGGAAACGCGGTCGTCGTCGTCGCCTCGGACGCCCATCCTCTCGCGGCGATCGAGCTGGCCGAGGCCGTGGCCACCTCGGACGTCCCGGGCGGGGTCGTCAACGTGCTCACCGGCAGGCGCGAGGAGCTCGCACCCGTCCTCGCAGCCCACATGGACGTCAACGCGATCGACGTCACGGGGGCGGACGGTGACGTGGCCGCGCTCGAGGTGCTCGCAGCCGAGAACGTCAAGCGCGTCGTGCGTGCCCGCGAGGATCGCAGCCCGTGGGAGATCGCGGCCTTCATGGAGCTGAAGACCGTGTGGCACCCGATCGGGCGCTGACCCCGGTCGCAGAGGGCATCGTCGGCTCGCGTCGCGTCGCCCCTTCTCCGGGGCACCCCATCCCACCACCCACTGCCGATTCTATCGAGCTCGTTGCCGTTCTTGGCGACGAATCAGTGCCATCTTCGCGCCATCTTCGTGCCGTCGCGTGCCGGATCTAGCCGAGCACGGCGTCGACCGCTTCCGCGGCCGCGCCGAGCCGCTCCTCGAGCGGCCCCTCGACGACGAGCCACGGAGCGCCGCTCGACCGGGCGTGCTCGAGGTACCGCTCGTGCATCCACCGGCGCTGCTTGTCGAACTCGCGGATCCCATCGTGTCGCCAGGGGACGTCGAGGCCGCAGACGACGCGCAGGTCGTACGGACGTCCGACGAGCTCCTCGAAACCGGTCGCGGGCTCGCCGAGGTAGACCTCGTGGAAGAGCGCCGTCGTGAACGCATCGGTGTCCGAGAAGAGCACGCGGCTCGCGGACTCGGCGAGGAAGTCCTCGTACCAGCAGTGGATGCGGGCGATGTGCCTGAACTCCCAGCTCGTCCACGGCGCGTCCGCGGGCCGTCCGATCTGCGTGTAGGGCCGGCCGTACTCCGGGTTCCAGACCGTCCCGTACCGGGCGGCGAGGGCGCGCGCGAGCGTGGACTTGCCGGTCGACTCCGCACCGAGCAGGCAGACGCGCTTCACGTCGGTCGGCACTGCGCGAGCGTATGCGATCCCCGAGGACGGGGAACGCGGCGTGCGATGACGGGTCGCTGACGAGGGATCGACTAGCATCGGCTCGTGAGCGCCCGACGGCTGAGCCAGGCGATCGCCGAGGGCGACGGAATCTCCGTGCTCGTGGAGATCGCCGACGATGCGGCGGCGCGCGCCGCGCAGCAAGGGGGCGCCGAGGGCCTGGTCGTGCGCGGGGTCGCGTTCCGCGCCGAGACCGACCTTCCGCTCCTCGCGTACGGGCCACTCCCGGAGGACGCGGCCGCCGGCGCAGCCGATGCGGTCGTCCTGACGCCCGGCGACGGGAACGACGCCCTCGCCGGTCACGTCGAGCGCTGCCACGAGCTCGGCATCGAGGTCGTCGTGCGGGTGCGCGACGACGACGAGCTCACACGAGCGCTTGACCATGTCGACCCCGAGATCCTCCTGCTGACCGCGGAGCGGGCAGACGACGAGCAGGCACCGCTCGACCGCCTGCTCGAGCTCCTGCCGGACGTCCCCGCCGGCAAGCTCGCGATCGCGGAGCTCGCCGACGCCTCGCGGGAGGACGTCGAGGAGCTCGAGCGCGCAGGGGTCGACGCCGTGCTCGTCGCCGGCGACGTCGCGACGCTGGTCGGCGACGCCGTGCCGGACGTCTGACCTCGCCCGCGGTGGAGGTCCGCCGCACGTCGTCGGCCGTCTGGTTCGGCGCCCTTGGCCTGATCCTCGGCGTCGCCGCCGCGATCCGCACGCTCGGCTCCGACGCCGGCCTGCCGCTGCCGCTCCTCAATCCGGACGAGGAGAACCTCGTGCCGCGCGCGTGGGAGCTCGTCCACGGCGGCGGGCTCGACCCCGGCTGGTACGACTACCCGAGCCTCCTCTTCCTGGTCCTCGCACCGTCGCAGGTCGGCTTCGACGAGCCCGCCTACGGCGCCGCACGGGCTGTCGCGATCCTCGTCGGCGTCGCGGGTGTCGCCGCAGCGTGGTGGCTCGGGCGCGTCGGCTACGGCCGCCTCTCCGGCCTCGTCGGCGCCGTCGGTGTCGCCGTCGCGACCACGCACGTCGCGTACTCGCGCATGGCCGTCACCGACGTCCTCCTCACGCTCGGCGTCACGGTGACGCTGGCGCTGCTCGTCTCGGGAAGGCTCGAATGGGCGGGCGTCGCGGCCGGGCTCGCCGCGTCTGCGAAGTACCCCGGCGTGATCCTCGTCGTCCCGCTCGTCGTCGCGGGCTTCGGTGACTGGAGGCGCGTCACGCGCGCGATCGCGCTCGCGGCGGCGTCGTTCCTGCTCACGAGCCCGTTCGTCGTGCTTCATGCCGGTACGGCCTGGGGCGACATCTCGCGCGTCCAGCGCCTCGCCCAGGCGGGCTGGCTCGGCTTCGAGGACGATCCCGTGACGCCCCTCGCCTTCGGCGAGCGTCTCTGGGAGACGCTCGGGCCGCTCGCGCTCGTCGGGCTCGCCGGTGTCGCGATCGCCGCCTGGCGGCACACGCGGCGTGACCTCGTGCTCCTGTCGTTCGTCGTCGTGTACGCGCTCTCGCTGCTTCCCGTCGAGGCGCACTTCGACCGCTATGTGCTGCCGCTCGTCCCCGTCCTCTGCGTCCTCGCGGGCCGCGGAAGGTGGCTAGCGGGCGCCGCGCTCGTGGCGGCGCTCGTCCCGCTCTGGTGGTCGATCGGCGACGCACGCGCGCTCTCGCCGCGCGACCCGCGCCTTGCCGCCGCAACCTGGGTCGAGCGCAACGTGCCCTCGCCCGATCGGATCGCCGTCGATCCCTCCACGCTGCCGCCGGACCCACCGCGCGTCGTCCGGCTCGAGCTCCCGGGCCCGGGGCGACCGTTCGACCGTCGGCGGAACGTCGCGGCGCTCCGGCGTGCCGGCTTCCGATGGCTGGTGGTCGGCGACAGCGTCGCCGAACGCGTTCTTAACGCCGACTCCCGATACCCGGTCGAAGCCCGTTTCTACGGGTCTCTGACCGCCCGTGAACCGGCCTTCGAGGCACGCAGCGACTCTGCCGAGCGGGGTCGCCGTTGGGTGCGCGTTTATCGCATCTACCCTTGAGCCGATGGAGCGCCGCCGACCGACCATCGACGCGCTTGCTCTGAGCACCGCCGTCTTCCTCTCCGGCGCAGCGCTCCTCGGGGTCGAGATCGCGGCGAGCCGCGTGCTGGCGCCGACGTTCGGCAGCTCGCTCTACGTGTGGGGGGCGCTGATCGGCGTGGTGCTCACCGGGCTCGCGATCGGGTACTGGGCCGGTGGCGTCCTCGCCGACCGCTGGCCGTCGCCGTATCTCTTCGTCGGCGCGATCGCGCTCGGGGCCGTGCTCGTGCTCGCGATTCCCGTCGTCGACGAGTGGGTGCTCGAGCAGGTCGTCTCGTTGGATCCCGGCCCGCGGCTGGACCCCCTCGTCGCCGCGATTTTCCTGTTCGGCCCGATGAGCGTCGTGCTCGCGTCGGTCTCGCCGATCGCCGTCCGCCTCGCCGCCAAGTCCATCGACCGGCTCGGCCGCACCGCCGGCCGACTCTTCTCGATCTCCACGGCGGGCAGCATCGTGGGCACCTTCCTCACCGCGTTCTGGCTCGTGCCCGAGTACGGCACCGACCAGGTCCTCGCAATGATGGCCGTCGTGCTCCTCGCGGCGGCGGCCGTCGTCTCGGTCGTTCAGCGCATCTGGATGCCGGCCGCCATGCTCGCCGCCGGAGCGGGCGCGGCGCTCCTCGCGGTCGGCGCGCTCGCCCCCGAGACGAGCGGCGGGCGGCTCACCGGCCTGGCCGCGCAGAACTGGTCGCCGCTCTACCGCGAGCGCGACATCCGCACCCCACGCAAGCTCGACCCTGCTGAGGTGTCGCTCGCCGTGGGCGGCTTCACCGTCCGTGAGGCCCGGGACACGCGGTACCACCGCCTCTTCGTCGTCGAGGACGAGGAGTCGCGCTACCTGCGCTTCGACAGCTCGTTCCAGAGCGGCATGTGGCTCGACGACCCGTTCCGCACGCGGTTCGCTTACAGCGACTACCTCCACGTCGGGCTCGCCTACAAGCCGGACGCGAAGAAGATCCTCGTCGTCGGGCTCGGAGGGGCCGCGGTGCCGAAACGGGTCTGGCGCGACTTCAAGGACGTCCAGGTCACCGCCGTCGAGCTCGACCCGGAGGTCGTCGAGACGGCGTATCGGTGGTTCGACCTCCCGCGCGACCCGCGCATCAAGGTCGAGGTCGACGACGGGCGCCGCTTTCTCCAGCGGAACGACGAGAAGTACGACGTGATCATGGTCGACGCCTTCTACTCCGACGGCGTGCCGTTCCACCTCACGACCCTCGAGTTCGTCGAGCTCATGCGCGACCGTCTCACACCGGGCGGCGTGGTCGCGACCAACGTGATCGGCGCGATCACCGGAGGCAGCTCGCAGATCACCCGCGCCCTGTGGCGCACGTACGGCGCCGTCTTCCCCACCGTCGAGCTGCATCCCGTCTTCGAGAACGCGGCCGACCGCCGGCCCGACGACATCCGCAACATCATCCTCGTCGCGACCGAGCGTGCAGCGCCGTCGCCGCAGCGGCTTCTCGAGAGCTGGAATGAGACCAGGGAGGCGCGCGCGCCCGGCGCACCCAACCTGTCGAAAGCGCTTCGGGACCGCTGGGCGCGGGACATCCCCATTGCAGACGTGCCGCTCCTGACCGACGGCTACGCGCCGACCGACGCGCTGCTGCTCGGCTGACCGTCGGCGGCGAGCCGCTCGAGCACGAGCGCGACGCCGTCCTCGTCGTTCGACGCGGTCACCTCGTCGGCCGCCTCGAGGGCGAACGCCGTCGCGTTCGCGACAGCGACGCCGAGCCCGGCCCAGCGGAGCATCCCCGCATCGGTGAGCTGGTCGCCGAACGCGACCACCTGCTCGCTCGGGACGAGCCGCTCCCGCGCCAGCGCGGCGAGCGCAACCTCCTTTCCGACACCGGCGGCAATCACCTCGACAAACGCGTCACCCGCAAGCGTCACCTCCGCCTCCTCGCCGCAGAGGGTGCGGGCTGCCTCCAGCACGGCGAGGAGGTCGTCGTCCGGGACGCGGGCGAGCAGCTTCGTCATCGGCGTGCGCCACTCGAGGACGTCGCAGGGCGGATAGGAGTCGTCGGGCCGCGGCCAGCGGACGCCGTCGCGGCGCGACTCATACTCCGGCTCGCTGCCGAAGCGCAGCTCGAGCTCCCAGGCGAAGGCGATCCCCGGCACGCGCTGCCGCAGCCCGCGGGCGACCCGGTGCGCGATGTCGACGGAGAGCGGCCGGTGCTCGAGGATGATGTCCGCGTCGAGGTCGTAGACCGTCGCGCCGTTCGCGCAGAGGGCGACCCCGCCGAGCCCGAGGTCGGCGGCGATGACCCGGACCGAGCGCGGCGAGCGAGCGGTGACGAGGACGACGTCGATCCCCGCTCCGCGCGTGGCGTGGAGCGCCGCACGTGTCCGCGCCGAGACCGTCCCGTCCGTCCGGAGCAGCGTCCCGTCGAGATCGATCGCCGCGAGGCGGTGCAGGCCTCCATGCGTCACGGGGCCGCGAGGGCCCGCGCGACGTCGAGGATCTCCGCGGGCACCGGGCGGATCCCGGCGCACGCCTCCTCGAGCGTCACGTCCACGATCGCCGCTCCGCGCAGGGCGACCATCCGGCCGAACCGGCCCGCAGCGGCGAGGTCCGCCGCAGCGACGCCGAGCCGCGACCCGAGCACGCGGTCGGCGGCCGTCGGGGTGCCACCGCGCTGGAGGTGACCGAGCACCGTCACGCGCGACTCGAATCCCGTCAGAGCCTCGAGCCTTGCCGCGACGAGCGCCGAGACGCCCCCGAGGCGCGCGAACCCGAATGCGTCGACCGGCGCGGCGACGCTCGTCCCGGGCGGCGGCTCGATGCCCTCCGCGACGACGACCACCGAGTAGCGACGGCCGTTCGCAGCGCGCCTGCGAACGACGTCGGCGACGGCCTCGAGGTCGTACGGCTCCTCCGGCACGAGGATCGCGTCCGCGCCGGCGGCGATGCCCGCATACGTCGCGATCCACCCGCGTGTCCGTCCCATCACCTCGACGAGCATCACGCGGTCGTGCGACTCGGCCGTCGTCGTGATGCGGTCGATCGCCTCCGTCGCGATCTGCACCGCCGTGTCGAAGCCGAATGTGACATCCGTCGCGGCGATGTCGTTGTCGATCGTCTTCGGGACGCCGACGATCGGCACGCCCTCCCCCACGAGCCGCAGCGCCGTCCGGAGCGTTCCGTCCCCGCCGATCACGACCACGGCGTCGAGCCCCTCGCGCTCGAGCGTCGCGGTCACCGACGCGGCACCGTTGCCGTGGACGTACGGGTCGCGCCGCGACGTGCCGAGGATCGTGCCGCCACGCTGGAGGATGCCGCGCACGGCGTCCCGGTCGAGCGGCCGCAGGCGGCCCTCCATCAGGCCGTCCCAGCCGTCGAGGATGCCGACCACCTCGGCACCGTGCCCGCCGACCGCCCGCGCCGTCACCCCGCGGATCACGGCGTTCAACCCGGGGCAGTCACCGCCCGCCGTGAGGATCCCGAGCTTCTTCACTGCGCCATCCTAAGCCGCTTCGGAGTCGTCGACTCCCGGTTCGGCCAGCCTCCGCCGGCACGGCGGATGCCCTCAGTAGAGGAACATCGGCTTGCCGGCGACGTGACGCACCTTGGGGCGGTAGCCGTCGACGTCGTAGAACTCGTCGACGTCGACGCGCTTGACGCCCTCGCGGGTCGCCGAGATCGGCACCGCCGTGTACGTCCCGTTGCGGAGGGCGACCATGCGGCCGGAGGCGCCCTCGAGCGCGAGGTCGGCGGCCATGACGGCGTAGTTCGTGGCGACCATCAGGTCGAGCGAGTCCGGCGCCCCGGAGCGCATCAGGTAGCCGACCTCTTGGACGATCATCTCCTCGCCCGTCCGCTCCTTGAGGAGCGACGCCGTCAGCTCGCCGATCCCGCCGAGCTTGCGATGCCCGTACGAGTCCTCCTCGCCCGAGAGCACCAGGGCGCCGCCTGCGACCGTGGCGCCCTCGGAGACGGTCACCATCGCGTAGTTCGACGGGTTGGCGCGCTTGTCGGCGACGAGGAGCTCGCCGAGCCTGTCGACGTCGAACGGGACCTCGGAGATGACCGCGCGGTCGACGCCTGCGAGGTACGCGGTGATGAGCGAGGTCTCGCCGCTGTAGCGACCAAACAGCTCGACGACGGCGATTCGCTCGTGCGAGCCCGTCGACGTCCGGAGGTTGTGGATGAACTGGACGCCGCGCGTGACGGCGGTCGAGAAGCCGATGCAGTAGTCGGTCCCGTGGACGTCGTTGTCCATCGTCTTCGGGATCGCGATCACCGGGACCCCCTCGTCGTGCATCCGGAGGGCGTACGAGAGGGTGTCGTCGCCGCCGATGGGGATGAGCACGTCGATGGCGAGCGACTCGACGATGCGGAGCGCGTGGTCGGTGAAGTCGAACGGCCCGTCGCCGCTCGCGCGGCTCTGGAGGTGGGCGGGCACCTCGCCCGCTCGGACGCGGCTCGGGTTCGTGCGCGACGTGTGGAGGAACGTGCCCCCGGTCCGGTCGATCGTCCGGACGACCGACGGCGTCAGCTGCTGGAACCATTCGGACGCGGATGTCGGGTCGTCGGGGTCGTGGTGCAGCAGGGCAGCCCACCCGCGGCGCAGGCCGACGACCTCGTGGCCGCCGTGCGCGACGCGGTTGACGACCGACTTGATGCACGGGTTGAGCCCGGGCACGTCGCCGCCGCCGGTGAGGATCCCGATTCGCACGGCTCGTTCTTACCAGGAACGCGCGCGCGGTCACCTGGAGAGCGATGCCTCTACCATCACGTAGCCGGCCGAAGTGGCGGAACTGGTAGACGCGCCGGACTCAAAATCCGGTTCCCTTCGGGGAGTGTGGGTTCGAGCCCCACCTTCGGCATCCGACGCGCGTACGATTGGCCCCCACCGGCGCGTCAGGCACCGTCGTCGCGTCGCCATTACACTCCCGCCACGCAACGGGACTGCCCGGCGCCGAGCCGGGTCCCGGTCGGTCCACCAAGGAGGAGGATGAGCTTGAAGCTCAAGAGGAATGGGCTGTTCCTCGCCGGTCTGCTCGTCGTCGCCCTCGCGCTCGTCGCGACGGGCTGCGGTGGGGACGACGGCGGCGAGGCGCCCGAGGCGCTTCCGTCGTCGTCGTGCACGGCGATCGAGTACGAGGGCGACGGTAACCCGGATTACATCATCGCGTCCGATCTGCCGCTGCAGGGCGCGTCGCGCACGCAGACGCTGCAGATCAACGACGCGATCCGCAAGGAGCTCACGGATCGCGAGTACAAGGCCGGGGACTACAACATCGGCTTCCAGGCGTGCGATGACGCGACGGCACAGGCCGGCAAGTGGGACTCCGGCAAGTGCTCGCAGAACGCGAACGCGTACGCGGCGAACGACAAGGTGATCGGAGTCATCGGCACCTTCAACTCCGGTTGCGCGGCAATCATCATCCCGGTGCTGAACCAGGCACCGGACGGTGGGATCCCGATGATGTCGCCCGCCAACACGTACCCGTGCCTCACGGTCAACCTGCCGGGTGGCTGTGACGCGACCGAGCCGGACAAGTACTACCCGTCGGGGTCGCGGAACTACGCTCGCGTCGCTCCGGCGGACGACTACCAGGGTGCAGCTGTCGCGGAGTTCATGAAGGATCAGGGCGTCACGAAGGTGTACATCCTGAACGACAAGGAGGCCTACGGCCTCGGAGTCGCGACCACCACTCGCAAGGCCGCCGAGCACCTCGACATCGAGGTCGTCGGCTTCGAGGCGTGGGATCCGAAGGCGGCGAGCTACGAGTCGCTGTTCAAGAAGATCCAAGGGACCGGGGCGGATGCCGTCTTCCTCGGCGGCCTGATCGACGAGAACGGTGCCCAGGTGATCAAGGACAAGGTCGCCGTGCTCGGGCCGAACGACGGTGACGTCAAGCTGTTCGCGCCGGACGGCTTCACGACGCAGCAGACGATCACCGACGCCGGGCCGGCCTCGGCGGGCATGTTCATGTCCGTCGCAGGCGTGCCGGTCGACGAGTTCACAGGTGTTGCCGAGGAGTTCGCGACGGAGTTCGAGGCGGACTACCTCAACGGCGCCCGGATCGACCCGTACGCGATCTACGGCGCGCAGGCGGCGCAGATCCTGCTGAACTCGATCGAGAACTCGGACGGGACGCGGGCGGACGTGATCGCCAAGATGTTCGAGACGGAGATCACGGACGGCCTGCTCGGCTCGTTCAAGATCAACGAGAACGGCGACCCGGAGGACGCGTCCGGTGCAGTCGTCGGCTTCACGATCTACGTCGCGACCGACAAGCTCGAGACGGCGGAGGTCATTTCGCCGAACAGAGACGTCGTGGAGGCTGCAGGCGCAGCCTGATTGCGGCACGAACCTCGTGCGTCGAGGCGGCGGGAGGGCATTGCCCTCCCGCCGCCGTTCTGTTTAGAGTCGCGCGGTGGCGTCCGCGCTCGCACGGCTTCGCGCTTCGTCGTGGGTCGACAAGATCGGCCTCGCGCTCGTCGGGCTCGTCGTCCTCTGGCTCCTGGTCAACTTCCTCAAGGGGCCGGTCGAGTTCATCAACGTCGGGATCATCGGCTTGACGAACGGCGCGATCTACGGCGTCGTCGCGCTCGGCTACACCCTGGTCTACGGGATCCTGCAGCTGATCAACTTCGCGCACGGCGACGTGTTCGCGCTGTCCGGGCTCTTTGCCAGCACGGTCATCGTCTCGGTGCTCGGCCTCGACACCGACTCGAGCGTGCCGGTCATCATCGGCGGGCTGCTCCTGACGTTCGTGGTCGTGATGGTCGCGTTCGCGCTCTTCAACGCGACCATCGAGCGCGTCGCCTACAAGCCCCTTCGCCACGCGCCTCGCCTCGCGCCGCTCATCACGGCGATCGGCATGTCGTTCATCGTCCAGAACATCGCGCTCGCGTTCTACGGCGTCGACTACCGCTCCGTCCCGAACTTCATCCCCACCACCGACGTCGTCGACATCGGCGGGATCACGATCACCTGGAAGAAGCTGACGGCGATCATGATCGTCGTGCCGCTGCTCGTCCTCCTGTCGTGGTTCGTCCAGAAGACGAAGCAGGGGAAGGCGATGCGGGCGGTCGCCCAGGACCGCGAGGCGTCCGCGATGATGGGCATCGACGTGAACCGGACGATCTCGGTCACGTTCCTGATCGCCGGCGCGCTCGCCGGAGCCGCGGGAATCGTCTATCTGCTGCAGTTCAACATGCGCTACGACACCGGCTTCGAGCTCGGCCTCATCGCGTTCACGGCGGCAGTGCTCGGCGGTATCGGCAACCTCACCGGCGCCGTGCTGGGCGCGCTCATCATCGGGTTCGTCCAGGCGTTCAACGAGGGGCTCACCTGGTTCGCGCCCGGGAGCGATTGGACCCGTACGGGCGTGTTCGGGATCCTGATCCTGATCCTCGTGTTCCGGCCCGAGGGCCTGCTCGGGGAGCGGACACCGGAAGGCGCATGAGCCGGCTCTCCGATCGTGCGGGAGAGGTGCGGTCCGGCGGCGCCGGGCGCACGTGGGCCATCATCGCTCTGCTCGTCCTCCTGGCGGTCATCTACCCGAGCATCGTCGAGTCGCTCCAGGACATCCCGCTGATCGGCGACTTCATCCCGAGGACCGACTCGATGGTCGTGATGATCGTCTTCACGATGATGGCGGTCGGGTTGAACGTCGTCGTCGGCTACGCCGGCCTGCTCGATCTCGGGTACGTCGCGTTCTACGCCGCCGGCGCCTACACCGCGGGCTGGCTGGCGTCGGGGCACTTCGACCAGGTGACCTTCCACTTCCTTTCCACGGCGCCGGACGATGCAGTGGGAATCCACATCTCGATGTGGCTCGTCCTGATCATCGCCGGCGTGTTCACGACGATCGTCGGCATCCTGATCGGGCTCCCCACGCTCCGCCTACGCGGGGACTATCTCGCGATCGTGACCCTCGGGTTCGGCGAGATCGTGCCGCAGTTCGTGCGGAACGGCGACTCGATCGGCGGCTTCGACCTCACGAACGGCACGTTCGGGATCAGCCCGATCGACTCGCTCGGTTTCGGCGCCTTCGTGTTCCGCACGGAATCGAACCGGGCCGAGCTCTTCTACTGGACGGCGGTCGCGCTGCTCCTGTTCACCGTCTTCTGTTGCTGGCGTCTGCAGGACTCCCGCCTCGGCCGCGCGTGGATCGCGATCCGCGAGGACGAGACCGCCGCGGCGGCGATGGGTGTCCCGCTGATGCGCACGAAGACCTGGTCGTACGCGATCGGCGCGTTCTTCGGCGGCGTTGCGGGCGCGTTCTACGCGAGCTTCAAGTCGGGGGCGTTCCCCGCGGACTTCTACTTCAACATCTCCGTCTTCCTGCTCTGCATGGTGATTCTCGGCGGGATGGGCAGTCTTGCGGGCGTGATCCTCGGCGGGATGATCCTCGGCTACCTCAACATCGAAGGTCTGGCCACGATCGGCTCGAAGATGCAGGAGGGCGGCCTCGACTTCGACCCGACGAAGTACCAGTTCGGGATCTACGGGATCATCATCGTGCTGATGATGCTGTTCCGCCCGACCGGGCTGATCCCCGAACGCCGGCACAAGATCGAGATGGAGGAGGGCGTGCACGACACGCCGATGTACGACGTGACGCACGAGGGCGCGCTGACCGATCGCGACCGGAGCAACGACTGATGGCGAGCACCGACAATCTGCTCGTCGCGACCGAGGTCCGCAAGGAGTTCGGCGGTCTGGTCGCCTCGAACGACATCGACTTCACGATCCCGCGCGGCTCGATCGTCGCCCTCATCGGTCCCAACGGTGCCGGCAAGACGACGTTCTTCAACCAGATCACGGGCGTCTACCACCCGACGTCCGGCTCGATCCTCTTCGACGGGACGGAGGTCGCCGCGCTGCCGCCGCACCGCGTGGTCGAGCTCGGCGTGGGACGCACCTTCCAGAACATCCGGCTCTTCGAGCAGATGACCGCGGTCGAGAACGTCCTTGTCGGCATGCACTCGACCCTCAAGGGCGGAATCTTCGGGGCGATCATCCGCACGCCTCGGGTCCGGCGCGAGGAGGCCGAGGCCCAGGCGCGTGCGCGCGAGCTTCTCCGCTACTGCGGGCTGCCGCGCCGCCACGACGAGCGGGCGGGCGCGCTCCCCTACGGTGACCAGCGGCGGCTCGAGGTGGCCCGTGCGCTCGCCACCGATCCGAAGCTGCTGCTCCTCGACGAGCCGACGGCCGGGATGAACCCGCAGGAGAGCGCCGATTTCACAGCGTTCGTCCGTCGGGTGCGCGACGAGAAAGGGCTTACCGTCCTCCTGATCGAGCACGACATGAAGGTCGTGATGGGCGTCTCCGAGCGGATCACCGTGCTCGAGTACGGCGAGAAGATCGCCGAGGGGACGCCGGCCGAGGTGCAGGCTGACCCACGCGTGATCGAGGCGTACCTCGGCAAGGGAGCGGTCGCATGAGCACGGCAGCCGCCACCTCGAACATCCTCGAGCTCGCCGACATCCACGTCTATTACGGCGCGATCCACGCGCTCAAAGGCGTCTCCCTCACGGTGCGCGAGAAGGAGATCGTGACGCTGATCGGGGCGAACGGCGCCGGAAAGTCGACCACGCTCCGGGCGATCAACGGCCTGAACCGCCCGAGGCAGGGCGCGATCCGCTTCCAGGGCGACGACATCACCGCGGCGACCCCACACACGATCGTCAAGAGCGGGATCGCCCAGAGCCCCGAGGGCCGGCGGCTGTTCCCGCGGATGACCGTGATCGAGAACCTGGAGATGGGCGCGTTCCAGCGCACGGACCGCGAGAACTTCAAGGACGACATGGACCGCGTGTTCGAGCTCTTCCCGCGACTCTTCGAGCGGCGGACGCAGAAGGCGGGCACGATGTCGGGCGGCGAGCAGCAGATGTGCGCGATCGGGCGGGCGCTGATGGCGCGGCCGAAGCTCCTGCTGCTCGACGAGCCGTCGATGGGCCTCGCCCCGATCTTCGTCGAGAAGATCTTCGAGATCGTCCGCGAGATCAACGCCCAGGGCACGCCGGTACTGCTCGTCGAGCAGAACGCGCTGATGGCGCTCGATGCCGCGAATCGCGGCTACGTGATGGAGACGGGGCGCATCACTCTCGAAGGCCCGGCGTCCGAGCTGAAGACGAACGAGGCCGTGCAGAAGGCGTACCTCGGGCTCGACTGATCCTCGCCGACGCGAGGATCACGACCTGGCGGATTCCGCATCAGCGGAATCCGCGACCACCATCGCCGGGTACGGTGGCCCGAGCAGCACACCGGTCGTCCCGCTCTCCCCGGCCAGCCCGCGGGCCATGTCGAGCGCCGTGGCGACGTTGTGCGACGGCACGAGCCCGAGCGCGCGCGCGGCGCCTGCGTCGCGACATCCGGCCACGATCACGCGCCCGGCGCGCTCGAGCATCTCCGCGCACGACTCCCAGTCGGCGAAGGGAAGGCGGGGGTGCGGCGCCGTCCCGCGCCGGTAGGCCGAGAGCGCCCGCCGGTCACGCGCGACGACCCCTTCGGCGGCCCGGAGCCGCCGACCTCCCTCGTCACGAAGCGCGGCAACGAGCGCTCGAGAGGTTGCCTGGAGCCCGTGACCGGTGACCCGCGAGAAGGGGTGGAGGAGCACGATCGTGCCGCCCTCGACGAGCGGCGGGCGGTCGCGCCAGAGGCGGAGCGCGTGCCCGAGCCCGAGCGCGGTCGCCGAGACGGGGTCGAGCGGTGCGCGCGGGAGCTGGGCCCCTTCCCACGGCAGCGGGACCACGATCGTGTCGAACGGCCGATCGATCTCCACGCTTCGCACGGCGATCCCGCGGAGAAGTGCCTCCGCGTGCGCGACGCTCGGCGCGCCTGCCAGCGCCGCGACGACCGTCAACTCGCGCGGGATGCCCGTCAGCAGCCGGCGGCGGATCGAGCCGGGGGCGAGGTTCATCACGCGGCGAAACGGCGAGCGGGCCACTGCGCGCCGGACGTCGGGGTCCGACGGATAGCCTCGGTAGAGCCCCGTTACACGCGGGCGGTCGAGCACGACGGAGAGCCCGAGCACGGGGATCCGCTCCTGGAGCGCCGCTTCGAGCGTCGCCGCGAGCCGCCAGCCGGACGCGCTCGCGACCTCGAGGAGGGACACGGCCCCCGCGCGCCGGATCGTCCCGGGGGCGCATGCGTCCACGAGCGCGGTGGCGCCGCCGTCGAGGACGGTCTCGCCCGCGCCGACCGTCACGACGAGGTCGGTGTCGACGAGCGCGGGATGGACGCGATGGACGCGATCCGACACCTCGACGGGGCGCAGGTCCTCGGCTTCGCAGTCGTGTACCGCGACCCGGCCCCGGAAGCCGCGGGCCCGGTCCGGTCGCAGGAGCAGCTCGAGCTCGCGTCGGCCCGCTCGACGGCGGAGGCCGCCCGCGACGAGAACGGTGTGCCGCTCGCGCGTGAAGCCGTTGAGCTCGAGCTCGTCGAGGACGGCGGCGAGGACGTCCCGGCGCGGGTCCTGCTCGACCGAGGGGAGCGGCAGCGTCGGCGGCTGCACGACGACCGTGGCGCGCCCGCCCCGCGGCGCCACCGCGTGGAGCGGCGGCCCCGACAGCGGGTATCGGAACGCCTCGGCGACCGCGGCGCGGATGTCCACGAGGGGCTCGAGGGGCGGCGGCGGCGCGACGAGCACCGCGTCGTCGGGAAGCGTGACGACCGGGAGCCGCGAGCCGGAGTGGAGGGGGACGCGAGGCACGCCGGCCATCTTCCCGGACGCATCGGGTGCGCCGTCGCGGGTCGGTTACGCTCGCCCCATGCCGAAGACGCTGACCGGGGAGGAGCTCCAGCTCGACGACGGGCCCGTCAAGGGCGCGGAGCTGTTCCTCGTCGACGGCAACAACCTCGCCTACCGTGCGTTCTTCGCGCTTCCCGAAGAGCTGCAGACGACCGACGGTCAGCCGACGAACGCGCTCCTCGGCTTCACGAACATGCTCTTCAAGCTCCTCTCCGACTACGGGCCGCGTGGCGTCGCCGTCGCGTGGGACACCCGTCCGACCCACCGCACGGAGATCGCGGAGACGTACAAGGAGGGGCGCCGGCCGATGCCCGACCTGCTCCGCGAGCAGTTCCCGCACTTCCGGCCGATCGTCGAGGCGTTCGGCTACTCGAACCTCGAGTTCGAGGGGTGGGAGGCCGACGACGTGATCGCGACGCTCGCGACCCGGGCGGACGAGGCGGACATCCGCACGTGCGTCGTGTCGACGGATCGGGATGCGTTCCAGCTCTGCAGCGAGAACGTGTCGCTGATGATGACGCCGCGCGGTGTCGCGGACGTCCATGTGTACACGCCGGAGCGGGTCGAGCTCCGCTACGGGGTCCGCCCCGACCAGGTGCCGGACTTCATCGGCCTGAAGGGGGACACGTCCGACAACATCCCCGGGATCCCCGGGATCGGGGACAAGACCGCCGGTCAGCTGATTGCGCAGTACGGCTCGCTCGAGGAGGTCATCGCCCACGCCGACGAGCTCTCTCCCGCCCGCTCGAGGGCCGTCCTGGAGCACGCCGACCAGGCGCGGGCGTCGAAGGTGCTCGCGACGATGCGGCGGGACCTCGCTCTCGACGTCGACGTGGCGGCGCTGGTCGCGTCGCCGCCGGACCGCTCGACGCTCAAGGAGATCTTCCGCCGCTTCGAGTTCCGCGGGCTCCTGGGCCGGGTGGACACCCTGGACGAGGCGCTGCCTGCGGCGGAGCTGCCGCGAGCGGAGACCGAGTCGGTCCCGTGGCGAAGCGGGGGGCCGGAGGACGTTGTCGTGAATCACCACAAGATCCCGATCGGCGTCGCGCTTGCCGACGGGCGCGTGGCGATCGCGACGGGGCAGGAGGTCGTCGTGGCCGACGTCGCTTCACGCGAGCTCGGTCGCGCGCTCGGCGGCAGTGAGCTCGCGGCGCACGACGCGAAGGCCCTCCGGCTCGGACGGGCGCCCGCCGACGACACCATGATCGCGGCATACCTCGTCGATCCCGGGCGCGCCGGTTACGACCTCGACGACCTCGCCCGTGAGTACGGGCTCGAGCTCGTCCCCGAGCCGGCCACCGAGGAGGAGACGGCCGCGCTCGTCCGGCATGCCGAGGCGGTGCGCCGGCTCGCGCCCGTGCTCCGCGGACGCCTCCGCGAGTGGGGGATGGAGCCCCTCTACGACGAGATCGAGCTGCCGCTCACGGGCGTCCTCGCCGACATGGAGGACGCCGGCATCCGGATCGACACCTACCGGATGGGGGAGATCACCGCCCGTCTCGCGGAGCGCGTCGAGGAGCTCGAGGCAAGCGCGCTCGAGCTCGCCGGCGAGGAGTTCCAGCTCGGCTCGACGCAGCAGCTCGCCCGGATCCTGTTCGAGAAGCTCGGCCTGACCGCGGGCAGGAAGGGGAAGACCGGCTTCTCCACCGACGCCCGCGTCCTACGCGCGATCCGCGACGACCACGCGCTCGTCCCCGTGGTGGAGGAGTGGCGCGAGCTCACCAAGCTGCTCAACACGTACCTGCTGCCGCTGCCGGAGCTGATCGACGAGCGCGACGGGCGGCTCCACACGACGATCAACCAGGCCGTGGCAGCGACCGGGCGCCTCTCGACGACGAGCCCCAATCTCCAGTCGATCCCGGTACGCACCGAGCTCGGCGGGCGGATCCGCTCCGCCTTCATCGCGGCCGACGGGACGCGTCTCCTCTCGGCCGACTACAGCCAGGTCGAGCTCCGGATCCTGGCGCACGTCTCCGGAGAGCCCGTGCTGCGGGATGCCTTCGCGCAGGGGGAAGACATCCACGCCGCGACCGCGTCGCTGGTGTTCGACACGCCGCAGGCGGAGCTCGCCCGCGGACAGCGCGACACCGCGAAGATGGTCAACTTCGGGATCATCTACGGCATCTCGTCGTTCGGGCTGTCCGAGAACCTCGGGATCCCGCGCGAGGAGGCGCAGGAGCTGATCGACACGTACCTCGCACGCCTTCCGCGCGTCCAGGAGCTGATCAAGCGGACGATCGCCCAGGCCGCCGCCGACGGGTACGTCACGACGCTGCTCGGACGCCGCCGGCCCATCCCCGAGCTCCGCGCGTCGAACCGCCAGACGCGGTCGCTCGGCGAGCGGCTCGCGGTCAACACGGTCATGCAGGGGACGGCGGCGGACGTGATCAAGGTCGCGATGGTGCGGATTCACGAGCGGCTTCGCGCCGAAGGGCGCGCGGCGAGGCTCGTCCTGCAGGTGCACGACGAGCTGCTGCTCGAGGTCCCGGAGATCGAGACGACCGCCGTCCGCGACCTCGTTCGCGAGGAGATGGTCGGCGCCTACCCGCTCGACCCCGTGCTCGCGGTCGACGCCGGCGTGGGCGACACCTGGGCCGACGCAAAGGAATAGACCTCCTCACCGAGCCGTGGCCGCGCCTTCACCGGACGTCTACGACCGAAGCGATAGCGTCGCGCTCGGTCGTGTCTCTCTCCGTTTCGGAATTGACCCGGCAGTCAAGGAGCGTATGGATCGGCTCGTCAAGAAGAAGAGGAAGGAGAGGGAATGACCGGTGCCCGTCTGACGCTTACCGCGGTCGTCACCGTGGCCGTGACCCTGCTCCTCGGCACGAGCGCCGCCTCCACGGCGACGTCGGCCACGACAAAGGAGACCGACAAGGCGGTCTTCTTCGCCGCCGACGGGCTCCGACAGGACATCGTCGCGAGGTACGCCGCGCGGGGCGTGATGCCCACCATGCGCGACTTCCTGCGAAACGGCACGTTCGCCGCCGGCAACGGCCTCCTCACCCAGGCTCCGCCGAATACCGGCGCCGGGTGGTACACCCTCGCGACGGGCGCATGGCCCGGCGCCCACGCCTCGACGAACAACACATTCCACCGGAACGGACAGCCGTTCGCCAACCGGACCGCCGCGTTCGACCCGGGCGTGCTGCAGGCGGAGTCGATCGCGCAGTCCGCGGAGCGGGCGGGCCTCAAGGTCGCGCAGGTCGAGTGGGCAGGCGGCCGCAACGCAACGACGCAGGGGCCGACGATCGACTTCCGCGCGTTCTTCTCCGGACGCGGCGTCGCGACGAACTTCATCGGCAAGGCGGGCGACCCGCTGTTCGACGACGTGCCGTTCATCCAGGCTTTCGGCCTGCAGTTCGACCATCCCGCGGGCCACGCCGGCCAGGCGCCGTTCCCGGGCGCCGCGCCGACTCCGGCCACCGGCTGGACCGGATCGCTGCCGAGGACGTACAGCCCGGCGCGGGAGATGCGCATGCGCGTGCTCGACTTCGGTGTCGACAAGTACGGCCTCAACGCGTGGATCTTCGACTCGACGAACGACCGTCGGGTGAACTACGACCGCGTGCTCTTCTCACGCACGAAGAGCGTCGCCGACTCCGTCGGGATCCTCCGGAAGGGGCAGTGGGGCGACGTCAAGGTGAAGATCGCGGACGGCCCGTCGGCCGGCCTGACCGCGGGCATGCTCGTCCGCGTCGAGGAGCTCACCGCGAACCTGTCGCGCGTCCGACTCTTCCACACCTCCGTCAGCCGCGCGCTCGCGAGCTGGCCCAAGTGGCCGGGCGCCTCGGGCTTCACCGGTGACTTCGCCGAGTACCTCGCCCAGAAGTTCAAGACCTCGACCGCCGCGGACTTCGCGGTGCTCGAGGCGGGCATCGTCTCGGAGGAGACGTACGTCTCGCAGGGCCTCTACTGGTCGACGGCGCACCTCCCGATGCTCGAGTACGTCGTCGAGACGTACAAGCCGGATCTGCTGCTCGTCGGCATGCCGACGACGGACGAGTTCCAGCACCAGTTCCTCGGTCTCGTCTCCCCGCGGCTGCCGGGCGGCGCGCCGAACCCTGCCTACGACGACGTCGACCTGAACGGCGTCCGTGACCGCCGGGTCGAAGAGCGTGAGCGGTTCATCCGCCAGGCATATCGAGAAGCGGACGAGACGCTCACCCTCGCCCGCGAGCTCATGGACGGTCGAGGTGGTCGAGGCGGCAACGACGACGACGACGACCGGAGCGGGAACCGAGGCGACGACGACGATGACGACGACGATCGCGGATCGCGTTCGAACGTGACGACGTTCGTCTCCTCC
Source organism: uncultured Actinomycetes bacterium (assembly GCA_963814565.1). Classification (GTDB taxonomy): domain Bacteria; phylum Actinomycetota; class Thermoleophilia; order Gaiellales; family Gaiellaceae; genus Gaiella. The sequence continues at coordinate 483,820 of CAWFDO010000015.1, forward strand.
GACCACGGCTTCGCGCCGCAGTTCCTGGGCGTCGACGCCTCGAAGCCGCTCGTCGAGCTCGGCCTCCTCTCGCTGCCACAAACGTCCAACTGCCGCCCGGCAACGGGCGAGACGATCGGCAAGGCGAAGGCCTGCTACGCGGGTGGTGCCCTGCAGATCTACCTCAACGTCGTCGGGCGCGACCCGGCCGGGGGCGGCCTCCAGCAGGTCCCCGCGAACCAGGTCGACGCGACCGTCGCCGCCATCAAGGCGAAGTACCTCGGCCTCACCGACCCGAACGACTGGACGCGTGACGGCCAGCCGGAGGGCTGGAAGATGATCGACCGTGTCTTCACGAAGGCGGAGGCGCGGTACATCCCGAACGGGCCGAACTCGACAACAGACATGGCCCACCCGACGCGCACGGGCGACCTCGTCGTCTTCTCGTTCCCGCCGTACCAGTTCGACGCGGCGACGCCGGGCACGCTCGTCGCCCCGTCGCACTTCTTCGGGCAGCACGGGTACGTGCCGGACGTCCAGGATCTGTCCGCAAACATCAACATGCGGGCGACCTTCCTCGCCGGCGGCGAGGGCATCGCGAAGGGTGACGTGCGGGCGCGGTCGATCGACCTCGCGCCGACGCTCGCGTTCCTCCTGGGCATCCCGGAGCCGCAGCACAGCCAGGGACGCGTGCTCCTCGACGTCGTCAAGGGCGGGAACGCGTACAAGCCGCTCTCGTTCATCGGGCTGAACGACTTCCACGGCCAGCTCGACCCGACGGCGACGACGATCGATGGAATCACGACCGTCTCTGTCGGTGGTGCGGCGTTCCTCGCGACGCTCTTCGACGAGGAGTTTGCGTCGCTTCCGGGCCCCGGACTGATCCTCGCCGGCGGGGACAACGTGGGCGCCTCGCCGCCGAGCTCGGCACTGCTCGAGGACATTCCGGCGATCGACGTAGAGAACGCGTGGGGCCTCGACGCGACGTCGTACGGGAACCACGAGTTCGACTTCGGCGTCGAGCGGCTGCTCGAGCACCAGGCGCGGGCGAGCTTCCCGTTCCTCGGAACGAACATCGTCCAGACGTCGAACGGGCAGCCACCGCCCTGGGTGACGCCGTCGAAGGTGTTCACCATCGACGGTATCCGCGTGGGCGTCATCGGCGCTGCGCTCGAGAGCACGCCCGAGCTCGTCTCGGCGGGTGCCACGGCCGGGCTCCGGTTCCTCGACGAGGGGCCGCGGATCAGGGCCGAGTCGGAGCGGCTGCGCGAGCAGGGCGTCCGTGTCCAGATCGTCGTCATCCACGAGGGCACGAGCCGCGGGCAGAACCCGATCGGCAACACGGCCGGCATCCCGTGGGAAGGCCCGATCATGGGCATCGCGGACGAGCTCCAGTCGACGACGGTCGACGCGATGGTCGTCGGCCACACGCACCGCATCTCCAACCTGATGCGGGGCAAGATCCTGATCACCGAGGGCATCAACGCCGGGACGAGCTACTCCGTGCTCCAGCTGATGGTCAAGGGCGGCGACGTCCAGTGGGCCGGCGGGGCGACGCGTCTCGCGAAGACCCTCGGCGTCGCCCAGCGGGCGGACGTGAAGGCGATCGTCGACAAGGCGAACGCCGACACGGCGCCGCTCCGGAACGTGGTCATCGGCTCGCAGGCGAACGACGTCCTTCGCGCGCCGACCCGTCTGCTCGAGTCCGAGATGGGCAATCTCGTCGCGGACGCGATGCGGGATCGGTACCCGGGTATCGACGGCGCGTTCACGAACTCCGGCGGTCTCCGCGCCGACCTGCTCTTCCTGGCGGCCACGGGGGGTGAGGCGGCCGGCCAGGTGACGTGGGGCGAGATGTTCGCCGTCCTGCCGTTCGGCAACCAGACGACGATCATCACCCTCACCGGCGCGCAGCTCCAGACCGCGTTCCTGAACGGCTTCTCGCCCGTCTGCAACCCCGCGGTCAACACCGGTCGGTTCCCGCAGATCTCGGGGCTTCGGGTGACGTTCGCCTGCAACGGCACGACGCCCGTCGTGACCGGCATGTGGAAGACGCCGGCGGGCATCGCCGGGCCGCAGACGCCGATCGGACCGGCTGACAGCGTCCGCTTCGTCACGAACGACTTCATGTACACGGGTGGCGACGGGTACACGGTCTTCTCGCAGGGCACGAACGTGGCCCAGACGGGTGACCTGCTGCTGGACGTCGCGATCGACTACGTGACGGCGAACTCGCCCGTCGACCCGGCCGTCGAGGGCCGGATCGTCGGTCCGTAGCGGCGGAGAACAGCAATCGGCGGAGGGCCCGGGCGACCGGGCCCTCCGCGTCTCAGGGCTCGATCGTCTCGCCGTCGTCCGGCACGCGAGCGGTCGGCACCGCGGCGCGGAGGTCGGCGCGCGACAGGTGGCAGTGGTTGATCGCCTCCATGTGGACGCAGACCACGACAGGCACGCGTGCGATGACCTCGCGGACGTCGTCGATCCCCATCACGATGGGGCCGCCCTCGAGAAACGAGGCGGCGCTTGCATGCACGATCGCGACGCGTGGTGCGAACCGCTCGATCGTCTCCTCGACCTCCTCGTACCAGACGGTGTCTCCGGCGAGATAGAGGTCGTCGAGGACGAAGCCGCTCACGGGAGCGAGAGCCTCGGCCATCGCCCCGAAGCCGTGCCGGGCGGGCGTCCGGTGGATCACGAGCCCGTCCCAGTCGAGTGACGCCTCGACGGGGCGCACGTCGAGCCCCGCCGCGCGGAGGCGCTCCTCGTCCTCGGGCTGGCAGAAGACGGGCACGTCGCGCGGCAGCAGCCGCTCGGCGGTCTCGTCGAAGTGGTCCTTGTGACAATGTGTCACGAGCACGGCGTCGAGCTCCTTCAGGACATCCTCGGCCGGAAAGGGCAGCTCGACGGTGGGGTTGCGGACAGGGTTCGCGGTCTGCTCGATCGGCGGGCGCGCACCGGCAGGATCGAGCATCGGATCGACCAGAATCCGCCGCCCCGCGTGCTCGACGACCAGCGTCGCATTCCGCACCAGTGTGATCCGCATGCAGGTATTTCTAGGGGATTCGCGGAGCGAATCCCCCGCTATACTCCGCGCTCCGATGAGCAACGACACCCTCGAGACCCCAACCAAGCCCGAGGCCGGAGTCTGGACGACCGGCCCGGACGGGGAGCTGATCCCCGACTACGACGGCACCTTCCCGACCATCAACGAAGGGGAGGTCGTGCACGGCACGGTCGTCCGCGTCGACAAGGACGAGGTGCTGGTCGACATCGGCTACAAGTCCGAGGGCGTCATCCCCGTCTCCGAGCTGTCGATCCGCAGGAACGTGAACCCGGCCGACGAGGTGTCGGTCGGCGACGAGATCGACGCGCTCGTGATGACGAAAGAGGACGCGGAGGGGCGCCTGCTCCTCTCGAAGAAGCGCGCGCGCTTCGAGCTCGCCTGGAAGGCGATCGAGGCTGCTGCCGAGAGCGGCGAGCCGGTCAACGGCAGGGTCATCGAGGTCGTCAAGGGCGGCCTCATCCTCGACCTCGGCGTCCGTGGCTTCCTCCCTGCGTCGCTCGTCGACATCCGCCGCGTGCAGGACCTCGACGAGTTCCTCGGCAAGGAGCTCCGCTGCAAGGTGATCGAGCTCAATCGCTCGCGGAACAACGTCGTCCTCTCGCGCCGCGCCGTCCTCGAGGACGAGCGCAAGGAGATGCGCCAGGCGATCCTCGACCGGCTCAACCCGGGCGACGTCGTCGAGGGCACGATCTCCAACATCGTCGACTTCGGCGCCTTCGTCGACCTCGACGGCATGGACGGCCTGATCCACATCTCGGAGCTCAGCTGGTCGCACGTGAACCACCCGTCCGAGGTGCTCGAGATCGGCCAGACGGTCGAGGTGAAGGTGCTCGACATCGACCGCGAGCGCCAGCGCATCTCGCTCGGCCTCAAGCAGACGCAGTCGGATCCGTGGCAGCAGGTGCTCGACTCGTACCAGGAGGACGACGTCGTCGAGGGTCGCGTGACGAAGGTCGTCACGTTCGGTGCCTTCGTCGAGATCCTTCCGGGCGTCGAGGGGCTCGTGCACATCTCCGAGCTTGCGAGCCACCACGTCGAGAATCCGCGCGAGGTCGTCTCGCAGGGCGACCCGGTCAACGTCCTCATCCTCGAGATCGACGGCGAGCGCCGGCGGCTCTCGCTCTCGCTGAAGCGGGTCGAGGAGGGCGCCGTGCCGGTGCCGCGCGCCGACGGGGCCGAGTCCGTGCACCTGACGCCAGACCTGAAGCTCTCCGAGGAGGCATTCCCGTCCGGCGCCGCCGCCGTGGTCGAGGAGAGCGCCGACCTCGAAGCGGCCGTCACCGCCGACACGGAGGAAGCGCCGGTCGCCGCGGCGGATGCCGACGAGGTCGTCGCCGAGACGGCCGTCGCCGAAACGGCCGTCGCCGAGGAGGGGGCCGCCGTCGAGGACGCCGAGCCGGTCGAGGAGCGCCGAGGCCGACGAGGTCGAGCCGGTCGCCGAGGCCGAGCCGGAGGCGGAGCCCGAGGCCTCCTCCGACGAGCCTGTCGCCGAGGCCGAGGCCGACGAGACCGCGTAGGAGCGGGCTTGCCTCGCTCCTCACCGCGACGTCCGATCGCGGTCGCCGTCACGGGCGGGATCGGCGCGGGCAAGACGACCGCGCTCGACGCGTTCCGCGCGCGCGGGGCCGCGACGGTCTCGAGCGACGAGATCGTCCATCATCTGCTCGCGACCGACGACGACGTGCGCGACGCCCTCGTCGCGAAGCTCGGCGAGGACGTGCTCACCGACGGTCGCCCGGATCGCGCGAAGATCGCCCGGGAGGTCTTCTCGGACCGTGGGCGCCTCGCGTGGCTCGAGGGCCTCCTGCACCCGCTCGTCTCGCGCGAGTACCTGACGTGGCGCGAGCAGCTCGCGGAGCTCGACGAGCCACCGCGCGTCTGCGTGACCGAGGTCCCGCTCCTCTTCGAGGTGGGGTCGGAGGAGCGGTTCGACAAGGTCGTCGTGATCACCGCGCCGACGGCCCTCCGCGAGCAGCGCCGCCGGGTGGCACGGGACGACCGCGACTCCCGGCTCCTGCCCGACCGGGAGAAGGTCCGGCGTGCGGACTATCACTACGTGAACAAGGGGACGTTCGACGACCTCTTCGAGTGGGTGGACGGTGTGATGGCGGAGCTCGAGACGGAGGCGGACCGAGCGGCGTGAGGCGGGTCGCGCTCGTCGTGCTGCTCGCTGTCGCGGCCGCGGCCGGCGTCGGCGTCTGGACGGTGAGCGCCGAGCCGGAGTGGTACCAGCGGGTGCGGTACCCGCTTCGCTACGAGTCGATCGTCGTCGCGCACGCGCGGAACTACGATCTGCCGCCGACGCTCCTCGCGGCCGTCATCTATACGGAGAGCAAGTTCGATGCCGACGCGCGATCGGCCGCGGGGGCGGTCGGGCTGATGCAGCTTCTGCCCGAGACGGCGAAAGGCATCGCCGTCCGGACCGGGGGAGACCGCTTCGTCGTCTCCGACCTCGTCGACCCGGAGCTCAACGTGCGGTACGGCTCGTGGTACCTACGGAACCTCCTGAACCGCTATGACGACGTGCGCACGGCGCTCGCCGCGTACCACGCGGGTCAGGGGAACGTCGACGAGTGGCGGGAGAAGGGCGTCGGGATCCAGTTCCCCGAGACGCGCGACTATGTCGACAAGGTGCTCGACGCACAGCGCGTCTACGCCGACGCGTACGCCTCCGAGCTTGCGCGCTGAATCGGAGGAACGAGCAGGTGCAAGCCGTGTCCGACTTCAGTCGGGTGCCAGCTCACGGACACCCGCGCCGCCGACCGCGTCGCGCGTCAGCCGATGGAGCAGGTGCGGCTCCGGCGCGTCGAACCCGAGCGCCCGCTGCACGGCGATGCCGTCGAGGATGACGCCGAGGAACTGCCCGATCTCCTGAGCCGAGACGTCCGACCGCAGCCGTCCCGCCGACTGCCCGGCCTCGATCCAGCCGCGGCTCCGCTCGCGCGCGTCGTCCGTGGCGATCGTCTTCCACCGCTCGCGGAGCTCCGCGTCCGTTCGCAGACGCCGCCCGAACTCCAGGTACACGGCGAGCCAGTCCGGGTCGTCGCGCAGCAGCGCGTCGAGGATCGCCTCGAGCCCCTGCTCCGCGAAGACGAGGAGCAGGCGCTCGTTCTCGCGCGACGCGAGGGCGATGAACAGCTCCTCCTTGGAGGGGAACCAGTTGAAGATCGCGCCGCGCGACATCCCGATCTCCTGCTCGAGCCGGACGACGGTCGCGCCCTCGTAGCCGTACTTCGCGAAGCAGCGGCGCGCACCGTCGAGAACGCGCTCGCGACGCTCGACCTTGTCCTTCTCGCTCAGCTTCGGCATCGGCTCGTACTTTACAAAACAGTACGTACGTTTTATATTACCGCACCATGACCGACTCGAGAGATCGCCAACTCGCCGAGCTGCTCGTCGACACCTGCGTGGGCGTCCAGCCCGGCTGGCAGGTGCTCGTCGTCGGCTCTCCTCCCGGACGTCCGCTGATCGAGGAGGTGGTGCGCGTCATCGCCGAGCGCGACGCGTACGCGCTTCTGCGTGTGACCTTCGACGAATCGACGATCACCCCGCGGGCGTGGACTCGGGTGGCTCCAATCGAGCGCTTGGCAGTGCCCGCCTCGATCGAGACACACGCGATGGAGAACTGCGACGCCCTCATCGTGATCGTCGCGCCCGAGAACACCCGCGACATGGCCGACATCCCTTCCGAGCGCACTGCCGCGATCCAGGGCGCCTACCGCCCGCACATGGAGCGCATGTTCCGCCACGAGCTGCCGTGGGTCGGCTGCCAGTATCCGACGCCCGCTCTCGCCCAGGAGGCCGGGATGTCGACCGACGAGTTCGCCGACTTCCTCTACGGCGCGTGCCTGCGCGACTGGGACGCCGAGCGCGAGCGCATGCAGCGCTACGCCGATCGCTTCAACGGCGCAGAGGAGGTGCGCATCGTCGGCGACGAGACCGACATCCGGCTCTCGATCGCAGGCCGGACGATGAAGGTCGACGCCGGCGGTGCGAACATTCCCGGCGGCGAGTTCTTCGGCTGCCCGGTCGAGGACTCCGCCGAGGGGACGATCGCGTTCACCGAGTTTCCCGCCGTGTACGGGGGTCGCGAGATGAGCGGGATCCGGCTCCGCTTCGAGGGCGGCAAGGTCGTCGACGCGTCAGCGGAGACGAACGAGGCGTACCTCGTCGAGACGCTCGACTCCGACGAGGGCTCGCGGCGACTCGGCGAGCTCGGCATCGGCTGCAACCCCGGGATCACGCGGTACATGCGCAACACGCTGTTCGACGAGAAGATCGACGGCACCGTCCACCTCGCCCTGGGCAATGGGATGCCCGACCTCGGAGGCAGGAACGAGTCCCGCATCCACTGGGACATCGTGAAGGACCTCCGCCTGCCGGGTACCCGGATCGAGCTCGACGGCGAGGTCGTGCAGCAAGCCGGCGTGTGGGCGATCTAGCGGCGCAAGAGCAGCAGTCACTCCTCCGTCGCAGGCCGGTCGTCGGCCTGCTGGCGGCCGAGGTCGTCTCCACGACCGGCGCGCAGATGACGTGGCTCGCGCTGCCGTGGTTCGTGCTCGTCACCACGGGGTCGGCGACGCGGATGAGCGTCGTCGTGGGCGCAGAGCTGATCGGCCTGGCGCTGCTCGGGATCCCCGGCGGCGCGCTCCTGCGGAGGCTCGGCGCGTGGACGACGATGCTCCTCGCCGACCTGGTTCGCGCACCGCTGATGCTCGCCATCCCGGTGCTGCACTGGCTGGGCAACGACGCCTTCGCACCGATCGTCGTGCTCGCGTTCCTCCTCGGGGCGCTCGGTGCCCCGTTCTTCGCGGCGCAGAAGGTGATCGTGCCGGAGCTGCTCGGCGAGGACGAGGCGATCGTCGGCCGCGCCAACGCGCTCTTCCAGGGCGCGACGCGCATCACCATGCTCCTCGGCCCGGTCACCGGCGGCATCCTCATCGCGCTCGTCTCGGCGCCCTGGGCGCTCGTCGTGGATGGGTGCACCTATCTCGTCTCCGCGGCGCTGCTCCTCGCGCTCGTCCCCCGCCCGGAGCCGCGCCCGCAGTCGGACGAGGACGTCGGGGCCCGCCGCGGCATCCTTTTCCTCACGCGCGAGCCGCTGCTGCGGCTCTGGACGCCGCTGTTCCTGCTCGGCGACACGGCCTGGACGGCGTTCTTCGTCAGCGTGCCCGTGCTCGTCGTCACCCGCTTCGGCGCCGACCCGCGCATCGCGGGCTTGCTCCTCGCGTCCTTCGGGGTCGGCGCGGTCATGGGCAACGCGATCGCCTACCGCGTCCTGCTCGAGCGCGTCGGCGGGCTGACCCTGGTCGGCACGTGCATCATGGGCCAGGCCCTCCCGCTGTGGATCCTGACGCTCCACCCGGATCCGTGGCTCGCCGCGCGCGGCGCTCGGCCTCTCCGGCCTCGCGAACGGTCTCGTGAACCCGTCGATCCACTCGCTCATGACGCTGCGCATCCCGGCGGCGCTCCGACCGAGCGTGTTGACCGTGAACGTGATGCTCTTCGGCCTCGCGCAGCCGCTCGGCGTCTTCGGCGTCGGGCCGGTCCTCGACGCGTTCGGGCCGCAGCCTGTCCTGGTGGCGTTCGCTGCGACGCAGACCCTGGCGATGAGCCTCGTCGCGGTCGCGAGCTTCGCCATCCGGCGGCGCGAGCGGCCGACGGTGCACGGCAGTCCCGGGCCGCGGCATGAGCGTGCTCCGCGCGCGGGGCGTGGGCGCGCTCGTCGCGGGCGTCGTCGTGTCGTCGCTCGGCACGCAGATGACGTTCCTCGCGCTGCCCTGGTTCGTCCTCGAGACGACCGGCTCGGCGACGCGCATGGGCATCGTGCTGGCGGTCGAGCTCGCTCCCGTCGCCATTCTCGGCATCCCCTCGGGCACAGTCATCTCGCGCTTCGGTGCGCGGCGCGTGATGGTGGTCTCCGACTTCGCGCGGGTGCCGCTGCTCGCGTCGATCCCGATCCTGCACGCGCTCGGCTGGCTGAGCTTCCCGGTGCTTCTCGCCCTCGTGGCGCTGATCGGAGTGTTCCTCGCGCCGTACTACGCCTCGCAGCGGCTCATCCTGCCCGAGCTCGTCGGCGACGACGAGCGCACGGTCGCGCAGGCGAACGCCATCCTCGAGGGAGCCCAGCGTGCGACGTCGCTGCTCGGCCCGGCGACGGCGGGCGTGCTCATCGCGACGTTCGGGGCCCCGTCCGTGCTGTACATCGACGCGGCGACGTTCTTCGTGTCCTTCGTCCTGCTCGCGTTGTTCGTCCCGTCGGGCCCGCCGATCCAGCCGACGGAGGAGTCGGGCGGCGTCCTGGCGGGGATCCGCTTCCTGCTCCACGACCGGCTGCTTCGGGTGCTCTGCGCGACCGCGCTGGTGACGAACGGCCTCGGGCAGATGATCGGCGCAGGGCTGACCGTCCTCGCCTACGAGGAGTACGACAGCTCGCGGGTCGCCGGGCTCCTGTTCGCGGCGTTCGGCATCGGCGCGGTGCTCGGAAGCGTCGTCGCCGTGCGCCTCGTGAACCGCTTCGAGCCGTTGCGCCTCGGAGCGACCGCGTTCGTCGCGTTGACCGTGCCGATCTTCGCGCTGGCGATCGACCTGCCGGTGCCCGCCGTGATGGTTGCGCTCGCGGCGTCGTCGTTCTTCAGCCCGCTCGTCAACGCGCCGCTGATCGGGGTGATCACGATCCGAACCCCCGAGGCGCTCCGCGCGAAGGTGATGACCGCCGTCCTCACGATGGCGCTCCTCGCCGGCCCGATCGGCCTGCTCGTCGCCGGCCCGCTGCTCGAGAGCTGGGGGCCGCGCCAGGTCTTCCTGCTCGTCGCGACCGGGCAGCTCCTCGCGACGATCCCGTTCGCCCTCGTCGCGTTCCGGAGCAGCGCTCCGGCCGCGGAGCCCGCGTAGCGCTCAGGACGGCGGCTCGTCGCCCTCCTCGGGTGGCGCCAGCATGTGGCGCCAGAGGTTGTCCATCAGGCGCATCCCGGTGGGATGGAGCAGCACGGCCGGGAAGTCGAGGACGCCTGCCGAGAAGACCCGCGCTCCCGCGTCGGTCTCGTAGTACGCCATCTCCGCGTGGAGGCCCGGCCCGAACAGGTTCGGTATCACGGCCAGCACCTTGGTGCCCGGCGGCGAGAGCGGCGTCGTCGTGTCGATCTCGATCCCGAAGCCGCCGACCTCCTCCCCCAGCGTGTCGCCGTCCTCGAGCCCCGTGCCGTCGAAGAGCCAGGGTGCCATGGACACGTCGGGGACGAAGAACGGCCCCTGACGCGTCCCGTCGTCGTTGGCCCGGTACTGGACGCCGAGGAGGCGCACCTCGGGGCGCTTCAGAGTGCGCCATTGCGCGACGCGCCTGAGCGACTGACCGCGCTTCTCGACCTTCCAGAAGAAGTTGTTCGCGGAGAGGAACACCAGGCGCCCGCCGAGGTCGCGGTAGCGCTCGACGACGTCGTACGCACGCTGCGTCATGTACTCGCTGTGGCCGGGGAAGACGACGAGGTCGTAGGCCTTCCGCAGGTCGTCGCCGCTCGCAAACGCGTCGAGGTCGTCGTCGGCGTAGACGTCGGGCTCGCGACGCGTCTTCTCGAGCCAGCGGAGGAACGGGAAGTCGTAGCGGAAGAATCGCGGCGGGACGCCCCGGTCGCGGTACGGACGGTCGAGCCCGACCGGCGGCGCCCCGCCGGCGTACCAGGTGTCGCCCCAGCCGTCGCCGTCGGAGTCGTAGAGGTTGTAGGCCTGCCACGTGTTCGTCGGCAGGACGACCGCCACGCGCCCCTCGCCGGGCTCGGCCGGGCGAAGGACGAAGGGCGCGAAGCCGACGCGCCCGTCCTCCGTCTCGAGCTTCGCCGCGTAGAGCCCGCTCGGCCAGTCGTCCGACTGCACGACGATCGTTCGGGGCGCCGAGCGCTTGCCCGTCCAGTCGATCGTGATCGGATCGGCCATGGGCTTCCCGGTCATCTCGTCGTTTCGCTGGCTCGGGTCGGGGCCGTGGCCGACCCGCAGGAAGGTGAGGGTGAGCGACGGCGCGTCCGCGAGCACCCGGAGCGCCATCCGGTCCTCCGGGAGGTACGAGCGTTGCGTGAACGCCGCCTCGATGCCCAGCACGCGGACGACCGGCGCGTTCGCCCGGTCGGGCGTGGCAGGCCTGCGACCTCCGTAGACCCGCCGGCCGCCGTCGGCCTCGACCGTGAGCCGCATGACGTAGGAGCCGACCGGCGTGTCGTGCGCGGGCCGCCACGAGAGCGAGTGCGAGCCGCCCGGAAGGGTGACCTCACGGGACCAGCGCACCTCGCTCCGGTTGATCCCCGTCCGGACCGCGTCCAGCCGGACACGCGCCTTGCGCTCCAGGTCGAAGAGCACCCGCGCGACGTCCCGCCCCTCGACGCCGGGGGCGACCGTCACGAAGAGCGGCCGGTCGCCGGAGAACCGCCTCGCGGCGCCGCGCACGGTCAGCGCGGTCAGCCTGGGAGAGCGATTCCCCTTTGCAAGCGCGGCGCCCGGCAGCACACCGAGGGCGGTGAGCCCCCCGATGGCGGCGCGCAGCAGCCGCCGTCGACTGAGCGCCTCGAGCACTCCGGCATGGTAGTCCCGCCGGCGGTCACTGCGGTCGCCCGGGGGCGACGATCGTCGGGGAGGCGGTCAGCGCGTTGTCGTGTGGTGTCGCGTCGTGCGCACCGACGAGCGTCGCGCGGGCGCCGAACGTGACATGCCCGACCTCGGCGTCCTCGTCGTCGAACGAGACGGTGAACGGCACCTCGACGCTCCGCCCGGGCGGGATCGGGCGCGTCTGCGTCCCGGCGGGCTCCCATTCGCGCACCCCGCGTTGCCGGAAGAGCTCGATCTGCGCGATCTCGGCCGTACGTCGGCTTCCCACCGTCACGACGACGTTCGCCTGCTCGCCCGCGCGGGCGCGCCACGGCGCCGCGATCCGCGTGAGAGCGACGTCGTGCGTCGCCACCGTGACCGGCAAGGACGCGACGCCGACCCGCCCGTCTGGCGCTGTGACGTGCAGCGTCACGGTGTAGACGCCATCGCGTTCGTACCGGTGTGTCGGCTCCTGCTCCACCGAGGTCGAGCCGTCGCCGAAGTCCCAGGCGCGGAGCGCGATGCCGTCGCCGCCCGGGTCATAGGAGAGGTCGAGGAGTCGAATAGGCTTCCGCGCAGCGGGCTCGGACGGCTCGGCCACAAAGCACGCGACCGGGGTCTGGCGGACGGCCGGTGCGTACTTGTCTCCGGTCATCTGGCCGGATCCTCGATGGAGGTACCAAGCCCTCGCTAACACGACACTCATTCGCGTCTTGTGCGCGCGGATTCTCGGGCGTACGGTGATCTCGCTCGTGACGACCGCAACGATCGAAATGCGCATGCTCGGCCCGCTGGAAGTGCGGGTCGACGGCGTTCCCGTGCCTCTCGGCGGGCGGACACAGCGTGCTCTGGTGGCGCTGCTGCTCCTGAACGCGAACGACGTCGTACCGCTCGACGTGCTGATCGACGAGTCGTGGGACGGGAAGCCGCCGCAGACGGCGCCGGCATACGTCCAGAACTGCGTGTCGAAGCTGCGGAAGGTGATCGGGAAGGAGACAGTGGAGACGCGGGCGCCGGGGTACCGGCTCCGTGTCGACCCCGATTCGATCGACGCGCGGCGGTTCGAGCGGCTCGTGCGCGAGGCGCGGCCGCTGCCGGCGCGCGAGCGCGCCGCTGCCCTCCGTGACGCGCTCGAGCTGTGGCGGGGGACGCCGCTCTCCGACCTGGCCTACTCGAACTTCGCGCAGGATGCGATCCGCAACCTGGAGGAGCAGCGCGTCAACGCGCAGCAGATGCGGTTGGAGGCGGAGCTCGAGCTCGGGCAGCATCGCGAGGCGATCGGCGAGCTCGACGGGCTGGTGCGCGAGCACCCGACGCATGAGCGGCTCCGCTGGCTCCAGATGATCGCGCTGCACCGTTCGGACCGCAGGCAGGACGCGCTCGCCGCCTACCAGGAGGCGCGCCTTGCGATCGTCGAGGAGTCGGGCCTCGAGCCGGGCGAGGAGCTCCGCGCCCTTCACCGCCGGATCCTCCAGGACGACCCGACGCTGATGACCGGCGCCGCACCTACGGAGGTCATCGAGCGCCCGCCGCCAGCTTGCGCGGAAGGTCGTGGCGGTGTGCATCGCCGAGCTCCACGTCGACGAGTCGCTGGACGTCGAGGCGGCGCGCGGCGTCGTCTCGCGCGCGCTCGCGTCGTTCGAGGAGATCGCCGCGCGACACGGAGGACGGGTCGACCAGCTGTTCGGCGAGGAGGCCGTCGCGGTGTTCGGGCTCCCCGCCGCGCACGAGGACGACGGGCTCCGTGCGATCCGCGCCGTGTCGGAGCTGCGTGACGCCGTGACCGGCGCAGAGCTCCGGGCTGCGGTCGCGGTCGGGGAGGCGCTCGTCGGCGAGGGAACGAGCCTCTCCGGGGCGGCGATCACTGTCGCGCGGCGCGCCAAGGAGGCGGCGAAGCCAGGGGAGATCCTGCTGGGGCCGGCAGTCGCCAGGCTCGCGCTCGACGCCGTTCGGGTCCAGCCGTCGGCCGAGGGCTCCTGGGTGCGGCTGGTCGAGCTTGTCGCGGGCGCGGCGACGCCCGCGCGTCGACCGGATGCGCCGCTCGTGGGGCGCGAGGCTGAGCTCGAACGCCTCGTCCTCACGACACGCGAAGCGGCGTCGAGCTCGACGTGTCGCCGCGTCGTCGTGATCGGCGAGCCGGGAATCGGCAAGACCCGGCTCGCCGCGGAGCTCGTCCGGGCGATCGCAGACGAGGCTCGCGTCCTGACGGGTCGCTGCGTCCCCTACGGCGACGGCGCGACCTACCTTCCGCTCGCGGGCGTCGTCGACGAGGTCGTCGGGGACGCGGAGCCCGGGGCGGCGCTCGAGGCGCTGCTCGCCGACGTCACCGAGGGCGAGCAGGCGGCCGGCCGCCTCGTGCAGGCAATCTCCGGCTCGACCGCGGTGACGAGCGGTGACGTCTTCTGGGCGACGCGCACTCTGCTCGAGACGCTCGCTCGCGCCGAGCCGCTCGTCGTGGTGCTGGAGGACGTCCACTGGGCGGAGCCGACGTTTCTCGACCTCGTCGAGTACGTCGTCGGCTGGAGCAAGCGCGCGCCGATCACGCTCGTCTGCCTGGCGCGCACCGAGCTCCTGGACGAGCGACCGTCGTGGGCCGACGATGCGCTGGTCCTCCGGCCGCTGCCCGCCGACGCGGCGAGCGTCCTGCTCGACGCGCTCCCGGAGTCGTCGGCGCTGGATGCAGGTGGGCGCGCATCGGTCGTCTCGGTCGCGGACGGGAATCCGCTGTTCCTCGAGCAGCTCGCCGCGCACGCGGTGGAGGCGCCGCTCGACGCCGGTGAGGTCCCGCCGTCCCTCGATTCGCTGCTCGCGAGCCGGCTCGACGCGCTCAGGCCGGGGGAGAAGAGGGTGCTCGAGCGAGCGGCCGTCGTCGGACGCGAGTTCACGCGGGCCGCCGTCGACGCGCTGACCTCCGAGGAACGGGGATCGACGGCGACGGAGCTGATGGCGCTCGTCCGGCGGCGTCTCGTGCGCCCCGACGATCGCGAGACCGGCGAGGACGCGTTCCTGTTCGAGCACGCCCTCGTCCGTGATGCGGCGTACGCCTCGATCACGAAGAACGACCGTGCGAACCTCCACGAGCGGCTGGCGCGCTGGCTCGACGAGCGAGGCGAGCTCGACGAGATCGTCGGCTACCATCTCGAGCAGGCCGTCGACGAACCGACGCGCGATGGGCGAGGACGCCGACCGAGCTCGCGCGCGAGGCCGGGAACGCGACTCGCTGCAGCAGGCGAGCGAGCGGCATGGAGTATGGATCACCGCGCCGCGATCGCGACTCCTCGAGCGAGGCAGGCGGTCTTCTCGCCGAGGGAGATCACGTCCGCCTGCGCGCCGACTGCGTTCACGGCTTCGCCCTGAAGTCGAGCGGGGAATGGCAGAGGCGCTGGGCCACTGGTCGAGGGCGTGCGAGCGGGCAGGACGGTGGGCGACCGAAAGCACGAGCTCTGGGGCTCGGTGGAGCGGCTCTGGCCTCAGATCGTCGAAGGCACGGCGTCCTACGACGAATGGCGGCGGTGGCGTGCTGAGGTCGAGGCGTTGGCTCTCGCCGACGGGGATCAGCCTCGTCGTCGCTCGCGCGCGCGACGCGGTGTCGACCAGTCCACGGCCTGGAGGGACGATTCGCGTCGGTACGCGATCGTTGAGCCTCGCCGCGGACGCGTACGAGGAGTACGGCCTCCGTGGGTTCAAGGATCCGACGCTCGTCCAGTCCCTGCTCGAGGAGGGCCCGCTGCCGCTCCCGACGTCATCGCGCTCTGCGAGGCTCGTCTCGCCGCGGTCGACGCCCCTCGTGGCGTCATGGCTACCTGCTCGCCACGCTGCGACGCGGAAGCGTACCGAGGTGAGTTCTGCGAGACTGCGAGGCTCTGCTCGAGGCCTCGCGGTGCGTCTTCTCGAGCTCGATCAGGGCTTCGCCGGCGGACACGTGGTCGCTACGCGGCAGGAAGCGTCGCTCTGTTGGAGGGCGACGCGGCGTCGGCTTCGGACGTGCGTCCGCCGGCCCTCGAGAAGGCGCGGAGAACGAGGTGACTCGATCTGGCGGTACATCTCGAGGCTCTGGCCTCCGAGGCGGCGACTGTGGAAGGCGACGTCGAGGCGGCGCTCCGCCTCGCCGAGGAGGCTCGTCGACGCCTCCCACGCTCGGCGGACCGGTGGCTGTCGTTCTCCTGGCGTTTCGCACTGGCGAGCGCGCATCTCGCGAACGCGGGACGTCGACGATGCGGAGGCAGGAGGTCCGGACGGAGATCGAAGGTGGCGGAACCACCGACGCCGTCATCGTGAAGGCGCGCCTCGAGCTGCTTCTGGCCGAGGCTCTCGCAGCCGCGGGTCGGCAGCCGGAGGCCGTCGAGCCCGCGGCGGAAAGTCTGAGATTGTTGGAGGAGAAGGGGGCGACCTATCTGGCCGAGCGAGCCAGGAAGCTGGTCGCCGGAAACTGGCCGAGGGGGGAGCTCAGCGCTGAGCTCCCCCGAGCGGCGGCCGCTCAGCAAGCCGGCGGACAGTGAGGCATTGCGGTCGAGGTCTCGACCGGCGCGATTCCGAGGATGAGGAAGACCGCCGCAACTGCCGCGAGGATCAGGAGCGCCAGGCCGGCGCGGGTGATCGCCACATGCATCTGAGTCACCTCCTTCCGTTGCATGCGACGGAGGCTCGGCGGCGGCCCAAACGGTCTCCTCACGGGTCTCAAACGGCTCGGCAACGGAGGAGCAGATGGCCGGCTCAAGCCAGGCACCGGCCGGACGCGCCGACAATGGGCCGCGCCTCAAGCCACGTCCCGCAGTCACGTCAGGCGCGGTGCGGGGCTAGGCCGGCAGCAGCGTCAGCGCGTCGCAGTGCCGCGGGCGGGACGACCGAGAAGTGACGGCGGTCGAGCGTTGCCACCTTCGGCTCGCCCAGCGTCTCGCAGGTGGCGATTACCGACGCGTCGACGAACCAGAGGCCGAGGTCGGCGTACTCGACCTCCAAGGCCGCGGCGCGCTGCAGTTCGCGTTCGTCGCCCGAGTGGAGCCGGTACCGACCGTCGGCCATCTCGTCGACGAACCGCTGTCACCCGCTGACAGCGTGGTACCTGCGCAGCCAGTAGGCGATCTCCACCAACGTGGGTGCGGGGACGACGAGCTGCTCGTCGACGTCGTCCATGAGGCCGACGCACCGGTCGTGGCCAGTCTTCAGGGCCGCGCGAGCCGCGCCCAGAGGTTCGCGAGCACTCGCGGGACGCCTGGCTCGCGCGCCTGGCCGGCGAGCGTGAACGCACCTGCGGCGAACACCTTTGCGCCGGCCCGTGTCTCGTAGTAGGTCATCTGCGCCGTCAGGCCGGGGCCAAAGAGATCGGGGAGCTCGGCGATAACCTGGACGTTCCGCGGCGAGGCGGGTGACGTCTGGTCGATCTCGATGCCCCAGTCCTCCCCGAACAGGTCGCCGGGACGGATGTGGGTGCCGGCGAACAGCCAGGAGACCGCCGCGGCGTCCCGGACGACCCAGGAGGCGCGTGCTTCGCCGCGGTCGTTGCCGCGGTACTGGACGCCGAGCAACGCGGCCTCGGGCCGGCCGAGGTCGCGCCACTGCTTGGTCTTCGCCATCAGGTCGCCGTGCCTCACGACCTGCCAGAAGAAATTGTTCGCGGAGAGGAAGGCGAGGTTGCCGCCGAGGTCGCGATAGCCCTCGATCGTGTCGTACTCGCGCGTCGTCACGTACTCGTGATGGCCGGGGAAGACGATCAGGTCGTATGCCCGCGCGAGCTCGCGTGCAGTGGACGCCTCGAGGTCGGACTGGGCGAGCACGTCCACGTTCCGCCCCGTTCGCGCCAGCCACTCGAGGAACGGAAGGTCGTAACGGCGGAAGTTGCTCGGGACGCCGCGGTTCAAGAAGGGGCGCGCGAGCCGGACGGTGCGGTGCTTCCAGCGCGCGTACCAGGAGTCGCCCTGCCCGTCCCGGTCGTCGTCGCGCAGGTTGTACGCCTGCCAGGTGAGAGTCGGCATCACGATCGCGACCCGATGCGCGCCGAGGCGGGCCGGCCGGACGACGAAGGGCGCGAAACCTGCGCGTCCGTCCTTCGCATCGAGGCGGGCGAAGTAGAGGCCGCTCGGCCAGTCGCCGATTGCGATCGGGACGACGAGCCGTCCCGCACTCGACCCGACGGCCCGCTTGCGGGTAACGGCTGCGCCCTCCATCGTCACGTTGCCCAGCGTCGGCTTCCCCGCGTCGCTGACGCGGAAGAGCTGCACGGTGAGCCCGGCTGCGCGGTTCGATACGACGAGGCGGGCCGTGGTCGTCGGGGAGTAGCTCTCCTCCCGGAACGCGGCCTCGACCGACGGGGTCAGCTCGATCTCGGTGGGAGCACGGCCCTCGTGCTCCTCGTGCTCCTCCTCGACGTCGACGGCGGTCTCGTGCGGGACGCCGGCCGGTGCGACGGGCAATTCGCGGAGCGCGACGACGGCCGTCGATGTTACTGCGAGGAGCGCGGCGAGGACACGCGCGGCGTTGAGGCGATTCCATGTGCCGGTCATGGCCGGCACGGTCGAATCGGGCCCACATCGCCCGGCAACGGCTCGTCAACCGCACCTAAACCGCTGCTGTTAGCCGCCGATTAGGAAAGGGCGTGTGCGGAGTGCTACAAACGCGACCGGTGCTCGAATTCCAGATCCTCGGACCCCTCGAGGTCAGCGCCGATGGCACGCCGATCCCACTCGGCGGGCCGCGCCAGCGCGCCCTCCTGGCCGCGCTCCTGCTGCGGGCGGGCCGGGTCGTACCGACCGAGCAGCTGGTCGACGAGCTTTACGGCGCCGAGCCGCCGAGGACGGCGACAACCTCGCTGCAGAACGGGATCGGTCAACTCCGCCGGCTGCTCGGCGCGGAGACTGTCCTCACCCGAGCTCCCGGCTACGTGCTCGACGTGCAGCGGGAGCAGATCGATGCCAACCGCTTCGAGCGCCTGCTCGGGGACGCGAGGCGGGCGGCGCCGAAGGAGCGCCGTGAGCTCCTGCGTCGTGCGCTCGACTTCTCGCGCGGACCGCCGCTCGCCGAGTTCGCTTTCGAGGATTGGGCCCAGGCGGAAATCCGGCGACTGGGCGAGCTCCAGCTTGTCGCGCTCGAGGAGCGAATCGAGACGGACATCGAGCTCGGCCACCCAGCGGACGTCGTCCCTGAGCTGGAGTCGCTCACCGGCGAGCACCCCCTGCGGGAGCGGCTCTGGTACCTGCGGATGCTGGCGCTCCAGCACGGCGGACGCCAGGCCGAGGCTCTCAATGCCTACACCGAGGCGCGCGCCGCGCTCGACGAGCTCGGGCTCGAGCCCGGCGAGGACCTGCGCCGCCTCCAGGGCGAGATCCTGCGCGGCGAGCCCAGGGTGTCGCGCCAGTCGAACGGCCATGGCGAACGCGACCCCGATTCCGAGGTCGTCAAGGCGCTCCTCTCCGGACGCGTCGTACCGGTGCTCGGGCTCGACCGAGGCAAGGATCTCGCCGAGCAGCTCGCGCGCGCCTTCGGCTATCCGACCGACCGCTCGATGGACCTCGCGCGCGTCTCTCAGTACGTCGCCACGATGAACGGCTCGGGGCCACTCTACGACGAGCTCCATCGCTGCTTCGAGGTGGTGTCAGAGCCGCAGCCCGTGCATCGGTTCCTTGCCGGGCTTGCGCCTCTGCTGCGAGAGCGCGGCGCCCCGCACCAGCTGATCATCTCGACCCGCTACGACCTCGCGCTCGAGCGGGCCTTCGAGAACACTGGGGAGGAGGTCGACGTCGTCACCTACGTCGCTACGGGGCCGGACCGCGGAAAGTTCTGGCACAGAGCACCTGGCGAGGAGCCGTGCCCGATCGACGTTCCCAACACGTACGCGACGGAGCTCTCGCTCGAGCGCCGCACCGTCCTGCTCAAGCTCCATGGCGCCGTCGACCCGTTCCCGGAGCGCGCGTGGGAGAGCTTCGTGATCACCGAGGACGACTACATCGACTATCTCGGCCGCTCGGACGTCGTCTCCTCGGTCCCGGTCGCGCTGGCGGCGCATCTCCGGCGGAGTCACTTTCTGTTCGTCGGGTACGAGATGGTCGACTGGAACCTCCGGCTCGTGATGCATCGCGTGTGGGGCGACCGGCCGCTCGCGTACCGCTCGTGGGCGCTGGATCCCGAGCCGTCGCCGCTCGAGCAGGCGTTCTGGCGCCGGTTCCAGGTCGACGTGCTGGATGTCGACCCGGACGAGTACGTCGGGCTCCTCGAACGTCGACTCGAGGCCGTCAGGTGAACCTCGAGTCCCCGTACCGCGGTCTCGCGCCGTTCGATGATTCGGAGCTCGACGCGCTGTTCTTCTTCGGTCGGGAGCGTGACTCGGAGATCGTCATCGCGAACCTGATCGCGTCGCGCCTAACGGTGCTCTACGGCCCGAGCGGTGTCGGCAAGTCGTCGCTCCTGCTCGCGAGCGTCGCGCGGGCTTTGCGTGCCCTTCCCGAGAAGCCACTCGTCGTTGTCTTCTCGAGCTGGAGCGAGGAGCCATCCCTGGGGCTTGCCGCGGATCTTGCGGATCAAGCCGGCATCGAGGGCGAGGGGCTGCTCGCGACCGTCGAGCGCGCGCAGGACGAGCGGGACGTCTACCTGATCCTCGACCAGGCAGAGGAGTACTTCACCTACCACGACGCTGCGAGCGCCTTCGAAGCGTCGCTTGCGACGATCGTCAACCGACCGCTTCGCGTGAACGTGCTTCTCTCGCTCCGCGAGGACACGCTGGCGACGCTCGACCGCCTGAAAGGCGCCATTCCCAACCTCTTCGGCAACGTGTTGCGGCTCGACAGGCTGGACCGGGCGGCCGGGAGGGCAGCAATCATCCGGCCGCTCGACCGTTGGAGCGAGCTCGAGGGTGAGGAGGTCGCCGTCGAGGATCAGGTGGTGGAGCAGGTTCTCGACGGCGTCGCAACGGGGCGGATCGAGCTCGGTCTGGGAGGGCAGGGAACGACCGGCGGTAACGGCGGAGTCCGCAGCGTCGAAGCGCCGTACCTGCAGCTCGTGATGCAGCGCCTGTGGACAGTGGAGCGGGAAGCCGGGTCCAGGATCCTGCGGAAGGAGACGCTCGACAATCTCGGTGGGGCCGGGCAGATCGTCGCCGACCATCTCGAGCTCGCCGTTACAGCTTTGTCCCCCGACGAGCAGGAAATTGCAGCGCGGCTCTTCGACCACCTCGTCACGCCGTCCGGGACGAAGATCTCGCACCATGTCTCCGATCTGGCGCAGTTCGCGGGCGTCAGCGAGGACGCGCTACGACCCGTCCTTGCGACGCTCGGTGAGCACCGCATCCTTCGCACCGAGGAAGGAGGGCGCTGGGAGATCTTCCACGATGTCCTTGCCGGTGCGACCCTCGCGTGGACTGGTCGGTACGCCTCCGAACGCGCGCTCGAGTCAGAACGCCGCCGGCGCCGGCGAGCGATCCAGGTTGCTTCGGCCGTCATCGCCGCCGCCCTGATTCTTGCCGCGGTCGCCGTGTTTGCCATGGCGCAACGGGAGCGGGCTCGCACCGAGGCGCGGGACGCTCAGGCGCGGAGGCTGGACGCCTCTTCGGCGGCAGTGCTCGCTACTGATCCAGAGCTCGGGCTCCTACTTGCCTCGGAATCCGCTCGACGTTCCCCGGGGCGGACGACGGAGGAGGCGCTTCGGAATGCGCTCGTGGCGTCGAATGTTCGCGCCGTACTGCCGCTCGGCGAACCGGTGCTCGAGACCGCGCAGAACGGGGATCTCATCGGCGCCGTCGGCGCGAGCGGTCTCGCCAGGGTGTGGCAGCTCCGCTCCTCGCGCGTTCTCGTCGAGCGCCAGGTCGGGGCACGGGGCGGGATGTCATTCACGCCTCGACGGACGATCGTCCTTCACGGGAGTGAAGGGCCACCGATTGAGGTCGACTCTAGGGGCAAAGTCGTGTGCACCTTCGGCAGGGCTCCGGTCGCAGACGCGGCCGTCGCCGGCCGCTTCGTCGTGTTGAGCACCGGCGAACGTTTCGAGTCCGGGACCTGTCGCCATGCCCCGAGCATCGAGGGCATTCCACCCGATGCTTCGAGCACGGTCGCGAGCGCCAATGCGCGGCGCGTCGCATTCGTCGCTCGAGACCGCGCCACGATTGTGGCGCTTCCATCCGCGCGCGTCGTCGCGCGGCTCCGACATCCGACACGGATCGCCAGCCTGGTGTTCGACGCGGCCGGGAACCGCGCGATCACCGCTGCTGACAACTCGCTTGTCGCCAGGATCTGGAACATCTCGAGCGGAGAGCTCGATCGCGAGCTGACCGGCCATTTCGGGGACGTCGTCATCGGCACGCTCGATCCTGAGGGCGCAATCGCCGTGACAGGCTCCAATGATGGCCAAGGTCGGGTCTGGGACCGAAAAACCGGGGCGCCGCTCACCGTGCTGTCGGGCCATCTCAACTTCGTCGAGCAGGTCGCAATCACCAGAGATGGGACAAGCGTCGCGACCGGTAGCCCCGACCGCACCGCTCGGACATGGACGACGTCAGGGCGACTCATCGCGCTCCACGCCGGTCATACGGACGCGGTGACGGCGACGACCTTCACACCGGACGGTTACACCCTCGTGACCGGGAGCGACGACGGCACGGTCCGCGTGTGGGACGCAGGAACCACTCCCGACCTCGTCAAGGCCAATGTCGTTCCACCGAGGCCACCGAGCCTGGAGATGCGAAGCCCCGACGGCAGCATCCTCGCTCGCGCGAAAGGCACGGACGTTCGACTTGTCAAGAGCGACGGCGCAACCGTCGAGCTCACCGGCCACGAGGACACCGTCACCAGCGTGGATTTCTCTCCGGATGGACAGAGGCTGGTGACGGCATCTCGCGACAACGATGCGATTCTCTGGGACGTCGAGACGGGGAGGCAGCGCGGCGTGTTGCGGGGCCACTTCGGTCCGGTGTTCGATGCGCAGTTCAGCCCAGACGGACGATGGATCGTGACCGCTGGGCCGACCGCGGCCGGGCTCTGGAGCGCGTCCAACGGCGCGTTTGTCCGCTTTCTCCGTGGAGCGCCGGGCCCGCTCGCCGCCGCGGGCTTCAGCGAGGGCTCGCGTGCCATCGTGACCGTATCGAGAGACGGCACGATCAGTCGGTATCGATGCGATATCTGCGGGACGACCGGCGAGTTGCTCGAGATCGCAGAGGCGCGCTTACGGGCGACGGATCGCGAACTGACAAAGGAAGAGCGCTCGCTCTACCTTGGCTGACGAATGAGAGCTCGGGGCGGCTGTGCTCCGCCCCGAGCTGTTCCCGTCTCAGAGCGCGCGGAACGAGTACGGCGTTGAGATCGAGGCTGACTTCGAGGTGACCGTGATCGTGCCGCGCACCGTCGTCCGCTTCGCCACCTTCGGCGACATCAGGCGGCAGGTCGCGGTGCCGGATGCGAGCTGCCCGGCCGAGCGCTTCGTTTTCGACCCGACCTTCATCATGCAGCGCACCGTGCCGGACGACAGCGGCTGGTTCGTCTCGACCTGGCGGACGCGAGCCCTGACGACGATCGGCTTCCCGGCACGTCCGGACGCCGGCGTCACTCTTGCAGGATCGATGGCGAGCGTGTACGGATCGTCGCTCTCGAGGTCGTCCTCGGTGCCCGAGCAGCCGAGATCGCTCGAGTCGAGCTTGCCGTCACCGTCGTCGTCGCGACCGTTCGCGCACTGCTTCAGCGCGAGCTCGTACCGCCACGTCCCCCCGTCCGGCGCCGCGTCCAGCCCGACGACGTTCTCGCCGCTGAACTTCGCTGCGAGCGTCCTGAAGGTGAACGCGCTCGTGTTCGAGAGCAGCGTGCGAGGCAAGGTGACGCGCCAGAGCCCGGTGGTCGCCGAGAACTCGAAGCGGACGCTGATGCCGGTCGGTGTGGCGGCCACCCAGTCCGAGCCGTTCCAGGTCTCGACGCTGCTCGACAGCGACATCGCGAAGACGTGCACCTCGAAGCCTTCCTTGCCCGTCGATCCGTTCGCATCGGTGTCGATCTCGAGCAGGTAGGCCTCCTCGGGCTGCGGAAGCCGTGCCGGCGCCGAGATCTCGATCACGACCTGATTCGAGTCGTTGGTCACGACGAACTGGCCGAGGTCCGGCGCGGCGCCGCTGTCGCCCGTCGCGTCCGTGAACCGCTGCTCCGCTCCCGCAACCGCCGCCAGTCCGAGCGCGACGGCCACGACGGCGAGTGTCATGAACAATCGCATCTCCGTCTCCCTCCACTTGCCGCGAGAGCCGGCCCGACGCCGACACTTCGCGAGCCCGCACGATCGGGGAGAGCGCTCACGAAGCCCTCATCGCGGGCTAACCTCGCTCGCGGAACACCCGTTCGTCCCGTTGCTACGCTCGACCGAGATGCCCGACCTGCGCGTCACCTCCGCCTACCGCCCGACCGGCGACCAGCCGCGGGCGATCGCCGAGCTCGCCGAGTCGCTTCGCGAGGGCAACCGTGGACAGACGCTGCTCGGGGCGACGGGAACGGGGAAGACGGCGACGATGGCCTGGGTGATGGAGGAGCTCCAGCGCCCGGCCCTCGTGATCGCGCACAACAAGACGCTCGCCGCCCAGCTCTGCAACGAGTTCCGGGAGTTCTTCCCCGAGAACGCCGTCGAGTACTTCGTCTCCTACTACGACTACTACCAGCCCGAGGCCTACGTCCCGCAGGCCGACCTCTACATCGAGAAGGACTCCTCCCAGAACGACGACATCGCGCGCCTGCGGCTCGGCGCGACGAGCTCGCTGCTCACCCGCCGCGACGTCGTCGTCGTCGCGAGCGTTTCCTGCATCTACGGCCTCGGCTCGCCGGAGGAATGGCGCGAGCGCGTGCTCATCCTGGAGGTCGGCTCGGAGCACGACCGCGACGAGCTCCTCCGGACGCTCATCGACTCGCAGTACGTCCGCAACGACACGGTGCTGGCGCGCGGCCGCTTCCGGGTGCGCGGCGACGTCGTCGAGGTGCAGCCCGCGAACGCCGAGACGGCGTACCGGATCTCGATGTTCGGTGACGACGTCGAGCAGATCTCGCACTTCGACCCGCTCACGGGCGAGGTGCTCTCCAAGCTCGACAACCTCGCGATCTGGCCGGCGACCGAGTACGTCACGTCGAAGCCGACCGTCGAGCGCGCCGTCGACGAGATCCGCCACGAGCTGGAGGAGCAGGTCGCGAAGTTCGAGGCGGAGGGCCGCATGCTCGAAGCCCACCGCATCCGGCAGCGCACCGAGTACGACATGGAGATGCTCAAGGAGCTCGGCTTCACGAGCGGCATCGAGAACTACTCGCGCATCCTCGAGGGCCGTCCGCCCGGGTCGCACCCGTTCACGCTGATCGACTACTTCCCCGAGGACTTCGTCGTCTTCATCGACGAGTCGCACCAGACCGTGCCGCAGATCGGCGGGATGTACGAGGGCGACCGCTCGCGAAAGCAGACGCTCGTCGACTACGGCTTCCGGCTTCCATCCGCGCTCGACAACCGCCCGCTCCGCTTCGACGAGTTTCTCGGCAAGGTGGATCAGATGGTCTTCGTCTCCGCGACCCCGGGGGCGTACGAGCTGCGTCACTCGCAGGTCGTCGCCGAGCAGCTGATCCGCCCGACGGGCGTGGTCGACCCCGAGGTCGAGCTCCGCGCGACGAAGAACCAGATCGACGACCTGCTGGGCGAGATCCGCCGCCGCGAGCAGGCCAACGAGCGCGTCCTCGTCACGACGCTGACGAAGAAGATGTCCGAGGACCTGACCGATTACCTGCTCGAGTCCGGGGTCAAGGCGCGGTACCTCCACTCCGAGATCGACACGCTCGAGCGGATCCAGATCATCCGCGAGCTGCGCCTCGGCGAGTACGACGTGCTCGTTGGCGTCAACCTGCTCCGCGAGGGCCTCGACCTGCCGGAGGTTTCGCTGGTCGCCATCCTCGACGCGGACAAGGAGGGATTCCTGCGCGGCAAGACCGCCCTGCTCCAGACGATCGGGCGCGCCGCACGGAACGTGAACGGCACCGTGCTGATGTACGCGGACAAGCTCACCGAGGCGATCCAGGGCGCGCTCGAGGAGACCAACCGCCGGCGCGAGGCCCAGCTCGCCTACAACGAGGCGCAGGGGATCACGCCGGAGTCGATCGTCAAGGGCGTCTCCGACATCGCCGAGCTGCTCGCGCTCGAGTCGCCCACCGTGCCCGGCCGTCGGCGTCGCGGCAAGCAGGAGGTGTCGGGGATGAGCCGCGACGAGCTCGAGAAGCTCGTCGTCACACTCGAGGAGGAGATGTACGTCGCCGCCGAGGAGCTCCGCTTCGAGTACGCCGCGAAGCTCCGCGACGAGGTCAAGGAGCTCCGCCGCGAGCTGAACGCGCTCGCCGGCGCACCGGGCTGACGCGGCGCCTGGAGGAATCCCGACGTCGGTGTCGCAGACGTCGGGATGGCCGACCGCGATGTGCGGCGGTATCGCTCCGTCCCGGACCCGCGCGGCCTCCTTCCGTGGCTCGTCGGCGTCGCTCTGATCCTCGGGATGGCCGACATCGCGCTCGCACGCGCGCTCCTTTCGGACGAAACCGTGCCGTCGCGCGTCGCCCGTGCCACGCCGGCGATTCCCCGGTCTGTGAAGCCGGCCGTCCGACCACGAGCCGTCGTCCCCGCGAGGAAGGCCCGCGTCCCGAACGCCGGCCTCTGGACGTTCCGCGGGAACGCGCGGCGGAACCTGACCGGCGTCGGGCCTGTCCCGCGGCGCTCGCCGCGCATCGTCTGGCGGTACCCGCGCACCGGGGGGATGTGCTCGAGATCGACCGACGAGACCGGGACGTCGACGTGGTGCGGGATCGGCTGGACGGGCCAGCCCAACGTCATCCCGCGACCCGACGGGAAGCTCGAGCTCCGCTTCGGCGCCTACGACCGCCGCTACCACTTCCTCGACGCCGCGAGCGGCCGCGAGGTGCGGCCGTCGCTGCTCACCGGCGATCTCGCCAAGGGCTCGGCGACGTCGGACCCCGACGGCTTCCCGCTCTACTACGCCGGCTCGCGGGACAACCGCCTGCGGATCGTCGCGCTCGACCGCCGGCGACCGACCGTCCTCTGGGGCCTCGACAGCTACGCGGGCGGGCCGGTGACGTGGAACGACGACTGGGACGGCGCCCCGCTGGTGGTCGACGGGCACCTCCTCGTCGGGGGCGAGAACTCGTGGTTCTACGTGATCCGGCTGAACCGCGGCTACGACCGGCACGGCAAGGTGCGCGTCCGGCCACGCGTGATCGCCCGCGTGCCGAGCTGGGACGGGCGCCTGCTCGCTGCGCGCTCGGACCGTGCGTTCTCGATCGAGTCGTCGGTCGCATACGACCGCGGCATCGCGTACTTCGCGAACTCCGCGGGTCTCGTCCAGGGCTGGGACGTCCGCGCGACGCTCCGGCACGGCAAGGCGCCCCGACGCGTCTTCCGCTTCTGGATGGGCGACGATACCGACGCCTCGGTCGTGATCGACGAGAAGGGCTACCTCTACGTCGCGAGCGAGCTCGAGCGGTTCACCGGTCGCTCACGAGAGGTCGGTCAGCTCGTGAAGCTCGACCCGCGGCGGCCGCGATCGCCGCTCGTCTGGTCGGTGCAGCTGCGCGGGATCGGCCGTGGCGGCAAGGGCGGCTCATGGGCAACACCGGCCGTGGTCGGAGACACGGTCTACATCGCGACGAACGCCGGTGGCATCGTCGCCGTCGACCGTCGCACGGGTCGCACGCGGTGGAAGCTGTCCCTGCCCGGGCCGACGTGGGGGTCGCCGGTCGTCGTCGACGGCGTGCTCGTCGAGGGCGACTGCCGCGGCAACCTCCGCGCGTTCGACGTCACCGGTCGCCGACCACGCGCGCTCTGGTCGATCCGGCTCGGCGGCTGCATCGAGTCGACGCCATCCGTGTGGCGGGGCCGGATCTACGTCGGTACGCGCGGCGGCGCGCTGTACGCGCTCGCCTCGCGTTAGACAGATCGTCATGGTGTATGTAATACTCAACGTATGTCGAAGATGATCAGCGTGCGCATGCCCGACGACCGGGTCAGCGCGATCGACGAGCTCGTCGCGTCCGGTTCGCACGCGAGCCGGGCCGGCGTGATCGTCGCGGCGATCGACCGCCTCATCGCGCACCTCGAATCGGAGCGGATCGATCGCGAGATCGTCGAGGGCTACACGCGTGTTCCGCCGACGCCGGAGGACGAGATCCGCTGGGCGGAGGCGTCGGCGAGGCGGTCGATCGCCGCCGAGCCGTGGTGAGCCGAGGGGAGGTGTGGTGGGTCGACGACCCTGCGGCCGGACGCCGGCCTCACCTCGTTCTCACGCGGCAGTCCGCCATACCGATTCTCAACGCGCTCCTCACCGTGCCCGCCACTCGCACGATCAGGCGTATTCCCACCGAGGTTCGAGTGGGAATCGAGGACGGCATGCCCGACGAGTGCGTCCTGTCGCTGGACAACGCGACGCTGATCCCCAAGTCGTTCCTCCGGGAGCGGATCTGCGCCCTGAGCGCCGCCCGCATGGCAAGCGTCTGCGAAGCGCTCGCTCGAGCGACGAGCTGCCGCTAGCGGTCAGTGGTACACGCCGTCGAGGCGAATGAGCGGTGCACCACCGGTCCCCGGCTCCGTGTAGTCGACCTTGCAGACGAAGAATGTGTGGCTCCCGGTCGCGATCTCGTCGACGACGCTGCACTCGAGCCAGCCGAGCGCGCCCTCGAGCAGCGGCGCTCCGCTCCCGCTGTCGCGCGTCGCGATCCCCTGCCACATCGCGATCGGCGGCACTCCGCGCGCGAAGTGCTCGGCCAGCTCCCGCTGGTCGGCCGCGAGCAGCGAGAAGCGCGCACGTCCCGGACTCGCGAAGCAGCTCGTGGATCGCCGCCTGACGCGCGATCGCGACGCCGACGAGCGGCGGCTCGAACGAGAGCGACACCAGCGTCGCGACCGTGAGCCCGACGCGTTGGCCACGCGTATCGACCGTCAGGACCGCGACGCCGGTCGGCATCCGCCGGAGCATCTCGCGCAGCTCGTCCGGAGTCGTCACGGGTGACCGATGCTACGTTCGAGGGAGACGAAAGGAGAGCTCATGTGCCGGAACATCAGGACACTGCACAACTTCGAGCCGCCGGCGACCGACGACGAGGTCCACGCGGCGGCGCTCCAGTACGTCCGCAAGGTGAGTGGCTCGAACAAGCCTTCGAAGGCGAACGAGGCGGTGTTCATGCGCGCGGTCGACGAGATCGCCCACATCACGACGCACCTCCTCGAGGATCTCGTCACCGCCGCGCCGGCGCGCGACCGTGAGGTCGAGGCGGCGAGGGCCCGCGCCCGGGCCGAGAAGCGGTTCGGCGCCGCGGCGTAGCCGCGCCTACGCGGCTGCCAGCGAGGCGTTCTTGTCGGCGAGGTAGCGGAGGTACGGCTCGGGGTCGATCGGGCCGGCCGCAACCCGGGCGACGGTCTCGGCGGGCGTGAACTTCCGGCCGTGCCGGTACAGCTGCTCGCGGAGCCAGGCGTGGATCTCGCCGAATTCGCCGCGCTCGATCTGCTCGTATGCGTCGGGGAGGTCGGCGAGCAGGCGCTCCCAGATCTGCACGGAGAGGACGTTCCCGAGCTGGTACGTCGGGAAGTAGCCGAACAGGCCGGCGGCCCAGTGCGTGTCCTGAAGGCAGCCGAGGCGGTCGTTCGGCGGCCGGACGCCCACGAGCTCCTCGAGCTTCGCGTTCCACGCCTCCGGCAGGTCCCCCGTCGCGAGACCGCCGAAGAGGAGCTCCTGCTCGAGCTCGAAGCGGAGGATGATGTGCAGCCCGTATGTCGTCTCGTCGGCGTCCACACGGATCAGCGACGGCCGCGGGCGGTTGATCGCGCGGTGGAAGTGCTCGAGCGGAACGTCGGCGAGCACGTTCGCGAAGCCGTCGCGGAACTGCGGGTAGAACCAGCGCCAGAACTCGAGTGAGCGGCCGATCACGTTCTCCCAGAGTCGGCTCTGGGACTCGTGCAACGCGGACGAGCATCCGGTCGCGAGCGGGCTGCGGTCGAGCGAGGGGTCGCCGCCGTGCTCGTAGAGGCCGTGGCCGACCTCGTGCATCGTCGAGAAGATCGAGGAGCCGTGCAGGTCGTCCTCGGCGTAGCGCGTGGTGAGGCGAACGTCCTGCGTCGCGAACGAGATGCAGAACGGATGGACGGTCGGGTCGAGCCGGAACGACCGCTCGCCGGCGCCGAACGCCCGTGCCACGACCAGCGACAGCTCGTGCTGCGACTCGATCGGGTACGGGCCCGTGAGGTAGGGCTCGGGGTCCTCCGGCGGGCTCTGCGCGGCAAGCTCGCGGAGCGCCGGGCGGAGCCGGTCGAAGACGCGCCGTACCTCGCTCGTCTGCATTCCCTCCTCGAAGTCGTCGAGCAGCGGGTCGTACGGGTCGTCCGTCGGTGGGAAGCACGCCACGTACTCGTGCTTCAGCTCGAGGGTGCGGTCGAGCCACGGCCGGAAGGCATCGAAGTCGTCGTCCTCCCGGGCGGTCGCCCAGGCCTCGATCGCCTCGGAGGAGAGCTTCGTCATCTCGGCGCGGAGCTCGGCGGGGATGCGGCGTGCCTTCTCCCAGTCGCGCGTCGCCACGGCCACGAGGCAGGCGTCGTCCGAGTCGGGGTCGAGGTCGGCGACCCCGGGGGCGGCGCGTTCGAGCAGCTCTCCGATCTCGTCGCGGACGAAGAGCTCGTGGGCCAGGCGGCTGACGGTCGCGAGGTGGTCGCCTCGCGTCTCCGCGCCGCCGCGGGGCATCATCACGAGCTGATCCCACTCGAGCACGCGAGCCGCGACCGAGAGGTCGCTGATCTGCGCCAGTTCGCGCCGCAGGGCGAGCAGTGCGTCGGACACGACGTCGGGATCCTATCCGGGTTCCGGCCCGATCAGAGTCCCGTCCACCCGGACGGGGTGGTCGGCGGCCGCGAGCATCTCGTCGTCGCCGGCGGAGTCGCCGTAGGCCCAGCGCTCCGCGGTCGTGAGGTCCCGAGCGGCGAGCCACTCCGCGACGCGCCGGGCCTTTTCGGGCCCACGGCAGTTCGCCCCGAGCAGCCGACCCGTGACCCGGCCGGCGGCATCCAGCTCGAGCCGGGTACAAACGAAGCCGTCGACCCCGAGCAGCTCACCGAGGGGTCGCACGTACGGCTCGAGCGACGCGGAGGCGAGGATCACGGTGTGACCGAGCTCGCGGTGGCGGCGGAGGCGTGATGTCGTGTCATCGCGGAGCCGACGGGAGACGTGGGTCCGTCCGAACTCGGAGCCCAGGCGATCGAGGGCGGCGCCGTCGAGCCCGCGCAGGGCGGCGCAGGCGAGCTCTTTCAGCCGGTCTCGATCCCTCCGCACGAGCGCGCGGACGAGCGCGACGGGATGGCGCGCGAGCGCCAGTGGGAGTCGTGCACCGGCGGCGCGCAGGAGAAACGGCGTCACGCAATCCGAGCGCGTCAGCGTCCCGTCGACGTCGAAAGCGGCGACGACGGGACGCGTGGTGGGGGGTTCGGGCACCGCCGAACGAGGCTATACACTCGTTGCATGTCCGACGGTCCCGAGATCTTCGACGACCTCTACCTCGGTCTCCAGGCAGGTGGCGCCCTGCGCAAGCAGCGGCGTGGGGAGGAACTGACCGAGGAGGAGCGCGAGGCTATCGGGCGCTGGCAGCAGATGTCGGTGTGGCGCAAGGGCGTCGCGGTCGGCGCGTTCGCGGTCGGTACCTTCGGCCTGGGCTTCACGCTCGGCGGCCTCGTGTTCGGCCGCCGCGCACGTAAGGCCTGACCTCGCCGCCGGACAGGCGTGCGCGCCGTGCATCTGTCGCGTCTTTAACGAACAGGTGTTCGATCCGATCCGGGGGCTACACTCGCTCGGGATGGCCGACCAACTCGTCGTTCACGGCGCGCGGGAGCACAACCTCAAGGACGTCACCGTGACGCTGCCGCGCAACGCGCTCGTCTGCGTGACGGGGCTTTCGGGCTCGGGCAAGTCGAGCCTTGCGTTCGACACGATCTACGCCGAGGGCCAGCGCCGGTACGTCGAGTCGCTCTCCGCCTACGCGCGCCAGTTCCTCCAGATGATGGAGAAGCCGGACGTCGACTCGATCGACGGGCTCTCGCCGGCGATCTCGATCGACCAGAAGACGACGTCGCGCAATCCGCGCTCGACGGTCGGGACCGTCACCGAGATCTACGACTATCTGCGGCTCCTGTACGCGCGCGTCGGGAGGCCTCACTGCCCGATCTGCGGGCGGCCGATCGCCGGGCAGTCGCTCGACCAGATCGTCGAGCAGGTGCTCGCTCTTCCCGAGGGCAGGAAGTTCACCGTGAACGCCCCCGTCGTCCGCGACCGGAAGGGCGAGTTCCGCGACGTGCTCGAGGAACTCCGCAGCGACGGCTTCACGCGGGTGAAGGTCGACGGCGAGCAGCGGCTGCTCGAGGAGGAGATCGTCCTCGACAAGAAGTTCAAGCACACCATCGAGGTCGTCGTCGACCGCCTCGTGATGAAGCCCGACCTGAGGCAGCGGCTCACGCAGTCGATCGAGACGGCGACGTCCCTGGCGGCCGGCCTGGTCGCGATCGACGAGGTCGACGGCGAGTATCACCTCTTCTCCGAGAACTTCGCCTGTCCGGAGCACGGCGTCTCGCTCCCCGAGCTCGAGCCGCGCATCTTCTCCTTCAACGCGCCGCACGGTGCCTGCCCGCGGTGCACCGGGCTCGGCGCGCAGCTGGAGATCGACCCCGATCTCCTCGTCCCCGACCCGAGCCTGTCGATCGAGGAGGGCGCGCTCGTGCCCTGGTCGCTCGGCGGTCAGGGGTTCTACGAGTCGGTGATCCAGGCGGTCGCCGACCGGTACGAGATCCCATTGACGGTGCCGTGGCGTGAGCTGACCGGGGAGCAGCAGGACCGCTTCTTCCAGGGGACGGACGGCGACCGGATCCTCGTCACGTACCGGAACCGGATGGGCCGCAAGCGCCAGTACACGATGGCGTTCGAAGGACTGACGACGAGCCTGCAGCGGCGCTATCGCGAGACCGACTCCTCGCAGCAGCGCGAGCGCATCGAGGAGTACATGTCGATGCGGCCCTGCCCCGTCTGCAACGGAGCGCGGCTCAAGCCCGAGGTCCTCGCCGTCACGATCGGCGGCACGTCGATCCATGCGTTCTCGCAGCTGTCCGTCACGGCCGCGCTCCGGTTCGTCGACGAGCTGGATCTCACGTCCACGGAGATGCTGATCGGGCGGCGCATCCTGAAGGAGATCCGCGAGCGCCTGACGTTCCTCGACGACGTCGGGGTCGGGTACCTCAACCTCGACCGCGCGGCACGGACGCTCTCCGGCGGTGAGGCGCAGCGGCTCCGGCTCG
Source organism: uncultured Actinomycetes bacterium (assembly GCA_963814565.1). GTDB lineage: Bacteria > Actinomycetota > Thermoleophilia > Gaiellales > Gaiellaceae > Gaiella. The sequence goes on from CAWFDO010000015.1 coordinate 516,734, forward strand.
CGACGCAGATCGGGTCGCAGCTCGTCGGGGTGCTCTACATCCTCGACGAGCCCTCGATCGGCCTCCACCAGCGCGACAACGGGAGGCTGATCGGGACGCTCGAGCGACTCCGCGACCTCGGCAACACCGTGCTCGTCGTCGAGCACGACGAGCAGATGATGCGGATGGCCGACTGGCTCGTCGACATGGGGCCGGGGGCCGGCGAGCACGGGGGAGAGGTCGTCGCCGAGGGGACGGCGCGTGACGTGATCCGCAACCGCCGCTCCGTCACCGGGCAGTTCCTCGCGGGCAAGCGCCGCATCGCGGTCCCGCCGCGCCGCGAGGACGACCGGGGCACCTTCCGCGTGGTCGGCGCGCGGGAGCACAACCTGAAGGACGTCGATGTCGAGTTCCCGGTCGGGAAGTTCGTCTGCGTCACGGGGGTCTCCGGGTCGGGCAAGTCGACGCTCGTCAACGAGATCGTCTTCAAGTCGCTCGCCAACCGTCTCAACAAGACCCGAACGAAGCCGGGTGCGCACGACGCGGTCGAGGGGATCGACTGCTTCGACAAGGTGATCGACATCGACCAGACGCCGATCGGGCGCACGCCGCGCTCGAATCCTGCGACGTACACGGACCTCTTCACGCATGTCCGCGAGCTGTACTCGCTGACGCCCGAGGCGAAGGTGCGTGGCTACAAGCCCGGGCGCTTCTCGTTCAACGTCCGCGGCGGCCGCTGCGAGACGTGCAAGGGCGACGGGCAGATCAAGATCGAGATGCACTTCCTCCCCGACGTCTACGTGCCCTGTGAGACGTGCCACGGGCGCCGCTACAACAGGGAGACGCTCGAGGTGCGCTTCAAGGGGAAGTCGATCGCCGACGTGCTCGAGATGTCGGTCGAGGAGGCGCTCGAGTTCTTCGCGAAGATCCCGAAGATCCGGCGCCGGCTGCAGACGCTCCACGACGTGGGACTGGACTACATCCGGCTCGGTCAGCCGGCGACGACGCTCTCGGGCGGTGAGGCGCAGCGGGTGAAGCTCGCCTCCGAGCTCTCGAAGATCGCGACGGGCCGGACGCTCTACATCCTGGACGAGCCCACGACCGGCCTGCACTTCGCGGACATCGAGAAGCTCCTCGAGGTGCTGCAGCGGCTGGTGGACGCCGGGAACACCGTGCTCGTGATCGAGCACAACCTCGACGTGATCAAGCAGGCCGACTGGATCGTCGACCTCGGGCCCGAGGGTGGCGAGGCCGGCGGCGAGGTGATCGCCGCCGGCACGCCGGAGGACGTCGCCGCGGTCGAGGAATCGCACACGGGGCAGTTCCTCCGCGGCGTGCTCGCGCAGCCCGCGGCTGCGGCCGCCTGAGCAACCTCCCCCGGAGGTGGACGGCGCCGGTGCTGCTTGACATCCTCGGCGCGTGCGCATGCGGACCGGTGGTCTAGGCGCGAGACTCGCCGCCGTGCGCGAGCTGTGGGCGAACCCCGCGCTTCGCCGGGCGGAGCTCGCGTGGGGAGGCTTTCACGCCGCTGAATGGGCGTCGCTCGTCGCGCTGAGCGTCGTGGCGTTCGAGGCGGACGGTGCGAGCGCCGTCGGGCTCGTCCTCTTCGCCCGCATGGTCCCGAGCGCGTTGGTGGCGCCGTTCGTCGCGGTCGTGGGCGACCGCTACCGACGCGAGCGGATCCTGCTCGTCGTGCATCTCGTCCGGGCCCTCGCCTGCCTCGGCGCCGCTGTCGCGCTCGCCCTCGATGCGAACATCCTCGTCGTCTACGTGCTGGCGGTGCTGGCCGCCGTGCCGCTCGCGGCACACCGACCGAGCCATCTGGCGCTGACGCCATTGCTCGTGCGAACCCCACGGGAGCTCGCTGCGTCGAACGTCGCCGCGCTGACGTTCGAGTCGGGCGCCGTGCTGCTGGGGCCTGCGCTCGCGGCGCTCCTGCTGGCCGTTTCGGGTCCCGCGGCGGTCTTCGGGGCATGCGCGGTGATCTCGTCTCTCTCCCTCGTGGCGATCGCCGGCGTCCGCCCGGCGGTGTCCGTCGAGGCGCCGGCCGAGCGGATCGGCGTCCTCCACGAGCTACGGGAAGGGGCGCGGTCGCTCGCCGGGAACCGGCCTGTTCGCCTCGTCGTCGGCCTCTTCGGGTCGCAGGCGTTCGTGCGCGGCGCCCTCAGCGTTCTGCTGGTGGTGGTGGCCATCGACGTCCTCGACATGGGCGAGTCCGGGGTCGGCGTCCTCACGGCGGCGTTCGGCGTGGGCGGGATCCTCGGCGCGACCGCGGGTGTCTCGCTCGTGGGCCGCGGCCGGCTCGGCCGCCCGTTCCAGCTCTCCCTCGCCGGGTGGGGGCTGCCGCTGGTCGCCCTCGCCGCCTGGCCCGAGCCATGGGTCGCCGTCGTCTGTCTCGCGCTGTCGGGGCTGGCGAACAGCCTGCTCGACGTCGCGGGGTTCACGATCATGCAGGAGAACGCCGACGAGCGGGTGATCGGCCGGATCTTCGGCCTCTTCGAGCTCGTCGTGATCGCAACCGTGGGCATCGGCGCGCTGCTCGCGCCGCTCGCGATCGAGCTGCTCGGCTCACGCGGTGCACTGATCGCCGCAGGGAGCCTCCTCGCCGTGCTCGCAGCGCTCGCGAGCCGGAGCCTGCGGCGGATCGACGACGAGGCAGACGTGCGGGTGGCGGAGCTCGACCTCCTCCGGCGGACGTCCATCTTCGCGCCGCTGCCGTACGCGGCGCTGCGGCGGCTGACGGCGTCGCTGGGCGAATGCCGCGCTGACCGGGGCGAGGCGATCGTCCGGCAGGGGGACGCGGGAGACTTTGTCTACGTGATCGAGGAGGGACGGGCGTCCGTCAGCCGGGACGGCGACATCCTCCGCGAGCTCGGCCCCGACGACGTCTTCGGCGAGCTCGCGCTGATCCTCGACGTGCCGCGCACCGCGACGGTGACGGCGATCGAGCCACTCCTGCTCCGCACGCTCGCCCGGGAGGCGTTTCTCGCCGCGGTCACCGGGAACCAGCTCAGCGCGGACGAGCTCCGCCGCATCGTCGAGGCACGCACGCCCGCCGAGCTCGCCGGCTTGCCCGGCTAGCCTCATCGGACGTGAGCGCGAAGAGCACGATCGCGATCGTCGGGGCTGGATTCTGCGGAACGACCGTCGCGGTCAACCTCCTGCGCGCCGCACCGGCTGCCGTCGGCCGCATCTTGCTCGTCGAGCGGGTCGAGCGGCAGATCGGTGGCGTGGCGTACTCGACAACCTCCGGCAGTCACACGCTGAACGTCCCGGCAGGCCGCATGAGCGCGTTCGAGGACGATCCCGACGACTTCCTCCGGTTCGTCCGGGCGAGCGACCCGTCGCTCACCGGCGGATCCTTCGTCCCGCGTCGAGCCTACGGCGAGTACCTCGCGGCGCGGCTCGACGAGGCGCGCCGCGCGTCCCCTCTCCCACTGATCCGGGTTGCCGGCGAGGTCGTCTCGGTCGCCGAGGAGAGGGCGTCCGTGAAGCTGACTCTCGCGGACGGGAGGGTGCTGGACGCCGACCAGGCGGTGCTCGCGATCGGGAACTTCCCGCCTGCCGACCCGCGGGTCGATGGCGGCGACGAGGTGTACGCCAGCCTCCGATACGCCCGCGATCCGTGGTCGCCGGACGCACTCGAGCTGGATCGTCGGGAAGAGGTGCTCCTGCTCGGTACCGGGTTGACCATGTGCGACGTCGCGCTCGCGCTCCGCGACCTCGACCATCGAGGTCGCATCCACGCGGTCTCGCGCCGTGGGCTCCTGCCGCAGCCGCACCGCGTCTCGGCGGTGCCGCCGCCGCACCTGGGCGCACCCTCCGACCTCGGAGCGTGGCCCGACACAGCCGTTGGGATGCTCCGCGCCCTTCGGCGCGAGGTTCGGGACAAGGCGGCCGACGCGGTCGACTGGCGCGAGGTCGTCACGTCGATCCGCGGCGACACCCCGGGGCTGTGGGGGAGGCTCGGCGTGGACGAGCGACGGCGATTCCTCGAGCGGCTGCGTCCGTACTGGGAAACCCATCGTCACCGGTCGTCACCCGAGACCGCGTTCGCCGTCGAGTCGCTGATCGCGTCTGGTGCGCTCGAGGTGATCGCGGGCCGTGTCGAGCGCTACGCCGAGGAGCGCGATGCCATCGTCGTCACCCTTAGGCGGCGCAGCAGCACGAGCTCCGACGAGCTTCGCGTCGGCAAGATCATCAACTGCACCGGCCCGGACACCGACCTGGCGCGCGTGAACGATCCGCTCGTCCAGTCGCTTCGGCGCACCGGCCTGATCCGCCCCGACGTGCTCGGTCTCGGCCTCGACACGGACGAGCAGGGGAGGCTTCTCGATGCCGACGGGCGGGCGAGCGACCGCCTGTTCCTCGTCGGGCCGCTGCGCAAGGGACAGCGATGGGAGAACACCGCCGTACCCGAGCTGCGCGAGGAGGCCGGGCGGATGGCGACCCTGCTGGCTGCCGACTAGAGCGAGCTACTGCGGGATCTGCCAGACCACGCGACGGCTGCGATCGGCCGCGCACGCGATCACGGTGCCGCGCAGGACGTCGGCGCCCACCATGCCCTGTGGGTCGTGCATCGTCTCGCGGACGGCAAGCCGCTCGACGGGGACGTCGCGCCCGGCGACTGCGATCACCTGCGCGCCCCCGGACGAGCCGATCACATCGGCGTCGCTCACGCCGCCACCGAGGCGTTCCAGCGCACCGTCGCCGAGACCCGGCACGGCGGCGCTCGAGAACTCCGTCCGCTTGCCGCCGGTGTTCAGCAACGTCGGCATCTCCGCGAAGGGCCGCACGGCGGCGGGCACGACGACGCTCGTGAACGCCGGGTCGCGCTCGAGCGAGAGCGTCTCGAGCGCCGGGGAGCGCTCGGCGAGCCACGCGGCCACCTCGTCGTCGTCGCCTTCGACGAGCAGCAGCTCGTCCGCCGCGAGGTCGATCACCACGACCGCGGTCGGATGGAGATGCTGTGGGCTGAGGATCCCGCCGATTCCCTTGGAGGGAAACGGCGCGGGCGCCGGGATCGACACGATGTCGCGGAGCGTGAGGTCCGCGTCGCCGAGCGCGAGCGGGACGTCGGCGACCGCCCAGCTCGGCATCGTCGCGCCGCTGTGGTCGACGCCTTCCTCGCCCTCCTCGACGTCGAGCCCGAGCTCGTCCACGAGCTCCTTCGTGAGGATGTGCACGTCCGAGCCGGTGTCGAGGACGAGCAGCGTTTCGACGCCGCCGACGGAGCCCGCGACGAGCGGTGCGTGCCCCGTCGAGCCGTCGGCACCGTCGAACGTGATCGGCGCCGTGGCGAGCACGTGGACGGGCATGCGGGAACTTCTAACAGCCGCCCGCGCTCCGGGCGCCGGTTGCGTACCCTCGCGGCGTGAGCGAGCGTCCCCGCGTCAAGCCCGTCGAGCAGGCCGACCGCCAGGCGGCGCGCCTCGCGGAGGCCGGAGAGGCGGCGACGCGCGAGTGGTGGCGCCGGGTGCCTCGCGTCGTCACCGCGCCGCGATCGGTGTTCGCGGCGCTCGCGGAGACCGACGAGGTCGACGTCGACGCGCGGGCCGAGCCCGTGCTTGCGCTGACGATCCTCGCGGGCATGGCGGCGGTGCTCGTCACGCCGGCATGGGGGAGGGTGATGAACGACCCCACCGTGGACGCTCTCGTCGTCCTCGTCCTCACGTTCGTCGGTGGGCTGCTGTACGGCGCGGCCGGGTACTTCCTGCTCGGGCTCGCGCTCTGGCTCGGCGCGAAAGCCGTCGGCGTCGAGGCGCCCTTCAAGATCGCCCGCCAGGTCGTCGCGTTCGCAGCACTCCCGCTCGCCCTGTCGCTCGTGATCGTCGTCCCGGCGATCGTCCTCGGCTTCGGCGAGGACTGGTTCCGCTCGGGCGGTGACGACGACGCGGGCAACGGCCGGACGATCGTGACGGGCATCGGCCTGGCCTTCGTCGCGTGGTCGCTCGCCCTCGTCGCCGTCGGGCTGCGGACGACCTTCCGCCTGCCGTGGCGCGGCGTCGTCGGCGCCCTGCTGCTCTCCGGCGTGCTGGTGGCCGCGTTCGCGGTGCTGCCGAGCGCGCTCTAGGGCGCCTCGACCGCTGTGTCCCTTTCGACGGCCTGCCGGAACGCCTCGAGCTCCTCCTCCTGGATCGTGTACGTGTGGACGTCCTCGGGGAAACGGCCCTCGCGGACGTCCGCGGCGTACGCGGAGACCGCGTCGCGGATCGTCGTGGCGAGGTCGGCGTAGCGCTTCACGAATCGCGGCGAGCTGCCCTGGTAGAGACCGAGCAGGTCGTGCCAGACGAGCACCTGACCGTCCGTCCCGGCTCCGGCGCCGATCCCGATCGTGGGCACCGTGAGCCGGCGGGTGATCTCCTCCGCGACCGGCGCGGGCACCGCCTCGAGGACGATCGAGAAGCAGCCCGCGGCCTCGAGCGCGAGCGCGTCCGAGAGGAGGCGCACCGCCTTGTCGGCGGACCGTCCCTGCGCCTTGAAGCCGCCGAGCATCGTCGCCGACTGGGGGGTCAGCCCCACGTGGCCCATCACCGGGATGCCCGCACCGACGATCGACGCCACGCGTGTGAGGGTCGGGCCTGCGCCCTCGAGCTTGACGGCGTCGGCACCGGACTCCTTGACGAAGCGGATCGCGTTCTCCAGCGCCCCGGTGTCCGAGACCTGGAACGACCCGAACGGCATGTCGGCGATCACGAGCGGCCGACGCGCTCCGCGCGTCACCGCACGTGTGAGCACGATCATCTCGTCCATCGTCGCGGGGACGGTGGAGTCGTGACCGAGGACCGTCATCGCCGCCGAGTCGCCCACGAGGACGAGGTCGGCGCCGGCCTCGTCCGCAAGACGTCCGGACGGCGCGTCGTATGCCGTGACCATGACGATCGGCTGGCGGCGCGCCTTCAGGTCGGCCAACTCGGTGATTGCGAGCTTGCCGGGGGCCGGCGTGCCGGGCGCGGGGGTGCGTGGGCGTGTGCTCACGTCTCCTCCTCCAGTGGAAGGTTGTCGATCAGGCGGGTCGTGCCGACGCGGACCGCGGCGGCGAGCGTCGGCGGGACGAACGGCGCGAGGGCGACGTACTCGACCTCGAGGCCGGCGGCGTCGAGGATCGCCCGGGCGGTCTCGGGGTCATGGGTCGCGAGGGCGCGGGGCAGCGCGAGCGCTCTCGCGCGCTGGTCGGGAGTGAGCCGGGCGTTTCGCGAGGAGAGAGCGAGCCCGTCGGCATCCCGTACGGTCGGCACGACCTCGAGCGCGAGCTCGAGGTGAAGGTCGGAGATCATGCGACGAAGCACCTCGACCTGCTGGGCGTCCTTCTGCCCGAAGAATGCGACGTCCGGCCGGACGATCGTGAACAGCTTGAGGCAGACCGTCGCCACCGCGCGCATGTGGCCCGGGCGGTGCTCGCCCTCGAGCACGGCCCCGAGCTCGGTGACGTCGACCCAGGTCTGGTAACCGGGCGGATAGAGCTCGGCCGCGGGAGGTGCGAAGACGACGTCGACCCCGGCGTCCCGGGCGACCTCCAGGTCGCGGGCCTCGTCGCGCGGGTAGCCGTTCAGGTCGGCGGGGTCGCCGAACTGCGCCGGGTTGACGAAGAGGCTCATGACCACCGTCTCGCACGTGGTCCGTGCCTCTTCGAGCAGCGCCCGATGGCCGCCGTGGAGCGCGCCCATCGTCGGTACGAGCCCGATCCTGCCGTCACGGCGTCCGGCCAGCGCGTCCCGCGCGTCGTCGACGGAACGGGTGACGATCACGCGGGAGCCCCCTGCGAGACGGCGTCCCGTGCGGTGAGCGCGGCAAGCGCGTCGTAGGCGGACAGCAGGTCCGGCGCGGTCTCCGAGATCGCCGCGCGATGCCGCTCGACCGTGTCCCAGTCGCCGCGCTCGATCGGCCCGGTCAGCTGGAAGCCGTTCTCGATCACGCGCCGCATGAGCGGCTCGAGCGCCTCCGCCGGCACGCCCGAGGCGTCGAAGAGCTCGCCGGCGGCCCGTCGGAGCGTGACCAGGTAGTTGGAGGCGATGGCGGCGCCCGCGTGGTAGAGCGCCCGGCGCGTGTCGTCGAGCTCGAACGGCCGGAGGCCGAGCGTGCCGGCGAGCCAGGTGCCGGTTGCGATCGCCTCGTCCGTCTCCCCGGCGACGGCGGCCCAGGCGCCGTCCAGCTGCTCCGGGCCGCGGTCGTGCGTGAACGTCTGTAGCGGGTGGAGCGAGAGGCGCCGCGCGTGAGGCGCGAGCGCTGCGAGTGGCGTCCCGCCGCTCGTGTGCGCGATCCACGGGCCGGGCTCGATGCCGGCCGCGACCGTGGCGATCGCCCGGTCGGGGACGCAGAGGAGGACGAGGTCACCGCGCTCGGCGTCCACCTCGACGCCGCGTTCGCGCAGCCGCGCGCTCATCGCGCTCCCGACGCGCCCACGCGCCCCGATGACAACCACTCTGTCGATCAATCCGTGCTCCAGTTCCCTTCGGATACCGGGCTTCTCGACGAGTGTAACGCAGAGCTGCGTCGGCTAGTTCCCGCGCTGGAGCTCCCAGACGCAGTAGCCCGTCCGGAAGCCCGGCAGGAGCCGGACGAGCCACGCGGGTGGAGCGCCCTCCGCGCCGAGCTCGGCGGCCTGCGCCGGAATGGAGATCTGCGCGAGCGTGCGGTAGCCGAGCTCGTGGAAGAGTGCCTCCGGGTCGTCCGAGGAGGCGGCGAACTCGGCGTCCATCTCGCGGAGGGACCGGACGAGTCCACGGGCGTACCGTGCGAGAAAGGTGCGGGTGAGTAGGTCGCAGACGACGATGTGCCGCGGGAAGAGCCTGCCGAGCGCGCCGAGCAGCGCGCGCCGCTCTCCGTCCGACTGGTAGCCGAGGACACCCTCGAGGACGATCGCGACCAGATCCCTCGAGGCGTAGGGCGTGAGCGTCGCCTCGAGCGACTCGTGCCGGAAGCGGATCGGGACGCGGACGAGCTCGTTCGGCGCCTCGTGCGCCGGAAGGCGCGCCTCCTTCGCGGCGATCAGCTCCGGCTCGTCGACCTCGAGCCAGCGACCGACGTCCAGACGGAACGCGCGGGTGTCGAACCCGCAGCCGAGCATCACGACCCGCATCGTCGGGTCGTGCTGCAGCTCGGCACGCAGCACGTCGTCGATCACCCGATGCCGCACGGGGAAGGACGCGGTCGGACGCTTCAGCGAGCTGAACCGCTCCGCGACCACGCGGGCGGTGTCGTCCATGAAGAGCGCCGCGTACGTGTCGTTCGCGACCGGCCGCACGGCGTTCGCATCTGCGTACCGGGCCGCCAGCGTCCAGTAGGCCGTCGCCGAGACCGGGTTGGCAGGCTCACGCTCCGCCACACCGGCGAGTCTAGAGCGTTGATATGAGTCGAGGGCACGCACGGTTGGGAGGCCTATGCCAATACCCGCCGGGCACAACCCCTAATCCGCGTCGAGCCCTCTGGGTGTTCGTTGTAGGTCAGAGAAGGAGGCGGTCGAGCCGGGCGACGAGGCCGTCCCGCACTCCGGGCCAGTCGTCGTCGGTGACGCTGTACCAGGCCGAGTCGCGATTCTCGCCGCCGCGCACGAGCATGTGCTTGCGGTGCACGCCCTCGAACGTCGCGCCCATCGCCTCCATCGCGCCGCGGGAGCGGTCGTTGAGCGCGTCGGTCTTCAGCTCGACCCGCCGGCAGCCCCACGTCTCGAATGCGTGTCGCAGCATGAGGAGCTTCGCCTCGACGTTGACGCCGGTGCCCCAGGCCGACGGATGGAGCCACGTCCAGCCGATCTCCACCGAGCGATGCTCGGGCCGCAGTGCGAGAAAGCGCGTGGAGCCGACGATCTGCTTGTGACTCATTGTCACAAGGGGCATCTCCGTCCCGGCATCCGCCGCCGCCAGCGCCCCGTCGAGGAAGGCGTCCAGCTCCTCTCGCGTGGCGGGCTGGGCGATCGAGAGCCATGCCCACGTCCGGGCATCGCGCGACGCCTCCCACAGGCCGTCGCCGTGGCGGCGCTCGAGCGGCTCCATCCGGACGTTCCGTCCCTCGAGGACAGGTGCCTCCCACGTGCTCGCTGACACGCGGACTAGACTACGGGCGATGCCGATCTACGAGTACGCGTGCATGAAGTGCGAGGAGCATTTCGAGGAGCTCGTCCGCTCGGAGCAGCAGGTCGTCACCTGCCCGAGCTGCGGGGCCGCGAAGGTGCTCCGTCAGTTCTCCGCGTTCGCCGTCCACGGCGCTGCCAAGAAGCCGAGCTTCGCCTCGGGCTCGGGCGGCGGCGGTGGATGCTGCGGCGGCGGCTGCGGCTGCCACTGACGGCCGCGCAACTCCGGGATCAGGCAGCCTGCGTGGCCGAGGCGGTCATGAGCGGGCGGAGGAAGTAGGCGCTTCCCGCGACGAGGATGACTGCCGCGACGACGATCGTGGCGACGTCCTCGCTCGTCGGCTTGACGGTCATCGCGAACACGATCGCGAAGAGGAACAGCAGATCGACGCGGAGGATCGCGAAGACCTTCCGGATCAGGCGCTGACCCTCGTCCGTCTCCGGGCCGACGACCTCGATCTGCTTCGCGGTCGGGCCCAGCAGGCCGGCCCCGACGGCGAACGACGCCGCGAACGTGACGAGCGCGAACACGACCCAGAGCATCCCCCAGGACCAGCTGCCCTCGATCATCAGGCCGATCCCTGCGAGGACGACGAGGAGCGCCGCGGGAATGAAGAGGCGCTCGCCGATCCGTCCGGCGTTCCCTGCGAAGCGCGCGAGCGATGCCGTGTCGCCGGATCGGAGCTCGATCAGCCCGTAGACCTGCAGCAGGAAGCCGCCGCCGATCCAGATCACGGCGCAGGCCACGTGCACGAACAGCAGGAACTCGTACCAGGTCACCAGGCCCCCCAGGGTCGATTGCCGCTCGGGCGATCCAACACGACGGCCCCGGTGCGCGTCAAGGACGTCGTCGCAGGCTCACCGACCGGAGCAGGTGCCCGCTCGGCCTGCAGCAGCGACTCGCTGTCCGTGAACCCGAGCGCGCGGTAGAGCCGGATCGCCGCGTACGTCGGGTCGGCGACCATCACGAGGGTGTGCGCGCCCAGTTGCGTGAGCCCGAAGCCACTCACGTGGTGTACGAGCGTCCCCGCGAGCCCGCGCCGGCGCGCGTCCGGATGCGTCTCGACCGACTGGAACCGCGCCAGGCCGTCACTCGCACGGAACAGCCCCATGCTGGAGAGGAGACGGCCGTCCTCGAAGGCCCCGAACCACTGCCCGTGGCCGTGCGACACGAGTCCGCGGTACGCGTGGCTCTGTTGGACGCTGTACTCGCGGGTCCCTGCCTCCGACTGCCGCTCGTCGCGACAGGCGACACGGAGATCGACCCACTGCCCCCAGTCCTCGTTCCCGTCGAGAGCGCGGTATTCCGCGGCGCGCTGTGGGCGCGCAGGCTCGTGGACGGCCACTGCCGTCATCACGGTGGCGGTCTCGACCGTCAGGCCGGCGTCCGCGAAGCCGGGGAGCTGCTCCGTCCGCCCCGATGTCGTGTCGAAGGCCATCGCCACGTGCCGTGCGTCGGGGTGCGCGTCCGTGAATCGTGCGAGCCATCGCGACGTCTCGTCCGGCGCCGGCACGGATCCGACGAGCAGGAAGTTGCCCCACCAGAACGTCGGGTTGGCCGGGGTCCGTACGACGACATGGTCGTCGTGATGCTCGACGACGCTCCCTCCGAGCTCGAGCAGCGCGACGTCGGTGCGGAGGCCGAGCGACCGGATCTCCATCGGGGGAACGTAGACACTCGTCGCACCGGCGGTCGCCGGGCCCCGCTCTAGACTTGACGCACCGATGGTCGATCCGGAGCGTTCGTCAGCGTTGCGTGAGGCGGCCGCCGAGGCCGCGGGCTGCGTCCGTTGCCCGCTCGCCGAGGGCCGCACGCAGGTGGTCTTCGGTGAGGGGAACCCGGACGCGGACCTCGTCCTCGTCGGCGAGGCGCCGGGCTTCCACGAGGACCGCGATGGGAGGCCGTTCGCCGGTCGCGCGCGGGAGCTCCTCGAGCGTCTCCTCGGGTCCGTCGGGCTCTCGCTCGACGACGCGTACCTCGCGACGGTGCTCAAGTGCCGGCCACCCGGCAACCGTGACCCGCTCCCCGCCGAGATCGCGGCGTGCGAGCCGTATCTCTACCGGCAGCTGGAGCTCATCCGCCCGAGCGTCGTGGCGCCGCTCGGCAGCTTCGCGACCGCGCTCCTCTCGGGCCGGGCGCTCGGGATCACCCGCGTCCATGGCCAGGAGCAGCCGGTGACCCTCGGCGGGCGCACCGTGACCCTCTATCCGCTGTATCACCCGGCGGCGGCGCTTTACACGCCGACGATGCTGGCGGTGCTCGAGCGCGACGTCGCCCGGCTGCCCGAGCTCCTCGGGGCCCAGTTGCCTCCGCCTCTCGACGTGCCGCAAGCTCGTGCGGCCCGGGCGCCCGCCGAGCCGGTCGAGACGCGGTCTCGCCAGCCCGTCCAGCTCGGGCTCTTCTGAGGCTGGATGCCGACCCTCGAGATCGAGAGCGGCTCGGTGGAGGAGACCGAGCGGTTGGCGGCGCGGCTCGCGCGCGAACTGGCCCCCGGGGACGTCGTCCTGCTCTCGGGTGAGCTCGGCTCCGGGAAGACGACGTTCGTCCGCGGCGCCTCGCGCGCGCTCGGCGTGACCGCGCGCGTGACGAGCCCGACGTTCACGATCGGGCATCGCTACCCCGGCGTCGTGGACGTGTCGCACCTCGACCTCTATCGCTTTCGCGGCCTGTCGACGGCTGAATGGGGCGATCTCGAGCCGTACTTCGACGGTGCCGTGGTCTTCGTCGAGTGGCCCGAGGCCGGGGCCGACGCGCTCCCACCGGCGCGCGCCTGCGTCCAGCTGGAGCATCTCGGGCCCGAGTCACGACGCGTCATCCTCGCCGCGGACGAGGATGCGCTGCTACAAGAAGTCGCCGGTGCTGATCCTGGCGTTCGACACCGCGACTGATGTCGCGACCAGCGCGCTGGTCGACGACGGCGAGGTGCTCGGGGAGCGGGCTTCCCGTCCCTCGACGCTGCTCGAGGACGTCGACGCGCTGCTCCGCCAGGCCTCGGCGCGGCCCGCCGACGTGGACGCACTCGTCGTCGGTACGGGCCCGGGCAGCTTCACGAGCACCCGGATCGGGCTCGCGGTCGCCCGCGGGCTGGGGCTCGCGCTCGGGATCGACGGCGCAGGCGTCTCCACCCTCGACGCGCTCGCCGCGGCCGGGGACGCCGCTCTCCCGGTGATCGACGCACGGCGCGGCGAGGTTTTCGTGCCCGGGCCCGCCGCCGTGAAGCCGGAGGACGCGCCTGCCGACGGCCGGCTCTGCCTCGGCGACGGCGCCGTCCGGCATCGATCGATCCTCGAGGCCAACGGAGGCGTCGTCCCGCCCGACGACGATCCTCGCCACCTCCCGCGCGCCGTCCTCCACGCCTCGCTCGCGACGGCGTTCGGCCCCGTGGACGCGATCGAGCCGATCTACGTGCGGGCCCCCGACGCGGAGCGGTGGCTCCCGTGACGTTGCGGCTTCGTCGCCTCGAGCTCGGCGATCTCGACGCGATCGAGCAGATCGAGCGCGTGTCGTACCCGACCCCGTGGTCGCGGTCGATGTTCGCGACGGAGCTCGCGAAGCCGAGCTCGCTCTCGCTCGGCGCGGTCGACGAGGAGGACGAGCTCGTGGGCTATCTCGTCCTCTCCCGCTACGTCGACGCGTGGCACGTCATGAACGTGGCGGTCGCTCCCGAATGGCGTCGGAAGGGTGTCGCCACGGCGCTCATGCGACGGCTGCTCCACGAGACCCGGCACGATGCGGAGCGGGGCTACACGCTCGAGGTGCGAGTGTCGAACGTCGGCGCGATCGCGCTCTACGAGGGATTCGGCTTCAGACCGAAGGGCGTCCGTCGCGGCTACTACACGGACAACCGTGAGGACGCGCTGATCATGTGGCGCGACCCGGTGCCCGCTGCGGATTCCGCCGACGAGGACGTCGGATGAACGTCCTCGGCATCGAGACCTCGTGCGACGAGACCGCCGCGGCGGTCGTCACGGGCGACGGCACGGTGCTGTCGTCGGTCGTCGCCTCGCAGGCCGAGCTGCACGCACGGTTCGGAGGTGTCGTTCCCGAGGTCGCCTCGCGGCGCCACCTCGAGCTCGTCTCGCCGGTCATCCGGGCGGCGCTCGAGGACGCGGGCGTCGGCCTCGACGACGTCCACCGCGTCGGCGTGACGCAAGGCCCCGGGCTCGTGGGCGCGCTCCTCGTCGGGCTGTCGACGGCGAAGGCGATCGCGTGGGCGCGCGGCCTGCCGCTGGTCCCCGTCGATCACCTCCAGGGGCACGTCGCGAGCCTGTACCTCGAGCCCGATCCACTCGAGCCGCCGTTTACGTGCCTGCTCGCCAGCGGCGGTCATACGCTCGTCCTCTCCGTGCGCGACCGGACGACGTTCGAGGTGCTCGGCTCGACGCTCGACGACGCGGCCGGTGAGGCGTTCGACAAGGGGGCCAGGCTGCTCGGGCTCGGGTACCCGGGCGGGGCCGAGATCGACCGTCTCGCCCGCGACGGCGACCCCGACGCGTTCCGGTTCCCCGTCGCCCGGGTGCCCGGGCTCGACTTCTCCTTCTCCGGGCTCAAGACCGCGCTGCTCTATACGGTGCGCGACCTCCCCGAGGCCGAGCGTGCGAAGCGGCGCGAGGATCTCGCGGCGTCGTACCAGCGCGCGATCGTCACCGCGCTCGTCGGCCGACTGCGAGCCGCAGCCGAGCAGACGGGCGACGCGACCGTCGCCGTCGTCGGCGGCGTGGCCGCGAACTCGGAGCTCCGCGCGGCTCTGCCCGACGCCCGCTTCGCGCCGCTCTCGCTCGCCACCGACAACGCCGCGATGATCGCGTCCGCCGCACGCTACGGGCGTCCGCTCGCGTCTCCCGACTACCTTGCTCTCGATGCGTACTCGTCTGCGTCGGTCTGAGGTCGCGCTCGCCGCGCTGCTGGCCGCCGGCCTGCTCGCGGCGGGGGGCGCGACCGGCGCCACCGAAGACCTCTCCGGTGCAGAGGGCTGGCAGGGCCTCCTCGGCAGCCGCCCGCTGCCGGAGCTCGGAGGTCGCTGGATCGTCGTCCTGCGTGCGCCGTCGCTCGCGGACCGCGTCCGCGCGGTGGGCGGACGTGCGAGCGAGCTGCAGATGCGCGTCTGGACGACCGCCGCCCGCGACGCCCAGGAGCGCGCGATCGCCAGGCTCGCGTTTCGCGGCGTGCCCGTCGAGCCGGAGCAGTCGTACGTCAGGGTCCTGAACGGGTTTGCGGTCTCGCTCGACCCGCGGCTGTTGCCCGCGCTGGAGCGCGACCCGGCCGTGCAGGGCGTGTTCCCCGTCCGCGCTGCGTACCCGGCCGCGGTGCCCGCCAACGGCTCGATCCTCGGGACGGACGTGTTCGCGGCGGGCAGCGGGCGTCGGCCGGAGATCGAGCTGCCGGGGTTCGACGGCTCGGGGATCACCGTCGCCCTGCTCGACACCGGCGTCGACACGCGACATCCCTTCCTGCAGGGGAGGCTGCTGCCGGGGCTCGACATGGTCGACCCCGGAAGCGACGCGTCCGCCGAGCAGAACCCGACCCAGCCGGGCCGGCCGGAGCGACACGGGACCGAGCTGGCCGGTCTCGTCGTCGGCGTCCGGGGGCCGGCCGGGATCCGCGGCGTCGCGCCCGGCGCTTCCGTGCTTCCGATCAGGGTCGCCGGGTGGCAGCCCGACTCGGACGGCGGCGTCTCCGTGTACGGCCGGACGGACCAGGTGCTCGCGGGTCTCGAGGCGGCCGTCGACCCGAACAGCGACGGCGACGCCCACGATGCGGTGCGGATCGCGCTCGTCGGGGTCGTCGAGCCGTTCGCCTCGTTCCCCGACGCGCCGCTCCAGACCGCGGCGGACGGCGCGCTCGCGCTCGACACGCTCGTCGTGGCGCCCGCCGGGAACGACGGTGCAGCAGGTCCCGGATTCGGGAGCGTCGCCGCGCCCGGCGGCGCGCCGGCGGCACTCGGCGTCGCCGCGGCCGACTCGCGCCGTCGAAGCCCGACGGTGCACCTCCTCCTGCGATCGGGCCTACGCGTGTTCGCGTCCGGTGAGACGCCGCTCGGCGGCGCCGTCCCGCCGACCGGCGTCGTCACGGCTCCTGTCGCTGCGCTTCCGCGCCGGCAGGTCGTCGCGGTGACCGAGGGGAACGCGCTCGACCCCCTGTTCGACGCCGCCGGGTACAGCCGTGTCGCCGGAACCGCGGCGCTGCTTCCCACCGGGCCGACGACGCCGGAGGTGGTGCGCGAGCTCGCTGCCGCCGGCGTTCGTGCCGTCCTCGTCGACGGCCCGATCCCTGCCGGCTCGCTGGGCGTCGACGAGCCCGTCGAGGTGCCCATCGTCGGCATTCCGAGCGAGACCGCCTTCGAGGTGCGCGCGGCCCTCGCGGCGGGCGTGCCCGTCGAGCTCGCCGTCGGCGCAGCCGCGTTCGAGGCGAACCCTGCGCTCCAGGCGGTCGCACCGTTCTCGAGCACCGGCCTCGCACTGGACGGCGGCGCCCGACCCGCACTCGCCGCCCCGGGCGTCGGCCTCGTCACGTCCGTTCCCGGCCGGAGCGAGGGAGGCGCCGCGCGCTACGGGACGATCAGCGGCTCGAGCGCGGCCGCAGCGGTCGTGGCCGGCGCCGCCGCGCTCCTTGCCGACGCCCGTCCCGACCTCGATGCGGGAGCCCTCCGCGGCGCGCTCGTGGCGACGGCGCGGCGCGGCGTCAGCGGCGCCGGCACCGGTCTCGTCGACATCGAGGCCGCTTCGAGCGTCGAGCTCGTCGCCGACCCGCCCGTCGCCGCGCTCGGCGCGCTCGTCGCCGCCGGAACTCCTGCGACCGGCACCGTGCGGCTCCGCAACGTATCCCGCAGGCCGCTCGTGGTTCGCCTGCGGCAGGGAGCTGCCACCACGGGGGTCAGGGTCACCACGAACCGCGAGCGCGTCGTCCTGCAACCGGGCGCCGCAGCGGAAGTCGCGGTGACTGTGGAGGCGGCGGTGCGCCCGGCGGCTCCGGGCGCGCTCGTCGGCGCGCTTCGGGCCTCCGTGGTCCGCGGCGGCCCGCGGCTGCGGATCCCGTGGAGCGTGGCTGTCCCCGTCACCCGCGAGCCCGTGGTGAGCCGCGTGCGGCTCTCGTCCAGATCCTTCCGGGCCAGCGACACGCGCCCCGCCGTGCTCGCGTTCGTCGCCGGGCGGGTGGACGGCTCGCGAGAGCGCCCGCAGCTCCTTCCGCTCGAGCTGCTCGACGTCGAGCTCTACCGCGGCCGACGGCGGATCGGGCGACTTGCCCGTCTGCGCGACGTGCTGCCGGGGCAATTCGCCTTCGGCCTCACCGGTCGGGGGCCGCTCGGCGCGCGGCTTCCGCTCGGCGAGTACGTCGTCCGCGTCATCGGGACGCCGGTCGGAGGAGGCCCGGCGACGAGCGTGGACGTCGCGTTCCGGCTTCGTTAGCTGAGCCGCCGCGATGCTGCGCTACAGTCCGCTCGCCGTGCGACAAGCGCGACGCACCCGATGAGCGCGACCGAGACGCCGACCCACCTGCGCGAGAATCCGTACGAGCTGGCGCGGGCGCAGCTGGCACGGGTAGGGGAGACGTTCGGCGTCGACCCGAACCTGATCCGCGTCCTCGGGAAGTGCAAGAAGACCGTCGAGGTCTCCGTTCCCGTCGCGATGGACGACGGGACCGTCGCCGTCTTCGACGGCTACCGCGTGGTGCACAACATGACCCGCGGGCCGGCCAAGGGCGGGATCCGCTACCACCCGGCCGTCACGCGCGACGAGGTTCAGGCCCTCGCCATGTGGATGACGTGGAAGTGCGCGCTGATGGGTCTGCCGTTCGGCGGTGCGAAGGGCGGCGTCGTCTGCGATCCGAAGAGCCTCTCCGCGGACGAGCTCGAGCGGCTCACGCGCCGCTACACGACCGAGATCATCAACGAGATCGGCCCCGAGAAGGATATTCCCGCGCCCGACGTCGGCACGGACGCGCAGGTGATGGCCTGGATCTTCGACACGTACTCGATGAACGTCGGCCACTCCGTCCTCGGAGTCGTCACCGGAAAGCCGCTGTCCGTCGGTGGCTCGGTCGGCCGCGACGAGGCGACGTCCCGCGGCGGTCTCAACTGCATCCGCACCGCGTTGCAGAAGGAGGGGCGGCGGTTCCCGGACACCCGCGTCGCGATCCAGGGCTTCGGCACCGTCGGCAAGAACCTCGCGCGGCTCCTCGCGGAGGAGGGCGCGCGGGTGGTCGCGCTCTCGGACTCGAAGGGCGCGGTCGTGAACAAGTACGGGATCGATGTCCCCGCGGCCATCCTCCACAAGTCGGAGCACGGAGCGCTCGCCGGGCTCCCCGGCACCGACGACGCGACGAACGAGGAGCTGATCGAGCTCGAGTGCGACGTGCTCGTCCCCGCCGCGCTCGAGCAGGTGATCAACGCGGACAATGCGCCACGGGTTCGCGCCCACATGATCTGCGAGGCCGCCAACGGCCCGACGACCCCCGCGGCCGACGAGATCCTCGAGGATCGCGGGATATTCGTCCTCCCCGACGTGCTCGCGAACGCCGGCGGCGTCGTCGTCTCGTACTTCGAGTGGGTGCAGGGCCTCCAGGAGTACTTCTGGAAGGAGTACGAGGTGAACGCGAAGCTGAACGACATCGTCGTGCGCGCGTTCGAGGAGACCTGGGCCGCGCGCGAGCGCTTCTCGACGAGCATGCGAACGGCCGCGTACGGGATCGCGGTTCAGCGCGTCGCCGAGGCGACCACGACACGCGGTCTCTACCCGTAGGACGATCCGGCTTCGCCGATCTCGGCTAGAAGTCGGGGTATGGCGTCGCGCGTCGTCGTCTACACCGCCCCCGGGTGCCATCTCTGCGGGCCCGCGGTCGAAGTGGTCCGAGCCGTTTGCGGAAGCGACTTCGAGGTGGTCGATATCACGGCCGATACCGGCCTCGAGAGGCAGTATCGCCGGCGGATACCGGTGATCGAGATCGACGGCATCGAGCGGTTCCGCTACCACGTCGACGAAGACGACCTCCGCCGGCTCGTCTAGAACCGACGCAGCCGCAACGGTTCCCTCAACGGCCTCGACCGCACATGGGCACAATGTGCGCCGTTGTCACAAACTCCGTTGGGAGAGATACGTGGCGGAACGTCTCGGGGTCGGGGTCGCAGCTCGTCTGAGTCGGTACCTGCAGGTCCTGGCGCAGGCGAAGAAGATGGGGAAGGACCGGATCTCCTCGCAGGAGATCGCGGAGTACACCAACATCAACGCGACGCAGATCCGTCGCGACCTCTCGGCGTTCGGCCGGTTCGGCAAGCGCGGCGTCGGCTACTCGGTCGACTCGCTGCTCGCCGAGATCCGGAAGATCCTTCGCACGCAGGGGCAGCACAACATCGCGCTCGTCGGCGCCGGCCGGCTCGGGGCGGCGATCGCCTCTTCGCCGATCTTCGCCGAGCACGGGATCACCATCGCTGCGGCGTTCGACAGCGACGCCGAGAAGGTCGGCACGTCGCTCGGAGGAGTCCAGGTCAGCTCGCTGGACGACCTCGAGTCGATCGTGCGCGACCGGAGCATCGTGGTCGGTGTCCTCGCGGTGCCGGCCGAGTCGGCCCAGGACGCCGCCGACCGGCTCGTCGACGCGGGCGTGAAGATCGTCTTCAACTACTCGACCGCGCTCATCGACACGCCCGCCGACGTGCAGGTGCATACGTCGAACCCCGCGGTCGAGCTCCTCTACGCGCTCTACTTCCACCTCACCTGATCGGCGCACGCGCGACCCCCGTCCGGGTGATGTCGCGCGCTGCCCGGTGTCGTAGAACGGTGAGCGGCTCCGGAGGCAGGGAGCCGTCAGGGAGAGGAGCGGCGACGGAGGGGGCTCCGCCGCCCATGAAGGAGCCTTGTGAGGCGAACGGCTGCTGTCAGCAGCGGACGGGGGAGACGTGCTCGTGTCGTGGTGCTTCTCACGGCGATCTCCCTCCTCGTCGCCGCGCCGAGCGTCCGCGCGGACCCCGGTTCGGCCGGCGAGTCCACGCCGGCGGGCGCGGCGCAGTCGCCTAGCGCGGCAGACGCCCAGGCCAACCCAGCCGATGCGCCCGGCCACTCCGGTGAAGCCCCGGGACAGGCCGCCGATGGCCCCGGCAACTCGGGCGACGCGCCGGGTCATGACCCGAACGGTCCCGGGAACTCCGAGAACGCTCCGGGCCACCAGGCCGATCAGGGCACGTCGATCGACCAGGAGGCGACGGCGTCCGCCTCGTCCGACCAGGGAAACGTCGACAACACCCACGTCACCGTTCGGGTGGACGAGCCGGGGGACGGGAATCCGGTCGGGCAGGAGAACCGCGCCGAGGCGGAGGCGGACGGGGCAACCTCCGCGACCGCGGAGGCGCCAGGCGAGGCAACGGTCACGCAGCAGGTCCACGCGGACTCGAGCGCGACGCAGTCCGACGCCTCCAACACGGTGGTCAGCGTGCGGGTCGGAAGCCCGGGGGACGACGGCGCGGTCTCGCAGGCGAACGTCGCGACGGCCGGGGCGACGGCCTCCGGCGATCCAGGCGCCGTCGAGGCCGCAGAGGCGAGTGCAACGCAGAGCGGGGTCGCCAACACGAGCGTCTCGGTCCGCGTTTTCTCCCCGGGCGACGACGGTCCGATCACGCAGCTCAACGCGGCGTCGGCAGTCGCCGACACCGCGGGGCCAGGTGGCGCGGAGGCGACCGCCACCCAGGACGGCGCCCGCAACACGAGCGTGTCGATCCGCGTCGAGAGCCCCGGCGGAGCGGCGCCGGTGAGCCAGAGCAGCGAGGCGACCGCCGAGGTCGGGACACCACTCGCCGAAGGATCGGAGTTCGCGGTCGCCGTCGCGAACGACGGCCTGGACACGCTCGTCGCGGTCGTCGTCGACGGAGACGATCTCGACCGTCCGGGCGAAGCCGGCCTCGAGGTCTGGGAGTGGGACTGGGTCTGGGAGCGGGACGAGTCGGAGGGCCTCGAGGCGCTCCTCGGCACAACGGTCGGCTCGTGGAACTGGACCTGGGACGGCACGGGTCACGGAACGGTCACGACACGTGCTGCGGGTGACAACGACCGCCAGGGTGGGTCGTGGGAGTGGACCTGGGAGTGGGATCGCCAGGGCGTCGACGGATGGTCCTGGCAATGGGAATGGAACGAGACGCTTTCCTGCGGCACCTGCATCTGGATCTGGAACTGGTCGTGGGGCTGGTCGGGCGAGCCGACCGCGAGCTCGGCGCAGGCGGCCGGCAACGGCGACGGTGGGAACGCGGCGGCCGGGCAGGTCAACATGGTGCGCGCCGACGCCGAGGCATCGGCAGTCGCGCAGACCGGTCAGACCGCTTCGCAGGATGGCTCCGGGAGCGGCACGCAGTACGCCGGCCAGCTGATCGAGGTGGCGCAGACGGCCGAGGCAGACGCCACGGCCGTCCAGTTCGGCGTCGGGTCGGCGTCGTCCGGCGACGCCATGAGCCAGGCGAACGTCGTGACGAGCGTGGCCGCGGCCATCCTCGAGACGGCCGTCGCGCAAGACGTCGAGCAGGTCCTGCTCGCAGGCGATCTCACGACCGTGGACCAGTGGAGCGGCCAGCAGGTCGACATCGCCCAGATCGTCCACGCGGTGGCCACGGCGTCGCAGCACGACGCCGTGCTCACGCGATCGGGCGAGCACGGGGCGTTCGGGCAGGCGGTCGCCGGGAGCGCGGCGGACGTGGAGCAGCTCGCCGACCAGGCCGCGATCGTGGACGCAGGCTCCCTCTCGCAGTCCGTCGCCCAGCTCACGCTCGTCGAGCAGGCCGCCGATGCGAGCGCCACCGTTGCTCAGACAGGGACGGCGCGGTCGACGACGACCGGTGGCACCGCCTCCGCGTCCGCCTCGGCCGGCGGGCTCGCGCATGTCGACCAGGCCGCCGACCAGGCCGCTCTCCGCAACGGCGGAACGGGAATCCAGGACGCCGCCCAGTTGGCCTACGTCTCGCACGAGGCATCGGCGCACGCGACGACGGCGCAGCAGGCAGGAGTCGCGGGGAACCCCCGCGCCTCGAGCGACGCGACGGCGGTCGACCGCTCCTGGATCGCTCAGGCCGCGGCCCAGTCGTCTCTCGGCTCGTCCGACGAGCTCCAGGAGAGCCTGCAGGAGTCGATCGTCGTTCAGCGCGCGAGCGCCACCTCGACCTCGAACGGCGGCATCGCCGGCGCGGCCGTCGTCGTGAACTGCGCGGTGACGCAGCAGGGAGCGGTCCAGTCGATCGGCTCCGGACGGGCGACGGCCGCAGCACCGGATCTCACGAGCTTCTGCTTCTCACCGACGGCCGGCTCTCCGTCGCAGTACTCGGCGCCGCCCGTCGCAGGCGCGCCTGCGTCGCTCCCGACCGACGTTCCGGCCGACGTCGTGAGCGTCGCTGCAGAGGAGGAGCCAACGCTGTTCCGCGGTCGAGGGTCGGCAGCCGCCCCGCCGCGCGCGACGCGCGTCGCGCGCCGGTCGGCGCCGACCGCACCGCACCACGGGACGCCCGCCCTCGGGCGCCCCGTGACGACGCTTTCCGTCCCGCCCTCCACGCAAGCGCGCTTCGACACGCGCCCGGGGAGCCCCGCGGGAGCCGGAGACGCCGGCCGGGAGCCGCCGCTCCCGCCGGCGGGGGACCCACCCGTGTGGGTCTCCGCGCTCGCAGCAGCCGCGTCCGGCACGGGGCCGACGGGGATCGCAGCGATCCTCCTGGCCTTCGTGCTCGTGCCGCCGGTTCTCCTGCGGGCGCGAGAAGGGTCGGTCGTCAGGCGACCGACCGGCGTGCTCGCACCTCTCGACGTTCCGGTCTGACCTTTCGCCACGCCACGTGACCCGTTGGGCCCGGGCTCGACGGGCAATTGTTCATTCGGCAGTGACGAAAGGAAGTGAGATTCGTGTCACGCAGACTGCTCGCTCTCTCAGTGCTCGCAGTCGGGCTCGTCTTTCCGTCGACCGCACTGGCCGACTTCAACGGGTTCGACAAGGAGACCGTGAAGGCGAACGTCCAGGCGTCTCTCCAGAACGCGACGGTCGTCCAGACCGGCGTCGCGACGTCCGGGCCTGCTACCGCCAACGGCGGCACCGCGAACGGTGGCGCCGGTACCGGCGGCGCCGGTGGGAACGTGAACACCGGCAACAACAACACCTCCCAGACCCAGGGAGCCACGTCGAGCACAGGCTCGGCGACCTCCGGCGGGATCTCGGGTGGGAACACCGGCTCGGTCGGCAACGACGGCGGCTCGATCTCCAACCGGAACGAGACCGACGTCGACGTCGACGCATCGAACGAGGCCAAGAGCGACGTCGATCAGGACGCCAACGGCGGCCACTCGGCGGCCATCAACAACAGCGAGGACGACAACACGTCGGCCGGCGGCGACGCAGAGAACAACTGCGGCGTCCGGGCGGGTGGCTGCCAGTCCTCGGATGGCGGCAACAGCGGTCGTGGCGGCAACGCCGACACCGGTCGGGGCGGCGACACCTCGTCCGATTCCGGCAATGCCGGCAACGGCGGCAACGGCGCCTCGACGGCCACTGGCGGTGCCGGTGACAGCGGTGGCGGCGCAACCGGCGGTGCCGGTTCGGCCGGATCCGGCGGATCGTCGTCCTCCACGGGCGGCGCCGGCGGCGACGGCGGCGACTGCGCGGGGCTCGGTACGCCGAGCTGCGATGGTGGCAACGGCGGTAGCTCGACCGGCGCAGCCGGCGGGGCCGGCGGCTCCAGCCCGGGCGGAAGTGCCACGGGCGGCGCTGGCGCCGCAGGCGGCCCGGCAGCGTCCGGCGCCACCGGTGGTGCGGGCGGCTCCACCGACTCGCAGCAACACCGGTGACGGTGGCGACCCGCGCGCACGCGGTGGCGACAGCGGCCGTGGTGGTGACGGTGGCTCCAACAGCCTCGGCCAGACCGCAACGGGCGGCGCGGCCGGAGCTGTGACGGACACGACGACACAGGCGGCGGGCTCGACGGCGGACGGTGGCAGCAATACGAACGGGAGCTTCACAGCGACCCAGAACGCCAACCCGTCCACGTCGACGACGTCGACAACGAGCCAGGGCGGGACCACCGGTCGCGGCGGTGACACGGTGGGCGCGTACAACGGAACCGGGGACGCTATCTCCGGGGCCAACGAGACCAACGCTGTTGGCGGCGATGTGATCGCCAGCGAGACCGGCGACGGCAGCGCCGACGGCGGCAAGGGCGTGGGTGGCGACGCGGATGCGAGCGGCGGCTTCGCCAAGAGCGGCGATGCCACGGTCGTGAACGTCGCGATCGTCAAGCAGGACTCCGACCAGGAGATGAAGGTCTGGGACAACGACAAGTGGTCGTCCCTGTCCTTCGAGCTCAAGAAGAAGCGCCACAGCTACTAGGCGCATGACGACGAAGGGAGCCGATCGCCCGCGATGACCAGAACGCCGGAGCCGCTCGACACGACCAGGCCGCCTGACGGCCCCGGTCGTGTCGGCGCCCCTGCGCCGAGGGCATCGCGGGCGGTCGATCCTTGCGGCGAGGGAGCCACCGGGACCGCCGTCCCGCCCTTCCGTCTCACCGCACGCTCCGCCCGTCCCGGGATGGGCGGCGGCGTGAGCTGGGCGACGGGTTGGCAAGAGCCCGGTGGCAGCACCTCGTCGAGGCAGGCCTGCCGCTCGCTCGAGCGGACTCGAGCGGGACAGACGGATGCTTCCCCCCACCCGACCCGGCCCGAGGCAGGATGCGCTGATGCGCATCCTGCTCTGGCACGGGTACCTCCTCGGCGGGACCGGGTCGAACGTGTACACCCGCGCGCTCGCCCGCGAGTGGTCCCGTGCGGGTCACGACGTGACCGTCCTGAGCCAAGAGGCCCACCCGGAGAGATACGACCTCGGCGGGGCGGCTGCGGTGCGCCCCGACGTGGACGGCTTCCTACCGATCTTCGTCCTCGACCGCTACGAGGGATACGACGACGTGCGTCGCCTTCCGGACTGCACGCGGGACGAGCTCGAGCGCTGGGTCGAGGCGAACGCAGCGGCGGTCCGCGAGCTTCTGCCCGCGGACCTCCTGTTCACGAACCATGTCCTGCTCGGCGGCCCGGTCGGGGTTGCCTCCGGCGCGCCGTTCGCGGTCAAGGCGCACGGCTCGGAGCTCGAGTACGCGATGCGCGGGAGGGCCGACCTCTCGTCGTGGGGCGGGGAGGCTCTCGCCGCGGCCCGGGCGACGTTCGTCGGCTCGGAGCACATCCGCTCGGTCGTCGCGGACGTCTGCGGCCACACGGAGCGCGTCTTCGAGGTGCCGCCCGGCGTCGACATCGACCTCTGGCAGCCCGAGGCGCGTGACGTCGCCCGTGCGCGACTCCTCGATGAGGCTCGCCGCGACGGGCCGAACCCCGGGAACCAGGAGGAGCGGCTCCCCGACGACGGGAACGCGGGGCGTCTCGAGGCGTTCCTCACCGGGGACGAGGCGACGGTCGTCTACTTCGGCAAGCTGATCGAGCAGAAGGGCGTGCACGTGCTGATCGACGCCATGCGGGGTGTCGGTGCGCGACTCGTCGTCGTCGGCTTCGGGCCGGAAAGGACCGCGCTCGAGCGTCAGGCGGCGGCCGGCGGCGTGCGCGCCCTGTTCACCGGCCCGCTCGAGCACCGCCACCTGCGTCACCTGCTCGCGTTCGCGGACGCGTGCGTCGTGCCCTCCGTCTTCCCGGAAGCGTTCGGCATGGTCGCGGCGGAGGCGGCCGCAACCGGATGCCCGCCGATCGTCGCGCGGCACTCCGGCCTCGCAGAGGTCGCGGCCGGCCTCGAGGCGGAGCTCCCTCCGCAGCTCGCCAGGCTCGTCAGCACGCCGACGGGAGACGTCGCCGCGCTCCGGGAGCGGCTCGAGGAGCTGTTCGCGCTGCCTGCGAGCGGCCGCGCGCAGCTCCGCGAGACCGTGCGGCGGGCCGTCGAGGAGCGCTGGAGCTGGGCGGGCGTCGCCCGACGGCTCCTCGAGTCGAGCTCGTGACGATCACGCGCAAGGCCGTCGCTCGTGTCCGGTTTCCGGACCGGGACGTGGACTAGCCTTCCCGAACCATGAGCCCCGGCGCCCGACACGAGCAGATCCTCACCGACGCCCGCGAGCGCTTCGATGCTGCCGAGGACTTCACCGTCTCGGTCGAGGAGGAGTTCGCGCTTCTCGAGCCGGCCACGCTCGACCTGGTGAACCGCTTCGAGGAGGTACAGGCGGCCGCGAAGGGCACGATCCTCGAGCCGAACCTCGTCGGAGAGCTGATCGCGTCCGAGGTCGAGGTGAAGACCGGCAAGCAGGAGTCGTTCGCCGACGTCCCGGCCGCGCTCGCCGAGCGGCGCGCCGAGCTGGCCGCCCTCGTGGAGCCGATGGGGCTCACGCTCGGCGCGACGGGAACGCACCCGTGGTCGAGCTGGCGCGACCAGCGCATCATCGACACCCCGCATTACCGGCGGAACGACGAGCTCCTCCGGTACGTCGTCTGGCGCAACAACACGTTCGGGATCCACACGCACGTCGCGATCCGCGGCGCCGACCGCGCCGTCCGGGTCGTCGACGCGCTCCGCAACTGGCTTCCGGAGCTGCTCGCCGTGTCGGCGAGCTCGCCGTTCCACGAGGGCGTCGACACCGGGCTCCACTCCGCCCGCACCCAGGTGTTCACCCGCTTCTTCCCGCGCTGCGGTGTCCCGGACGCCTTCGGGTCGTGGGACGCGTACGCGGACTACGTGCGGTTCCTCTACGAGACGGGCTCGATGGACGCGCCGACCCAGCTCTGGTGGAGCGTGCGTCCGCACCTTCAGTTCCCGACGGTCGAGATCCGGATCTGCGACGGGCAGCCCGACCTCGCGGAGGCGCAGTCGCTGACCGCGCTCATGGTCGCCCTCACCGCGCGGTGCGCGCGGGCACTCGACGAAGGCGAGCCGCTTCCGCGGCACCCGCACCGGCTGATCGAGGAGAACACCTGGCGGGCGATCCGTCACGGCCTCTCCGGAGAGCTGATCGACCTCGAGCGCGGAGACGCGATCCCCGCACGGGCCCGGCTCGAGCGGCTCGTCGAGTGGGTGCTCCCGGTTGCCGACGAGATCGGCGCAACGCCGTGGCTCCGGATCCCCGAACGGAACGCCGCCGAGCGGCAGATCGCCCGCCGTGCGGAAGGGGCGAGCTTCGAGGAGATCTACGCGGAGCAGGTCGGCGCGACCGCTGTCGCGCGAGGCTGAAGCGCCTCGGTTCGCGGTGCCCGTACCCGCGACGCCGTCCGGGTTTGTGCTGCATAATCCCCCGCGCTGACGCCGATCCGGCGTCTCTTTGTGCGTTCACCCGGAGGATTGATGAACTTCTTCGTTGACCATGCCGTGCTGTTCGCGCTCGTCTGCTCCGGCGTCGCGATCCTGTACGGCCTGTACCTGACCTGGTGGCTGCTGAAGCAGCCGGCCGGAAACGAGCGGATGCGGGAGATCTCCCACGCCGTCCAGGAGGGTGCCGCCGCGTACCTCCGCAAGCAGTACACGACCGTCGCGTTCGTGGCCGTCGTGCCGTTCCTCGCGATCGGCTTCTACAACGAGCTCGGCTGGGGGACGGCGATCGGCTTCCTCGTCGGCGCGCTG
This sequence comes from uncultured Actinomycetes bacterium, assembly GCA_963814565.1. Classification (GTDB taxonomy): domain Bacteria; phylum Actinomycetota; class Thermoleophilia; order Gaiellales; family Gaiellaceae; genus Gaiella. The sequence goes on from CAWFDO010000015.1 coordinate 544,327, forward strand.
TTGTCGGCAGCGGCCGGGTTCATCGGGATGAACGTCGCGGTGCGGTCGAACGTCCGTACCGCGGAGGCGGGCCGCGAGGGTGTCGCCCCGGCGTTCCGGGTCGCGTTCCGCGCCGGCTCCGTCACCGGCCTGCTCGTGGTGGGCCTCGGCCTGCTCGGGGTCGCCGGCTACTACTGGATCCTCACCGGCTGGCTCGAGAACACGCCGGAGTCGGCGGTCGACGACCTGATCGGGCTCGCCTTCGGCGGCTCGCTCATCTCGGTCTTCGCCCGGCTCGGCGGCGGCATCTTCACGAAGGCCGCCGACGTCGGCGCCGACCTCGTCGGGAAGATCGAGGCGGGCATCCCCGAGGACGACCCGCGGAACCCGGCCGTGATCGCCGACAACGTCGGCGACAACGTCGGCGACTGCGCCGGGATGGCGGCAGATCTCTTCGAGACGTACGCCGTGACCGCCGTCGCGGTGATGCTGCTCGGCACCGCCTTCCCGTCGGGCGAGCTGTGGCTCTATCCGCTCGCTCTGGGCGGCATCTCGATCCTCGCGTCGGTGATCGGCACCTACTTCGCCTGGGTCGGACGGGGCGAGCACGCGATCATCAACGCGCTCTACCGGAGCGTGATCGTCGCGACCGTGCTGTCCGCGGTCGGCTTCATCCCCGTCACGCTCGCGTTCGACGACGACCGGTTCTCGTTCTGGCAGCTCTACGTGCCGGCCCTGATCGGTCTCGGCGTCACCTTCCTGCTCGTCGCGATCACGGAGTACTACACGGGCTCGCGCTGGCACCCCGTGAAGAAGATTGCCGAGGCCTCGACGACGGGCCATGCGACCAACATCATCGCCGGCCTGGCGTACGGCATGCAGGCGACGGCGTTCCCGGTCCTCGTCATCGCCGCGTCCGTCGTGGGCGCGTACTACGCGGCGGACGAGTCGATCTACGGCATCGGCGTCGCGGTCATGGCGCAGCTCTCGATGACCGGCCTGATCGTCGCGCTCGATGCGTACGGCCCCGTCACCGACAACGCGGGCGGGATCGCCGAGATGGCGGACATGCCCGAGTCGGTGCGTCAGGTGACCGACCCGCTCGATGCGGTCGGCAACACCACGAAGGCCGTCACGAAGGGCTACGCGATCGGCTCGGCCGGGCTCGCGGCACTCATCCTGTTCGACGAGTACGTCCGCGGCCTCGCCGATGAGGGGCTCGACGTCAGCTTCTCGCTCGAGGACCCGTGGGTTATCGCCGGCCTGTTCGTCGGCGGGATGATGCCGTTCCTCTTCGCCTCGCTTGCGATGACGGCCGTCGGCCGCGTCGGCGGCGAGGTCGTCGAGGAGGTGCGGCGCCAGTTCCGGGAAGACCCGGGCATCATGGAGGGCACGTCACGACCCGACTACGCGACGTCGATCTCGATCGTCACCGGGTCCGCGATCAAGAGCATGCTCGTGCCGGCGCTCATCCCGATCGCGATCCCGATCGCCGTCGGGATCATCAAGCCGGAGATGCTCGGCGGCCTCCTGATCGGCACGATCGTGACCGGCCTCTTCCTCGCGATCGCGATGACCTCGGGCGGCGGCGCCTGGGACAACGCGAAGAAGCTGATCGAGGACGGCGCCTACGGCGGCAAGGGCTCCGAAGCCCATGCCGCGGGCGTGACCGGTGACACGGTCGGCGACCCGTACAAGGACACCGCCGGGCCGGCGATCAACCCCATGATCAAGATCGCGAACATCGTCGCGATCCTGATGATCCCGATCATCGCCTCGATCCACGGCTAGAGCACTGGGGGGAGCCCACGGGCTCCCCCCACTCAACCTCCTCCCGCGCCGCGCGTCCGCAGCTCAGCGGCGCGCCGTGAGGACGCGCACGACGCGGCGGCTCGAGACGCCGACCCGCGACCCGTCGGACTGCTTGCGGACCGAGACGACGAACTGGATGCGCCTGCCGTCGAGCGGGAAACTCGCCCGCGGACGCAGCCGGATTCGCACCCAGCCGTCCCGGCCCGAGCGCACCTCGCCGGGCCTGGTGGTGACGAGCGGCGTCGAGCGGGCGAGGACGAGCGCGCTCCGTACCACATAGCCGCGCGTGTCGAGCACGCGGACGCGGAGCTCGAGCGGCCGCGCTCGGGAGCGCACCACGCGCGGCACGAACACGGTACTGCCGACGAGCAGCCGTGCCGGCAACGACACGCTCGTCACGGGTATGGAGTACTTGCCGTCGCCCAGCCGGACTGCTCCCGGCGGCAGGTTCGCGGGAGGCGGCGTCGTTCCACCCGCGCTGCTCTGCACCTGCGCCGTCGCATTCGAGGTCTCGAAGTCAGTGCCGAGGCTGTTGCGCGCCGTCACCTGGACGCGGAGGCGGCGGCCGAGATCCGCGGCCGTCGGCCGGTACTGCGTCCCGGTCGCGCCTGTGATGTCCGGGCAGTCACTGCCGTCGAAGTCGCCGCCGTCGGCGTCGCAACGGAGCCACCGGTACGAGTAGGTGAGCGGTGCGGTGCCGGTCCACGTGCCCGAGGTCGCCGTGAGCGTTCCCCCGACCGCGGGCGACCCGATGATCGACGGAAGGGATGTGTTGCGCGGCGCCTGCGCGGTCGGGGCCGTGGTGGACGAGCCCTGAATCACCGCGGTCGCATTCGAGGCCGCCGTCCGCTCGCCGAGGCTGTTCGTCGCGGTGACGACGATCCGCAGCCGGTGCCCCACGTCGTCGCTCGTCGTCGTATAGCTCGACGCCGTCGCGTTGGGGATCGTCGTGCAGCTCGAGCCGTCGGCCGAGCCGCCGTCGGCAGCGCACCGAACCCATCGGTACGCGAAGGTCAACGGCGTGGAGCCTTCCCAGGTGCCGGCGGAACCCAGGAGAGACCGTCCGACCGCCATGGTTCCGCTGATCGACGGCTCGATCGCGTTGCGCGGCGGGCCGATCGTCGTCGACGGTGTCACCGGCGACGTCGGATTCGATGCCGCGGCGGCGGACCCGGCGACGTTCGACGCGATCACCTGCACGCGAAGACGTCGCCCGATGTCGTCGACGACGGGCGTGTAGCTCGAGCTCGTCGCTCCCGGTATCGACGGGCAGTCCGAGCCGTCGGGGAGCCCGCCGCCGGCATCGCACCGCACCCACTGGTACGCGTACGTGATGGCCGTGCCGGTCCACGTGCCGGTCGTCGTCGTCAGCGTCGAGCCCTCAACGGCCGACCCGGTGACCACGGGATCGGCGGTGCTCACCGGCACCGTCGGCCCGGTGACCACCGCGGTCGGCTGCGACGCGGCGCTTTCCGCCCCCTCGCCGTTGGTGGCGGTGACGACAAAGCGCAGCGTGAAGCCGATGTCGGCGGTGGTGACTGCGTAGGTCTGCGTCGTCTGGCCGCCGACTGCCGCACAGCCGGCGCCGGTCGCGTCGCAGCGATGCCACGCAGCCGCGTAGGAGATCGGCGGCGTCCCGGTCCAGGCGCCGAGGGAGCCCGTCAGGGTCTCGCCCTCGACGGCGACCCCGGAGATCGTCGGCGATGACACGTTCGAGGGCGTTGCCGTCGAGCGCGCTGCGGCGCTCGTGGCGACGAGCGCCGCCAGGAGTGCGCCGGCCACGAGCAGCACGGTTGCTGTGGACGTCCTTCGCTCCCTGATGGGCACCGACATCGTCGACCCCCTTCGTGATCGTTGCTCCCCGCCACGCGCTCTCGTGCGCTCGAACTCGCACCCGACGACGCACGCGGTCCTCTCAATGGTTACACGGCGGAGGGTAGGCGGTCCGCGCGTTCTCCAAACCAACGCAACCTGGCGTGCGGGCAGGTGGCGTCCGCCGACCGCGCGTACACTCGCGCGCGTGCTAGGAGGCGTCGCCGCCGCGGAGCTCGGAGCAGGGGGAACCCCATGGTGGAGCCATGAGCCCCCTCCTTCCTCGGCGTACACCGGTCGACGGCTACGGGCCCCGGGGCCGGCAACGCCGCTGTCCCGCCGCTCGTCGGCCGCCACGGCGGTTCACAAGGCCGAACGTCACGTCGTAATGCCCGGATCCAGGCGTCGGCGCGAGGTGGAGATGGAGCGGGTGCTCGGCACGCCGGCGCTCTTCGCCACCGCGTACGGCAACGTCGGCTCGTCGATCTACTACGCGCTCGGCCTCACCGCGGTCTTCGCCCTTGGGCTGACACCCCTCGTGTTCGTCATCGCGGGCGTGGTCTTCGCGATGACCGCAGCGACCTACGCCGAGGGAACGGCTCGCTACCCGGAAGCCGGAGGATCGGCGAGCTTCGCGCGTCACGCGTTCGACGAGCTCATCAGCTTCGTCGCCGCCTGGGCGCAGATGCTCGTCTACATCGTCACCGTCGCGGTCTCGGCGTTCTTCGTGCCCCACTACCTCTCGATCTTCTGGGAGCCGTTGCGAACGAACCCCTGGGATGTCATCGGCGGTGCGATCGTCATCGTCGTGCTGGTTGCGCTCAACGTCGTCGGCGTCACCGAGGCCGCCAAGCTGTCGATCACGCTCGCCGTGGTCGACTTCGCGACCCAGGTGTTTCTCGTGATCCTCGGGTTCGTGCTCGTCTTCAGCCCGGAGACGCTGACGGAGAACGTCCACTGGGGCGTGGCGCCGACGTGGTCCAACCTCGCGATCTCGATCCCGGTCGCGATGCTCGCGTACACCGGCGTGGAGACGGTCTCGAACCTCGCAGAGGAGGCGCGCGACCCGGCGCGCACGGTGCCGAACGCGTACAAGCTCGTCGCCGTCGCCGTCTTCGCGATCTACTTCACGCTGCCGCTGATTGCGCTCTCGGCGCTGCCGGTCGAGCTTCGCGACGGCGAGTACACGACGCTGCTAGCGCTGCCGCCCGAGGAGGGCGGGTTCGCGAACGACCCGATCCTGGGGGTCGTCCAGAACATCGGGCTCGAGGGGCGCGTTCTCGACGCGGTCGAGATCTACGTCGGGCTGCTCGCCGCGACCATCCTCTTCGTCGCGACGAACGCGGGCGTGATCGGCGCCTCGCGGATCACCTACTCGATGGCGACCTACCGGCAGCTGCCGGAGGTTTTCCGCAGGCTGCACCCACGACTGAAAACGCCATGGCTCGCGCTCGTCGTGTTCGCCGGGATCGCGCCGATTCTGATCCTGCTTCCGGGGGATGTGAACTTCGTCGGCACGCTGTACTCGCTCGGTGCGACCCTGTCCTTCACCGTTGCCCACGCCGCCCTTGTCCGGATCCGCATGGGCGATCGGAAGCGGGCCGAGCCGTCTCCCTACGTTGCGCGTCCAAACCTCACCGCCCGCGGCGTCGAATGGCCGGTCTTCGCGATCATCGGGGGGATCGCGACGGGCGCCTCGTTCCTCGTCATCGTCGTCCAGAACCCCACCACCAGGTGGGTCGGCCTCGGCTGGCTCGTGGCCGGCCTCGTCGGGTACGGGATCTATCGTCGTCGGGTAATAGGGGCGACTCTGCGCGAGACGACGAAGGCTCCGCCCGCGTTCGGGGCGGCGCTCGCCCTCGAGTACCGTCGGATCGTCGTTCCGATCGTGCCGGGTCGGCCCTCCGACGACGCGCTCGACGTCGCCTGCCGGCTCGCGGCCGAGCGCGGGGCGCGCGTCGTCGCGCTCACGGTCCTCGAGGTGCCGCTCGATCTGCCGCTCGACACGGAGCTGCCCGAGGAGGAGCGCATCGCGAATGCCGAGCTCGACGAGGCCGTCGCGATCGGCGAGACGTACGGCGTCCGGGTCGTCGGCCGGCTCGTCCGCGGGCGCAGCGCGTCCGCCGAGATCGTACGAGAGGCGGAGCGCCGCGAGGCGGAGATCATCGTCCTCGGGTCGCCCCGCAAGGATCTCGTCGGCCGGCGGCGCAGCGTCTTCGGCTCGACGGTCGACCGCGTGATGCGGAACGCTCCCTGCCGGGTGATGGTGACCGCGTCGCGGGCGCGAGCGACGGCGTGATGGGCTGGTACCGCAACGCGATCCTTGCCTTCGGAGCGCTCTTCGTCGTGATCGGCCTCGCGCTCCTCGTCGTGACCGCGGCGAACGGTGGGGGCGTGCTGGGGTTCGTGCTCGGCGGGTTGTTCGTCGCGCTCGGCGTCGCGCGGATCCAGCTCGAGCGCAAGCGGGGGCGCTGATGGCGAGGAAGGTTCGTGGATTCGAGCGCGTTTTGGACGCCCCCGCGCTCTTCGCGATCGCGTACGGCGAGATCGGCGCGTCGATCTACGTCGCGCTCGGGATCATTGCCGCGGCCGCGCTCGGGCTGACGCCGCTGGTCCTGCTCCTCACGGGCGCCGTCTTCCTCCTCGTCGCGCTCTCGTACGCGGAGGGGACGGCCGCGATCCCCGAGACCGGCGGCGCCGAGACGTTCACGCGGCGGGCGTTCAACGATCTCCTCGGCTTCGTCACGGGCTGGGCGCTGTTCCTCGACTACCTCATCGTGATCGCGCTGTCCGCGCTCTTCCTGCCGCACTACGTCGGCGCGGGGTTCGGCACCGACGCGCTCCGAGACTCACCGTGGGACGTCGTCGTGACGGTCGGGGCGATCGCGACGATCGGGGCGGTACGGCTCGTCCGACGCACGCGGCTCCACACGCCCGCGCTCGTCGTCGCCCTCCTCGACCTTGCGGTGCAGTCGCTGATCGTCGTCATCGGCCTCGCGCTCGTGTTCTCGCCCGACACGCTCTCGGAGGGGCTCTCGCTCGCGCCGGGCCAGGACTGGCTCGACGACCTGCTCTTCGCGGTGCCCCTCGGGTTCCTCGCCTACACGGGCCTCGAGACCGTGGCGAACCTCGCGGAGGAGGCGCGCGAGCCCGGCAGGACGCTCCCGCGCTCGCTCTTCTCGGCAATCGGGCTCGTCGTCCTGCTCACCGTCCTCGTCGCCGTGGTCGGGGTGACTGCCTTCCCGGCGACCGACGGGTCGACGGCGCTCGGTGACGAGTGGCTCGAGGCGCCGCTCGTCGGCATCGTGACCGCGTTCGACGGCGAGCTGCCCGCGACGCTCGTCGACGTCCTCCGCGTCGCGGTCGGGCTCTCCGGAGCCCTCATCCTGATGATGGCGGTGACGACGTCGATGTCCGGCTGCGCCCGGCTCGCGCACTCGATGGGGACGCACGGGATGCTGCCGCGTGAGATCGGCCGCCTCGAGCGGCGGACGCTGGTCTCACGCCAGGCGATCGCAGCGATCACGATCGTCGCGATCGTCGTCGTCCTGATCAGCGTCGCGGTCGGAGACGACGCACGGTTCCTCGCGAGCGCCTACTCCTTCGGCGTCCTCCTCGCCTTCACGCTCGCCCAGCTCGCCGTCATCCGACTCCGCCGCCGCGAGCCCGACCTCCGTCGGCCGTTCCGCGCCCGACCCGACGTTCACATCCGAGGCGTGGCCGTCCCGTTGCCTGCGCTCGTCGGGGCGCCGCTGACCGCGGCCGTCTTCGTGCTCGCGATGGTCACGCACGACGGCGCGCGCTACGCAGGGCCTGCCTGGCTCGCGCTCGGGCTGGTGGTGTTTGCGGGGACACGGTGGCGCGAGCACCGCGGGATGCTCGAGGACGTCGACCCGCGGGCGTCGTTCCCCGTGGGCGCAGCCTTCAAGAGCATCCTCGTGCCGATGAAGCTCGGCGACATCGGCGAGGAGATGGTCGCCACCGCGGTCGCGCTCGCGAAGGAGAAGGGCGCCCGGGTCGAGGCGATCACGGTGGTCAAGGTTCCGCGCGAGCGGGCGCTCGACGCCGAGCTTCCACCGGACGTGGCCGAGAGCGCCGCTGCCTCGCTCGCCGAGGCACGCGCGCTCGGCGAGGAGAACGACGTGACGGTGCACGCCGAGGCGGTCCATGCGCGCTCGATCGGCCACGCGATCGTCGACCAGGCGGCGCAGCGCGGCGTCGACCTCATCGTGATGGGCTCGTCGCCGCGCTGGCGTCGGCAGTCGCGCTTCTTCTCGCCGACCGTCGATCACGTGCTCCAGCACGCGCACTGCGAGGTACTCGTCGTCGCGTTCCCCGACGGGGTGTTCGACGAGTAGTCTCATCCGTATGAAGGCCGTCGTCATCGGGTGCGGTCGGACTGGGTCACAGGTCGCGCTGAACCTTGCGGTGGAGGGCTGGGACGTCGCGTGCGTCGACGAGGACGAGGGCGCGCTTGCGCGACTCGGCGAGTGGCGCGGGGGGTTCGTGGTCGGCCACGGGATGGACCTCGAGGTGCTCGAGAAGGCCGGGATCGCGAAAGCCGACGCCGCCATCGTCGCGACCGACGGCGACAACTCGAACATCGTCATCGCTCAGGTCGTCCAGCGCAGGTACGAGCCGACGTGCGTCGTCGTGCGGATCCTCGACCCGCGCAGAGCCGCGTTCTACGCCGAGCGGGGCCTTCGCACCGTCTGCCCGACACAGACGGCGATCGCGACGCTCACCGACATTGCGCGCTCGTGCGAGCCGACCCCGGCCGCGACGGAGGCCTGATGTACACGGTCGTCGCCGGTGGCGGCAAGGTCGGGGCGAGCATCACCCGCTCGCTCCTCCGGATGGGCCACGAGGTGACGCTCGTGGAGCAGCGCCGCGACCGGTTCGAGCAGCTCGAGGCCGAGCTCGGCCCGGTGGCGCTCGCGGGCGATGCGACCGAGATCCACATCCTCGAGCGGGCCGGCATCGCGCGCCCTCCGGAGCTCGTGCTCGCGGTCACCGGCGACGACGAGGACAACCTCGTCATCTCGCAGATCGCGAAGGAGGGGTACCGCGTGCCGAAGGCGATCGCGCGCGTCAACGACCCGCGCAACCAGCAGCACTTCGACCTGCTCGGGATCACCCAGACGGTGTGCGCGACCTCCGGCCTGCTCGCGCTCGTGGAGCACGAGGTGCCCGAGCACGGCATGGTGCGGCTCCTCGAGCTCCGGCGTGAAGGGCTCGAGGTCGTCGAGCTCCAGGTGCCGGCCGAGGCGCCCGCGGCGGGCAAGCGCGTCGCCGGGATCCCGCTCCCCGAGGACGCGCGACTCGTCTCCGTGACCCGGAACGGGATCGCGGAGCTCATCGGAGACAACACCGTGATCCGGCCCGGCGACCAGGTGGTCGCCGTCCTGAAGCCGGGCGTGGAGGATCGCCTGCGCACCGCGCTGATCGGCACGCAGTGACACAGACCTAGGCGCTCCTCGGGGACAATGGGCGGGTGACACTCGCCGAGCTCGCCCTCACGATCGCGCTTCTGGGCGTGCTCGGGCTCATCGCGAGCCGGTTCGGCCTCTCTGCGATCCCCGCCTATCTCCTCGCCGGGATCATCCTCGGGCCGAACGAGCCGGACTTCATCCGCCTGGTACAGCCCTCCGAGGTGACCGACTTCGTTGCGGAGATCGGGCTCATCTTCCTCCTGTTCTTCCTCGGCCTCGAGTTCAGCGTCGACCGTCTCCTGCGCAGTGGCCGGCACATCGGTCTCGGCGGCGCCGGCGACTTCGTCATCAACGCAGGGCTCGGGTTGCTCGTCGGCGTCGCGGCGTTCGGCGTGAGCTTCGCGGCGCTCGTCGTCGCGGCGTGCATCTACGTTTCCTCGAGCGCGATCGCCGTCAAGGCGCTGACGGACTTCCGGAGGCTCGCCGACGACGAGACGGACCTCGTGCTCGCGATCCTGCTCTTCGAGGACGTCGTCATCGCGGCCGTCCTCGGCTTCGTCGCCACCGGAGGCGGGGAGCTCTCGACCACGGCGAGCGTGTCCGCGAAGGCGATCCTCTTCGTTGCCCTGTCGCTCGCGGCGTCGAAGTGGCTCGGTGCGCACATCGGGCGACTGCTCCAGCGCCTGGAGCTGGAGTTCTTCCTGCTCGCCGTGTTCGGCTTCGTGGCGGGGATGAGCGCGCTCGCGCTCCAGCTCGACATGTCCGAGGCGATCGGCGCGCTGATGGCCGGCGTGATCCTCTCCGAGAGCGGCGTGCGGGAGGAGATCGAGCAGCGGTTCTTCGCCGTTCGCGACGTGTTCGGTGCCCTGTTCTTCTTCGCGTTCGCTCTGACCATCGATCTCGGCGCGCTGGGGGAGGTCGGCTGGATCGTGCTCGCCGCTCTCGTCGTGACCGTCGTCGGGAAGGTCGGCGTGGGGCTCGTCGCCGGCAGGCTCGGCGGGTACACGGCGCGGCAGGGCATCAACGCCGGAGCGGCGCTCGTGGCGCACGGCGAGTTCACGATCATCATCGCGCAGCTCGCCGCAGGCAACGCGGTCCTCGCGGCCGCGGACCAGCAGGACATCGTCGCGTTCGCCGGCCTGTACGTCCTCGCGACGGCGACGGTCGGCGTCCTGTTGATGAAGGAGTCCAAGCGGATCGGGCGGACGCTCGTGCCCGCGGTGGCGGAGCCGTGACCGCGCGACCGACCCCGCTGCTGCTTGACTGTGGGAGAGCCTCAAAGGAGGGGCGATGCCTGTCGAACTGAAGGAGACGCGGCTTCCCGGCGTCGGGGTGAAATGGTCGATGACGACTGCGAGCGGCAGCCGCATCACCGTCATCCAACACAACGACGGCGACCGCGAGGTCTACGTCCACCGGCGGGCGCGCGACGACGATCCCGCGGTCGTCCTCGAGCTGCACGACGACGAGGCGCGTCAGCTCGGCGTGCTGCTCGGCGGTGCGTACGAGCGGCCGAAGATCGTCGAGGAGCTCGAGATGGCGCTGGGCGAGTTCCAGATCGAGTGGATCAAGGTGCCCTCGGGCAGCTGGGTGCACGGGCGGACGCTCGCCGACTGCGCGTTCCGCAAGCGCACCGGCGTGACGGTGATCGCGATCCTGCGCGAGTCGGAGTCGATCGCGGGCGCGCAGCCCGAGGACGTGATCCTCGAGGGCGACACGATCGTCGTCGTCGGCAAGGCGGGGCAGTTCTCGACCGTCAAGCGGCTGCTCGCGAGCGGGCCTGACGACGACACGCCGCCGACGTCATAGACGCCAGTACCGGCGCGTCAGCAGGACGACGACCGGGACGATCTCCAGCCTCCCGACCCACATGAGGATCGTCATCGTGACGGTCGAGACATCGCTGAACCCCTCGAACGATCCGATCGGCCCTGCCGCGCCGAGCGCCGGCCCGACGTTCCCCATCGTGGTGGCTGAGGCGGCGATCGCGTCGATCGCCGTCAGCTCCGGGCCCTGGAATGCCGTGTCGACGGCGATGACCCCCGCGCCGGCGACGAAAAAGCCGACGTAGAGCAGGACGAAGAACGTCGCCGCTCTCAGTGTCCGCTCGTCGAGAACCTTCCGGTTGAGCCTGATCGGGACAACTTCCTCGGGATGCACCGTCTGCCGGAGTTCGCGGCGCAGCGACTTCGCCATCAGCACGTGCCGGACGACCTTGATCGAGCCTGATGTCGAGCCTGCGCAGCCCCCCACGAACATGAGCACGACGAGGGTCATGAGCGCGAGCGTCGGCCAGCCGGCGAAGTCGAAGTTCGAGAACCCCGTCGTCGTCATGAGCGACGTCGCCTGGAACACGCCGTCGCGGATCGCGCGCTCGCCGGACGCAAACCCCTCCGACCAGATCTCGGCGGTGAGGACGGCTCCGCCGACGGCGAGCAGGACGAGGTAGACGCGCAGCTCCTCGTCACGCAGCAGTGGTCTCCCCTGACGTCGCACGAACAGCCGATAGAGGAGGGCAAAGTTCGCGCCGGCGAGCAGCATGAAGAGGATGAGCACCCAATGCACCGCAGCGCTGAACGCCTCGACCGACCGCGGCTCGCTCGAGAAGCCGCCGGTTGGCATCGTCGTGAACGCGTGAGCGAGCGCTTCGTACGGCCCCATCAGCTCGTCGCCCAGAAGCCCGATCACGGTCAGGATCGCGAACAGGGCGCCGGTGAGCATGATGTAGAGCAGCCACAGCCTCCTCGCCGTGTCGCGGATCCTGTCGGCCAGCTGATCGATCTCCGGGCCCGGCAGCTCCGACTCGAGGAGCTGACGCCCACCGACGCGAAGGCGCGGGAGGACGGCGAGCGCCAGCACGATGATCCCCATCCCGCCCAGCCACTGGGTGAACTGGCGCCACATGAGAAGCGAGCGGTCGAGCGCCTCGACGTCGGTGACCACCGTCGCGCCGGTCGTCGTGAAGCCCGACATCGCCTCGAACACCGCGTCGACCGGGCGGTCGAGCTGCGGGTCACCGGAGAGCAGGTAGGGCAACGCGCCGAAGGCCGCCGCGGCGACCCACGTGAGCGCGACCACCAGGTAGCCCTCTCGGAACCCGACGGTCGTGGCGCCGCCGAGGCCGCGCTCGAGGGCGAGGCCCACGGCTCCGGCGATCACCGCGGCGCCGAGGTACGGAAGAACCGGCTCTCGGTAGCCGATCGCGAGCGCGGCGGGGAAGAGAGCGGCGAGGGAGAGGTACTTCAGCAGCATCCCGACGAGCGAGAACGAGCCGCGTAGGTCGACGGCCGACCTCCGGGCCCGATCCACGCGCCCTGGGCCGCTTCCGCGAGCAGGGGTCACAGGACCCGTTCGACGTCAGGCACGCGCGTCGTCTCGGTGAAGACGATCACGCGGTCGCCTGCTTGCAGCACGTCGTCGCTTCGCGGGAAGACCGCCTTGCCGTCGCGGACGATCGCACCGATCATGGCCCCGCGGATCGGCATGTCTCGGAACCGGAGGCCGACGTACTCGCTCGTCGGCTTCGTCGTCAGGTCGAGCACCTCGTAGCGGTCGCCCTCCAGCATCGCGACCTGTTGCGTGCGCGGGTCGTGTGCGAACCGGACGATCTCCTCCGCGGTCACCGCGCGCGGGTTGATCGTCACGTCGACGCCCGACTGCTCGTATACCTGCGTCGAGATCGTGTCGTGGACGACCGCGATCGTGAACCGGAGACCGTGGACGCGCGCTAGCGTCGCCGCGTAGTGGTTCTTCGCGTCGTCCTTGATCGCGAAGACGGCTGCCTGCGCCTGACCGATCAGCTCCCGCTGCAGGAAGTCGACGTCGACCCCCGTCGTGTTGTAGACGCGGCACCCGGGGAGCTCCTCGGCGACCTCCCGTGCGCGGTCGCGGTCGGGCTCGATCAGGCGCACGCCGATGTCCTGGGCGGTGAGCAGCCGCGCAATCGCAGCGCCGACCTGGCCACCGCCGAAAACGACGACGTCCTTGACGGCCGCCTCTCCGGGCGACAGCAGGCTTCCCCATTCACGTGCCGCCGTCGTCGAGCCGATCACGACGATGCGGTCGCCGGCCCGGATCGTCTCGTTGCCGCGCGGCAGCGTGAGGGCGTCTCCGCGGATGATCCCGAACACGCGCGAGTCCTCCGGCAGCGTCGCCTCTCGCAGCGGCCTGTCGATCACCGCTCGGTCGGCCCCCTCGGGGACGTCGAACTCGACGATCTGCACCTGCCCGCCGGCGAACACGTCCGTCTGACGCGCCGCCGGCATGCCGATCGAGCGTGAGACGGCATGCGCGGTCTCGAGCTCCGACGAAACGGCGAAGTCGACGTCCAGACGGCCCTCCCGCCACAGGTCGATGTACTCGACGTTCGACGTGCGGATCACGGACGTCGCGTGCGGGGCCTCCACCCGGGCGAACGAGCAGGCGACGAGGTTGACCTCGTCACGGGAGGTGCACGCGATGAAGAGGTCGGCACTCGCGACGCCGGCATCGCGGAGCGCCTTCCGGCTCGCCCCGTTCGCCTCGATCGTGCCGACGTCGTAGCGGTACGCGAGCGGTTCGAGGCGGTCGCGCACCACGTCGATCACGATGAGGTCGTGGTCGCCGTGAAGCGCCTCCACGACGGTCGACCCCACCTGCCCCGCGCCCACGATCACGATCCGCATGCGCGCCGGAGGGTATCCCTTCCGGGCGTCGGCGTCCCTGAACGCGCGCGTAACCGGAGGTGCTGTTGCCAACAGGTACCCTCGACGCGTGCGTCGGATCGCAGTCCTCGCCGCGGCGGTCTGCGGCGCGATCGCGGTGGGGTCGTCGCTCGCAGCCAACCCTTCCAGCCTCCGGCTGGTGCGGGTCGCGGGGGGCTTCTCGACCCCCGTCTTCGCGACGCAGGCGCCGGGGGAGCCGACCCGCCTCTACGTCGTCGAGCAGCCGGGTCGCATTCGCGTCGTCGAGAAGGGGAAGGTCCGCGCGACGCCCTTCCTCGACATCCGCGGGCTCGTCAGCTCCGGCGGTGAGCAGGGGCTCCTCGGTCTCGCTTTCCCGCCGGACTACGCACGGAGCCGCGTCTTCTACGTCAACTACTCGGCGCGCGCGAACGGGGCGACCGTCGTCGCGCGTTACCGCGTCCGCTCGGGCCGTGCCGTGCCTGCGAGCGCCACGACGATCCTTCGCGTGAGCCAGCCCTACTCGAACCACAACGGCGGGCACCTCGTCTTCGGCCCGGACCGATATCTCTGGGTGGGCCTTGGTGACGGTGGCTCGGGTGGCGACCCCGAGAACCGGGCGCAGAACATGGAGACGCTCCTCGGGAAGATGTTCCGGCTCGACGTGCGCCGCGCGAGCCCTGAGCCTGAGATCGTCGCCCTCGGGCTCCGGAACCCCTGGCGCTACGGCTTCGACCGCAGGACCGGCGATCTCTGGATCGGGGACGTCGGCCAGAACGCCGTCGAGGAGATCGACCGCTGGCCGAGACCGGGCACCGAGCTGGTGAACTTCGGCTGGGACGTCTACGAGGGGAGCTCTCGATTCGAGGACAAGGCCCTCGGGCCCGGTCGCCTCGTCCAACCGGTCGCCGAGTACGGGCACGGAGGAGGCTGCTCCGTCACGGGCGGCTACGTCTACCGCGGGCCGGCGATCCCGCGGATCTCCGGGCGCTACGTGTTCGGCGACTACTGCAGTGGAAACATCTGGTCGATGCCGGCGACAGGCGGGCCGGCCCGCGTCGAATCCGTGCGGCTCGCCGGCCTCTCGTCCTTCGGCGAGGGCCTCCGCGGCGAGCTCTACGCGGTCTCACACGAGGGCGCCGTCTACCGCTTCGCGCGGTAGCTAGCCGGCCCTGCGACGGACCTGCGGGCTCTGCCCGAGGGCGGCGTAGGCGACCGCGTTGAGCGAGTCGTTCAGCGCGCGGAGCTCGCGGCTCACCTGGATCAGCCCCTCGTGGGCCTCGAGTCGGGAGTCGATCCGCTCGAGCTGGGCGGCGATCCGGTCGAGCCGCTCGAGCAGCGCGTCGAGCTGGCGATCGGGGACGTCCACGCGTTCCATGCCGCCGATTGTAGTGGCGCCTGCGTCAGCGCCGGTCGCGCCGGAGCTGCCGCCAGGCGACGACGCCGACGAGCACGCCGACGAGGTCGATCGCCACGTCGCGCGGCGTCCCGAGCCGTCCGTCGACGAACGTCTGATGCAGCTCGTCCGTGACCGCGTAGAGGCCGGCGAGCACGACGGCGGGGACGACGCGTCGGAGCGCACGGCACAGGAGGGCGGCGAGGATCGCGTACTCGGTCACGTGGGCGAGCTTTCGGAGCAGCAGCTCCCACGTCGACAGGTCCGTGCCGTCGCCCGGCAACGACGACAGCGCGAAGATCACCGCCGCCCAGACGACGACGGGCGTCCAGGCGCCGAGCCTGGAGCGGCGGACGGAGACGGCCGGGTTGGACACGGCGGAATGGTAGGTGCGGCGAACTGCAGCGATCGCAGACAACCCTGTTACGCGCACCTGCGTCGCGTGCGCGCGCATGCGTGCGATAGGGGTGGGAGGCGTTCGCGAGCGGGGGTGGTCAACTACGCAGTGGCCGCGTTCCGCGGGTGGTCGTCGGGTCGGACGCGGGATCTGCGCGTCGGCGTGGTGCTCCTGGCGTTACACGGAGGCGCCGCCTAGTGGGGTCGGGACCGCCGAGCCGGGGGCGGCGGGATGTCATGTTCGACGACGCGTAGGAGGTCTCCGACCTGACGTCCACCGTTCAGGGGATGTCGTAGCGGACGCTCGCCGTGGACGGTGTAGTGGTTGCGGCGTCCGACCTTGGTCTTTGTCAGGTAACCGGACGCCTCGAGCTGGCTGAGGATTTGTACGGTCGCGCGCTCGGTGATCCCGATCAGCTCGGCGATGTCGCGGATCCGCAGTTCCGCGTCGCGCGAGAGGCACGCGAGCACGTGGAAGTGGTTGGTCAGAAACGTCCACCCCGATGGATCGCGAGCTGCGTCAGCAGCCATGTTCTAAGGCTTTCCTCTTGATTCTTGCATTTGAGTTCGTGTATTTTATCGCGAGAATTCTCGTTCTGCTGAACGGGCACGGTTGCCGATGATCCGAGAACGGCCTGCGTCGCCTCAACCGCTTGGCGCGCACGGGTCTGACAACGACAGAACGGAGGCCTCACATGGCAACGACACCGACTGAGCTCACTCGAGCGAGTGAAGAGGGACAGTCGTCTCTCGATCAACTCGGTCCCGTTGACTACCTCGTCGTCGAGTTTCCGGCGGGAGCGAGCACCTTCACGGGCGAGATGGCCAGAGAGCTGCTCGCCTTGGTCGACTCCGGGACGATCCGCGTGATCGACGTCCTGATCCTGACCAAGAACGAGGATGGTTCCGTCGACGCAATGGAGCTTTCCGATATCGAAGAACTCGGTCCGCTGCAAGCGGTCGAGGCTGAGCTGGCGGAGCTGTTGGCCGCGGAGGACGTGGCGAACCTCGCCGCTCCGATGGAGCCGGGAAGCACGGCCGGAGTGCTCATCTGGGAGAACCTCTGGGCGGCGCCATTCGCGTCGGCTGCGCGCCGTTCGGGTGGTCAGCTGATCGCGAACGGGCGGATTCCTATTCAGGCGATCATCGCTTCCATCGAGGCCGATGAAGCATCTGCGAGCGAAGGAGACTGAAATGCCTCTCAGAGCAGCACGTGTTGGCAGAGTTGGCGTCATCGGCCACCCGGTGGCGAAGACCGCGGTAGTGGCCAAGGCGGTCTCACCGGTCCCCCGTAGCGACGACTACGACGGCGAGAGCAGCGTCTTCAGCGGCACGGTCAACTGGGTGCAGATGGATCTCGGCGAAGACGCAGACGACGCGGACCACCTCATCAGCCCCGAGGAGCGACTCCGGGTCGTAATGGCCCGCCAGTAGTCACAGAAGCGTGAAAGCGGACACCATCTCCGGCGAGGCCGCCTTGGTGTCGGCAGCCGTGGACAAGTGCGTTGACGCCCGGGCGGCTGAACCGTGAGCCGCCGCACGATCTTCTGGCTCGTCGTCGCGCTCGCCGGAACGATCCTCCTCGCGGTCGTCGGCGCAATCGTCTTCTCCCTGCTCGACAAGAACGGCGCCTTGGGGCTCATCTCCGACTTGGAGGACGAGGTCGCCGCCTACCTCGCCGTCTTCGGACTCGTGTTCGCCGATGCGATCGTGCCGATCTTCCCCGGTGAGACCACGCTGACCACGGCCTCCGTCGCCGCCTCGCAGGGCACACTCGAGCTCGTGCCCGTGATCGTCGCGGGCGCGCTCGGGGCCGTCCTCGGGGACAGCGCCCTCTACTGGATCGCCCGCACCGGCCCCAAAGAGTTGAAGGCGCGCCTCGAGGCAGGAGCGCAGCAGGACGAACGCGTCGCCAAGGGACTCGCCTTGCTCGACAGGTCAGCCCCGCTCCTGATCGCGTGCGGCCGCTTCGTGCCCGGCGTCCGCTTCGCCGTCAACGTCTCGATGGGTCTGACCGAGTACCCCTACCGGCGCTTCCTGCTCTTCTCCGCGATCGGCGGGATCGGCTGGGCGATCTACACCTGCCTGCTCGCCTACTGGATCAGCACCGCGCTCGCCGACTTCATGGTAGGCTCGCCGCCACAACACGGAGCACGGTGAGGGAACCCGGTGCGAGTCCGGGACGGTCCCGCCGCTGTGAGGGGAGATGCCTCTTCCGCCACGACGCCACTGGCCTCCGGGTCGGGAAGGCGGTGGAGAGGGGAGCCCCGAGTCAGAAGACCTGCCGCCTCCGCAACCGATCGAACCCCTCGCGGAAGGAGGATTCGTGTCCCGACTCCTGATTGGTCTGGTCACCGCCTGCGCGCTGCTGGCAGGTCTCATCGCAACCGGCGCCAGCGGCTCCACCACAGCCGCTCGCCCCGCGCCGTCGTTCCCGGTAGCGGTCACGGCGGCAAATGGCAAGGTCACCGTGGCGCGTGCGCCCCGGCGCATCGTGTCGCTCTCGGCCACCGCGACCGAGTCGCTCTTCGCGATCGGCGCCGGCTCCCAGGTCGTCGCCGTCGACGAGCAGTCGGACTACCCGAAGTCTGCCCCGAAGACGACGCTCTCCGGGTTCACGCCGAACGTGGAGGCGATCGTCGCCTATCGCCCCGATCTCGTCGTCGTGTCGTACGACCCGAAGGGGCTCGTGGACGCGCTCGGTCGGCTCGGGATTCCGGTCATCCACCACGACGGCGCCGCGACGTTGCCCGGCGCCTACCAGCAGATCCGCCAGCTCGGCATGGTCACGGGCAAGCGTGAGGGCGCCGCGAAGGTCGTCGCCGGGATGAAGGCCCGGATCGCGAAGATCGTCGCCTCGACCCGGGTCAAGGCCAACGGCCTCAGCGTGTACCACGAGCTCACACCGGACCTGTACTCCGCGACCTCGAACACGTTCATCGGCCGTGCGTACGCGATGCTCGGGCTCCGGAACATCGCCGACGCCGCGGATCGGGCGGGCACCGGGTATCCGCAGCTCTCGGCGGAGTACGTCGTCTCGGCCAGCCCCGACCTGATAGTCCTCGCCGATTCGGTCTGCTGTGGCCAGAAGCCGTCGACGGTCGCCGCCCGGCCGGGGTGGGGGACGATCGCCGCAGTGAAGAGCGCGTCGATCGTCCGCATCGACGACTCCGTCGCCTCCCGCTGGGGGCCGCGGCTCGTGGACTTCTTCCGCGCAGTCTCGAGAGCGGTCATCCGCCTGCGCGCGTAGCACTCACGATGGAGGCCGCTGCCGCGAACACCCAGGCCGAGGCAGTCCAGCCGCGCGGGCTCCCGCTCGGCTGGGCGGTCGCGGCGGTGGCCTTCCTCGTGGTCTCGGTGCTCATCGGGATCGCTGCCGGCCCGGTCGATCTCGGCGTCGGAGACATCGTCCGCTCGATGGGCGAGCGCTTCCGCGTCCCGGGAGTCGCGACCTCTCTGACCCCCGTCGAGGAGACGATCCTCTGGGAGCTCCGCGTCCCACGGGTGATCCTCGCCGCGCTCGTCGGCGGGACGCTCGCGCTCGCGGGAGCGACGTACCAGGGGGTGTTCCGGAACCCCCTCGCGGACCCGTACCTCCTCGGCGTCGCGGCCGGTGCAGGTCTGGGCGCGACGCTCGCGACCGTGTACCTGCCGAACGAGCTCCGGGGGCAGCAGGCGCTCCCCCCCGCCGCGTTCCTCGGAGGGCTCGTCGCCGTTGTGCTCGCGTACGCCGTCGGACGCTCCGCCGGACGTGAGCGGGACGCGGCCACGCTCGTCCTCGCGGGTGTCACGGTGGCGTCGTTCTTCACCGCGGCGCAGACGTTCGTCCAGCAGCGAAACACCGACACGCTGCAGCAGATCTGGTCGTGGATCCTCGGCGGCATCCCCACCTCGGGGTGGACGGACGTCGCGCTCGTGGTCCCATACATGGCGATCGCCTGGGGGATCATCCTGGCCCACCGCCGCGTTCTCGACGTCCTCAGCCTCGGCGACGACGAGGCGACGAGCCTCGGGGTGGACGTGCGTCGTGTCCGTCTGCTCCTCGTGGTCGCGGCCACGGTCGGGACGGCGGCCGGAGTTGCCGTGGCCGGGCTGATCGGGTTCGTCGGGATCATCGTCCCGCACGCGATCCGGATGCTCACCGGGGCCACGTACCGGACGCTGCTCCCGCTTTCGGTCGTCGTCGGCTCCGGTTTCCTCGTCCTCGCGGACGTCGTCGCCAGAACGGCGGTCTCGCCCGCGGAGATCCCGATCGGAGTCGTCACGGCCATCATCGGCGCGCCGTTCTTCGCGCTCGTACTCCGAACGACCCGGACGTGGGGCGGATGAGCGCGATCGCTCTCGAGGGCGTCACGGTGACGCTCGGCAACCGGCCCGTCGTCGACCACGTCGACGTTCGCATTGCCGAGGGGCAGTGGGTCGCGCTGATCGGGCCGAACGGGGCCGGGAAGACGACGATGCTCCGCGCGATCGCAGGGCTCGTCCCGTTCGAGGGGGCGATCGCACTCCACGGCACGCCCACCCGGTCGATGCACCGCCGCGAGATCGCCCGAACGGTCGCCGTCGTCCCGCAGGCGCCGTCGACGCCGCCGTGGATGACGGTGGGCGAGTACGTGCTCCTCGGTCGCACGCCCCACCTGGGCCCTCTCGCGCGCGAAGGCGCCGCCGACCACCTCGCCGCCGCCAGGGCCCTCGAGCGGCTCGACCTCCTGGGCTTCCGGGACCGATTGCTCGGGACGCTCTCCGGCGGCGAGAAGCAGCGTGCCGTCGTCGCACGTGCCCTCGCGCAGGAGGCACAGGTCGTGATCCTCGACGAGCCGACCGCCGCCCTCGACATCGGGCACCAGCAGCAGGCGTTCGAGCTCCTCGACGAGCTCCGCGGCGAATCGGGGCTGACGCTCCTCGCCGCGATGCACGACCTCACGCTCGCCGCGCAGTACGCCGACCGGATGGTGCTCCTCGACGCAGGGCGGATCGTGGCAGACGGTCCGCCGGCCGACGTGCTCACCCAGGGCCTGATCGCGGCGCACTACGCGGCGTCGATCGAGGTGGTCGACGTCGCGGGGCGGATCGCGATCGTGCCCGCCAGGCCGACGCGATGAGCGCGTTGGCGATCCAGGGTGTCTCCAGCGCGGCCGGCAAGAGCCTGCTGACGACGGCCCTCGCGCGTGTGTTCCGTCGCCGCGGCGTCCGCGTCGCGCCGTTCAAGGCCCAGAACATGTCGAACAATGCGCGCGTCGTCGACGGCGGCGAGATCGGCGTCGCCCAGTATCTCCAGGCGCTCGCCGCGGGCATCGAGCCGGACGTGCGCATGAACCCGATCCTGGTCAAGCCGGAGGCGGACGACCGCAGCCAGGTGGTCGTGATGGGGCGGGTGGACCACGAGCTGGGGGCGCGGCGCTGGCGCGATCGGCCGGGGCCGCTCTGGCCGGTCGCCGAGGCAGCGCTGCGCGAGCTACTGGCCGAGTACGAGCTCGTTCTGATCGAGGGCGCGGGAAGCCCGGCCGAGACGAACCTGCGCTCGACCGATCTCTCGAACATGCGCACCGCGCACGCGGCCGGAGCGCCTGTCGTTCTCGTCGCCGACATCGACCGGGGCGGCGCCTTCGCCCACCTGCACGGGACCTGGGCGCTGGTGGACGACGCCGATCGCGCGGCTCTCAGAGCGTTCGTGCTCAACAAGTTCCGCGGCGACGAGTCCCTGCTCGAGCCCGCTCCGCGTGACCTGGAGGAGAGCACGGGGATGACGTTCGTCGGCGTCCTGCCCTGGGTCGAGCACGGACTCCCCGACGAGGACGGTGCGGCCACGCCCGCGGCACGCCCCGGCTCCACGGGCGTGGCCGTCGTCCGCTATCCGACGGCGTCCAACCTCGACGAGCTGAAGCTGCTCGAGCAGGCCGCAGATCTCGTGTGGGCCAGCCGCCCGGACGAGCTCGACGGAGCCGACCTCGTCGTCCTCCCGGGATCGAAGCACGTGGCGGGGGACCTCGCGTGGCTGCGGGACCGTGGGCTCGACCGCACGATCGCAGACCGTGCCGCGCGCGGCGAGCGTGTGCTCGCGATCTGCGGCGGGCTCCAGCTGCTCGGCGGAGCGATCGACGACGCGGCCGGGGTGGACGGCTCCGGCATCGGTCTCGGCCTGCTCCCGGTGCGGACGGTGTTCCGGCCCGAGAAGCGGACCGAGCGCGTCGCCACCGCATTCGCGGGGCTGCCCGAGCCGTGGCAGTCGCTCTCGGGGCTGACGTTCAGCGGCTACGAGATCCGACACGGGGAGGTCGTGCCGACCGGGCCGGTCGTGGAGGCGATCCCGGGCGGCCGGGGATACGTCGCCGGCGCCGTGCTCGGCCTGACGCTGCACGGTGCGCTCGAGGCGCCGGATGTCGTGGCGGCACTCGTCGGCAGGAGGCCGACCCGGGACCTCGAGACCGTGTTCGACGACCTCGCGGATCTCGTCGAGGCTCGGCTCGACGTGGACACGCTCGGACGACTCGCCGGCGTCGCGTGACGTCAGTGGGCGAAGGCGGCACCTGTCTCGGCGTCGTGCTGGGGGGCCGGCTGGCGCTGCAGCCGCGGTAGCTGGCGCTGCAGGTCGTGCAGGAGCATCTCGGCCATGTCGTGCGTGAATCCCCGCCTCACGACCACCCGGAGCGCCGCGAGGTCGGTCCGGTTCTCGGGGAACGTGTACGCCGGCACCTGCCAGCCGCGCTCGCGGAGCGCGTTGGAGACGTCGAACACCGTGAAGTTCTCGACCGTGTCGTTCAGCGTGAACGCGAACACCGGTAGCTCGTCGCCTCTCGTCAAGAGCTCGAACGGCCCGAGCTCCTCGATCCGGGCCGAGAGCCCCGTGGCCACGTCGCGCGCGTAGTCCTGCACCTTGCGATACCCCTCGAAGCCGAGGCGGATGAAGTTGTAGTACTGCGCGACCACCTGCGCGCCGGGGCGCGAGAAGTTGAGCGCGAAGGTCGGCATGTTGTCGCCCAGGTAGTTCACCCAGAAGATCAGGTCGTCGGGCAGCGCGTCGGCGTCGCGCCAGACGATCCAGCCGACGCCGGGGTACACGAGGCCGTACTTGTGCCCCGAGGTGTTGATCGAGGCGACGCGCGGCAGGCGGAAGTCCCACTGGAGGTCCGGGTCGACGAACGGCGCGATCATCGCGCCCGAGGCGCCGTCGACGTGCACGGGGACGTCGAGACCCGTCTCCTGCTCGAGCGCGTCGAGGGCCTCGCAGATCTCGGCGACGGGCTCGTACGAGCCGTCGAACGTCGAGCCGAGGATGGCGACGACACCGATCGTGTTCTCGTCGCACAGCTTCACGGCTTCCTCGGCGGAGAGGTGGAACCGGTTTCCCTCCATGGGCACGAGCCGCATCTCGACGTCCCAGTAGTTGGCGAACTTCTCCCAGCACACCTGGACGTTGATCCCCATCACGAGGTTCGGCCGGTCGGTCGGCTTGCCCTCGGCGGCGCGGCGCTGCTGCCAGCGACGCTTGAGCGCCAGCCCTCCGAGCATCGCCGCCTCGCTCGAGCCCGTCGTCGAGCAACCCGTCGCATCGTCGGCGGCAGGCGCGTTCCAGAGCCGGCTGAGCATGCTCACGCACCGCATCTCCATCTCGGCCGTCTGCGGGTACTCGTCCTTGTCGATCATGTTCTTGTCGAAGCACTCCGCCATCAGCTTCTCGGCCTGAGGCTCCATCCAGGTCGAGACGAACGTCGCGACGTTGAGGCGCGCGTTGCCGTCGAGCATCAGCTCGTCGTGGACGAGCTGGTAGGCGACGTCGGCGGGAAGCTCCCGCTCGGGTAGCCGGTGACGCGGGATCGTCCCCGTCTCGAGGCTGAAGAGTGGTGCCGTCACGAGGTCGTTCGTCCTGCCTTGCGGGCCTCTCGGGTGCTTGAGCGTCACGGGGGAGCCTCCTGGTGGGCGGGTCAGGCGAGGATCACGTCGCAGCCGGCCGCGCGCTGGACCTCTGAAGCGACGTCTGCGCCGAACAGGCTCGAGAGGAACCCATGGTGGTGCTCGCCGAGGACGATCACGCCCGCTCGGATCCGGGCGGCCGTCTCGACGATCGCCCGTCCGGGCTCACCCGCCGTCCAGGTCAGCTCGGCGTCGTGCCCGGCGGCGGCGAGGACGTCGCGCGCCTCCGTGAGGTGCTCGACGACGTCGGGCGGCGGCGACAGCTGCGCTCCCTCTCGATTGGAGATGTCGTCGAGGGTGCCGAAGTGCCGCGGCGCGTCGGGGCTCAGCGGCATGTTCACGACGCTGAGGACGATGATGCGTCCACGCGACTCCCGTGCCTCCGAGATCGCGCGGTCGAGCGCCCGGCGCGCGCCGTCCGACCCGTCGTAGCCCACCAGGATCCGTCTCACGGCGTCATCGTGCACCAACGCGTCGCGGCGTCGCGCCGGTTCGCCTCAGCCGGCCTCTCCGACGCGCTCCCACTCGAGTCGCCGCGAGAAGGGCCGGTAGCCGAGCCGCGTGTTGACGGCGAGCATCGGCGCGTTCGTCTCGTCGTTGTCCGTGATCGCGATGGTCGCCCCCCGCTCGCCCGCGACGTGCAGGCTGTGCGTCTTCAGCAGGCGCGCCAGGCCGCGCCCACGGAACGTGCGCCGTGTCCCGGTGACGTTGTTCTGGGCGCGTCCGCTCGGCGCATCGATCCGGATCATCGTCAACGCGGCGAGCTCGCCGCCGACGAAGGCCACGAGGCTCGCGTCCTGGTCGATCAGCGGCGAGCGCCAGAACTCCTTCCTCCACTCCTCGAACGAGACTCCGTCGAACTCCTCGTTCGGGATGTCGTTCGACACCTCTACGTCGAGGTCGTAGAGCGCCCGCGGGTCGTCGAGGTCGGCGAAGGGGACGATGCGGACGTCGTCCGGGATGGGCTCCGGCCTCACGGTGCGCGGGTCCACGGCCGAGGTGGACGCGGCGGCGATCTCCGTGAACCCGAGACGGGTGGCGAGCGCACGGGCGCCCGGTTCGTCGACCGAGCCTGCCCGCGTCGTTGTCACGCCGATCGCCGTGAGGTGCGCGTCGGCCGCCTCGGCGAGCGCCGAGCCGATCCCCTCGCCGCGCCGGTCCGGGTCGACGGCAACCACCAGCGTCCCGCGGTGCGGTTCCGCGACCCACCACTCCCGGCCCGCAGTGCCCCAGCCGACGACCTCGCCGCCCTCATCCCAGGCGAGCATCAGGAGCTCCGCCCGGCCGGGGACGTTCTCGAGCGAGTGACGCATGCCCTCCGCCGTGAGGATCGTGTCCGGCCAGGCGCGCTGACGCATCGCGGCGGCGCTCGGAACGTCGTCGAGTGTGCCCTCGCGGATCACCGTTGGAGCGTAGACGCCTCCGTGGAGCTCTCCTCGTACTAGTCTGGCCGGACGTGAGGACGTGGGCTCTCGCGCTCGTGCTGTTCGTTCTGCTCGTCTGGGCGGCTCCGTCGGCAAGCGCTCCGTCGAGCGTCGAGTGGCTGGTGACGGCAGACCGACTCTTCGACGGCGATCGGATGGTCGAGCCGGGTGCGGTGGCGATCGCGGGTGGCCGGGTCGTCGCAGTCGGGTCGGCCGCGCGATCGCTGAACGCCCGACGCGTCCGCGCGTTCAGGGGCGCCACGATCCTTCCCGGGCTGGTCGACCTGCACGTCCACGGGCTCGGCTGCGGCCAGGTCGCCTCGGCGGTCACGAGCGTTCGCGACCTCGCGGCTCCCCTCCTGGCGCTCCCCGTTCCTCCTGTCCGGCGGGCTCCGCGCGTCGTTGCAGCCGGACCGTTCGTCACCCCGCCGGGCGGGTATCCGGCCCCGGTGCACGGTGCGTCGCTCGCGCACGTGGTCCGGGGCACGGACGAGGCGCGTGCCGCGGTGCAGATGCTCGTGCAACGGGGAGCAGGCGTGATCAAGGTCGGGGTGACCGAGAGCCTCCCGAACCTCTCGCTCGACGAGTTGCGCGCCATCGTCACCGAGGCGCATGCACGCGGCGTGCGGGTGACGGCTCACGTCGAGGACTCGAGCGGGACTACGCGAGCCCTCGACGCCGGAGTCGACGACCTCGCACACATCCCGAGCCGGCCGGACGCAGAGCTCATGGCGCGGGTGGCACGCGAAGGCGTGGAGCTCGTGGGCACCCTGCATGTCGTCTCGAGCTTCGCTCGCGCCGGTGTTCTGGCGAACGCTCGGGCGTTCGTGCGTGCGGGCGGCACACTCCTCTACGGGAGCGACTACGGGAATCCGGGCATCCCCCTTGGCGTCGACCCGGCCGAGCTCGGCCTGATGAACCGTGCCGGTCTCTCGAAGCTCGACGTGTTGCGCAACGCGACGTCGCGCTCGGGCGCTGTCCTGGGCGTCAAGAACGTGGGGCGGCTGCGTCCCGGTGCACCGGCCGACATCGTCGTGGTCGAGGGGAATCCGCTCCGTGACCTCGCGCGTGTCGCGAGCGTGCCCACGCTGCTGCTCGTGCGCGGCCACGTCGTGATCGACCGCGATCGACTCATCCGTCCAGCGGCACGGCCGTACTGCTAGACGCGAGGCATGCCTGGCACGAAGCCATGGCCCGACCGGACATCGCCGGGTCGTCGCCGGGGCCCGCGGCTAGCATCGACGCGTGGCCGTCACCCCCCACGAGGAGCTCCTCGCCGACCTCAATCCCGCGCAGCGCGAGGCGGTGCTCCACGTCGACGGGCCGCTCCTGGTCGTGGCGGGAGCCGGATCGGGGAAGACTCGCGTCCTCACGCACCGTGTCGCGCACCTCATCCGTGCGCACGGCGTGAAGCCGAACGAGATCCTCGCGATCACGTTCACGAACAAGGCCGCGGCCGAGATGCGCGAGCGCCTGGAGCGGACGCTCGGTCGAACGGCGCGCGCGATCTGGATCCTCACGTTCCATGCCGCGTGCGGCCGCATCCTGCGCCGCGAGGCCGAACGCCTCGGCTACCGGTCGTCGTTCACGATCTACGACCAGGCCGACCAGGTGCGGGTCGTCAAGGCGTGCCTGGAGGAGCTCGGGAAGGACCCGAAGCGCTTCACGCCGCGCGGCATCCACGCGCAGATCTCCAACGCGAAGAACCAGCTCATCTCGCCGGAGGAGTACGCCTCACGCGTGGCGTCGTTCTGGGACCAGACGGTCGCCGAGGTGTACGAGCGGTACCAGCGCCGGCTGTTCGCCTCGAATGCGGTCGACTTCGACGACATGCTCATGCTGACCGTGCAGGTCCTCGAGCGCTTCCCGGAGGCGCTCGAACGCTGGCAGACGACGTTCCGCCATGTCCTCGTCGACGAGTACCAGGACACGAACCACGCCCAGTACCGGCTCCTGCAGCTCCTCGCAGCGAAGCACCGCAACGTGTTCGCTGTTGGCGATCCCGATCAGTCGATCTATGCGTTTCGCGGGGCCGACATCCGGAACATTCTCGACTTCGAGCGGGACTTCGGCGGCGCCGGGGTGATCGCGCTGGAGCAGAACTACCGCTCGACCAATGCGATCCTCGAGGCCGCCAACGCCGTGATCGACAACAACCGCGACCGGAAGCCCAAGCGGCTCTGGTCGGACCTCGGCCAGGGAGATCCCGTCGAGGTGGTCGAGGTCGAGGACGAGCACGCGGAGGCGCGGTTCGTGGCCGCCGAGATCGCGCGACAGGTCGAGGCGGGGAACTCCGCCGCGGAGATCGCGGTCTTCTACCGGACGAACGCCCAGTCTCGCGTGCTCGAGGACGTGCTCGTCCGGCAGGGCGTCCCGTACCAGGTGATCGGCGGCCCGCGGTTCTACGAGCGCGCCGAGATCAGGGACGCGGTCGCCTACCTCGCAGTGCTCAACAACCCGACCGACGCGGTCTCGCTGATGCGCATCGCGAACCGGCCGCGCCGTGGGATCGGCGACACGTCGATCCAGCGCCTCGTGGCGCACGCGGACGCGCTCGGCATCTCGCTCTGGGAGGCGACCGCCGACCCGGAGGCGGCGGGCGTCGCCGCGGCGAGCGCGCGGGCGCTCCGCTCGTTCCGGACGATGATGGAGTCGCTCATGTCGGCCGCGCAGGAGCTCGAGGTCGACGAGCTCGTGAAGGCGGTGCTCGAGCGATCGGGGACGATCGAGGCGTACGAGGCCGAGCGGACGATCGAGGCCCGCGGCCGCATCGAGAACCTCGAAGAGCTCGTCGGCTCCGCCCAGGAGTTCCGCTCGCGCGTGGAGGAGCCGGCGCTCGCGGGGTTCCTCGAGGAGGTGCAGCTCCAGTCCGACCAGGACACGCTTGCCTCCGACACCGCTCAGGTGACGCTGATGACGATCCACAACGCGAAGGGCCTGGAGTACCGCTTCGTGTTCCTGATCGGCATGGAGGACGGCATCTTCCCGCATTCCCGCTCGATCGAGGACAACGAGGTCGAGGAGGAGCGGCGCCTCGCGTACGTCGGCATGACCCGCGCGATGGAGCGGCTGACGATGACCCACGCCACCGCACGGTCGCTGTACGGGCGCCGCGAGTACAACCTCGCGTCCCGCTTCCTCGACGAGCTGCCCGCGTCCGTCGAGCGCGAGCGGCTACAGCCCGCCTCCTGGTCGAACTACGCGCAGTCGGCCCGGCAGGTCGCGCCGCGCGAGGAGCGCGACGTGCCTTCGCTCTCGACGGGCGACTCCGTGCGGCACGGGACACTCGGAGAGGGGGTCGTGCTCCGCATCGAGCCGGGCGGCGTCGTCACCGTGCGCTTCGCGTCGGACGGCAGCGAGCGCCGCCTGATGCTCGACTACGCCCCCCTGCAGAAGCTCTAGCGCCCGTCGTGGGCCGGTTCAGCGCTGGCTAGGATCGGCCCCGTGCCGTTCCGCGTCCGCACCGTCCGCGATCTGGACGAGTTCATCCCTGCGATCGGGGCGATCGGCCACTACTTCGGCTGGCAGCCGGGACCGGAGGATGCGGAGCGGTTCTCGAAGATCCTGCCGTTCGAGCGGATGCTCGCGGTCTTCGACGACGGCCGGATCGTCGCCGGCGCGGGCGCGTACCCGCAGGAGCTGACCCTGCCCGGCGGCCCGGTGCCGTGCGCGGGCGTGACCGTCGTCGGCGTCCTGCCGTCGCATCGCCGGCGCGGCCTGCTCCGCCGGATGATGGAGGCGCAGCTCCGCGACGTCCGCGAGCGGGGCGAGCCGGTGGCGGCGCTCTGGGCGTCCGAGGAGACCATCTACGGCCGCTTCGGCTACGGCCTCGCCTCGATGACCCTGCACGTCGAGGCGAAGCGCTCGCGCGTTCGGATCCGGCCGGAGCTGCCCCGTGAGGGGGCATTTCGCCTGATCGATCACGACGAGGCACTGCGCGTCGTGCCGCGGCTCTACGAGCGGATCCGGAAGCGGACGCCGGGGCTTCTCGTCCGTTCGAGGGACTGGTGGGAGGCACGGCGGATCGGCGACCGGCCCGAGCAGCGCCGTGGCGCCGGGCCGCTCGTCCGCGCGCTCTTCGAGCGCGACGGCGCGCCGGCCGGCTACGCCCTGTACCGGATCGCGCAGGACGGGGCGACGTTCGCCGAGTGGACGAAGACCGTGCGCGTCGTCGAGGCGCTGGGGATCGACGACGCGGCCCGGCGCGACGTCTGGCGCTTCCTCCTCGAGATCGACTGGACCGACGTGCTCCGCGCGGAGCAGCTCGCTGTCGACGACGCGCTGCCCCTCCTCGTCGACAGGGTCAACGAGCTCGGGCTGCGCGTCTACGACGGTCTCTGGGTCCGTCCGATCGACGTCCCGGCCGCGCTCGCGGCGCGGGGGACGGCGGCGGACGGCCGAGTGACCATCGAGGTGACGGCCGACCCGCAGTTCCCCGACAACGTCGGGACGTGGACCCTCGAGGCAGGCGGACGAACCAAGAGGTCGTCGCGTCGCCCGGACGTTCGCGTCGACGTCCAGGGGCTCGGCTCGACGCTCCTGGGCGGCTTCACGTTCGCGCAGCTCGCACGGGGCGGCCTCGCGGAGGAGGGTGCGCGTGGAGGGCTCGCCCGCGCGGACGCGCTCCTCCGGGTCGAGCGTGCCCCGTGGTGCCCCGAGATCTTCTGACGCCCACGCGAGAGGAGTACCCTCGATGGCGATGATCGTCGTCACCGGAGCCAGCGGGCGCGTCGGCGGCCTGATAGCGGCGGAGCTGACACGCAGGGGCGTCCCCTTCCGTGCGGTGACGCGCACCATCGGCCACGCACCCGATCTCGGTGGCGCCGAGATCGCCCTCGCGGCGTACGACCAGCCCGACACGCTCGCCGACGCGCTCGAGCCCGGCGACCGCGTGTTCATGGTCTCGATGCACGAGCCGCCCGAGCGGCGGGTCCCGCTGCACCGCGGGTTCCTCGACGTCGCGATCGAGCGCAACGTGGGGCGGATCGTCTACCTCTCGTTCCTCGGCGCCGACCCGAGCGCGTCGTTCCTCCACGCGCGCTCGCACGGCGTGACCGAGCAGATGCTCGCCGAGTCCGGGATTCCCTTCACCGCCGTGCGGAACGGCATGTACGCGGACGAGATCGCCACCTGGTTCGACGAAGACGGCCGCATCACCGGGCCCGGCGGCGACGGTGCCGTGAGCCTCACCTACCGCCCCGAGCTCGCAGAGGCGATCGTGGAGCTGCTCGTCGACCCCGCGCACGACGATCGGTCGGTCGTGACGATCACGGGGCCGGAGGCGGTGACACTGTCGGAGCTCGCGGGGATCGCGTCCGAGGTGACAGGTGACGAGTATCGCTACGAGCCGTTCGACCGCGAGGAGTGGCTTGCGTATCGCCGTGGTCTCGGCCGGCCGGCGTGGTCGATCGAGGCAGGGATCTCGTACTACGACGGGGTCGCCCGAGGCGAGGCGGGCATCGTGGGCGACGACTACCGCGAGCTGACCGGCAAGGAGCCGCTCACGATCCGCGAGCTCGTCGAGCTGAACCGCGACGAGCTGCCGCTCACACGATCCGTGGCGCACGAGATGCGTCCGTGAGCCAGATCGAGCTTCGCTACACTCGTTCGTCCCGGGGCGCTTAGCTCAGTTGGGAGAGCACCAGCTCGACAAGCTGGGGGTCACTGGTTCGAGCCCAGTAGCGCCCATCACGAAACCCGCTGCAAATGGCGGGTTTCGCGTTTCAGGAGTGGCAACGCGGTAGGCGACGTGTCCCCAAAATGTCCGCAGCGGGACGCCAGCGCCGCCACACTGGCGACGTGATCGCCGACCGCGCGCCGCAGCTCGCCGCCGTCGTCGACTCATCGCCTCGAGCTCGAGCGACTGCGCCCCCGGCGCGACGGGACGGCTCGAGCGACGACGCGGGGGCGCCGACCGATATCCGACTCGCCCCGAACCCAGGAGCGCGCAGAACGCCCCGCGCGATCCGGCGATGCCGAGCGTCGACGCCGCCACGCTCGCCGAGCGCCCCCAACGGCGTCGAGCGCGAGACGATCGACGGTCGCGAGTTCCGCGTCCTCTCCCTCCCGGAGCCGACGCAGCGGCTGCCACTGCGAGCACGCGGCGCCGCGCGAGGGATGAGCGCGGAACCATCTTTCAGCAGCGGCGGACGGTGCGCGTAAGGACAAGGGTCACCTTCCGGAGCGTTCAAGAGCGTTGCCTGACTCGATGCGGCCCGACCTCAGTCACGCCAAGAATCGACGGCTTTCACCAGATTCGATACCTGCGGCGCAGCGTCGAGCCGAAGAACAGGCAGCGACGTCGTCGCTAACCAGTGGTCGTGTCTCAGACGGCTCCGCCCAGTAAAGGTCAGGTCGTCGTAACCCCGTGCCCATTCGAAGAAGTCACGCTGTGCAACCTCGTCGATTTCGCCATACCTCCCCATCTCACGCTCCCGGAGTCGATTCATCCGTATCGCCGGATCGAGCGTCAGAAACACGATGGCGTCGCACACCGCAAGTAACGAGTCACCCCACCCCATCACGGATCCGGAAAGCACCCAGGAGCTACGGGGGAGGAAGAGCTCTTTCATGAGGTGGAGTCGCTCTTGCTCGGGCCGCTTCTGCGTGTACGGAGGCGACGTCGGCAACCAGAAGTAGTCGTCAACGTCTGCATGAGGGACAGACCAACCCTCTGCGAGAGCGCGACCGAGCGCGGTTGTCCCGACTCCACTAGCGCCAGTGACGAGCAATCTGCAGGCTCGCGAGTGAAGCACGGGATGACCGTAGCCTTTGATGAGAGGCTGGGTGGTGCTGCCCTCCGCTGCCCCAGCGTGCGGGAATGTCCCTTGAGCGACAGAGGTCGGCTAGGCGACGCCTTGGATGATCTCGACCAGCTCGTCCAGGCGGTAACCGTGCTTGCGACCGAGCTCGACAAGCTCGCGTGCCTTCAGCACGACCACACCGCGCTCGGGAGTCCCCGCAACCGTGATGCCTCGACCGCGCCGGAAGTCGAGAAGTCCTTCCTCTCGAAGGATCTGCAGAGAACGCAGCACGGTGTTCTTGTTCACCCCGAGGATGGCGGCGAGATCCACGGCCGCGGGAAGACGTTCACCAGGCTTCGCCTCACCGTCCGCAATTGCTCGCCGTATCTCCGCCGCGACCTGCTCGTAGAGATCGGTCGGGTCAGCCTTGTTCACCTTGACACTAATCATGGTCCTAGTAATACTAGCTCAATCGGACTACGGAGGAAGTTGTGACCGTTACCGCTCCACCTCGACCACCGCGCCCGAGCGATCCCGTCACACATGAGGAGTTCGACGCCCTTGTCGAGGCGCTGATCGAGGAGGCGAGGCAACGTGGGCGGCGGCGACGCCGTCGGCGCGGCGCAATCGCGATCCTCGTCGCGCTCGTCGGGGTCGCGCTCTTCGCCCTCCTCGGACGGAGCGCGCAGTCGCAAGATGTGTCCTCGGCGCTCTCGGCGCGATCCAGCCTCGGCGCTGCGGCGAACTCGAAGATCGCCTTCACGCAGAGCGCGGCTGGGGGTCAGGGGAGCGGCGGGCTCTACGTCGTGAACCCCGATGGAAGCGGGAAGCGGAGAGTGGTCGAGACGGCGGGCCACGCCACCCCCTCCTGGTCGCCCGACGGTCGAAGGATCGTATTTCAGACAAGGAGTGGGCCGGGCCTCACCGTGGTGAACGCCGATGGGAGCGGGCAGCAGAGATTGACGATAGGCAACCATCCTGCCTGGTCGCCGGACGGGCAGCGGATCGCCTTCGGGCGCGCCTGGACAACAAGCAACGCGCACTGGGACATCTTCGTCATGAACGCCGACGGAAGTGAGCTGCGAAGGCTGGTGCGCCACGGCACCGATCCGCGGTGGTCGCCAGACGGGAGGACGATCGCCTTCGTCCGCCGCGCCACCCTTGACGGCTTCAACTACGACATCTACGCCGTCGACGGCGAGGGCGGCCCGGCCCGGAACCTCACTCGCAGCCCCGCCTACGAGAACGATCCCGCCTGGTCGCCCGACGGGCGCAGCATCGCCTTCGTGCGCGGCAACGACATCTGGCTCATGAACGCCGATGGGAGCGGCCAGCGCAGGCTGACGAGCGGTGCGGCCCGCGATCGCGCTCCCAACTGGTCGCCCGACGGGCGGACGATCGCCTTCGATCGGCGTGTCGGATCGATCCATGAGATCTACGTCACGAACGCCGATGGCAGCGGACAGCGACGGCTCGCGCTCGTCGGCGCAGGCGGACGAGCTCGGCCACGGGGTGCATCGCAGGGCCTCTCTGGTCGCCCGACGGGAAGAAGATCGCCTATTCGAGAGCGCTTGGCAATGGCCCCGGCTTCTATGCGCCCGACAACTGGGAGATCTTCGTCATGAACGCCGACGGGACTGAGCAGCACAACGTGACGCGGAACCGGCGCTGGGACGACTGCTGCCTTGCCTGGTCGCCCGCGCAGAAGTAGCCCCCGAGGACATCGGCCGCCTCGCTCGTGACGCTGGCGCTCCGCGGAGTTCCTGCTCTCTTCCCTTGTAGTACCAACGAAACTCGTTGCCGTCCGTGGGGCTGTGTACTGTGGGCGCAGCTCGCGCCTATCGGCCGGAATCACGGCACCGTCAGAGGACTCTCAGCGGCAGATTCGCGCCATCTCTAGCAGCGAGCGGCCTGGTCGTTCGTGGTTGATGGAGGTAGGCGGTGGACGTTGCTGATGGTGTCGCCTGGCTACGACGACGCGGACGGCATCGCGTAACGCTCGAGGCTGGCGCGCCGTCGAGCTCGAGCGAACGCGACGAGCGCCCGCCACGCCCGCTCGTTACTCAGGGCGCCAGGAGCTCGGCGCCGCCTGCCCCGCGTCCGACGGCTGACGACTGGCTACGCCACGGCGACCGTGGCGCGCCCATTTGGGAACGACTCATCTAGGAGGCTCCCGCCATGCCCAAGACACTCCCCCGGTACCTGCGCTCCGAGCGCCGCCGTGATGCTCCGAGTGATGCCGATGCACCCTGCGTCGGCCACACCGAAGGAGCACCTCATGACACTCAAGGCAGCAGTCGAGACCGCGATGAAGGGCACGCGCCGGCCGATGACAGTCACCGAGATCACGGAGGTCGCGGTTCCGCTCGCGACGTCGGTGAAGGGCAAGACCCCGCGGCAGCAGGTCTACTCGATCCTCTGCACCGAGAACCGCAAGGCCGACGGGCTCGTCACCCACGTCGACAAGGGGACGTTCAAGCTCCGGCCGCGCCGCCGGCGACGAGCCGGCGTTTAGGCTCTCCGGCATGAAGGTTTTCAACCTCAACAGCGACCCGGAGTGGGATCGCACCGAGGAGCGCGAGGGCTGGAGGATCAAGGACGCCTGGGTCGGCTACCACGTCGGCGCCGAGCTGATCGGCGGGAGCATGTACGAGGTCGAGCCGGGCGACAAGCAGGGGCCGTACCACACGCACCACGCGAACGAGGAGTGGGTGATCGTCCTCCGCGGAGAGCCCACGCTTCGCACGCACGAGGGCGAGCAAGTGCTGTGCGAGGGGGACGTGGTCGCCTTTCCCCGCGGCAAGGAGGGCGCACACCAGATCCGCAACGACACGGACGCGCCGATCCGTGTCCTCATGCTCTCGACGCTGATCGCGCCGGACATCGTCGAGTACCTCGACACCGGCAAGATCGGCGCGCGCAGCGTCGCCGGCGACCGGATCATGTTCGCCCGACCGGGGCCTGAGCTCGAGTACTGGGAAGACGAGGACTAGGTCTCGAGCGCGCGCGAAGGCGGCGGCGTGAAGGTGCCGACCTTCACGGTCGTCCTCGAGGTCGTCTCGCGTGGCACGACGGTCGGCTCTTCCGAGGACGTGGTCGAGGCCGAGGACGCGGCCTCACTCGCCTGACCGAGTGTGCGGGAATGTCCCTTGAGCCCCACTGTAGGTTGCCGCCGTGGGCGACCAATGGATCGAGGACGTCCGCTCGCTGCTCGACGGTCCATCACCAGCCCCACTCATGGCGTACCGCGAGGACGGAGGGGCGGCACGTGACTGGATCTACTCCTTCGCCGACGCGACGCTCGTCCTCGGACCGGTCTCCACGAGCTCGAGCGCCGCATCCAGCGTCGACTCACGGCGTTCGGCCTCGACGGCGGCGACCTGCTCGGCCCCGAGACGGTCGCGTGCGAGCTGCACTCGGCTGTCGAGCTGCTCGCCCAGTGGCCCCAACTGAGCGATGCCAGCCGCGGCAGAGAGCTCTCGCTGGATCCGGTCGAGGCGCACGCACAGCTCGTCGTCTCCGAGGCCGGCCGCGGCGGCGGCGAGACCGTGCACTGCCTCGGACCCGACCCGGCGATCACCTCGCCGGATGGTGAGCCGAAGCGCCTTCAGGAGGAGCTCTCGTGCGTCGAGGTACCGCTCTTGCATCACCGCCGCCAGGCCGAGATTGCAGACGGCCAGCGAGAGCCGAAACGTGTCGTCCAGCTCTCGCGCGATCGCCGCGGCTTCCTCCAGCTTGGCGATCGCGCGTTCGGGCTCTCCGGCAAGAAGGGCGTCCCAGCCGAGGTTGTTGAGGCTGTCAGAGACGCCGATGACGTCACCGGTCTCTCGCTTGAGCCGAAGGACCTCCTCGCCGAGGGCACTTCTCGTGCTGAGTTCGAGCTCGGTCGCAGACAGCGGCAGGAGCACCTCCGAGCGCTCCCACGGGTCGGAGAGCTCGCGCAGAAGTGCCACGCTGCGCTCCACGGACGCCCCGGCCGCCTCGCGTTCGCCCCGCTCGATGACGACCCAGGCGAGATATGCAAGAGCCGAGGCCTCGACCGCCGCGAGCCCGGCTGCAGCAGCGGCTTCCGATGCCTGCCGGAAGTGCTCCTGCGCGACGGCGAGGTCACCCTGGAAGAAGGCGAGCTGCGCGGACGAGAGGAATCCGACCGCCCGGTCGGATTCCGCGACGCCGTCCGCGGCAAGCGCGCTCTCGATCCAGCCGCGGCCTTCCGTGGCGCCGCTGCGAGCCTGCCAGTAACGAACGACTCCCGCGGAGATGTGCACTGCTCTGCCTCCGAGCTCGCGCTCGAGGGCGCGTGCCATCGCAGCCCTCAGGTTCGGCAGCTCTTGCTCGACGGTCGCGAGCCAGGCGGCGGTGTCCGGCCCTCGAAGGCCCGCCTCTGCGTCGTGGGCGAGCCGCTCGTAGTACGTTCCGTGGAGCTCGATCACCTCGGCGCGCTGTGCGTCGTCGAGTTGCTCGACTCCGTACTCGCGGATCGTCTCGAGCATCCGGTAACGGTCGCTGTCGCGCGTGATCAGGCTCTTGTCAACGAGCGACGCGAGCGTCTCGACGTCGGTCGCGCAGACGTTCTCGACCGCATCCAGCGGCGCGCTGCCCGCGAAGACGGCGAAGCGTGCGAAGACGTCGCGCTCGTCCGGGTCGAGCAGTCCCGAGGACCAGGCGATCGTGGCACGGAGGGTCTGCTGCCGTGGGTCAGAGTCCCGGCCGCCCTTCAGCAAGTCGAGGCGGTCGCCCAGCCGGTCGAGGATCTGCTCGGGTGTCAGGACTGCGCACCGAGCCGCTGCGAGCTCGAGCGCGAGCGGGAGATTGTCGAGGCGCTCGCACAGCTCCAGGACGGCAGGGCTCGCCTGGAAGGCCGGGTCGAGGGCAGCTGCACGGGCGGTGAAGAGGTCGAGACCTTCCGGAGCCGTCAGCTGCGGGACCGGATACACGTGTTCGCCCGAGAGCCGGAGCCGCTCACGGCTCGTGACCACGAGCTTTGGGCCGTCGAGGTCTCGTAGCGCCGCGATCGCCGAAGCAGCATCGGGGAGCAGATGCTCGGCATTGTCGAGGAGGAGAAGCATCCGCTTGCCGGACAGCATCTCGGCCAGGACGTCCTCGAGCGGGCGGTCGGGCTGCTCGATCACGTCGAGCGTCCGCGCGGTCTGCCTGAGCACGAGCGCCGGGTCGCGAAGCGGCGCAAGCGGGATCCACCAGACGCCGTCGGGATAGGCGTCAGCGGCGAGGGCGGTGGCCTGCAGTGCGAGCCGGGTCTTCCCTGTCCCACCGGGCCCGGTGAGGGTGAGCAGACGAGCAGCCGCCGCCGAGAGCAGCTCGGCGACCTCGGAGAGCTCGCGCTCCCTGCCGAGGAAGGGCGTCGCGGGACGGGCAGATTCGTGCGGTACAGGGATTTGAGCGCCGGAAAGCTTCCGTCTCCGAGCTGGTAAACGCGCTCCGGCGCAGAGAGGTCTTTCAGCCGGTGCTCGCCGAGATCCTTCAGCTCGAGCTCGACGAGCTGTGCCGTGGCGGCCGAGACGAGCACCTGCCCCCCGTGGCCGACGGCTGCGATCCGCGCAGCTCGGTGGACATCGTCGCCGACGTACCCCTCGTCGGTCACGAGCGGCGTCCCCGTGTGGAGGCCGACGCGCACGTGGATCTGACCAGGTGCGAGCGAGTCCGTTAGCGCAGCTGCAGCTGCGAGAGCGCCTGGTGCGGTCGGAAACGCGAAGAAGAAGGCGTCCCCCTGCGTGTCGACCTCGACTCCGCCTTTCCCGATGCACGCCGAGCGGACAATCTCACGGTGCTCGGCGAGAACGGCTGCGTAGACCTCCTCGCCGAGCGCGTGCAAGAGCCGCGTCGAGCCCTCGACGTCCGTGAAGAGGACCGTGACGGTGCCGGTCGGAAGGTCGTTTCGCACGAGGCGATCATCCGACTGACGAGGCCTGGCGTCCAGTGGCACCCGGCTCTGGATG
This sequence comes from uncultured Actinomycetes bacterium, assembly GCA_963814565.1. Taxonomy (GTDB): domain Bacteria; phylum Actinomycetota; class Thermoleophilia; order Gaiellales; family Gaiellaceae; genus Gaiella. The sequence goes on from CAWFDO010000015.1 coordinate 581,850, forward strand.
CAGGAGCACCCGCTAAGAGACTTCCATCAGCCGCGCTGGTTAGCCGAAGAGTTGGATGAACGCGCGCTCGTTCCGGAGGGGATCGAGATCACTGTCTTCCATGGCGATCTCGCGAAGGCTGGGCCGCCGCTCGAACGCAACGCGTAGGTGTTCGATCGCGTCCTCGGTCTGACCGGTGAATGCCTCGCAACAAGCAAGATTGTAGAGCGGTGTCGCGTAGCCGCTCGCTTCGAGGGAGCTCCGCCCCCGTTCAACCACGCCGACGTAGTCGCCGGCTTCGTAGGCTGGATGGAACTCGGCCCAGACCTCCCAGCCACCGGCCTCATACGGCTTCCCGACGATGCTGCCGACCGCGAGCACGACTGTTTGCGGCTCCTCCGCGTAGGCGGTGCGGTTCACCAGCGGCGGGACGAACACCAGCGTTCCCTGCGGTGCGTCAACGGTGTTTCCGTCGATCTCGAATCGAGCGTGGCCGCGAAGCACGATGTAGAGCTCTTCACTGCCCTCGTCCTCCTCGTGTTCGGGCATCAGCCGCTCACCCACGTTTGCAGCTGTCCAAGCGTTCGTCCCGAAAGCGGTGATCCCGAAGTGGTGACGCACCGGACGCATATGCGTGTCCTGCCGGTAGTCGATGTCCTGCAACTCGTCGACACTCGCCACTTGATAGGTCACAGCAGCCTCCCCAGTCGATCTGATCCAGCTGTCGGCACCGGAAACGATACGGACATCGACGGAATTGCAGCGAACCCCAAGAAATGGTGCGCAACACGCACATTCGCATGGGCGATAAGGAGCTTCACGACGGCTCGACGGCCTGGCTCCGCCCCCGGACGAGCGGCGACAGCGGCCGGCTCAGTGAGTCTCGGCGGTGTACGCGGCGAGCTGGGCTGCCAACTCGAGCGGACGGCTGAGGCTGATGTAGTGGCCGCCATTGATTTCGTCGGGCTCGACGCCGAGGCGCTCGCGGGCGTGGCGCCGCGCCCAAGCGGCCGGGAACATTCGGTCGTCGCGGCACAGGAGGTATCTCGTCGGCGTCTCGGGCCAGGCGTCGAGGGGCCACGGCTCCTGCAGCGCCTTTGAAGTCTCGTTCCGTTCTCTCCGTCGGGCCTCGGCGGCGAGCTGCGGAGGGACGTCGTGGTAGAAGACATCCTCGTATCCGCTCTTCTCGTAGCCGACGTTCGCCCACCAGTCCGCGAAGAGCTCCCCAGGCGAAGGGATCATCGCCGCAACGAGGACCAGGAGGTCGACGGGGAGGCGAACGCAGACGAGCGGCGCGGTAAAGCCGCCGAGCGAGTGGCCCACGACCACGACTCCCTGCCGATCGCCGACTGCCCGCGCGACGCGGTCGGTGTACTCCTCCCAACCTGCCGACTCGTCCTCGCTTGGGAGATCGACGGCGATCGCGTCGTGCCCGCGCTCGTGCAACACAGGCGCAACCAGGTGCCAGTCCCACGCGCTCCCACCACCTCCGTGGATGAGCGCGAACGTCGCCACCGCGGCCACAGTACCCGAGTCCCGGGTGCAGGCTCGGCTATGGAGCTCTCCGAATTCCGCGGCGCGGGAAGCACCAAGGGCCGGGGTAATGCAACCCCGGCCCTGCCAACCTACCTCGGTGGGAGCTATTAGCCCTCGATATAGACGTTGATCATCTGCTTGCCCATGCCACATGGGCCCAAGGAACCCTCGCCCGGCACGAACGTCATGGTGCCGGTGTTGGTGTCGACGCAGACCCTTGCCTTGACCGCGTTCACGATGCCCGGAAGGCCCTGCTCACCCTGCGGCCCCTGAGGGCCGGTAGCACCGGTAGCACCGGTATCGCCCTTGCCGCCCTTGGCTCCAGTTGCGCCGATCGCACCCGCGTCGCCCTTGGCGCCGGTCGCGCCCTGCGGCCCCTGGGGGCCGGCGGACCCCTGCACGCCCGTCGCTCCGCTCTTGCCCTTGAGGGCCGTCTTGGCGCTCGAGTGGATGTCAGCCAGCTTGATCGTGCCGTTCGCGATCTGACCGCTGGTGATCAGCTTCGTCGTGCCGGCAACGGCCGTCCCGCTCAACGCGACGGCGAGCGCGATCATCGCAACGATCATCGCCGGCGTGAAACGCCTTCTTTTCAACATCTTCAGAGTCCTTTCGTAACCCGGCACCCGGCGGCGGGATGCCGCGGGTTCGATGAGAAGAACGTACGGGGGACGGCAGGCCGGTCGCTAGACCCAACCGGGCTCATTGACTTGGCGGACACGTTTCGTGAGGGCACGACGAGTCGCCGCCAGCCTGCGCAAAGCTACGCTCCTCGACACCGCCGACCGATTCGAGCGCGCCCGCGACCGCGAAACCCGATTTGTCGCGCTCGACGTACGCGACCGCGACGCGATCCTGCGCGTGCTCGCGGAGTGTCCCGAGGAGCTGCTCGAGCTGCGGGCGACGCTGCTGCAGGAGCACGTCGGGCGGCAGCACAAAGGGCTCTGGTGACGACCGGCCCGTAGCCCCCCTTCGGCCACGCGCGGGGCAAAGTGACCCGATCGTGTCACCTACGGCCCCCTCGCCCGCACCTACCGTCCGCGGCGATGCTCGAATGCGAATTCTGCGGGTGACAGTCGCCTGGTTCGCGGAGAAACCACTTGGGTCGTGACAGCTTCGGTCGTGGGAGACGCGGTCGAGCAACAGATCCGATCTCGTGGGTATCTCATCGCCGAGAAGAGAAGGCCTTTCCCGGTGTGGTCGTGCTGAAGGCCGTGCATCCCCTGGCCTGAGCATCGGGGGAGCGCCGACCGCGTCCGACGTCGCGTTCTGCTGCAAGGAGACTCAGGTGTCCGGAGCCGTCGCTAGTGGGTCACGAGTAGCTTCAGGCCAACCAGCACGAGTCCCAGGCAGAGGTTCGCGGTGATGACGGCCAGTGTCGCGATCCGACCCAGGCCCTCGACGCGCGCAAAGACGATGCCCTGCAGCGCGAGAACGGCCAGACCGAGGCCGATCGCCAGCCACACCGCGGCTTTGGTCGAGAGCAAGCCGAAGGCACCCAGCGACAGGGCGACGAACGGCGGGAGCGAGGCCTCCACGATCGACGCCTCACGCTGGGCGATGCGCTGCAGACGTGCCCTTGAGAGATGCGTATCGTCGGCGACGCTCTCCGCGATGCCGTGTGCATAGACGTGTGCCAGCCAGAAGACGACGGACGTGACGCCGACCAGCGCCGCCATGCGTGCAGCGTCGTGCGGGTACGCCCGCGCCGCCGCCACCACGACCGCGAGGACGATGATCGTGCCGTAGATGAACCCCGCCAGCCGCTGGCCCATCGCTGCGCGGCTGAAGTACGACGCCCTGTCATTCGATGCCCCCGCCATGAATCGGACGATCGTCGCACTCTTGGGCGAGCGTGGCGGCAACTGGGCGTTGCTGAGGCGCGCCGCTCGAGTGGTTCGGGACTTGGACGACGTCCGGCTTGACGCCCGGCGAACGCCCGCCTAGAGGCTCTCGACGTACTCCTCGCACTCCTGCTTGCTCTCGAACTGCGGGAAGGTGTCCCATCCCGGGTCGAGGCACTCCGCGAGCGTCGTCGGAAAGTCGATCGGCTCGGCGGGCCCGGCGGGCTGCGACGGTGTGCCCGCGTCGCGAAGCTGCTGACCGTTCGAGTCGAGGAGACCTCCGAGCGTGTCGCCGAACGCCAGCACGCCTACGATGACCACCAGGGCGATGCCGCCCAGGATCAGGGCGTAGGTGGCGGCGGTCTGTCCGTACTCGCTTCTGAGCAGCCTGCGGCGCATCCGGGGAGCCTAGTCATGCGGCCGGAGGGTGGTATTGGAACGCTTCGTGCGAGGTTCTCGGCGCTCGGCGGGCCCGGTTGCGGTCCGGATCTGCGAGAATCACCTCGTGATCGCCAAGCGCAGTCGGGTTTCCCGGCACGGGGGTGCGGGTACGAGTCGCCATGATTCGCCGACGGAGGTGGGACGGATGACCGGACGCACCTATCTCGAGACGCTCGTCCTCGGCACCGCCGGGCCGCGGCCGATGCTCGCCGTCTGTCCCGTGGCGGGCTGCCGACGGCTCACGATGGGCGGCACCTGCGTCGAACACGACGCGCCGGTGACGGTGACATTCCCACGGGGGCGGCCGTTTGTCCCCGCGGCCGCCGGCGTTGCAGCGGCCGCAGCGGGGCGCGTCGTCTCGCCCATGTTCGGCTGGCGCCCCATCGGCCGGGGACGTCTCGATCGTGCGTCACGTGCGCAACTCGAGATCCCGATCGGGGTGCGGCGGGCTCGGGCGGTCGTGCTCGGGACGGACGGATGGGCCGACGCCGCCTCTCCTAGCGTCATGCTGCCTGCGACAGCGGGCTGACGCCTGCAGTGGCTCACCTCCCCGCGACGGGGTAGCCGAACCCCCCATTCGAGGCATGCAGGAATCTGCGGGACCCGGAAGGTGAGTGCGTGGGTGTCTCCTCCGGTTGGAATCTCGTCTCGCGGGCCGCGCAGCGCCCGGTTGAGCCGACGGGCGACGTGCGCGTCGCATCGGCGGTCGCCGAGCTGAGGCCGGCCCGCGAGACATGCCGGCCGCGCCCGGCTTCCCGTCGGCCGAAGCGTCACCGCCCCACGGCGTAGCGCTCAGCCAGGGTAGGGCCCGCCCCGGAGGGGCCGTTCCACCTTTGCCCGGCGCTCGTTGTCGCGGACGCGGGGCTCGTAGTGCGCGAAGAACACCTTGCCGACGAGATCGCGGCGGCTGCGGACCGACGTCTTCTCGAAGATGCCCTTCAGGTGCTCCTGCACGGTGTGCGGCGAGATCACGAGGCGGTCGGCGATCTGGGCCGTCGAATCACCCTGCAGGACGAGGCGGGTCACCTCCTGCTCGCGGTCGGTGAGCCCGTACGCCGCCATCAGGAGCGGCGCGATGCGCGCCGGGTGGGCGGGCTCGACGATCACGGCCACGCGCCGGGAGCCGCTGGCCACCAGCGAGGTGCCGTGGAGCACCACCCACGTGCCGGAGCGCGAGAGGACTCGCGACACCGCGACCTCGCCGGGCCGTTCCGGATGCTCGCCGGTCCGCCGGGCGCGCGCGGCGACCGCGTACACCGACGAGGGCAGCCTGCCCGCGTCCCAGTCACCGTCGGGGAGGTCCGACAGCCAGCGTTCGACGCCGGGGGTCGCGGACTCGACGCTGTGGTCGTCCGCGAGGACGACCAGCCCCGGTGCGTCCGGGCCCTCGGGATCGGTTGCCTCCCCGACCAGCAGGGCCGTGCGAGCGCCGCGGGCGAGTGACGGGGTGACCCCCGCGAGGAACCGCTCATCCTGGGCATCGAAGAGCGGCTCCCCCGGCGCGCGGTAGAGACCGACGGCGCCCCACGTCTCGCCGCCCTCCGTGCGGAGCGCCGCGATCAGCTCCTGATCGCCTCCGAGCTTCATGTTCTCGTGCCAGCGCGGGCTCGAGGACGGCTCGCCGCCGGTCGCATCATGGAGCGTCGAGATGCCACGCTCGGACCGGGCCACGTCGGACAGCCGGTTGACGTCGTCCGCGTAGTACTCGTAGCTCAGGAACTCGGGCGGGAACTCGGGGAGGCCGTCCTGGTAGTGGCTCGTGATGAGGAGCGATGCCGGATCGAGCGTGTACCAGCAGGGCGACCAGAAGTGCGGCAGGACGCCCTGCAGCACCTCCGTGCATTCCGCCCAGAGCGTCACGAGATCGTTGCCGCGCCCGGCGAGCTCGGCGATCCGGTCGGTCGCGCGCTCTCTGGCGATCGCGCCCATCGGGCCAGCGTACGGACTGCGGCGCACTGTGCAAACACCACTTCCCTGGTATTGGCCGGGCGTGCGTTCCGCCGTACGGTCGTCGGCGATGACGTCCGCAGCGAGGACACCCGAGGAGCTCGAGCGCCTCTTCGAGGATGCGTTCGTGCTCCGCGACCGAGCGGCGGTCGTGCCGCTGTTCGAGGACGGGGCCGTGCTCGCCGCGCGCGGGGAGCCGCACGAGGCGCGCGGAGCGGGTGAGATCGCCCGTTCTGCGTCGTCGCTCTGGGAGGAGCGGCGATTCACCTACCTCGGCGATCCCCGACGCGTCCTTCAGGCACGCGACGTCGCCCTCGTGCTCGCCGCGCAGGGCGTCAACGTCGTGCGGCGGAGCGGCGACGGCAGCTGGCGCTACGCGATCTCCCTGCTGGAGATCGACGACCCGAGGAGAGGAGAGACATGACGAGCGAGACGACCCCGATGCAGGCGCTGGAGCCGGTAGCGGTCGGCAAGGACCAGGGCGAGGCACGCTGGTGGTTCCAGTCGCTCGCCGTGATCAAGGCCACGGCGGCGGACACGGGTGGCCGGATGACCATCGTGGAGATGACCGAGCCGCCGGGAGCCGAGGCGCCGCTGCACGTCCACCACCGCGAGGACGAGGGCTTCTGGATCCTCGAGGGCAGCGCCACCTTCGAGGTCGGCTCCGTGGCCGTCGAGGCGAGCGCGGGTGACTACCTGTTCGGCCCACGCGGCATCCCGCACCGCTACGTCGTCGGAGACGAGGGCTGCCGGATGCTCTTCATCTGCACCCCGGGGGGCTTCGAGGACCTCGTGGTCGCGATGAGCGAGCCCGCCGGGAGCCGCACGTTGCCGCCGCCCATGGACGCGGAGCCCGACTTCGAGGAGGTCGGCCGGATCGCGCGCGCCTACGGCTGCGACCTCTCGGGCTAGATCATCCGCCTCGCAGAAGCGGCCTGGCGGGGGCGCCGGCCCTCGTCGGCGCCTCCGTGATGGGGTGCCGACTCTCGAGGCCCGGAGGCGGGCGGCGTTTGTGGCGCTGCCTCCAACGCCTCGAGACGGGCGTGGTGGGGTTCGAGCCGGAGCGTGCGGTGCCGCTACGGAAGGGCGAGCTGGATGATGCGCCGTCGTCCCGGTAGGCCGATCGAGATGTGGAGCGCCTTGCCGTCCCAGGTGACATCCGTCACGACGACGATCAACGCGACGAGGGCGATGGTGCGAAGGCGGGGCACAGGGGACGAAACGTACCTGGCTAGATCATCCGCTTCTCGAGGTACGCGGCGAGCCGCGTGAGCGGGAACGAGATCAGGAAGAAGAGCAGCGCGATGAAGGCGAAGATCTCGAACGCGTGGATCTCGCCGATCCCCGCAGGCGGGAAGAACGTCAGGCGCTCCGTCTGCGACTTCCCGGCCTGCAGGAGCTCGATCCCGCCGATGACCGCCGCGAGCGTCGAGTTCTGGATGATGTTGACGAGCAGGCTGACGAACGGCGGGAGCAGGCGTCGGAACGCCTGCGGGAGGATCACCGAGCGGTGGCGGCCGAGCCAGCCGAAGCCGAGCGCAGCCGCGGCCTCGTGCTGCTCGCGGGGGATCGACTGGACGGCTCCGCGCGTTGCCTCGGCGACCTGCGCGCTGCCCCAGAGGATGAGCGCGATCGCGGTCGCGGAGAGCGGACCGAACTCGAGCGCATTGTTGATCGTCGGGAGGCCGAAGTAGACGATGAAGACCGTGACGAGGATCGGCAGGCCGCGGAAGACCTCGATGTACAGGCGGATCAACGCCCGGAGCGGCCGGAATTCGATCGTCAGGAGCGTCCCGAGCACGACCCCGATCACTCCGCTGCCGACGACCGCGATCGCGGACACCCAGAGCGTCGCCGGCAGCCCCTCCGTGAGGATGTAGCGGACGACGGGCTCGACCCAGTCAGCCATCAGCGGCGCTCCTCCGGGAGCGCAAGCCGCGTCTCGAGGAGGCGGATGGCTGCCGACAGGCTCCAGACCAGCGTGAGGTACACGAGGCCGAGGACGGTGAGCGCCTCGAGCGTCTCGAGGGAGAGGTTGGCGATGTTGATCGCCGTGGTCGTCAGCTCCGGGTAGCCGATGACGTAGACCAGCGACGTGTTCTTGACGACCGAGATGTAGGTGTTGATGGACGAGGGCAGCGCGATGCGCCCGCCGATGGGCAGCGTCACGTTGAGGAAGGCGCCGAGCGGGCCGAAGCCGAGTGCGTAAGCAGCTTCGCGGGTCCGCTGAGGCACCGCCTCGAACCCGGCACGGAAGTTCTCGCTGTTGAACGCGCCACCCCAGAGCATCACCGAGAGCCAGGCGACGGTAAACGCGTCGAGGCGGATCCCCGCCTGCGGCAGCGCGAAGAACAGCATGAAGATCTGCACGAGGATCGGGGTGTTGCGGATGATCTCGACGTAGACGGCCGTGAACTGGCTGACCACGGGAATGCGGTGAGCGCGGGCCGCACCGAGGACGAGCCCGATCGCGAACGAGCCGGCGATCGCGACCGCGGAGACCTTCAGCGTGTTGACGAGTGCCTCGAGGAAGAGCTCGCGCCAGTTCTCCGACACGAACGCCCAGAGGTCATATGCGACGAGATCCATCAGGAAAACGAGTGGCGGCCGCATCGCTGCGGCCGCCACTCACCGGTCCGAGGTCAGGCTACGGGCACACCGTGTCCACGCTCGGCAGCGACGGCGACCGATAGGTGAAGTTGTTGTTCGGCCGCAGGATGTTCCGCGAGAACGCCGGCACGAACCGCGGCGCGACGTTGTTCCTGATGATCGGCACGAACAGGTCCTTCCGCTTCATCAGGTTGAGGCGCGCGTCGACCCACCGCTTGAGCTCGACGTTGCCCTGCTTGATCCCGATGCCGTAGGGGCCTTCGAGGAACAGGTCGTCGGTCATCTTCGCCGAGGGGCTCGTCGCAGCGATCAGCGCGAGGGACGTGTCGTCGAACATGACGGCGTCGGCCCGTCCCTGGTTGAAGGCGAGGACGGCGTTGGTGACGCTGTCCACGACCAGCACCTCTGTGGTGGGGAAGCACCGCTTCATCCAGCGGTCGTAGACCGAGCCGCTGGTCGTCGCGACCTTCTTGCCGCGAATGTCGGCGAGGGTCCTGATCGGCGAGTCGTTCTTGACGAGGAGCCGCCCCGTGGCGTTGTAGTACGCCCGCGAGAAGTCGATCCGCGTGTCACGGTCGGCGGTGTACGTGAACGTCGAGACGACGAGGTCGACGCGACCGCTCGTCAACAGCGGCTCGCGGACCGCCGTCGGAGCGCAGACGAACGTGAGCCGCTGGGCGCGTCCGAACGCGTACCGGGCGAACTGCTGTGCGATCTCGACGTCGACACCGGCGTTCTTGCCCCGGACGTCGAGGTATCCGAACGGCGGCGTGTCGCACTTGACGCCGACGATGAGCCGCTTGCGGGCGGCAATGTCGGCGGGCAGCTTCGGGAGCACAGGCGCTTTCGCCTGACTCCTCGCGGTCGCCGTCGTAGCCGTGGGCTGGGCCGAGCCGAGCGTCGCGGCAACGAATGCGACGACGGCGACCCCTGCCGTGGCCAGGATGAGCTTCTTCATTCCTCTGCTCCTTCTGCCTCGGTGATTGTCAGTTCGTCCAGCGACCCCGTGAGCTCGAGCGAGCGGCGCAGGAAGCGCCGCGTTCGCTCCTCGCGGGGGTTGTCGAGCACGTCGGCCGGACGGCCCTGCTCGACGATCTTGCCTTCGTCCATGAACACCACTCGATCGCCCACGTCGCGGGCGAAGTGCATCTCGTGCGTGACGACGAGCATCGTCATGCCGTGCCCGCGCGCGAGGTCGCGCATCACGACGAGCACCTCTCCGACGAGCTCCGGATCGAGCGCGGAGGTGACCTCGTCGAAGAGCATGACCCTCGGCGACATCATCAGCGCCCGCGCGATTGCGACACGCTGCTGCTGGCCGCCCGAGAGCTGGTGCGGGTGCTGGCCCGCCTTCTCCGGGAGGCCGACGACGTCCAGCAGCTCCTCCGCGCGCAGCTCGGCCTCCTTCCGCGGCAGCTTCCGGATCCGGCGCGCAGCCAGCGTCAGGTTTTCCATCACCGTCAGGTGCGGGAACAGGTTGAACTGCTGGAACACGATCCCGATCCGCTGACGGACACCGGAGACGTCGACGCCCTTGCCTGTGATCTCCTCTCCCTCGAACCAGATTCGCCCGGCCTGGATCGGCTCGAGGAGGTTCACGCAGCGCAGGAGCGTGCTCTTTCCACTGCCGCTCGGCCCGATGACCACGAGCACCTCGCCGGTCGCGACCTCGAGATCTATGCCGTCGAGGACGAGGTTGTCGCCGAAGCTCTTCCTGACGTCCTCGAGCTGCACGATCGGCCCGATCCGACCGTCGGTCGGTCGGGCGACGGTGTCCTCGACGACATTCACGCCGGGAGAGTAGGGCAGAACTTCACTGGAAGTGCGATTCGACAGAAACCAGCGGCGCGCGTCAAGCGCCCCGCGTAGGATCGCCGCGATGAAGATCCGCGCCGCGGTGCTCGAGGAGTTCGGCCGGCCGCTCGTCGTCACGGACGTCGAGCTCGCCGAGCCGAAGGCCGGCGAGGTGCTCGTCCGGCTGGTCGCGTGCGGCGTCTGCCACACCGACCTGTACACGGCCTCCGGCGCCGACCCGACGGGGTACGCGCCCTGCGTCCTCGGCCACGAGGGCGCGGGCGTCGTCGAGGCGGTGGGGGAGGGCGTCACGCTCGTCCGCCCCGGCGACCACGTCGTCACGCTCTTCGCGCCCGAGTGCGGCGCGTGCGTCCACTGCCGCTCCGATCGCACGAACCGCTGTGTCGCGATCCGCGACCAGCAGGGGCTCGGCTACCTGCCCGACGGCACGACGCGCCTCTCGCGGGACGGGGACGAGCTGCGGCACTTCATGGGGACGTCGACGTTCGCGGAGTACACGGTGATGCCGGAGATCGCGCTCGCGAAGGTGAGCCCGGAGGCGCCGCTCGACGCCTGCGCGCCGTTCGCGTGCGGCCTGTCGACCGGGATCGGAGCGGCGCTCTACACGGCCCGCGTCGAGCCTGGCTCGACGTGCGTCGTCTTCGGGTGCGGGCTCGTCGGGCTCGGCGCGGTGATCGGTGCGCGGCTCGCCGGCGCCGAGCGGATCGTCGCCGTCGACCTTTCGGAGGAGCGGCTCGCCGAGGCGCAGCGGCACGGGGCGACCGACGTGCGCGTCGCCGCGGACGACACGGTCGACTGGATCAAGAGCGAGACCGGAGGCTTCGGCGCCGACTACACCTTCGAGGCGACCGGAAGCGTGCAGGTGATGCGCCAGGCAGTCGAGGCGGCGCGGGAGGCATGGGGGCTCGCGACGATGTGCGGCGTCGCGGGCAAGGGAGAGACGCTCGACGTCGTCCCTCGTCTCCTCATCACCGGACGGCGGGTCGCGGGCTCGTCCTTCGGCGGCGTGAAGGGACGGACCCAGGTGCCTCAGCTCGTCGACCGCTGGCTTGCCGGTGAGTTCGACGCCGCAGCGCTCATCTCGCATCGAATCGCATTGGCCGACGTGAATCGCGGCTTCGAGTTGATGGAGCGCCAGGACGGGATCCGGAGCGTGCTCACCTTCGACTGAGCGGGCCTGCGACGCGGACGCCGTACGGCGCCGCGAGCTCCCGCTCGAAGTCGTCCCACGTCGCGATGGCCGCAACACGCGGACGCATCCGCCTCGTGGAGAGGAGGATGGAAGAGGCCCCCGCCGGAGCGGAGACCTCTTCCAGTGACTCGGCCGGCACAGCGGACGGCGGGACGCTGCCGTCGCTTCCCAGGTGCAGACCGAATCGGACGAATGCGTTTCCGAGGCTCCGCCGGAGCGGACCGGGGTGCGTCGGCCGTGCCGAATTGCGGAGAGCCGCGACCCGATCGGCCGCCAGCTGCGTGCGGATCTCGGGAGTCTGTGGCTCGAGCATCGCGTCCTCCTCTCGATCGAGTATCTTTAGATCGAACTACTTGGGATGAAGGTACACCATGGGATCACTTGACGTCAAGAATCTCGAGGTAGAGAATCCGCCCGTGACCTCGGCGACCCGCTCACGGGTGGAGCCAGACCCGGTCGACGCCAATCTCGAAGTCTGGTCGCGGGAGCTGCCGGGCCTCGATCTCGAGACCGAGGGGATCGTCGAGCGCATCTACAAGCTCGAGCGTCACATCGACGTCACGATGCGCGAGACGCTCGAGGCGTTCGAGCTGAGCTACGGCGAGTACAAGCTCGTGATGCACCTCCGCTACGGCGGGCCGCCGTACGCGGGCAAGCCCGGAAAGCTCGCGAAGTGGCTCGGTCTCTCGACCGGGGCGATGACGAACCGCCTCGACAACATGGAGCGGCGTGGCCTCATCCGGCGCCTCGACGACCCCGACGACCGGCGCGGCGTGATCATCGAGCTCACGGACGACGGGAAGGACCTCTGGGATCGTGCGGTCGGCGCCCAGGCCGAGAAGGAGTCGATCATCGCCTCGGCCCTCGACGAGCGCGAGCGGCGCCAACTCAACGACCTCCTCCGGCGCCTGATGAACGCCTTCGCCGAGCACCACGGGCCGCTCAAGCACAAGGCCGACGCGCCGACCCCGGAGTAACGCGGCCGACGCCGACTATCCTCGCGTGACGTGAACGTCACGCTCCCAGACGGCTCCGCCCTCGAGCTCCCCGAAGGAGCGAGCGCGCTCGACGCCGCCCGCGCGATCGGCCCGAAGCTCGCGGCCCAGGCGGTGCTGGCCCGGGTGAACGGGGAGCCGCGCGACCTCCGCCTGCCGCTGCCCGAGGGCGCGACGCTCGAGATCCTGACGACGCGCGACCGCGCCGACCCCGACGCGCTCGCCGTGCTGCGCCATTCGGCGGCACACCTCCTGGCCGAGGCGGTGCGCCGGCTTCATCCGGGCGTCAAGGTCGCGATCGGGCCGCCGATCGAGAACGGCTTCTACTACGACTTCGAGTTCCCGGAGCCGATCCACGAGGCCGACCTGGAGGCGATCGAGGCCGAGATCGCAGCGCGAGCTGTCGGAGGGGCGACCTGGGAGCGCATCGGAGTCGACGCGCGACGAGGCGCGGACGCGGTTCGAGGCGGAGGGGGAGCCGTACAAGGTCGAGCTCGTCGACACCGCCGACGGCGACATCTCCCTCTACACGCAGGGTGACTTCACCGACCTCTGCCGCGGGCCACATCTCCAGGACTCCGCGCCGATCAAGGCGCTCAAGCTGACGGGGCTCGCCGGCGCGTACTGGCGGGGCGACGAGAAGAACACGCAGCTGACGCGGATCTACGGAACGGCGTTCTTCACGCAGGACGACCTCGACGCGTACCTCGAACGGCTCGAGCAGGCGCGCGCGAACGACCACCGGCGCCTCGGCCCGCAGCTCGACCTTTTCCACCTGCAGGACGCCTCGCCCGGCTCGCCGTTCTGGCATCCGAAGGGAATGACGCTCTGGAACGTCCTCGAGGACCTCCGCCGCTCGGAGAACGCGGGGCGCGGCTACCTCGAGGTGAAGACGCCGCTCATCTACGACAAGGTCGTCTGGCAGACCTCCGGGCACTGGGAGAAGTTCCGCGGAGAGATGTTCCTCGTCGCCGGGGAGGGGGAGGAGCCGCGCTCCGGCCTCAAGCCGATGAACTGCCCGGGTCACATGCTCCTCTTCGGCAGCCAGCTGCGCAGCTACCGCGACCTGCCGCTCCGCTACGCCGAGTCGTCGACGCTGCACCGCAACGAGCCGACGGGCACCCTGCACGGGCTGCTGCGCGTCCGGCACGTGACGCAGGACGACGCGCACATCTTCTGCACGCGCGAGCAGATCGAGGAGGAGATCTTCGGCTGCCTCGACTACGCGGCGTTCCTCTACGAGCTGTTCGGCATGGAGGCCCGCTTCGAGCTCTCCACCCGGCCCGACGACAAGCTCGGCACCGACGAGGAGTGGGACTTCACCGAGGCGGCGCTGCGCTCGGCGCTCGAGCGGCGCGAGATCGAGTACTACGACGGCGAGGGCGAGGGCGCGTTCTACGGCCCGAAGATCGACCTCCACATGCTCGACGTCCTCGGCCGCTCGTGGCAGATGGGGACGATCCAGCTCGACGCGCAGATGCCGAAGCAGTTCGGGCTCACGTACATGGGCGCGGACAACGTCGAGCACACGCCCTACGTCGTCCACCGGGCGCTGCTCGGCTCGCTGGAGCGGTTCATGGGGATCCTGATCGAGCACTACGCCGGCGCATTCCCGGCGTGGCTGGCGCCGGTCCAGGTTCGCGTCCTGCCCGTCGCGGAGCCGCATCGCGAGGCAGTGGACGAGCTCCTGGGCGCGCTCCGCCTCGGGGGCGTGCGTGCCGACGCCGACGACGCGACGAGACGCTCGGCAAGCGGATCCGCGACGCCGAGCTGCAGAAGGTCCCCTTCGTCGTCGTCTGGGGCGATCGCGAGACGCGCGGGGCCATGGCGGTGCGGAAGCGCGGCGGCGAGGGCGTCTCGACGATGTCGCTCGAAGCGCTGGTCGAGGAGATCGCCGAGCAGAGCCCGGCGGCCCGGGGCTGAGTGGCCCGCGCATCGCGAACGACGGCCGCATGCTGCTACGCTCCGAGCCTGCAAGCAGGAGCGGCATCGCCCCTCACCTCGCCGGCCATGGGCCGCGCGAGGTTCAACCGAGTCGGTTCCGACGAGGGAATGCCGCCGCTGCATGCAGGTGGCGTTTCAACGAATGAGGAGGATCGACTCGGCTTGGTGAACTGCCTTTGAGACCACGGCGTCGTCCCGAGGACAGGACGCGTCCCGTCGTCCAGCAGGATCGGATCAACGAGCAGATCCGCGTACCGCGGGTCAGGCTCGTCGGTGAGGACGGGGAGCAGATCGGGATCAAGGACACGAAGGAGGCACTCGAGTACGCGTACTCGAAGAACCTCGATCTCGTGGAGGTCGCCAAGGAAGCCGATCCGCCCGTGGCGCGCGTCATGGACTACGGCAAGTGGCGCTACGAGCAGGAGCAGCGGGCGAAGCAGGCACGCAAGCACCAGTCGACGATCAACGTCAAGGAGATCAAGTTCAGGCCGAAGATCGGCGTTCACGACTACGAGACCAAGAAGGGCCACGTCGTCCGCTTCCTGAACCAGCGGGCGAAGGTGAAGGTCACGATCATGTTCCGGGGGCGGGAGAACCTCCACCCGGAGCGGGGTCGCGTCCTCCTCGAGCGTCTCGCAGAGGATGTCAAGGAGATCGGGCAGGTCGAGCAGCAGCCCACGCTCGACGGCCGGAACATGATCATGTTGCTCGGGCCGACGAAGAACGCAGGAGTGAAACGAGATGCCGAAGACGAAGACGGGAAGCGGAGCGAAGAAGCGGTTCAAGGTGACCGGGACAGGGAAGGTCCTGCGCCGGCACGCGATGAAGAGCCACAATCTCACGAAGAAGTCGTCGAAGCGTAAGCGCGCCTTCGGCAAGGACCATCCCGTCGCGAAGGTCGACGTGAAGGCCGTGAAGAAGCTCCTGGGGGTGAAGTAGGCATGGCTCGCGTCAAGCGCTCGGTCGCCGCGCGCAAGAAGCGCCGCAAGGTGCTCGAGCAGGCGAAGGGGTACTACGGCCGCAAGAGCACGCACTACCGCTACGCGAAGGAGCAGGTCGAGCATTCGCTCGTCTATGCCTACCGCGACCGGCGCAACAAGAAGCGGAACTTCCGCTCGCTCTGGATCGTGCGCATCAACGCCGCGGCACGGACGAACGGGCTGTCGTACAACCAGTTCATCAACGGCCTGCATCGCGCGGGGATCGAGCTCGACCGCAAGTCGCTCGCCGACCTCGCCGTGAGCGATCCGGCGGCGTTCGCCGCGGTCGCGGAGAAGGCCAAGGCGGCTCTCGCGTCGGGGACGACGCGAAGGCAGCCTGACCCCGCTCGCCGAGGCCTTCCGCCGCCAGGCGGAGCACTTCGAGGCGCTCGGCTCGCCGGTCTACGCCCGGCTGGCCGAGCGCCTCGCACTCGATCCGGAGCCTCGCCCGGCCGTTCTTCGCCGATCCACCGGACTCCCACGACGCGCTGCGCCTCTTCGGGGCGGTGCACCACCTCGTCCTCACGGGCGCCGCGCCGGACGCGCTCAGCGGCGACTGGGCCGACTTCGCGGGCGCCGTCGTGGCGCACGAGGACGAGATCCGGCGGCGCGTCGGGCAGGAGCTCGTCCAGACGAACGAGGTGCAGCGCTGCGTCGCGCTGCTCCCCGCGTTCCTCACCGTCGCGCGCGAGACCGGGCTACCCGTCGAGCTGCTCGAGCTCGGGCCGAGCGCGGGCCTCAACCTCCTCGTCGACCGCTACCGCTACGTGTACGCGAACGGGACGTGGGGCCCGGCCGACGCGCGGCTCGAGCTCCAGGCCGACGAGCGCCGCCTCTCGGTGCCCGCCGAGCTGCTCGCGACCGATCTCGCCGTGCGGCGGCGCCGCGGGATCGACCTGTCGCCCGTCGACGCCACAGCCGACGAGGGCTACCTGGTGCTCCGAAGCTTCGTCTGGCCGGGGCTGGAGGATCGTGTCCGCCGCCTCGATGCGGCGGTCGCGACGCTCCGCGCGGAGCCCGAGCGGCCGGAGCTGATCCAGGGCGACTATGTCGAGCGACTCCCGGAGGCGCTCGCGGAGCGTCCCGACGATGCAGCCACCGTCGTGTTCCAGACGTCCTCGACGGGCTACCTGCCCGCGGAGGCGGCCGCGCGGCTCCGGTCCTCACTGGACGAGGCGGCGTCGGACGGCCGCCCGCTCGCCTGGGTCTCCACCCGTCGCTACGACGAGCGCGCGGGCACCGACGAGAACGCGTACGAGCTCGAGCTCCGCGTCTGGCCGGGACAGCCGCGGCTCGCGGCGCACCTCGACTTCCACGGCAACTGGCTGGAGTGGTTGCTCTGATCACGTCGCGCGACAACGAGACGCTGAAGCTCGTCCGCAAGCTCCTCGGACAGCGCAAGCACCGCGACGAGACAGGGCTCTTCGCCGCCGAGGGGGAGGATCTCGTCGATGCCGCCGCCGCGGCGGGGATCGAGCCCGTCCACCTGCTCGTCGCCGGCGAGACCGTGGACGATTCGCTGCTCGCCGGCGTCTCGACGCTGCCTCATCCCGCCCGGACGATCGGCGTCTACCGTCGCGACGATCTGCCTTCCGAGGTGCGCGACACCTGCCTCGGGCTCTGGCGCCTGGCCGACCCGGGGAATGTCGGCGCGCTGGTCAGGACAGCCGACGCGTTCGGCGCCTGCATCGCGCTGTCGGCCGGCTGCGCCGACCCGCTCTCGCCGAAGGCCCTCCGCGCCTCGGTGGGCGCGATCTTCCGCGTCCCGCTCGTCGCGTGGGAGGACGCGCCCGGCAGGCGGGTTGCTCTTGTCGCTCACGGCGGCGAGCGGCTGGCCGACAGCGACCTGACGCCGCCGCTGACGTTTCTCGTCGGCGCCGAGCGCGCGGGGCTGCCGGAGGAGCTGGTGACGACAAGTCGCAAGGCGACGATCGCGCTCCCCGGTGATGCCGAGTCGTTGAACGTCGCCGCGGCGGGGGCCATCGCGCTGTACGAGGCGTCGCGCCGGGTAGGAAGCTGATGCAGCCCTGGAAGACGCGCTCGCGCCGGACGCTCTTCGATCGGCGCCCGTGGATCGCGGTCGAGAGCCATGTCGTCGAGTTGCCCGACGGGAGCGTCATCGAGGACTGGCCGTGGCTCGTCGGACGCGAGTTCGTGAACGTCGTTGCCGTGACCGAGGACGGGACGTTCCTCGTCTTTCGCCAGGTCAAGTACGCGGTCGACGGGACGTCCCTGGCGCCGGTCGGCGGGTACCTCGACGACGAGGAGGATCCGGAGTCGGCGGCGCGCCGCGAGCTGCTCGAGGAGACCGGGTACGAGGCTGCCGAGTGGACGTCGCTCGGCCGCTACGTCGTCGACGGCAACCGCGGAGCGGGCGTCGGGCACCTGTTCCTCGCCCGCGGAGCGCGGAAGCTCGCGGACCCGGACGCGGACGATCTGGAGGAGCAGGAGCTCCTCCTCATGAGCGGACACGAGGTCGAGGCCGCGCTCCTCGCCGGCGAGTTCAAGGTGATGTCGTGGGCGACCGCGGTGGCGCTGGCGTTGCTATCGCTCGGGTCCGACCCCGCGCGGGTCTGACCCCGCGAGAACGTCCGCGCCTGACGAACCGCGGAGGGGGCATCAACCAAAGCCTCCGCCGCCTCCTCCGCCACCGCCTCCGCCCCCACCGGAGAAGCCGCCGCCGAAGCCGCCGGAGCCCGAGGAGGGCGGCGCGAGCGCCGAGCCGAACCCGGAGGCGAGATCGCCGATCGACATCGCCGAGGCGCCGCCGCCGAGGTCGCCGTGGCCGGAGATCCAGTAGACCGAGCTCGCCTGGGCGAGCGCCTCCGGCATCGCGATGTGCGCAGCCTGGAGGACGCGGTCGGCGATCCCGAACGCGATCCCGTAGATGAGGAGCCGCTCCCACAGCTCGAGCGTGGCCGGCGGGGCCTCCTGCAACCGCGGGAAGTCCTGCAGGTATCGACGGAACGCGTCCCAGCGCTCCGCCTCGATCGCCGCCTCGCGGCTGCGGCGGCGCCAGAGCTTCCTCCGCGTCGACGCGCCGAGGAGCACCGCGGCGTTCACGAACGACGCGAAGGCGAGCGCCAGGAGGACGACGTCGCTCCAGCGCGGATAGACGGTCCGCCACCCGTCGATCGCGATCCAGCCGAGGATCGCCCCGATCGCGCCGAAGAGGAGCATGCCGCCCACGAGCGGGACGATCCCGAGCGAGCGGAACCAGCCGCGCGAGCCGACCTCCCCCGAGACGGTGCTCTTGAAGGCCTCGAATCGCGGCGCCATCGACGTTCGCTCGTCCTCGATCTCGCTCCGGAACTTCGAGAGGCGCAGGCTCCCGCCGTCGAGGACGTTGTCGACGACGGAGGTGACCGAATCC
Source organism: uncultured Actinomycetes bacterium (assembly GCA_963814565.1). Lineage (GTDB taxonomy): Bacteria > Actinomycetota > Thermoleophilia > Gaiellales > Gaiellaceae > Gaiella. The sequence continues at coordinate 600,503 of CAWFDO010000015.1, forward strand.
TCCCACGCCGTGAGCTCGACCGGCTTCCCGGACGAGATCTCGAGATCCGAGATCGTCTCCGACCGGAGCCCGCCCCAGATGCTCCGCTCGGTCGTCACGTGCGCGGCCGCGTAGTGGCCGCGTCGGATGAGGTCGAAGAGCGTGGCCGTGAACTCGAACGACCCGGCCTCGCCGCCCTGCCGGAGCAGCGTCGGCACGAGGGCGGGCTCGGTCTCGGTCGGCGGCTCCTGCTCGTACTCGCGGTCGTACCCGGTCTCGATCTCGCGCCCGAACCGCCAGAACACGAACATCGCGATGAGGAACGCGGGAATCGTCCCGAGCGCGAGGACGATCAGCGCCGAGCGCCATGGGTGCGCCTTCGCGTCGTCGATCCGCTCCTTGTCCCGCTCGTACGCGGCGGCGTCGTCGAGCTCCTCGGCGACGATCTTCTCGAGACCGTTGCCCTCCTCGACCTTCATCCCGGTCGTCGAGGTGAACGAGTCGCGTGGGTAGAGGGCTCTCAGCTCGACGAACTGGCCGGCGTCGACATCGAGCGCCCGCAGGACGGCGGTGCGCCCGTCGATCGTCACGTCGCCGCGCACCCAGACCGGATGGCCCCAGGCGCGCACGACGTTGCCCGGCCCGCGCATCGTCGCCGTCAGCCGGCCGAGGCGCTGCTCCCACTCGTCGCCCCAGACCTTGAGGTTGACGTCGACGACGTCGTCGTAGCCGGTCGCGAGACCCGCGATCCGGTAGTGGACGACGAACGTCCGCTGCGCGAGCCCGTCCGAGGTGAACCGCCAGACGACACGCGTGCGTCCGCCGAGGTCCTCGACGCCGAACGTGCCCGGCGGGCCTCCGGGCTCCAGCTCGGTCGACGCCCCGGGCTGGAACGGCCGGCCGTTCTCCGTGACGCCGATCTCGTCGATGCGCTCGCCGTCCCGCAGCGGGATCTCGCGGAAGCCGTACGTGAACGAGCCGGAGAAAGAGACGGTGATCGCCTCGTCGACAGCGACCGAGCCGTCGGGGCGGACGTTCGCCTGGACGTCGCTCGAGACGAGCTCGTAGGTCTGGCCGTGGGCGACGCCGGCGAGCGTGAGCGCGGCGGCGGCTGCCGCCGCGAGGACGCCGAGCCTACGTGCCACCGGGTGCGCCGCCCGCGCCGGGCTCGGCGGGCGGAGCCGGGGGCGAGGGAGCGGCAGGCGCCGCCGGAGCGGCGTTCCGGTCGAAGTCGACCTGCGGCACCTCGCGCTGCGTCTCGTCGGTCTCGAAGAACTCGCGCTTCTCGAAGTTGAACGGCCCTGCGAGCACGACGCCGGGGAACGTCTGGATCGCATTGTTGTAGGTGAGGACGGTGTCGTTGTAGACCTGCCGTGAGACGGCGATCCGGTTCTCCGTCCCGGCCAGCTCGTCCTGGAGCTGGCGGAAGTTCTCGTCCGCCTGCAGCTCGGGGTACGCCTCGGCGACCGCGAACAGACGGCCGAGTGCCGCTCCCAGGATCCCCTCGGCGGCGGCCGTCTCGGCCGGGCCCTGCGCGCGCTGGGCGTTGGCGCGTGCCTCGGTGACCGCCTCGAACGTGCCGCGCTCGTGCTCGGCGTAGCCCTTCACCGTCTCGACGAGGTTCGGGATCAGGTCCCAGCGGCGCTTCAGCTGGACCTCGATCTGCGCCCACGCGTTGTCGACGCGGTTCCGGAGGCGGACGAAGCGGTTGTACAGCGTGATCAGCGCGATGACGAGCAGCGCGACGATCACGACGATCACGATCCACACCATCGGCGTCGATCCTACAGAGATGGTTGATCGGCAATTGGCGCGAACTGGATGACGTCCCAGACACGGCGCCGGATCGCCCCGTCCGGGCACGACACGTAGTTCCAGCTATGCGACGCGCCCGGCCGGTGCGCCCGGCTTGGTCTGGGACGCCCCCGGACGTCACGCGAATTACCGATCAACCATCTGGCCGACTCCGGCCGTAGCATCGGGACGATGAGCATCCGCGTCGCCCGGATCAACGTGACACCGGTCAAGAGCCTGCGGCTCCACCATCCGAACGAGGTGGAGCTCGGCCCGGACGGCGCGCGGGAGGATCGCCGGTTCCTGCTCGTCGACGACGCGCGCCGGCTCTACAACGGCAAGCGCGACACGAGCCTCGTGCGCGCGTCCGCGTCCTGGGATGCCGGCGAGCGACGGCTCGCGGTGACGATGCCGGACGGCACCGTGATCGAGGACGAGGTGGTGCCGAACGGCGCTGCGCTCGTGGAGGTCTACGGACGGCTCGTCCGGGGTCGCGTCGTCACCGGCCCGTGGGCAGATGTCTTCTCGGACATCGTCGGCCGCTCGCTGACCCTCGTCGAGCGGGACGACGGCGCCTGGGCGACCGATTCCCGGCCGGCGACGCTCGTCTCGCGGGCATCGGTCGGGCTCATCGACGGCGACGGTCGCCGGTTCCGGATGCTGCTCGAGCTCGACGGGCTCGACGCGCTCGGCGAGGAGGCATGGGGGAGCAGGCGTGTCGAGGTGGGCGAGGCGACGCTGCTCGTCGGCGTGCCGACGCCACGCTGCGCAGTGCCGTCGGCCAGTCCGGACACGGGCGTCCGAGACCGCGACGTCCTCCGCGAGCTGATCGAGAAGCGAGGCACTGTCGACGGCGAGCCGTGTCTCGGGGTGTACGCCGAGGTGCTCGAGCCGGGGATCGTGCGAGTCGGCGATACGGTCGAGCTCGTCTAGTCCCTAGCGTCGACGGCAGACCCAGATCTGATCCTCGCCGCCCTCGAAAAGCCGGCGGTCGAACCAGCCGTAGAGCGCGTCGACCTCGAAGCCCGCGTCCTCGATCAGCGCGTTCCACTCCGGTGCCGAGAGCCAGTGGAGCTCCATCGTCGCCGCTTCCTCGCGCCCGCGAACGGAGAGCACGAGCGTCCGCTCCAGCGCGTTCCAGTCGGCACGCTCGAAGATCCCGGGCTCCCGCTCGAGCCAGAGCCCGTCGGTCTCCTCGATGTCCTGGGCGCTCGGCGCGAACACGTCGAACACGAGCCTCCCACCGGGCTCGAGCATCCTTGCGGCGGCGCCGAGGACGCGGCTTCGGTCCTCGTCGTCGGCCATGTGCAGCAGTGACCGGAACGGGATCGTGACGAGGGGAACACGCTCGGTGACCGGCGGCTCGCGCAGGTCGCCCACGCGGAGGTCGAGGAGGTCCGCGACGCCCTCGCGCTCGGCGTATTCGCGTGCGACGGCAAGCATGCCAGGCGACTGGTCGATCCCGATCACGCCGATGCCGGCCTTCGCGATCGGCACTGCGATGCGACCCGTCCCGACCGCCAGCTCGACGACAGGGCCGCCGGAGGCAAGCGCCTCCTCGACGTAGAGCTCCACGTCTTCGGTCACGGACACCGACCACGGGTCGTAGATCCCGGCAATCCGGTCGTACAGGGCGTCGCCGGTCATGCTCGTCGGGCGACGTAGACGAACTCGCGGCTCGTCTCGTCGAACGGCGTCCGGTCGAACCAGCCGTAGAGCGCCTCGACCTCGAGGCCGCCGTCGCTGACCGCGGCTTCCCATTCTTCGCGGTTCGCCCACCAGAGGGGCACGGTCGCTCCGCCTTCGAGCTCGAGGTCGATCCGTCGCTCGTCGAAGTCGTACGTCGAACGGTTGCGGACGCCGTTCTCGTCGCGCCAGACTCCGCCGATCTCGGCCGCCACGGCCGGGTCGAAGACGAACGCGTTCCAGGCGAAGCGCCCGCCGGGCACGAGTGCGCTCCGCACCCGGCGCATCACATTCGCGCGGGCGTCGTGATCGGGGAGGTGGAGCATCGCCCGGAACGGACAGATCACGAGATCGGTCGGCTCCTCGAGCGTGAGCTCGCGCATGTCCTCGTGGCGCAGCTCGAGGCTGACACCGGCGTCGGCCGCCCGTTTGCGCGCGATCGCGAGCATCTCCGACGAGGCGTCGGTCCCGATCACGCGGCGTCCGGTGCGCTCGGCGATCGGAATCGCGACCCGTCCCGTTCCCACGGCCAACTCGACCACGGGCCCGCGCGCTTCTTCGGCGAGCTCGACGTAGAACGCGATGTCCTCGGTCATGACAGCCGCGAGCGCGTCGTAGACGGGAGCGAAGGCGTCGTAGTCGCTCATGCCGTCGATTCAAGCAGCTTGTTGCAACTTGTCACTTGCTAGCCTCGAACGCCCATGGACGTGGACGCACTCGAGCAGGCGGCGGTCGCGGCGGTCGCCGCGGCGTCGAGCACGGACGAGATCGAGGCGGTCCGGGTCGAGTACCTCGGGCGGAAGAGCACATTGAAGCTCGCGCTCCGCGAGGTGCGCGACCGCGAGACCGGGATGACCCTCAACGCCGCTCGCGAGCGGATCGAGGCCGCCGTCGACGAACGGGCCGCGGCGCTTGCCCGTGCCGAGCTCGACCGCCGGCTGGCCGACGAGCGCGTCGACGTGACTCTGCCGGTCGGTGGGCACGCGCGCGGCCGGCTCCACCTGATCACGCAGATCCGCCGCGAGGTCGAGGACATCTTCCTCGGGCTCGGCTACGGGGTCGTCGACGGACGTGAGGTCGAGACGACGCGTTACAACTTCGAGGCGCTCAACTTCCCCGCCGGGCATCCTGCCCGCTCGCCGCTCGCGACCCTCTTCCTCGACGACGAGACGGTGCTTCGGACCGAGACCTCGCCGTCGCAGATCCGCACGATGGAGGCGCAGCAGCCGCCCATCTACATCGTGTCGCTCGGGCGCACATACCGCCGCGACACGCCGGACGCGACGCACACGCCGATCTTCCATCAGGTCGAGGGGCTCGCCGTCGACGAGGGGATCACGCTCGCCGACCTGGCCGGCACCCTCGACCACCTGCTGAAGGCGCTCTTCGGCACAGAGCGCCGGACGAGGCTCCGGACGCACTACTTCCCGTTCACCGAGCCGTCGATCGAGCCGGACGTGTCCTGCCACGTCTGCGACGGCGTCGGCTGCCCCGTGTGCAGGCACTCCGGATGGATCGAGCTCGGCGGCGCCGGCATGGTCGATCCGAAGTTGTTCGAGTTCGTCGGCTACGACCCCGAGCGCTACACGGGATTCGCGTTCGGGATCGGCCTGGAGCGCATCGCGATGCTCCGCCACGAGTTCCCCGACCTGCGGGAGCTCTGGCGCAACGACCTCCGCTTCGCGAGGCAGTTCTGATGCGGGTCCCCATGAGCTGGCTCCGGGAGTACGTCGAGACTGCGGCGCCGACGACGTCGATCGCGGAGCGTCTCACCGTCTCGTCGCTCGAGGTCGAGCGCGTCGCCGGCGTCGGCGTCGCGGACGAGGGAGGCAACCTCGGCCATTTCGTCGTCGGCCGCGTCCTCTCGGCGGAACCGCACCCGAACGCCGACCGCCTGCAGCTGTGCCAGGTCGACGTCGGCAACGCCGACCCGCAGCAGATCGTCTGCGGCGCCTGGAACTTCGGCGCCGGCGCCACGGTCGCGGTCGGCCTGCCCGGCGCGCTCCTTCCGGGCTTCCCCGGGCCGCTCGAGGAGCGCCCGCTCCGCGGCCAGGTGTCCCAGGGAATGATCCTCGCCGAGGACGAGGTCGGCCTCGGCGCCGACCACGACGGGATCATGCTGCTCCCGGACGGGCTGTCTCCGGGGACGCCGCTCGCTGACGTCCTGCCGCTGGTCGACCAGGTGCTCGACGCGACGCCGACGATGAACCGGCCCGATCTGCTGTCGATGGCGGGGATCGCGCGAGAGGTCGCCGCGCTCTGCGGCGGCGAGCTGCGGCTGCCCGAGCCCGATGATCCGCCGGTCGCGAACGCCGAGCCCGTCGAGATCCGCGTCGACGACTTCGAAGGCTGTCCGCGCTACATCGGCCGCGTGTTCCGTGGCGTTCGGGTCGGGCCGTCGCCGCAGTGGCTTCGCAGCCGGCTCCACCTCGCGGGGATGCGCTCGATCTCGAACGTCGTCGACGTGACGAACTACGTCATGCACGTGTGGGGGAGCCCGCTGCACGCGTTCGATCGCTCGAAGCTCGCCGGCGGCAGGATCGTCGTCCGCCGCGCGCACGAGGAAGAGACGCTGAAGACGCTCGACGGGACCGAGCGCCGACTCCTGCCGAGCGACCTGTTGATCACGGACGGCGACAAGGCCGTGGCGCTCGCCGCGATCATGGGCGGGCTCGAGTCCGAGGTCGCAGACGACACCACCGAGGTGCTGCTCGAGGCGGCGAACTTCGAGCCGATCGGCGTGCTCAGGACCTCGGAGCGGCTCGCGCTCCGCACGGAGGGCTCCAACAGGTGGGAGAAGGGCGTCGACCCGTACGCTGCCGAGCCGGCCGCGGTGCTGGCCAGCCGGCTGCTGGTCGATCTCACCGGCGCCGAGCCGACGGGCTCGGTCGACGTTCACGACGGCCTTCCCGAGCGACCGGTCGTCACGTTCCGCCCCGAGCGCGCAAGCCGCCTCATCGGGCTCGAGGTGGCCGAGGACGAGCAGCGCGGCATCCTGACGGGCTTCGGCTTCGAGGTCGCAGACGACACAGGCGTGACCGTCCCGACGTGGCGTGCCCGCGACGTGACCCGCGAGGTCGATCTCGTCGAGGAGGTCGCACGGGCGGTGCTCGACCGCGTCCCGCACACGATGCCGCTGCGACGTGCGGTCGCAGGCCACCTGTCGCCGCTCCAGCGGTTCCGCCGAATCGTCGAGGACGTCCTCGTCGGCGCCGGCTTCTCGGAGGCGTACACGTGGAGCCTGACCGCGACCGACCCGAAGCCCGATGCGCTGCGGCTGCCGGACCCGATGAGCGGCGAGCACGCGGTGCTCCGGACGACCCTCCTCGAAGGGCTCGTCGCCGCTGCGAGGGTCAACGTCGACGCGGGCACCAACGGCATCCGCCTCTTCGAGCTCGCCCGTGTGTACCTGCCGAGCGGCGAGCAGCTCCCCGAGGAGCGCTGGCGCGTCGGCGGCGTCGCCGAAGGCGGCTGGGACGCCGCGCGGGCGGCGGTCGAGGCCCTCCACGAGGCGCTCCACGTGGCGCTCGACGTCCGGCGTGCATCGTTCGACCACCTGCATCCGGGCAAGGCCGCCGAGACCGAGGCAGGCTGGCTCGGCGAGCTCCACCCCGCTCTGCTGGAAGGAAGCTGGGGCGTCTTCGAGCTCGACGTCGAGGCGCTGATGGCGCCGGTCCCGGAGCGCATCCTCTACGACGACGTGATCACGTACCCGGCCAACCGGCAGGACATCGCGGTCGCGGTCGGCGAGGACGTCGAGGTCGGCGCATTGGTCTCTGCAGCACACGAGGCGGCAGGCCCCGAGCTCCGCGAGGCACGTCCGTTCGACGTCTACCACGGCGCGCAGGTGGGTGACGGGCGCAAGTCGGTCGCGCTCCATCTCGTCTTCCAGTCTCCGTCGCGGACGCTCACCGACGAGGAGGTCGCGGTGCTCCGCGACCGGATCGTCGCGGCGCTCGGCGAGCGGTTCGACGCGGAGCTCCGGGCATGACGAGGCGAAAACCGATCGTCCTCGACCCGCGTAGAGAACGGTCGATGAGGAGGACCTACGTCATCGGGGCCGTGAGCCTCGTCGCCCTCTCCGTCGCAGGCATCGCGATCGCCGCCGCCGCGCCGACGACTCTCTTCGGGTCGGTCGGGCCTGGATTCTCGATCACGCTCCGGGATGCGCAGGGGAATGCCGTGACGCGCGTCGAGCCCGGCGAGTTCGAGATCGAGGTCGACGACAAGTCGGAGGAGCACAACTTCCATCTGAGTGGCCCGGGTGTCGACGTCAGCACCGACGTCGCCGAGGTCCGGAAGCAGACGTTCAAGGTCACGCTCGCGAACGGGCGCTACACGTTCGTCTGTGACCCGCACGCGCTGCAGATGCGAGGGGCGTTCACCGTTGGCGCGGAGAGCGGGTCGGGCGACGTCACGACGCCGACCCCGCCGGCCGCGAAGCCGACGGCCCCGGTGGGCGCGCGGCTCTCGTTGACCGTCGGTCCCGGATTCGCGATCTCGCTCAAGACGCTTGCGGGCCGCAAGGTGACGCTCCTCCGGCCGGGCGCCTACACCGTCACGGTGCGGGACCGGTCGACGAGTCACAACGCCCGCGTGCGCGGCGCGACGACGACGCGCGCGACCGGAGTCGGGTTCGTCGGGACGCAAACCTGGCGCGTCGTCCTGCGCAAGGGGACGCTCGTCATCCAGTGCGACCCGCACAAGGCGACGATGCGTCAGACGGTCAAGGTGGCGTAGCCTCCGGCCTTCGGCCGGCGGCTAGAGAACCTTTCCACCGACGTACCAGACCGCGCCCTGCGTGCCGACGTTGTCGGTGTCCGAGATCGCCCGCAGCACCTCGACGCGGCCGGGGATCTCCTCGGCGTCGAGCCGCTCGAACGAGCGTCGCGCCATCCCCGGGGAAACGCCGTACCCGGCGCTGCGCGCGCACCTGAACGTGAAGCCGACCCGGTTGGGGCTGCGGGAGGGGTTGATCGGGGCGGTGAGCAGAGCGGCGCGGGGGAGCAGCGCGCTCGATTCGAGATCGAGGCCACACAGCAGGTCGCTCCAGTCGATCGGCAGCTCGTCGAGCAGCCGATCCCACTGCTCGGCAAGCGGGGTCGTCGTCTCGCGTGACTCGGCGCCAGGCGGCAGCGCGTCCGCGGAGACGACCTCCTGCTGCTCGAGCTGGCACCAGATGCGAGCCGCGTCGAGGCGTGCGAAGAGGCGGCGCGCCCCCTCCGGGCCTGCAGGCCCGCCCGCGCGACGAACCGCGAACGCGAGCTCCGAGCCGACGCGCCCGACGTTCATCGGCCCGAGGATCCGCGCGGCCTCCGAGAGCTCGTCGGGCTGCTCGGCCGTCAGGCGGAGCGAAATGCTCTCCCAGCTCTCCGGGAGTCGCCGCTCCAGCGCCTGCCACTGATCCACGAGCTTCACGGCGGTGAGCATAATGACGCCCGTGACGGAGGTCGGAGCAGAGCCGCAGGTCGCGGCCGGCACGCGCTGTCCCGCCGATCTCGCGGGGCGCTGATGGCGACCGAGATCACGCTTCCCCGTCTCGGGCAGGGCATGGAGTCCGGCGTCATCGTGCGCTGGCTCAAGCAGGAGGGGGACAGCGTCTCGAAGGGCGAGCCGCTGTACGAGCTCGACACGGACAAGGTGACGCAGGAGGTCGAGGCGGAGGTCGACGGCGTCCTGCAGACGATCGTCGTCGCCGAGGGAGAGGTCGACGTCGGCGCGACCATCGCCGTGATCGAGACGAACGGCGCCGAGCCCGCCGCCGCAGAGCCCGACGGCGAGCCGGCGGACGCCGAGGCGACCGCCGCGGCGGAGGAACCGACCGCGCAGGAGCCTGAGGCGGCCGAGCCCGGAGAGCAGGAGACCGCCGCGCCGGCCGAGGCGCCGAGCCGTGAGGCGGCCGACGGCCGTCTGAAGGCGTCACCGCTTGCGCGCCGTATCGCGCGAGAGCGTGGAGTCGACCTCGCCTCGGTCACCGGCACGGGCCCCGAGGGACGGGTCCTCGCCGAGGACGTCGAGCGCGCCCCGGCGGGCGCGGCTCCCGTCGCGGCCGGCACCTCCGCCGCCGCTCCGCCGGCTGCGCCGGCAGGGGAGGTCGAGGTCGTGCAGCTCTCGTCCATCCGGAAGACGATCGCCCGACGCCTCTCCGAGGCGTGGACGGCGCCGGTCTTCCAGCTCGGCGTCTCCGCCGACATGACCGAGGTGCTCGCCCTGCGCGAGACGCTCGTCGAGCAGCTGGCCGAGGGGGACGCGAAGCCGACCGTGAACGACGTGTTCGTGAAACTCGCCGCCGTCGCGCTCGTGCGTCACCGGCCCGTCAACGCGACGTTCAGCGGCGAGGAGATCCACCGCCATCCCGCCGCGCACGTCGGGATCGCGGTCGCCGCCCCGCAGGGCCTCGTCGTCCCCGTCGTCCGCGACGCCGACCGCAGGACGGTGCAGGAGATCGCCCGCGCACGGGCCGACCTCGTCGGCCGCGCGCGCGACAACAAGCTGAAGCTCGAGGATCTCCAGGGCGGGACGTTCACGATCTCCAACCTGGGGATGTTCGGCGTCGAGCAGTTCACCGCCGTCCTCAACCCGCCGCAGGTCGCGATCCTGGCCGTCGGCTCCGTCAAGGACGAGCCCGTGGCCCGCGACGGGCAGGTCGTGATCCGGCCGATCGCCGACCTGATGCTGACCTGCGACCATCGGGCGATCGACGGAGCGGACGGGGCGACGTTCCTCCAGACGCTCGTGTCGCTCGTCGAGCGCCCCGCGCTCGCGCTGTGAGCACCGGCGACGCGCAGGTTGTCCTCCGGCGGGGCGGCGCCCAGGACGTCCGCTTCCTGCGGGACATGCTCCACCACGCGTACTACTGGAAGGAGCGCGCTCCCGACACCGGCCCCGGTCCGGTCGCCCTGTACGTCAAGGCGTGGGGGCGTCCCGGCGACACGGCCGTGATCGCGATCGACGGCGGCTTCCCGGTCGGCGCCGCGTGGTACCGCCTCTTCGGCGCGGAGCGGCCGGGCTACGGGTTCGTCGACGAGCGGACGCCCGAGCTCGCCATCGCAGTCGTCCCGAGCGCGCGGGGGAAGGGCATCGGCTCGGCCCTGCTCGACGCGCTGCTCGCCCGCGCTCGCGAGGCCGGTTATCCGTCGATCTCGCTCAGCGTCGACCGCAACAACGCGGGTGCGATCGAGCTGTACGAGCGCCGCGGCTTCTCCCAGGTCGCGGAGGACGCCGACTCGCTCACGATGCTCGCCGCCATCGACTCCACACCAGCGAACGAAGGGACCGATACCGAATGAACGTCGACGTCGCCGTCCTCGGAGGCGGCCCCGCCGGGTACACCGCGGCGATCCGCGCCGCGCAGCTCGGCGGCAAGGTCGCCTGCATCGAGCAGGAGCCCGCGCTGGGCGGCACCTGCCTGCGCGTGGGGTGCATCCCGACGAAGGCGTGGGTGCAGAGCGCCCACGCGTACCACGACGCGGGGGAGACGTTCGCCAAGCTCGGCGTCCAGGTCGGCGAGCCGACGCTCGACTTCGGCACCGTCGCGTCGTGGAAGGACGCCGTGGTCGATCAGATGACCGGCGGGGTCGCGTCGCTCTTCAAGGCGAACGGCGTCGAGTGGGTCAAGGGCAAGGGGACGTTCACCGGCCCGAACGCCATCGCGGTCGAGGGCGGCGAGGACGTGACGTTCACGAGCGCGATCGTCGCCACCGGCTCCTTCCCGGTCCGTCCCCCGATTCCCGGCATCGATGCTCCCCGGTGCGTCGACTCCACGGGGCTCCTCGCACAGACCGAGGTGCCCCGCCGGCTCGTGATCCTCGGCGGCGGGATCATCGGCTGCGAGTTCGCCTCGATCTTCAACCGCTTCGGCACCGAGGTCACGATCGTCGAGATGCTCCCGAACCTCATCCCGTCGGAGGACGCGGACGCGGCGAAGGAGCTCGAGAAGGCGTTCAAGAAGCGCGGCATCGCACTCCATCTCTCGAAGCAGTGCACGCAGGTCGACGATCGCGGCGACCAGCTCACCATCCACTTCGGCGAGGGCGAGACGGTCGAATGCGACCTGATGCTCGTCGCCGTGGGCCGCGCCGCGCTCGTCGACGGGCTCGGGCTGGAGGCGGCCGGGGTCACGTACGACCGCTCGCGGATCGCGACCGACGAGCGCCGTCGCACCAACGTGCCACACATCTACGCGGCGGGTGATGTCGCCGGCTACTGGCAGCTCGCGCACACGGGCTTCCGCGAGGGCGAGGTCGCGGCCGAGAATGCGATGGGGCACGACGCCACCATGGGCGAACCGGCCGTCCCGCGGCCGATCTACACGGACCCCGAGATCGCGGGCGTCGGCCTGACGGAGGCGCAGGCCCGGGAGCTCCACGGCGACAACGTCGTCGTCGGCCGCTGCCCGTGGGTCGCGATCGCGCGTGCGGTCATGTCCGGCACGACGACCGGCTGGGTCAAGACGATCCACGAATCGACGTACGGCGAGCTCCTCGGCGTGGTGATCGTGGGGCCGCACGCGACCGACCTGATCGGCGAGGCGGTCGTCGCGCTCGACGCGGAGTCGACGATCGAGACGGTCGCCGACGGCGTCGCGCCGCATCCGACGCTTGCCGAAGGACTGAAGGAGGCGGGCCTCGTGGCGCTCGGCCGTGCGATCCACCTACCGCCCAAGCGACGGGTATAGGCTCCGAGCATGCGTGACCGGCGAAGCGCACTGATGTGGACCGTGGCGTGGTGGGTCGCGCGCCGCTATCTGCGGCGACGGGCGGCCATGACGGTCGCCGGCATCGTCGCCGGGGCGACGCCGCGACGCAGTCGGCTGTGGGGCGTCCTCGGGGCGATCGGGCTCGTCGGAGCGCTCGCCGGTGGGTTCGTCGTCTGGCGCCGGCTCGCCGGACCGGCGGACGACGACTGGGCGTCGTTGGACGGCACCGCTCCGAGCACGGACGCGCCCGTCCCCACCGCGGCGGCGTGAAGCGGGCGCTCGCGGGCCCCGGGCCGGAGCTCATCCGGCCGGCGCTCGACGGGCTCGTCCCCTACGAGCCGGGCAAGCCCGCGGAGACCGTCCAGCGCGAGCTCGGCCTCGAGCGGGTCGTCAAGCTCGCGTCGAACGAGGGGCAGTTCGGCCCGTTCCCGGAAGCGCTCGAGGCAATCGCACGGGCGCTGCCGGAGTCGAACCGGTATCCCGACGGCGGCTGCTATCGCCTCCGTGACGCCCTCTCGGGGCGTCACGGCGTCGCGTTCGAGGAAATCGTCGTGGCGGCAGGGGCCGACGCGGTCATCGGCTTCGCGTGCCAGGCGACGCTCGACTCCGGCGACGAGATCGTGACGCCCTGGCCGTCGTTCCCGAGCTACGTGCTCGACCCGCTCAAGATGGGGGCATCCACCGTGCGCGTGCCTCTCCGCGCCGGCCGGGTCGACACCGAGGCGATGCTCGCCGCCGTGACCGAGCGGACGAAGCTCGCCTTCCTGCCCACGGTGAACAACCCGACCGGGACGATGACGGCGCGCGAGGACGTGCTCGGCTTCCTCGACGCCGTCCCGGAGCACGTGCTCACGGTCGTGGACGAGGCGTACTTCGAGTACGTCGAGGCCACGGGCTTCCCGGACGCGATCGAGGAGGCCGCGAAGAACGGCCGCCACGTCCTGGCGCTCCGGACCTTCTCGAAGATCTACGGGCTCGCCGGGCTTCGGATCGGGTACGGGGTCGGGCCCGCCTCCGTGATCGAGGCGATCCACAAGGTGCGGCGTGCGTTCGACGTGACGACGCCGGGGCAGGAGGCCGCGCTCGTGAGCCTCGACGCGTCGGCCGAGCTCGTGCGGCGCCGCACGGCCAACCGGGAGTCCATGACGGCGCTCGAGAAGGTGCTGCGCGAGCGGGGGCTCGAGCCCATCGCCCCGGCGGTCGGCAACTTCCTCTTCGTCGACGTCGGGACCGATGCCGCAGCCCTCGACGACGCGCTGTTGCGGCGCGGCGTGATCGTGCGCCCGATGGGGTCGTTCGGCGCGCCGACGGCGCTCCGGATCACGGCGGGGACGCTCGACGAGATCGACTTTCTGGCCGCGGCGTTGGGGGAGCTCCTGGCGCAATGAAGCACGGGCCGTCTGGCCGCGCTGGGCGGCACGCTGCTTCGTCCTCGGTCGCCCCGATATGCACGCATATCGAGGACTCCCTGCGTCCTCGCATCGCACTCGCCCATCACGTCCAGCCAGCGCGTGGTCATCACGCCAGCGAGCTCCGACGTCTTCTCGAACTCCTAACCTCTCCCCGGAGGCCGTCGGCTAGCGTTCACTGCTCGGCGCGGCGGCGCCATGGTCACATGCGGACGACGCTGAAGAGAGGAGTGGGCCGCGGGGCGGCGTTCGGCGGCACCGCCTCGGCGCCCGCCTCCTCGGGCTCGCTCGCACCCGTCGCGATCTACCAGCAGCCGCCGGCGGCGCCGCGGAGTGGAACGTCGCTCGCGCTCAAGATCCTCGGCTGGTCGGCGCTCGTGCTTGCCGTCGTCTCGGGCGGCACCGCCGGCGGTGCCTACCTCTACCTCCATGAGTCTGTGGCCGCCGTCGCCCCGAGGAGCGTCGAGGTGAAGAAGGCGCTCAAGGCGCTCGACGTGCCGCTGCCGGGCCAGCCGGCGACCGCGCTCGTGATCGGCTACGACCGTCGCGCGAGCGACGCCAAGGACGCGCCCTCACGTTCCGACACGCTCATGCTCGTCCGCGCCGACCCGGACGGGAAGACGATCTCGATGCTCTCCTTCCCGCGCGATCTCCAGGCAGAGATCCACTGCCCGGGCCGGAGCGTCTGGACCGACAAGATCAACGCCGCCTACTCGGCCTGCGGCGCACGGGGCTCGCTCGAGACCGTGCGCCAGCTCACCGGAGTGCCGATCAACTACATCGTCACGATCAACTTCCGCGGCTTCCGCCAGCTCGTCGACCGTCTCGGCGGCGTCTGGATGGACATCGACCGCCGGTACTTCAACGACCACGGCGGGCCGACGGGTTACGCGAAGATCAACCTCCAGCCGGGGTACCAGCGTCTCACCGGGCTCAGGGCGCTCGACTTCGTCCGCTTCCGGCACACCGACTCGGACATCTACCGGAACGCGCGCCAGCAGCTCTTCGTCCGCGCGTTCAAGGACCAGATCGAGTCCGCGTTCTCGATCACGCGGCTGCCGCAGCTCGTCAAGGTGGTCACCTCGAACGTCGAGGTGGGGCAGGGCGGCGGCAAGGACGTCTCGGCGAAGACCGTCCTCTCGTACGGCGCGCTCGCGTACTCCTTGCCCGCGGGGCACGTCTTCCAGTCGCGGATCGACGGTCTCGAGGGCTTCGCCGACCTCACCACCTCGCAGGACAACATCGACAGGGCGATCCGCGAGTTCCGGAACCCGGACGTCGAGTCGCCGCGCAAGGCGACCGCCGTCGCCCTCGGCGAGAAGCTCAAGCAGCGCGTCCCGCCGCCGCGCGAGACGACCGTCACGGTCCTGAACGGCAACGGCATCGAGGGATCCGCGTCGACCGCCAACTACCTCCTCACGCAGCGCGGGTACCAGATGGTCCTGCCGCCGAACGGCCTGCCCGCCAACGCGCCGAGCTACGACTTCTTCCGCACCGAGGTGTACTTCGACGCGCGCACGAAGGGCGCGAAGCAGGCGGCGGGCAAGCTCGCCAACCTGTTCGGGTCCGCCGACGTGAAGAAGTTGACGCCGGCGATCCGCACCCTCGCCAACGACGCGATGGTCGTCACGGTCGTCGGCCAGACCTTCCACGGCCGCCTCGCCGCGGCCCCGGTCGACCAGACCCCGCAGCGACAGGAGGCCGCCGTCGTATCCGGGGCGGACGCGGTGGCGACCCTGCTCCGGCAGCACCGGCGCGAGGTCGATTTCCCGCTGATGGTCCCGACGAAGATCGAGCGCTCGTCCTGGATCGACACCGAGCGACCGCTCCGCATCTACACGATCGACCCGGACAAGGAGCACAAGGCCGTCCGTCTGACGTACCGCCTCGGCGGTCGGAACGAGTACTGGGGCGTCCAGATGACCGACTGGGAGGACGCGCCGGTGCTGGGCGGCCGGAACTTCGTCCGCAAGCTCGGCGGGCGACGGTACGAGCTCTACTACAACGGACCACGGCTCCACATGGTCGTGCTCCGCACCGACGGGTCGTCGTACTGGATCGTCAACACCCTGCTCGACCGGCTCTCGAACGAGACGATGATCGCGATCGCGAAGAGCCTGCGGCCGCTCGCGAAGCTGTCGCAGCAGAGCTGACGAGCTAGGCGATCTCCGCTCGCCGGTACCGGTACGTCGCCGCGAGCCAACCGCCGATCGTGACCACGACGAGCGCGACGACGGAGAGGACGAGCGGCCGGCTGCCGTGCTCGAGGTCGACGTCCGCGAGCCGGGCGAGCACGGAGCGCGCGTAACCGCCCACGGAGAGCCGCGAGGCGCCCTCGCTCGCCCGGGCGATCCCGTTCTCCCACACGAGCAGGTACGCGATCCCCCACCAGAGGGCCCGGCGGAGCCAGATCCCCATCGCAACGAACAACCCTGCGTAGGCGAACGTCGCGAGAGTGCACGAGGCCGCGACGTCGAGCGCGAGCTCGGGCGTCCCCGCGACGAGCGTCGCGACGACGAGGGGGGCGACGATCAGCGAGAGGACGACCGTCGCGGTGGCGAGCACGCTCGCCGCAGGCAGCTGCCAGCGAGCGACGGGCTTCAGCCAGAGGTAGACGAGGAGCCCGTCGTCGACGAGGTCGCCGACGCTCGACGTTGCGAGCCAGAGGACGCAGAGCGGGATCGCGACGGCGATCCCGTACGCGGCGGCGAGCTCCGCGGTCGCCTGGACGGGGTCGTCGTCGCGCCCGGTGAGCACGCCGAGCAGCAGCCCGACGGCGCCGAGGGACGCCACGCCGAGCAAGCGGAGCGGCGTCAGCTGCATGCGAAGGACGATCGTGTAGAGCTGCCGCAGCGTCGCAAGGGGCGCCGGCCGCGGCCGTGGCGTGTGCGCCGTCGCGGTCATCGCTCGACGAGGTAGCGGAAGACGCCTTCGAGGTCGCTGTCGAGGGGACGCACCTCGATGAGCCGCGCGCTCTCCGCCCGCGCGAGAACGGGCAGCTCGTGCGCGAGTCGACGGGCGTCCTGGGTGTCGAGCAGCAGCGACCCGTCGTCCTCGAGCCGGATGCCGACGACGACGCCGGCGGCGAGCAGCGCTCCGCCCAGGGCCCTGGCCGCGTCCGTCCGGACGCGGAGGCGCAGCGGCCGGTCGTCCATCAGCGCGCGGATCTCGTGGAAGTCGCCCGAGGCCGCGAGGCGGCCCTTCGACATGACGAGCACGTTCGACCCGAACCGCTCGACCTCCTCGAGCACGTGGCTCGTGACGATCACGCACCGCCCGTCCGCACCGAGCCGGTGGAACACCCCGACCATCTGGCTGCGCTGGCGCGGGTCGAGACCGGTCAACGGCTCGTCGAGGACGATCACCTGCGGGTCGTGCACGATCGCCTGCGCGAGCTTGACCCGCTGCCGCATCCCCTTCGAGTACGTCGGGAGCTTGCGGGTGTCGTCGGGGTCGAGCTCGACTCTGTGGAGCGCCTCCGTCGCCGCGCCGCCGGGGTCGGGCACGCCGTGCAGCACCGCCGTCGCGCGGACGAACGCGTGGGCGGTGAGCGGCTCGAAGACGGACTCCTGTTGCGGCGCGAGCCCGATGAGCGCCGTCACGTCGACGTCCGTGCGGGGATCCCGGCCGAGCACGCGTACCGTCCCCTTCGACGGCCGGGCGAGACCGCAGAGCATCCGGAGCATCGTCGACTTGCCGGCCCCGTTCGGCCCGAGGAGCGCGGTGACCCCGACGGGGATCGTGAAACTGACGTCCGACACGGCGACGACGCCGCCGAACCACTTCGAGACGCCCTCGACCTCGACGACGGGTGCGGTCACGAGCGAGCCTCGATCCGCCGGTACGAAAGCCACGTGACGGCGGCGCCGGCCGCCGTCCAGGCGGCGACGCCGGCCACGACGAGCGCCGTGGAGACGCGGCCGATCGCAGTGCCCTCGGAGGGGTCCTCCCCGAAGACGCGGAGGGCAAGCTCCGTCGGCAGGTTGAGCAGGCCGAGCAGCGAGAGCGCGTCGGGTGCGCCGCCCGACTCGATCGTCACCTCCGCGACAATGCCGGGGACGAGCACGAGAAGCACCACGAGCACGCCGGCGATCGCCTTCCGCGCCGTGAGGCTCGCCGCCCCGAGGCCCACGGCCGCGAACAGCGCCGCGACCGACAGCCCGGTGGCGACGATTCGCAGCGCGAGGGCCGGCAGCTCGGTCGCGCTCGGCCCGAGCCCCTCCACGGCGTAGGCGATCATCAGGAAGAGCGGCGGTGCCAGGGTCATCAGGAGCATCACGCCGAGCACGGCTGCCGCCTTCGCGAGCAGGTACCGGCCGCGGTCGAGCGGCCCCGCGAGGTAGAGGCCGAGCATGCCGGTGCGCCGGTCGGTGCACAGCGCCTCCGGCGCGACGAACGCGGCGAACAGCGCGATTGCGCCCGAGATGAAGAAGTAGTAGTCGCCGTACGTGATGAGCTCGTCGCCGACGGTCAGGACGTCCTTGACCATCACCGCAACGACGACCGACACGATCGCCGGGAGGAACGCGATGGCGATCGCGATCACCGGCAGGATCTTGTGACGGAACGAGCGGCGCAGGCCGAGCACCCGCTGGACGGCGTGGAGGCACACCGTGAGCACCGCCCACCACGGCGGCCTGCGGGGGCCGTCGTACGAGCGGTAGCCGACGTCGTAGATCCGCGCGCCGTGCTCCGTCCCGCTCATGCGCTCGCCTCGAGATAGACGTCCTCCAGCGTGCGGCGGCGCGGCTCCAGTCGTCGGAGCCCGAGCCCGAGGTCGGCGACGGCATCCCGGACGACGTCGTGCGGGTCGTCGCCGGAGATGAGCACCGTCTCGCCGGCAACCTCGGCCACGAGCCCCGCGGCGCGCAGCAGCTCGACGAGCTCCTCGTGCCCGCCGTCGACCTCGACGAGCAGGCCCTCGGCTCCCTGGCGCAGCTCCGACAGGGTCCCCGAGCGGATCATCCTGCCGGCGTCGAGGATCACGACCGCGTCGCAGATCCGCTCGACCTCCTCGAGGTGGTGCGACGAGACGACGATGTCGATCCCGAACTCGGTGCCGATCCGCCGGATCAGCGCCAGCATGTCGTCGCGCTGGACGGGGTCGAGGCCGTCGGTCGGCTCGTCGAGCAGGACGAGCGCGGGATCGTGCGCGATCGCCGATGCGAGCTTGACGCGCTGTCGCTGCCCCGTCGACATCGTCCCGACCGGGCGGAGCCGCTCCTCACCGAGCCCGACCTGCCAGAGCGCGTCGCTCGCACGCTGGATCGCACTACGGGGCGGGATCCCGTGGAGCTCGGTCAGGTGCCGGACGAGGTCCTGCGCCTGCACCTCGGGAGGCAGGTTGTGGTGCTCCGGGCCGTACCCGATGCGCTCGCGCACCTCGATCCCGGCGGTCTGGGGGTCGTGCCCGAGCACGTCGAGCGCCCCCGCATCGCGCCTGCGAAGACCGAGCATCAGCGAGATGAGCGTGGTCTTCCCGGCGCCGTTCGAGCCGAGTAGCCCGGTCACCCCGTGGCCGATCTCGACATCGAGCCCGTCGAGCGCGACCTTGGCGCCGTAACGCTTGACGACGCCGCTCGCCCGGACGACGGGCGCGGCCTTGGATTCGACCGGCTCCACGCGCTCCTCCTGACGGCTGCCCCGGGGCGGGTCGATCGTATCCGGCGCTCCGCCGGGGTGCGTGGCTATCCTCCTCGCCGGCATGAGCGGAGCCAACACCCATCGCGTCGCCGTGTTCGGCGCAGGCTACGTCGGTCTCGTCACCGGCGCGTGCTTCGCCGAGCTCGGGCACCACGTCACGGTCAGGGACATCCTCCCGGAGCGGATCGACGCGCTCCGCCGCGGTGAGGTGCCGATCTACGAGCCCGGGCTCGACGAGCTCCTCGAGCGGAACCGGGAGCGGCTGACGTTCACGCTCGACGTCGCCGAGGCGATCGAGGGCGCCGCGTTCGTCTACATCGCAGTCGGCACGCCGCCGACGGTGTCCGGCGACGCCGATCTCTCCGCGGTGTGGACGGTCATCGACGAGCTGCCGGAGGTCGACCACCGCATCGTCGTCGTCATGAAGAGCACCGTCCCGGTCGGGACGGGCGACAAGGTCAGGCACCGCCTCGACGGACGCGGGCTCGGGCACGTCGGGTATGCGTCGAATCCCGAGTTCACGGCCGAGGGGACGGCGGTCAAGGACTTCATGGAGCCGGACCGGATCGTGATCGGCGCGTTCGACGCCGCCGACGCGGACGCCGTCGAGGAGCTCCACGCGGGCATCGACGCGCCCGTCGTCCGCGCCGACGTCGCGTCCGCGGAGATGGCGAAGCTCGCTGCGAACGCCGCGCTGATGACGCGGATCTCGTTCATCAACGAGATTGCGAACGTCTGCGAGGCGACGGGCGCCGACGTCGTCAAGGTGGCCGAGGCGATCGGCTACGACCGCCGCATCGGCAAGAGCTTCCTCCGGGCCGGGGTCGGCTTCGGCGGCTCCTGCTTCCCCAAGGACTCCCTCGCGCTCAAGCAGCTCGCGGCCAACTCCGGCTACCACTTCCAGGTGCTGAGCGCCGTGATCGAGGTGAACGAGCTCCAGAAGCGCCGCGTGGTCGGCAAGCTGCAGGAGCTCGTCGGCCCGCTCCGCGGGAAGCGCATCGCGCTCCTCGGCCTCGCGTTCAAGCCGAACACGGACGACACGCGCGAAGCGCCCGCATTCGTGCTCGCCGGCCGCCTGCTCGCCGAGGGGGCGGACGTCGTCGTCTGGGACCCGATCGCGCACGCGGACGGCTTCCACGGCGTCGAGCAGGTGCCGAGCGTCGCCGACGCCGCGCGGGACGCGGATGCCGTGGTGCTGGTCACCGAGTGGCCCGAGCTGGCCGACGTGGCGTGGGACGCGGTCGGTGCGACGATGCGCTCGCCCGTGTTCGTCGACGGCCGGAACATGCTCGACCCGGCGGCAATGCGCGCCGCGGGCTTCCGGTACGCCGCGATCGGGCGCGCCTCCAACGGGACACCGTAGGTGGAGGCCATCGTCCTCGCGGGCGGGAAGGCGGAGCGCCTCGGTGACGCCGCCGCTGGCCTGCCGAAGTCACTCGTGCCGGTAGGCGGACGGCCGCTCCTCGCCTGGCAGATCGGCCGGCTCCGGAACGCCGGTGTGGGGCGCGTGATCGTCAGCTGCCTCGGGGGGCAGGAGGAGGAGTTCGAGCGGAGCCTCGACGGGCTCGGCGTCGATCTCGTCTGTGCCGGCGAGCCCGAGCGGCTCGGGCGCGGCGGCGGCATCCGCTATGCGGCCGCCTCGCGGGCCGAGGACGGCGACGTGTTCGCGATGAACGGCGACGAGCTCGTCGCCGTCGACTTCGGCGGGCTGCTCGAGCGGCACTGGGCGACCGGTGCCGCAGCGACGCTGACGGTGGCGCAGCCGCCGTCGCAGTTCGGCCAGGTCGACCTCACCGACGACGACGTCGTCACGGGCTTCCACGAGGTCTCGCAAGTCCCGTACTGGGTCAACTGTGGGATCTACGTGCTCTCCGAGTCGGCGCTCGCGCGCTTCCCCGAGAAGGGCGACCACGAGACCACGACGTTCCCCGAGCTCGCAGGCGAGGGGACGCTCCACGCCTTCCGGCACACCGGCACGTGGCTGACGGTCAACACGCCGAAGGAGCTCAAGCGCGCCGACGAGTACGTGAGCGCGCACCCGGAGTGGCTCGCGTGACCGGTTCCGGCGGCGGCAGCCCGTACGCGGTCACGCCTCGCCGGGTCGAGAAGCCCTGGGGCTGGGAGCTCGTCTGGGCCGAGGCCGAGGCGTACGTCGGCAAGCTCCTCTTCGTCAAGGCAGGCCACTCGCTGAGCCTCCAGTACCACGAGGTGAAGGACGAGGCGTGGCTCGTCCAGGAAGGCCGCGCGTCGCTCGAGCTCGGCGAGGTCGGCGGGCCGCTCGAGACCCTCGAGATCGGCCCGGGCGACGCGTTCCGCTACCGACCGGGAACCGTGCATCGGGTCACGGCGATCGAGGATCTCCTCGTGCTCGAGGTCTCGACGCCGCACCTCGACGACGTCGTGCGGCTCGAGGATCGCTACGGGCGCGAGGGGACGAGCACTCCCTAGTGCCTCGGAAGTAGAAGGCCTTCCAGGCCCGGAAGCGCCTGCGCTCGAGCAAACTTTGACATAGTTGTGTTAGGGTTTGGCCCGTGCAGATCTACAGCGTCAGCCAGGCGGCCGCCCGTACCGGGTGGTCGGCGCGGATGCTTCGCTACCTCGAGTCGACCGGGCTCGTCGTCCCGAAGCGGAGCCCGGCGGGCTACCGGCGGTACGGCGACACCGAGCTCGACCTCCTGCGCGGGCTCGGGGAGCTGCGGCGCCGCTTCGGCGTCGAGCTCGACGACGTCGCGTTCGTCGTCCGGCTCCGCCGCGATCCCGAGCTCCGGGCAGCGGTCGAAGGCTGGCTGACGGGAGCGACCGTGCCCGCCGAAGGGGCGAGCGAAGCCGACTGGATCGAGTGGGAGCAGCGCAAGCACGAGCGCCTGCTCGCAGCCTGAGCACACCAGAGAGGAACCATGGCCACAACCATCAAGCACGACGTCAAGGATCTCGCCCTCGCCTCCGAGGGCATCCGCCGGATCGAGTGGGCCGACCGGCAGATGCCGGTGCTCGTCGCGATCCGCGAGCGGTTCGAGCGCGAGCAGCCCCTTTCGGGGTACCGCGTCTCGGCCTGCCTCCATGTGACGACCGAGACCGCGAACCTCATGCGCACGCTGAAGGCCGGCGGCGCCGAGGTCGTCCTCTGCGCGTCGAACCCGCTCTCGACCCAGGACGACGTCGCCGCGGCGCTCGTCGAGGAGTACGGGATCGGCACGTTCGCGATCAAGGGCGAGGACCACGACACGTACTACGCGCACCTCGAGGCGGCGATCGACCATCGCCCGCACGTGACGATGGACGACGGCGCCGACGTGATCGGGATCCTCCACTCGGCCCGTCGCGAGCAGCTCGGCGACGTGATCGCCGGAACCGAGGAGACGACCACCGGCGTCATCCGCCTCCGCGCGCTCGAGCGTGACGGCAAGCTCGGCTTCCCCGTCGTCGCGGTCAACGAGGCGCGCACGAAGCACCTCTTCGACAACCGCTACGGGACCGGCCAGTCGACGATCGACGGGATCATCCGCGCCACGAACGTCCTGCTCGCGGGTCGGTCGTTCGTCGTCGCCGGTTACGGCTGGTGCGGCCGCGGCGTCGCGATGCGCGCAAAGGGGCTCGGCGCGCATGTGATCGTCACGGAGGTCGACGCGATGAAGGCGCTCGAGGCCGTCATGGACGGCTTCCAGGTGATGCCGATGTCGCAGGCCGCCGAGGTCGGCGACATCTTCGTCACCGCGACGGGCGACAAGCACGTCATCTCCCGCGACCACATCGAGCGCCTCAAGGACGGCGCAATCCTCGCCAACACCGGGCACTTCAACGTCGAGATCGACATACCGGCGCTCCGCTCGCTCGCCACCGACACGCGCGAGGCCCGCCAGTTCGTCGAGGAGTTCACGCTCACGAACGGGCGGAAGGTGTACCTCCTGGCCGAGGGCCGGCTCGTCAACCTCGCGGCGGCCGAGGGCCATCCCGCGCAGGTGATGGACATGTCGTTCGCCAACCAGGCGCTCGCCGCCGAGTTCGTGATCGCGAATGCCGCATCGCTCGAGCGGACGGTCTACGACGTGCCGAAGGAGATCGACGACGAGATCGCCCGCCTGAAGCTGGCGACGATGGGCGTCGCGATCGACGAGCTCACGGAGGAGCAGGCCTCGTACCTCGCGTCGTGGGACGAGGGGACGTAGTCCTGACGGACACCGGCGCAGGACCCGTAGGGGCGAGATATATCTCGCCCCTACGCATGTCCACGGATCTCGAGCCACACCGGATCGTCCGTCTCGAGCACGACGCCGTCGTCGTGCTCGACCAGCGTCTGCTGCCGGAGCAGGAGGCCGACCTCCGCTGCGGCACGGTCGCCGAGCTCGCGGAGGCGATCCGCGTCCTCGCCGTGCGGGGCGCCCCGGCGATCGGCGTCGCGGCCGCATACGGGATGGCGCTCGCCGCGGAGCGCGGAGACGATCTCGACGCCGCGCTCGCGACGCTGGCGGCGGCGCGCCCGACGGCCGTCAACCTCCGCTGGGCGCTCGAGGCGATGCGCGACGAGCCGACGCGCGAGCGGGCCGAAGGGATCCACGCCGACGAGGTCGAGCGCTGCAGGACGATGGGTGCGCACGCGGTCGTACTCTTTCCGGAGGGAGCGCGCGTCCTCACGCACTGCAACGCCGGCGGGCTCGCGACGGGTGGGTACGGGACGGCGCTCGGAGCGGTCCGCGCGGCCTACGAGGCCGGTCGCGTCTCGCACGTCTGGGTCGACGAGACGAGGCCGCTCCTGCAGGGCGGCCGCTTGACGGCCTGGGAGCTCGAGCAGCTCGGCATCCCGCACGCGGTGATCGCCGACGGGGCGGCGGCGGCGTTCATGGCCCGCGGCGAGGTCGATCTCGTGGTGACGGGCGCCGACCGGATCGCCGCCAACGGCGACACGGCGAACAAGATCGGGACGTACGGGCTCGCGGTCCTCGCGGCGCACCACGGGCTGCCGCTCGTCGTCGTCGCGCCGACCTCGACGCTCGATCCGTCTCTGGCCACCGGCGACGCGATCCCGATCGAGGAGCGCGACGGGTCCGAGGTGACGACCCGCTTCGCTGCCCGCAATCCCGCATTCGACGTGACCCCGGGCGACCTTGTCGCGGCGATCGTCACGGAACGGGGCATCCACCGGGCCCCGTACACGTCGTCGCTCCCGCGCGAGACCGCTGCCGCTCGATGATCGGCGACGAGCTCGATTCCGAGACACGCAGCGTCCTCGACCGCTTCGAGTTCGACGCGGAGACGTTCGAGATCCTCCGCGCGCGTGTGGCCGCCGGCGAGCTGACGCCGGCGTCGAACGTGGCAGACGGCGTCGTCGAGCCGCCTGCCGAGGGCGACGTGACGCCGCTCCCCGAGCCAGGCTCGGACGACCGGGCGGCGACGCGCTCAGCCGGTCTCGACGCGCTCGCGTCCGGACGTGTCGCCCAGGTCGTGCTCGCAGGAGGGATGGCGACGCGCTTCGGCGGGGTCGTAAAGGGCGCCGTGGAGGCGGTCGACGGCCGGAGCTTCCTCTCGTGGAAGCTCGGCGAGACGACGCGGCTCGGTGAGGCGCTCGGCGTCGAGATCCCCGTCGCGTTGATGACGAGCTTCCAGACGGCGGACGAGACGCGCGACCACGTCGCGGCGCAGGGCGTTCCGGAGCCGCTCTGGTTCTCGCAGTCCGTGTCGCTTCGGCTCACTGAGGGCGGCGACCTGTTCCTCGAGGCCGGCCGGCCCTCGCTGTACGCGCCCGGGCACGGCGACCTCCTCGACGCGATCCGGCGCTCGGGCACGCTCGACCTCCTCCGTGACCGCGGAGTCGAGCACGTCGCCGTCTCCAACGTCGACAACCTCGGCGCTCGGCTCGACCCGGTCGTGATCGGGGCACACCTTCGCGCGGGGCGGCCGCTGACGGTGGAGGTCGCCGTCAAGGAGGGCGACATGGGCGGCGCGCCGGCGCGGGTCGACGGGCGGCTCGGTCTGCTCGAGGGGCCGCAGTTCCCGCCCGGCTTCGACCAAGACCGGATCCCGGTTTTCAACACGAACACCGCCACCATCGCCCTGGACGCGCTCGACCGCGACTTCGACCTGCAGTGGCTGCACGTCGCGAAGTCGGTGGACGGAAGGACGGCGGTCCAGCTCGAGCGCCTCTACCACCAGATCGCGTGGGTGCTCGACACGACGTTCCTCGAGGTGCCGCGGTCGGGCGCCCGCGGCCGGTTCTTCCCGATCAAGGAGCCGGACGACCTCGAGCGGGCGCAACCGGCGCTGCGGGAGATGCTCGCAGCCTCGGTTCTCGACTGAGCGGCACGAAGCCGTCACGAAGTCGGCACGCTCTCGTCACGTGCACGCCCGTACCGTCGCTGGATGGGCGTCCTCGGGATCGTCCTGCCACGACGCTGCGCCGGCTGCGAGGTGCCCGGCCCGGTGCTGTGCGAGCGGTGCCTCGCTGCCCTCGTCCGCATCGCGCCGCCCGTCTGCGAGCGCTGCGGCTGCCCCGGCCCGTGGCCGGTTCGACGGTGCGTCGAGTGCGCCGGCCGTCGGCTCGCGTTCGCGCGCGCCCGGGCCGCAGTGGCCTACGACACCCGTGCGCGCTCGATCGTGTCGGCCTGGAAGGAGCGGGGGCGGCGGGACCTCGCGCCGATGCTCGCAGGCGTCGTCGCCGACGTCGTCGCGCGGCCGGCAGTGGACGCGCTTGTGGCCGTGCCGGGCGACCGGGAGCGGGGGAGAGAGCGCGGCCACGTGCCCGCCGCGCGTCTCGCGGAGACGCTCGGCGGGCTGTGGCAGGTGCCGGTCAGGCCCCTCCTCACCCGCACCGCGGCGACGAGCCGCCGGCAGGCCAGCCTCCCGCGCGCCGAGCGCGGGACGAACGTCCGCCATGCCTTCACGGCGGTCGGCGAGGCGCCGGCGCGCGTGGCGCTGATCGACGACGTGTACACGACGGGCGCGACGGGATCCGCGTGCGCGACGGAGCTCCGCCGAGCGGGGGCGCGCCACGTCGAGGTCGTTTGCCTCGCGCGGGCAGTGCGGTAGTTTGAGTGCAACGCGAAGAGGAGGCGCCATGCGACTGAATCTCACGGTGCGGCGCGGGCATGTGAACGACGCAGCCCGCAGCTACGTGGAGGCGAAGTTCGCCAAGCTCGGGCGCCGCCTCCACGACGAGACGCTCGTCGAGGTCGTGCTCGATCGCGAGCGCAACCCGAAGATCGCGGATGACCACGTCGTCGAGGCCGAGGTCCACGTCAAGGGGCCGAACCTCCACGGCCGCGAGGCGGCGACGAGCTACGAGGCAGCGACCGACCTGCTCGTCGACAAGCTCGAGCGGCAGATCGAGCGCCTCCGCGACAAGAAGGTGCAGGAGCCCCGTCGCCGCGCCCACAGCGTGCCGCCGGAGCCGATGCCCGTGGAGGAGATCGAGCAGTCGCTCCGCGCGGCCCCCGACGGCTGAGCCGATCGTTGCCGCTCCCCCACGATCCAGGCCCGCACTGGGGCGAGGTCGGGATCCACGGGGTCCACCGCCCCCGCGAGTGGGACGCCGTCGTGACCGTTCTCGCGCCCGACCTCGTCGGAGACGAGCTCTGGTTCGCGGCCCTCGCGGACGGGCGCGTCGTCGTCGACGACGCGGAGGGGGACGCCGGCGAGATCGTCCGCGTGCTCGCCCGGCAAGGGCCGTATCGCGCGCATGCCGTGCGCCGGGACGAGCGCGTCTGGGCGGTCGCCGTCCTCGGGATCGAGACCGTCGAGCTCGAGCGCGACCCCGGTGGGCAGTTCGTCGAGCTCGCTTGGGACGGCGTGGAGCGGTCCGTGCGGATCGACGGCGAACCGACGCTCGCGGGCGTCCCCGAGCTCGAGCGGCTCGGCGCGGAGCGCCATGCCGCCTACGTGGTGACTGCCTCGCGGCTGGTGGGCTCCGTCTGGGAGGTCGGCGTCACGCCGCTCTGATGATTGATTCCGGATAGGCGTGCGCGTGGGGATGGCTGTGACCGAGCCTGGTGCGGGGAGCGGCCGCGGCGCATATCGGGTGATACGTGTCGTGGCCGATCGTCGCGCCGGGCGACGTGTCACGGCCACCAGCCACGTGTGCGGCTATTCGGAATCAATCATCTACCTGGCCGATTCGCCTCGTTGTCGAGCCACGTGCCGACGACGCGGGAGAGGAACTCCGGCTGCGGGCCGAAGCCGAGCGACTCGTAGAACGCCTGCATGTCGTCGGTCTGCAGGCCGACGTGCTGACCGGGAACCTCGTCGAGCAGCCGCTTGACCATTGCGGACGCGATGCCGCGCCGGCGATACGCGGACGCCGTCCACACGTCGACGAGGTAGGCGTTGCAGACGCCGTCGGAGAGCAGCCGGGCCATCCCGACGACGCGGTCGCCGTCACGCGCGAACGCGACGTGCCGGGATTGCTCGAACGCCTGCCGGAGCGCCTCGGCCGACCGGCCGTTGTCGAAGTCGTCCGCGGCGAGGTCGGCCTTCGCCCTGGCCCAGTCGATCCCGTCCAGCGACCCGTCGATCAGCACCGTCACGGCACCGAGGATTGCACGCGGCCGGATAGGTTGCGCGCGTGCACGCTGCTCACACAACGGGTTCCTCCGGATGGTGACCGCCGACGAGGTCGCCTCGATCGCGATCTTCTCGGGGCTCGATGCGAGTGAGCACGAGCGACTCGCGCGCGCGGCCGCCGACATCACGCTCGCCGTTGGCGAGTATGCGGCGCACCAGGGGAGCGAGCAGGCGCTCTTCGGGCTCATCGAGGGATGTATCGAGGCGGTCCAGGACGTCGACGGGATCGAGCGCGTCGTCGGGACGCGCGCGCCCGGGGACGTGTTCGGCGAGGTGCCGATCACGTTCGGCACGGTCTTCCCCGTCGGGTTCCGCGCGGCGGAGGCGTCGCGCGTCATGCGCCTCGACCCCCGCGACTACCACGTGGTCGCCTCGGTCGCCCCGGACGTGGCGGCGGAGGTCGGGAAACTGGCCGCCGACCGGATCCAGGGCGCGCGGGGCCTGTCCGGGCTCGCCGTCGACCGGCCGCCGCGCAGGGCGGTCGTCGTCGGTCATCGGCGGGACGCGTCCTGCGCCGATGTGCGGCGCTTCCTCGACCGGAACCACGTCACCTACGACTGGATCACGCCGGATGCGGAAGATGCACACGAGCAGTGGGGGGAGCCGCTTCCACCCGACGAGGAGCTCCCGTCCGTCCGCGTCCTCGAGGCCGACGTCGTCGTGCGTCCCCACCTCCGGCAGGTTGCAGACGTTCTCGCGCTCGACGATCGAGCGGTGGTGCAACCGCAGCTCCGCCGGCTCGCGGAGCTCCTCGATCTCGGCACCGAGCCGGGAACGACGCAGTACGACGTCGTCGTCGTCGGGGCGGGGCCTGCGGGGCTCGCGGCCGCGGTGTACGGCGCCTCCGAGGGGCTGAGCACGCTCGTGATCGAGCGGGAAGCGCCCGGCGGCCAGGCCGGCACGTCCTCCAAGATCGAGAACTACCTCGGGTTCCCGGACGGCGTGTCGGGCGACGAGCTGGCCGGACGCGCGCTCCGGCAGGCGGGGAGGCTCGGCGCCGAGATCCTCGTGACGCGGTCGATCACCGAGATAGACGCCGGAACGCGGGAGGTGCAGCTCGATGCGGGCGACGTCCTCCGCGCACGGACGATCATCCTCGCGTGCGGCGTCACGTGGCGGCGCCTGCCGATCGAGGGATTCGAACGCCTCGCCGGCAAGGGCGTCTTCTACGGTGCCTCACGCAGTGAGGCGCCCAACACGCACGGCCTCGACGTCCACATCGTTGGAGCGGGCAACTCTGCCGGTCAGGCGGCGATGTTCTTCTCGACGCACGCACGACGCGTCACGATCCTCTGCCGGGGCGAGGGGCTCGAAGGGAGCATGTCCCACTACCTCGTCGACCAGCTGGCGAAGAAGCCGAACATCGAGTTGCTCCCGCGCACCGAGGTGGTCAGAGCGCACGGCGAGCTCTGGCTCGAGGCCATCGACGTCTCGAGCTCAGCCACGGGCGAGACGACCCGCCTCGAGTCAGGTGGGCTCTTCATCTTCATCGGGGCGGACGCCGAGACTGCGTGGCTCCCGCCGGAGATCGCGCTCGACCCGAAGGGCTACGTCCTCACCGGCTCCGACGTGACGGCGGCCGGACGGTGGGCCCTCGAGCGTGACCCGTACCTGCTCGAGACGAGCGTTCCGGGGATCTTTGCCTGCGGCGACGTCCGCTACAGCACCGTCAAACGCGTCGCAGCCGCCGTCGGCGAGGGCAGCATGGCGATCGCCTTCATCCACCAGTACCTTCGCGACGCCGCCGCGCCTGTCGGCGCCTAGCTCGCTCAGCGGAGCGGGCCGGAGCGCCAGCTCACCGAGCTCCCCGTTGCCCACGCCGAGCCCCAGCTGTCGGTCGAGAACAGCATCGGCTGCGAGGGCCTGACCGGGATCACGCGGAGCAGGCGGTCGGCGCCCGTCACGACGTGGCGAGAGCGGACCTGCGTGCCCTGCCGGTAGACGATCGCGCGCTGGCGGTAGTCGAGCATGAGAGCACCGGCGGGAAGCGTGACGTCGTCAGCCCCGACGTGGACGACGTTCCCGACCTGGACGAGCGGCCCGAGGAGCCCGAGGGCGATCGCGCGCACCGCGCGCGGCTCGTACTCGTCCGTCTCGAGCACGGCGCCCGTGCGCGAGAGGAGCACGAGCCGGCCGTCCGAGAGGGCAGCGACCACGCGGGCCGCGCCGGGCCCCGTGCCCGAGGTGAGGAGGCGCACCGGAGCGCCGAGCGTGACGCGGAACTGCCGCGCTCCCGCCTCACCGAGGTACGTGACCGCAGGACCGACGGCGTACGGCACGCCTTCGCGCGTCCCGGCGCCGAGCACGATCGGCGTCGGCCCGCCGGACTCGGCTGTCTCGAAGGCGAGCCGACGCGGCACCGGTTGCGTCGGCGTCGCGGTCCAGAGCTGGTAGTCCGTGAAGTTGCCGCCGATGTTCGTCACCCAAAGGACGCGGCGGCCAGAGGTTGCCACCTGCGCGATGCCGAAGCCGCCGCTCGGCCCCTCCTCGCACCCGCGGATCGTCCGGCTCCCGAGCGTCCAGAGACCGCGCGTCGCGGTGTCCCAGAGCCGCACGTGCCCGCAGTCGCGCTTCGACCCTCCGACGGCCCACACGACGGAGCGGTGCGTGACCGAGAGCGCCGTCACCGGGGCGAGGTTCGAGACGGTGCGGCCGGGCGTCAAGAGCGCCATCGCGGACGCCGGAGCGACGAGTGCGACGAGGGCCAGCGAGACGAGGAGGCGACGCACGCACGCATGATCCTCCTGATGCGTGACGCGCGGATGAAGAGTCCGTTCGGAGACTGTGCGCGCCGGGCGAGGCGGCGGGCAGACGGTACCCTCTAGCACATGCCCAGCGCGAGCTTCGGACGCTTCGAGAAGGTCCTCCGGATCGGCGAGGGACGCCGCCTCAAGCGGCTCTCCGAGCAGGCGGCGTACATCACGTCGCTCGAGCCCGACTTCGAGCCGCTCACCGACGACGAGCTCCTCGCGAAGACCGCAGAGTTCAAGCAGCGGATCGAGAACGGCGAGTCGCTCGACGAGATCCTCTACGAGGCCTTCGCCGCCGTCCGCGAGGCGCGCAAGCGCGAGTCCGGGCAGCGCCTGTTCGACGTCCAGCTGATGGGCGGCATCGTCCTCCACGAGGGCGACATCTCGGAGATGAAGACCGGCGAGGGGAAGACCTTCGTCGCGAGCGCACCGCTCTACCTCAACGTGCTGGCCGGAGACAACGTCCACCTCGTGACGGTCAACGACTACCTCGCGAAGCGCGACGCGGAGTGGAACCGGCCGGTCTTCGACCGGCTGGGCGTCTCCGTCGCCTGGATCGAGAACATGATGTCGCACACCCGTCGCAAGGAGGCGTACGCGGCGGACATCACGTACGGGACCAACTCGGAGTTCGGCTTCGACTACCTGCGTGACAACATGGCCGTCTCGCTCGAGGGCACGGTGCAACGCGGGCACGGGTTCGCGATCGTCGACGAGGTCGACTCGATCCTGATCGACGAGGCGCGGACGCCGCTGATCATCTCCGGCGAGCCGGAGACGGCCGCGAAGACCTACTACGACTTCGCGCGTGTCGTGCGCGAGCTCCAGGGTGCGCCGCTCACCCGGAAGGTGATGAAGGGCGAGGACGAGACGGAGCTCTCGGGAGCGGACTACCTCTACGACGAGAAGTTCAAGACCGTCTCACCCGCGCAGACGGCGCTCGACAAGGTGGAGCGCGCACTCGGCGTCGACAACCTGTACGACCCCCGGAACGTCCAGCTCGTCAACCATCTCACCCAGGCGCTGAAGGCGGAGTCGCTCTACAAGCGCGACGTCGACTACGTCGTGCAGGACGACGAGGTGAAGATCGTCGACGAGTACACCGGCCGGATCATGGAGGGGCGCCGCTGGAGCGAGGGGCTCCACCAGGCGATCGAGGCGAAGGAGGGCGTGGCGATCCGCGAGGAGAACGTCACGCTCGCGACCATCACGCTCCAGAACTACTTCCGCCTCTACGAGAAGCTCGCAGGCATGACCGGCACGGCGAAGACCGAGGAGAAGGAGTTCGTCGAGATCTACAACCTGCACGTCGTCGAGATCCCGACGAACGTCCCCGTGGCGCGCGCCGACGAGAACGACTTCATCTTCAAGTCGAAGGACGCCAAGTGGAACGCGGTGGTCGAAGACATCGTCGAGCGCCACGAGCACGGTCAGCCCGTGCTCGTCGGCACGATCGCGGTCGAGACGTCGGAGTACCTCGCGGAGCTCCTCAAGCGGCGAGGCATCCCGCACAACGTGCTGAACGCGAAGGAGCACGAGCGGGAGAGCGAGATCATCAAGGACGCGGGTCAGCCGGGCACGGTGACGATCGCGACGAACATGGCCGGCCGGGGCGTCGACATCAAGCTCGGCGAGGGCGTCGTCGAAGCGGGCGGGCTCTACGTGCTCGGCACCGAGCGGCACGAGTCCCGCCGGATCGACAACCAGCTCCGCGGCCGTTCGGGACGTCAGGGCGACCCGGGCGAGACGCGCTTCTACCTCTCCGCTCAGGACGACCTCGTGCGGCTGTTCGCCGGCGACCGGATCCACGGGATCATGGAGCGGTTCAAGATCCCGGACGACCAGCCGATGGAGGCGTCGATCCTCTCGCGCCAGATCGAGAACGCGCAGAAGAAGGTGGAGGAGCAGAACTTCGTCTCGCGCAAGAACGTCCTCAAGTACGACGACGTCATGAACACGCAGCGCATGGTCATCTACGGCCAGCGGCGTGGCGTGCTCGAGGGCGAGGACCTCTCGGACGAGATCCGCGGCTGGATCGAGGAGGTCGTCGCAGCGAACGTGACGCAGTTCTCGGACGCCGAGATGCCCGACGAGTGGGACATCGACGGCCTCGTGACGCAGATGCGCGCGCTCTACGGGACGGACATCACGGCTGCCGAGCTGCGCGAGGAGGTCGACGTCGCCAGCCAGGGTGCGCTCGTCGAGGAGTTCGTCGCGGACGCGCTGGACGCGTACGCGGAGCGCGAGGAGGCGTTCGGCCCCGAGCTGACGCGCGAGATCGAGCGCTACGTGATCCTCCAGATCGTCGACACGCGCTGGCGCGAGCACCTGGAGTCGATGGACTACCTCCGCGAGGGCGTCCATCTCCGTGCGATGGCGCAGAAGGACCCGCTCGTCGAGTACCGCGGCGAGGGTCATGTGATGTTCGAGGAGCTCGGTCGCGATAATCCGCGAGGAGGTCGTGCTGACGCTCTTCCACGTCGAGGTACAGCAGGAGGAGGCCGAGCAGCAGCTCCAGCCTGCGCAGGCGCCGAAGGCGCTGGCCTACGAGCACGATCAGCTCCACGGTGCCGAGGCGATCGCCGCCGCGGGCGGCAGCGCCGCGACGGCGCTCGCCGAGGCGCCGTCGACGACGCCCATGGGCGCGCCGAAGCCGGCCGTGAACGAGCACCGGGACGTCGGGCGCAACGACCCGTGCTGGTGCGGTAGCGGCAAGAAGTTCAAGCGCTGCCACGGCGCGTAGCGGGCGCCTCGATCGCGGGCTTGCGATGAGCGCCACTACCACGATCGTCACGGGCGTCGACTTCGTCTCGATCCCGACCAGGGACATCGCGGCGGCCGCGGAGTTCTACGAGAACGTGCTCGGCCTGGAGCGGTCGAGCGCATGGCAACGGCCCGGCGAGGAGCCGCTCGGCATCGAGTTCGAGACCGGCACCGTCACGATCGCCCTGATCGCCACGGAGCGGATCGGCGTGCCGTTCCAGCCGCACAAGGTCCCGATCGCGCTGCACGTCGACGACGTCGCGACAGCACGGGCCGAGCTCGAGTCACGCGGCGTCACGTTCACCGGCGAGACGATCGACAGCGGCGTCTGCCACCAGGCGATCTTCGAGGATCCAGACGGCAACGTGCTCGATCTGCACCACCGCTACGCCCCGCGCACGTCCAAGACGTGAGCCAGGAGGGCTTGGCGAAGCAGGCGCGATGTCCCCAGGGGAGCGCCGGATCGCCGTGATGCGGTGTCCTCGGTCGCGCCCATATCAACCGATATGGGCGCTCCCTGCGTCCTTGCCTCACGACGACCGGCGGCACCCTGGAGACGTGGCCCGTTCCGCCAAGCCCTCCTAGCGCAGTCGCTCTTCGAGGCACACCTCGACGGTGTCGCCTGCCTCCTTCCCGATGGCCTTGCGGACGGCGGCCTTCACCGGCAGCTTGTGCGTCCCGTCGCCCATCGCCATGAACGAGCTTCGAAACGGATGGCCGTCGATCGTGCCCACGACCTTCACGAGACCGCGGGTGCCGAAGAACTCGACCGAGTCCGCCATCACGACGTACGTCCAGCCGCCGGGGCTCGGGCTTCTGACCAGCGTGGCGGCGAACCGGCGATCGAGCGCCTCGTTCTCCTGGTGTCTCCGCGATGGGCTTGGCATCTCTGCCTCCCTTCCTCCTGAGCGTCGTCGAATGATCCGACCGGCCGAGACGGCCGGACTCATCGGTGACAGGCCACACGCCGACGTGGGCATGCGCATCGTGACGTTGCCCCTGGCTTGCCACTGTCGCGACGCGGACCTGAATGCGCCGTGGCCCGGCGGAAGCCACGACGCCGCCGTCACGAAGACGGCACGATCCCGGCACCCATGCGTGACGAGCCCGCGGGTACCGTGACTCCAGGGGGCCGTCCCGCCCCCCTGGGGGCACGTGGGGCGAAGTCCCGGGCGGAGCCGCTCCTCGGCGTCGCACCGCCGGCCGCGCTCCTCGTCGCACTCGTGCTCGCGCTCGCGGGGTATGCGGCCCTCGCGGCCGACGTCGTCAACGGCGGCGCCTTCTCCGACCTCGACGGGAAGGTGGCGGAGTGGGTCGCCGAATCGATGCCGACGTGGGTCGAATGGCTGGCCCGCCCCTTCACCTGGCTCGGCGGCGCCGTCGGGATGACACTCGTCGTCACCGGCCTCTCGGTCATCCTCCTCCGGCGCGACCTACGGCGTGAGGCGATCGTGCTGATCGTCGTGACCCTCGGCAGCCAGGTGCTCGTCCTCAGCGCGAAGGCGGGCTACGAGCGGGAGCGACCGGATGTCGGGAGCGCGATCGCCTTGCCCTCATCGTTCTCCTTCCCGAGCGGGCATGCGACGACGGGAGTCGCGGTGTTCGGTCTCCTCGGCCTCTACGCGGCCGCCCTCGCGACCACCCGAGCACGACGGATCGCGGCCGTCGGCGCGGGGTTCGCCGTCGGCGGGCTGGTCGCGGCCAGTCGGGTCGTGCTCAACGTGCACTACCTCGCAGACGTGCTCGCCGGTGCCTGCCTCGGCCTCGCGTGGCTTTGCACCTGCCTGCTGGTCGACGCGTGGCTTCGCTCTCGGCGGGCGCGAGCAGCCGCCGGTTAGCGGCTAGGATCGCCTCGATGACGGCTGCCGACGAGAAACCGATCGCCGAGCAGCTCGCGGAGCTCGGGACCCAGCTCGCCTGGGTCCGTGACTACCTTTGACCCCGATGCGCTGACAGGCCGACGCGACGAGCTCGAGGCCCAGATGGGCGCCCCGGGCTTCTGGGACGACCAGGCCGCAGCCGCGCGCATCTCGACCGAGCACGCCCGCATCACCCGCAAGCTCGAGCGCTACGAATCGTTGTGCCGCGAGGTCGACGACGCCCGCGAGCTGCTCGAGCTCGATCCCTCGCTCGAGGGCGAGGTCGCCGAGCAGATCGTGCCCGTCCGCGAGGAGCTCGTACGGCTGCAGGAGGAGGCGCTCTTCGACGGCGAGTACGACGCCGGAGACGCCGTGGTCGCGATCACCGCCGGAACCGGCGGCACGGACGCACAGGACTGGGCGGAGATGCTGCTCCGCATGTACCTCCGCTGGACGGCCGACCGCGGCTTCCAGTCCGAGCTCGTCGAGGCGAGCCCTGGGGAGGAGGCGGGTCTCAAGTCCGCGACGCTGACCGTGAGAGGCGAGAACGCATACGGCCTCTTCAAGGCCGAGCGAGGCGTCCACCGGCTCGTTCGGCACTCCCCGTTCGACTCAGCGCACCGCCGTCACACCGCGTTCGCCCAGGTCGTCGTGGCGCCGCTCCTGCCCGACAGCGAGGAGGTCGAGATCGACGAGGGCGACCTTCGGATCGACACCTACCGCGCGAGCGGCGCCGGAGGGCAGCACGTGAACAAGACCGACTCCGCCGTGCGGATCACGCATCTTCCGACGGGCATCGTGGTTCAGTGTCAGAACGAGCGCTCGCAGACGTCGAACAAGCAGACGGCGATGCGGATCCTCCGCTCGCGGCTTGCCGAGCTGCAGGAGGAGCAGCGCGAGGCCGAGCTCGCGAAGGAGCGGGGGAGCAAGGTCGACGTGGGCTTCGGCAGCCAGATCCGCTCGTACGTCCTCCAGCCGTACCAGATGGTCAAGGACCACCGCACCGACCACGAGGTCGGCAACGCGCAGAGCGTCCTCGACGGCGGACTCGACGGCTTCATCCAGGCGTATCTGCTCGCGCGGGCCACGGGCAAGGCGTAGCTCGGCTCAGCGTCAGCTCATCGCCGACGCCGGCCGGCCCACGGGGAGGTTCGCCTCGGCCCCGTGCCTGCCGTAGGATCGGAGCGTCGATCGGAGGGCGAGCTGGCCGGAGGCGGCATCAGACGGGCAAATCTCGCCGGCTGGCTCCTCGTGGCCCTGATTGTCGCGGCAGTCGAGCTCGTGGTTCGCCTGCTCGATCTCCACGACAGCGTCGCGGCGCCGTCGGCCGCGTTTGCGGCCCTTGGGGACGGCCTGTGGTCAGGCACGCTGTCGGGTGAGCTCGCGCGGACGCTCGCGACCTACACGGCGGGCCTCGCCCTTGCGATCGTGGTCGGCGTCGCGATCGGCATCGCGCTCGGAAGTTCGCAGACGCTTCACGAGGCCTCCTCGGTGGTCGTCGAGGTTCTGCGGCCGATTCCGGCCATCGCGATCATTCCGCTCGCGATCCTCGTCTTCGGGCTCGGTCCACCGATGCTGCGGTTCGTGATCGCGTATGCGGCGGTCTGGCCGATCCTGATCAACACGATCTACGGCGTGCGCGGTGCCGACCGTGTCCATCACGATGTGGCGCGGACGTCGGGGGTCACGGGGTTCGCACGTCTCGTTCGCGTGACGCTGCCGGGAGCACTGCCGAGCATCGCCACGGGTGTCAGGGTCAGCGCCTCGATCGCGTTGCTGGTGTGTGTCACGGCGGAGTTCCTTGCCGCGAGCGACGGCATCGGTGCGTACATGCAGCGGCAACAGTCGGCGTTCCAGCTGCCCGAGCTGTACGCGGCCGTCGTCCTCGTCGGTCTGCTCGGGTACGTCGTCAACGTCGTGCTCCGCCTCGCCCAGTCGCGGGTCGTGTTCTGGGTCGGCGACGAGCGCTCCGGTTCGCGCTGATGAGAAGACGGCTGCTCGGACCGGCGGTGTTCGTCGCTGTGCTCGGTCTCTGGGAGCTCTGGGCACGGCGCGAGGCCTCGTTCCTGCTTCCGCCCGCATCCACGGTCGCCGAGCGGGCCGCCGACGTCTGGCCGACCGGCACGTTCCTGTCAGAGGTGTCCGCAAGCCTCCAGCGGCTCGCGGTGGGGTACGCCCTTGGTGCGGCACTCGCCGTCGTGGTCGGTGTACTGCTCGGCGCGTCCGCCTCTGCGCGGCGGACGTTCGAGCCTCTGCTCGAGTTCCTGCGTGCGATCCCACCGATCGCAGTCGTGCCGGTCGCGATCGTGGTCCTCGGCGTCGGCGACGCGACGGCGATCGCGGTGATCGCGTTCGGGGTGTTCTTCCCGGTGCTGATAAACACCGTCGAGGGCGTCCGCGCGGTCACACCCGAGGCGCGGGACACCGCGGCGATGCTCCACGTCGGCCCGTTCGAGCGGCTCTACCGCGTCGACCTGCCGGCCGCCCTCCCGTCGATCATGGCCGGGCTCCGCATCGCGCTGTCGATCGGCCTCGTCCTCGTCGTGATCTCCGAGTTCACCGCCGGCTCGGGCGACGGTCTCGGCCGGTACATCGTCAGGCAGCAGACCCTGTTCAACGTGCCGGAGGTGTACGGGGGCATCCTCTTCCTGGGCCTGCTCGGCTACCTCCTGAACCAGCTCTTCCTAACCGTCGAGCGGCGTCTCCTCCACTGGCACTTCGGGGCGGCCGGTGAGCGTGCACGTTGACGTCGCCGTCCTCCGCGTCGTGGGGCTGGGCAAGCGCTACGGGCGGGACGGCCCAGCCGCACTGGTCGACGTCTCCTTCGCGGTGCACGAGGGTGAGCTGCTTGCCATCGTCGGCCCGTCCGGCTCCGGGAAGACGACACTCCTCCGGCTCTTGTCGGGGCTGAGCGCGCCGAGCGAGGGCGAGGTGCTCGTCGACGGTCATCGCGTCGTGCGCCCGCCCCGAGAGGTCGCGCTCGTCTTCCAGGACTACAGCCGCTCGCTCTTCCCCTGGCTGACGGTGATCCGCAACGTGATGTTCCCACTGCACGGCGTTGGGCTCACGAAGTCGGAAAGGGTCGCGCGCGCGTCCGCGGTCCTGGCCGAGATGGGGCTCGACGGCGTCTCGCACAAGTATCCCTGGGAGCTCTCGGGCGGGATGCAGCAGCGGGTCGCGATCGCGCGGGCACTCGTCTCGCGGCCCGAGATCCTCCTCATGGACGAGCCATTCGCCTCCGTCGACGCGCTCACGCGCGCGGAGCTCCAGGACGTCCTCCTCCGCGTCCACGGCACGCGCGGCGGGCGTCCTGTGACGATCGTCCACGTCACGCACGACATCGACGAGGCTGTCTACCTTGCCGATCGCGTCCTCGTCTTCAGCCGCGCGCCGGGGCGGGTCGTGGGCTCGATCGAGGTCGGCCTCCCGCGCCCGAGGTCGCAGCGCGCGACACGCAGCCTGCCCGCCTTCCTTGCACATCGTGACGAGATCCACGCCTTGATCGGCTCGTAACAAGCGTTACGATGACCGCGATGTCCAGGGCGTCGATCCGAACATGCGCGGCGCGACGACTGCTCATGGCGGCCGCCGGCTGTGCGGTCGCCCTGTCCTCGCTGGCGCCCGGCGCCGCGAGCGGCGCCCAGATCGCGCGAAGCGCCGAGCCCACGACGGTGACGATCGCGACGCTACCGCTCGAGCCGGCCGCGCTTGCGTTCTACGCCAGGCATCGCGGCTTCTTCGCGCAACAGGGAATCGACGCGAAGCTCCTCGTCCTCTCGGATCCGACGCAACTCGTCGCCGCCCTGCTCTCGGGTGACGCCCAGTTCACCGGGCTCAACGTGGGAGGCGCAGCGAGCCTGAAGTCGCGCTCGGCGCCGGTGCGGGTGGTCGCGGCGGGCGCGCTCTACCGTCCGTCTGCCCCGAACTCTGCGCTCGTCGCTGCGCCCGGCAAGACGATGAGGCAGGCCCGCGATCTGATCGGCAAGCGGGTTGCGGTCGACGCGCAGAACACGATCGCGCACATC
This sequence comes from uncultured Actinomycetes bacterium, assembly GCA_963814565.1. GTDB lineage: Bacteria > Actinomycetota > Thermoleophilia > Gaiellales > Gaiellaceae > Gaiella. The sequence goes on from CAWFDO010000015.1 coordinate 639,659, forward strand.
GCCCTGCTCAAGTGGCTCAAGGCGGGCGGCGTCGCGGCAAATCAGGTCAGCGTGGTCGAGCTTCCGTTCGCCCAGATGCTTGCCCCGCTCGGGCGCGGCCAATTCGATGCCGCCTGGCTTCCCGAGCCGTTCTTGACGATGGCGCTGGGTCGCGGTGCCACGCGGGTCGCCAACGCGATGGACGCCGTTTGTGCGCAGGAGTGCCTGCTGACGATGTGGCTCGCGCGCAAGGACCTCGACGCGAACCTGGCAGCCCGGTTCCGGAATGCGATCCAGGCGGCCGCGGTGTGGGCGAACCAGAAGCGGAACGACCGCGCGAGCGGTGAGATCCTTGCCCGGTACACGCCGATCGACAAGACGGTGCTCGCCAGGATGACCCGAACGCGGTTCGCGGAGCGGCTCCGGCCCGCGTCGTCGCAGCCCTGGATCGACGTCTACGCCGAGTTCGGCCTGATCCCCGCGTCGTTTCGCGCAATCGATCTCGTGCGATAGCGGGCGACGGCATGGGAGGCGTCGTGGACAGCGCCATCGTCGGTCGAGACGCGGAGCTCGCCCTCGTCGCTCGCTTCCTCGACGACGTCCACACCGGGCCGGTCGCGCTCGTCATCGAGGGCGAGGCAGGCATCGGCAAGACCACTGTGTGGCTCGAGGCCGTGCGCGCCGCGGAGGCAAGGCCGATCCGTGTCCTCCAAGCACGTCCCGCGGAGAGCGAGGCGGTGCTGTCGTACGCGGCGCTCGCGGATCTCGTCGGCGCGGCATTCGACGAGACGCGCACGGCACTCCCACCCGTCCAGGAACGCGCCCTCGCGGCGGCGCTGCTACGCGGCGAAGTCGACGTGGCGGCCCACGCGCGGATCACGGCGACAGCGCTGATCGGCGTGCTCACCGCGCTGGCCGAGCGGGAGCCGCTGCTCGTCGCGATCGACGACGTGCAGTGGCTCGATCCCGCGTCTCGGGAGGCGCTCGAGTTCGCCGTGCGCCGGTTGCCGGCTCGCACCGGCCTGCTGGTCGCGCGCCGCTCGGCCGTCGGAGACGAGCTCCCGCTCGGGCTTGCGCGGGGGCTTCCGGCGGAGCGCGTCGAGCGCGTCTCGCCCGGACCGCTCTCCCTCGCCGGGCTGCACGAGCTGGTCCGGTCGCGGCTCGGCGATTCCCTGACCCGGCCGACCCTGGCGCGTCTGACGGAGGTCTCCGGAGGCAACCCGTTCTTCGCGCTCGAGATGGCGCAGGCGCTCGCACGCCAGGGAGAGCGACACGCCCTGGGCGAGCCGCTTCCGGTGCCCCGCAGCGTCGAGGAGCTCGTGTCGGAGCGCCTCGAGGGCTTGTCACAGGGTGCTCGGGACCTCGTGCTCGCCGCTGCGGCGCTCTCGCGCCCGACGTCGTCCGTCGTCGAGCGGGCACTTCCGCCGGGTGGCGATGTCGGCGCCTCACTGATCGAGGCGGAGGAGGCGGGCGTGCTCGTCCTCGACGGCGAGCGGATTCGCTTCGCCCACCCGCTGCTCGCATCGGTGGTCTACGGGACCGCGTCCCAGGAACGGTGCCGACAGCTTCATGCGCGGCTCGCCGACGTGGTGGAGGATCCCGAGGAGCGCGCTCGCCACCTCGCCTCGAGCGCGATGATCCCGACCGACGCCGTCGCGACGGAGATCGAGTCCGCGGCCGCGGGCGCCGCGCGGCGGGGAGCCCATCGGGCCGGCGCAGAGCTCTACGCGGCGTCCGCGAGGCTGACGCCGCCTGAGGCGATCGAGCAGCTTGCACGGCGGACGCTCGGCGAGGCGACGTCGCTGCTGGCGGTCGGCGACATGCCGGCCGCGCGGGAGGGTGCAGAGCAAGTCACGCGGTTCGAGGTGCCCGAAACGCGCGCGCAGGCGCTCCTGCTGCTCAGCGAGATCCAGTGGGTGATGGGATCCTTCAGCGCAGCGAGCGAGAACGCCCGGGCCGCCCTCGATGCGACCACGGACGAGCGCGAGCTCGCCCGGATCTATCCACGGCTCGTCTACTACCACGTCGCCCACGACCCGCCCGGGGCGGTCGAGCATGCGGACGTGGCGCTCGAGACGATCGACCAGGAGCGCTATCCCGCCGCGGTCGCCTCCCTGGCGATCGACCGGTTCTGGGCCGGCCTCATGCTCGGCGAGCCACCGCGGCTGGAGCTCTTCGAGCAGTGGAGGGAGCTCGAGGCGATGGCGGGTGACGAGGAGCGGAAGAACGTGATCCCGCTCATCTACTTCCACTCGATCGACGACTTCGACGAGGCGCGCGCCCGGCACGCGGTCGAGGACGAGTGGTACCGCGTGCACGGCGAGGAGGACTGGCGCGCAGAGAGGCAGGCTCATATCGCGTTCGCAGAGTTCCGCGCGGGGCGCTGGGACGAGGCCGAGCGGCTCGTCGAGGAGGCGTGCGCGGTGATCGCGCGCGTGGAGCAGCCGGGGCCATGGACGATGGCGTTCCGCCTCCGGTCCTTCGTCGACGCCGGTCGCGGTCGCGTCGAGCGAGCGCGGGAGACACTCGTGCCGCTGATCGAGCAGGCACGGGGCACGGGGCGCACCTGGTGGGAAGCGTTGCTGCTGTCGGCTCTGGCGTTCGTCGAGTACACGGCCGGTGATCACGCGGCCGTCGACCGGACACTGCTGCGCATGCGGGAGTGTCAGGAAACGGCCGGTCAGCGCGAGATGCTGCCGGATCGCAGCGAGCCGCTCCACATCGAGTCGCTCGTTGCGCTCGACGAGCCGGAGCGGGCGCGTGAAGTGCTCGAGCGGCTCGAAGACCGCGGTCGGGTCTTCCCTCGCCTCTGGATCACCGCGACGTTGCCGCGTGCCCGGGCGCTCGTGCTCGAGGTGGAGGGGAACGTCGGCGCTGCGCTCGAGACCCTCGACGAGCTCGACCTCGAGGTCGCTGCGCTCCTGCCGTTCGACCTCGCCCTGACGTACCTCGTCAAGGGGAGGCTCCACCGCCGGGCGAGGCAGCGCGGCGCAGCGGCGGACGCGTTCGGCCGCGCGCTCGAGCTCTTCGCGGAGCTGGGTGCGCCGACCTGGGAGGAGACGGCCCGCTCCGAGCTCGACCGTGTCGGGCTGCGCCGGTCGTCGAAAGAGCTCACCGCGACAGAGCTTCGTGTGGCCGAGCTCGCCGCACAAGGGCTGACGAATCGCGAGGTCGCGAGCAGGGCGTTCATGAGCCCAAAGACCGTGGAAGCCAACCTCGCCCGCGTGTATCGCAAGCTCGGCATACGCTCCCGTGCCGAGCTCGGGGCGCGGATCCGTGCCGAGCCCGCGTCCCGCCCGGCGCCGGGCGCGCCGCGCTCGGCCGAGAGCCGCATGCTGACCACCGTGCTCTTCACCGATCTGGTCGGCTCGACGGCGCAGGCGCTGACGCTGGGCGACGCGGCGTGGGCGGCGCTCCTCGGCCGTCACAACGAGGCCGTGCGGCGGGAGCTCGCGCGGTTCTCCGGCGAGGAGATCGACACCGCAGGCGACGGCTTCCTCGCGCTCTTCGAGGCACCTGCGCAGGCGATCCGGTGCGCGTTCGCGATCCAGAAGCAGCTCGGTGGCCTCGGCCTCGCCGTGCGTGTCGGGATCCACACCGGCGAGGTCGAGCGGCAGCCCGGCGACAAGCCGCGGGGGATCGCGATCCACGCGGGTGCGCGGATCATGTCGCTGGCGGGCGGCGGAGAAGTGCTCGTCAGCGAGACCTGCAGGGACCTCGTCGCCGGGTCGGGAATCCGCTTCGATGACCGCGGAGAGCACGAGCTGCGGGGCCTCGAGGGGATGCGGCGCGTCTACGCCGCGGACGGCGCGAGCGCACAAACGTAGGGAATCACCCGATTTCGCGCGTAGGCGGTCGGGCGTACCGTCGAGCGCATGACACACGTAGGTCCAGACGGGCTCCAGGCGTACCTCGTCGAGCACTACCGGCCCGGTCTCTCCGTGACGGGCCTTGCGACGCTTGCCGCGCTCGTGCGCGACGCGGCGGGCGCCATGCAGAGCGAGGGACGGCCCGTCCGGTACCTCCAGTCGACCATCGTCCCCGCGGACGAGGCGTTGCTCACCGTGTTCGAGTCGGCCACCGAGGAGCTCGTGCATGAGGTGTACGCACGGGCCGAAGTGCCGTTCGACCGTATGGGTGCGGTGATCAGCGAAGGAGGGCCTGCGTGGCTTGCCGTCAACGGTGGCGGATCGGCGCAATCGCCAGGCGTTTCGTTCGAAGGAGGAAACGATGACTCGTAACGCACCAAGACGCGGTCGCCGCGGCGGCCCCAATACACGTGTCGTACTCGGACTGATCGCGGTCCTCGTGCTCGGCGTGACGGGAGGCGGTGCATCCGCGATGTCCGCGCAGGGCGGGGCGGACCCGACGATCGTGAACGTCGCCGTCCTGCCCATCGAGCCGACTGCGCAGGCGTTCTACGCGAAGCACCGGGGCTTCTTCCTGCGGGAGGGCATCGACGCGAGAATCACCGTGCTCGCCGACCCGTCCCAGATCGCGGCGGCCGTGCTCTCGGGAGACGCACAGTTCTCGAGCTTCAGCACGGGTGGCCTGGCGATCCTGAAGTCGCGCGGGGCCCCCGTGAGGCTCGTGGCCGCCGGAGCGATCTACCGGCCGGGCGTGCCCACGTCCGCGCTCGTCGCCGGCCCCGGGAAGCGGATCACGCGCCCGCAGGACCTCGTCGGGAAGCTCGTCGCGATCGACGCGCAGAACACGCTCGCCCACGTCGGCCTCCTGAAGTGGCTGAAACGGGGCGGTGTCCCGGCGAGCGACGTGAGGCTCACCGAGATGCCGTTCGCCCAGATGCTCGGCCCGCTCCGCCGCGGCGACGTCGACGCCGCGGTGCTTCCGGAGCCGTTCGTCACGCTCGCGACACAGCGCGGCGCGGTGATGGTCGCGCCGATCCTCGACGCGGTCTGCCGGCAGGACTGCCTGCTGACCGTCTTCATGGCCCGGCGGGACATCGATCCGAACCTCGCGGCGCGGTTCAGGAACGCCGTGCAGGCTGCGGCGGTGTGGGCGAACCGGAAGGCGAACGAACCGGCGAGCGGCAAGATCCTCGCGCGGTACGCGCCGATCGACTCCGTGGTGATCGGGAAGATGACGAGGACGTCCTTCTCGCAGCGGCTCCGGACGGGCCTCGCGCAACCCTGGGTCGACGCCTTCGCCGAGTTCGGTGTGATCCCGGCGTCCTTCGCCGCGATCGATCTCGCGAGGTAGTGCCCGCTCTCCCGTGGCCTGGAAGGAAGCGAGGGCGCTCGGTCCAGCCGGGCGCCCTCGCCACTGCGGGGGGAGCGACCGCAGGACTCGGCTACACTTGAGCGAACCCTGAACCGGAGCGGCCGAGGGGAAGGCCGCGGTCATCGCTCTCGCCGGTGCATGGACGACTTGCTCACACCCGTGCCTGACTCTGCCGCCGCCCTCCTGGAGGGTCCTGTCGTCGAAAACGGCGCCAAGCCCGCGTCGTCGTCCGCGATGATCGTCTTCGAGGACGTCCGGAAGATCTACGAGCCGGACGTCGTCGCGGTCGACGGCGTCTCGTTCGTGATCGACAAGGGCGAGTTCGTCTTCGTCGTCGGCCCGTCCGGCTCCGGCAAGTCGACGATCATCCGGTTGCTCCTCAAGGAGCTCGAGCCGACGTCCGGGCGTATCTTCGTCGGCGGCCGCGACCTCAACCGGCTGAAGCGCTCCAAGGTGCCGCTGCTGCGCCGGAACGTCGGCTGCGTCTTCCAGGACTTCAAGCTGCTCCGCGACCGCTCGGCTTTCGAGAACATCGCGTACGCGCTCCGCGTCCAGGGCGAGTCGAGCGCCGCGATCCGCAAGAAGGTGCCGGAGGTGCTCGCGCTCGTCGGCCTCGCGCACAAGTCCGCTTCGCGCCCCGACGAGCTCTCGGGTGGCGAGCAGCAACGCGTCTCGATCGCGCGCGCCGTCGTCAACCATCCGCCGCTCCTCATCTGCGACGAGCCGACGGGGAACCTCGACCCCGACACGTCGGTCGGCATCATGCAGCTCCTGCACCGCATCAACACGGCGGGGACGACGATCCTGATGGTCACCCACGACCGCGAGATGGTCGACAAGATGCGCAAGCGCGTCATCGCGCTCGGGGACGGGAAGATCGTCCGCGACGAGCGCCGCGGCGGGTACGAGACAGAGTGACAAGCCGTCTCAAGCTCGTCGCCTCCGAGGCGTTCCGCTCGATCGGAGCGAACCTCTCGACGTCGTTCGCCGCCACGATGACGGTCCTCATCGGCATGTTCCTCCTCGGTCTCCTGATCGCGCTCGGGACGTGGGTCGTGTCGTGGTCCGACCACGTCAAGGATCAGCTCGAGGTGAAAGTCTTCTTCGTCGACGGGGTGACGCCGAAGCAGGTCAACGGCGTGGGAGCATTCCTCCGCACCGACGAGCGGATCAAGGACTACCAGTTCGTCACGCGGGCCGAGGCGCTCGCGCGGATGGAGAAGAAGTATCCGGAGCTCACCGCCGACCTCCCGACGAACCCGCTTCCGGCGTCCTACGAGATCACCCCGCGCCGTGCCGAGGAGGTCAAGGAGCTCTCCGCGGCGATTCGCGCGCAGAAGTTCGCCGGTGTCGAGCGCGTGAAGGACGGGCAGCAGACCTCGAAGCGGATCCTGCAGGTGGCGCGCGTGATCGAGGTCGTCTTCCTCGTCGCCGTCGTCGTGCTGCTGATCGCGTCGGTGCTTCTGATCGCGAACACGATCCGGCTGTCGATCTTCGCCCGTCGCCGGGAGATCGAGGTGATGAAGCTCGTCGGCGCGACGAACTGGTTCGTCCGCGGCCCGTTCATGGTGGAAGGGCTTCTCTGCGGCTTCGCCGGGGCGCTTGCCGCCGTGCTGCTCCTCCTCATCGGCAAGGAGCTCGCGCTGTCGGCCATCCTCGACGACTTCGATGCGACCTCGTCGGAGGACGTTCGCGCGCTCGGCTTCTCGGTCACCGCGCTCATCCTGATCGTCGTCGGCCTCGCGGTCGGCGCGGTCGGCTCGGGGCTGACGCTCCGCCGGTACCTGAAGGTCTAGCCGGCTCGGAGTCCGACTTCGGTCGGACACCCCTCGCCGGTGTCGAACACGTGTCGCCCTGAGGTCCGACACCTAGAGTTGCCCGATGGCTCGAAGCCGCCGTTCACGTCCTCCGCGACGCCCGTCGCGCGCCGCGCGCCACGCTCGCGCAACCGGCGCGTACAAGCGCGCCGCGGTACGGCGCGCCGAGGACCGGATCGCGATCCGGCTCCCCTCCAGGCGGACGGCGCCGGAGACGGTGGTCGCGCACCTCGGCCCGACGAACTCCGGCAAGACCCACGACGCGCTCGAGTTCCTCGCAGAGCAGGGGAGGGGCGTTTATGCCGGGCCGCTCCGGATGCTCGCGCAGGAGGCGCACCGGCGGCTGGCGGCTCGGCTCGGCGACGAGCGCGTCGGGCTCGTCACGGGGGAGGAGCGCGTGAACGAGAACGCGCCGATCCTCTGCTGCACGGTGGAGATGGCCCCGAGCTCGGGCGATGTGCTGGTGCTCGACGAGGTGCAATGGGCCGACGACGAGGAGCGCGGCGCCGCGTGGACGCAGCTGCTGCTCGCGGGCGAGTACCGCCACATTCGCCTGCTCGGCGCGCTCGACGCGCTGCCGCTGGTCCGACGGGCGTTCCCGGACGCGGAGCTCCAGGTGCACGAGCGGAAGCTCCCGCTCGAGTTCGTCGGCGCGCGCCAGCTCCGCGGGCTCACCCCGGGAACAGTCGTCGTTGCGTTCAGCCGCAAGGCCGTCCTCGCGCTCGCCGGCGAGGTCAACCGGCTGCATCCCGGCCGGGTCGCGGTGCTGTACGGGGCGATGCCGCTCGCGTCTCGGCGCGAGGAGATCGACCGTTTCCTCCACGGCGGGGCGGACGTGTGCGTCGCGACCGACGTGCTGGGACACGGCGTCAACCTGCCGTGCGAGACGCTCCTCTTCGCCGAGACGACGAAGTTCGACGGCGAGCAGCGCCGGAACCTGCTCCCGTGGGAGCTCGCTCAGATCGCAGGGCGTGCCGGCCGCTTCGGACTCGTCGAACGCGGCCACGTCGGCGTGCTCGTCGGTCTCGGCTGGGCCAGCGCAGATCCCGAGCTGGTCGAGGACGCCCTCGCGCCGCACGTCGCCCTGCCGGAGGGCCATCTCGGCTACCGGATCGTCGACGAGGCTCGCATCGGCCCGCGTCTCGGTGACCTCGGCGTCGAGGAGGCACGCGACCTCGACCCAGCGCTCGCCGCGTGGCATCGGGTCGCGACACGCGAGTGGGCGCACGAGCACTGGCTGGCGGTCGAGTCGCTGCAGCCGATCCGCGGGCGACTCGCGGTCGTCGAGCGACACCTCCGCGAGCGCGGCAGGCGCCTCGGGCTCGAGGACACGTGGAAGCTCGCGAACGCCCCGATCGATCCGGACGGCGCGGAGATCCTCGGCGTGCTCGCACTCGCCGTCGCCGGCGATCGCGACCAGCGGCACCTCCTCCAGTTCCTGCTCGACCCGGGTCGTCTGCGGGACGCCTCGCTCGAAGAGGCCGAGGAAGCGGGTCGCGTCGCCGCGATGCTGCGCTGGTTCGCCCTCCAGTACCCCGGCGTCGGTGGCGTCACCATCGAGCGGGCGGCCGCGCTCGAGCAGGCCGCGGCCGAGCGCGTCGTCCGCCGGCTCGCGGTCGAGGTCCGCGACGGCAAGCTGGGTCGCTGCCGTTCGTGCGGTCAGAGCTGCCCTCCGTGGTACCCGCTCTGCGACCGCTGCGCCCGAGCGGGGCGGCGCTAGACGGCTCGAGCAGCGTCCCGGGAAGCGCACCGGGTTCCGGTAACCACCCTTTCGGCACGAAGCTGGCACACACGCGTGACGAAATGCTCGCTAGCGTGACTACAGGGCACCTGGGGTGCCCCTGGGGGAGGTTGGGGCGTCGTCCGCGCCGGCCGCGATGCTCAGCGAAACCGCAGGACTGCGGCGGTCGTGACTGCGTACGTGGCGATTGCCACCGCGTTCGAGACGATCAGCGCGGCATTGGCGAGCGCGATCCCGTACGCGAGCCAGAGCACGAACCCGACCAGCAACACGCTCAGATACGGGACCGAGATGTCGGCGGACGTTCCGCGCGTGACCACGCGCCGGAGCTGCAGGAGCGGCGAAAGGCCCATGGCGACGCCGAAGGTGGCGGCGACGATGCCGAGGGCGGTTGTGACGTTCACGTGGGCGACCTCCGGTAGACGACGGGACGACGTGGGGGCGGCCGTCAGTCCCTGAGGTCGCCGCGCTCCGAGTCCTCGCCGTAGAGCGGCAGCGGGAAGGAGAACGCGGGCACGAACGGAGGGTAGACGAACCTGCTGCCGCCGTGGCGACCACGAGCCCACGCGACGCGGGTCGTGCTCTTGATATAGAGCGGGCATGGACGTCGAGCACCTCCGTGCGCTTCCACCGTTCGCCGGAATGAGCGACGACGGGCTGGCGCGCGTCGCCGCCTGCGCGGCGGAGCTCGCCGCCGACCAGGGCCAGGTCCTCGCCTTGCAGGACGACCCCGGCTCAGGGATGTTCGTGATCAGCGAGGGGACGGTCGCCGTCGAGCTTCGTGCCGGGACGCTCGAGCTCGGTCCCGGCGACTTCTTCGGCGAACTGGCCCTGCTCGTCGAGAACGGCGCGCGCATCGCTCGCGTCCGCGCGACGTCACCCGTTCGGTGCGTTTCCATCCCGCGGGAGGACTTCCTGGCGCTCGTGGAGACCGAGCCGAGCTTCTCGCTCACCATGCTCCGGGAGCTCGCCCGCCGACTCGCCGAGGCGCGCGCCGCAGTCTGAGCTCTGCAGCTCCGAGCGCCCCTACACTGGCGTCGTGTCGGGGACGAAGCTCATCACGGACAACCGCCGTGCGCGGTACGACTACCACCTGCTCGATCGCGTCGAGGCGGGTCTCCAGCTGACCGGGACAGAGGTCAAGTCACTCCGCGAGGGCGGCGCCCAGCTCGGTCAGGCGTACGCCGAGATCCGCGACGGCGAGGCGTGGCTCGTCGGCGCGTCGATCTCCGAGTACGTCCCGGGGAACATCGCGAACCACCGGCCGGAGCGGGACCGCAAGCTCCTCCTGCATCGCCGCGAGATCGACTCGCTCTACGGCCAGGTGCGAGAGAAAGGCCTCACGCTCGTCCCCACGAAGCTCTACTTCAAGGACGGGCGCGTCAAGGTCGAGATCGCCGTCGCGCGCGGCAAGGAGCGGATCGACAAGCGCCGCGACCTCGCCGACCGCGACGCGAAACGGCAGATGGAGCGCGCCCTCCGCGCACGGCGGTAGCGCCTGCGCCGCGTTCCGACCGGCCCCCACCGAAGGCGCGCTAGGGTCCGGCTGTGGCCGACGAGCCCGAGCGTTCAGACGGCGACGAGCCGTCGGTCGCGGAGCTTGCGGAGCGGCTCGGACGCGAGTCGAGCCGACTCGCTCTCCACGAAGCCGCGCTGAGCGCATCGCAACACGTCCCGGAGCTCCGCCGGATAGTCGTCGGCGCCGCCGCGGTCGTCACGATCGTCCTGGCCTTCCTGTCGGCGTTCGCACTCGCGAACTGGGCGGTGGTGGCGGGTCTCTCGTCGGTGCTCCCGGGCTGGCTCGCGGCCCTGCTCGTGGCGGCTGCGTGGCTCATCGTCGGCATCGTGCTCGTGGCGATCGTGCGAGCGAGACTGCTCCGCGGATCGACGGGGGTGTGGCTGCGCGTTCTCGGCGACGATCGAAGCGCAGCGGCGATCGCCGTCTGGACGACCACGCGGTAGTCGAAGAACAGCCGTCGCATCATCGTCACGCTCCGATCTGTCGTCGGAGAAGAGGCCCGCGCACGGTCACCGAGCCCGGTTCGACGACGTAGCCATGTCGCTGGTTGAGCCGGCGGATCGGCTCGTTTCGCTCCTCGTTCTGTGTCTCCAGGCGTTCGTAGCCGTTCTGCTTGGCCCACGCGATCTCGGCCGCCTTGAGCGCTCCCGCAATCCCGCGGCCACGCCAGGCGCGCTTCACGCCGGTGATGTCGTGCATGGCGACCGTCGGGCGCGCGAGTGACAGCGCGAGCTTCGCGTAGGCGACGACCTCCCCGTCCGCGAGTGCGACGAACGTCGCCTCCGGCCTGTCCCCGCTCCCCTGCAGGTCCATCGAGAGCCACTGCTCGAACGGCTCCATCTCGGTGTCCTCCTCGCCCGGAATGTCCGGGTAGGCCTCGCACGCGACCTCGTACATGCCTTCCGTCACGTCGGGCCGTTCCGCCCAGGTCACGAGCTCGACGCCGTCCGGCGGGACGACCGCGGGCGCCTCGATCGCGGTCAGGTCGAGCACGAGCAGCGAGTTCCGCCCGGCCTCGACGAAGCCGCGACGCGCCGCCCAGTCGAGTGATGTCCCGTCGATCTCCTTGACGGGGCCCTCGAGCTCCGAGTACCCGAGGCCCCGCGCCCAGTTCGAGAGCTCCTGGAGCAGCGCGGAGCCGGTGCCGCGGCGACGAGCCTCGCCAACCACGCGCACCTCGCCCCGCGCGACGCCCTCCGGCGAATGCCAGCCGCCGACCCCGATTGCGGCCCCGACGCCACGACCGTCCTCGGAGGCGAGCAGCCACGTCGTCTCGCGCGCCTGACGCTTCCAGTCGAGGTAGCCCTCGACCGTGTCGGCGTCGTCCTGCGCCGCGCGCATCGCCTCGACCCAGCGGGCGAGCTCGTCCTCCTGAATCTCCCGGATCTCGGTCACGAGCCCGAGGATATGCCATCCGTTTCTGTCGCCATTCGGCAAGGAGTAGGCTCCGCGCGAGGCTCCCTGCGACGAAGGAGGTCTGTCCGTGCGCAGCGTTGCGCTGACCGTGAACGGGACCGGCTACGAGCTCGAGCTCGAGCCACGCGAGCTGCTCGTCTACGTCCTCCGCGACCGACTGGGATTGACGGGCACGACCGTCGGGTGCGACACCTCGTCGTGCGGCACGTGCACCGTCCTCGTGGACGGTGTGTCGGTGAAGTCCTGCACGTTGCTCGGCGTCCAGGTCGACGGCGCCGAGATCACGACCATCGAGGGGCTGGCCACGAACGGCGAGCTGCATCCCGTGCAGCAGGCGTTCCACGACAACCACGCCCTCCAGTGCGGCTACTGCACGCCGGGCATGGTCCTGGCGGCCGTCTCGCTGATCGAGGAAGGCGGCGCGACGAGCGAGGCCGCGATTCGCGAGGGCCTGGAAGGCAACCTCTGCCGCTGCACCGGCTACCACAACATCGTCGCCGCGGTGTCGAGCGCCGCGAGGGCGATCGGGAGCGCATCATGAGCGCGACCGAGGAGAAGACGTCATATGTCGGCGCACCGGTCAAGCGCCGGGAGGACGAGCCGCTCCTGACCGGCCGCGGCACCTTCGTCGACAACATGACCCCGATCGGGACCGCCTTCATGGTGGTCGTCCGGAGCCCGTACGCGCACGCGCGCGCCGCCAAGCTCGATCTCGCCGCGGCGCAGTCGTCCGACGGCGTGCTCGCCGTGTTCTCGGCCGCCGACCTCCAGAACGACTGGAAGGCCGCGATGCCGTGCGCCTGGCCCGTCACCGAGGACATGAAGAACCCGCCGCACTATCCCTTGACCGACGTGGGCCGCCACCAGGGCGACGGCGTCGCAGTCGTGATCGCGGAGTCACGCGCGCAGGCGAAGGACGCGGCGGAGCTCGTCGAGATCGACTGGGAGCCGCTCGACGCGATCGCCGACGTGGCGAAGGCCCTCGATGACGGCGCGGCGCTGGTCCATCCCGACCTCGGCTCGAACGAGTGCTACGTCTGGCGTCTCGACACCGACGCGACGGGCGAGAAGCTCGAGGACGCCGATGTGGTCGTCACGCGGAGCTACTACCAGCCGCGCCTGATTCCGAACGCGCTCGAGCCGAGGGCCGTGCTGGCCATTCCGGGAGCGACCGGGGAGCTGACGCTCTACTCGTCCACGCAGGTCCCGCACATCCTCCGGGTGCTTGCGGCCGCGACGCTCGGCCTCCACGAGTCGAAGCTCCGTGTCGTCGCCCCGGATGTCGGCGGCGGGTTCGGATCGAAGCTCGACGTGTACGCCGAGGAGCTTCTCGCGCTCGCGCTCGCACGGCGCCTGAACCGGCCGGTGAAGTGGGTCGAGGAGCGCTCGGAGAACTACCTCGCCACGATCCACGGCCGCGACGTCGTCACCGAGTACACGCTGGCGGCGAAGAAGGACGGGACGATCACCCACTGCCGCGCGAAGGTTCACGCAGCGATGGGGGCGTACCTCCAGCTGGTGACGCCGGGGATCCCGCTCCTCGGGGCGTGGATCTACGCCGGCCCGTACGACATCCCGAACTACAGTGTCGAGTTCACGGGCGTGTTCACGAACACGACCCCGACCGACGCGTACCGGGGGGCCGGGCGTCCCGAGGCGACGTACGTGATCGAGCGGACGATGGACGACCTCGCGGACGAGCTCGGCATGGATCGGCTCGAGCTCCGCCGCAAGAACTTCATCACGGAGTTCCCCGCCACGATGGCCTCGGGTCTGACCATCGACTCGGGCGACTACCACGCGTCGCTCGACAGGCTCCTCGAGGTCCTCGACCTCGACGCGTTCCGTGCGGAGCAGCAGAAGCGCCGCGACAACGGTGGCGTGAAGCAGCTCGGCGTCGGGTTCTCGACCTACAACGAGATGTGCGGGCTCGCGCCGTCACGCATCCTCGGTGCGATCCGCTACGCCGCCGGCGGCTGGGACCAGGCGACGATTCGCGTCCACCCGACCGGCTCCGTCCAGGTGATCACCGGCACGTCGCCGCACGGGCAGAGCCACGAGACCGCCTGGGCGCAGATCGTGGCCGATCAGCTCGGGTGCGACATCGACGAGGTGGAGGTGCTCCACGGCGACACGTCGATCTCCTCGATCGGGATGGACACGTACGGGAGCCGCAGCCTCCCGGTCGGCGGCGTCGCGCTGTGCTACGCGTCCGACAAGATCGTCGACAAGGCGCGGCAACTCGCCGCGCACGAGCTCGAGGTGTCGCCGGACGACCTGGAGTACGCGAACGGCGCCTTCGCCGTCAAGGGCTCACCGGACAAGGAGCGCACGATCAAGGCGCTCGCGTTCACGGCCTGGTCGGCTCACGACCTGCCCGACGGCATGGAGCCGGGGCTCGAGGCGACCGCGGTGTACGACCCGCCGAACTTCTCCTGGCCCGGCGGCGCGCACGCTGCGGTCGTCGAGGTCGACACCGAGACCGGCGACGCGCGGCTGATCCGCTACGTCGCCGTCGACGACGTCGGCACCGTCGTCAACCCGATCGTCGTCGACGGCCAGGTGCACGGCGGGATCACGCAGGGCATCTCCGCGGCCCTCTACGAGGAGGCCGCTTACGACGGTGACGGGAATCTCCAGTCGGCGAACCTCGTCACGTATCTCGTGCCGTCGGCGGCCGAGCTGCCGTCGTTCGAGCTGGAGCGAACGGAGAGCAAGAGCCCGACGAACCCACTCGGCGTGAAGGGCGTAGGGGAGACGGGCACGATCGCCGCGGCACCCGCGGTGATCGGCGCCGTGCTCGACGCCCTGTCTCACCTCGGCGTGAAGGACATCCAGATGCCGGCCACGCCCGAGCGTGTCTGGCGCGCGATCCAGGAGGCGAAGTCGTGATTCCGGCCCGGTTCGACTACGACGTCGCGGAGAGCATCGAGCACGCGATCGAGCTGCTCGCCGCGGGCGGAGGCGACACGAAGCTGCTTGCGGGCGGTCAGTCGCTGATCCCGGCGCTGAAGCTGCGCATCGCGTGTCCGGCGAAGCTCGCCGACCTCGGCCGGCTCACCGAGCTCGCGTACGTCGAGGACGGCGGCACCCACATCGCCATCGGCGCGATGACGTGCCATTCGGTCGGTTGCGTCGGATGCGCTGCTCGCCGAGCACTGCCCGATCGTGTCGTTCGCGGCCGCCCAGATCGGCGACCCGCAGGTGCGCCACCGTGGGACGATCGGCGGCACGCTTTCCCACGGCGACCCCGCCTCCGACATGCCGGCGGTGATGCTCGCCCTCGGCGCCGAGCTCGTCGGCCAGCGGGAAGGGCGGCGAGCGGGTGATCCCCGCGACGGAGTTCTTCACCGGCGTCTTCGAGACGGCGCTCGCCCCCGACGAGGTGCTTGTGGAAGCCCGCGTCCCGAAGCTCGCGGCGTCCACGGGGTGGGCGTACATCAAGGCGAACCGCCGTGCCCAGGACTGGGCCACCGTGGGGGTCGCCGCGCTCGTGCACACGGACAACGGGAAGGTCGCGGGTGCCTCGATCGGGCTCGTCAACATGGGCGGGACGCCGCTCCGGGCGCGCGCGGCGGAGGACGCGCTCGCCGGCGGCGCGTCGGTGGCGGACGCCGCTGCGTTCGTGGCCGAGGGCACCGAGCCGCCGAGCGATCTCGCGGGGTCGTCCGAGTACCGCACGCACCTCGCGCAGGTGATCGCGCGCCGTGCGCTCGAGGAGGCGATGGGTTGAGCGGCCGGGGAGGCGGCGCGCCGCCTCCCCGGCTAGAAACCGACCGGTGAGTTCATCGCTTGCAGAAGGACGTCCTCGGGACGCACGTCCTCGTCCTCGATGATGAGGCGGTGCGTCAGGACGAAGGGCGCCATCGCGCGGGCGTCCTCGATCGAGGCGGCCTCGCGGCCCTCGAGCCGCGCGTGCGCCTTCGTCGCGCTCATGAAGTGGATCGCCGCGCGAGAGCTCGCGCCGAGCATGACGCCGTCGATCTCGCGGGTCTTGCGGACGACGCCGACGACGTAGCGGGCGACCTCCTCCGGCACGAGCGTCTGGTCGAGCTCGATGCGCGCCTTGTCGAGACCGACGATCCCGAGCAACGGCATGATCTCGCCGAGCATGTCCGGCGTCACGCCGGTATGGGGAAGCCGGAGCATCTCGACTTCCTTCTCGATGTCGCAGTAGTCGATGTAGATCTTGAACAGGAACCGGTCGAGGTTCGACTCGGGGAGCGGGAACACGCCTTCCTGCTCGTACGGGTTCTGGGTCGCGATCACGAGGAACGGGTCGGGCAGGCGGTGGACGCGTCCCTCGACCGTGACGGCGCGCTCGGCCATCGCCTCGAGCAGCGCGGACTGGGTGCGCGGCGGCGTTCGGTTGATCTCGTCCGCGAGCAGCACGTTGGTGAACACGGTGCCCTTGACGAACTTCGTCTCGCCCGCGCGCGTCACGTTCTGGCCGATCAGCTCGGACGGGGTCGTGTCCGGCGTGAACTGGACGCGGTTGAAGTCGGCGCCGAGGACGTACGCGGTCGCGCGGCCGAGGAGCGTCTTCGCGGTGCCCGGTGGGCCCTCGAGGAGCACGTGCCCGCGCGCCATCGCGGCGACGAGCAGGAGCTCGACGGCATCGCCCTGGCCGACGACGACCTTCCCGACCTCTTCCTTCGCCCGCTCGCGCAGGGCGGCAAGCCCCTCGTACTGCATCGTTACAGCCACGTTCGTCGTCCTCCTGGGATCGCTCGAGTGTCCCTCTCTGACGATACTCGGCTGGTCGGAGCGAGACCTGTAGGGGCAATCTGCCGCTCTTGTGACGATCAGTCACAAAGTCCGGGCCGACCGGCGGCTATGCTCGGAGGGAACATACGGGGGCGACCAGGTCTCGACGTGGTCGATTCTCCGGTCGAGCAGCGAGCCGAGGTCGCCGGTCGGCCTCGTAAAACAACCGGCACAAAAGCAAGTGCGAACAAGAACGAACTCGCACTCGCCGCCTAGTTCACTCTAGGTCAGGCGACGTCCCATCCCGGTTCGGCCCGAGACCGGGGACGGGGCGCCAACAATCGGGCTAGGAGCCGGAGGAGCGCCAATCGCCGAAGGCTCGACACCCAAAGGATAGGCTGGCCCGCCGGTAGGGCGTCCGCCTCCGGCCGTCGGGCGAGATCCAAGCGCGGACTACGCTCGTAGACGTTCGTCCGGTGCGTCCGCGGACGCGGGTTCGATTCCCGCCGCCTCCATAAAATCGCTATTTGCAGGGCTTTTCTGGTAGGGCCGGGGGAATGATTTCACTCGCCTTCCAGAACGGCCCGCATCGTGTCCGCCAGCTGGTCGATATCCCGGTCGGCGTAGATGTCGCCGGTCGTCGAAATCGACGAATGCCCCAGCAGCTTCTGCGTCGCCCCCTTGCCGGTGAATCCCCACGAGCTCGTGAGAGCGCAAGCGCTTTCAGTCCGCTGTTACGCTCGCTTCTTGTCCGCCCGCGTCGCCGCCGTCGCTGTTGCCGCGCTCGTCGCGATGGCAGCCGCAAGCGTCGGTGGAGCCGCCGCGCCGTTCCGCCTCACGAGCCCTTCGATCAAGGCGGGCGGAATGATCCCGGTCGTCTTCACTTGCCGCGGCCGGAACCTCTCGCCCGCACTGCGGTGGACAGCCCCGCCGGCGCAGACCCGCTCGCTGGCGCTGCACATGCACGATCCCGACGCGCCGATTCCCGGCGGCTTCAACCACTGGATCGGCTGGGGCATCGCGGCGTCCGCAGGGGGCGTCGCGCAGGGCAAGCGCCTGCGGATCGAGGGCGCCAATGGGGCGGGCTCGATCGGGTACCTCGGACCGTGCCCGCCGAGCGGCGTCCACCGTTACCGCTTCACGCTGTACGCGCTCGACGCACCGCTCGCCCTCAAGCGCGGGGCGAACCTGGCCGCGTTCGAGGCGGCGTTGCGAGGCCACGTCGTGGGTCGTACGCAGCTAGTCGGCCGCTTCGGCGCGTAGGAGCCGCCTCTCCCCTGTCGGGGAGGAGCAGGCGCGGCCGGATGCGCGTCTGAGCGCCGACGGCTAACGCCTGCCACAACGCAGAGCGCCCCGCGTCGCTCATGGCGAGGCGGGGCGCTCGATCGGGTCAACTGCCCGGCACGCAAGCCGGACGACCGCTCATCTCCTAGAGCCCTTCGCGCTGCCGCCAGACGTGCTCCTGCAGAAGCGTCGCCCGCAGTCGGGCAAGTGCGCGCTAGCTCAGCCAGGACACCGTCAGGCCGACCACCCCCCTTGGTGCGCCCGACCGTAGACTCCGCTCGACCCGTCAGCGTGTAGAGGAGACTTGAGATGCGCCTCGAGCTCGGCAATCGCGTCCGATGCACCGACGGGGCGTACGGCGAGCTGGCGGATATCGTCATCGACCCGCTCGAGAAACGCGTCACACATCTCGTGATCCAGCCGCAGCAAGACGACAGACAAAGGCGCCTGGTGCCCATCCAACTGGCAAAGGGCAGAGACGACAAACAGCGCGAGATCGAACTGGAGTGCACCTTGGACGAGGCGCAGGGGTTCGAGTCCGTGCACGAAACCGCCTACCTCCGGCTCGGAGAGCGCCCCGCCGAGGATCCCGACTGGGACATCGGCGTCGAGGCCGTCCTCGCGCTGCCGTACTACGCCGGTCAGGGCTACGCGGGTCTCGAAAGCGGGTATTCGACGCTCGACTCCCCCGTGACCATGTACTACGACCGTGTGCCGAAAGGCGAGGTCGAGCTCCGGCGGGCGAGCGCAGTGATCTCCGCCGACGGCCATTCACTCGGCGAGGTGGACGGCTTCGTGGTCGACGCGGACGAGCACATCACGCACTTCGTCCTCGAGCGCGGTCACCTCTGGGGACGGAAGGAGGTCACCATCCCGATCGGGGCCGTCGCCAGGGTGGAGAGCGACGTCGTGCACGTGACCCTGTCCAAGGACGAGGTCGGCGCCCTCCCCGCCGTTCGGGTCGGCCGACACGACTGACGTCCTCGAGCGACCTGCTTCCCCGTCAACATGACGGGGCTGACCGCTCCGGCCAGTCCGAGCGGGATGACGACCACGAGCGCCGCCAACACTGAATGGACAATAGAGATTCGGGCCAGCGGTCGCGCCTGGCCGGAGCAACACGGACAGGGAGACTCGAACATGCCGCGGTACCTGATCTCGTTCGACGACGGATCGATGGATCACATCCCCGAGGAGGACTGGCCGACGGTCGGTGAGGCGTCGCACGCGGTGGTCCGGGAGATCAAGCAGGCGGGCGCTTGGATCTTTGGCGGCGGGGTCCTGCGTCAGCAGGCGAGCATCGTGTCGACCGACGGGTCGGTCGCTGACGGCCCCTTCCCGGAGACCAAGGCCGTGGTCGGCGGCTTCTCGATCATCGAAGTCGTTTCACGCGAGGAGGCGCTCGCCTGGGCGGCCAAGATCGCCGAGTCCTGCCGATGTGCCCAAGAGGTACGCGAGATCGGGTACGACCCGGAGTCCTGAGGCCTGGACCTGTCGTAGACCGCGCCGGGGCGCGGACAGGCTTCGGGTCTCTCCGGTACGGCATCTCCCTTGGATTGTTGCTCTGGCGGGCGTCGGTCGCACGAGAGCGCCGAAAACTCCTGCAAATGACGGGGGGAACGTTACGCGGGTTCGGTTCCCGCCGCCTCCATCAACGGGTCCGGCAGGCCGTTTCCCGGGCCTGTCGGTCGCGACGACTTCTAGGTCGGCCCGCATCGGGGCATGCGGTGGCTGCGTGCAAAGCGCGCGTCGATCGCTGCCGGCCACTCGCCGGCACCGGCTCAACTGGTGTGCCGCGCGCCGCGGGCGACGGCGCGCCAGTGAGCGTCGTCGGCGGGTCCATGCTCGGCGGCTGCGTCGAGCGCCGCGCGTTCGGCGCGGGTGAGCACGCGAACGAGGCAGAACTCGTTACCGAACGGATCCTGCATGACCGCCCAATCGATCAGCGGACGCGCACCCTCATAGGCGTGCGGTACGGGATAGAGGGTCGGCGGGTACTTCAGACGGCCGCCGATACTCTCGACCTGTCCGATCGCCGCGTCGACGTCATCGACGCCGATGTCCATGTGGGCTCGATTCGCTGCCGGGTCGATGCGTCGGGCGACGTCGACTGCATCCGGGTTGGACTGCTTCGTCGTCGCCACCCGATGAAGGATGATCTGGTGCTGCCAGGTCTTCTCGTCCTCATGGCCCAGATAGGCAAAGCGATCGACGGCCCAGGGAGACGAGATGCGCGGAATCCCGGTCAGCTCCGACCAGAACGACGCGCCGATCTCGAGATCCTCGACATCGATCGCGAAGCAGCGAAGCGTCCCGATTGGCATGCATCCCCATCCTGCCGAACTGCACACGTGGAGGCCTCGTCGAAGCGCTCGGCCTAGCCCAGTCCCGCCTCGCGGCCTCTACGGTGCAGTCGCTGCCGTGACAACGGCAGCGAAGCAGAACCGCCGCGGAGAACCGAGTGGAGCGTCGGCGTGTTCCGCCGGCCTGGCGGGGTCTCACCAGGGTCGCATGGACTCCGAACAGCGGCGCTGTATGAGCGGCGACTGCGGAGTCACCCGGCCGTCAGAAAAGAACGCGGTCATCTCCCATGGGCGGGACGAGCGCGAGGAACGCGTGGTCCTACTGAACCGTGAGACTCGCGGTCAGCGACACCGCCCCCAGGCTTGCACCCCACTCGTAGGTGCCTGGCGCCAGGCCGATGTTGTTGGCGGTCAGGCTCTCGTCGCTGGTGGATGTACCTGCGGCGATCCCCATCGCTCCGGCGCTCGTCCCGTCGAGGGAGAGGGCGACGGCGACCGGCGTCGGCGTGGGCTCGTCGAGCCCGACGCTGATCGTGAAAACGTCGGTCGGGGTCACGACGTCAGGCGCGACCGTGAACAAGACGAGCGTCACCGACCCATCGGGGTCAGGTCCGGGTGTCTCCGCCGCGGCAGGCATCTCCCACGTGTCGGAGAAGAGGTCGCCGTCCGTCACGACGGCAGAGGAGACACCCGCCCCCCCGAAGAGGACGACGCGCCCTCGATCGCTGTCGTAGGCCATTGCGTGACCGTGTCGCGCCGCCGGCCCGATGTCCTGTCGCTCGGTCCAGTCGGTACCGGAGAGCTCCCAGGTGAGGCGGTACAGCGCGTCGGGGCTCGCCGTCTCGTCGATGCCGCCGAAGAGGAAGCAACTCTCACCGGCCGAGACGAGCCCCGCGCCCTGACACGGTGCCGGTCCGACGTCGTTGATCTCGGTCCAGTCCGTTCCGTTCCAGGCCCACGTGTCGGATCCGTCGGAGCCGCCGAAGAGAACGGTGCGCCCGGCTCCGGCCTCGAAGCACATGGCGTGGCCCGCCCGCGACGAAGGCCCGGCATCGGCGACCTGCGTCCACTCGTCGCCGTTCCACTCCCACGTGTCGCCGAACGGTGTGAAGGTCGCATCCCAGCCGCCGAAGAGCACCACGCGATCGCGGCCCGAGTCGTAGGCCACCGCGTGGCCGAAGCGTGGGCTCGGCCCCGTGTCCTCGAGCTGCGTCCAGGCCTCGCCGTCCCACTCCCACGTGTCCGAGAGTGCCGCCGGCCCTCGGCCGCCGAACAGCACGATGCGTTCCTGGGCGGTGTCGTACGCGACGGCATGGCCGGCGCGCCCTGACGGCCCGATGTTCTCCACCTGCGTCCACGCCTCGCCGTCCCACAACCAGGTGTCTCGCAGGAGCACGCCGACGCCGTCGCCTCCGACGAGCAACGTGCGGCTCCGCTTCGCGTCGTAGGCGAGCGCGTGGCCGAAGCGTGGGCTCGGGCCGATGTCCTGACGTTGCGTCCAGAGGAAGGGCAAGACGCGGGCTCCTGGTCGACGGGCGGGGCCGCCTCGATTCTCCAGGAGCGGAGCCCGAGGCACAAGCGTCGCCGATCGCCGATGCGCTCGCCTCCGGCGCACCAATCCCGGCGCGTTCGACCCGTTTTGACCGGCCCGCGCGCGGGACGCATGATCCGATGGTGCGCGAGACGGCCGAGGAAGTGCGGTGGCTACAGGCGCTGATGGATGCGACGCACGCGCACGCCAACGCGCACATGGCCGCGATCGTCAAGCCCGAGCGACGGCTGAGCGCGGCGCAGGTGGTCAGGTACCTGCAGGGCCTCAAGCACGTCGCCTTCGGCACCGTCAACGCCCGCGGCGAGCCGCGCGTGTCGCCGCTCGACGGGCACTTCGTCCACGGCCGGTTCACGCTCAGCACCGGGCGGGGATCGGCACGGTGGCGGAACCTCGAACGCAACCCGGCCTGCAGCGCAGCCCACTACGTTGGCGACGACGTGGCCGTGGTTGTCAACGGGCACATCGAGGAGCTCACGCGTGTCCACCCCGACCACGACGAGGTGCACGACGTCTGGTACGCGCACTACGAGTCGAGCCCCTACAGCTGGGGCGACGTTGTCATCTTCCGCGTCGAGCCCGTGTCGATGTGGGCGTACGCGATGAGATCGGCGGACTACCCGGAGTAGAGCCGCGCTCGGCCGGGGAGCCGCCGGGTGGGCGTTCTTCAACATGAACGGCTACCTCGGCGTCGTGACCGGGAATGACGTCGTGTTCGGCCAAGCCCGGCCCGACGTCGTTAGTAGTGGCTGTTGTTCCCGAGGGCGTCGCCGCGGCCAAGCTTGCGGCCGGACGTGTCTCCTATGTCGAGGTATGGCCACATGACCACCGTGTGGTCACGCTTCGAGGAGTTCGTGACGTGGCCGAACTGGTTGGCGTGGCCGATCTCGTGCGCTGCCACGGACTGGATGTCAAATGCGTTGGAGGCGCCGGTCGTCGACCACTTGATCTCGGTGCTGAACCGGATATCCGCCTCGACCGGATTGCCCTCCTGGTCGTAGGCGATGAACGTGCATGCGAGCGCCTCGCTGCAGTTCTGGTCGTTCTTCAGGCTGCCCCAATCGACCGTGCTGTAGCCGTCGTGCTTGGCTGTGCGAGAGGTCTTGCCCTCGTAGTGCGCGGGTGGGTTCGCCTGGTCTTCGATGCCGCACCAGTTGACGTTGTTCGTCCACTGGCTCTGCGCGTCCCGGACGGCCTTGACGACCTTCTCGCGGTTCATCCCTGGAGCCGTGGCGCCGATCCACCACTTCCTCGTCGTCCGCCAGTACGTCTTCCCGATCGACGACTGCGATGAGCTGTCGCACGTCACGTCCGACCCCGTCTCCGCCGGAGTCACGGCATACACGGCATCGGCGGCACTCCGCAGCACTCCGGACGGCCGGAAGAACGCCACCGAGAGCACACGTTGATCCGAGTCGCTGTACAGCCGGGCGAATCGGCTCCCGTCTCTGCGGAACAGCGTGCAGAGCGACAGCCGCCCGGTCAGCCGACGACGGGCGGCGTGACCCCCGGCGGGTGTCCTGAAGGCGAGCGCACCTCGGGCCGGCGGCGGCAACCGCAGGCCGCACGGCCGGGAGACAGCGGCTGCGCTCGGCGCTCGAAGCACCATGGAACCGGAATCTTCCGCGGCGCCGCCCGCGCACGCTGCGACGGCGACCACGATCGCGACCGGGAAGAGGCAGCGCCGGGAGAACAGCATTCAGCCGGGCGTGCAGGCGTGCGGCGAGTAGAGCCCTCGGAAGGTGATACCTCAACCATCGGCCGGCAACGCGGAGGGCGAGAATCCCTGAGAAGAGGGGCGGGTGTACCTGTCTGGCTGCGAACCCGGCGGCTCCTGCGACGAGACCCCGGCGTCGGGACTACCTCATCCCGGAGCGCTCGGCCACCGGTCGCCTGGCGCGCACTGGCACTCTGGTCGTTCCAGCTCATGGGGGTGCGGGGTGAGGAAGGACGTGCGTGAGTTCATTCGCAGGCTCGAGGCCGTTGGCCTCACGGTCGAGCCGACGCCGGGGCATTACCGGGTCCTGCGAGACGGCAAGCCGCTCCGCAAGGCGAACGGGATGCCGTTCATGTTGCCCTTCTCTCCCGACACGACCCGCTGGCGCAGGTCGGCGATCGTCGAGCTCCGCAAGCTCGGCATCGACGTGTAGTCGATTCCGACGCAATCCCTGCTCCCGGCCCTCGCCGGGGGCCCCAGGCCTCAGGCCGTTCAGCCCGGCCAGCCCAAGCCGGGCTCGCGCAGCGATCGCGGGCTACGCGCTCTTGGAAGTGCACTACGCTCTGCGCCAATGCCGCCTCGCGCCGCGCCACGCGTGCCGGCGCTCGCCGTGCTCGTCGCACTCGTGGCGCTCGGAGCCGCGCAGGCGGCCGAGCGGACGGGCACCGACCGTGCGGACCGCCTCGTCGGCACGCCCGATGCCGACACGATCCGCGGTCGCGGTGGAAACGACCGGCTCGAGGGCCGCGGCGGCGGTGACCTCCTGCACGGCGGCGCCGGCCGCGACACCATCCTCGGGCAGGCCGGCCCCGACCGCATCGCGGCCCAGGCGGACGGCGCCAGGGACACGGTCGCCTGCGGCATCGGCCTCGATGTCGTCAATGCCGAGCACCACGATGCGGTCGCCGACGACTGCGAGGTCGTGACCCGGCAGCTCTCGCGCGATCCGTTCACCGGCGTCGGTCAGCACGAGACGCAGGTGGAGCCGGACAGCGCCTCGTTCGGCTCCACGATCGTGGCCGTGTTCCAGTCGGGTCGTCTCTTCGCGGGCGGCGCCGAGGGCACCGGCTGGGCGACCTCGGTCGACGCGGGGAGGACGTGGCGGCAGGGATTCCTCCAGCGAGTCGACGATCGCGCCAGCGACCCGGTCGTCGCCTACGACCGACTCCACCGCAGCTGGCTGATCGCGACGCTCGGCGTGACCGCCGCCGGAGCGGGGGAGTCGTCCCACCTGCTCGTCAGCCGGTCGACCGACGGGCTCGTCTGGAGCCGCCCCGCGCCCGCCGCGGATGACCCGGCCGAGGACTACGACAAGGAGTGGCTCGCCTGCGACAGCTGGGCGTCGAGCCCGTTCTACGGGCGCTGTTACCTCGTGTACCTCGACGTCCAGAGCGGCCAGATCCGCACACGGCGCTCCACCGACGGCGGCGGGACGTGGTCCGACGCCGCGGCCGCGCCGGTCCCGTCGCCGGACTACCGCGGGAACGGGGCGTACCCGGTCATCCGCCCCGACGGCGCGTTGCTCGTCCTCTTCAGCGTCTTCGGCTCGATCGACCCCAACGTCGACTCGATCCAGATGGCCCGCTCGCTCGACGGCGGCGTGACGTTCGAGCTGTCCCGCCGGGTCGCTTCGTTGCTCACGGAGGACATCGCCGGCGTGCGCGCACCGCCCTTCGTGTCGGCGGACGTCGACGCCGGCGGCACGGTCTACGCGACCTGGGCCGACTGTCGGTTCAGCCCGCAGTGCACCGCGAACAGCATCGCCCTCGTCACCTCGCGCGACGGTGTTGCATGGACGCAGCCGCGCCGCGTCCCGTTCGGGCCGATCGAGACCGCGGTCGATCGGTTCGTTCCCGCGCTCGCCGTCGATCCCTCGGCGCGTGCACGCGGCAGCGTCGCGATCGTCGCCTACTCGGTGACGCAGTCGCACGGCTGTGCCGGGTGCAAGGCGGTCGACGCCTTTCTGGTGCGGTCGGGCGACGGCGGCGCGACCTGGCGCCCGCCCAGCCGCCTGAACGCGGAGTCGATCCCGCTCGACTGGGTCGCCGACACCGGGCTCGGCCGGATGCTCGCCGACTACGTGTCTGTGTCGTACGTCGGTGGGCGCCCGGTTCCCGTCCTGTCCCTCGCGACGGAGCCCGAGGCGGACGAGCTGCGCCAGTCGATCTACGCGACGACGCGCGCACCCTGACGCGGCTACGCTCGGGAGCGTGACACGCCTGGTCGCGCTGTCGCTCGCCGTCCTCTCGCTGTCCACCGCGGCGCGGGCTGCCGACGGCGGCTACGCGTCGACCGTCCGCCCGCTCTCGCCGTCCCTGCAGAGGAGCGCTCACGGGTGCGTACTGGAAGCCAGGATGCCCGGTGCCGCTCTCCGACCTCCGCGTCCTCACGGTGCGGCACTGGGACTTCGCGGACAAGCCGCGCACCGGGCAGCTCATCGTCCACCGTCGCGCCGCCGACCCGCTCCGGACGGTCTTCCGCCACCTCTACGAGGTGAGGTTCGCGATCCGCTACATGCAGCTCGACATCTACCGGCAGCGCGACCGGCTGCCGGCGAACGGGGACGTCAGCGGCTCCTTCGAGTGCCGCCAGTCGGTGCCGTCACCGTGCGTCGGGGGCGCGGCGAGCGGCCGGTGGTCGAACCACGCCTACGGCCTCGCGATCGACCTCAATCCGCGCGAGAACCCGTACGTCGGCTGCGGCAAGGTTCGCAACGCGACGAGGCGGTCGTACCTCGACCGAGGTCGGATACGCACGGGCATGGTGACACCCGCCGTCGTACGCGCGTTCGCCTCCATCGGATGGGGCTGGGGCGGCTCCTGGACGGGCGACACGAAGGACTACATGCACTTCTCGGCGACCGGGACGTAGGGCGTCTCTAGGGCCAGAGCGGCGCCCGCGGCTCCTGGGTGTCGAGGGCCTTCCAGTCGTCCCGTGTCGGTGCGAAGACGTCGAGCGCGACGGCGCCGTCGGGGCCGGCCGACGCGGAGTGGGGGGTGTTCGAGGGGATGCGCCACGTGTCGCCGGGGCCGAGCTCGCGCTCCTCCTCCCCGATCCGGAAGGTCATCGAGCCGCGGACGACCATCCCGAGCTGCTCGTTCTCGTGATGGTGCTCGGGCAGCGATGAGCCAGGCTCGATCTCGACGATCGCGAAGGTGATCCGCTCGCCGTGGACCGTTCGGGCGAGGTACCCGTCGAAGAGCTGCTGGGGCGCCACGTCGCCCATGCGCTCGAACGCGCTCACCGGCGCAGACTAACCCGATCTCGGGATTGCGGCGCGCCGACGGCCGCGTACGGTGAGACGGTGTCTTCGGGGGAACCTGCGGGTCTCGGCTACGACGAGGCGCAACACGCCTGGACCAGCAAGCGCGCGCTGAGGGGGCCCACGCCGCCGACCGTCGTGTCGAAGCGGCCGCCCAAGCACGTGTCCGACGACGCCGACAGCGGCTGGACGATCGAATTCGGCGACGAGCCGGGCCTCGGCCCCGAGGAGTTCGAGTGGAGCCCTGTCGGCGAGCTCGCCGACCGCTTTCCGCGCCTCGAGGAGGTCTTCCGCGCGGGATCGGGCACGTGGCGCTGGTCGGCCGCCGACGATCGGTACGTCGCCGCGCCCTAAGATCGACGCGTGTTCGACCATGCAGGACGGCAGCGCCGCCTCGCCGCATGCATGCGCGAGGAGGGCGTCGACCTCCTCTTTCTCGGGCTCTCGAGCGATCTCGAGTACCTCTCCGGGGTCGAGCGCGGCATCCCGTTCTTCGGACAGAGCTCCTACCCGCACGGCTGGGTGGCGGGTGGGTTCTTCCGGCCGGACGCCGATCCGGTCTTCGTCCTGCCGCGCATGGTGGTGCTCTTCGACCTGCCCGTTCCGCCGGACGGCGAGATCGTCGTCGTGGACGAGACCGACGACGGCGACGCGGTCTTCGAGCGTGTCGCGCGGGGACTCGCTCCCGGCAACGCAGCGGTCGCGGTCGGCGACCGCGTCTGGGCCGAGACGACGCTTCACCTGGCAGGGATCTTCGGCGCCGATCGGCTCCGCACGGGCTCCGCGCTCGTGAACCGGCTCCGACGCGTCAAGAGCGCGGACGAGCTCGAGGCGATGCAGCGCGCCTGCCGGACGGTGGAACGTGCGATGGAGGCCGTCACGCCGCTCGTCCGGCCGGGCGTGACGATGGCGAAGCTCACGGAGGAGATCGAGGCCGAGCTCCGCAGCGCGGGCTCGCGGACGCCGTCCTTCGCGACCCACATCTTCACCGGAATGGAACCCGACAGCCTGGACAACCACGGTGCGACCGCGCGCCGGCCGCTCGCCGACGGCACGGCGGTGCTGTTCGACTTCGGCGGTGTCGTCGACGGCTATTGCTCGGACTTCGGGCGAACCGTGGTCGCGGGCGAGCCGGCGCCGGGTCTCCGGGACGCGTACGACGTGATGCTCGCCGCCTTCGAGGCGGGCCGGGCCGCGTGCCGGCCCGGCGCCCTCGCACGCGACGTGAACGCCGCGTGCCGCGCGCCGATCGAGGAGGCGGGGCTCGGCCGGAACTTCCGCCACCGGATGGGGCACGGCATCGGGATGGACGTCCACGAGCAACCCTTCCTCTCACCCGAGGACGAGACTGCGCTCGAGGCGGGGATGACGTTCACCGACGAGCCCTCGATCCTCGTTCCCGGCGCGTTCGGGATGCGGATCGAGAACGTCGTCGTGTGCGACGACGACGGCGCACGCGTGCTGAACGACTACCCGAACGCGCTCGTCTGCAACGGCTAGCGTCGGGCTACACGAGGATCACGCTGAACGGTGTGTCCACCGCGTCCTGGCGTCCCGGCACCCAGAGGCCGATGCGGAAGACGCCGCCGCCGAGCGCCGCGACGGTTGTCTCGGCGCCGGCCGAGCTCGCCACCGCGACCTGGCCGCCGTTCCCGACGAACCGCACCTCGTAGACGCCGGTGTTGACCCTGCGGGCCTGCGGGGCCGCGCCGGCACAGTTGAAGCGCGCGCCGACGGCGGGCTTCGCGCTCGTGAATGCGTCGCCGATGTTCGCAATGCCCTTCTGCGGATCGCCGTTCACGGCGATGAAGCCCCTGACAGCGCCGGGCTGGCAGCGTGCCTGGGGCCGGACGGCCTCGGTCACCGCGACGGCGGAGCCGCCGAGCGCGAAGAACAGCGCCGCGCCGGCGATGACGGTGGAGGGGCTGACGCGCATCGAAGTACCTCCTGAGAGAGCGTTTGCGCGCATCCTCCCGCGCTCGTCGGACGGTTGGCCGCGCGGCTAGCCGTGGGACGAGCCGCCGTCGACGACGAGGTCGGCGCAGGCGATCGGGTCGTCCGACTCGACGTAGCGATCCTCGCTCGGCATCCACCTCTCGACCCACGTCGCCCGGGCGGCCTCGCCGTCACGGGCGACGCCGCGCGCGAGGCGCGTCTCGTACGGCGCCTCCACCCACACGCGGACGTCGTAGTCGTCACGGAACATCCGGTGGAGCGCGCAGACGCCCTCGACGACGACGATCCCTCGCGGCTCCACCAGGCGCGTGCCGCCCGGCCGGCGGGCCGTCCAGTCCCATGACGCATACCGGGCTTCGTGTCCGGCGATCAGCGGCTCGAACACCTCGGCTCGCAGCCGGGACAGCTCGAACCCCCCGCCGTCCCAGAACTCGTCCGTCGACACGACCTGCGCTCCCGCGATCGTCGCCGCGAGCGTCGTCTTGCCCGCACCACCGCGCCCGCCGATGCCGACGAACGTGAAGGCGTGCCGTGGGGTGATCGACGCGATGTGGTCGAGGACCGGCTGCGCGTCCATAGGCGTCACCGTAGAGCAGACGTCCGCCTGAAGTCGGTCATCGAATCGTCTAATCTCGCCTGTGGACACATCGACCGAGCCTGGAGGACCGATGAGCGAGACAACCCGCGTCGTCATCCCGTACGAGTCGATGGATCCGCTCGCGATCGGCGCGACGGACGACGAGTCGAAGAAGCACCGAGACACGCTCGAGGTCGATATCCCGACCGCGAACCTGATCACGGTCGTGCAGCCCGACGAGCCGGTGCCCGTCGGCGACCCGGCCGAGGCCGCGCGGGTGGCTCTCGCAGAGCCGACGAGCGGGCCGACCTTTGCCGCACTGCTCGCGGGCAAGCAGAGCGTCGCGGTCGTGATCGACAACCAGTTCCGCCCGACGCCGTCGTCGAAGCTCCTGCCCGCGGTGTTCGACGCGATCGAGGCGGCCGGCGTGACCGACGTGCGCGTCTGTTGCGCGAACGGGAAGGTCTTCCCGATGTCCGAGTCGGACACGGAACAGAAGGTGGGCCGGGACAACCTCGCGCGGATGGAGCGGAACGGCTGGTCCTTCACCCAGAACGACCCGCAGAACGTCGACGCGTACACGTACGTGGGCGTGTCGTCGGGCGGCACGCCGGTCTGGCTGCTGAACGAGGTCGCGTCCGCCGCCCTCCGGATCACGATCGGCCAGGCGCAGGCGAACCACTGGGGCGCGGGTGGGGGCGGCAAGCTGATCCTCCCGGGCGTCGTCTCCGACGAGACGGTCGAGTCGAACCACTGCGCGTTCGTGACCTCGCCCCAGACGCACTACGGCGCGTACTGCGGCCCGATGCGGTCGGACATCGACGAGGTCGCCTCGATGTGCGGCCTGGACTGCACGATGAACGTCCTCCTCGACACGCACGGCCGCGTGATCGACGTCCTCTTCGGCTCGCATCCCGAGGCGCACCGCGAGGCGATCCGCCGCTTCAACGACATCTACGCGTACGAGTCGTTCGTCCCCGAGCACGGCCAGGCGGACATCGCGATCTGCGGTGTGTTCGCGCCCACCGACCACCTCTTCTTCCATACCGGGTGGGGCTGCATGTCCGCCGACCTCGTCGTCAAGGACGGCGGCACGCTGATCTACGCAAGCCCATCGCCGGGCGTCTCCACCGCGATCGGCGACTTCCCCGGCTTCGCGCTGATGGACCTGATGAAGCCGTACATGCCGGCGACGCCCGGCGAACTACGAGCGTGTGCTCCGGGACATCCACGCGCGCGCGATCCAGATGTGGGCCGGCTGCATCTGGGTGCCGATCTACGAGGTGATGACGCGGAAGCACCTGACGGTCGTGACGCTCGAGGAGAACCTCGAGATGGCCGCGGACATCGGCCTCGAGGCGACGACCTCGATCGACGAGGCGCTCGCCGCTGCGTTCGAGCGTCACGGTTCCGACGCGAAGGTCGTCGTGCTGCCCTACGCCCGCTACCAGCTGCCGCGGAACGCGGTGCGTATGGATCACAGCGATCGCCACGTGTTCGCGCACGCAGGGCAGACGTAGCCACGTGGACGACTCGGCGCGACGCACGATCCCCGGTCTCCGGGCGTCGGGCGCGTCCGCCGGAGACGACGTCGGCCGCGAGATCCGCGGCTCGACGACCATCCTGGAGCTCCTGCGGATGTTCCCGGACGGCCGCGCCGCGAAGCTGATGGGGGAGATCCAGTTCCCCTGCGCGCACTGCGGGGGCGCCGTCCGAGAGCCGCTGACGCTCGCGGCGACGCGCCATGCCCGGAGCCCGCGTGCCGTGCTCGAGGTGTTTCGGGCGCTCGAAGGGGGCCTTCCGAGCGAGGAGCAGCTCGCCGCCGCACGCGAGCGGATTCCGCGCCGCTGAGAACCTCGGCCGTGCGATGCTCCGTCGGTGGCCGTCGCCGCGAAGCACACGATGTGGGTGGGGCGCTCGCTCGAGCGTTTCGAGGACGAGGCGCTGCTCCGCGGCGAGGGGCGCTTCATCGACGACCTCGAGCCGGTTCCGCACGCCTGGCACGCCGCGATCGTCCGCTCGCAGCTCGCACACGCCAACGTCACGGTCGACCCGACCGCGGCGCTCGCGGTCGACGGCGTGCTCGGCGTGCTGACAGGAGCGGACGTCGTCCGGCTGTCGAAGCCGTTCCCGGCGGCGATCGACTCGCCGATTCCCCATTACGCGGCCGCAGCGGGCACCGCGCGTTACGTGGGCGAGCCGCTCGCCGTCGTCGTCGCGCGCGACCGGTACGTCGCCGAGGACGCGGCGGAGCTCGTGGCCGTCGACTACGAGCCCCTCGATCCCGTCGTCGATCCGCTCGGCGTCGCAGCGATCCACGACCGCTCGTTCCACTACGGAGACGTCGACGACGCGCTCGCCCGGGCCGATCTCGTCGTCCGAGAGACGTTCCGTGTCCCGCGATTCACGTGCATGCCCGTGGAGTGCTTCGGCGTCGTGTGCGACTGGGACGAGGGAGCGGGACGGCTGACGGCGTGGGCGAACTTCCAGGGCCCCTTCACCCTGCACGGCGTCGCCGCGGCCGCCCTCGGCCTGCGCGGGGACCGCTTCCGACTCGTCACGCCTCCCGACTCGGGCGGCTCGTTCGGCATCAAGGCAGCCGTGCTTGCCCTACGTCGTGCTCGTCGGGCTCGCGTCGCGCGCGCTCGGTGTGCCCGTCCGGTGGACGGAGGACCGGCTCGAGCACCTCGCCGCGAGCTCGGCCGCGACCGGGCGCGCGACGACGATCGAGGCGGGCTTCATGCAGGACGGTGAGCTGGTCGCCCTCCGATACGACGCGACCGAGGACGTCGGCGCCTACGTCAGAGCGCCGGAGCCGGCCACGCTCTACCGGATGCACGGCTCGCTTTCGGGCGCCTACGCCGTGCGGAACGTGGCCGCCCGGTACCGGGTCGTGCTCACGAACACCGTTCCCTCCGGCCTCAACCGCGGGTTCGGGGGACCGCAGCTCTACTTCGGGCTGGAGCGCACGATGGCGATCGCAGCGAGTCGGCTCGGTCTCGATCCCGCGGAGCTCGCCCGGCGCAACCTCGTGCCCGCCCACGCGATGCCGTACCGGACGCCGTCCGGTGCGCTGTACGACTCCGGCGACTACGAGGCCTGCCTCGACCGGGCGCTCGACCTCGCGCGCTACGACGAGCTGCGTGACCGGGTCTCCGCCGCGCGCGCCGAGGGACGGCTCGCGGGGATCGGGCTTGCCTGCGTCGTGGAGCCGTCGATCTCGAACATGGGCTACATCACGCTGGCCCAGACGGCGGTCGAGCGAGCCGGGACGGCGCCGAAGTCGGGGAACGCAGAGGGGGCGTCGCTCGCCGTGGACCCGCTCGGCGGGATCACGGTGCGTCTCGGGACGACCCCGCAGGGACAGGGGCATCGGACCGTCTGTGCGCAGGTGGTCGCGGACGAGCTCGGCTGCGCGCCCGACGACGTCACGGTGCTCTCCGAGCTCGACACGCAGAACGACGCCCTGGACGGTTGCGTCCGGGAACTACTCGTCGCGCTTCTCGGGGGTCGGCGTGGGGGCGGTGCAGCTCGCGGCGCGACGCATACGCGCCAAGGTCGACGCGATTCGCGCCCACGTCGGCGACCCGGAGCTCTCGCTGCGCCGGGTGGCGGGGATGGCGCACTGGAACCCCGAGAGCCTTCCCGAGGGCATGGATCCGGGGCTCGCGACGGTCGCGTTCTGGGCGGCGCCGAACCTCGACCCTCCGGACGACGAGGATCGCGTCGCGTCGTCCGCCGCGCACGGGCTCCTCGTCGACGTCTGTGCGGTCGAGATCGATGCCGAGACGGGCGCCGTCTCGGTGACCGACTACGTGACGGTGCACGACGCCGGCGTCCTCCTCAACCCCCGTCTCGCGGACGGCCAGATCCTCGGCGGCCTCGCGCACGGCGCGGGGGCCGCGCTCTTCGAGCGCCACGTCTACGACGAGACAGGCGGCTTGCTGACGGGGTCGCTCGTCGACTATCTGACGCCGACGGCGCCCGATCTGCCGGTGCCGCGGATCGGCCATCTCTCGTCGCCGTCCCCGTTCACGCCTCTCGGGGCGAAGGGCCTCGGCGAGGGGAACACGATGTCGGCGCCGGTCGCGATCGCCAATGCCGTCGCGGACGCGCTCGGACGCGAGGACGTCGTGCTTCCGCTCACGCCTCCTCGGGTGTGGGGGCTGATCGAGCCGGTGGACGGATGAAGCCGCCGCCGTTCGAGTACGTCCGCGCCCGTTCGGTCGAGGAGGCGCTCGCGGCTCTCGCAGCGGGCGGGGAGGACGCGAAGCCGATCGCAGGCGGCCAGAGCCTCGTTCCCGCGCTGAACATGCGCCTCGTCCGACCGAGCGTCCTCGTCGACATCAACGACGCCGGTCTCGGTGAAGTGTCCACGAACGGCGACGTCCGGATCGGCGCGACCGTCCGCCAGGCGGCGCTCTCGAACGACGAGCGCATCCACCCACTCGTGCGGCAAGCGCTGCCGTTCGTCGGGCACTTCGTGACGCGGAACCGCGGAACCGTAGGGGGCTCGATCGCCCATGCGGACGGAGCCGCGGAGCTTCCGCTCTGCCTCGTCGTCCTCGACGGAGCGGTGGTGGCCGCGAGCCGGAGCGGACGACGCGAGATCGCGGCGGCGGACTTCTTCGTCACGCACTTCTTCACGACGCTCGGGCCGGGAGAGCTCGTGGTCGAGACGCTCTGGCCACACGCGCAGGAAGAGAGGAGCGCATTCGAGGAGCTTTCCCTCCGGCACGGCGACTTCGCACAGTCGATGGCCGCGGTGGTGCTCCGACGCGAGGAGGATGGTCGCATCGTGGCGGCGCGCGTCGGCGTCGGCGCCGTGACCGACCGGCCGACGCGCCTCGCCGAGGTCGAGGCGCTGCTCGTCGGCTCCTCGGGCGTGGAGGCAGCGGCGGACGCGGGCGCGGTCGCGGCGACCCTCGTCGACCCTCCCTCGACGACCCATGCCTCCGCCTCCTACCTCCGCGCGTTGACCGGCACCCTCGTGGCGCGCGCGGTCGAGCGGGCCCGATGATCGAGATCGAGCTGACCGTCAACGGCCGATCCGTGCGCGAGCTCGTCGAGCCGCGACTGCTCCTCACCGACTTCCTTCGCCACCGGCTGGGCCTGACCGGCACCCACGTCGGGTGCGAGCACGGGGTCTGCGGCGCCTGCACGGTGCTGCTCGACGGCGTGGCGGTGCGCGGCTGCTGCCTGCTCGCCGTGCAGGTCGACGGGGCCACGGTGTCGACCGTCGAGTCGCTCGCGGGTCGGTCCGGGCTGACACCGCTGCAGGAGGCGTTCCGGCGGCACCACGCGCTCCAGTGCGGTTTCTGCACGCCCGGGATCCTGATGGCCGCGACCGACCTCCTGTCCCGGGGGACGCCGACGCGCGCCGAGATCGTCGACATGCTCTCCGGCCAACTCTGCCGCTGCACGGGCTACGCACCGATCGTCGACGCCATCGCGGAGGCCGCAGGCGCATGAACCTCGCCGAGTCGCTGCTCGGCGCCTCCGAGCGTCACCCCGAGCTCGAGGCCTACCCCGGAATCCCGTACGGCGACCTGCTCCCGCGGGTGCGCACGATCGCCGGCGGCCTGGCCGCGGCGCCGGGCGACCGCGTGGCGCTCGTCCTCGACAACCGGCTCGAGACCGCGCTCCTCTACTGGGCGTGTCAGTGGGCCGGAGCCGTCGCCGTGCCGCTCTCGTGGCGGCTCTCCGAGGACGAGCTCGCCTACTGCATCGAGGACTCCGGCGCCGCGATCGTGATCCGTGAGGACGAGCCGCTGCCCGAAGGCCCGGCCCACTCCGGCGAGCTCGATCGCGACGAGCGGGAAGTCTCGCTCCTCCTCTACACGTCCGGGACGACGGGCCGACCGAAGGGCGTCCCGCGCTCGCATGCGGCCGACCGCGCGGGCGCGTGGTCGCAGGCCCTCCAGCACGGCTACGCCTGGCGCGACCGGACGCTCGGCGTGATGCCGCTCTACCACACGATGGGGATCCACTCGCTGCTCGCGATGCACCTGGTCGGAGGCTGCTTCGTCCCGCAGCCGCGCTGGGATGCGGGCGAGGCGCTCCGGCTCATCGCGGAGCAGCGGATCACGTCCCTGTACCTCGCGCCGACGCTCTTCCATGACCTCGTGCACCACCCGGATGCAGCCGTGGCGGACGTGTCCTCGGTGCGCGCGCTCGGCTACGCCGGCGCAGCGATGACGTCGACCCTCGTCCGGCGCTGCGTCGACCTCTTCCGGCCCGAGGTCTTCGTCAACCACTACGGCTCGACCGAGATCTACACGTTCGCGATCGGACGCGACCAGGTGTCGAAGCCGGGGTGCGCCGGCCGTCCGGCTGTCAACACGCGGCTCCGGATCGACGACGGCGGCGAGATCCTCGTGCATATGGGCTCGGACGAGGCGTTCGCGGCCTACTGGAAGCGGCCCGACGCGGATGCGAAGTCGATGCGGGCGGGCTGGTACCGCACCGGCGACACGGGGCACCTCGACGACGACGGCGACCTGTGGCTGGACGGGCGGGTCGACGACATGATCGTCTCGGGTGGCGAGAACATCCATCCCCTCGAAGTGGAGGACGTGCTGGCCGCTCACCCGGCGGTCGACGAGGTCGCGGTCGTCGGTGCGCCGGACGAGCGCCTCGGCCAGCGCGTCGTCGCCGTCGTGGTGGGGACGGCGACCGGCGACGAGCTCGACGCTCACTGCCTCGGCTCGTCGCTCGCGCGCTTCAAGCGCCCACGCGAGTACCGGCACCTCGACGCGCTGCCGAAGAGCGCATCGGGGAAGATCCTGCGACGGCTGCTGCGAGACGAGGAGAACGCGTGACGGACCACGACGGATTCAGGATCGAGCGGGATGGGGTGGTCGCGACGATCACTCTCGACGTCCCGGGCAAGCTCAACCGCGTCTCGATGCCCGCACGGGACCAGCTCTCGGCGGCGTTCGCCGACCTCGACGCGGACGACGAGGTGCGCTTCGTCGTCCTCACCGGCGCGGGCGGCGCCTTCACCGCGGGGGGCGACATCGCCGGCTTCCTCGAACGCTCACCATGGATCGTGTCGCAGCTCGCCCGCAACGTGGCGGCGCCCGAGCGCTGCTCGAAGCCGGTCATCGCCCGCCTCCAGGGCTACGTGTTCGGGGTCGGGCTCGAGCTCGCGCTCGCCTGCGACTTCCGCATCGCTTCGGACGACGTGCAGCTCGGCCTCCCCGAGGTGACGATCGGGATGATCCCGGGCTCGGGCGGGACGCAGCGCCTCGCGCGGATGGTCGGTCTCGGCCGCGCGAAGGACATCGTCATGCGCGGCCGCCGCGTGCCGGCGGAGGAGGCGCTCGCGCTCGGCCTCGTCGGGCAGGTCGTGCCGACGGCGGAGCTCGACCGACGCGGTCGCGTCGCTCGTCGAGGAGCTCTCCGCCCACTCGCCGCTCGCACTCGCGATGGCGAAGCGCGTGCTGAACGCGGCCTACGACAGCCCGCTCCACGTCGGGCTCGAGCTCGAAGGGCTCGCGTACGGGCTCCTTCGCCAGACGGCCGACTTCCGGGAGGGTGTCGAGGCCTTCGTCGAGAAGCGGCAACCGAAGTTCACGGGGGAGTGACGGAGTGGAGGAACGCGACATCGCGCTCCGGAACGCCACGTACGGCCTCTTCGTCGAGCGGGGCCGCGCTCCGAGCGCCGACGAGGTCGCCGGCCGCGAGGGCGCTACGGTCGACGAGGTGATCGCCGGCTGGCGTCGGCTGCACGACGCGCACGCGATCGTCCTCGACCCGCTCACGGACACGCTGATCATGGCGAACCCGTTCTCGGGCGTCCCGACGCCGCACGTCGTGGAGGCCGACGGGCGGCGGTGGTACGCGAACTGCGCCTGGGACGCGTTCGGCATCTGCGCGGCGCTCCACACGGACGGGCAGATCGAGACAAGCTGTCGCGACTGCGGCGACCCGATCGAGATCACGGTCCGTGACGGACGCCCGGACGACGAGCGCCTCGTGTTCCACTGCCTCGTCCCGGCCGCCCACTGGTGGGACGACATCGTCTTCACCTGAGGGGCGATGAACCTCTTCCGGTCGGAAGAGCACATCGAGCGCTGGCTCGCAGGGCGGGAGCCGGGAGCGACGATCCCCGTGGGGACGCTCGCCGAGCTCGCGGCCGCCTGGTGGCACGACCGGCTCTCGCCGGACTGGCTGCCGCACACGCGTGAGCAGAACCAGGCGATCCTCGACCGGGTCGGCCTGACCGGGCCGTTCTGGCTCCTTCCCTAGTCGGTGCAGCGCTGCTCCTCGTAGGCCGTGAGGCGGGAGTCGTGCTCGACGACGTCGGGATGGGAAAAGGTGAACACGGCCCGATCCTCGGGGGTGCCGTCCAGCCAGATGCGGCGGATGTCATACCCGAACTCGGCGACGACGTCGCTCCAGCGGGTGCGAAACCACTCGGTCTCGGCTTCGACGTCTGCGGCAATCTCGGCTGGAGCCGCCGCATCCAGCGCTCCGAGAGCCTCCGTGAAGCCGTCCGCGGTGAAAACCGTCCGCATCACGTCCGGGTCGAACCGCGAGAACTCGACCTTCTCGAAGCCGCTGTCGAGCGTGCGGAGCGCCGTGCAGTACGGGTTGGAGGATCCGTCGGCTGCGAAGACGACGTCCGCGGCAGGTGGCGGGTCCACACCGCATACCCCGGCTTCGTAGGCATGGATCGCGGCCTGCGCCTTCTGCACGTCGGCGGGTGGCTCGGAGAGGGCCCGATCGGCGGGAGTCCCCTCACGCGCCATCCTCTCCATATCGAAGTCGTACTTCTCGAGCACCGGTGTCAAGACGGTTCGAATGGCGCGCTCACTCAGCACCCACTCGTCGCGGATGACCGGCGGCGCCTGCTCGAGCGACGTCGCGTTGAACTCGAGGTAATCGTTCCAGTACCTCTCGAAAGCGGCGGCGTTGGGCTGATCATCGCCCTCACCATCGAGCTCGTGCACGTGCCAGGCCCGGAAGGTGTCGCAGTAGGCGCTCACCGTGCCCTCCACCGGTGTGAAGGCAATCTCACTGCCGCCACAGCCCGCCACCATCGCCACCGCCAATGTCAGTGACACCACGGCCACACCGAGCAACGGGCCCCTGAGCGGGAACAGTCTCGTACTGGATTGCATGGGGTGGCTCCTTTCCGGTTTCCCGCTCGTTGGTGGCCTGATCAGTGGGCGGGCAGGCGCGGACGCGTGATCCGCGTGGCCAGGAACAGCCCGATCGCGAGCAGGACGCCGCCGCCGAATCCGATCCCGATCTGCAGCCACTCGACGTCACGGGGCGAGCTGATCGCGGCGGTGGGGGTGGGGACGCCGGCCGGGTCGAGCCGGAAGCGATCGTCGCGAACGGGATCCGGCGAGGCGACTCTCGTGGCCTCCCTCTTCGCCGCGAAGGAGCGCTCGCGGGCGTCGAGCATGCTCGTGAGCTCCTGTTGCCTCGCGGCGGCGACCCGATCGGCGAGGTCCGGCGAAACGCGGACGGTTGCCTGATTCTGGTCGGCACCCCACGAGTCGCCGAACGCGGGAACGGCGAGCACGAGCGCCGCGCCGACAACGGCGGTGATGAACGAGATCTTGGTCATCGCTCCATCTCCTTGTCTCCGGGTGACCTTCCTGGCCACCTGTCTCGAGGCTATGGAGCGGTCGGCTCTGCCGAAACGGGCGAATCACCCGTGTTTGACCCTGCGATCCCCTGTGATTGGCGAGATTCGAGCGCACGAGCCAGCTCGGTGCGGTGCCTGACGCCGAGCTTCCCGAAGATGCGCGAGAGGTGCCCCTCGACCGTCCGGTCGGAGACGAACAGGGCGGCGGCAACCTCGCGATTCGTCTTTCCCCCGGCAACGAGGGCCGCAACACGTTCCTCGGCGGGGGTGAGGGCGCCCGCCGTGGGTGCACGACCGCTGATCCGGCGAAGCTCACCGCGGGCACGCTCCGCCCACAGCGCGGCGCCGATCCGCTCGAAGAGGGCGAGGGCTTTCTCCAGCGTTGCGCGCGCCTCGCGTCGTCGCTTCGCGCGTCGCTGCGCGACACCGAGCGCGAGCAGCGTCCGGCCGTTGTCGAGCGGGATCCTCGCTCGGTCATGCCACGCGAGCGCGTCTTCATAGTCGGCGAGCGCGGCGCCGAGCTCTCCGGCCTGGGCTGCGAGGAGCCCGCGGCAACGTCGGCAGTTGGCGAGCGCAGAGGCACGCTCGAGCCGGCGAGCGTTGCCCTCGTACCAGCCGAGGATCTCGAGGGCTTCGTCTCGCCGCCCGAGCTCGACCAGAGCCTCGATCAGATCGATGGCGAACCGGCACGCGCCGGGTTCGGCGATGGCCTCTCTGCGAACGAAGGCGAGAAATGGCTCGAGTTGCGCCATAGCCTCTTCCGGCGCGGCGAGGACGAGCGCTAGGTGGCCGAGCGCCTCCCCGGCGACGAGGCGCCCATAGTTTTCGGCCGTCGCTTCGAGCACGCCGCGGGCCGCGTCTCTCGTCTGCTTGGGACGACCCAGCTGGGCTTGAACAAGGGCCTCGAGTGCGAGGTTGTGCCTGGCGAAGAGAGGCTGTCCCGACTGGTCGGCCGCCTCCTTCCCGGTTCGCGCACAATCGAGCGCGGCTTCGAGATTTCCGAGAAGACGCTCGACGTCGCCAAGGAGGAAGAGGAGCCATGGCGGAGCGTTCTCGTCGCCGAGGTCGTGTGCATGTCGCATCAGGTCGACGAGCACCGCGCGGCCCCGTTCGTGCGAATCGACCCACTTCCAGTACTCGGCAAGAGAGACGAGTGGTTGGTCGAGGATGCGCCGGTCCGCTGCGGAGTCCTGGAGTGCTGCAGCCCTGTCGGCCGTCGTCTTAGCGGAGGGTCGACCCAGCAACGCCTCTGCCGAAAGCAGAGTTATGAGCACGTCCGCGGCAAGCGCCTCGTCGCCGATCTCCCGGGCGAGCGCAAGTGCGACCTCGGAGTGCCGGAGCCCCTCGTCGAGTCGCTCGAACATCCAGAAGCTGCATGAGGCGAAGCCCTCGTGGGCGACAGCGAGTGTCTCGCGATCGCCCTCCGCCTCCGCCACCACCTGGGCGAAGAGCTCGGCCGCCTCGTCCGGCGCCTCGTAGAGGCGGATACGCGCGAGGACCACGGTGGCTCGCGCACGCTGCGGACCCGGTGATAGCGGGGCGATCAAGTCACGCAGCTGGGTCTCGGCTCGACGTGAGTCTCCTGACTCGAAGTGCAGGTATGCCGCACCCACCGCACGTCGCAACGCGTCGTCTGGGCGTTCAGACGCGGTCAATTCGGCTGCCCGGTCGAGCATGAAAGCGGCGGACCGTGGAGCTCCCCTGCCTCGTGCGTGCTCTGCGGCCTCCTCGAGCTTGGCCGCGACCGCCTCGTCCGGCGATCCGCTCGACGCCGCCAACTGCCATGCTCGCGCTTCGGGATCCTCGAGAAGCTCGGCCAGCCGAGCGTGAATCTCCGCTCGCCGCGCAGGATTGTCGGTCTCATAAGCGCCCGCGGCGAGGAGCGGATGCGTGAAGCGGATTCGGCTCTGGTCGACGTCCACGACGTGCGCCTCGAGTGCGGGGCGAAGGCCTGCCTCACGGTCGATTCCCGACGCTGCTTCCGTGACGTCGATCGTGGGATGTGCATGCGCCGCTGCCGCGAGCAGGAACTCACGGCATTGCGGAGGCAGTGCGAGCAGCCGTCCGTGGACGAGGTCGTGCAGCGACTCGGGGACACGCAAGGGCTGCCCTCCATCCACGGACGACGCCGCTGCGCTGCAGGGTGCGGACGATCTCGAGGGCGTAGAACGGGTTGCCGCCGGATGCGTCCCGCACCTCGTCGAGAACCGGTCTCGGCAGGACCAGTCCGAGATGTGACTCCACAACGCGATGCAGTGCGCCGGCGTCGAGTGGGCCCACGTCGACCTCCATGACGCGGTCGCGGGGCAATGCACGTCGTAGCTCGCCGAGGAGCGTGCTTTCGAGTCCCGAACGGCGCGAGAGGAGCACGCCGACGCGCTCGGCCCGAAGCCGCCGTCCCGCGTAGGCGAGTCCACTGGCCGACGCCGGGTCGAGCCACTGGGCGTCGTCGACGGCGACGACGACCGGGAGCTCGTCGGCGAGCGCACGTATCGAGCTCAGGAGCGCGAGACCGATCGCGTGGGGGTCCGGCGGCAGGCCCACGTCGTCGCCGAGGACGAGCGCGCGCGAGAGCGCCCGCCTCTGCGCCGCCGGTAGCGGCGCGAGCGCCTCGTCGAGCACGGGGCCCAGGAGATCGCCGATGCCGGAGAACGAGAGGGCCGTCTCGCTTTCGGCCGGGCGCGCCGCAAGGACGCGGGATCCACGGTCGCCCGCTTCCTCGAGACCCGCCTCCCAGAGGGTTGTCTTCCCCACCCCTGCGTCGCCTTCGAGCGCGAGCACGACCGCTCCCGTCGGGATGCTCGAGATGAAGTCGCGAAGGGACGCGAGCTCGGCCTCCCGTCCCACGACGCCAGGGGACATGACCGATGATCGTAAGCCCCGTGCTCGGCCGCGGATAGCCCTCGGCGCTCGTCCTACATCCGAAAGACCCCGAAACTGGTATCGAGCACCGGCGCGTTGGCGGCCGCGGCGAGCCCGAGTCCGAGTACACGCCGTGTGTCGCGCGGGTCGATGATCCCGTCGTCCCAGAGCCGCGCCGTCGAATGGTACGGCGAGCCCTCGCGCTCGTACTTCGCGCGGATCTCGTCAGGGTCCGCATCGCCGACCATCGTCAGCACGGTTGCCGCCTGCTCGCCGCCCATCACCGAGATCCGTGCGTTCGGCCACATCCAGAGCTGGCGCGGCGCATACGCGCGGCCGCACATCGCGTAGTTGCCCGCGCCGAACGAGCCGCCGGTGACGACCGTGAACTTCGGGACGTCCGCGCACGCGACCGCCATCACGAGCTTGGCGCCGTCGCGCGCGATGCCGCCCTCCTCGTACTCGCGGCCCACCATGAACCCCGTGATGTTCTGGAGGAACACGAGCGGGATCCGCCGCTTGCAGGCGAGCTCGATGAAGTGCGCGCCCTTCTGCGACGACTCCGCGAAGAGGATCCCGCGGTTGGCGAGGATCCCGACCGGGAAGCCCTCGATTCGCGCGAAGCCGCACACCAGCGTCTCGCCGTAGAGCCCCTTGAACTCGTGGAAGCGGCTGCCGTCGACGATTCGTGCGATCAGCTCGAGAGGGTCGAGCTCGTGACGGAAGTCCTCCGGGACCAGCCCGTGGAGATCGGCCGGGTCGACGACGGGCTGCTCGGGGTCCGTGAGCTCCCACGGAGAGGGCGTCTGGTCGCCGAGATTGCGGACGATCTGCCGGGCGAGCGCGAGCGCATGCTCGTCGGAGGTCGCGTAGTGGTCGGCGACGCCGGACCGGCGCGTGTGGACGTCGGCGCCGCCGAGCTCCTCGGCGGTCACCTCCTCGCCGGTGGCCGCCTTCACGAGCGGCGGCCCGCCGATGAAGATCGTGCCGGTGCCGCGGACGATGATCGTCTCGTCCGACATCGCCGGCACGTAGGCGCCGCCGGCAGTGCACGAGCCCATCACGACGGCGATCTGCGCGATGCCCTTCGCGGACATGCGGGCCTGGTTGTAGAAGATCCGGCCGAAGTGGTCGCGGTCGGGGAAGACCTCGTCCTGGAGCGGCAGGAACGCGCCGCCCGAGTCG
Organism: uncultured Actinomycetes bacterium; assembly: GCA_963814565.1. Taxonomy (GTDB): domain Bacteria; phylum Actinomycetota; class Thermoleophilia; order Gaiellales; family Gaiellaceae; genus Gaiella. The sequence goes on from CAWFDO010000015.1 coordinate 682,378, forward strand.
ACGAGGTAGATGCACGGCAGGTGGTTCTGCTCCGCGACCTCCTGGGCACGGAGATGCTTCTTCACCGTGAGCGGGAAGTACGTGCCGCCCTTCACCGTGGCGTCGTTCGCGACGATCACGCACGTGCGGCCCTCGACGACCCCGATGCCCGTGACGATGCCCGCCGACGGCGCCTCCCCGTCGTAGAGATCCCAGGCCGCGAGGGCGTTCAGCTCGAGAAACGCGGTGCCGGGGTCGACGAGCCGGTCGATCCGCTCCCGCGCCGGCAGCTTGCCGCGGGAACGGTGCCGCTCGAGGGACTTCTCGCCTCCGCCGGCCGCGACGAGCGCGGTGCGCTCGCGAAGCTCGTCGACGAGCGCCTGCATCCGCGCCGCACGCCGGTCGAAGGCCGCGTCGCGGGCGACGTGGGTCGTGAGCACCGTCATGCCGTCTCCAGCGTGACGAGGACCGCGCCGGATGTCACCTGGTCGCCGACCCGGACGTCGACCGACCGGATGCCTGCGTCGTACGGCGCCGTCACCACCTGCTCCATCTTCATCGCCTCGAGGACGACGAGCGGCTGGTGCGACTCGACCGCATCGCCCACCGCGACGCGGACCTCGATCACCTTGCCGGGCATCGGCGACACGATCCGCCCGTCTCCACCGCCGCCCGCGGCGCCGGTGTGCGCGGCCGCCTCGACCTGGAGCGGCGCGAGGCTCGGCGCGGGGGGCAGATTGAGTCGCCAGGCCCCGTCCCAGGGACCGGGCGGCGCGGGGAGCGGGGGCGACGACAACGGGATGTAGCGCGAGAGGAAGTCGGTCGAGACGTCGCCGGCGCGGAACGCCGGATGCCCGACGAGCCAGCGGAGAAACGGCAGGTTGGTCGTGACGCCCTCGACGACCGTCTCCTCGAGCGCGGCGGCGAGCCGTTCGAGCGCCTCGTCGCGGTCCTCGCCGACGGCGATCAGCTTGGCGATCATCGGGTCGTAGCTCGCGCCGACCTCGTCGCCTGCCTCGACGCCCGCGTCGACCCGGACGCCGGACGGCAGGCGAAGGCGTCGCACGGGGCCGGGCTGCGGCAGGAACGTCCGCGGGTCCTCGGCGTACAGGCGCGCCTCGATCGCGTGGCCGCGGGTCACCGGGTCGAGCCCCGCGAGAGCCTCGCCGTCGGCGACGCGGAGCTGCAGGTCGACGAGGTCGAGGCCCGTCACGGCCTCCGTGACCGGGTGCTCGACCTGAATCCGGCCGTTCAGCTCGAGGAAGAAGACCTCGTCGCCCTCGACGAGGAACTCGGCCGTTCCGGCGTTCTCGTAGCCGAGCGCGCGAGCGAACGCGACGGCGTGCCCGGCGATTCGCCCCCGGAGCGCAGGCGACAGGCGGGGCGGCGGCGACTCCTCGACGACCTTCTGGTGGCGCCGCTGCACCGAGCAGTCGCGCTCTCCCAGCGCGAGCACGGTCCCATGGCGGTCGCCGATCAGCTGCACCTCGACGTGCCGCGGGCTCTGGAGGTAGCGCTCGCAGTAGACGGTCCCGTCGCCGAAGGCGGCCTCCGCCTCGCGCGCGGCCGACTCGAGCGCGTCGTCCAGCTCGTCCGCGTGCTCGACGACCCGCATCCCGCGTCCCGCCGCCGCCCGCGGTGGCCTTGACGAGGAGCGGAAAGCCGAGCTCGGCTGCGTCGCCCGTCGGCAGCGTCGGGACGCCGACGCTCGTCGCGATCCGCTTCGCCTCGAGCTTGTCGCCGCCCCGGCGCAGCACGTCGGGCGGCGGGCCGACCCACGTCAGCCCGGCCGCGACCACCGTCTCGGCGAACGCTGCGCTCTCGGCGAGGAAGCCGTAGCCGGGGTGGACGAGCGTCGCGCCCGCGCCGAGCGCCGCCGCGACGAGCGCGTCGGCGTCGAGGTAGGACGGGACCTCGACGGCCTCGTCCGCGACCCGCGCGTGGAGAGGCGCCCGCGTCACCCGGCCCCGTCACGGCCACGGTCGCGATCCCGCGCTTCCGGCACGTCGCGACGATGCGGACCGCGATCTCACCGCGGTTGGCGACGAGGAGCTTCCGAGCGGCGCTCACCGGCGCGACACTATCCCCTCCGGGCGCATCGAACGGGGGATGGTCGCGGTCCGGGGGTGCTCGTACCATCGAGCACGATGTGAGGACAACCACGCTCGCGATCGCCTCGCTCGGGCTCCTGTGCGTCCCTGCCGCGGTCGCGCAGGATCGGCCGCCTGCGGCGGAGCAGGTCCGCGTCGGCGCGTGCGGGCAGCGGGTGCCGGCGACCCGCGCATCCGTTGCGATCACGCCCGACGGGGACGGGATGGCCGACTGCGCCGCCTTTCGCGTCCGTCTCGAGCGACCGGCCACGCTCGAGCTGGTCGTCGCGCAACGCAAGCCGCAGCCCGGCGTCGTCCACGTGCAGCGCATTGCTGCGCCGCGCGGGCTCACGACGCTCGTGTGGACGCCGGGGCCGAAGACCGCCGCGCGGACGTACGTGACCCACGTGACGGTCATCCGGCCGGGCACGCGCGTCGTGCTGGACGCCCCGGTGGTCCGCGTGCGGGGGATCCACGTGCGCTTTGCTCGCGAGAGCTACGCGCCGGGCGACGTCGCGACCCTTCGCGTCGACAGCCCGGTGCGCTCCCTCGCCGTCCGTTTCGTGGACGTCGTCGACGAGCGCCCGGTGTCGAAGGAGCGCCGCATCGCGATCCTCGGGCGCGAGACGACCGTCGGGGTGGGGATCGGGCGGTGGCAGCCCGGGGTCTACGCGGCCGAGCTCAGCGGGGGAGGGATCGTGTCTCGCGCCCCGCTGGTCGTCCGTGCCGCTTCGGCCGCTCGACCACGCGTCGCCGTCGTGCTCCCGACCAGGACCTGGGAGGCGTACAACCTCACGGACGGCGACGGGGACGGCACGGGCGACAGCTGGTACGCAACGCGTCGCCGCGAGAGCGCGCGCCTCGGCAGGCCGTTCATGGGGGACGGGATGCCGCCGCGGTTCCGGCGGGACGACCTGCCGTTCCTCCGCTGGCTGCGGTCGGCGGGGAGGCGTGCCGACTTTCTCACGGCCGAGGACCTCGAGCGCGTGCAGAGCGCGGAGGCGCTCGCGCGCCGCTACGACCTGCTCGTCTTCCCCGGGCACCACGAGTACGTCACCTGGCACGAGTTCCACCTGATCCGCCGCTACCGGGACCTCGGCGGCAACCTCGTCTTCCTCGCGGCCGACAACCTCCACTGGCGTGTCGTGCGGGTCGGGTCGCTGCTCCGGCGCAAGGAGCAGTGGCGCTCGATCGGCTGGCCCGAGTCCGCGATCGCGGGGGTGCAGTACCGCGCGAACGACCATGGGACGCGCGGCGCGTACGTCGTGCGCAACACCCGCTGCGCGCCGTGGCTGTTCCGCGGGACGCGCCTGCGGCTCGGATCGCGCTTCGGCTGGAGCGGAGTGGAGATCGACGCGTCGACGACCGCGTCGCCCCGGAGCCTCTGCGTCGTCGCCGAGATACCAGACCTGATCGGCCGGGCCCGAACGGCGCAGATGACCTACTACGAGACGTCTGCTGGCGCGAAGGTCTTCTCCGCCGGCGCGTTCTCGCTTCCTTCCGGCTTCCGCGTCATGCGGGTCATGCTGGACAACCTCTGGGCACGGCTCTCGCGACCGTGAGACGCCTGGCCGTCTCCGTGGTCGTCGTGCTCGTCGGTCTCGGCGGCGCAGCCGGCGCGGCCGCGCCTGCGCCGCCGGCCGCGGTCCTCTGCACGCTCCCGGACGGCGCGGCGCGGCTTCCGGCGGCTGCCCGCCGTGGCCTGATCGGTCACCTCGAGCAGTACCCCGCTCTGTCGCTCGCGTCCGCGGCGCAGCGAAGAGCGGCCCGTCGCGTGCTCGACACGCTCCGGGCGCGCGCCGCGAATTGGACGACGCTCGGCGCCGCTCGCCGCGCCGGGTTCGAGACACGGACAGCGCCGCGGGCGTCCGGGGACCGGCTTCCGCACTACCTCCACGCCGAGCGGCTCCGCGAGCGCGCGGACGACCGCGTGTTCGACCCGGGACGGCCGAAGGCGCTCATCTTCGCGCGCGAGCCGGGACGGGCCGCCGTCCTCGTCGGCGCGATGTACAGCGTGCAGCGGGGCGAGCGCGGCCCCTCGCCGGGCGGGCCGATCACCCGGTGGCACTCGCACCTCGTCTGCACGGTCGGGCGCCGACGCGGACTGAAGCCGCGCTCCGACGGCACGTGCCCGCGCGGGGCGGTGGGGCGCCAGGGGAGCGAGATGATGCACGTCTGGTTCACGAGCGACCTGCGGAGCGCCTTCGCGATCCGCGCACCCGAGCCGGAGCTCTGCCGGCTCGGCCTCCTCTCGGGCGCGTTCTGCCGGAACCCTGGCTCGCGCCGCGGGATGTGACCGGCGTCTACGAGAGGACGACGACGAGCAGGGTCGTGACCGCGAGGAGACCGCCCGCGCCGGAGAGCGCGACGGTCCACGTGCCCGGCAGCGGCGCATACCCGCCCTCGTCGAGCGCACGATCGACGGCGCGCTTGCGCGCCTCGCCCACGACGAACATCGACACGGCGAGCGTGGCATACCCGACGCCGAGCACCACGTACGGCCACTTGGCGCCGTCGATCAGGTCGGGTGCGAATGCGCCGACCGCGAGCGACGCGGCGGTGGCGGCGATCCCCGAGCGCCACCAGGCAAGCCAGGTCCGCTCGGCTGCGAGACGCGTCCGCCGGCTGACGTCCGCGATCTCGGCGTCGCTCACGTCGCGGGCGGCTCGTCGCCCGGAGCGGGGGCGGCGGACTTCGGTGTCGGTGCGGCCGCTTTCGGCTTGTCGTCCTCGCCCGCTTCGAGCATGCGACGAGGATCGACCTCCGCGACCGCGTCCTTCACCTCGCGCACGCCGGTTCCGAGACGTCGCGCGACCTGCGGCACGCCCTTCGCGCCGAACAGCAATGCGAGCACGCCGACGAGGATCACGATCTCCCAGATCCCGAGGCCGAAGGGCATCGGTGCGGATGCTACGCGACCACGCTCTCTGCACGGGTGAGCGCGTTCACGCGCTGCGCCCGAGGGCTTCAAGCCTCTAGGGGAGGCGCCAGTCGATCGGTGCGCGGCCGGCCGCCTCGAGCAACGCGTTCGCCTGGGAGAAGTGGCGGCAGTCGATGAAGCCACCGACGCTGTACGGAGAGGGGTGGCTCGCCGTCAGGACGTGATGCCGCGTCGCGTCGACGCTCGCTCCCTTCTCGCGCGCGTACTTGCCCCAGAGCAGGAAGACGATGCCGTCACGCCGGGCCGACAGCTCCGCGATCGCCCGGTCGGTGAACTGCTCCCACCCCCGGCCTGCGTGGGACGCGGGCCTTCCCGGGGAGACGGTGAGAACGGCATTGAGCAGGAGCACGCCGCGCTCCGCCCACGGCGTCAGGTCGCCGGTCGACGGCTGCGGCACGCCGACATCGCGTGCCAGCTCCTCGTAGATGTTCCGGAGCGAGGGCGGCGGGGGCACACCGTCGGGCACCGAGAAGCAGAGCCCCATCGCCTGTCCGGCGCCGTGGTACGGGTCCTGGCCGAGGATCACGACGCGCACCTCGTCGAACGGCGTCAGCAAGAGCGCGTTGAAGACGAGGTCGGCGGGCGGGTAGAAGCGCCGCCCGGCGGCGACCTCGGCGACGAGGAACGCACGGAGCTCGCGCATGTGCGGTGTCTCGAGCTCGTCACCGAGCACGGCGAGCCAGCTCTCGTGCATGCGCGGCTCCACGCCGGGAGCCTACGCCGTCAGCGCGCCGCCTTTCTCGACGACGCAGCGGCACCACGCCGCATGCCCCAAGGGCGGACCAGCCTGAGGCGGCTCACCGGTGCTCGGCCTGCGCAGCCCGACCACCGAGCGCACGCGGAGCCGGCCAGGGCTTGTCTCGGTCACCGCTTCGGCGAGAAGGTTGACATTCGATGTTCGAACGCTTATGCCATCCGCCGTCTCCGGCGCAAGGGGCGCCGGGCAGCTGGAGGAGGAACGGATGAGTCAGACGGACTCGACGGCCCCGAGCGCAAGCCTCGGTGAGAAGAACCTCTCGACGATCCACGCCGTGGCGCAGTCGCTCGCAATCGGGCCGATGTTCTCGGTGGCATTGATCCTCGGCGGGATCTCTCGCCCCGACATCGGCGCGGGATGGAACGCGGCCCTCGCCGTCCTGATCGCGACGCTCGGAGTGCTCGCGATCGGCTACGTCGTCGCGCTCTACGCGCGCCGCTTCGCCGGCGCCGGAGCCGTCTACGAGTACCTCACGCACGGCGCGCACCCGTGGCTCGGCGTCCTGACGGCCGGGTTCTTCTTCGTCGGGGTGCTGTTCCTGGGCGGCGGCGGGATCTACCTCGGGCTCGGCATCCTCATCGACGGCTTCTGGACCGCCCACATCTCCGACTCCGGCCCGGCCTGGTGGATCTGGGCGCTCCTCACGCTCGCGGTCGTCCTCGCGCTGAACTACCGCGGCGTCCGCATCGCCGTCGGGGCGATGCTGACGTTCGCGCTCCTCTCGTTCGTCCCGATGCTGATCCTCGGCCTCGTGATCGTCGGCAAGGGCGGCGAGGACGGAGTCACGTTCTCGATGTTCAACCCCAACGAGACGTCGTGGCTCGGCATCACCGGGGGCGGCGTGCTCGGGGGAGTCCTCCTCGGGATCCTCCTGTTCGTCGGCTTCGAGGCGGCGGCCTCGCTCGGCGAGGAGTCCTCCGATCCGCATCGCTCGATCCCGCGGGCCGTGCTCTGGACGATCGGCGCCGCCGGCGCGTTCTTCGTCTTCATGGCCTTCGCGTTCTCGATCGGGTACGGCAAGGCCGCGGTCTCCGAGGGCGCCTGGGCGTTCTCGCCCGGCCCGGTGAGCGAGATGGCGACGACCTACATCGGCTCCTGGTACGCGACGCTCCTCGAGCTCGTGATCATCCTCGACGCGATGGCGCTCGCGCTCGCGATCTGCGTCCTCATCGGACGCGGCTTCTTCGCGCTCGGCCGGGACGGGCTGCTGCCGGGCGTCTTTGCCAGGACCTCGCGCCACGACACGCCGTGGGTCGGGAACCTCATGGTCGCCGTCGGCTGTATCGGCCTGATCGTGCTCGTCCAGGCGACGGACTACGCCTCGTCGTTCGGGTTCACGGGCGAGGACGGGGAGTTCGTGCCCTTCTTCCCGAACGACCAGTTCGCGACGTTCATCCTCTCGGCGACGATCGGCTCGTTCGCGGTCGAGCTCGTGTACCTGATCCTCGCGGTCGCGGCGTTCCGACTCGCGCAGAAGTGGTGGCAGTACCTGATCGTGGCGGTCGCCGTCGCGACTCCGATCCTCGGCTTCTACGGGGCGCTCAACCCGGAGCCGCACAACGGCTCCAACTACAACTGGGTGGCGATGTACTGGACGCTCGCGCTCATCGCCATCGCGCTCGTGTGGTTCGTGTTCCTCCTCGTGACCCGGCGGAGTCAGGTCGACAACGCCGCCGCCCACGCGGCCGAGCATCACGGCGTGCCGCCTCTCGACGAGTCGCTCGACTACCGTCCAGCGCAGTAGTGAGGGAACAGCAGTGGCACGACGTCGGTCCGGCCGGCGACGCGCCGGAGGGGCACCTCCGGCGCGTCGAGGCCGGCGGGCGCGCAGTCTGCGTCGGTCGCCTCGGCGGCTCGTGGATCGCGTTCGACGACACCTGCACCCACGAGGAGTGCTCGCTCGCCGAGGGCGAGCTCGACGGGGCCGTCGTCGTGTGCCCGTGCCATGGCTCGGAGTTCGACGTGCGGACGGGCGACGTGCTGACGCCGCCCGCCCTCGAGCCGCTTCCGATCTACGAGGCGCGCGAGGACGCCGGCGCGCTCCTCGTGCGGCTCGCGCCGCCGCCGGACGCCGAGGAGGCCGCGCACGCCCGCGACGACCACGTGACCGACGAGGAGGCGCGCGCGGTCACGGTCGCGGCGCCGTCGCTCGATCGCCTCTCGCTCGACGACGTCGATCTCACCGACCTCGACACCTGGGAGGAGCGCGTGCCCTACGACTGGCTCGCGCTCCTGCGCCGAGACGCCCCGGTCTTCTGGCAGCCCGAGGTGGAGGGAAAGGGCTTCTGGGCCTTCACCCGCTACGACGACGTCGTCTCGGTCTCCAAGGACTGGGAGACGTTCTCGAGCGAGCTCGGCGGGACGTCTCTGCAGGACCTGACCGACGAGGAGCTCGAGGCGCGGAAGTCGATGCTCGACACGGATCCGCCGCCGCACACCCGGATGCGTGCGCTCGTCAACAAGGGCTTCACCCCGCGCGTGATCAACACGTACGAGGAGCGGATCCGCGGTCTCGCCCGGGGGATCCTCGCGAAGGCGTTCGAGCAGGACGCGTTCGACTGGGTCGAGTCCGTCGCCGCCGAGATCCCGATGTGGGTCTTCTCCGAGATCATGGGCCTGCCGGTCGAGGATCGGCGGCTGATCATCGAGCTCGGCGACAAGATCCTCGGCAACACCGACCCCGACGTCGTCGGCGAGGAGTACGTCGTCGAGCGCGCGCTCCGTGACCCCAAGCTCCGCATGCTGCCGTTCTCGAGCCCGTTCTCGCTCGACCTCATCGAGTACGGCCGTGGGCTCGGCGAGGCGCGGCGACACGAGCCGCGGGACGACATCACGACGAAGCTCGTCGAGGCCGAGATCGAGGGCTCGCGGCTCACCGAGCAGGAGTTCGGGACGATGTTCATCCTCCTGACGACGGCGGGGAACGAGACGACCCGGCACACGATCAGCCTCGGCCTCGCCGACCTGCTCGAGCATCCCGACGAGCTCCGCCGCCTGGTGGACGACCCGTCGCTCGGCAACGCGGCGGCCGACGAGCTGCTGCGCCGCGCGCATCCCGTGCACCACTTCCGCCGCACGGCGACGCGAGACGTCGAGATCCACGGGCGGACGATCCATCGGGGAGACAAGGTCACGGTCTGGTATGCGGGCGCGAACTACGACGAGGAGAAGTTCGCCGACCCGTACCGCCTCGATGTCGGTCGCATGCCCAACCGCCACGTCACCTTCGGTCTCGGCGGGCCGCACTTCTGCCTGGGGGCGCACCTGGCCAAGCTCGAGATCAAGGTCTGGCTCGAGGAGATGGTCCCGTACCTCCCGCGGCTCGAGCTTGTCGGCGAGCCGGTGCGGCTACGCTCGAACTTCTTCAACGGCATCAAGCGCATGCCCGTGCGGGTGACGGCATGACCGAGATCACGAGGAGCGAGCGAATGACGACGAGCGACCCGGAGGCGGTCGCGCACGACCTGGCCGAGCAGGGCGTCCGCGCCGTGCGCCTGCTCTACACCGACCTGCACGGTGTCGCGCGCGGCAAGGACATTCCGCTCAGGCACTTCACGGGCCTCTGCGAGGAGGGGGTCAACTTCTGCGCCGCCGTGATGGGCACCGACCTGCGGCACACGCCCGTCATGGGCGGCGAGGTCGGCTACGTCGACTTCGCCGTCCGGCCGGACCTGACGACCGTCCGCCGTGTGCCGTGGATGCCCGAGCTCGCCTGGTGTCTCGGCGAGGCATGGGCGCTCGACGGCTCCGACCACTGGCCGTCGTGCCCCCGGGCGCTCCTCGAGCGCGTGACCGACGACTATGCGGCGCGTGACCTCGTGCCGATCGTCGCCCCCGAGCTGGAGTTCTTCCTCGTGGAGCGCGACCGGGACGACGACGGCGGCCTTCGCCGCTACGTCGACGAGCTCTCGCGCGTCTACACCGTCGGCGCCGTCTCGGATCCGCGCGAGGTCGTCCTCCGCATGCTCCTCTGGTGCGACGAGCTCGGCCTCGAGGCGTTCGCGGCGAACCACGAGTTCATGAGCTCGCAGTACGAGATCAACGTGAAGCACTCCGCCGCGCTCGACGCTGCCGATCGCGCGTTCATGCTGAAGGCCGCGGTGAAGGAGATCGCGGTGCGGGAGGGCCTCCTCGCGACGTTCATGGGCAGGCCGTTCGCCGACCAGGGCGGCTCCGGCTTCCACCTGCACATCTCGCTCCAGGCGGGCGACGGGCACAACGCATTCGCCGACGACGGTGGGCCGGACGGTCTCAGCCCGCTTGCGGGCAACTTCGTCGCCGGCATCCTCGAGCACGCCGATGGACTGCAGGCGCTGCTCGGGCCGACGGTCAACGCGTACAAGCGGATCCTCCCCGACAGCCTCGCGCCGACCCACGGCAACTGGGGGCACGACAACCGCACCGCGATGTGCCGCATCCCGCTCGAGCGCGGTAACCGCTCGCGTGTCGAGATCCGGACCGGCGACGGCGCGGCGTGCGCCCACCTGATCACGGCGGCACTTCTCCTCGCGGGGCTCGACGGGATCGAGCGCAACCTCGCTCCGCCCGAGCCCGTCACGGGCGACGCGTATCGGATGGACGACGCGCACGCCGGGTCGCGTCTACCGTCGGATCTCGGCGCGGCGCTCGATGCACTCGAGGCGGACACGTGGCTGACCGAGCGCCTGGGCGCCGACCTCGTCGCGACGTTCGTCGCGATGAAGCGCTTCGAGGTGGAGCGTTTCGGCCAGGAGGTGGGGGCGCTCGATCCGGAGGTCGTCAGCGCGTGGGAGGTGGACGAGTATGCGGCCCACCTTTGACGTCCCTGACCGCGTCGTGCGCGTCGAGCTCGAGGGCGAGGCGCGCTGGGGTCGCCTCGTCGGCGAATCGGTCGATGCTCGAGGACGGGTCAGAGCTCGGCGAGGCCGAGGCGCTCTACCTCGCGCCGGTCGAGCCCACCAAGATCCTCGCCGTTCACCTCACGTATCGATCGCGGGTCGAGGAGTACGCGGCCCGGACGCCGCCCGAGCCGTCGTACTTCGTCAAGCCGCCGACGACGCTCAACGGCCACCGGCGCCCGATCCGGATGGCGAAGGGAGCACGGTTCCTGAACTACGAGGGCGAGCTCGCGGTCGTCGTCGGCCAGCGCATGAAAGGTGTCCCTCTCGACGAGGTGCTCGGTCACATCGCCGGTTACACGTGCGCCAACGACGTCGGGATGCACGACTTCCGCCACGCCGATCGCGGCTCGATGTTGCGCGTGAAGGGCCAGGACGGCTTCCTCCCACTCGGGCCGGAGCTCGTTCCCGCCGCGGAATTCGACCCGACCGACTTCACCCTCCGCACCTACCTGAACGGCGACGTCGTCCAGGAGACGACCGCCGGCGATCTCCTGTTCCCGGTGGCGTACCAGCTCGCCGACCTGTGCCGCACGATCACGCTCGAGCCCGGTGACGTCGTCCTCACCGGCACGCCCGCGAACTCACGGCCGATGAAGCCGGGCGACGCCGTCGAGGTGGAGATCGAGGGGCTCGGCCGCCTGCGGAACACGATCGAGGAGTGGGACGTCGACCTTGCCGGGCCGGGCGAGCAGCTCCACGTCTCGGCGCAGACGCTCCACGTCGCGCTCGCGATCCCCGAGGACGAGGCCGAGCGGATCGTCCAGGCGGGAGGGACGGGGTGAGGAGAGCTCCCAAGTTGCAACTTGTCACCTGGGCCTGCGCCGTCCGTGCACGTCGCCGCGGCAGCGCGTCGTGATTCGCCTCGGACGCATCGACCACGTTGCCCTGCGGGTTGCCGACCTGAACGAGGCCTCGGCGCGGTGGTGCATCCAGCTCGGGCTCGTCGAGCGGAGGCGGGAGAACGGCCGGGCGTACCTCGCCTGCAACGACGAGCCGTACTGCCTCGAGCTCGTCGAGGGCACCCAGCCGGGCCTCGACCATGTCGCGTTCGAGCTGCGGCAGGACTGCCCGCTCGAGGACGCGCGTGCGCTTCCAGGCGTCAGCGAGGACAGCGACGGCTCGTTCTGGGTGCACGATCCGGACGGCCGTGCGATCCAGCTCCTGCCTTTCCACCGGCCCGCTTCCGAGGTCGACCGATGGCCGCAGCATGCGCGTCCGTCTGCGACCGTTCGCGTCGGCGGCCCGCGCCGGCTCGGTCACGTGAACCAGCTCACGGGTGACATCGGCGCCAACGTCATCTTTTACCGGGACGTCCTCGGGATGAAGGTCTCCGACTGGCTCGGCGAGATCGGCGTCTGGCTCCGCATCGACTCCGAGCACCACGTGATGGCGCTCGTCGAGACCGGTGATGCGCACTTCCACCACCTCGCGTTCGACGTCGTCGACATCGGGAAGATGCGCGACCTGCTCGACCACCTCGCGCGGCACGGGCGGTGGGTCTCGTGGGGGCCGACGCGCCACGGGATTGCCGGGAACGTCGCGACCTACGTGCGCATCACCGAGGAGCCGTGCCACGTGGAGCTCTACTGCGACATGGAGCGGCTCGCCGACGACCACGTCCCGCGGGTCTACCCCGACGACCGGTACTCGTCGAACACCTGGGGCCCGCTCCCGCCCCGCTCGTACTTTCGGTTCGACCCTCTCGCGGTCGAGTTCGAGCGCGAGAGCTGGGAGACGCGCGGGCGCGTGCTCCCGCCACCGGAGGAGGCAGCGTGACGCTCAAGGGCTACACGGTCCCGCGGACGCCGGAGGGGCGCTCGTCGCTCGTCCCGTACCCGCCGTGGCACTACGTCGGCGTGTTCCTCGTCGTCGACTACTGGGCGGATCCCGAGCGCGCCGTCGCCTTCCTGCCGGACGGCATCGACCCGCATCCCGATCCGGGCCGCTGCGCGTTCGTCGCCGCCGACTGGCAGTCGTGCTCGGAGCGCGGTGACGAGCTCGTCGACCCGTCGCGGTCGCAGTACAAGGAGGTGTTCGTCGTCGTCAACGGCCTGCTCGACGGCGAGGAGGTAACGGTCTGCTCGTACATCTGGGTCGACCGGGACTTCGCACTGACAAGAGGCTGGATCCAGGGATTCCCGAAGAAGCTCGGTTCGATCTGGATCACGCGGAGCTTCGGCCTCGGCGGGCCGGCCGACCCCGGGACGGAGCGCGGCGCGCGCTTCGGCGTCACCTGCGCCGCCTACGAGCGCCGGGTCGCCCAGGCCACCGTCACGCTCGAGCGCCCGTCGGAGGGAGGCCCGCTCCACAGCGCGCCGCCGATCGTCAACGTCCGCCACTTCCCGCGGCTCGCGTCGGGCCGTCACGACGAGCCGGCCGTGCACGAGCTCGTCCGCGCCGTCTCCCGCGACCGCGCGAGCTCCGACGTGTGGGAGGGAAGCGCGACGCTGGAGCTCTTCGGCGCCGGCCACGAGGAGGTCGACGCGCTGGCGCCCGTGCGGATCGGCCGCGGCTATCGCTTCACGTTCGGCTACACCGTCGACGACCTCGAGACCGTGAGGGAGCTCGGCGCATGAGCGAGCGGCGGGACAACGCTCGTGGTGAACCACCACAAGGTCACTGATGCCTGAGCACCGCGCCACCGTCGCAGGCGTCGAGGTCTCGACGGAGCACTTCATCGGCGGCGAGCGCGTCGCGAGCGACGTAACGTTCACCGACCTCTCGCCGATCGACGCCGAGCCGCTCGCCGAGGTCGCGCGTGGCGGAGAGCGGGAGGCGGAGCTCGCCGTCGCTGCCGCGACGGAGGCGTTTCCGGCCTGGGCGTCCCTCGGCGCGGCCGGGCGCGCCGCGCACCTGCACCGGCTGGCCGATCTCGTCGACGCGAATGTCGACCGGCTCGCCGCCGTCGAGTGCGTCGACATGGCGATGCTGCTCCGCTCACTCAAGGCACGCGTGATCAACCGCGGCGCACGGAACTTCCGCGCGTACGCCGACCTCGCGGTCGCCTACGAGGAGCGTGTCTGGGAGTCGAACGGCACGCGCAACCGCGTGATCCGCATGCCGAGCGGCCCGGCGGTGGTGATCACGCCCTGGAACGCGCCGTTCATGCTCTCCACCTGGAAGACCGCGCCGGCGCTCGCGGCCGGCTGCACGGTGATCCTCAAGCCGGCGGAGTGGTCGCCGCTCTCCTGCTCGCTCCTCTGCGACCTCGTCGCCGAGGCGGGCTTCCCGCCCGGCGCCTTCAACGTCGTCCAGGGGATCGGCGAGGAGGTCGGCGCGGCGCTCACGCGTCAGCCGGGCGTGCGCCGGATCTCGTTCACGGGCTCACCGGAGACGGCGGTGCACATCGGCACCGCGGCGGCGAGGAACGTCGTCCCGTTCACCGGCGAGCTCGGCGGCAAGGGGCCGCTCCTCGTCTTCGCGGACGCCGATCTCGAGGCCGCGGCACGCAAGGCGGCCGGGCAGTACGACGACGCCGGCCAGGTGTGCCTCGCCGGCACACGGCTCCTCGTCGAGGAGCCCGTCGTCGACGAGTTCCTCGAGCTGTTCCACCGCTTCACGGACGAGCACGTGCTCGGCGACCCACGCGACGACGCGACGACGGTGTCGCCGCTCATCCACCCCGACCACCTGGCCCGTGTCGAGGGCTTCGTCGAGCGGGCGCGTGAGAAGGGCGACGAGATCGTCCGCGGCGGTCGCCGTCGCGAGGACGTAGGGCCGCTCCACTACGAGCCGACGCTCATCCGGCCGGAGTCGAACAACTCCGAGATCGTCCAGCGGGAGGTCTTCGGCCCCGTCCTGACGTTCCAGCCGTTTGCAGACGAGGACGAGGGCATCGCTCTTGCGAACGCGACCCGCTACGGCCTCTCGGGGATCGTCTACACGGGCTCGGAGGAGCGCGCCGCGCGCGTCGGGCGCGCGGTCCGCGCGGGCACCGTCTGGGTGAACACCTTCCTCGTCCGTGATCTGACGGCGCCGTTCGGTGGGATCGGGATCTCCGGGATCGGGCGCGAGGGCGGTGACTACGCGCTCGACTTCTACTCCGACCTGAAGACCCTTCAGATCCTCGACGGGACGACGCGGTGAGCACGGTTCGGGAGTTCGCGGACGCGGTGACGGTCGAGGAGCTCGATCGCGATCCCTATCCGATCTATGCGCGCCTCCGCGCCGACGCGCCTGTCTGCCTCGTTCCCGCGGTCGGGCTCTGGTTCGTCACGCGGTGGGCCGATGTCGAGGAGGCGGCGACACGGCCCGACATCTTCGTCGCGCGGGTCGACCCCTCGCCGCTCGAGCGGACGATGGGCGGCGAGAGCATCCTGCTGCTCGACGGCGAGCCTCAGAAGCGGCTCCGCGCGATGCTCGACCCGTCGCTCCGGCCTCGCGTCGTCGAGGCGACGACGCCCGACCTGATCGAGCCGCTCGTCGCGGAGCTCCTGGACGGGCTCGCGGACCGCGACGAGGCGGAGCTGATGAGCGAGTACTTCGAGCCGGTCTCCGTGCTCGGCCTCGGCCGTGTGCTCGGGCTCGGCCATCTCGACGGCGACACGCTCCGTCGCTGGTTCCACGGCCTTGCCGAGGGCGCGATCAACTTCGAGGACGATCCGGCGAAGTGGGCGATCTCCGACGCCGTCGCCGCCGAGATCGACGAGGAGCTCGAGCCCGTCTTCGCGCGGCTCCACGCGCAGCCGGACGGGTCGACGATCGCGACGATGCTCGAGCTCGCCGAGGGGACGCTCGAGGATCGTGTCGCGACGATCCTGCCGACGCTCAAGGTGATCCTGCTCGGCGGCATGCAGGAGCCCGGGCACGCCGCGGGCTCGACACTGGTCGGGCTGCTCGAGTCGCGACAGATCCGTGCGGTGACCGACGACCTGACCCTCGTCCGGGACGCGATCGAGGAGGGCCTCCGCTGGGTCTCGCCGATCGGCACGCAGACCCGGCGGGCGGTCGTCGACGTCGAGCTCGGCGGCGTCACGGTCCCCGCCGGTGCGAACCTCGGCCTGCTCGTCTCGTCGGCGAACCGCGACGAGGGCGTCTGGGGACCGACCGCCGACGTCTTCGACCTCTTCCGGCCGCGACGCACCCACGCGGCGTTCGGCTTCGGCCCGCACTTCTGCTCCGGCCATCACTTCTCCCGCGTGCAGATGCGGATCGCGCTCACCCGGCTTCTCGAGCGATTCCCCGCGCTGCGCCTCGATCCCGACCGGCCCGCGGTGTTCGACGGCTGGGAGTTCCGCGCGCCGCAGCACCTGCACGTGCGGCTCGACGGATGACCTGGGTCGACGCGGCCGACGCCCGGCGCCCCGACGAGACCGTGGTCGGTGCGGGGGTGGGGGACACCATGCTGGCGGTCGCCCGCGTCGAGGGTGCGTGGTACGCCGTTGACGCCTGGTGCACGCACGCCGAGTGCCCGCTCACGGACGGCTGGGTCGAGGGTGGCGCGATTCGGTGCCGGTGCCACGGGTCGCTCTTCGAGCTCGTGAGCGGTGCGGTGCTGGAGGGCCCTGCGGAGGAGCCGCTTCGGACGTTCCCGACACGCGTCGTCGACGGCCGGGTCGAGGTCCGTGTGTGAGAGCCGAGGTCGCGATCGTCGGGAACGGCGTCGGCGGCTACGCCTGCGCCGCGAGGCTCGCCGGGCACGGGATCCGGCCGCTCCTCATCGGGCGCGGGCTTCCGGTCGACCGGCCGCCGCTGACGAAGTCGGCGCTCACGCGGGGCGCGCCGGTGCTGCTCGCCGACGAGGCGCGACTGGCGGAGCGCGGTATCGACCGGCTCGACGGCGTCGTCGTCGGGGCCGACCTGGACGCGAGGCTGCTGCGCGTCGACTCCGACGAGGGCGAGGTCGAGGCCGACGTCGTCGTGCTCGCGACCGGCCTGCGCTACGGCACTCCGCCGATCCCCGGCATCGAGGCCGGCCTCGTGAACGCCGACCCCGCGAGCCTCGAGGCGGTCTCGGCGGTGCTCTCTGCGGGAGCACGACGGGTCGTCGTCATCGGGGCGGGGCTGATCGGGACGGAGAGCGCGGCCACCCTTGCCGCGGCCGGTCACGACGTGACCGTGCTCGACGTCCTCGGCCGGCCACTCGACCGCCTCCACGAGCCGCTTCCTGCGCTCGGCGCCAGTGCTCTTGCTGCGACGGGTGCTCAATTCCACGGCGGCGTCGCGATCACCGCGCTCCGAGCCGAGGCCGAGCGTGTGACGATACGTTGCAATCTCGGGGAGCTAAGCGCCGACCTCGTCCTCGCCGCGACCGGTGGGAGGCAGGTCGCGCCGCCCGGCCTGGAGCGCGCGGCCGACGAGCTTCCGCTCGAGGTCGACGGCGCGCTCCGGGTTCCCGGCTACGAAGGGGTCCACGCGGTCGGTGACCTGATCGTCGTGCCGCATGCCCGGTTCGGCCCGATGCGGTTCCCGCACTGGGACATGGCGATCGGCACGGGCGAGCGGGCCGCGGACGCGATCGCCGGCGTCGACGGTGAGCTCGATCGCCTCCCGTACTGGTGGACGGACATCGGCGAGCACACGTTCGCCGAGGTCGGCTGGGCCGAGGCTGCCGTCGAGTGGGCCGAGGAGACCGGGATGCACGTTGGACGCGATGCCCAGGGCGACCCGGTCGCCGCGCTCGTCGTCGACGAGCCGCGCCGGCTACGGGAGGCGCGGGCGCTCGTCGCCGGGTAGCACCGACGCCCGGCACTAGACTCCGCGACCGATGAGCGCGACCTCCGACGTCCCGTCACTCCGCCTCGACGCCTCCCGCGAGGAGGCGCTCGGTCGAGCGGCGGCCATCGTCATGGACGCCTGGCGGAGCTTCGACCGCGCACGCCCCGGGGAGCCTCGGATCGACGATCGCGTGCAGGCGCTCCTCCGGGCGGCGCTTCCGGGCGACGGATCGAGCGCCCTGGCAGCCCTTGACGACGCGGCCAGCATCCTCGACGTCTCGATCGCGCAGCCGCGGCCGCGGTTCTTCGCCTTCGTCGGCTCCTCCGGCCTCGAGATCGGCGTCATCGGCGACCTGCTCGCGTCGTGCTTCGACGTCAACCTTGCGGTGTGGTCCGGCGCCGCCTCCGAGGTCGAGGATCAGGCGGTGCGCTGGGTCGGTGAGTTCGTCGGCTTCCCGGCGGCCGCGGGCGCGTTCACGAGCGGTGGGACGATCTCGAACGTGACCGCCCTCGCAGCCGCCCGCGAGCGTGCGCTTCCGGGAACGCGACACGACGGCGTCCACGGACGACCGGCCGCCGTGTACTGCTCGAAGGAGGCGCACTACTCGGTCGTGCGCGCGGCCGAACTGCTCGGGCTCGGCTCGGCGAGCGTGCGAACGCTTCCGCTCGACGATCGGCGCCGGCTTCGCCCCGACGCCGTCGCCGACGCGATCGACTTCGACCTGGCAGCCGGTGTCGCACCCGTCGCGGTCGTCGCGACCGCCGGGACGACGCTGACGGGCGCCGTCGACCCGATCGACGCGCTGGCGGACGTTTGCGAGGAGCGGGGCCTCTGGCTGCACGTCGACGGCGCGTACGGCGTCGCGGCGGCGACGACTCCGTCGGCCGGGTCGCTCTTCGCCGGCCTCGAGCGGGCGGACTCCGTCACGCTCGACGCGCACAAGTGGCTGTACCTGCCGAAGGCGTGCGGCGTCGTCCTCGTCCGCCGGCGGGAGGACCTGCACGGCGCGCTCGCCCACGAGGAGGACTACATCCCGCACGAGCGGCCGGAGCACCACATGGTCGACATCACGCTCGAGTACTCGAGGCCCTTCCGGGCGCTCAAGCTCTGGCTCGCGTTCCGCGCCCACGGCGCGGACGCGATCCGCCGGGCGATCGAACGGAACCTCGCGCAGGCGCGGCTCCTGTACGAGGAGGTGTCCCGCCACGACGATCTCGAGACCCTCTGCGGGCCGCCGTCGCTGTCCGTCGTCCCGTTTCGCCACGTCCCACCCGGTGTGGCAGACCTCGACGAGCACAACGCGCGACTCGTCCAGGCGTTGCAGGAGGACGGCCGCGTCTGGATCGCGCCGGCGAAGGTCGACGACGCCGTCTGCCTACGGCCGTGCATCGTGAACTACCGCACGACCGACGACGACGTCCGCGCGCTCGTCGAGATCACGCGCGAGGTCGGGGCGGGGCTGGCGTCGACCCCGTAGGCACCCGGCGAGATCAGTCTCGCGCCTCGAGAGTCGATTGGGCTACAGCGCGGCGTAATCGAGCTCGAGGAACTCGCTCACCTCGGACAGCCAGCGCTCCTGTACGAAGCGGACGTGATCCGGGTGCTCGTTGTAGCGCGTGTACGCGGCGCGGTCGGCGAACTCCATCGAGATGCCAAACCTGAAGCCGTTCTTCGGGCTGACCTCGGACAGCAGCTCGAACATCTCGACGCCTGGGATGGCCTCGAGTCGCTCGGCCGCAGAGAGGAACTCACGCTCCTCTGCCGACCCTTGCGGATGGACGAGCGCAAATGCCACGGTGTGCCGGATGCGCTCCCCGTTCATGCTCGAACCCTGCGGCGCACTGCCTTCGTCCACTGACCGGGTCGCAAGAGCGGGCTAGCGCTTCTTCTTGCCGCTCTTGCGTCCGGCGGCGCCGGGGCGCTGCGAGACGGGCGCGGTGCGCACGGGCATGCCCGCGCCGCCGTGCTCCATCCGGCGGCGGAGCTGGCGGTTCGTGGCCTCGGGCATCTCGGCTTCCTGGCCGACCGCCTCCATGTACGCGCGCCGCTCGGACGGCGTCAGGAGGTTGAGCATCCGCTGCGCCTGCTCCGGGCTCTTCGGCTCGCCGAACGCCTGCATCTTCTTCATCGCCGCCGCCAGCTCGGGGTTCTGCCGCTCGAGCGCGGCGATCGACATCCTCTGGAACCACCGCTTGAACAGCGGCACCTTCGAGAGGAACGTGACGATCGGCCGGAGGTAGCGCCCGCCGCGGATCCGTCCGAGCAGCACGAGGATGCCGAGCAGCACGGCGACGACGAGCAGCACGACGATGGGGAGCCAGGCCCAGAACGGCACGGCGCGATGGTAGCCATTGTGGTTGCCGAGCGGGACTCCACCGAGCGGTTAGCACCTACAGTCCAGCGCGTGAACGCGGCGCGTCGACGGGCGTTGATCGGGCTGGGGATCGGGTTGGCTCTCGCGGACTCGTCGGTCGTCACGCTCGCCCTGCCCGACATTCTCCGCCAGTTCGAGGTCGAGATCCCGGAGGTCGCGTGGGTCCTGACGTCGTACAACCTCGTGCTCGCGCTCGCTGCGGTGCCCGCCGCCTACGCCGCCCGTCGACGGCCCGTGCCGGCGTACGTGATCGGGACGCTCGTCTTCGCGGCCGCGTCGCTCGCGTGTGGGCTCGCGCCGTCGTTCGGCGTGCTCGTCGGCGCGCGCTGCGTGCAGGCGGTCGGCGGCGCCCTCCTCGTCTGCGCTGCGCTCGATCTCCTCTCGGAGGCAAACGGGTCCGGCGCGGACGCGCGCGCGGTGCGAACCTGGGCGTCGGCCGGGATCGCCGGCGCCGCGCTCGGCCCGGCGATCGGCGGGATCCTGACCGAGACGCTCGGCTGGGAGTCGATCTTCCTCGTCCAGGCTCCCCTCGCGCTCGTGACCCTTCTCGGCTGCTGGCGGCTGCGGGTGAGGCCGCTGGCAGAGCCGGCCGGGAGGCCGAACGTGCCGGCGAACCTCGCGTTGCTCCTCGTCTCGGGCGCGTTGACGGCGGCGCTGTTCCTGCTTGTGCTCCTGCTCGTCGACGGATGGCACATTCCGCCCGCCGCCGCGGGGATCGTCGTGACGATCATGCCGGCCGCCGCGATCGCGACCTCGTTCGTCGCCGCGCGCTTCGGCGGCCTCGTCTCGCGCGCCGCGTGCGGGTGCGTCCTCATCGCCGGCGGTCTCACCGCGCTCGGCGTCCTGCCCGGGTCGGCATGGTGGTGGACGATCGCGCCCCAGATCCTCGTCGGCGCCGGCCTCGGTCTCACGCTCTCCGCCTTGACCGAGCGAGCGCTCCACGGCCGCTCCCCCCAGGCGGTGCACGGCGGCTGGACGATCGCGGCGCGTCACGCCGGTGTCGTCGTCGGGCTTCTCCTGCTGACGCCGGTGTTCACGACGGCGCTCGACCGCAACGAGGACCGGGCGCTCCGCGCAGGGGCGGCCGCGGTGCTCGACAGCTCGATTCCGCCGCTCGACAAGCTCGGGGTCGCGCAGGACGTCCTTGCGATCGTGCGGGCGGCCGACCGGGAGGTGCCGGACGTCCGGGAGGCGTTCGACGACCGCCCGGACGACGAGGAGTACCGGACGCTCGAGGAACGGCTCGTCTCGGAGCTCGATCGGGCCGTGACGGCTGCGTTCTCGCGGCCGTTCCTCCTCGCCGCGCTGCTCGCGCTCGCAGCCCTGGTGCCGATCGCCGTCTCACGCCGGGAGCCGAGCGTTTGAGGCCCGCCGCTTCCCTCGTCGCCTGCGTCGCGGTGGCGGTCGCGCTCGCCGGGTCGTACGTCGCCCTCGGGGGGACGTCTTACGAGCCGACCCCCGTTGCCGACCCCTGCGCGCCGCGACCCGTGCGCGAGACCTCCGGCACGGGCGAACGCGTCGAGGTCGTGCTGCTCGCGGCGGCGGACGAGACCGCGTGCGCGCTCGGCGTCTCCCGGGAGGACCTCGTCCTCGCCCTCCGCAGCGTGGACGAGCTCGAGGAGCTCGCGGACCGGGAGGGACGTTCGCGAGACGAGCTCGAGGACGCCCTCCGCGCCGGGCTCGGGCGGGCCGTCGACGAGGCAGAGCGCGAGGACCTGATCGGCGAGACGACCGCGGGCGCGCTCACCTTCGCGGCGGAGCGCCTGCCGCTCGGACTGCTCCTCTCGGTCCTCCGCGGCGCCTCGTCGTTCCTCGACTGAACGACCACTGCCGTAGGCTGAACCCGTGAGCAAGCGCGCTCGGAACCTCGTCTTCGGTGCGCTCGGGCTCGGCGTGGTCTTCGTGACGTTCGCGGTCGTCCTGCCGAAGATCGCCGACTACGGAGAGGTCTGGGAGGTCGTCAAGGGTCTCGACGCGAAGTGGTACCTCCTCCTCGCCGGCGTCGTCGTCCTCAACATCGTCACGTACGCGCCCCCGTGGATGCTCGCGCTTCCGGGGCTTCCCTTCCGACAGGCGCTCCCGTTCACGCAGGCCTCGACGGCGTTCACCTACATCGCGCCGGGCGGGGGGCTCGTCGGCATGGCCGGCTCCTTCGGTCTCCTCCGCGCGTGGGGGTTCGAGTCCGGCGAGGTCGCCCGTGCGGTCGCGATCACGGGGATCTGGAACCAGCTCTCCAACCTGCTGCTGCCGGTCGTCGCCGTCACGCTCCTCAGCATCGAGGGCGGCCAGGATGCGCTCCTGACGACGGCCGCCGTCGTCGGGGCCGTCGTGTTCACCGTCGTGGTCGGCGCTCTCGCCCTGATCCTGTGGACGGACGGGCTCGCGCACTCGGTCGGCGCGCTCGCCGAGCGCGTCGTGAACCGACTGCTCCGCATCGTGCGGAGAGGGCCGGTCTCCGGGTGGCCCGATGGACTCGTCCGCTTCCGCGAGGACACGGTCGGCCTGATCCGGCGCCGCTGGCTGCTCCTGACTCTTGCGGCGGTGGCGGGCAACCTCGCCGTCTTCCTCGTGCTGCTCGTCTCGCTCCGCGCGGTCGGGGTGAGCTCGAACGAGGTGACGTGGATCGAGGCGTTTGCCGGGTGGTCGCTCGGGCGTGCCCTGCAGCTCATCCCGCTCACGCCCGGCGGTGTGGGGCCCGTCGAGCTCGGTCTCACCGGGCTTCTCGTGGGGCTCGGAGGCGCCAACGCCGAGGTGGTCGCGGCCGTTCTCGTCTACCGCGCGTTCACGGTGCTGCCCACGCTGCTGCTCGGACTGGCGACCATCGGCGCCTGGCGTTGGCTCCGGCCCGATCGCGTCGAGGAAGGAGTCGACGGAGCGGCGGGGAAACGTCCGGCGGGTGAAGGAGCAGAGCCACAAGGACGAGATGTCGAAGGCGCTCCGAGGTGACTTCGAGCGGCTCCGCGACCGCGGTGTCGCAACAACGCTCGCCCCGCGGGACGACCCGCAGCCCGAGCCGGCAGCCGTGGTGGAGCCCTTCGAGGTACGCGAGCACGCCTCGCCCGAGCCGGTGACGCAGCAGGCGATGGACGCCTCGGTCGCCGAGGCCGAGGAGCCGCCGCCGGGTTGGCTCGGCCGCCTGCGCGGCCGCTGACGCGCGTGCCCGAGCGCCGTGACGGTGCGGTTCTCCGCACCGACGCCCAGGGGCCGCAGCACTAGCGTTCGCCGCGTGCGCGTCGTCCGCCGCGTAGTGCAGCTCGTCTGGGGCGACGACCTCGACGACGCCCTCCGCCCGGTGCTGGGCGTGACGCTCGTCGGCTCCGCCGCCGGCTCTGCGACGTGGAGCTTCATGGCAATCTGGGCGATCGAGGAGCTCGGCGCGAAGGAGGAGCTCCCGTTCGCGCTCCTCGCGAGCGCCGTCCTCGCGATGCTCAGTGGCTTCATCGCCGGGTACCTGTCCGACCGGATCGGGCGCCGCCGGGTGATCCTCTTCGGACAGGCGATCATGGTCGGATATCCGCTCCTCCTGCTCTCGCTCGCGGACACGAAGTGGGCGGGGCTCGCGGCGCTGTCTCTCGCAGGGATGTTCGGTGCGCTCGGCGGATCCGTCTCGCAGGCGATGGTCGCCGACCTCGTCGCACCCGAGCGCCACCAGGCGGCCTACGCCTCGGTCCGTGTCGCGGCCAACGTCGGCGTGGTCATTGGTCCGCCCCTCGGAGGGCTGCTGCTCATCCTCGGCTCGTGGACGCTGCTCTTCCCGAGCGTCGCGGTGCTCTCGGGCATCGCGTGGCTCGTCGCGTTCCGCTACCTCCCGCACCGGGGTGCGTATGCCCCGGAAGGCCCGCCGGAGCGAGGCTCGCTCGCCGTGATCTTCCGCGACACCCGGTTCCTGATCTTCCTCGGGTCGGCGGTCTTCGCGTGGCTGACGTACGTCGCGTACGAGGTCGTGCTCCCGGTGTCGATCGTCGACGGCTACGGGTACGAGCCGCAGGCCTGGGGCTTCCTGGTCTGGGTCAACCCGCTCCTCGTGACGCTCCTCCAGGTCCGCCTCACGCGCGCCACCGCGCCGATCGCGCCTGCACCGAAGCTCGTGGTGGCGATGCTCGTCATGGGCCTTCCGTTCCTCGTCCTCGTGTGGTCGCACTCGCTCGCGGCGATCGTCTTCGTGGTCGTCGTGTTCGTGTTCGGCGAGATGCTGTGGGTGCCCACGTCGCAGGCGGTCGTCGCCGATCTCGCGCCGTCCGACATCCGCGGGGCGTACATGGGCGCGTTCGGGAGCGCTCCCGCGATCGGGTTCGCGCTCGCGCCGCTGATCGGCCTCCAGATGCGGAACAGCTTCGGCGACGAGGCGACCTGGGCGCTGTTCGCCGGGATCGGCGTCGTCGCGGCGGTGCTGGGCGGGCTCGCGCTGGTCGGCCTCGACCGGCGGGCGCGGGGCGGCCGGTCTGCTGTACTGGAGACGTGAGACCGGAGGAGCGCGACGCACTGCTCCGCGAGGATGCGCCGCGGGCACAGACGCCGCGGGAGCGACGCCAGCTGGCCGACCTCGACGAGGACCTCCGCTCGATCCCGCTGCGCGGCGCGCCGCTGCCGCTTCGGCTGCGCAACTTCCGGCCGGACGCCGACAGGTACCTCGCGTCGCTCGGGGGACCGCTGCCGTACATGGTCCGTCTGCGCGAGATCGAGACGATGACGGCCGCCCACGAGGAGGCGCTTGCCGCGGCGTACGACCGGCTGGCGGCGGACGTTGTCGCGGATGCGTTCGCCGACGCCTGGCGCGAGGAGGTGGCGCGGTGGAGCTTCGACGAGATCAACGACCTCATCGCGCGCCACAACCGGTGGTATCCGGTGGAGGCGCGGCTGCGGATGGATCCACGACGACGCGACTACGCGCTCGTCAACGGCCGCGACTACCGGCGGCAGCCGCTCGACGCGACCTGGGCGCTCGAGCGCTTCCCGGCGGTCAGGCCGGTCGCAGGCGCGCCACTCCGCGGGTCGCGGCCAGCAGCGTGAGCCCGCAGAGCGCGCCGCAGAGCAGGTAGGGAACCGGGTCGCCGAAGGCCTGCGCGAGCGCACCTCCGACGAAGGGGCCGATGAGCGCGCCCGCAGCCCACGCGCTGTTCGTCACGCCGAAGCCGATGCCCTGGGGGAGCCCGGCGTGCTCTGCCCGGTCGGCAACCAGGGCCATCCCGGGCGTGTAGAAGCCGGCGGCGCTGACGGAGGCCGCGACGACGAGGACCGCGATCACGAGCGGCTCCGTCGCGAACGCAAGGGCGCACGCGACGGCGATCGTGGCCGACAGCGCAACCCGAACGGGGAGGAGGCGGCCGCGCCGGTCAGACACCCGCCCGACGAGCGGGTTCAGCACGACCTCGGTCAGGCCGGCGACGACGAACACGGCGGCAATGGCGAGCACGCTGTAGCCGGCGTCGTCGAGGCTGAGCGGGACGAGCACGTCCAGGACGCCGAAGAAGAGCGCCGGCAGGGTGTTCAGCCACAGGCCGCCGACGAACGCATGGTCGCGGAGCGCCCTGCCGATCGCCCCGGGCCTCGATTCCTCGGACGGTGGCCGCTCGAACGGCACGAGCGCGAGCGCAAGGCCGACCGCGACGAACGCGACGCCGACGAACGACCAGCGGATCCCGACGAGATCCGCCACGCCGCCGAACATCGGACCGACGACGAAGCCGAGCACCGCCACTCCGAACACCGTGCCGAGCGCCTGGCCGCGGCGCTCCCGCGGGGTGCTGACCGCGACCCAGGCGAGAGCGGCCGCCCACGTCGTCGCGCTCGAAAGCCCCTGGACGAAGCGCGACGCGCCGAGCGCGACAGGGCCTCCGGACAGCGCGAACGCGAGACTCGAGACGGCCAGGACGGTCAGCCCGAGGAGGAGGCCGTGCTTGGGGCCGATCCGGCCGACGAGGAGACCGCCGGGAATGCCGCCGACGAGCGCGCCGGCCCCGTAGGCGCCGAGCAGCGCGCCGGCCTCGAGCTTCGTCAGGTCGTACGTGTCCGCGAAGTCGGGGAGGAGCGGGATGATCGCGCCGAACAGCATCGTGTCCAGGAAGACGATCGCTCCGGTCACGACGAGCACGCGGCGCATCGACCGAGGATACGCACGGGGGAGATGAGCACCCGCGGGCGCGTCGCGGACCAAAGAAAATGCACCGAGTCGGTGTCGCCTCCGTCCAGCTCACCCGATCGACCGCCGCCGAAGCGACTGCCTGTCGGGAGTGCCTTCAACCTTCGGCGCTCCGTGCTCGGTGCAATTCGCAATCTAGTCGCGCTTTCCACCTTCGTCAAGAACCTGTGAACGTAATTCGTCGCAAATTGCGCGTTTCGCGTTGTGAGCTCACGTCGAGGATTTCTGCACGAACACCGGGCGCGGATTCGCCTTTGAATTCCGGGTCCACGCAGAAGCGCACCGAGTCCGGTTCACCCTCGTCCGACCTCCCAACCGACCGCCGCCGAAGCGACTGCCGCTCGGAGGGCCATCAACCTCAGGCGCTCCGTCCTCGGTGCAATTGGGAGACTACGGCCCAACCGTCGGGTCGTCAAGTCGTGTGGAAGCGTGAAAGACGCTATTTGCGACTTTTCCTTTACAAAGCGAACACACTTGCGTCGAGTCGCACATGCTCTATCTAAAAAGGACCAAGGATTCGCCGAGCCGGGTGCGCTTTCGTCCACTTCCCCGGCTGACCTTCCGCTTCCGCGTACGGCCCTCCGGGAGAGCTTCGTCCTAGTCGCGTCCCGTGCTCGGCGCAGCGGCAATCTACGCTGTCGCAACGGTCCGGTGCAAGGGGATCGAAGGACGGAAAGCCCGCAAATTGCGACGAGTGGAGGTCGGATGAGCGACAGGCACCTGGTGGTGACCGGGGCCGGCACCGGAATCGGGCGGGCGATCGCCCTTCGGCTCGCGGGGGAGGGGGACGCCGTGAGCCTGCTGGGCCTCGAGCAGGGACAGCTCGAGGAGACGGCGGCGCTGGTCGGCGAGCGCACGCACGTGGCGCCCTGCGACATCCGGGACCGCGACGCGGTCGATGCGGCCTTCGAGCGCGCGGCGGATGCGCTGGGACCCGTGCATGCGCTCATCGCCGTCAGCGGGATCGGCGGGGGCAATGCCGAGGACGACGAGGGCGGCGATCGCTTCGACGACCTCGTCCGGACGAACCTGAACGGCACCTACTACTGCGCGCGCGCCGCCCTGCGGCACCTTGCGCCGGGGCCGGATCCACGCCACGTCGTCGTGATCTCGTCCATCCTCGCCCGCATCGCGGTTCCCGGCTACACGGGCTACAGCGCCTCCAAGGCAGGCCTCCTCGGGCTCGTCCGCTCCCTCTCCGCCGAGCTCGCTCCCGACAATGTCCTCGTCAACGCGATCTGCCCGGGCTGGGTCGAGACGGATATGGCCCGTCTGGGCCTCGATCTGCTCGCCGGCGAGATCGGCGGGACCCGCGACGACGCCTACCGGGTCGCGATGGAGGCGGTGCCGCTCCGCCGGATGGCCCAGCCGGAGGAGATCGCGGGCACCGTCGCCTGGCTGCTGTCACCCGTTGCGCGGGGCGTCACCGGCCAGGCGATCGACCAGAACGGCGGCGCCTGGACGGGCTGACGTCGGTACTCGCCGGTGTCGACGATCCCCACGGTCTAGGTTCTCGTGACTCGGCAGGGCCAAGCGCAGGAGGAGCGGTGCGGGAGCGAGCGAGGGCGGTCGTCATCGGCGGTGGGGTCGGCGGCTGCTCGATCCTCTACTGGCTGACGCGACTCGGGTGGGACGACGTCGTGCTCGTCGAGCGCGCCGACCTCACGAGCGGCTCCACCTTCCACTCGGCGGGCCTCGTCGGCCAGCTGCGCTCGTCGCTCTCGCTGACCCGGATGATGATGGACTCGGTCGACCTCTACCGGACGCTGACGGACGAGGTCGACCTCCAGACCGGGTGGCGCGAGGTCGGATCGCTACGGCTCGCGTCGTCCGAGGAGCGGCTCGAGGAGATCACGCGGCAGGCGGGATGGGCGAAGACGTTCGGCCTCCCGCTCGAGCTGATCTCGCCTTCGGAGGCGCAGGGGCTTTTCCCGCCGATGTCCCTCGACGGCGTCGTCGGCGCCGCGTACCTGCCCACCGACGGCTACATCGACCCGAGCCAGCTGACGTTTGCGCTCGCCGAGGGCGCGCGTCGGCGCGGGGCGGAGGTCAACACCTCCACGCGGGTCACCGGAATCCGCACGCACCGGGGTCGCGTCCAGGGAGTCGAGACCGACAAGGGCGTCATCGAGACAGAGATCGTGGTCAACGCCGGTGGCATGTATGCACGCGAGATCGGCGTCTCTGGCGGGGGTCATCGTCCCGATCGTGCCGATGGCGCACGAGTACCTCGTGCTGCAGCCGAGCGGCCTGCCACTCGACATGCCGACGATGCGCGATCCCTCGCTCCTCGTCTACTTCCGACCGGAGTCCGGTGGGCTGATCATGGGCGGCTACGAGCGGCACTGCGCGCCCTGGTCGCTCGAGGGGATCCCGGCGGACTTCAACGGCAGGCTG
The DNA here is from genome assembly GCA_963814565.1 of uncultured Actinomycetes bacterium. Classification (GTDB taxonomy): domain Bacteria; phylum Actinomycetota; class Thermoleophilia; order Gaiellales; family Gaiellaceae; genus Gaiella. The sequence continues at coordinate 710,592 of CAWFDO010000015.1, forward strand.
CTCGAGGAGGACTGGCCGCGCTTCGAGGAGCTGATGCAGAACGCGATCGTGCGGGTTCCCACATTGGAGGAGATGGGTGTCGTGAAGCTCATCAACGGCCCCGAGGCGTTCACGCCCGACGGCGAGTTCATCCTCGGGCCATCCGACGTCCGGGGGTTCTGGGTCGCGGCCGGCTTCTGCGCGCACGGCCTCGCCGGTGCCGGCGGAATGGGAAAGCTCGTCGCCGAGTGGATCGTCGAGGGCACGCCGTCCCTGGACGTCTGGCACATGGACTCCCGGCGGTTCGGCGCCGCCTACCGGTCGCAGCAGCACACGCTCGCACGGACGAAGGAGATCTACGAGACCTACTACGACGTCAAGTACCCCGGGCACGAGCGTGAGGCGGGCCGGCCGCTGCGCGTGTCCGCCGCCTATCCGCGGCTCGCCGAGCTCGGTGCGGTGTTCGGCGAGAAGTCCGGCTGGGAGCGGGCGAACTGGTTCGAGCCCAACGCGTCGCGCGGCGACGAGTCGCTCCGCCCGCGCGGCTGGGCCGGGAAGCTCTGGTCACCCGCGATCGGCGCGGAGCACGCGGCCTGTCGCGAGAGCGCGGCCCTGTTCGACGAGTCGTCGTTCGCGAAGCTCGATGTCTCGGGTGAGGGCGCGGCAGCCTTCCTCGAAGGACTCTGTGCGAACGAGGTGGCACGCGACGTCGGCCGCGTCACCTACACGCAGATGCTCAACCGGCGCGGCGGGATCGAGTGCGACTTCACCGTCACACGGCTCGCCGACGACCGCTTCCGCATCGTCACCGGGACCGCGTTCGGGCAGCACGACCTGGCGTGGATCCGGCAACACGCACCCGAGGACGGGTCGGTGCACGTCGCGGACGTGACCTCGCAGCACGCCTGCCTCGGCCTCTGGGGACCGGAGAGCCGCGCGCTCCTGCAGCCGCTCGCGAACGCCGATCTCGCGAACGAGGCGTTCCCGTACATGCGGGCGCGGGAGCTCGCGATCGGCTCGGTACCGTGCCTCGCCGTGCGCGTCACGTACGTCGGGGAGCTCGGCTGGGAGCTCTACTGCCCGTCCGAGTACGGCATGCGGCTCTGGGACACGCTGTGGGAGGCCGGGCAGGCGCACGGGCTCGTCCCGGGCGGCTACAAGGCGATCGACTCGCTCCGCCTCGAGAAGGGCTATCGCGTCTGGGGCGCGGACATCTCCCCGGACGACACGCCGTTCGAGGCGGGCCTCGAGTTTGCGGTCTCGCTGGACCGGGAGTTCGTCGGGCGCGAAGCGCTGGAACGCGCGCGCGACCCCGAGCGCCGGCTCCGCTGCCTCGTCCTGTCCGATCCGCGGGCGATCGCGCTCGGGTCGGAGCCGGTGCGCGTCGGGGACGAGCCGGTCGGCCGCGTGACGAGCGGTGGATTCGGCTACACGGTCTCCGCGTCGATCGCGTACGCCTATCTCCCGGCCGAGCACGACGTCGGAACCGAGGTGGCCGTCGAGATCTTCGGAAGCTGGGTCGACGGGGTCGTGACCGCGGAGCCCCTCTACGATCCGCCGGGGGAGCGCGTGCGATCGTGAGCGTCTCGTTCGACGACGTGGTCGGCCGTGTCTGGCCGGACGGGGCCTCGACGTGGGAGGTGCTCGGCGGGGGGATCACGAACCACAACGTCCGGGTGACGCGTCCGGACGGCGTCTTCGTGCTCCGCGTCGCCGGGGAGAACACCGAGCTCCTCGGCATCGACCGGCGCACGGAGCTCGAGGCGACGCGGGCCGCCGCGGCGGTCGGCGTCGGTCCCGAGGTCGTCGACTTCGTCGAGCCCGAGGGTTGGCTCGTCACGCGGTTCGTCGAGGGCGAGCTCCCGCCGGTCGAGCGGATGCGCGAGCCGGAGACGCTCCAGCGCGTCGCCCTCGCCCTCAGGGCCGTCCATTCGGGACCGCCGGTCGCCGGGCGGTTCAACTCGTTCCGGATCGTCGAGGACTACCGGACGACCGCTTTCGACCGCGGTGCGGAGGTCCCGTCGGCGTACGTGTGGGCCCGGCAGGTGGCCCGCCGCGTCGAGCAACACCGGCGCGCCGCTCCCGAGCGGCCGTGCCACAACGACCTCCTCAACGCGAACTTCATCGACGACGGCAGGCGGATCCGCATCGTCGACTGGGAGTACGCGGGCATGGGCGACGTGTTCTTCGACCTCGCCAACTTCGCCATCAACCACGAGCTCGACGCCGAAGGACGCGACGCGCTGCTCGAGGCGTACTTCGGCTCGGTTCGCCCCGACCAGCGACGCGCGCTCGAGCTGATGCGGTTCATGTCCGACTTCCGGGAGGCGATGTGGGGCGTGGTGCAGTCGGCTGTTTCGAAGCTCGACTTCGGCTTCGCCGGCTACGCCGCTGACCACTTCGAGCGGATGCAGCGCACGGCCGAAGAGCCGGAGTTCCGGGCCGCACTCGAAGGATGAGGGAGGGGCGCCCGCAGGCGCCCCTCCGTACGCGTCGGACGGGCGAGCGGGCCTAGGCGGGACCGCGCTCCGTCGGGAGGGCGAAGGCGCCGAGCCGCTCCTCTTCCAGCCGCTCGAGCTCCTCCTCCGTGCCCATCCGCACCGGGCCCTTGAACCACTTGCGAGCGGACAGGAGGTACCAGCCGCCGAACAGGATCAGTGCGCCGCCCACGAGGATCGGCGCGTAGTTGAGCGCTTCCCAGCTGAACTCGTCCGCCCACGGGACGCTCGACTTGTAGGGCGGCAGCAGGAAGATGAACACGATGAACGCGACCCAGAGGATCGCGATCACGTCGATCCACTTGTAGTGCCGTCCGAGCGACCAGGCGCCGTGCTCGAAGCGGTCACCGAGCCGGAAGCGCAGGATCACCGGGCAGGATGAACGCGATGTAGAGGCCGATGACCGCGATCCCGGTCCCCACGAGATAGCCGACCAGGTAGTTCCAGTAGGCCGGGATCATGATCGCGGCCGAGAGGACGACGATCGCGACCACCGACAGCTGCGGCACACGGTTCCGCCCGACCTGCCGCCAGAGCCGATGCCCGGGGACCGCGCCGTCGCGCGAGAACGCGAAGAGCATCCGCGAGGCCGACGTGATCGAGGCCGTGACGCAGAAGAACTGCGCGACGACGCAGATGAAGAGCAGCGCCTCTGCCCAGTTCTGGCCCATCGACTCGGCCCAGATCCACGGGACGATGAAGCCGATGTTCTCGATCGCGCCGTCCGTGCTCGGGATCGCGAAGGTCACCGCCACGAGCAGGATGAACCCGAAGACCACAGACGCCACCACCGACATGTACATCCCGACGGCCGCGGAGCGGGACGCCTGCTGCGTCTCTTCGGCCATGTGCGCGGACGCATCGAAGCCGGTGATCGTGTACTGGGCCATCAAGAGGCCGGTCAGGAAGACGTAGATGAAGATGAAGCCGCCCGTTCTGTCGCCCCCGAATCCGGTGGCGTTGACCGTCTCCGAGAAGACGTACGAGAACGACTGGTGGTTGTCCGGCACGAAGGCGAGCACGAGCACGATGAGCGCGACGCCGGCCATGTGCCAGTACGCGGAGATCGTGTTGAGGAGCGCCGTGATCCCGACGTTCAGCAGGTTGATCACGAGCGCCGCGACCAGGAAGATGATGTACAGCAGGAAGATGTATTCCTTCGTGTTCGGGTAGTCGAACCAGAAGTTCAGTAGCGCCGTACCGAACGTCGCGAGCCCGTAGCCGATGGCTGCCGTCACCGCGATCTGCCCGATGAGGTTGAACCAGCCGGTGAACCATCCCCACGCCGGCGATCCGAGCTTGGACGCCCAGTAGTAGAGACCTCCGGCGGTCGGGAAGGCCGATGCGATCTCGGCCATGGCGAGCGCCACGATCGTGCTCATCAGACCGACGAGGAGCCAGCCCCACGTGACCGCGATCGGACCACCCTGGCCGAACGCGATGTAGTACGACGTCAGGCACCCTGCGAGGATCGAGATGATCGTGAAGCTGATGGCGAAGTTCTGGAACCCGCCCATCGCGCGGAACAGCTCCTGCGCGTAGCCGAGCCGGTGGAGGGCCTTCTCGTCCTCCGAGGTGTGGTACCCGCCGCCTACGGGCCCTGTGCTCATTGCCGTTCCTCCCTTGTGTGGACCGTCCCCCGGGGCGTGAGGCGCTATTCACCCAGGGCAGCCCGTCCGCTGTCAAGGCATGTCACCGATTGCGACAAGTCTCTCGCGCTGGGCGGACGGCGGCGGACAGCGTAGGATCGCGCGGATGCTGAGCACCGACGCCCTGCGGAAACTGGTCTCCACCGGCGATGTCGACACGGTCGTCGTCGCGTTCACCGACATGCAGGGACGCCTGATGGGGAAGCGGCTCCACGCCGAGTTCTTCGTCGAGGAGGTGCTCGACGCCGAGCACGCCGTCGAGGGCTGCAACTACCTGCTCGCGCTCGACATGGAGATGGATCCGGTGCCCGGCTACGAGATCGCGAGCTGGGACCAGGGGTACGGCGACTTCGCCATCGTCCCCGACCTCCCGACGCTGCGGCGGATCCCGTGGCTCGAGGGGACGGCGCTCGTGCTCGGCGACGTGCAGTGGCACGACGGGTCCCCCGTCGGGCCCTCTCCGCGCCAGGTCCTGAAGGCGCAGGTCGAGCGGGCCGCCTCGCTCGGGTACGTCCCGATGGCCGGCTCGGAGCTCGAGTTCTACCTCCTCAAGGAGACCTTCCAGGAGGCGCACGGCAAGGGCTACGCGGGCCTGACGCCGTCCGTCCCGTACGTCCTCGACTACCACGTTCTCGGCACGACGTACGACGAGCCGCTGCTCCGTGCGATCCGAAACGGCATGCAGGCCGCCGGGATGCGCGTCGAGACCTCCAAGGGCGAGGCCTGGCCGGGACAGCAGGAGATCAACTTCCGCTACGCGGACGCCGTGACGATGGCCGACAACCACGTCGTCTACAAGAACGGCGCCAAGGAGATCGCGTTCCAGCACGGCTCCTCGATCACCTTCATGGCGAAGCCGTTCTCCGACTGGATCGGCAACTCGTGCCACATCCACTCGTCGCTGCAGAAGGACGGCGCGGCAGCGTTCGCGGACGACGACGCGCTGTTCGACCGGTGGCTCGCCGGGCAGATCGCGTGCGCGAAGGAGCTGGCGGTGTTCTTCGCGCCGACGATCAACTCGTACAAGCGCTACGCCGCGGGGAGCTGGGCCCCGACGACGCTCGCCTGGGGCCACGACAACCGTACGTGCGGCTTCCGCGTCGTCGGCCACGGGAAGGCCCGCCGGGTCGAGACCCGGATTCCCGGCGGCGACGTCAACCCCTACCTCGCGTTCGCCGCCATGATCGCCGCGGGCCTCCACGGCATCGAGCAGGGGCTCGAGGCGCCGCCGCCGCTCCAGGGGAACGCGTACGAGTCCGACGCCGAGCGGTTCCCCTCGACGCTGCGCGGCGCGATCGACGCGCTCGAGTCCGGGACGATGGCGCGCGCGGCGTTCGGCGACCAGGTCGTCGACCACTACCTCAACTACGCGCGCACCGAGCAGGACATCTACGACCGGTTCGTCACCGACTGGGAGCGCGCCCGCTACTTCGAGCGTGGCTGAGGCCGTCCCGACGCCGCGCGCCAAGCGGGCGCTCGACGTCGCGATGGCGGGAGCGTTGCTCGTGGTGCTGGCGCCGGTCGGCGCCGTCGCGCTGGGCGCGATGGGGCTCGACATGCTCCTGTGCCCCGCCGATCGCGGCGGTCTGCTCTACCGCGAGCGGCGGATCTCCCGCGGGCACGCCTTCGACCTGCTGAAGCTGCGGACGCTCCGCGGAGACGTGCTCGCCGCCGCCGAAGGGCATGCGCGACCGCTGGAGGCGGACCCGGCGAACCTCACGTGGGCCGGCCGCCGGGTGCTGAAGCCGTTCTATCTCGACGAGCTGCCGCAGCTCGTCAACGTCCTCCGCGGGGAGATGAGCCTCGTCGGGCCGCGGCCCTGGCCTCCCACGTTGGTCGAACGCCAGGTTGCCAGGGGCCTCGACTACCGCCTTCGGGTCACCGCCGGCTGGACCGGTCCGGCGCAGGTGTCGAAGGGACGCCAGGCCTCGTTCGAGGATCTCGACCGCAGCTACGTCGAAGCGCTTCGCACCGCCGGGTCGCGCGCGCTCGTCCGGCACGACCTCGGCATCCTGCGTCGCACGGTCGCGACGATGCTCCGGGGAGAAGGACTTGCCAACTAGAGGCTTGATGTGAAATGGGCGCGGTGACCCACGAGAAGCGCATCGAGATCCGCTGGCGCGACATCGACGCCCTCGGTCACGTCAACAACGCCGTCTATGCGACGTATCTGGAGGAGTGCCGCGACGAGTGGGTCGAGCGCGTGCTCGGCCCGGTGGCGGACGCGTGGGACTTCGTCATGGCCCGCGTCGCCATCGACTTCCGCCGGGAGCTCCTGCAGGCCGACGACGCCGTCCTCGTGCGCGCGACCCTTGTCCGCGTCGGCACCTCGAGCATCACCCTGCGAGAGGAGATCCGCAAGGTCGACGGCACCCTCTCGGCCGAGGCCGAGTCGGTGATCGTCGCGCGCGACCGCGAGACGGGCCGCTCCCGTCCGCTCACCGACGCCGAGCGCGCAGCGCTCGAGGGAGCACTACAGGCCTGATCCAGGCTGAACGCGCGAGGTGCTTGTGACGTATCGGCACGAGCGCGATCGCCCCTTCGCTACGGTGCGGCCGATGGACGGTCGTCCGCTGATCGGGATCACGTCCTACGCGCAGCCCGCCCGGTGGGGCGCCTGGGAGCTTCCCGCCGCGCTCGTTCCCCTCTACTACGTCGAGTCGGTCGAGCGGGCGGGGGGACGCGCGCTCGTCGTCCCGCCGAGCACCGACGCGGTCGACGAGACCCTGGACGTCCTCGACGGCGTCGTCTTCTCGGGCGGCATCGACATCGACCCGGCGAGCTACGGCGCCGAGCGTCACCCCTCGACCGACCCGGCCCAGGCGCACCGGGACGCCGGCGAGCTCGCGCTGCTCTCGCGTGCGCTCGAACGGGACGTGCCGACGCTCGCCATCTGCCGCGGCTTCCAGCTCTTGAACGTCCTCCGCGGCGGCGATCTCGTCCAGCACCTCCCCGAGAGCGTCGGGCACGAGGGCCATCGGGAGCGACTCGGGGCGTTCTCCGAGCACCCGGTCGAGGTGAGGGGCGGCACGCGCCTGGCCTCGATCATCGGCGAGCGGCACGACGGCGTGCAGTCGAGCCACCATCAGGGCGTCGGCCGCGTGGGGGAGGGGCTCGTCGAGACCGCCTGGGCGGGAGACGGCTCGCTGGAGGGGCTCGAGGACCCGGAAAAGCGCTTCGCCGTCGCCGTGCTCTGGCACCCGGAGATGGAGGAGGACAAGCGGCTCTTCGAGGCGCTCGTCGACGAGGCTCGACGCTACCGCGCGGAACGGAGCGGCGAGCGAACGGCGACTGCATGACCGACGCCGTTACGCCGTTCCACTCCCAGCTTCCGGTCAGGATCGCGTTCGGCGACGGTGTCATCGCCGAGCTGTCAGACGCTCTCGCCTCGCTTGGCTCGACGAGCGCGCTCATCGTCGTCGAGGAGCCCGTCGCCGAGCACGGCGACGTCGTCGCGGCACTCGCGGCCGCCGAGCGGGCCGGCGCCCGGCTCGATCGCTTCGTGAAAGGCCCCGGCGAGCCGACCTTCGCCCTCGCGGACGAGCTCGCCGAGCGCGTCCGCGACGGCGATCTCGACGCGGTCGTCGGGATCGGCGGGGGCTCCGCGCTCGACGTCGCGAAGGCGGCACGCATCGCCGCCGACCAGGGTGGTTCGACGGCCGACTACGCGGGTGGCGCCCGGACACCGGAGTCGCCGCGCATCGGGCTCGTCCTCTGTCCGACGACCTCGGGTACGGGGAGCGAGGTCTCGGGCGCGAGTGTCCTCACGGACACCGAGCGCGACCGGAAGATCGGCTTCGGTCATCCCAACATGAGGGCGCAGCACGCGCTCGTCGATCCCGTGCTCACGCACGGCCTCCCGGCCGTGCCGACCGCGCATTCGGGCGTCGACGCCATGGCGCAGGCGATCGGCGGCTGCACGGTGGCGAACTCGTCTCCGCTCTCGGTCGCTTTCGGGCTCGAGGCCTGCCACCACGTCGCTCACTCATTGCTCCCGGCGATCGAGGACGGTTCGAATGCCGAGGCGCGGCGCCGGCTGGCCGTCGCCAGCCTGACGGCAGGGCTTGCCATGAACCTCTCCGACTGCGCTGCCGACCACGCGCTCGGCCAGGCGCTCGGCAGCGTCAAGCATCTGCCACACGGGCTCACGATCGGGCTGGTCGTGGCGGAGACGCTCGAGCTCTCGCGCGGCGACTGCGCCGACCGCCTCGAGCGTGTCGCGGACGCCCTCGGCGAGCATGCCGACGGGACGAGCGACGGCTCGCGCGCCGTGCGCGCGGTACGTCGCGTGCTCGCCGCTGCACGCTTCCCGACGCTCCGGGACGTCGGCGTCACCGAGGACGACCTGCCGGCGCTCATCGCGAGCGCGACCGGCGAGCAGTCGTACAACCTCGACGTCGACTGCCACGACTGGACGCCGGCCGAGGTCGCGCAGGCGTTCGGGGAGGCGCTCGCGCTCGGGACTCGCTGACGCGCGACGCCTCGCCAGACGGGCCTCGACACACGGCCGGGCACCGGGTTTGGCCGTCTCGTCCGGTACCGTGTGACGGGCTGAGGCATTCCGTGCACGGGCCCTCGGTCGCAAAGGGGGGCCACCGCGGCCTGCTCCCCACCACGGATCGAGGCAGGAGCCAGTCGATTGGGTTTTGCGGCACGCAACCGCCCGGCCAGGGACCACCCGTGAGCGGCAGCAAGCGACCGTTCACCGGGGGTCAGCGTCCGACGGAGATCGGTCCGTTCAGCGGCGCGCAGCCGGGTACGAGTCGGACGCGACCGATCCCGGCACCGTGGATCGACTGCGCCCACTGCGGGTGGCGGCACTACCCCAGCACGACCGCGGGCGCCTGGCACATCGTGACCGCGTGCGAGTCCTGCAACGAGCCGCTGCAGGGAGTGGCAGATCACAACGACGGCAAACAGGAGGCACCAAGTGGCATCGAACCGGCAGACGACGATGGCGAAGCTCGATCGTGAGCGCGCGGTGAGAGAGCGACGCGCTCGCAAGCAGGAGAAGAAGGAGGCCCGGCGCGCCGCGCGCGCGGCGGGGGTGTCGCCGGAGAGCGAAGACCTCGCGTCGCCGGAGACCGCAGAGGTCGCGTCCGACGAGCCCGAGGCCGCCGCTCCGGAGGACGACCGCCCCTAGCGCTCCGTCGAGACGAAGACGCTCTTGAGCTCGGTGTTGTGCACGAGGCCCTCCATCCCAAGCTCCTTGCCGATGCCCGATGCCTTGTAGCCGCCGAACGGCGCCTGCGGGAAGACCGAGCTGTTCGAGTTGACGCCGATCGCACCGGTGCGGAGCGCCCTCGCGACGCGGAGCTGCCGCGCGCCGTCGCGCGTCCACAACGAGCCCGCGAGCCCGTAGGGCGTGTCGTTCGCGATCCGGATCGCCTCGTCCTCGCTTTCGAACGCGATCACGGAGACGACGGGGCCGAAGATCTCCTCGCGGGCGACGACCATGTCGTTCGTGCAGCCGTCGAGGATCGTCGGTCGGAGGTAGAAGCCGCGGTCGAGGCCGTCTCCGTCGGGCCGCGAGCCGCCCTCGACGATGCTCGCACCCTCGGCGACACCCGACTCGATGTATCCCTCGACCATCTCGCGCTGGTCCGCCGAGACGAGCGGCCCCATCTGGGTGCCGTCGGCTTCGGGGTCCCCGACGACGATCGCGCGGGTCGCGGCGACGTAGTGCTCCATGAGCTCGTCCTTGACGGAGGACTCGACGAGTAGCCGCGAGCGGGCGCAGCAGTCCTGGCCGGCGTTCTCGAACACCGAGAATGGCGTCATCCGCCCGGCCTTCTCGACGTCGGCGTCCGCGAACACGATGCACGCGCTCTTGCCGCCGAGCTCGAGCGTCACCCGCTTGACCGTCCCGGCCGCCTTGCGGGCGATCTCCACCCCCACCTCCGTCGATCCGGTGAAGCCGACCTTGGCGACGAGCGGATGCTCGACGAGCGCGTCGCCCACGGCGCGCCCCGGTCCCGGGACGACATTCAGCACGCCCGGAGGGAGGCCGGCATCGAGCCCGAGCTCCGCGTAGCGGAGCGCGGTGAGGGGGGAGAGGCTCGCGGGCTTGAGCACGACGGTGTTGCCCGCCGCGATCGCCGGCGCCGTCTTCCAGTTCGCGATGTTGAGCGGGAAGTTCCACGGCGTGATCAGCGCAGTGACGCCGATCGGCTCGCGGAACGTGAGCACGATCCCGTCGCGGTCGACCGGGATCGTCGAGCCGACGAACTTGTCGACGGCACCCGCGTAGTAGCGCATCACGGCCGCCGCGTTTCCCGCGCACCAGCGGGCGTCACCGAGCGCCATCCCCATGTCGCGCGTTTCGAGCAGCCCGAGCTCCTCGACGTGCGCCTCGATCAGGTCGGCCCAGCGGTAGAGCACCTTCGCGCGCTGGATCGGGGTCCGGACGGCCCAGTCCTCGAATGCGCGCGCGGCGGCGCGCACTGCCCGGTCCGCGTCCTCGGGTCCCGCCTCGGCGACCGTCCGGAACCGATCGCCGCTCGCCGGGTTGACGGTGTCGAACGTCCGTCCCTCGGCGGCCTCGACCCGCTCGCCGTCGATGACGAGGTTCTCGATCGCGCTCACAGCGGCGACGTCAGGCGCCGACGACGTGAGCGAGCCAGCGCCGGTCGCGTTCCCGGTCGAGCTCGAGGAAGAGCACCCGCTGCCAGCGGCCGAGGCACAGCACGCCGTCGCGGACGGGAATCGACTCGCCGGCAGGCCCCATCAGCATCGACATGCAGTGCGCGTGGCCGTTCGACGCCTCCATGTCCTCGTCGGAGACGTTCTCGGTGCGGCGATCCCAGTCGTCGTGCGCGTAGTAGTGCTCGGTCGGGACGAGGCGGCGAAGGAGCACGGAGAAGTCCTCGAGGAAGCCGCGCTCGTACTCGTTGACGCGGACCGAGCACGTCGTGTGGGGCGAGTACACGCAACAGACTCCGTCGCGGACGCCGCTCTCGCTCACCGCTTCCTGCACCTGCTCCGTGATGTCGGTCACGGTCAGGCCGCCCGCGGTCCGCAGTTGCGTCTCGCGATGGAAGGACTTCAGTGAGCCGCCGTTCGGGGCGGCGTCGACGTCGGTCGAGGTCGTCTCGGGCGCGCTCGCCATCCGGGCATTGTGTCAGCCGCGGGTCGTTCCGGGGGCCGGAATGCACCGGCCCGGCGACGAATGGCACGCTCCCGGGCTGGACCGTAGGCCTTTGCGGGGGGTCCCGAACTGGACTTTCAGCGGGGACCGAAATCGACGCTTCCCCACTACGTTCCGGCAGTCGCAGCAAGAGGAACCGCGGCGAAGTCAACGAAGGCAACGCACACGCGGCGCGTTCGACCCTGCGGCAAACCCCGCCGGGTCTGTGCGCGCGAAGCCCGGACGGCAACGGATTGTCGCCCGGGAGGTCGTGACTCACGACAGAACCGGAAGGAGACAGGATGAAGCGGTTCGGCAAGAGAACAGTGGTGGTGCTCGCGGTGGCCGTCGCTGCGTCGGTGGCGGCAGTCGCCGGCTACGCGTTCTGGACGAGCGCGGGCACGGGCTCGGGCTACGCGAGCACCGGGACCGCCGGGGCGTGGCTGGTCACCAGCCAGGCACCGGTAGGCGCCGCGCTCGTGCCCGGTGGCCCGGCGCAGACGGTTCAGTACACCGTCACGAACACCGGCTCGGGCGATCAGGTGCTCGGCGGTGTCACGGTCTCCGTGGCGAACGCCAACGGCTCCGCGTGGACACCCGTCGGTGGCTGCTCGGCCGCGGACTTCTCGGTGAACGGCCAGGCGGCCGGCTCGCCGCACTTCCACACGGCGCTCGCGCAGACGTTCGGGCCCGGCGGCTCGAGCTCCGCGACGGCCAGCGTCCGGCTGGTCGAGACGGGAGCGAACCAGAACGGCTGCCAGGGCGTGAACCCGCCCCTGTACTTCGTCGCCGGCTAGGCGGCAAGAGAACGGTGGAGAGACGGCCGGCGGCGCCGTCTCTCCACCGTGAGCTTTCGGACACGAGAACACGAGTCATTCCAGGGAAGGGCGCGGGCGATGAGCGGACGACGGCGAGAGAGACGGAGGCGTGCACTGATGGTGCTCCTCCTCCTGTTGCTGATCGCCGCCGGCGGCGCGCTCGTTCTCGTCGGCCGACCGGACGCGGGCGAGCCGGCCGGCGCGTCCGACGCGGTGTACCAATGCGTCGAGCTCACCCGGGACGGCGACGCCTGAGGCCGCGTCGGCCGGTAAGGGCACGGGTGCCGCGGCCTCGATTCCGACGAGCCGAGGGGCAGGACCCATCGATCCGGCCCAGAGTTCGTCGAGCCGACGCCGAAGCAGACCCGAGGGGTCGCGACCTCGGACACCTCGTCGCGCGCCCCGGTCGGCCCGGACGGGGATCCGGTCTCGCCGGCACCGGCCGCTCCGGCCGATGAGGACGCGCCGAGCGAGGCCGCCGAAGGGCGCTCCGTCAGCTTCTCGGTTCGGGGAGGCGTCGAGGGGCTGGTCGTGGGTGCATGGACGTCGATTCCGGTCACGATCAGCAATCCGAACGACGACCCGATCACCGTCACGAGCCTTCGCGTCGCCGTGTCGGGAAGCCCGGGCGGCTGTCGGGCAGCCGCGAACTTCCAGACGCGCGCCTCGGTCGTGCCGTTCACGGTGCCCGCCCGCGCGAACGGCTATGCCCTCCCGGCAGCGCTCCGGCCGCAGATCCGGCTTCGAGGCCTCACGACGAGCCAGGACGCCTGCCAGGGACAGACGTTCGCGCTGTCGTTCGAGGGGAGCGCGGTCGCGTGACACGCAGAGCTCTCGCCTCCCTGCGGCGACGGCTCGGCGCGCGCCGGATCGCGATCGGCGTCGTCGTGCCGCTCGTGGCCCTTGCAACCGGCCTCACGGCGCTCGCGTACTGGACCTCGACGGGCACCGGCGCAGCCCAGGCGTCGGTCGGCACCCTCGAGCCCGCCACGATCTCGGCGCCGGCGTCGAGCGCGGGCACCGTCACGCTTACGTGGGACAGCCAGGCGACGATGGTCCCCGGGTCGGAAAGCGCCGCGATCATCTACACCGTCGAGCGGAAGCTCGGCGCCGGGGGGTTCGCGGCCGTGAGCTCGGGCCCCTGCTCGGGTCCACTGCCGCACTCGACCGACTCGTGTGACGACGCCGTGACCGTCTCCGGCAGCTACTCCTACCGCGTCGTCGCGCACTACGTCTCCTCGTGGACAGCTCTGTCGAACGAGGTGACGGTCGCGGTCACGCTCGACTCCGACCCGCCCGCAACGACCGTCTCGTTCCCGGGCAACGCGACGACCGTCAACGCCATCGCCTTCGGCGCGGGATGCACGCCGACGGGCATCTGCGGCACCGCGACCGACGCCTCGGGCGTCGACACCGTGCGCGTGTCCGTGCAGCGTCAGGGCGGCGGCTACTGGACGGGATCCGGATTCGACGGGTTCAGCGAGTACTACGTGGACGCGACGCTCCTCTCGCCCGGGGCGACGAGCACGTCATGGGGTCTCCCGCTGCCGCTCCCCCAGGACGGCGCGTACACGGTGCACGTCCAGGCGCAGGACGTCGTCGGCAACGACTCTGCGCCGGCCACGACGTCCTCGACGACGTTCGCGATCGACACGGCGGGCCCGACGACGTCGCTCGCGACCGATCCCGCGTCGCCGAACGGCTCGAACGGCTGGTTCAGGCGGTCGTTCGTCGACTTCACCTTGACCGCGACCGACCCGGCTCCCGGCTCGGGCGTCGCCGGTACGTCGTACCGCATCGGCGGCGGCTCATGGCTCTCGTACGGAGGGACGCCGGTCTCGATCGCGACGCAGGGCGACCACCTGGTCACGTACGGCTCGGTCGACAACGCGGGCAACCCGGGGCCGACGGGGACGGCGCGCATCGCGATCGACAACGTGTCGCCCGCGACGGCCGTCGCGCTGAGCCCGGTCTCGCCCAACGGGTCGAACGGGTGGCGCCGGACGCCCACGAGCTTCACGCTGAGCGCCACGGACGCGACGTCGGGCGTCGCCTCTACGAGCTATCGCATCGACGGCGGCCCGGTCGCGCTCGCCACGGGCGGAGCGGTCGCGATTCCCGAGGGGCAGCACGAGCTGACGTACTGGTCCGAGGACGTCGCCGGGAATCCCGAGACCGCCCGTCTTGACGCCGACGATCAAGGTGGACACGCTCGCGCCGTCGACGACGATCGCGACCACTCCGCCGAGCCCGGACGGCGACAACGGCTGGTTCCGGCAGTCGAGCGTCTCGTTTACGCTGACCGGCACGGATGCGACGTCGGGGATCGCCTCACGCCACTACACGATCGACGGCGGCACGACGCAGGCGTACACCGGTCCGGTGACCGTCGCGACGCCGGGTGCCCACGTCGTGACGTACTGGTCGGTCGACCTGGCCGGCAACGTCGAGGTGGCCGGCACGACCAACGTGAAGATCGACGCGGTTGCGCCGACGACCGTCCTCACGTCGGTTCCGGCAAGCCCCGACGGCTCGAACGGATGGTTCAGGCGCTCGAGCGTGACGTTCACGCTCGCTGCGACGGACGCGACGTCCGGCGTCGCCTCGACGGTCTACACGGTCGACGGTGGCGCGTCGACGACCTACGGCGGCGCGGTTACGCTCGCCACCCCGGGCGACCACACGATCACGTTCCGTTCGACGGACACGGCCGGCAACGTCGAGTCGACGAAGTCTGTCCATCTCAAGCTCGACGACATCGGGCCTTCCACGTCGCTCGAAACGACGCCTCCGAGCGCCAACGGGTCGAACGGCTGGTTCACCTCGGCGGTCTCCTTCACGCTGAGCGCTTCCGACGCGACATCGGGCGTCGCGACCCGGTACTACCGGCTCGACGGGACCGCCGCGCAGATCTTCACCGGTGCCGTCCTCGTGGCTCAAGGCGACCACACCGTCGAGTACTGGTCGGTAGACAACGCAGGCAACGAGGGCGCGCACACGACGACGCACGTCAAGCTGGACACCGCCCCACCCGTGACGACGCTGGCGACGAGCCCCGGGACACCGGACGGCACGAACGGTTGGTTCAAGCGGGCCAGCGTCAGCTTCACGCTGACGGCCACGGACGGGACGCCCGCCGTCGCATCCGGCGTCGCTGTGCGCCGATACACCGTCGACGGCGGCGCTCCCCAGACGTACGCCGGCGCGGTGACCATCGGCACGCAGGGAGACCATCTGATCACCTACTGGTCGACGGACAACGCCGGCAACGCCGAGTCGGTGAAGACGACGCACATCAAGCTCGACAACGTCGCACCGACCGTGGAGGCCAGCCTCGTCAACGCGGGCGCCGCCGTCATGTCGGGAACGACGATCATCTACAAGCGTGATGCGAGCGCGACCTCGAGCCGGACGCTCCGGATCCGCGCGACGGTCACCGACGCAGCTTCGCAGCCCGTGTCCGCGTCGTTCCCCGTGCTGTCGAGCGGAGGCTGGTCGCACAGCGCCGAGGGCCCTGTGACGACACCCGGATCGGGCGTATACGACTCGAGCGCCTTCATCTGGAACACGAGCGGGTCGAACCCTGCGGGGTACACGTTCAGCGTCGTCGACCAGGCGGGGAACGTCGCCTCGAAAGCCCTTACCTTCGCGAGTGACACGACGCTTCCGACCGGCGTGCTGACGCTCGGGCCTTCCCCGGTGGGCGCCCTTCTCACCCCGACGACGCTCTACTACCGGTCCAGCGCGCCGGGCTCGTTCACGCTCGTCGACACGGTGACGGATACGGGCTCCGGCCCGGCGTCAGCGACGTTCCCGGTCGTGTCGACGTCCGGCTGGGCCCATGCCGCCCAGATCGTCACGAGCGGGACAGGCACTGGATCGACGATCGCCTACGGCTCCAGCCAGTACACGTGGACTGCGGGCGCCGGAGCTCCGTCGTCGACGGAGCGCACGATCACCTCGACGGATCGCGTCGGCAACGTCGGAACGACGATGCTCACGTTCACGGTCGACAACACCGGGCCGACCGGCGGAGCGCTGCGCGTCAACGGCACGGACGCGACGCCTGCGGGCTCGAGCAGCGCAAGCAACGGCAGCTTCTCGATCGGGCTCCGCGACGACTATGACGCGGACACCGGCTCCGGTTTCGCCTCGAGCGTCCTCACGCGGCGCGCCGCATCGTTCGCCGGCGGGGCGTGCGGGACGTTCGGCGCGGCGACGGTCGTGGCCGGATCGCCGAGCCAGAGCGGCCTGGCCGACGGGTGCTACCTGTACACGTTGACCGGCACGGACAATCTCGGCAACACGTCGAGCATCAGCACCACCGTCCGGATCGACTCCACGCCACCGGTGGTCGTGTTGACCGGGGTCGAGGACGGCGGCGGCTTCCACGAGATCTTCAGGGGAACGACGTCCGAGGTCTCGGGGACGATCACGATCCGGGTCTTCCGGAACGGCTCCCAGGTCCAGGCGTTCACCTTGACGCCGACGTCCTCGTCGTGGTCGTACGAGACAGAGATCTTCGACCTCTTCATCGGCCTCGCGTACACGGCGCGGGTCGAGCAGACGGACGCGGCCGGCAACACGGCCGTCGGCAACACGATCAGCTTCACCGGGTTCTGACGCATCCGGCCCCGCGGCGCTACGCTCGCGGCGCCGGGCCCGTAGCTCAGCTGGTCAGAGCAGCCGACTCATAATCGGTAGGTCCCTGGTTCGAGTCCAGGCGGGCCCATATCAACCCCAGCAGGCATGCGGAAAAGGCTTGAAACCGTGGGTCAGGCGTGCCGCGGATGCCGGAAATGCACATCCGGTGCCTACCCCGGTGCATACCTCAGAATTTCGGTCGCAATCGTCCGAAGCGGCCATCTAGACGGCGCCGCCGGCGAAGAACGTCTCCCTTCGGTCGTGGGCGGGCCGGGCCAGTGACCGGCCGCAGAAGAGGCTGCGCGGGAGACTCGCCCGAGTCCCCCGCGCAGCGATGCAAGCCCGCGCAGGCCCCCACCTTCCGCCTGGGGTACGCCGTTGCCGGCACTCGGCATCCGGACTCGCCTTCTCCACGGTAGGTGCCGGCGGCGGCGCCGTACAGGACGCGATTGGGTCAAACGACAGGGTCAGGCCGTAGACGCTGCGACGAGCTCGAGCTGCGGGGCGACACCTCTGCCAGGAGCACGTCTGCGGCAGCGCGAAGGCGCGATTGACCTGTTCGTGTCAATGACAGCATGTCTGAGCGGCCGTATCGTCGATCAAGTCATGAGACTCCCGGATCTGCTTGTCGTCTCGACCCCGATCATGCTGCTGTTGGTCTCGCTCGCCTGGCGAGGCATCCCGACGCTGATCGCGTGGCGGCGGGAGCGGAAGTACCAGGCCGAGTGGTACCGGACGTTTGGCAGGGAGCACCTCTGGCGGCACCGGGAAGGCTCGGCTAACGACATCAACACGAGACGCTCGTAGACTCGAAGCCGCATGCTCCGATTCCTCAAACGCACCCTTCGTGCAGTCCGTATCGCCGCGACCGACGCGCGTATCCCCAGGCCACTCCGTTGGCTCGCCGCGCTTGGGTTGGCACCAATCCCCGGCCCGATCGACGAGCTGGTGCTGCTCATCGTCGCCGCCCCGCTCGCGCTCTTCTATCGGACACCGCTCGTCGAGGCGTGGCACCAAGCCGGCGAGCGGTAAGGCGGAGGCGGCTCCGAGTCCGGCCGCACCCGTCCGAAAACTCCTGGCGGTGTCACGGTCGGGGTAGGGGCTCGCGAGCCGCCAACCTGACTTCGACACGAAACGCTCGCGAACGCGCAAGTTTTGCCGCTCGCGCGCATCTATCTCAGTACAACCGGGAGTCGGGCGCAGCGTCTTCTTGGCGGCAGGCGCTGCTGCCGCTCCCGGCTTTGGCTTCTTTCCCGTGCAGTTAGGAGCACCGGGCCGCAGTACAATCAAGGCGTGAAGACGTTCGCTACCGGGCGCATCAATCAGGCGGCAGCGAAGCTCGGTGACCAAGCGCCCATGGCTGCCGTCTGCTGCAACGCATGTCGAACGTGCGTCCAGACGAACGCGATCGCCCTCGGGCTCGCGGCCATCGTCGGAGCAGGCGCATGGATCAGCGGGCTCTTCCGGCGGTCTACGCCAACCGCGTAACTCAGCGTTAGGCCCGCCGGCCTCGCGACCCCTACGCGAGCAGCGCGGCGACCGGGTTCGATCCGCGGATCGTCGCGCTCGACGTGACCGACCGCGAGGCGATCCTGCGCGTGCTGGAGGACGCCCCGGAGGAGCTGCTCGAGCTGCGGGCGACGCTGCTACAAGAACACGTCTGGCGGCAGCGGGAAGGGCTCTAGTTGACCCATTTGGGTCACCGGCAAGACGTCTGAGCGGCAGTACCGTCAGGTGTCAGTAAGTGGCAACCCGCCGCTCGCCGTCCTCTTGAAAGGAATTCCGAAGCAATGGAAGCTCTAATCGTCATCGTCCTCTTCTGGGTGCTCCCGGTGTGGGTAGGGCACGAAATCGGGAAGAAGAAGAACCGGGCCGGCTGGGTATGGGGGCTGCTCCTCGGATGGATCGGTGTCATCATCGTCGCGGTGCTCGGGCCGTCTACGCCGTCCGCCGGGAGCACGTCGCTTCGATCCGGCAAGGACTTCGTCATCTACCGACCGAGGGTCGTGGAGGGGACGATTCGACCGGGGGTCAACTATGCGTTTCGCCCATCTACGGAAGGCGTGTTTCGGCAGTTGTCCGGCAGCGACCAGTGGGAGCCGGTGACGGACGCCCATGAGCGGGCTGATGTTCTAACCGCGATGGCGAACGACGCGTAAGGGGGGCAAGAACTGCTGACGCCCGTCTAGCGGCGCTGGCGGGATTCCTTCGCGTGCCCCTCGCCACGGTTGGAATGCCGCGAAGGCGGGCGCGTCACCGCCTGCGGTCGCGCCGGCCGAGGTCGACTGCAGTTCCGCCTCTCCGACCTCAAACGAGGATGCGGCGGCCGAAATGCTCGGTCGAGTCCCCTGCTGCCGCCTGCTATCCGGCGACAACAACTACCCGTACATCGTTGCGGCCCGCAGCATGTGGGCGAACAGGCTCCACGTCGGCTGAGTCGGCTCGGGGAGCCCGCGATTGGCGAAATAGCCTGGACAATCCTCGATCCACGACGCGAGCCCTTCGAGGTAGTGCTCCAGTGAACGGTTCTCCCACTCCTCGCCTGGGGCGTCCAGTTCGCGACGGAGTTGAACGACGTACGCCGCCAACGCCTCGCGAGTTTCAACACTGTCCTCTGCCACAATGTCCTCTGCCGATTTCGGGCGAGGCTTGAGCCAGCCTCCGAGTCGTGCCAGTGGGTTCATGGTCACAAGTCTCAAACCTCGTCTGTCGCAACGTCAAGCTCTCTGAGCGATAGCCCCTGCGAGCCACATCATGGGAGGCGATCCTGCGCGTGCTCGTGGACGGTCCCGAGGAGCTGCTCGAGCTTCGGGCGACGCTGCTGCAGGAGCACGTCTGGCGCAAACGCGAGGGTCTGTAGTGCCTTCCTAGTAGGGGCGGCGGGCACCTACGCGCCCGCCGCCGATACCGATCCTGTCTAGCTGAGTGCCGCGCAGAACGCGTCGATGTTGTTACCCGAGCTGCCCTTGTCGACGGTGAAGAACGTGCCCGCGCCCGACCCTGAAAGGTGGAGGCTGCCAGCGACGATGAACACGCCGCCGTCAGGCAGATGAACCTTTTCGCTGACGCCGTGTACCGACGTGTCACTCGCGACGCCGTTCTCGAATGCACGGATGACCGTGAAGTGGTACGGATCCCCCACAAGGGTCTTCCCGTTCGCCGCGAACGTGTCCTGTTCTTCGGCTTGCGTATGCCTTGCGCGGATGCTGCCGTCCTGGTTGAAGAACGTCGTGACAGCACGGGTAACCGTGGCTCCGAACACGATCGGGAACTCGCACAACGACCCAGCGGGGATCGTCGACGTCGAAGATGTCGTCGTCGTCTGCTGGGTTGGTGGTACAGCCGCCGCCGATTGAACGATCACCACGGCGCATGCAACTGCCGCCGCTACGGCACCTAGCTTCAGCTTCATCACGAAAGCGTCCCCCCTGTATGAGTAGTTCCACGGTTTTGGCATGCGCGGACTATGGGCGGCGCGGGTAACAACCGCCTAACGAGTCACTCCTGGGCGCGGTGGGCGTCAAACGGAAGAAGTGAGTTCGTCTAGCCCCGCCGGCGGCGTTCCTTCGCGAGCAGCGCCCTGAGCGGGTCGCTGCCGAACACGGCGCCGGACGTGCCCCGGCCCACCGCGGGAATGCCCAGTAGCCGTCTCGGATCCCCGGCCGGCTGTCGCGCCGGCGGCTGTCGTGGTCTCCTCGTCGCCGACCCGGAGGATCATGTCGAGCTTCGCCGCGTCGTCGGCCTGGAGCTGGCGACGGTACGCACGCGGCACAGGGAGCGGTACGAGTTCGTCGCAGCCAGCCGGGCGTCGGCCCTTTCTGCTTCGAGTTCCCGGCGCTGTAGCGTGCGGCGCTCATGCGCCTCTACGTCGCCGGACCGCTGTTCTCCGAGGCCGAACGCTCGTGGCTCGACGCTCTTGCCGCGCGCCTGCGGGCGGAGGGCTTCGACTGCTTCGTCCCGCACGAGAACTTCTCCGAACTGACAGACGTCAGCGTCGAGGCCGTCTACCGCGTCGACGCCGAGGGACTCCGGTCGTCGAACGCTCTCGTCGCGTGGCTCGACGGCCCGATCGTCGACGACGGGACGGCGTGCGAGATCGGCATGTTCGTCGAACTCGTGCGGAGCGGCGGCGACCAGTACCGGGGCATCGTCGCGATCTCGACCGATATCCGCCTGGAGCGTCGCCGCGAGGTGAACGTCGTGGGCGGCGGTATGAACCTGTTCGTCGCAGGCGCGATCGAGTCGTGCGGGCGCATCTGCCACACGGTCGACGAGGTGCTCGCGGCGCTACGCGAGCTGTGAAGCCGTAGCTCTCGAGCGCATCGAGCTTGCAGGCGCGTTACAGCGAAGGCTTCTTGGGTATAGGAGTTCGGCGGCGGAGGACGAACCTGCGGCATATGAACGACGTCCGCATGTTCTCGGTGCTGAGCGGCGGTAGGAAGCGCCGCCGGCGGCATCGCACGCCCGCGTCTCCGCTGTGGGTTGCGGCGGCAGGGTTCGCGAGCTTCGTCGCCGCGGCGCTCGCGCTGGTCCGGATCTAGGACGTCCTGTTTCGAGCACGCAAGGGCGGACTCGCCGAAGAACGTTTCCCGCTGGAGCGCGCCGGCATGAAGCACGCCCTCCCTCGCACCGCGCGAGCTGGAGCGGTGGATGACGAGTCAGAGGCTCGCAGCGATCCACAACGGCCGGGTGGTCCCGACCCCCAGGGCGCAGGGCCTGATCGATGCGCTGCAGCTCGAGCAGCGCGGCGACGGGAGACGAGGCGCCACCCGGGGGGATCGGGTAGCCCAGGCATCGCTCTCAGCGAATCGCGCCCGCGCCGTGCGGGCGGTCGGCTACGATTTTTCGCGGCATCAGGAGTGGCCGACGGCAACGAAGGCCCGCCAACCTGCCTCGCGCAAGGTGGCAAGACGATGCGGCCCTCACTGAGGGCAACGCGAGCAGACCCAAGAAAGGGTCAAGGAAGCGTGGGACAAATGGACGAGCCGAAAGAGCTCGACTCCGACAGCAAGACGCTTCCCTCGGGGCGAACGTACTGCGACGGGAAGGCGGACGACCCGATCTTGCAGCGGGTGTTCATTCGGTTTCCCGGCCCGGAAGAGCGGGAGAAGCTGCGTGCCGCGAAGGAACGGCGCGAGGCGGCGGAAGCCGCAGAGTCGCAGTAGAGGATCACGTTCATCGCGTCAGAGAAACGAGGAAGGCCCGCCGAAGCGGGCCTTCCTGTTCCCGTTGAAGAACGCCGAGCCGGTAGACGACTCATTAGCCGTGCTCCTCGACACCGCCGAAGAGCATGAGGGTTCTAGTCGGAGGCAGTACCTGCCGTGCTGGGCCTAGCTGCGCGTCTCGATCGCCTCGTACGGGTTGTACTTCGTGCCGGGGCAGGCACGCCAGAGTCCGAGCCTCTTGCTGATTGCGTTCTTCGCGAGCTTGTCCATCCGAGCGGCGTAGCGGCCGCGCTCCCCGTCGTAAAACCAAGGGGTGGCAGCTCCGACCGCAACGAGACGAAGGTTGACGTTGAGCTTGTCGGAGACGCGGACGACGTAGCGGAGTAGCCGTCCAAAGTCGTCGACGCGGTCACCTGCCGGCTCGGGGAAGAGGTGGACGCGCTCTGGATCGAGCTCCCCGACGTGCTGGCGACGGCGATCGAGCGCACGCTCGGCAACGACGTCGACGCGCCGATCTTCGCGGGGAACGCGAACGCGCTACGCACCGCGATCGGCCGAGCGTGCAAGGACGCCGGCGTGCCGCTGTTCTCGCCGCACGACCTGCGCCACCGGCGGATCAGCCTGCTCCACCAGCAGGGCCGCTCGTGGGCCGAGATCGCGCGGTTCGTCGGGCAGCGGAAGCTGTCGCTGACGGCCGACACGTACACGCACGTCCTGAGCGACGGGCAGGAACTCGATTACGGAGCGGTGCTCGCGTGATTTCGAGCGTTCGCAACGTCGAGGCGACTCTGCGCCCGCGGCGCCGCCCCGCCGAAGCTGTCTGAAAACCGCGCGAGTGTGCCCGCACGCGCTCGGCCGGTGCCTACCCCCGTGCCTACCTGGAACAGCAAAAACCGCTGATTAGCAGGGATGTTCGAGTCCAGGCGGGCCCAATCAATCCCTGTAGGCATGCTGAAACGGCTTGAAACCGTGGCTCAGGTGTGCCGGAAGTGACGGAAATGAGCAAACGGTGCTGCCACCGGTGCTGCCACGGGATTTATCGAACGAGGACGCCCGGAACGGCCATCTGCACGCCGCCGCCGGCCGGGTA
>CAWFDO010000016.1:0-21961 GCA_963814565.1 uncultured Actinomycetes bacterium
GAAGACCCGCGCCGCGGGCCGACGCGACGCCCGCTTCCGTGTCCTCGAACGCCACGACGTCGGGCGGCGTGAGGTCGTCGCCGAGAGCCTCGAGCGCGCGCAGGTATCCATCGGCGTCGGGTTTGCCCTGCTGCACGTCGTCCGCTGCGACGACCACGTCGACGACGTCCGCGAGGCCGGCGCGCTGCGAGGACCGCCACGATCTCGCGTCGGTACGCACCGGAGACGATTGCGACCGGCACACGGCTCGCGGCGTGGACACCGCCTCGCGAACCTCGGCGTCACCGTCGACCCGTCGGCACGACGCCAGTACCGATCGATCCGCTCGTCGACGAGGGCGCGAAGCTCCTCTCCCGCGACGCCCAGCCAGCCGCCGATGATCGCCTCTTCGGTGTTGCCCGCGAGGCGGCCGAAGTACTCGTCCTCGGCGAGCGGGCGCCCGTGCTCGGCGAAGAGCTCCGCGTAGATCGCGTACAGGACGGGCTCGTCGTACGAGATCGTCCCGTTGAAGTCGAACGCGAGCGCGTGCGCTTCGCCCATCCGGCCCCGAGCGTAGATGCCCTACTGTCGGCCGCGATGCCGCTCGACGCCTTCGCTCTCGCGCTCGGCTCGGCATTCCTCCACGCGCTCTGGAACCTGATTCTCGGTCGCGAGCGCGACCCGGTGGCGGCGACGGCGATCGCACTCGTCGTCTCGGTCGTCGTGTTCGCCCCCGTGGCCGCCCTTCGCTGGGACGCCGACGCCGGTGTCTGGCCGTACATCGTCGTGACGTCCGGCGCTCCAGCTCGCTGTACTTCGGCCTCCTCGCGACCGCCTACCGTCATGCGGAGGTGTCCGTCGTGTATCCGATCGCACGCGGGCTGGCTCCTGTGCTCGTCCTCATCGTCGGCGTGACGGTGCTCGGCGCAGGCGTCGGAGCCGGCGAGGCGGTCGGCGTCTGCCTGGTCGGCTGTCGGCGTGCTTCTCGTCCGCGGGCTCGGGCACGGCGACGGCCGCGGCACCGGCGCTGCCTTCGGCGTGGCGGTCGCGTCCTGCATCGCGGCGTACACCCTCGTCGACAAGGACGGCATCGAGTACGCCGACCCGGTCGTCTACCTCGAGCTCAGCATGGCTCCGGCGACCATCGGCTACGTCGGATTCCTGCTCGCCGTACGACGCGCGGCACACGAGCGGGTGCGTGCCGCGGCTCGGCCCCTTCCCGCGCGCGCGGGCGTCCTCTCGTTCGCTGCATACGCGCTCGTCCTCGCCGCGCTGCTCCTCGCGGCGGCGGCGTCGGTCGCCGCCGTCCGGGAGACCAGCGTGCTGATCGCCGCGTTGCTCGCGGCGCCGCGTACTCGGCGAGCGCGTCTCCCCGGGGCGCATCGTCGGGGCGGCGCTCGTTGTCGGCGGCGTCGCCCTGATCGCGCTCGGCTGAGCGCCTATGGCCGCGAGGCCGCTGCGGCGTGGTGACGGTGCCACCGCACGGTCGAGGGCTCGAGCGGCGTCGCGCCGAGGATCAGGTCTGCGGCCTTCTCGGCGATCATCATCGTCGGCGCGTAGAGGTTCGCGTTCGTGATCGACGGCATGACGGACGCGTCGACGACGCGGAGCCCGTCGAGCCCGTGCACCCGCATCGACGACGGATCGACGACGCTCCCGTCGTCGACGCCCATCCGGCAGGAGCACGACGGGTGGAGCGCCGTCTCGGCGTCGCGCGCGACCCAGTCGAGGATCTCCTCGTCGGTCGAGACCTCCGGCCCGGGCGAGACCTCGCCGCCGTCGAACGGCGCGAACGCCGGCTGCCCGAGGATCGAGCGCGCGCAGCGGATCGCCTCGGGCCACTCGCGCCGATCCTGCTCCGTCGACAGGTAGTTGAACCGGAGCGCGGGCTTTACGCGCGGATCCGCCGAGGTGATCTTCACCGAGCCGAGGGCGTCGGAGAACATCGGCCCGACGTGCACCTGATAGCCGTGCCCGCCGGCCGGCTGTGAGCCGTCGTAGCGGATCGCGAGCGGAAGGAAGTGGAACATCAGGTTCGGATGCGTCACCTCGTCGTTGGAGCGCACGAAGCCGCCGCCCTCGAAGTGGTTCGTCGCGCCCGGCCCCGAGCGGAAGAAGAGCCACCTGAACCCGACCCACGGCCGGTTGCGCCACTTCATCGCGGGCGCGACCGAGACCGGCTGCGTGGAGGCGTGCTGCACGTAGACCTCGAGGTGGTCCTGCAGGTTCTCGCCGACCCCGGACAGGTCGTGGACGACGTCGACGCCGACCGACCCAAGCTCGTCGGCGTTCCCGATCCCGGAGAGCTGGAGGAGCTGCGGCGAGTTGATCGCGCCGCCGCAGAGGATCACCTCGCCCGCGCGCACGACCTCGGTACGGCCCCGACGGACGACCTCGACACCGGTCGCGCGTGACCCGTCGAACAGGACGCGCGTGACGAAGGCCCGTGTCCGCACGTCGAGATTCGGCCGGTGCCGGACCGGGTGCAGGTACGCGCGGGCCGCGCTCAGGCGGCGACCGCGGTGGATGTTCCGGTCGAACGGTGCGAACCCCTCCTGCCGCTCGCCGTTCACGTCGTCGGTGAGCGAGTACCCGGCCTGCTGCACCGCCTCGAAGAACGCGCGGAAGAGCGGGTTCGTCGCGGGGCCGCGCTCGAGGACGAGCGGCCCGTCTCCCCCGCGCCACTCGTCCGCGCCGGCGAGGCACGTCTCCATCCGCTTGAAGTACGGCAGGCAGTGCGCGTAGTCCCAGCGCTCGAGCCCGGGCCGGGCGGCCCACCGCTCGAAGTCCATCGGGTTCCCGCGCTGGAAGATCATCCCGTTGATGCTCGACGAGCCGCCGAGGAGCTTCCCGCGCGCGTGGTAGACGCGGCGGCCGTTCATGAACGGCTCCGGCTCCGACTCGTAGCCCCAGTCGTAGAACCTGCTGCCGATCGGGAACGAGAGCGCCGCGGGCATGTGGACGTACACGTCCCACAGAGAGTCCGGCCGCCCCGCCTCGAGCACGAGCACGCTCGTGCTCGGATCGGCGCTCAGGCGGTTGGCGAGCACGCATCCCGCCGAGCCGCCCCCGACGATCACGACGTCGTAGGAGCCCTGGTGGTGCTTCACCACGAGCGGCCCCTCCCTGCCGCCACCGTCGTCCGGAGCTCGTGGTGATTCACCGCAAGCGTTGCCCGCCCCGCGTGGCTCACGACCGGCCGAGCCGCTCCTGCCGCCACGCCTCCGTGTCCGTCACGTCGTTGAACGTGAAGACGTGGAAGCCGGCCACCTTCCCGCTTCCGAGCACCGGGCCGAGCCCGTCGACCAGCGGGTCGGGGCTGAAGCCCCGCAGGAACCGTCCCGCGAAGCTTCCGTTCTTGCGGAGGAAGCGCAGCGAGTCGCCGATCCCGATCCGCGCCGAGACGCGGAGGAGCTTCGCGCGGCTGACGACGCCGGGGACGCCGACGTAGATCGGGAGCCGCGTGCCCCGCGCCCACACATCCTCGATCCACCGAGCGGTGACGGCCGGGTCGAAGCAGACCTGGCTCACGATGTACGTGGCGTGCCGCGCCTTCTCGAACATCGCCGCGATCGTGGCGTCGTCGTCGAGGAACGGGTGGCTCTCCGGGTAGCCGGTGATGCCGACCTCCGGGAACGGGCGGCCGAGTGCGTCGAGCGCCTCGAGCAGGTCGATCGCCCCGTGGAAGCTGCCGCGCGGCTCCTCGGCATCGCCCGCGACGACAAACACGTCCCGCACGTCGCCCTCGCGCAGTCGCCCTACGAGCTCGGCGAGGTGATCGCCGTCGCGCACGAGCCGCGCCGAGAGGTGGGGGACGATCTCGTAGCCGTGGGACGATAGGCGCGACGTGAGGTCGAGGCTGGGCTCGAGCCCCTTCGTCGGCGAGGCGGTCACGGTGAGCGTCACCTCGCGCGGGACGTGCTCGAGCACCTTCTCCTCGACGCCGTCGAGCGGCAGCACTTCGTACCGCGAGTGACGTAGGAGCTCGGCCACGCGCGCCTCGCGGGTGCCGGCCAGCGTCGCCATCACACGTTCGAGTCCGGGAAAGACGCCTTCTTGCGCTCGATCCACTCGCGGAGCTCCTCGTCCACCGCGTCGTCGATCGGAGGGGCCTCGTACTCGGCGAGCGTGCGCTTCCAGATCGCATTGGCGCGGGTCGCTGCATCCTGGCGCGCCCTCGCTCTCCCACTGCTCGAAGCTGGAGTTGTCCGACGTCGGCGAGCGGTAGAACGCCTGCTCGAAGTTGGCCAGCGTGTGCGGATGGCCGAGGAAGTGCGTGCCCGGCTCGTTCGTCAGGAACGCATCCATCGCCTGGCCGTTCTCGGACATGTCGACCCCGTGCGCGAACGAGTGCCACATGCCGAGCTGGTCGTTGTCGAGCACGAACTTCTCGTAGCCCATCGAGAGGCCGCCCTCGAGCCAGCCGGCGGCGTGGAGCACGAAGTTGACGCCGCCGAGCAGCGTCGGCTGCATCGTGTTGGCGGACTCGTAGGCAGCCTGCGCGTCGGCGACCTTCGAGGCGGTGAAGGCCCCTCCCGAGCGAAACGGCACGCCCAGACGTCGGGCGAGCGATGCCATGACATAGAGGACGAGGGCGGGCTCGGGCGTCCCGAACGTCGGTGCGCCGGACTGCATCGACATCGACGAGGCAAACGAGCCGAACACCACGGGTGCGCCTGCGCGCACGAGCTGGACGTACGCCATCCCTGCCAGGGACTCGGCGAGCGTCTGCGCGCAGCACGCCGCGACGGTCGCCGGGCTCATGGCCCCCGCAAGCACGAACGGCGTCATCATCACCGCCTGGTTCGCCTCGGCGTACGCGCGCGCCGCACCGAGCATCGAGGCGTCCCAGACGAGCGGCGAGTTCGCGTTGACCAGGCTGAAGATGACCGTGTGCTCGTCGACGAGGTCCTCGCCGAACACGATCCGCGCCATGTCGACGGAGTCCTGCGCCCGCTCGGGTCGCGTCACCGAGCCCATGAAGGGCTTGTCCGAGTAGCGGATGTGCGCGTAGACCATGTCGTAGTGCCGCTTGTTCACCGGCACGTCGACGGGCTCGCAGACCGTGCCGCCCGAGTGGTGGAGCCACGGCGAGGCGTAGGTGAGCTTCACGAAGTTCCGGAAGTCCTCGATCGTGCCGTACCGTCGACCGCCGTCGAGGTCACGGACGAACGGCGAGCCGTATGCCGGCGCGAAGATCGTGTGTCGACCGCCGAAGACGACGTCGTTGGCGCGGTTCCGCGCAACCTGGGTGAACTCCGTCGGAGCCGTTGCCTGGACGAGCGAGCGGCAGAGGCCTTTCGGGAACCGGACGCGCTGGCCGTCGACGCTGCGCCCCGGCTGCTGCGAACAGCTCGAGCGCGTCGGGGGCGTCGTGGAACTCGATCCCGACCTCCTCGAGGATCCTGTCGGCGTTCCCCTCCAGGAGGGAGAGGCCCTCGTCCGACAGAACCTCGACCGGCTCGAGCGTCCGGGTCAGGAACGGCACGCGCTCGACGTGCGCATGGAGCCGTGCCGCCTGGCGCCCGGCGCGTCCTCCGCTCCGGCGACTTCCGACGTCTGTCACTGGACATTCCTCTCTGTTGCGGATTCCGGGCCCGCCGACGCAGCCTCGGCCGCCGCTGGACGGGCTCGCCGGCGACGACCCGTGGCGTTGCCGGCACCGGTCTTTCGCGCGGGGAGCAGAACGACCCCCGCACCGGCCAGGCGCTCGTACGGATCCGTCTCATGGGGAATCGCCATCGCGTTGACGAAATGCTCCTGAAAGCGGGGCTCCACCGCCGTCTCGACCTTCTCGACCCGCCGGACGACGTCCTCGATCTCGACGCGCGCCGAGCGATCGAGCAAGGCGATGCGCGCGCCGGTGCCGGCCGCGTTGCCTGCCGAGGTCACCTGGGACGGGTCGCAGTCGGGCACGAGGCCCAGCACGAGGGCGTGCACCGGGTCGATGTGGGCCCCGAACGCTCCGGCGAGGCGGATCCGCGGAACGCGCTCGATGCCGTAGCGCTCCATCAGGAGCGTGCAGCCGGCATGCAGCGCGCCCTTCGCGAGCTGGATCTGCCGCACGTCGTTCTGCGTGACACGAAGCTCGGGCTCACCGTCGTGGAGGACGTACGCGTGCGTCCTGCCGTCCGGCACGATGCGGGCCGACCGAGACGCGAGAGCTCCGTCGATCGTCCCGTCCGTCGCGATCACCCCCGCGAGGTGGAGCTCGGCGATCGCCTCGACGATCCCCGAGCCGCAGATTCCCGTGACCCGGACCTCGGCGAAACCCGGCTCGTCCGACCAGGCCTCGCAGCCGATCACGCGCACGCGCGGCTCCAGCGTCTCTGGATCGATCCGGACTCGCTCGATCGCGCCCGGAGCGGCGCGCTGGCCCCCCGAGATCTGCGCGCCCTCGAAGGCAGGCCCCGTCGGGCTCGACGCCGCCAGCAGTCGCTCGCGGTTCCCGAGCACGATCTCGGCATTCGTGCCGACGTCGACGATCAGAGTGACCTCGTCCGCCTCGTACGGCGCCTCCGACAGGATCACGCCCGCGGTATCGGCACCGACGTGCCCCGCAATGCAGGGGAGGACGTATGCCCGCGCTCCCGCGTTGACCGGGAGACCGAGCTCGGCCGCCTGCAGCCGCAGGCTGGTGTCGACGGCGAGCGCGAACGGGGCGCCGCCGAGCTCGGTCGGGTCGATCCCGAGCAGGAGGTGGTGCATCACGGGGTTCCCCACCAGCGTGACCTCGAGGACGTCGCTGCGCTCGACCTCCGCCGCCGTCGCGAGCTCCGCCGTGAGCTTCGCGAGACACCCTCGCACGGCGCGCGTGAGCTCCTTCTCCGCGCCCGCGTTGAGCATGACGTACGAGACCCGGCTCATCAGATCCTCGCCGAACCGGATCTGCGGGTTCATCTCGCCCGCCGACGCAAGGACATTCCCGGTGTGGAGGTCGCAGAGATGGCCCGCGACGGTCGTCGAGCCGACGTCGAACGCGATCCCGTAGGCCGTGTCGTGGAACTCCGGCCAGATCGCCGTCACGGACGTGCCGTCGTGCACTGCGACCGTGACCCGCCAGGGATCGCCCTTGCGTAGAGCGTGCTGGAGATCTCGCAAGACGTGGGTGTCCACCGTGAGCCCCGTCAGCCCCCACTCGCGCTCGAGCGCTGCAAGCAGGCGCCCGCTGTCGCTCGTCGGGGACGCGAGCTCGGGCTGCTCGACCTCGACGTAGTGGAGACGGACGACCGGATCGACCGCGATCGCGCGTGCATCGGCTTCCTTGCGCACGACCTGGCGATACACCTGGCTCTCGGGTGGAACGTCGATCACGACGTCCGCGTCGATCCGCGCCGTGCAGCCGAGACGGCGTTCTGCCGCGAGCTCGTGCGTCTCGGCGTACGCCCGCTCGACGCCGCTCAGCGGGCCGAGCGCCGCAGCCGTGCACGAGATGCCGTGCTTCGCGTGCTCGCCCTCGCTCACCGCCACCTGGCAGCGCCCGCAGATCCCGCGACCGCCGCAGACGGAGTCGAGATCGACACCGAGCCTGCGAGCCGCATCCAGCACGGTCGTGCCGCGCTCGAAGCGGGCCCTCCGACCGGAAGGCGTGAAGACGACGAGCGCCTCGTGGCTCATCGTCGTGCTCCGCGTCCGTTGGCGCAGCGCGCGCTCATGCCCCGGCGGCGCTCCGCCGTGCGGCGCGTCCGCCGCGACGGCCCGAGGTCGCGGCCGCGTCCCCGTCCCCGTTCCGCGCGATCCAGGCCGCGCAATGCGCGTCGTTGCCCATCATCACGTCGGCCGCCTTGATCGCCTGGAGCATCTCCGTGTGCAGAGGGCTCGTGATCGCCGAGGTGAGGCCCGAGGCGATCGCCATGGGCAGGAACGCCGCATTGAGGCCGGTGCGGTTCGGCAGGCCGAAGCTGACGTTCGAGGCGCCACACGTCGTGTTCACGCGAAGGTCCTCGCGGAGCCGCCGGACGAGGCGGAACACCTGCCGGCCGGCGCTCCGCATCGCGCCGATGGGCATCACGAGGGGATCGACGACGATGTCCTCACGGGCGATGCCGTGGTCCTCCGCCCGCGAGACGATCCTGGCGGCGACCTCGAACCGCACGTCGGGGTCCTCGCTGATCCCGGTCTCGTCGTTCGAGATCGCGACGACCGCGGCGCCGTGGCGCGCGACGAGCGGCAGGACGCGCTCCATCTGCTCGTCCTCGCCCGTGACGGAGTTGACGAGGGCCTTGCCCTGGTAGACCGCGAGGCCCGCCTCGAGCGCCTCGACGATGGAGGAGTCGATCGAGAGCGGTACGTCCGTGATCGACTGGACGAGCTGAACGGTGTGGGCGAGGATCGCCGGCTCGTCTGCGAGCGGGATCCCGGCGTTGACGTCGAGCATCTGCGCGCCGGCCTCGACCTGCGCGATCGCATCGGCGACGACGGTGTCGAAGTTGCCCGCGGCCATCTCCTCCGCGAGCTTCTTGCGCCCCGTCGGGTTGATCCGCTCGCCGATGACGACGAACGGCCGGTCGAAGCCGATCACGACCTCCCTCGTCAGCGACGACAGCACGGTCTCCGTCACCCGGTCTCCTTTCCGCTTGCGCGCACGAGGCGCTCGAGCACGTCGTCGGTATAGGCAGCGTCGAGCCATTCGAGCTCCTGAGCGACCTCGGCATCGAGGTCGTCGCCGCAGCCACGCGGCTCGCGGCGCCACTCCTCGAGGTAGGCGTCCGTGCCGATCAGGCCGGCGCGCATCGCCGCTGCGTCGATCGCCTCCTGGAAGCGCGGCGGCAGCTCGCGCGCGGCGCGGGAGCGCCCCTCCTTGGCCGTCACCTGGGCGGGGATGTCCCTCCACCAGATGACCGTCAGCTCAGGCATGGCCACCGCGCACGAACCGGGTCAGCGAGGGTACGAGCTCGCCGTAGCCCGTCCGGCGGCGCTCGTAGGCGAGGCCGAGGAACGCGGCCGCCTCCTCCGCCCGCCGGTCGAGATCCGGGTCGTCGGTCTGCGCGAGGTAGATGAGCCGTCGGTAGTTGCCGAACATCAGCGGCATGAGCTCCGGGTGGGTGTCGAGCTTCAACGAGCGGACGACGAGCGCATCGAAATGTCGCGCCAGAAAGTCGGTGAGGTAGAACGTCGCGGGGTCGTCCTCCTGCATCGCATCCCACTCGTCGTTCCCGGCGAGGAAGCCGTAGCAGTGAGCTCCCGGAAGGCGCTCGACGCCGTGACGCTCGAGCACCGGATCGAGCGCCCCGCCCGTGCCGCAATCGGCGTACGCCACGAAGACCCGCTCGTAGCGACCGGCTCAGCTCGTTCAGCTTCGCGTCGACCGCGGCGGGGATCCGATCGGGCGTCGAGTGGAGCTTCGCCGGCAGGCAGCGCACGTCGACGTGCGCCCAGCCGCCTCGCGCGATCACCGCGAGGACCTCGCGCGCGATTGCTCCGCACGCGAGGACGAGGATGCGACCGTTCGCCGATTCGTCGCCGAAGACGACCTCCTCCTCGAGGAGTGGCGCATCCTCGGCTTGTGACAAGTTGTCACTTGCCGCTCGGCGTCGTGCGACAGCGATGCCGGGTCGGTGAGTCGTCGACGGAGGCACGCCGCTCACGACGCGGCGACGGCGGAACGACGCGCGAGGACGAGCGCCTGGGCGGTCTCGGCGGCGACCGCGGCGTCGCGGCAGTACGCGTCCGCGCCCACGGCCTTGCCGAACTCCTCGTTCAGCGGTGCTCCGCCGACGAGCACGATGTAGTTGTCGCGGATGCCCTTCTCGACCATCGTGTCGATCACGACCTTCATGTACGGCATCGTCGTCGTCAGGAGGGCGGACATCCCGAGGATCTCGGGCTTGTGCTCCTCGAGGGCGGCCAGGTAGTCCTCGACAGGGTTGTTGATCCCGAGGTCGATCACCTCGAACCCGGCACCCTCGAGCATCATCGCGACGAGGTTCTTCCCGATGTCGTGGATGTCGCCCTTGACGGTGCCGATCACGACCTTGCCCATCCGGTCGGCGTCCGACTCGGAGAGCAGCGGCCGCAGGATCTCCATCCCCGCCTTCATCGCGTTCGCGGCGAGGAGAACCTCGGGCACGAAGAGGATCCCGTCGCGGAAGTCGATGCCCACGATCCGCATCCCCTCGACGAGTGCGTCGCCCAGGGTCCGTTCCGCCGTCCAGCCGCGCGAGAGCAGGATCTCGGTGCCCTCGACGATCTCGGGCGCCAGGCCGTCGTACAGGTCGTCGTGCATCTGCTTGACGAGGTCCTCGTCCGACAGAGCGCCGAGATCGATCTCTTCGTCACTCATGCGACACCCCGCTTTCGGTCGTCGTGTCCGAGGCGCGTGGAGAGATCCGAAGCCTCCGCGAGGAGCTTCCTGCCGATCCGGTCGAGCAGCCGCGGCCGGAGCCGCACTGTCGGGCCCGAGACGCTCAGCGCGGCAACGACGGCCCCGGAGCGGTCCCGAACCGGCGCGGCGACCGCCCACAGGCCGGGCTCGAGCTCCTCGACGGCCGTTGCGTAGCCGCGCGCCCGGATGGCTCCGAGCGCGAGCTCCTCGGCGCTCGTCGCCGTCGCTCGAGTGAGCCGCTCGTACGGCTCCGGAGGCAGCGGGAGGCTCGCGAAGGCGAAGAACACCTTGCCGAGCGCCGACGCGTGCGCCGAGACGTGGCGCCCGACCCAGTTCGTCGAGCCGAGGAAGTGGCGGCTGTCGCGCTGCGCGAGCAGTTCGACGCGGCCCGATGCGGGAATGCCGAGGTTGACCGTCTCGCCGCTCTCCCGGGCGAGGCGGTCGAGCGCGTCGGCCGCGAGCTCGACGAGCTCCGCCTCGCCGGTCTCGCGCCGTGCGTAGCGGACGAGCACCGATCCCGGCCGAAGCTCTCCGCTGCCGGCGACGCGCTGGATCAGCCCCTGGCGCTCGAGGGCGCCGACGAGCCGCGAGGTGGTGCTCTTGGGCAACCCCGTGCGCTCGGAGAGCTCGCTCTGCGTCGGCGCGGACGTGGCCTCGACCACGTGCACGAGAAGCTGGGCCGCGCGGTCGATCGATTGCGTGCCCGTCTGCGCCGTCATCGGCATTCACTCACTTTGTGGAACAGCGGTTCCACGATGTGAGTCTAGGGCTCGACGGTGGCGTCGTCAACAGCGCCGTCGCGTCACGCGAGTGCGCGCTCGATCTCTCCCGCAGCCGCGCGCACCCGGGGTAGCACCTCGCGGCGCCGTGCCCGGCCGAGCCGGAACGTCGGCCCGCTGAGCCCGATGACGCCGGCGAGGAGCCCGTCCGGCGAGCGGACGGGAACCGAGATCGACGCCAGGCCGGACTCGAGCTCGTCGACGATCTCCGCGGAGCGCTGCCGCCGGACCCGCTCGAGCTCGGCACGCAGCTCGTCGGGAGCGGCGATCGTCCGCCCGGTGTACGACGTGAGCGGCCCCGAGGCGAGCCACGCGTCGAGCTCCTCCGGGTCGAGGTCGGCCAGGATGAGCTTTCCCGCCGACGAGGCGTGGAGGGGCACCTCTGCGCCCACCCAGTTGGCGACACCGACATGACGCTCGGCGTCGAGCTGGAGGAGGATCTCCATCCCGGGCCGTCCCCGCGGAACGGCGAGCAGCGCGGACTCCCCCGCGTCGTCGCGGAGCCCGGCGAGCGCGGGGTAGGCGGCGTCCACGAGACGCCGGTGCGGATCGGCCTCACGTCCGAGCCGGACCAGCTCGTAGCCCAGGACCCAGCCTCCACTCGACTCCTCGACGAAGCCGAGGTCGGCGAGCGTCCTGAGCGTCCGCGCGACGGTGGAGCGGGGAATGGCCGTGGCACGCGCGAGCTCGGACGCCGACAGCGGAGTCGGATGCGCGCCAACGGCACGAAGCAGCAGCGCGGCGCGTCCGAGCGACTTCGTCCGAGGTGTACCCGTTGTGCTCACTATATGAGCAGAGTAGCGCATATCGTGAGCGTGTTGTAGTATCGCGCCGTGCTCGTCGACTGCGACATCCACGTCGGCTACGAGACGCTCGAAGACCTCCTTCCCTATCTCGACCCGCCGACGCGGGAGCTCGTGAAGAGCTCCGGGACGAACGGCCTCTCGATGCCCTCGTACCCCTGGAACCACCCGACGGGGTGGATCCGTCAGGACCTCTACGAGCGCGGCAGCGAGCACGACTCGAACTTCGCCTACATGTCGCTCGATCTCCTGCGCGAGCGGCATCTGGATGCGTACGACGTCACGCATCGGCGTCGTCGAGCCGGACGAGGCGGCCTCGTTCTCGATCATTCCCAATGCCCAGCTCGCAGCTCGCCTCTGCAGCGCCTACAACGACTGGCTGCTCGAGCGGTGGCTGCAGGAGGAGCCGCGCCTGAGGGGGATGCTCGTCGTTCCCGCCCAGTACCCGGAGGCGGCGGCGCGTGAGATCCGTCGGCTCGGGAGTCGGGACGAGTTCGTCGGCGTCTTCCTCCCCGGCGGCGCACGCATCCCCTACGGCAGCCCGATCTACGATCCGCTCTGGGCGGCGGCGAACGAGCTCGGGCTTCCGGTTGCGGTGCACACCCACTACGAGGGCGTCGGCATCGGGTCGTCGATCACCGCCGCCGGGATGCCCGACACGTACATCGAGTACCACACGCTCTGCGGCTCGGGGATGTACGGCCACTTCGTCTCGATCCTCTGCCAGGGGATCTTCGAGCGCTTCCCCGACACCCGCGTCGCGATGGTCGAGGGCGGCCTCGTCCCCTTCGTCGGGTTCCTCTGGAGGCTGGACACGAACTGGAAGGCGTGTCGGAGCGAGGTCCCGTGGTGCAGGCGGCGGCCGTCCGACTACGTCTGGGATCACGTTCGCTTCGCCACCCAGCCGCTCGAGTCGCCCGACGACGCCGGCCAGCTCATCGCAGCGATCGAGTTCCTGCGCCCCTCGGACACGCTGATGTACGCGAGCGACTTCCCGCACTGGGACTTCGACGAGCCGGAGCAGACCCTCCGGCAGCTGCCGGACGCGTGGCGCGACAACGTGCGGGCCAGGAACGCGCTGGACTTCTTCCGCCTACCCGCGCTCGCGGCTGTCTGAGCGGGTGGCCGAGCGAGAGACGCGCCTGCCCCTGGCCGACGCGCCGGAGGAAGGGGCGGTCCTGATGCTCGACCTCGGCGGGCACCGGGTCGGGCTCTACCGCGTCGAGGGCACGCTGCACGCGTTGGCCGACCGCTGCCCGCATCGAGGGGCGCCGCTGTGTGCCGGCAGGATCGCGACGCCGGTCGAGGCCGGAGCCGGCGGGCTCGAGCTCGGCCGCCCGCACAGCATCGTGCGCTGCCCGTGGCACAAGTGGGAGTTCGACATCGCGACGGGCCGGTCGCTCGTCGACGCCAAGCTCAGGGTGCGGCGGTACGCGGTTCGCATCGACGGCGGCGAGGTCGTCGTTACCTTGGACCATCCATGACGCGCGACTGCGACGTGGTCGTGATCGGCGGCGGGATCGCCGGTCTTGCCGCGGCGTGGCACCTGCGCGATCGCGACGTGGTCGTGCTCGAGGCGAGCGACCGGCTCGGGGGCCGAATCCGTTCGGAGCGCCGCGGTGAGTACTGGCTCAACTTCGGCGCGCACGTCTTCGCCGGCCCGGGCAGCGCCTCGCGCCGCCTGATCGAGGAGGTCGGCGTCGAGACCCGACCGGTTCCCGGCAGGCTGGCGGCCGTCTCGCTCAACGGCAAGCTCGTCTCGAGCGGCCCTGTCGAGCTCTTCCCGTTCCGTCTTCCGTTGCGACTCGGCGATCGTCTGGCGCTCGGCCGGGCGGGTATCCGGCTGCGCCTCGCGGTGCGGCGCTACGCGGCGGTCGCTCGCGAGAGGCCCGGCGAGTCGGCCGCCGAGCGGCAACAGCGGATGCTCGAGTTCATGGACGACCGCTCGTTCTCGGCGTTCATCGGCCGCCTGCCGCCGGACGTGGACGCGTTGTTCCGCTGCACGCTGACGCGCTCGTCGGGCGAGCCCGAGAAGCTCGCCGCGGGCTACGGGGTCGGCTACTTCCATCTCGTGTGGAATCGCGGGGACGGCCTCTCGACGAACATCGTCGGCGGCTCCTCGACGCTGACCGAGGGGATCGCGGCGGAGCTTGGCGCCCGTGTGCTCACCAACGCGCGGGTCGAGCGGGTGACGCGGGTGGACGGCGGCGTCGTCGTGGCGTCCGCCGCGGGAGAGTTTCGCGCACGCTCTGCGATCGTGGCCGCGCCCGCCTATGTCACCCGCACGATCGTCGACGGCCTCCCCGAGGAGACCGCGAAAGCCCTTGCGGCGATTCCGTACGGCCCGTACGTCCTCGGCGGCTTCCTCACCAACGAGACAGGCCCCGCGCCGTGGGACGACATCTACGCCCTCGCAACGCCGAAGCGCTCGTTCGGAATCGTGTTCAACACGGGCAATGCGCTGCGGATCGAGGGGCGTCGGGACCCGGGTGGCTCGATCACGGTCTCTGCGGCGGCGCGACGCGGCGCGGAGCCTCGCGAGCCTCTCGGACGACGAGGTCGCCGAGCGCTATCGGGCGGAGCTGGTCGACCTCTTCCCCGCCCTCGACGGCTCGATTGTCGAGACGAAGATCGTCCGCTGGGAGCGCGGCCTGCCTCACCCGACAGTCGGCCGCGCGAAGCTCCAGCCCGCGTTGACCCGCGACCTGTCGCCCGTCTTCCTCGCGGGCGACTACCTCGGCTCGTGGTACACCGAGACCGCATCGCAGACGGCGGAGGCCGCCGCCGCGCGAGCTCGGGCAATCCTCTGATGATTGATTCCGGATAGGCGTGTGCGTAGGGATGGCTGTGACCGAGCCTGGTGCGAGGAGCGGCCGCGGCGCATATCGGGCAATACGTGTCGTGGCCGATCGTCGCACCAGGCGACGCGTCACAGCCACCAGCCACGTGGGCGGCTATTCGGAATCGATCATCTGACGCCCCCCGTCGAGCGCTTCCGCGAGCAGCACGGACACGTCCGCGACCCGGAGCTCGGCGCCGGTCTGCTTGACGCCGTCGTCGAGCATCATCGTGCAGAAGGGGCAGGCGACGGCGAGCGTCCCCGCGCCCGTTGCGGCGGCCTCGCGGACGCGCTCCTCGTTGATCGCGGCGCCGCGTTCCTCCATCCACATGTGTGCGCCGCCCGCGCCGCAGCAGAACGTCCGCTTGCCGCTCCGCGCCATCTCGAGGGGCTTGCCGATCCGCGAGACGATCTCGCGTGGAGCGGCGACGACGTCGTTGTGGCGCGCGAGGTAGCACGAGTCGTGGTACGTGATCTCGTCCGTCCCGGCAGGCGCCTCGAGCCGCCCGTCGCGCAGCAGCTCGGCGAGCAGCTCCGTGTGGTGGACCACCTCGTACCGGCCGCCGAAGTCCGCGTACTCGTTCCCGAGCGTGTTGAAGCAGTGCGGACAGCTCGTCACGACGCGCGTGACGCCCGCCTCGCCGAGCGTCGCGACGTTCTGCTGCGCCTGCGCCTGAAACGTGTACTCGTCCCCCATGCGCCGCGCCGGATCCCCGGTGCACGACTCGCGCGGGCCGAGGATCGCGACGTCCAGCCCTGCGCGCAGGAGCAGGGACGCGGTCGCCCGCGCGGTCGCCCGCGCGCGCTCGTCGTACGAGGCGGCGCACCCGACCCAGTAGAGGATCTCCGGCGGCGGGTCACCCGGCTCGAGGACGCGGACGTCGAGGCCGTCGGCCCACGCGGCCCGCTCGCCCTGCGGCTTCGCCCAGGGGTTGGCGGACCGGCCGACGTCCCGCAGCATCGTCCCTGCCTCCGCGGGGAAGCGGGACTCCACCATCACGAGGTGGCGCCGAAGGTCGACGATGTGGTCGACGTGCTCGATCGAGACCGGGCACTCGTGCACGCAGGCGCCGCACGTGACGCAGTCCCACACGACGTCGTCGGTCACCGCACCCGGTACGAGCGGGGCCGCGTCCCCACCGGCGAGGACGACAGGCCCCTCCTCGAGGAGCCGGTCGCGGAGGCCCATGATCAGGAGCTTCGGGGAGAGCGCCTTGCCGGTCGCCCACGCCGGGCAGACGTCCTGACAGCGTCCGCACTCGGTGCAGGACATCGTGTCGAGCATCTGCTTCCACGTCATGTCGGTGAGCGTCCCGGAACCGAGCCGGAGCGCCGCTTCGTCCTCGACCTCGAAATCGAGCGGCTCGAGGCGACCGCGCGCCCGGGTTCGCCCGAACCAGACGTTCAGGCCCGCGGTCGCGATGTGCAGGTGCTTCGAGTACGGCAGGTACACGAGGAACGTCAGGATCGTGAGGACGTGGAGCCACACGAAGATGCGCTCCCGCGTCTCGAGCCAGTCGCCCGAGCCCATCAACGTCGAGATCCCCTCTGACACGGGCGACCAGCTCGCCGGCCACTCACTGCTGCCGAGTGCGATCTGCGATGCGTGCCAGCAGAGGAGCGACGTCACGATCAGCGCGATCAGACCGAGGATCAGGTCCGCCTCGCCGAGGTGGCTGCCTTCGAACCGCTCGGGCCGCTGCACCTTGCGAATGAGAAACGCGGACACGACGCCGACGAGGACGAGCACGCAGAAGACGTCGACGAGGAGGAAGAACCATCCCTGGTGCCCGAGCCAGGGCAACGTCCAGTCCGGGTCGACGGCGCCGAGGAGCGCCATCAGGATCGTCGGAAAGAGGACGACGAAGCCCCAGAAGATGAGGGCGTGTACGAGTCCCGGCCCGAGCCGCTGAAGGAGCTTGCGCTGACCGAGCACGACCGTCGCCTCCGTCCGGACGCGTCGCCCGACCTCCCCGGAGCGATTGGCCGGTCGGCCGAGTCCGACGATCCGGTAGAGCAGGTGGGCGCGGCGGAGGAACAGGCCGCCCGCGACGACGAGTGCCCCGGCGAGGACGAGCGCCGAAGCGGCGGTGCTCATCCCGGGCTCACGACCGTGCGGCGCGAATCGCCGTCGAGAGGGCCGGGAGGATCTCGTGCATGTCGCCGATCACGGCGTAGTCCGCGCTCGCGAGGATCGGGGCCTCGCGGTCGGCGTTGATCGCCAGGATTCGCTTCGCGCCCTTGCAGCCGGCCATGTGTTGGGTCGCGCCGGAGATGCCGCACGCGATGTAGAGGTCGGGCGCGATCTTCGTCCCGGTCTGCCCGACCTGGTCGGTGTGCGGCCGCCATCCGGCCATCGTCACGGCCCGCGAGCAGCCGACGGCCGCGCCCAGCAGGCCTGCGAGCTCCTCGACGATCGCGAAGCCGTCCGTCGAGCCGGCGCCACGCCCACCGGAGACGACGACCTTCGCGTCGGCGAGCGAGATCCCCCCGGTCGAGGCGCCGACCGTCTCGGTCACGCGAATCGCCTTCCCCGCCTCCGAGACCGACGGCGTGAACGTCTCGAGGGCCGGCGCGCCGCTCGATGCCGTCTCGATCGCGACTGCGTGCGGCTGCACGGTCAGAAGCGCGACCGGCGCATGCAGGCGCGCAACCTCGAGAAGGCTGCCGCCCCACCGCACGCGGGTCACGTCGGCACCGCCCTCGGACGGTGCAGCGTTGACGCAGTTGGCCGCCAGCGGCACGTCGAGGAGCGCCGCGGCGTGGGCCATCACCTCGTTGCCGCGCTCCGTGCCGGGCCCGAGGACGGCCGTCGCGCCGAGTCGCTGCGCGAGCTCGACGATCGCCTCCGCGACCGCACGGGGCGCGTAGGACACGAACGCCTCGCCCTCCGCGACGTGGAGCGACGAAACGCCGTGTCCCACGAGCGCCTCCGACGGCGCTTGTGACTCATTGTCACATGCGACAACGGCTTCCACCGTGCTTCCGCCTGCAAAGGCGCGCGCGAGGGTGAGCGCCTGCAGCGACGGCTCGTCGACGTCGCCCGCGGAGTGCTCCAGGTACACGAGGACGCTCATACGACCCCGATCTGCCGGAGCACCTCGACGACGCGCGGGGCGGCCGCAGCGCCCTCGCCGAGCACCTCCGCCTGCTTTCCCTCGCCCTCCGGGACGACGAGTCGAAGCTTCTCGAGCCGCGGCTCCGGACGCGCGGGCGTCCGCGCCTCAAGGGGCTTTCGCTGCGCGCGAAGCCGGCCGGGGACGGACGGGTAGCGCGGCAGGTTGAGCCCCTCCTTCACGCTGACGACGGCCGGCAGCGTGAGCACGTAGACGTCGCGCGCCCCCGCAGCCTCCTGCTCGCAGCGGGCGGAGCCTCCGTCGATCGAGATTGCCTTGAGCCCCGTGGCGATCGGTCGGCCGAGCGCGTGCGCAACCCGGATGCCGACCTGATAGCCGCCGGCGTCGGCGGACTCGTTGCCGAAGAAGACGAGGTCGAACGGGCCGTTCACAGCCTCGTCCTCGCCGATCGCTTCGAGGATGGCGGCCGCCGTCGCCTGCGGGTCCCACTCCTCGTCGCCGGTCACGAGGTGGATCGCCCGGTCGATCCCGATCGCCATCGTGTCGCGGAGCTGCTCCTCGGCCTCCGCCGGGCCGAGCGTGAGGACGACCGACTCCCCACCCGACGCCTCGACGAGCCGGACGGCCTCCTCGACCCCGCACTCCTCGTGTGGGCTGATCGTGAAGCCGAGGTGACGTGTCTCGATCGCCTGGCCGTCGTCCGTGAGGACGATCTTGCCGCCGGTCATCGGCACCCGCTTGACGCAGACGAGCGCCCTCACGAGCGGATCCTCGTGTTGTCGGGATCGAAGATCGGCCGCGCGCCGACGACGTCGACCGTCACGGGGTAGCGCTCGTTCATGTACTCGACGGCGAGGTCGGACGACCCCTCGACCGCGTGCTCGGGCGGGAGATAGGCCATGAGGATGTGCTTTCCGAGCGACGGGCCCGGCACCCGCGCTCGTGACGTATGACCGCCGGCCCTTCGGATCGGTCAGCGGCGTTCCGTCGCGGAGCGTGATGGGCTCACGCCCGAGCGGGTAGCGCTTCACCCCGTTCCCCGAGGCGTGGTCGTCGATCGTCAGGGTGCAGAGGATCGCGGCGGGCTCCTCCTCTCGATGGCGCAGGTGTGCGTCCCTGCCGACGAAGTCCTGCTCCTTCACCGTCGGCCGCGACATGCCCGCCTCGACCACGGTGTACTCGCTCTCGAGCTCGGCGGCGAACGCGCGGTAGCACTTCTCGAGCCGTCCGGTCGTCCCGTAGACGCCGATCCCGCACGCGGTCAGCCCGTGCGGGCCTCCCGCCTCCCAGAGCACGTCCCACAGCCTGGCTCCCTGCTCGATCGGGACGTAGAGCTCCCAGCCGAGGTCGCCGACGTACGAGATCCGCGACGCGAGGACGAGCTGCGAGCCGATCTCGAGCGTCCGGCACGTGCCGAACGGGAAGCCCTCGTGCGACACGTCGTCGGACGTGACGCTCGAGAGGATGTCGCGCGCCCGCGGCCCCCAGAGGCCGATCGTCGTCCAGGCCGTGGTGACGTCGACGAGCGACGCGGTGCCGTCGCCCGGCAGCTGATCGCAGAACAGCTTGCGGTCGGCCATCCCGTGGGCGCCACCCGTGACGATTCGGAACTCGTCGTCGCCGAGCCGCATGATCGTGAGGTCCGACTTGAAGCCGCCGCCCGGCCCGAGAACGGGCGTGTAGACGACCCGCCCGACGGCGACGTCCATCTGCGCGAGCACGCTCCGCTGGAGCGCGTCGAGCGCCCCCGGGCCGTTCACGTCGAAGATCGCGAAGGCGGAGAGGTCGAACAGGCCGGCGTGCTCGCGCATCGCGAGGTGCTCGGCGTTGATGATCGGCGACCACCAGCGGGCGTCCCACTCGGCCCCGCGCGGCTCGACGCCGTAGCGCTCGACGAGCGGCGCGTTCGCCTCGTACCAGTGCGGCCGCTCCCAGCCGGCAACCTCGTAGAAGACGGCGCCGAGCTCGCGCTCGCGCTCGTGCATCGGCGAGTGGCGCAGGCCACGGTCGGACGACCACTGCTCGGCCGGGTGGATGATCCCGTAGGTCTTCGGGAACGCCTCGGTCGTCCGGGCCTCGACGTGGGCGCGAGTCTTCTGGTGGTCGTGGAAGCGCGCCACGTCCGACGAGTGCAGGTCGATATGCGACTCGCCGTGCACCATCCACTCGGCGAGCGACTTGCCGACGCCCGGCCCCTCCTTCACCCAGACGGCGGCCGCCGACCAGAGACCCTTCACCTCCGGGGTCTCGCCGAGGATCGGCATGCCGTCGGGGGTGAGGGAGATCAGCCCGTTGATCGCGTACTTCACGCCCACCGACTCGTCGCCGACGATCTCGGGCATCAGGTCGAGCGCGTCGACCATCTGCGGGTCGAAGTCGGCCTGCGTGAACGGGAACTCGGTCGGCGACAGCGCCGCGGCCTCGATCGACGGGATCTCCTCCGGATCGTGGACGATCGAGCGGTGCGCGTACGAGCCGATCTCGAGGCTCGTGCCGTCCTGGCGCTCGTACATGAACACGTCCATGTCGCGCACGATCGGGAACTCGATCGCGCGCGACGCTCTTCTCGAACCGCGGCACCGGGCCGACGTCGATCATCTGGTGCACCATCGGCGTGAGCGGGATGTGCGCGCCGGCCATTCCGGCCAGGAGCGGGCTCCAGACGCCGCACGCGATCACCACCGTCCCGGCCTCGATCGTCCCCCGCGAGGTGTCGACGCGACGGATCCGGCCGCCCTCGACGTCGAGGCCGTGGACCTCGGTGTTCGGCAGGACCGTGAGACCACCGGACTCGATCGCGCGCTCGCGCATGATCGTCCCCGCACGGAGCGAGTCGACGACGCCGACGCCCGGCGTGTAGAAGCCGCCGAGGAGGATCGACTCGTCGATGTACGGGACGAGCTCCTTGATCTCCGCCGGCGTGACGAGCGAGACGGGCTCGACGCCCCACGACTTCGCCGACGCCATCCGCCGCCGGAGCTCCTCCATCCGCTCCTCGGTGCGCGCGACCTCGATGCCGCCGCACTCGGTGAAGACGTCCATCTCCCGGTACTGGCGGACGCTCTCGAGCGTCAGCTGGGTCATCTCCTTCGAGTGGTCGACGAGGAAGATGAAGTTCGAGGCGTGCCCGGTCGAGCCGCCGGGTTCGGCAGCGGCCCCTTGTCGAGGAGGACGACGTCGGTCCAGCCGAGCCGGGTGAGGTGGTACGCGAGGCTGTTGCCGACGATGCCGCAGCCGATCACGACGGCACGCGCGGCGGAGGGGGCGTCACTCATGTGGACCGATCTCCGAGGGTTGATATATCAGTCGGCGGCGAACATACACGCATGTGCGAAGGCGGGC
Source organism: uncultured Actinomycetes bacterium (assembly GCA_963814565.1). GTDB lineage: Bacteria > Actinomycetota > Thermoleophilia > Gaiellales > Gaiellaceae > Gaiella. The sequence continues at coordinate 21,144 of CAWFDO010000016.1, forward strand.
CTGCCACACATCTGGCGCGAAGCTGGCGCGAACAGTCACAGGATCCCCGCACGGTGGTGCCCGGGGCGATGGCGCTTGGGATGGACCAACATCGCGACGCGCATCGTCGAAGCCCCGCGCTCAGAGGACGGCGCGGATCGCCCGCTCGAAGCCCTCGACGTGGGCGCGCATGACCGCCTCGGCGCGGTCGGCGTCACGGTCGCGGATCGCCTCGAGGATCTCGCGATGCTCGTGGATCGCATCGTCGAGCCGCTCGACGCGGTCGAGCGCGAGAAACCAGATCCGCAGCGTGAGCACGTAGTACTCCTCGAGCGTCGACTCGAGAAACGGGTTGTGCGCGCAGCGGTAGACGTGGCGGTGGATCCGCTGGTCGAGCTCGATCAGTCGCCGCTCGTCGGCCGTCGCCGGCGGTCCGGCGAGCTCGTCGAGCAGCGCCTCGGTCGCGATCCGATCAGTCGGCGTTCCGCCGCTCGGCGGCGAGCCGGGCGGCCAGGCTCTCGAGCGCGCGCCGCACTTCGGAGAGGCGCGGCGAGGTCCCCGACGTCGACGCCGCGAGACGACGATGCCGCGGCGCGGGTAGACCTCGACGAGCTGCTCCTGCGCGAGGTCGCGGAGCGCCTCGCGCACCGGGGTGCGACCCAGCCCGAGCCGCTCCATCAGCGCGCGCTCGCTGACGACCGAGCCCGGCGCGAGCTCGAGCGTGACGATCAGCTCGCGGATCGCGTAGTAGGCGCGGTCCGACAGCGACCGGGCGTCGGCGGCCCGTTGCTCGTGGATGTGGAGGGTCGGTGTGGTCATGTCGTCGGCAGGGGCGAGGT
>CAWFDO010000017.1:0-126027 GCA_963814565.1 uncultured Actinomycetes bacterium
CTGGACGAGGACGATCGTGTCCGGATCCTTGGCGTACTCCCAGAGCATGTCGAAGCTGGCGTTGGTCACCACTGCGAGTGGTACGCGCCAGCCACGTTGGAGTGCGGCCTGGACTTGGAGCAGGTTGGTCCCGCCGTCGATGTCCATCGAGCCGTCTTCGTTCCGGCAGTAGTGACGCACGATGCCGCCGGTGGGCGGCCAGATCCAGATGGGGTCGGGGCTGGGACGCTCGCCCCGGTACCTCCACTTCGCTGCGGCTGCCCCGGCAGCGCAGGTGCAGTTGAGCCCGTCCAGCCCGGTCGTCGGGTCGTCGAGCGGTTGGTGTGGACGTCGGCCAAGGTCACCATGAACGAAGCGTATCAATAGTGTCCAGCATCACCAATGGAATAGCTCAGAACACGGTCGCTGCTACCCGGTGGCGCGCCGAAGTGGAATCGTACACACCGCAAGTCAGGGGCAGCCTCGAGGTAGAGGTCGTTGTGTCCGGCAAGGGCAACTCCACGTTCCGCGCCGGCCGTCTGCCCGCAGCCGGTAGTGGTGGCCCTGGCGGTTCACGAACTTGGGATCGACTCCCCAGATGTCTGGTGGTCTCCGAAGGTGGTGATGGACTGGAACGAGGCCAGATCGGCTTGGGTGTAGGTGGTGTCGGTGCCGGCCCAACCACCGGGCGATGTTCGCGCTGGGATCGGGGTTGAGAGCATGTTGTAGTCGATCTCGACGCCCGTGTCGGTGATGGCGTTGTTGATCACGTAGCACATGACCAGCGGGTGGTTCGCCCGGATGATGTTGTTCTTGACCTTGAGGTTGGTGAGGGCTGCCCCGAAGCCTCCCACCCTGGTCGATCCGGATGATGTCCCTGCCGTCCTCCACGTCGAAGGTGTTGTGGTAGACGACCGTGCCGAGGCAGCTCGGAGGAGCATGGTCGGCGTGTCGCCTGGGAAGGGGACGTCATGACGCGACCCGGCCCCAGACCACGTTGCGGCGGACGATGTGGCCGGTCGAGGGATTCGTCACCGCGCTGGGCGTGCCGGTTTCGAGGAAGCCCTCGTTGTCGTAGCAGATGTTGTCCTGCCAGATGCAATCGTCGGTCCCGAAGATTTCGAGCGCCCCGCCGTCTACGCCATAGTCGGGCGAGGGTGGGTTGAGGCCGGTCCCCTCGGTCGTGCAGTAGCAGCCGTGGATCAGGTTGCGCTGGATGGTGGTGCCCCCGCAGCGGGTGCCGCTCTGGGCGTTGATGGCGATCCCGAGGCCGCCGTTGTCGTTACCGGGTGTGGCGTCGGCGATGATCATCCGGTTCATCTTGTAGACATGGTTGTCCTGCACGTAACCGCCATTGCAGCCGACGAACCGGATGCCCATCCCGCACTGGTAGACCGTGCAGTTCTGGACGGTTGGGGTCAGGTTCGTGTTGAAGTGGATGCCGTACCCAGCGACGTCGTGGACGACCACTCCATCCACCACGTTCCCCTCGGGCGTGTAGGTGCCACCGGCCGGGTTCCAGAACAGGATGCCTGTGCTGGATCCGTTCCGCCCACCGTGGAGCGGACCTCGATGGAGCCGCCGGCTGGGTTCTTCCGGAACGTGATGAACCGGCAGTCCTGGAACGTGACGATGCCGCCGAGCTTCTGGTGCGCTCGAAGATGACCGCCTCACCCTGCGTAGTTCTGGATCGTCCGCAGCTGCTTGTCCTGGTTGAACGTGTTGGCGTAGGTGCCGCCCCGGATCTCGATCGTGTCATTGTCGGCAGAGGCGTTGAGAGCCCCTGTGAGCGTCCGCTTGGGGGAGCCCAGCGTGCCAGCGTTCGAGTCGTTGCCACCACCAGCCAGGGTGGCGACATACATGGTCGGCATCAGAGAGGACGGCGTAGCTGTGGGCGTAGCTCAGGTTCACGGGCGGTGGCTGGGTGACGATGGTGATGCTTCCGCCACCAGTGAGACGTGGCGTGCCGACCCCACCGATCGGGATGCCCAGCAAGTCATCGAACGTGTAGACCACCGTCTCGTTCGTGCTGCCGCAGAAGGCACGCATGCCGATGGTGCCGGCGACCTGGAGCGCGGCCGTGTTGTCGGTGATGGACGTGTCCCAGCAGCCCGGCTCGCTGGTGCCATCGCGCCACACCTTGGCCCGGATGGTGGTGGGCCCTGTGCCGGTGCATTGCAGGCGGATCCAGAACCAAGTGTCCTCGACGTGGGTCTCCCGAGAGATCAGCAGGTCGAAGCCGCTGTTGCTGATGGTGGTCTGGTTCGAGGAGAGCCTGCGGACGATGTTCAGGTAGACCTGTTGGGCAGCGGTGAACTTGACCCGGGCGGTGTACATGTTGGCGTCTTGGTCCAGTTGCCGCCCGTTCAGGTAGAAGTCGATCGAGGAAGCGCCGGCCGTCAACTTGTTGCTCTTGACTCTGACGAGTGCGTCCTGCTCGAGCCACGGAGTCGCCAGCAGCAAGAGGTGCGGACGGTCACGTTGATCCCGACCGTAAACGTGCCCTCCGAGCCGTTCGTGGACGCTGTCCCGGTCGTTGTGTAGGCGCCACCAACGTCTGCTGTCTGGAGTCCCCCACCGACACGCGTGAATGTGTCGGCCACGTTGGGGGCATTCGAGAGCGTCAACCACTCCGCACCAGCGTCAGCGACAGCGCCACCTTGGTCACGTCAGTGGCCGACGTGACCGTCCAGGTCAGCCAGTCGCCGGCGTCGAGGGCATACCCAAGGCCAGCGTTGAGGTTGGTGTTCCGGTTCTTGACCTGTGCGGTCAGGGTGGGCGTTTCACTCGCACCGACGATGTCAGCGACGTCGGGCGGGAAGTTGTCGTAGCTGTCAGCCCACAACTCCACCACGATGGAACCCTCGACACCGTCCACTGACACGAGCTCCCAGGCGGTCAGGGTGCAAGCGGTCGGCAGCTTGAGCAGGCCAGAGACGCCGGGGTCGATCGGGTTGCCATCGCCGTCGATCATGATCGTGAGGTTCTGGGTGATCGGTCCCCCACCACCAAGGCTGCTGGTGGCTGCACGGGTGGAGTGCCAGCGCGCGGTCGTCTGGTAGTCGTAGACCAGCACCACGCCAGCATTCGGCGCCAGCACCAGGTCGGTCTCGTCCGACATGGCGAAGCGGTTGGCAGGGCTGGAGTTGGTGTCCTCGTGGGCGAGGGTGATCTCGTCGCTGCCGATGTTGACGACGAACCGCACGGGGATCCAGGGATCGCTGATGGGTCCGGCCTGGGACGTGTCGGCCGGCACCGCGAGGCCGGTGACGGTCCGGGGACCATCCGAGGACAGGAACATGATGACCTGCGCCGCCCAGCCGGGAGGGTCGAAGTTGTTGACGTTCGACACGATCGGGTCGGGGATGAAGGAGCTGACGCGCCAGTCCTCTTCCCGACCATGGATGTGGGTACTCAGGGCTGGGGGCTGGACGTTTGGCTTGATGCCGGCCCTGCGCATGCCTGCGTAGTCGGGCGACACGCCCATGGAGGGAACGGCAGAGGGTGGTTGGGCGGCGGGCATGCTGGGGGCTGATAGGCGAGAGCTCTCGCCGCCGAACAGGCTCACTGGGAGTGTGGATGGCGGCGCCCCGGCGATATCGTCGCACTCGGGGATCAGCGGAACCTCATCCAGCCCGCCCGGCAGGTAGTAGCCGATCTGGAACTCGGGCTCGAATGTGACGGCCCCGTCCAGCGCGGTCGCCCCGGCCAGGATGTAGCCGAACAAGGGGGACGTTCCGACCGCCGCCTCGGTCATGTCGTAGCCGCCGTCCGGGGTCGTGATCGAAACGCCGAGCGGTGTACAGGCGACGACGAGAGAGCCCGTCGAGGTGTCGGCGACGAGGTCGCCGGTCTGCATGACCACCCCAGCGACGACCTGCTCCACCTGCCAGCCCGCGCCGGTGTAGCGGACCTGCCAGAAGGTCATCCCGTCGATGGCGTGAAGGATGATCCGAGTCCCTGCGGCCAGCGTGGTGAACGTGGCCGTAATCGTTCCCCGGCTGGTCTTGGCCTGAGTGAGCGTGCCCGTGACCGGCTCGCCCTCCTCCTCTTCGGCAGTCAGGGCGCCGAGGTTGACGGACGGCGGGTACGGGATGCCCTGGCCGGCGGGGGCGTAGCCCTCGCCGCACACGCGAACGACGAACCATTCCACCTCGTCGAGCAACTGCCCTAGCAGTGCCCGGGCGTACGTCCTGTCGCGGAGGACGTAATCCTCGGTCTCGTTCTTGGGGGCGACCAGCATCGGCGGCAGCCCAAGGACAAGGGGCAGCCCAAGGGAGTCGGCACGCGCCTGGGGGTCACCCGGGTAGGTCTGGTCGTTGACGATCAGGTAGCGGGGCATCAGATCGCCGAGACCTTGAGGGTGGAGCGGAGACCCTGCTCATTGATGCGCCACTCGTTCGACAACACGGCGTGGGTCTGGACGAGGCTGATCCCGGGCACGGTGGTGTCGGTCAGTTGGACGTAGTCCAGCGCTCGCAGCGGCATACCGTCGGCCTCGAAGATGACGTTGGTCGATGCGGGGTTGCTCCGGCGTGCGAGCTCACGGTTGACGACCTGCTGGGCAATCGCGTCGGAAGGCTTGTACGGGTTCTGCAGCGTGAGCGGCTTCTGGCCGTACCGTGCCACCGACGCCTCATCGACGGCAGTCTGGACGCGTGGCGCCAGTTCGCCAGGCTTGCCTCCCAGCCGGATGCGCACGTAGATCGACCGGCCAGGCGTGTAGTTGTTGACGAAGAAGACCTGCGTCGGCCCTGCGGGGAGGGTGGTCAGGTCAAGCTCGGCATCTTGGGAGGGATTGCCCGAGTAGCCGTTGCTGTAGTACGTGTAGAAGTATTCGGTCGGGTCGCCGCTCGGCTGGCCGGGCACCTGCGGGGCGCCAGGCACATGATGCGTAGCGGCGATCTTGGACGGCTTCCAATCCGGGCACATGTTGCCCGCCGCGAACGTCGGGCTGAACGAGGCGTTGCAGTTGAGGATCTGCGTCCATAGCACTGGGACGTAGGCGCGCCACGCCGTCTTGAAGCTGACCTGCTCGCCGTCCCAGCTCTCGGTTGCGCCGTAGCCCGGGAAGAACACCACGGGGAACGGGGTCTCTGGTCCGGTGAACGGGATCTGGATCGTGAGGCTTCCCGTGCCGTCCGAGCCGCGCACCACCTCGGTCACGGTACCGGTCCCCCGGAGGCCGGTGCTGATCGGCAGCTCCTCGGGGGCGCCCGCCGCGTACTCGGGATAGACGTGCATCAGCGGCAGCTCCATCTGGCCGAACTGCTCGCCGTAGTAGATCCGGTAGCGGAAGGTGTTTGGCTCACCCGGCTGGTCGTAGCCCGGAGGCATGTTGGGTGGCGGGACGTAGCCCGGCCGTGACAACTCCTCCACGTAGAAGTTGCCGTACCCGTACCCGGTACTGGCCGACCCGCTCGCGTTCAGGAGCGCAGCTCGGATGTAGGCTGCAGTCGCATTGAACTCGATGCCGCCAGTGGCGTAGAACATCGTCGGCACCGTCCCCGAGAGCGGCCATTCGCTGCCCCAGCCGAGCCGGTACTGGCCGCTGGTGGCGACGATCTTGAGGTCCTGCACCGCGTTGGCCCCGACCGTGTAGTTGGACCACAGCGGTGCGAGGTTGGGGTCGTAGTCGCCGATCTTGTCGTCGCCGATGTCGCGGTACAGCCACTCGAACGTGATCTGGTTGGCCATGCCCGTAGGTGACACCTCGCGCTCAAGGTCGTAGAGGTGGTCGTCGGTCGACAGGACAGCAGCCGGTGATGCCGATGCATCGGCATTGGTGATCGCGCTCTGCATCGTGAGCCGGCCCTCGTGGGCCGGATCGAAGAACAGCCGCCCGTTCTCGACCTGAGTCAGCCAGAGCAGCTCCTCGAGCAGGGACGACTCGTTGGGTGCCATGGCGTACTGGACGGTGACGGTCCCGGGGTCCAGGGCGAAGTCGGTTCCCTCGTTGAACCCTGCCGTGACCAGCAGCCTGCGCGCCACCTCGGACGTCAGGAGGTTGGCGGCTGGGGCAAGATGGGTCTGGACCTTGGCAAAGCGATCGGCGAAGGAGAGCGCCGAGATCTGGACGGTGCCGGTGCGCACGTCTGGCTTGAGGGACGTGATGTTGCCGTAGAAGAACTGGTCGTACACACCCTCCCAGCCGATGTCGATCTGGACGACCTGGTTGAGCTGGTTGAGGTGCGCATAGATGGGGCTCGCGGTGTTGGTGATCGAGAACCGGTGGTCAGTGTTGTCGAGCTCGAAGTTGGCCTGGTCGATGTTCTGGAGCCGGGTGTCCTCGTTGACATCCGACACTCCACCGGCAGACCGGAAGCGGAGTGTCTCGTCAATCCAGTTGATGCCGTCCCACTTGATCTGGAAGCGGTACGTCGGGGTGTGGACCGGGACCAGCGCCTCGTCGAGCGACTGGAGGTAGTGGTCCGTGAGGACGTTGCCCCGGCTGCGGAGGACTGGAACCTCGGTGAAGATCTGAGCGCCGGCGATCGAGGTGACCGAGCCGGTTGCGGCAATGACCGTCTCGGGAACGATGATCGAGGCCGTGAACGGCGGGAAAGGAACGTGCTCGCCAGCAGCCGCGAAGGTCGCGCTCGGTATCGTCGCGGAGGCAGCGCCCGAGTTGGCCGCGCCGTAAACGATCGTGAGCAGCGGGCCGGCGATTGGCACCCCGCCACTGATGTGGATCGGGGCGGCCTGCCCGATCTCGGCAGCAGTCGGCTGCGTTCCGATGCGCATCCGGTCGGTGGCGAGGATGTAGCGCGTCCAGCCGGTCTTGTTGATGTTGGCGTTGAGCGCGATGTTGGTGGCGTTACCGCCGGTCCACGTCGCTACCAGCGTCCCGGCCGCACCCAGGCTTGCACCGGGGACGAAGTCGGTGACCTCGAGCGTACCGCCCCAATCTCGCACCCGGATCTCGCCGAGACCGATGCCGAGGCCGCCGACCATGTTGAGCGTTACGCCCTCGATCGTGCTGACGGCACCGATCGGGCTGGTGTCGAACTGGATGAATGCCTCGTAGAAGCCATACGCGTAGTAGCCGGCGGACTGGTACCGCTCCTGGCCGAAGATGATGCTGGGGTAGCCCTGGCCGGCGAACTGGACGGACACGTTGTTCCCAGCCCGAACCTGGGAGTAGGAGGTGGCCTGGTATGGGGGAGCGCTCTGGTTGGCGCCCTGCGACGCGAGGTAGTTGTCGGGCTCGCTCGCGTAGACGATGAGGGTCGCCATCAGCCGACCCGGCCAGCTAGCACTGTCTCCAGGGTCGCCATCAACGCCGCCCGGGCATCCTCACGCCCTCGGGTAGAGCCGAGCAGCACGTCGCCAGATGGGTCGGTGACGTGGATCGGCTGGTTGACGATCTGGATTGGGTTGAGGTTGTCGGGGGTGATGTTCAGACCGTTGGCATCGCTGAGGGTGACGTTGACCGAGAGGAACGGCGTCCCGGTCGCCGACTCGACCGGGCACGATGTCATTCACGGTGAGCGTGATCCCACGTCGCCGGATGGTGAGGCCACGGATCCGGTCGCGGTGCTCGAGGACAGCGTCGCGACGGATCAGGGCGCGCTCGGAGAAGGGGGCTGCTCTGAGCCGATCGGTCTGACGAGGCATCAGCTATTCCGCATGGAAACTGGTCTAGGTCTTGGGCTGGGTGTACGTAAACGCGCTGATTGAGACGAGTGCGCCTGTCACGATGGAGACAGAGTTCAGCACAAGGTCGGTGGCCGAGGTGCCACAGGTTCCGTCGAACACGACCGTGCTGCCGTCGGCCTTGAGCACCCGGAACCAGGACGCGGTGCCAGTGTTGTTGGCAGAAGTGTCGGACGTGATCGCGTTGGCGGTCGCGACACCGGCGGCTGCAGCGGCGAACGCGGTGGCGCCGAACCTGAGCTCGGCCAGTAGCACCTGAGCACCAATGGCCGTGTCGGCTGTGGCGGCCTTGGTGCCGTCGTAGATGCGCAGGTAGCCGGTGTTGCAGAGCACGGTCACGGCATCGACGGCAGCGTTGGCCGCCAGGTTGGACAGGGTGGGATCAAGCGCCATGTCTGCTCCTAGTAGGTTCCGGCCATCGTCAGTGTCAGCTCGAAGTCGCCGAGATCGGGCCTGGGACCAAACGCTTCGAACGGGGTCATCTCAACATCCACCGGCACCGCGCTGGCCAGGGCGAACACCTCGGTGAACGAGAAGGTGGGGAATGTGTTGGCAAGGGAGGCGTCGTTCAGGAGCGTTGTCAGCGCATCGAACGTGGTCCTGGGGCAGCGGACGTAGTTCAGCACCCACACCCTCTTGCGGTAGAGCCTCTGGACGCGGGTATTGCCCCCTAGCGTCACGTTGGTGACTCTGGTAAGCCCGGGATCCTCCGTGGCGGAGTTGGGGTAGGGCAGCGTCACGGTAGAGGGCGTGTAGAAGAGGGTCGGCTTGGCCATTAGGTCACCGCGATCCTTCGGTCACGGAGGCGTTGCAGCCTGGGTGCGATCTCGGTGCGCACCCATCGCTCTGCCTCTGCCTCGTTGCCCATGAACATGGCGCCCCTGAATGCGTCGGGGTGGATGTTGACCGACTGGTCGATCGGGGGCTGCTGCTGTGTTGAGAAGGCCGGCTGGTAGCGACCAAGGCCATTCCCTGCCGTCTGCTGGTAGTAGAAGTCGCTGGAGGCGGGCATCTCCCCGACCGGGTTCGAGATCGGGTTGGCGGGCGACCCGGCGGGCAGGTTGCCGCCCGTGTACCGGATCACGTCGCTCCAGTCCTCAATTGTCATCCCGCCGGTCGTGGACACTGCGCCGCTTACGGTCGTGCCACCCGGCTTGACAAAGTAGTTCTGGTCGAGCGCGAAGTCTTCGAGGTTCCCCAATGGGCTCAGGATGCCCAGCTGAGACTCGGCCCGCCGGAAGTCGCCGCCCATGTCGTTGAGGCCGCGCGTCACGTTCTGGGCGGCCTCCTGAATGGGCGTCACCACACGCTGGAACGGAGCAGCGATCACTCCCAGGATGCCGGCCAGCATCCGCTTCATGGTGGGCATCGCCTGGATCCAGCCCTCGGCGTAGGCCAAGGCGGTCCTGTTGCCCCACCGGTCGATCTCGTGGAGCGGGCTCTCGGGACCTGGAGGGCTCCCGGCCTCGAACAGCGCGGCAAGCAGGCCAAGGGCCGTGGTGATCTTGACCTTGCCCGCTTCGAGAGCGGCCACCAGCGCATCGACGTAGGCGTTGCCAGTGGCAGTGCCCCACTCGCCCATGTCCGTGACGAACGCCGGCATGATCTCGTCCGCCATCGCGGTCAGTGCATCGGCGAGCTTCTTCTTGGTTTCGTTGATGCCGACGATCAGGTAGTCGATGCGACGACACCGTAGGTCCCGTCGCCCTCGGCGGCCACGACGGTCATCGCGTCTCCCTGCGGGAGCGCGATCAGGACAAGGCGTGCGTGGACGAGCTCGCGAAGCCTGCCGGCGACGAGTCCAAGGAGCGGCTCGAGCTCGATCTCCGACGCGAGTGCCGTTCCGATCTCGTTGAGGGTCTCCAGCTGGCGCAGCCAGCGGGTGGACGTCTCGTACAGCCGCGCGTTCTCGATCGCCACGGCCGCCTGCGCGGCGAGGAGCTGCGTCAGCTCCTCGTCCTGCTCGCTGAAGTCTGCGCGCCCCGCCTTCTCGGTGAGGTACAGGTTCCCGTAGGGCAACGCCGCGGAGCAGGATCGGCACGCCGAGGAACGTCTTCATCGGCGGGTGGTGACGCGGGAACCCGACCGAGCGGGGGTCGTCCGCGATGTCACCGAGGCGCACAGGCCTGCGCGTCGCGGATGAGCACTCCGAGAAGCCCCCGGCCCGGCGGCGACGTGCGTCCGGTGGCCGCGGGGGCTAGAAGTCGATGCGCATCACGACGCGGCGCGGGGTGGGGTGAGCGACCTCGGTGAACCCCGCCGCCTCGAACATGCTGCGGGTGCCGACGTGGAGCTCTCCCCAGGTGATGTCCTGCCCGGGCTCGGTGAGTATCGGATAGCCCTCGAGCGCGCGGGCGCCGCGCTGCCGTGCGAAGTCGGCGGTCGCCCGCACCAGCGCGTAGCCGACGCCGCGGCGCCGGTACCCCGCGCGCGTGAAGATGCAGGTCACCGCCCAGACGCTGTCGTCGCTCTTGTCCTCGTCTCGACCCACCCAGGGGACGCGGAAGACGCGGAGCAGCCCGGGGTACGCGGTGCGCGGCTCGACTGCGCACCAGCCGACGGGCTCGCCGTCGAGGTACGCGACGAGGCCGCTCGTCGTCCGGGAGGCGGGGTCACCGCAGCTCGTCTGCTCGTGGAGCCGGAAGGCGCGTTCCTCGACGGGGACCGAGCCGAACGACTCCTTCGGCTTCAGCTTGAACCGCTGGCACTGGCAGAGGGCCGCTCCGCCGCGCGGGCCGAGCACGGCCTGGAGCTCCTTCCAGCTCGCCTCGTTGGCAGGAACGATCCTGATCTCGGACGTGATGCGCGGTGTCGGCCATGGGACGAGCGTGGGAGACGGCGATCGTACCCGGGCGATCCGGCCTACGACGACGGCTGACGCGCGAACGCCCGGTCGAGAAGAGTCGCCATGTCGCTCCAGATGTTCGGGGAACCGAGCACGACCGCGATCACCGAGCGGTTGCCTCGGCGCTGGGCGATCGCGAGGCAGCCACCTGCCCTCGTCGTCCAGCCGGTCTTCACGCCGTACGTCCCGGGAGCCCAGGAAAGCATCCGGTTGTGGTTCACCCACACCTTCGCGTAGGTCGGGGCCGCCCACCGGGTGCGGTGCGCTCGCGTCGACACGATCCGGGCGAAGAGCGGGTTGCGGAGCGCGGCGCGCGCGAGGCGCGCCTGGTCGAGAGCCGTCGAGAGGTTCGCCGCGTCCTCGAGCCCCGCGGCGCTCGCGTACGTCGTGCGGGCCATCCCGAGCGATCGCGCGCGCGCGTTCATCGCCGCGAAGAACCGATCGAGCGAGCCCCCGCCCGCGTCCAGCGCGAGCGCCGTCGCCGAGTCGTTGGCCGACGCGAGGAGTGACGACCAGAGCAACGTGATCCGCTTGTAGGAGCGGCCCACGACGAGCCCCTCCCGGAAGTCCTCGACGGCGACGGCTCGGGGCGTGACGCGGACTCGTCGCTGGAGGTCGCCCCGCTCGATCACGAGCAGCCCCGTCATCACCTTCGTCAACGAGGCGATCGGGCGTCGGAAGGACGCGTTTCGGCCCATGATCACGCCGCCGGTCGTCGCGTCGATCGCGACGTACGACGGGGCGGCGATCCGCGCCTGCGACGCCCTCGCGTGGGTCGTCGCAGGAGGCAGGCACGCGGCCGCCGCGAACGAGAGAACGGTGGCGACGAAGACGCGACGCATCATCAATCCGTTCGCTCGGCCGTGCTCGCTCCCTGCCACTCCGTGTCCTCCGAAAGAGCGCGGTGGTCGAGGAGCCCAGCTTGACCCCGCGGTCGGACGGGCAACCCCTCCGCTACGGTTCGCCGCTCGGCCCGCCGCCCCGGTGCCGTGAACGCAATGGGCTCCGGACCTCTCACCACCGACGAGCGCGCCGGTCGTCGCGCGGCCCGCCAACGTCAGGTCCGCCGACGCCGAGCCGTGGCGCTGTCCGGGGTCGCGACGCTCGTCGTACTCGGGGCTCTCGCCGTCCTCGAGGCGATCGGAGGCGACCAGTCCGCCAGCGCGGCCTCGGCGGGCTCCGCCACGCCGGCCATGCCCGTTCGGACGGTGCCTCCGGCGAAGCGGAAGCCGACCTCGACGGCGGCGCCGGCCCGTGACCGCCTTGGCAGCGGGAAGGCCGTCACGCTTGCCTTCGGCGGCGACGTCCACTTCGAGAGCCCCATCCGCGAGCGGAACGCGGCCTCGCCGGCCAGCGTGCTGGCGCCGATCGCCCCGATCCTCCGCCGCGCCGACGTCGCGATGGTCAACCTCGAGACGGCCGTCACCGAACGCGGCGCACCCGCCGCGAAGGCGTTCACCTTCCGCGCTCCCGCGAGCGCGTTCTCCGCCCTCGCAGCGGGAGGAGTCGACGTGGTGAACGTCGCCAACAACCACGGCATGGACTTCGGGCCGACCGGTCTCCGGGACACGCTGGCGGCCGGAAAGCGGGCCGGTGTGCCGATCGTGGGCGCGGGGTGGAACGAGACGCAGGCGTACGCACCCCACAGCGTCGAGGTCAACGGACAGCGGATTGCGATCATCGGCGCGACGCAGGTCCTCGACGACCATCTCGTCACCGAGTGGACGGCGGGCCCGCGGAAGCTCGGGCTCGCGTCGGCGAAGGACGAGCCACGGCTTCTCCGCGCCGTCCGAGAGGCCCGGCGGACGAGCGACACGGTCGTCGTCTTCCTCCACTGGGGGCTCGAGCTCGCAACGTGCCCGACCGGCGCGCAGACGTCCCTCGCGCGCGCGCTCGTCGGCGCGGGAGCGGACATCGTCGTCGGCTCCCACGCGCACGTGCTCCTCGGCGCAGGTCGTATGAACCGCGCCCTCGTGGCCTACGGGCTCGGCAACTTCGTCTTCTACGCCTTCCGGGAGCTGACGGCGCAGACGGGCGTGCTCGAGGTGACGGTCACCGGGCGTCGGATCGACGGGTACCAGCTGGGTGCCGGCTCGCATCTCCGGCGGCATCCCGTACCCACTGGCGGGAAGTGCCCGCTCGCAGGCGCTCGCGCAATGGCGCTCGCTCCGGGGGTGCACCGGCCTTCGACCCTGACGGCGAGGAGGCGTGCCGCCGCCGCCGAAGTCCGGCCGGTGTCGCTTACAGATCTCGTACGGGGCCGGTGCTACCGTCGCCGAGTGCGACTCGGAGCCGCATTCTGCGCCGTGCTCGTCGCCGCCTCCCTCGCCGCCGCGACGGCCGCAGATGCCGGGGCGCCGCTGCCCGTGACCTTCGTCGGCGACTCGGTGCCGGCATCGATCTCGTACGTCCCGGCTGCCCAGGCCCTGCTCCGGCGGGGCCTGAAGGTGCGCCTCGACGTGGGCGTGTGCCGACGGCTCGTCCAGCAGAGCTGTACCTATCAGGGCTCGACGCCGCCGTCGGCGCTCGAGGCGGTGCAGGGCTACGGTCGCTCGCTCGGCCGCGTGCTGATCGTCGACGTCGGCTACAACGAGTCCGCCGAGGGATACCGCCAGGGGATCGACCGGATCATGCGTGCCGCGCTCGCGCAGGGCGCCGCCGGCGTCGTCTGGGTGACCCTTCGTGAGACACGGAGCATTTACCGTCAGCACGAACGTCGCGATCAGAGTCTGCGGCCGAGCGCTGGCCGCAGCTCGTCGTCGCCGACTGGAATGCGTACTCGAGCGGCAAGCCGTGGTTCGGGGACGACGGCCTGCATCTCACCACCACCGGCGCGACCGCGCTCGCCGCATTCCTGCGACCGTACGTCTGGAAGGCCGCGGACGGGCCGGGAACGCATTGAGCGTCCGCGAGCGTGCCGACGGTGGAGATGTCAGTATCCGCAGAGCCGTGTCAGGCGCCGTCCAGACCAGCGAGTCGGGCTCTGCGCCCGAGGATCTTTCCGCCCGCTATGCCTCGTTGCTCGCTTCCGGCGAGCGCGTCCTGCTCGTCCGGCAACGCCACTGGCTGACGTTCCTCGAGGCCGGACGCTGGTTCGTCCTCTCGCTCGGCTGCGGCCTGCTGCTCCTGATCCTCGGTCAGCAGTTCGACGACGACGGCGTGTCGGGGTTCTTCTCGACGCTGTTCGACTGGGGCTTCTGGATCTTCCTGACGATCGGGATCCTCGGCGTCGGCTGGTACTTCCTCGTGTGGCGCGTCGAGCGGTACATCGTGACGACGCGCCGGGTGATCGAGACCGGGGGCGTGATCAACAAGTACACGCGCGACACGACCCTCTCGATGATCACGGACATGGTCGTCGGGCACCCCTGGCTCGGTCGCATCGTCGGCTACGGCGAGATCGACCTGTTGACCGGCAGCGAGCAGGGGACGAGCAAGATCCGCTTCCTCCCCGACGCGGACGGCTTCAAGAAGGCGCTCCTCGACGCGAAGCACGAGTACGAGATGGAGGTCGGCGGCGGTCGCGTCCTGCAGGAGGTCGTCACCGCCGCGGCACCGCCACCGGTCGCCACGCCGGCCCCGCCAGGCACCCGCCGCTCTCACGACGGAGGAGATCGACGCGTCGCTCAGCCGCCTCGCCGACATGCGCGACCGCGGCCTGATCACGCAGGCCGAGTTCGACGAGAAGAAGAAGCAGCTGCTCGATCGGCTGTAGCGCTCGTCCGGAGGTGCTGCTCCGCTACCCTCGCCGCGTGGCGGGGCTCCATCCGTGGCTCGGGGCGGCGGTGATCGCGGTGTGCGCATCGGCGGCGTTCGTCGGCGGACGTGCTCTACTGGCGCGGCCGCGGAGCCGGGACGATCACGACGCAACTCCTCTCCCTCGCCCAGACGCTGCTCGTCGCCCAGGTCGCGGTCGGGCTCTTGCTCCTCGCCGACGACCGTCGCGCAGGTGACGAGCTCCACTACGCCTACGGCTCGCTCGCGCTCGCGGTCGCGCTCGTGCCCTGGTTCTATGCGCCCGAGTCGGGGCCGCGGCGGCTCCTCTGGTTCGCTGCGACGACGGGTGTGGCGGGAGCGCTCGCGATCCGCGCCTTCATGACGGGATCCGCATGAGACGGCTCTGGGAGAACGGATTCCTCCGCGGAATGGTGCTCATCGCGCTCGTCTCGCTCGTGATCGTGGCCTTCTCGCTCGAGGAGTCGCTGGTCACGGCGGGCGCGCTGCTCCGCATTGCGTTCTTCCTCGCGATCGCCTTCTTCCTCTTCCTGCTCTGGCGTGAGCGGACGATCGGACATCGAGACGTGGAGCACGCTGTCGCAGAGGACGTTCTACGGCGCGATCGTGCTCGCGGTGCTCGACATCGGTGCAGTGCTCGGGCTCCGCCCGACGGGAGCCGATGCGATCGTGTTCTTCGCCGTCCTCGCGTGCTGCGCCTGGGCGATCGTCCGCGTCTGGCGGCGCGAGCATCGCTACGTCTGACGCGGCGGCGCCCATCCCCGAAGGCCGCCTGTCGCGGTCGCAACTGCTCGGTTGTGGCCGCCCTGGCCGTCGATCAGCGGGACGGCGCCGGGTACTGCGTGCCGTCGGGCGCGCGGTAGAGGGACTCCGCGCTCGGGATCTCGGTCGCGGCGCCGTCGAGCGCGTCCAGCGCGACGCGCACGTCGACGAGCTTGCCGACGAAGATCGGCGTGTCGCGCTCCGTCCAGCGCGAGGCTTCCGTCTCGCGGAGGGTCATCATCAGGTGCATGAAGTCGGCCGGCTCCTCGGCCTCGAAGGCCGGGATGAACTCCTGGTCGTCGATCCCGAAGGAGTAGGTCGTGTGGTTCGTGACGGTGACGAACTTCCCGCCGATCTCGGCATGCTCGCGCATCGCGTTCGCGCGCTCCTCGAAGCTCAGGAAGTACCACGGCCGACGCTTCACGAACGGATAGACGACGAGGTACGGGGCATTCCGCGGTGCGACACGCCCCTGGCGGACGCGCTTCTTGTCCGTGTAGACCGACGGCTTCGTCGTTCCGAGGTACGAGTACGGCGTCTCGAGCCAGGCGGCGAGCGGCGTGCCGTTCAGCGCCGCACCGAGCTCGAGGAGGTCGTCGTAGCGCTGGGTGATCGTCCAGAGAAAGAAGTCGGCCTCGGGTCGGACGCCGGCGGTCGAGTAGGCACGCAGGCCCTCGATCCGCCCGGCGAAGTCGTCGACGACGTCGGCGAACGCCTCCTTGCCCGCCGCGCGCTCCTCGATCGGAAGCCGCCGCCACGCGGGATCGACTCTGAAGAAGCGGTAGGCGACGTACTGCCCGACCTCGACTCCCTCGATGCGCTCGTATCCGTCCGCCATCGGCAGGAATGGTACGGGCGCGGGACTCGATCGGGCAGGATGGAGCGGTGACGAAGACGCAGTACTTCACGGCGACGACCGTCGACGGCTACATCGCAGACACCGACAACTCGCTCGAGTGGCTGTTCGAGGTGCCGCGAAACGGCGGCAGCGGGGCGGAGGGGTTCGGCGACTTCTTCGCAGGGATCGGGGCGATGGCGATGGGCAGGACGACGTTCGAGTGGGTCTACGCCCACGAGCGCCTCGACGAGGAGCCGGAGAAGTGGCGGCGGTGGTACGGGGACACGCCGTGCTGGGTGTTCACGCACCGAGACCTGCCGGTCGTGCCGGACGCCGATATCCGGTTCGTGCAGGGTGACGTGACGCCGATCCATGCGGAGATGCTGAGCGCGGCGAACGGGAAGAACGTCTGGCTCGTCGGTGGAGGTGAGCTCGTGGGGGCCTTCGCCGACCAGGGGTTGCTCGACGAGATCCTGCTCGGGATGCAGCCGGTGTTCCTCGGAGCCGGCGCGCCGCTTCTCCCACGGCGGCTGACGTCGAAGCGCGTCCGGCTCGAGTCGGTCCGCCAGGACGGGCAGCAGGTGCAGCTCGTCTACTCGGTCGGCAAGCCCTGAGAGGCGGGGAAGACGACCTCGTCGTGAATCACCACAGGGTCGTGTTGGCGCTCGCTCAGGCGGGGCGGAGCTCGCCGCTCTCGCGCGTGAACGGCACCCCCGGGTTGACCGGGTGGACGACCGTGAGCGAGAGCCGGAGGGGTGCGCGTCCGAGCTTGCGGCCCTTGAGCGAGGCGACGATCGTCCGGGCGTAGCGGCCGTGGCCGCGGACGCGCGCGGCGACCGCGCCTGTCGTCGATCGTGTCGCGACGAGCTCCCACGAGCAGTCGTACGTGCAGCGGAAGCGAACGTCGCGCTTGCCGCTCGAGAATTCCCTCGGGCCGGGGAAACGGAGGTTCGTCAGTCGGACGTCGAGCGCGACGCCGTCGCATCGCGCGATCGAGCCGCCGCGCGCGCGATCGAGGGAGTCCTTGACCGCCCAGAAGCTCGCCTTCGGCGTGGCGTCCGCGTAGTAGACGCCCGACTGCCAGCTCACGAGCGCGCGCTCGTCCTCGGTGTGGAAGAGGAGGATGCCGGCGACGGTTGGCTGGCAGAACGCGAGCCGGAGGCCGAGGTCGTAGGCGGCTGCCTGCCGGCGCTCGTCGACGGGCCTCGTCGTCGTCGGCTCGGTCCCGGTGTAGAGGCTCTTCTTCCCGTCCGGCACGACCGACTCGATCCCGAACTCGTCGTAGAGGATCGGCAGCGACGCTCCCTGCTGGGCCGTCCCGTCGAATGCCTCCGCGAGCAGCGCGACGAGCTTGTCGTAGTCGGCGAGGCCGATCGATGTCGAGTTGGGGTGCGGGAAGTCCGGGCTCTGCGACGAGTTGTCCGGGTACGGATGGATCGCGAGCCCGTCCATCACCGGCACCGTCCGGCCGCTGGCGCGGTACGCGACGCCGAGTGCCCTGAGGAACGCGGTGGGGGAGGACGTCGGGCGAATGCCCCCGGGCCGGTCGCCGCCGCGCGGCGCGAGGGCGCCGCCCCACACGCGGAGCTGGGGGTCGACCGCCTTCAGCGCGTCGTACGTCCGGGCCAGCAGCTGCAGGTAGGCGGGCGCCGAGGCGTTCGAGCCGTCGGGCGCGAACTGCGGCAGCCAGAAGCGGTTGAGGTTCGGCTCGTTGCCGACGATCACGTCGTCGAACGACGGCAGCGCCCGTGCGATCGCAGCGGTGTACGTCGCGAACTCGGCCTGAGCGGTCGCGTCGAGCGGCGTCGTGGCCGAGCCGGGGTGGTAGACGGAGATGTAGACCTTCACGCCCGACAGACGGGCTGCGGCTTCGACGTTGCGGAGGACCTGGAGCTCGCCCGCCGTCGGCGCGACGAGGCCCGGACGCCAGTTCGACGTCATCCGCACGGACGTGAAGCCGGCGAGCCGGAGCCGGGACATCGCCGCCTTCGCGGTGACGAGATCCGACGCGCGCACGTTGTCCTCCGCCGCGCCCAGCGCCATCGTCGGCCCTGCCCCCTGGGCCGGCACCGCGACGAGCAGGGAGACGGCGATGAGGCCGATCAGGGTCGAGAGGAGCCGCCGCACGGTCGGGGTACGCTAGCTCGCGTGGATGAAGATTCCGTTCGGAGCCAGCTCGGCAAGCTGCCGCGAGGCCCGGGCGTCTACCTCTTCCGCGGTGATCGGGACGACGTCCTCTACGTCGGCAAGGCGAAATCGCTGCGCGCCCGCGTGCGGAGCTACTTCAACCGCGGCGCGGACATGCGCGCCGGGATCGACCGGATGGTCGACCGGATCCACCGGATCGAGGTGATCGTCACCCAGAGCGAGGCGGAGGCCCTGCACCTCGAGCAGAACCTCGTCAAGCGCCACCGGCCGCCCTTCAACGTCCGCCTCCGCGACGACAAGTCGTTTCCGTACATCGCAGTCACGGTCTCCGACCCGTACCCGCGCGTGATGTTCACGCGGGAGCGGCACCGGCGCGGCACCGTCTACTTCGGGCCGTACGCGAATGCGAAGAAGGTGCGGGAGACGCTCGACGTCCTCAATCGCGTCTTCCAGTTCCGCCCGTGCGAAGGGCCGAAGCCGGGCCGGCACTCGGGCATCCCGTGCCTCGACTTCCACATCGAGCGCTGCACGGCGCCGTGCGTGGGCGCGATCTCGGAGGAGGGATACGGGCTGATCATCGACGGCGTGATCGAGTTCCTCTCCGGGGAGACGCGTCCGATCCGCCGCGAGCTCGAGCGCCGGATGCGCGAGGCGGCCGCCGACGAGCGGTTCGAGGAGGCGGCGCGCTACCGCAACCGGCTGTTCGCCGTCGAGAGCCTCGCGCAGCGCCAGGCCGCGGACAAGCGGGCGGTCGGGACGATCGACGTGATCGGGCTCGCGGTCGACGGCGACCGCGCAGCCGTCCAGCTGTTCCCCCTCCGCGACGGGAAGATGGTCGACCGCTTCGCGTTCCACCTGGAGAACGTCGAGGGACAGGATCGCGAGACGATCCTCGAGTCGTTCTGCGTCGAGCACTACGGCAGCGCGCCGGCGATCCCGCCGCAGGTCGTCGTGCCACCGGACATCGCGGACACCGAGGCGCTCGCGTCCTTCCTCGGCGACCTTCGCGGTGCACGGGTCGAGGTGCGCGCGCCGCAGCGCGGCGAGAAGCGCCGGCTCGCCGAGCTCGCCGAGGAGAATGCGCAACTGGCGCTCGAGCACGACGCCTCCGTCACCGAGCAGAGGCGCCGCCGTCGCGTCGAGGCGCTCGAGGAGCTCCGCGAGTCGCTCAACCTGGAGAGCCTGCCGACCCGGATCGAGTGCTTCGACGTGTCGAACATCCAGGGCCGCGACATCGTCGCCTCGATGGCGGTGTTCGTCGACGCGCAGCCGCGACGTGCGCACTACCGCACCTTTGCCGTGCGCGGCCTCGAAGGACAGGACGACTTCGCGGCGATGGGGCAGGTCGTCTCGCGGCGCTTCGCGCGGCTGCGGGACTCCGCCTCGCCCGACCGCTTCGACGAGAGCTTCTCGAAGATCCCGAACCTCGTCGTGATCGACGGCGGCAAGGGGCAGCTTGCTGCGGCACTCGAGGCGATCCACGCCACCTACGACCTGCCGCGCGTGGCGGTGGTTGCACTCGCGAAACGGGAGGAGGAGGTTTTCGTTCCCGGACGCGCCACGCCGATCCGGCTTTCACGCCACGACGCGGGGTTGCAACTTCTCCAGCGTGCTAGGGACGAGGCACATCGCTTCGCGATCGGCTTCCACCGCCGGCGCCGCGACACACGGGCGTTCGAGTCGATCTTCGACGACCTCGAGGGCATCGGACCCGCCCGCCGCCGGGCGATCCTGAACCACTTCGGCTCGGCCGAGATGTTCGTCCAGGCGTCGCGCGAGGAGCTGGAGGGCGTTCCCGGGCTGCCGTCCAGGACAGCCCGCGCCGTCTATGCCCAGCTGCACAAGGCGGGGCGCGGGTGACGCCTACGGGACAGGCGCGTCGGGGTCGGCGGACGCCTGCACGACGCTCTTGAAGCGCACCGTCCCGAGCGACAGGAAGATCGCCGTGAAGCCGACGACGACGTTGACGACGGTGAGCGTGAGCTTCATCCCGACGCTGAACGCGAGGAGGGTGGACCGGGCGACGCCGACGTCCCGGAACGCGTAGACGATGAGTGCCTGCTCCGTGCCGATCCCGCCGGGGGTCGCGGGGACGAGCGTCGCAAGGCTCATCGTCGCCTGGACGAGCAGCGCGTTGCCGACGGTCTGCTCGATGCCGAACGCGCCGAGGAAGAACCAGATCGTCGCGATCCGGAGCCCCCAGTCGGCGAGCTGCCAGGCAACGACCGTGCGGGCGTACCGGGAAGGCGGCTCGAAGACCGCGAACGCCTGCGCCACGCGTGCGCGGAGCCGGTTCCAGAAATGGTGGAGAAGCC
This sequence comes from uncultured Actinomycetes bacterium, assembly GCA_963814565.1. Taxonomy (GTDB): domain Bacteria; phylum Actinomycetota; class Thermoleophilia; order Gaiellales; family Gaiellaceae; genus Gaiella. The sequence continues at coordinate 20,279 of CAWFDO010000017.1, forward strand.
ACGCCCCGCCCGCGACGATCGCGACGAACGCAATGACCGCTCCGGGGTGGATCACGCCCTCGTCGAACACCCACGAGTAATCGAAGGCCGGGAGCGCCCCGAGGGCGTCGAAGGACGGGAGCACGCCCTGCGTGAGCGCCCAGACGAAGACGACAAGCGCGAGTGCCATGTCGACGAACGTCAGGACGACGGTCGACGCGACGATCGTCGTGTAGGAGCTGCCCGGGATCGCCCGGTGCGCCAGGAAGATGCGGACGACGTCGCCGCCGCGCGCCGGGAGGATCGCGTTGATCCCGACACCCGAGACGTACGCGGCGAGGATCGGAGGCCAGCGGACGTTGAGCTCGGGATACGCGGCGGCGAGCACGTTCCGCCACGCCCGACTGGTGCACGCGAGCTTGAGCAGGTGGCACCCGATCGCCGCGAGGAGCGGCAGGACCGCGATGTCGGCGAGAAAGTCCCAGAACTGCTCGATCGCGGTTCGGATCGCGTCGATCACGCGCTCACCGTAGCCCCGCTGTCCGTGTCCGACGTCGGTCGGACACCTGCCCTACGAGTCGGGCTGGAGGAAGGGGTAGCGATAGTCGGTGGCCGGCACGAGGGTCTCCTTCACCGTCCGCGGGCTCACCCACCGGATCAGGTTCCACATCGACCCGGCCTTGTCGTTCGTCCCCGAGGCCCGCGCGCCGCCGAACGGCTGTTGCCCCACGACGGCGCCGGTCGGCTTGTCGTTGACGTAGAAGTTGCCGGCCGCGTAGCGGAGCGCATCGTGCGCCTGCCCGATCGCGGCGCGGTCGTTCGCGAAGATCGCGCCCGTCAGCGCGTAGGTGCCGGTGCGGTCGACGAGGTCGAGCGTGTCGTCCCACTTCCGCTCGTCGTAGACGTACGCGGTGACGACGGGCCCGAAGAGCTCGTCCCGCATCAGGCGGAAGTCGGGATCCTCCGTCTTGATCACCGTCGGCCGGACGAACCAGCCCTCGCCGTCATCGGTCTCGCCGCCGGCGACGATCTCCGCGCCGGCGCTCTTCGCCTCGGCGATCGCATCCGCCTGGGTCTTGTACGACGAGCCGTCGATCACGGCCCCCATGAAGTTCGAGAAGTCCCGGACGTCGCCCATCGCGATCGACGAGACGTCCCGCTCGAGCCGCTCGCTCACATCCGCCCAGAGGTTCGAGGGGATGTACAGACGGGACGACGCGGAGCACTTCTGCCCCTGGTACTCGAACGAGCCGCGGACGATGGCGGTCGCGACTGCCTCGGCATCGGCCGAGGGGTGGGCGATGATGAAGTCCTTGCCACCGGTCTCGCCGACGATGCGCGGGTAGTTCCGGTACCGGTCGATGCCGCCGCCGATCGTCTTCCAGATCGAGTGGAACACGCCCGTCGAGCCGGTGAAGTGGACGCCCGCCAGCTCGGGGCTTGCGAGCGCGGTCTCACCGAGCTCGGCGCCGGGCCCGAAGACGAGGTTGATCACGCCCGGCGGCAGGCCCGCCTCCTCGAGGATGCGAAGCGTGTACCAGGCGGAGAGCGCCTGCGTCGACGCGGGCTTCCAGACCACCGTGTTGCCCATGAGCGCGGGCGAGGTGGTGAGGTTTGCGCCGATTGCGGTGAAGTTGAACGGGCTGATCGCGAGGACGAAGCCTTCGAGCGCCCGGTACTCGAGGCGGTTCCAGACGCCCGGCGAGGAGATCGGCTGCTCCTCGTAGATCCGCACGAGGTACTCGCAGTTGAAACGGAGGAAGTCGATCGTCTCGCACGCCGCGTCGATCTCGGCCTGATGCACGGTCTTCGACTGGTTGAGCATGGTGGCCGCGGTGAGCGTCGACCGCCACGGGCCTGCCAGCAGCTCGGCCGCCCGCAGGAAGACCGCGACACGTTCGTGCCACGGCGTGGCCGACCACGCGGGATGCGCGTCACGAGCGGCCGCGATCGCCCGCTCGACGTGGGAGGCGTCTCCCTTTGCCACTTCGGCGAGGACGTGGTCGTGGTCGTGCGGCATGACCGCCTCGAACGTGGTCTCCGTCTCGACGCGCTCGCCCCCGATCACGAGCGGGATGTCGATTCGCTCGCCGGCCATCTCCGCGAGCCGCTGCTTGAGCTCTGCCCGCTCCGGGCTACCCGGGGCGAACCCGCGAACGGGCTCGTTGACGGCAGGCGGCGGACGGAAGATCCCCGGAGCGCTCACGGGGCCGATTGTAGAGTCGGGTGGGTGGACGTGGCGCGGACCCTCGATGCGGTCAGGCACCGCTACGAGGTGCCGGGCTGGGGCGTCGGCGAGCTCCTCGTTCGCGGAGACGTCCTGTTCGAGCACACCCTTCCGTCGCGGCGCCGCAGGCTCTTCCCCGCCGAGGGGGACCCCCAGGGGGGAGCGAGCCCCCCTGAGGACACGCTAGCCGCGAGGCCGTCACGCGTGGGTGACGGCTTTGTGCCGGATCTGTGCCGACGGTTCGCGGCGCACCTCGGCGGGACGCCGGTGCGCTACGACGACATCGCGGTCGACGACTCGGGTCTCAGCGGCTTCCAGCGCGAGCTGCTCCTCGCCGTGCGGACCGTGGACTGGGGCGACGTCGTGTCCTACGGCGGGCTCGCGGCACTCGCGGGGCGTCCGCGGGCCGCGCGGGCGGCGGGGAGCTTCTGCGCCGCGAACCGCTTCTCGCTCGTCGTCCCGTGTCACCGCGTCGTCGCGGCGGGACGCGGCGAGCCGTACGAGCTCGGGGGATACGGGCCGTCCGGCCACCGCCTGAAGCGGCGCCTCCTCGCGCTCGAAGGCACATTGCTGTGAGCATCGACTCGCTCGCCGCGGACGCACGGGCCGAGCTCGCTGCGGTCGCGCCCTCGCGGCGCTGCGACCGGCTGGCGGAGATCTCGGCGCTTTTCCACACGGGCGGCACCGTTCACCTCCTCGGCCGCGGCGCCGTGTCGTTCCACCTCGATCTCGCCGAATCCGCGGTCGCGCGCCGCGCGTTCGCGATCCTTCGCGCGCTGCGGGTCGAGGCCGAGATCCGGACGTACCGTCGCCGCGCGTTCGACGGCGCCGCCCGGACGCAGCTGCTGGTCGCCGGCTCGGACCACGCTATCGACGTGCTTGCGCAGGCCGGGGTCGTGAGCAGAGAAGGGCGGCCGCTCGATCGGCCGCCGGGGCACGTCGTCGCCCGACCCTGCTGCCGCTCCGCCTACCTGCGCGGCGCGTTCCTCGGCGCCGGGTCGCTCAGCGGCCCGCGGTCGCCGCACCTCGAGGTGCGGACGCCGCTCCATGCGGGCGCGGCCTTCGTTCGGAGCGTGGGTTCCGCCGCGGGAGTCCGCATGCGCGTCCTCGACCGCGAGTCGCACTCGGCGGCCTACGCGAAGAGTTGGGACGGGATCGAGGCGTACCTGTCGGTCGCGGGCGCTTCGGAGACCGTCCTCGCCCTGGAGGAGCGGGCGCTCGTCGCCGGGCTCCGGGCCGACGCCAACCGGCTTGCGAACGCGGATCACGCGAACCTCGTCCGGCAGAGCCGCTCGGCGCTCGCGCAGCTCGAGGCGGCGCGGACGCTTCGCGACTCGGGCGAGCTCGAGCACCTCGCCCCGACGCTTCAGGACGCCGCGCACCTCCGGCTCCGGCATTCGTCGCTCTCGCTTCGGGAGCTGGCCGCACGGGCGGAGCCACCCGTGACGAAAGCCGCGATGGCCGGGCGTCTGGCCCGTCTCGTGGCGTACGCAGAGGACGCCCGCGAGACGATCCCCGAGGTGGGTTGAGCTAGCGCAGCTCAGGACCCATAATCGCGTCCGGTGGGACGCGCTCCCGGGCGGCGGATCCAGACCCCGTTCGCCGTCTGGTCTCGGAGCGCGTATCGGGGGAGGGGATCTCCTCGGAGCTCCTCCTCCGCCCACCCTTTTTCCGCCGCGGGATCCCCGCCCGCGCCGGAACGCATCCCTGAAGGCGTCGGCCTCGCGGCCGCAGCTGCACGCTGCTGATGTCCGGACGCGTAACCGCGCGGCGCCGAATGTCAGCCTCACTAGACTCGGCCGCGAACCCACTCACGGATCACGGAGGCGAGCGACGCATGGCAACCCGGGTCGGCATCAACGGCTTCGGCCGGATCGGCCGCAACTTCTTCCGCGCGCAACAGCAGCGCGGGGCGGACATCGAGATCGTCGCGGTCAACGACCTCGGCGACGCGAAGACGATGGCGCATCTCTTGAGGTACGACTCGGTGCTCGGGCCGTTCCCGGGCGACGTCGAGCTCGGGGACGGCGTGATCAAGGCGGGCGGCGAGGAGATGAAGATGCTCACCGAGCGCGACCCCGGCGCGCTGCCGTGGGGCGACCTCGGCGTCGACGTCGTCCTCGAGTCGACCGGTTTCTTCACCGACCGTGAGGGCGCGCAGAAGCATCTCGACGCCGGCGCAAAGAAGGTCATCATCTCCGCGCCCGCGACCGACCCGGACGTCACGCTCGTCCTCGGCGTCAACGACGGCGACTACGACCCGGCCGCGCACCACATCGTCTCGAACGCCTCCTGCACGACGAACTGCGTCGCGCCGCTCGCGAGGGTCCTGGACGACCTGGCCGTCATCGAGTCCGGCTTCATGACGACCATTCACGCGTACACGAACGACCAGAGCATCCTCGACCTGCCGCACAAGGACCTCCGACGCGCGCGGGCGGCCGCGATCAACCTGATCCCGACCTCAACCGGTGCCGCCAAGGCGATCGGCCTGGTCCTGCCGCACCTGAAGGGCAAGGTGGACGGTGTCTCCGTGCGCGCACCGGTGCCGACGGGGTCGCTGACCGACCTCGTCGTCACTCTCGGTCGCGAGGTCACGAAGGACGAGATCAACGAGGCGTACGCCGCCGCCTCGTCGAGCGGCCCCCTCGCCGACGTCCTCCACTACTCGGAGGATCCCCTCGTCTCGACCGACATCGTCGGCAACCCCAACTCGTGCATCTTCGACAGCCCGATGACGATGGCGCACGGCAACACCGCCAAGGTCTTCGGCTGGTACGACAACGAGTGGGGCTACAGCTGCCGGCTCGTCGATCTCGTCGGGAAGCTCCTCGCGTGACCCTGCCGCGGTCCGTGGAGACCGCCGACGTCGCCGGCAAGCGCGTCCTCGTCCGCGCCGACCTGAACGTCCCGCTCGAGGACGGACGCGTCGCGGACGACACGCGCATCCGGGCGGCGCTCCCGACCCTCGAGCTGCTGCTCGAGCGCGATGCGGCAGAGATCGCCGTCTGCTCGCACCTCGGCCGCCCCAAGGGGTCGGATCCTGCGTTTGCGATCGCACCGGTCGCCGAACGGCTGGCCGAGCTCGTCCCGGACGAGCGGGTGCGTGTCCTCGAGAACACGCGCTTCCTCCCGGGCGAGACCGCGAACGACGCGGAGACCGCCCGCACCCTCGCCGAGGGAATGGAGCTGTACGTGAACGACGCGTTCGGGTCAGCGCACCGCGCACACGCGTCGACGGAGGCGGTCGCGCACCTCCTGCCGGCGTACGCCGGGCTGCTGCTCCTGGCCGAGCTGGAGCATCTCGGCAGGCTCCTCGGCGACGTCGAGCGGCCGTTCGTCCTCGTCGCCGGCGGGGCCAAGGTCGACGACAAGCTCGGCGTCCTCGAGAACCTCGGCGATCGGGCGGACACCGTGATCGTCGGCGGCAAGATGGCGGAGGAGCTCCGCTCGGGTGCGAGGCTCCCGTTCCCCGTGGAGCTGCCGACCGACGTCGTCGCGGCTGCGTCGTTCGACGCCGGCGCCGAGAGCAGGGTCGCGCCGTACGACGCGGTCCCCGACGGCTGGCTCGGGCTCGACATCGGTCCGGAGTCGCGCGCGCGCTTCGGCGAGCTGATCCGTGGCGCCAGGACGGTGTTCTGGAACGGCCCGATGGGCGTGTTCGAGTGGAAGCAGTTCGCGGAGGGGACGAAGGCCGTCGCCGAAGCGGTCGCCGCGGTCGACGGCTACACGGTCGTGGGCGGCGGGGACTCCGTCCGGGCGATCGCCGAGCTCGGGCTCGACGACGAGGTCTCGTGGGTCTCCACCGGCGGAGGCGCGTCGCTCGAGCTGCTCGAGGGCAAGGAGCTGCCCGGCGTGGCGGCGATCCCCGCGTCCTAGACGATCGCGTAGACCCGCCAGGTGCCGGGAACGCCCTTGAGCTCGTGCTCGCCGCGATCGGCGAATTCCAGCCCGGAGCCGGCGACGAGGTCGCGGACAGTCTGGGAGACGAGGATCTCCGACGGGCCGGCGAGCGAGGTGACCCGTGCGCCGATCGACACCGCAAGGCCGCCGATCTTGCCGTCGATCGTCCGGCATTCACCCGTGTGCAGCCCGGCGCGCAGCTCGATCCCCAGCGTTGCGACCGACGCCCCGATCGCCTGTGCGCAGCGGATCGCGCGCACGGGCCCGTCGAAGGCCGCGAAGAACCCGTCCCCCGCGGTGTCGAGCTCCCGACCGCGGTAGCGCGCGAGACAGCCGCGAATGAGCCGGTGATGCTCGTGGATGAGCTCCTGCCAGCCGATGTCGCCCAGCTCCGCCTGACGCTCCGTCGAGCCGACGATGTCGGTGAAGAGGACCGTCGCGAGGATGCTCTCGAGCTCCGTCTCCTCGTCACGAAGCTCACCGACGAAGCGGTCGATCGCGTCGAGATACGCGTCCGCATGCTCTGAGACGACGTAGAAAGCCGTTCCGGGCATCGGCTCGTGGCGCGCGCCCGGGATCAGGCGCGCGAACGCTGCCCCTTCGGCACCGTGCTCCGCGCCTCGGCTGAGGACGAGAGCGGGAACACGGATCGTTCCGAGCACGTGGCGGACGTCGGACTCGTAGAACATGCGAAACGCCGCGGCCGCATCCCCGGGCCCGGCGGATACGCGCATGGACGTCAGGCCCCACTCGACCTGGTCCTCGAACGACATCCCCTCGAACGGCGTTCGCCGGGCGTTGGCCTCGGCCATCGCACGCGTACCCCAACCTCGTTCGATGTCCGCGAGCTCTCGCTCGAACTCGGCCTCACGCATGCCCCAGGGGTAGTCGGGGGCCCAGGAGATCCGTGGTCTCGTGTTGCAGAGCACGAGCCCGAGCGTCCGCTCCGGATGGCCCGCGGCGAACGTGCAGCCGAGCGGTCCACCGTCGGCGAGCGCGACGAGCACGGGCCGCTCGCTTCCGACGGCATCGAGAACGGCTCGCAGATCGTCGACTCGTTCCTCGATCGTCGGCAAGCGATACCCGCGCAGTCGATCCGACAAGCCCGTGCCCCGATGATCGAAGCAGATGAGCCGCCCGAGTCGCTCTAGCCGCGCCGTGAACTCGACCATGCTTCGCAGTCGCCGGAAATGCTCGAGCTGCGAGACGTACGTCCTGATCAGGACGATGTCGGTGCCTCCGCCTGCACCGCGCACCTCGTAGGCGATGTGGACGTCGCCGTTTTTCGCGTAGCGGATGTCGTCCGTCGTCGTCGGCACGTCACTAGGATCACCCTCCATGCTGGTCGCAGGCAACTGGAAGATGTTCAAGGGCCCGCGGGAAGCCGTCGAGTTCCTCGACGCGTTCGAGGCCCCTGCCGGGGTCGACGTCGTCGTTTGCCCGCCCTTCGTCTCGCTCGGTGCGGCAGTCGGGCGTGGGATCCCCGTCTACGCCCAGAACGTGCACTGGGCGGCCGACGGAGCGTTCACCGGCGAGATCTCGGCGGCGATGCTCCTCGAGCTCGGCGTCGAAGGCGCGATCGTCGGGCATTCCGAGCGACGGCAGCACTTCGGCGAGACGGACGACACCGTGCGTCAGCGCTGCGAGGCGGCCCTCGAGGCGGGGCTGTCGGTCATCGCGTGCGTCGGAGAGACGGACGCGCAGCGCGAGTCCGGGGAGACCGACGCAGTGCTCCGCCGCCAGGTCGCAGCCATTCCACGGCACGAACGCCTCGTGATCGCCTACGAGCCGGTCTGGGCGATCGGGACGGGCAAGACCGCGACGCCCGAGATCGCGCAGGACGCGCACGAGCTGATCAAGGAGCTGCATGACACGCAGGTGCTCTACGGCGGCTCGGTCAAGCCGGAGAACGCGTCCGAGCTGATGGCACAGCCGGCTGTCGACGGCGCACTCGTCGGCGGCGCCTCGCTCGAGCCCGAGTCATTCGCGGCGATCTGCCGCGCCGCCGCTTCGTGAGCCCGAAGGGGCTGCCGCTCGTCACGCTCGTGATCCTCGACGGGTGGGGGATCGCTCCGCCCGGGCCCGGGAATGCGGTCGAGCTCGCTCGGACGCCGGTCTTCGACGACCTCGTCGCCCGTTACCCGACCACGCAGCTCGTTGCATCCGGCGCCGCCGTCGGGCTGCCGGACGGACAGATGGGCAACTCGGAGGTCGGGCACCTCACGATCGGGTCGGGGCGGATCCTCTACCAGGACCTCGTCCGCGTGACCCGCGCCGTCGAGGACGGGTCGCTCATGACGAACGACGCGCTCGTCGGCGCTTTCCGTCGCGCCCGCGAGCGGGGCGGCGCGGTCCATCTCCTCGGCCTCGTCTCGCGGGGTGGCGTGCACTCGCACATCGACCACCTGCGGGCGCTGCTCGAACTCGCTCGGCAAGAGGGAATGGGGGACAGGTCGTGGATCCACGCCTTCACCGACGGGCGCGACGTCTCGCCCGCGGCGTCGGTGACCGACCTCGCCACGCTGCCGGCCGACCGCATCGCGACGGTCGTCGGCCGCTACTACGCGATGGACCGCGACAAGCGCTGGGAGCGCACGGATCGGGCGCTCGCGGCGATGGTCGACGCCGTCGGAGAGCGCGCGGACGACCCGGTGGACGCCGTGCGGGCGAGCTACGCGCGGGGGGTGACCGACGAGTTCGTCGAGCCCGTCGTCCTCGAGGGACGCCCCCGGCTCGATCCCGCACGGGACAGCGCGATCGTCTTCAACTTCCGGCCAGACCGTGTGCGGCAGCTGACCGAGCGGCTGCTCGTCGCGGACGTCGACGTGGTGACGATGACGCGCTACCGCGACGATTTCGACTGCCCGGTCGCCTTCGGCGAGCAGCCGGTGGCCGAGACGCTCGCCGAGGTCCTCGCCGTCTCGGGTCGACGCCAGCTCCACGCCGCCGAGACGGAGAAGTACGCGCATGTGACGTACTTCTTCAACGGCGGGATCGAGGACCCGTGGCCCGGCGAGGATCGCATCCTCGTGCCGTCGCCGCGGGACGTCCCCAGCTACGACCTGAAGCCCGAGATGTCCGCGTCCGAGGTGGCGGCGCGCGTCGCCGGCGCGCTCGCGGAGGGCTACGGGTTCTGTGTCGTCAACTTCGCGAACCCCGACATGGTGGGCCACACCGGCGTGATCCCTGCGGTCGTTCGCGCCGTCGAGACGGCCGACGCGTGCCTCGGGGAGGTCGTTTCGGCGACGCACCTGGCCGGCGGCGTCTGCCTCGTGACGGCCGATCACGGGAACGCCGAGAAGCTCCTCGCGGACGACGGCGTCAGCCCCCACACCGCCCACACGACCAACCCCGTGCCGTTCGTCCTGACGCTCGAGGGAAGCGCGCTGCGCGACGGCGGGGAGCTCTCCGACCTCGCGCCGAGCGTCCTCGACCTCCTCGGTCTCGAGGCGCCGTCGGTCATGTCGGGCCGCTCGCTCGTTGTCAACAATCGCTGACACGCTACCGAGTCGTAAAATGTTCGTGAAATGACCGATTTGCGCTGTATGCTCGCGGCGCATTGGCCCTGACGCAGCCCGATCCCGGTGTGCTTCGCAAGGCCCAGCGTGGTGACGAGCGGGCGTTCAACCTCATCGTCAGGGCGTACGAGCAGCCGGTTTACAACTACGTGCTGCGCCTCGTGGGCGATCGCAGCCTCGCTGAGGACCTGACGCAGGAGGTCTTCCTGCGCGTGTACCAGGGCCTCTCGAGCTTCTCCGACCGATCGCTGTTCACGACCTGGCTCTTCCAGGTCACGAAGAACCGCGTGCTGGACGAGCTCCGTGCGCTCGAGCGCCGGCCGCGCGCCGTCGTCGCCCTCGACGACATCCCGCCGCTCGAAGTCGTCGACCAGCCGTTCGAGCGCTCGGAGACGATCGACGCCGTCTGGCGTGCCGTCGAGGGGCTGACGGTCGACCTCAAGATGGCGCTCCTCCTGCGGGACGTCGTCGGGCTCTCCTACACGGAGATCGCCGACTCGCTGGAGATCACGCTCGCGACCGTCAAGTGGCGGATCTACAAGGCACGCGAGGAAGTCGCGACGGCGCTCGCGCGCGAGGGCATCACCGCGAGCACCGCCACGACCACGCGCCGGGTCGCCACGGCCGGCACCCAGTAGTCGGGGCGCCACGGCTCTCCCGCAGCGGGCCGAAAGCCCGCCGTACGATGCAGCGATGCCATCGCTCGACCCCGTCCTGACGCTCGAGCGTGCGCTCGGCGACGTCGCCGGTGCCCCTGTGGCGCTCGAGCGCCCGTCCGACCCACGGCACGGCGACTACGCGACGAACGTCGCGCTTCGGCTCGCCGGCAGCGAGCGCCGGCCTCCGCGCGAGGTGGCGGCGGAGCTCGCGGAACGTGTGGCAGCGATCGAAGGCGTCGCGGCGGTCGACGTCGCGGGTCCCGGCTTCCTGAACATCACGGTGGACGACGGCTGGCTCGCACGCGCCCTCGGGGCGGTCGTCGAGGATGGGCGGCGCTTCGGAGCCGGGTCCGGCGGGACGCCCGAGCGCATCCAGGTCGAGCTCGTCTCGGCCAACCCGACAGGCCCGATCACCGTGGCCTCTGCGCGGAACGGGGCGTACGGCGACGCGGTCGCGCGGCTGCTCGAGTTCGCGGGGAACGAGGTCGAGCGCGAGTACTACTACAACGACGCCGGCGCGCAGATGGACCTCTTCCGCGCGTCGGTTGACGCCGTCCGGCGGGGCGAGGAGCCGCCGGAGGAGGGCTACGGGGGCGAGTACGTCGTCGAGCTCGCCCGCGAGGAGGGAGATCCCGTTGCGAGGATGCTCGGAGAGATCGAGGCCGCGCTCGAGCGGTTTCGCATCCACTTCGACAGCTTCGAGCGGCAGAGCGTCGTCGAGACGGAGATCCCGGAGGCGCTCGCGGCGCTCGACACCTACGAGCAGGACGGCGCCCTCTGGGCGCGCACGAGCCTGCACGGTGACGACAAGGACCGCGTCGTCGTCCGGTCGGACGGCACGCCGACCTACTTTGCCGCGGACGCGGCGTACATCCGGCGCAAGTTCGTGAAGGGGTTCGACCGGCTCGTCTACGTGCTCGGAGCCGACCACCACGGCTACGTCGGGCGGCTCCAGTCGCTCGCGGAGATGCTGGGGCACCCGCGGGACTCGCTCGAGGTGCTCATCTACCAGCTCGTGCACCTGACGCGCGGCGGCGCAGCCGCGAAGATGTCGAAGCGGCGCGGCGACGTCGTCTTCCTCGATGAGTTCGTCGACGAGATCGGCGTCGACGCGGCGCGCTGGTACCTCCTCTCGCGCGGCCACGACCAGACGATCGAGATCGATGTCGACCTCGCCGCGGAGCGGACCCAGAAGAACCCCGTCTACTACGTGCAGTACGCGCACGCGCGGACTGCGGGGGTGCTCCGCAACGCCGGCGATCGGTCTCCCGACCCGCAGCCGGCGGCCGCGCTCGCGGTCGAGGAGCGCGACCTCGTGAAGCGGCTCCTCGAGCTCCCGGAGGTCGTCCGCGAGGCGACGGCTCGAAGGGCTCCACACGCCCTGCCGACATACGCAATCCGGGTTGCCGACGACTTCCACCGCTTCTACCACCACCACCGCGTGATCGACTCGGACGAGGAGCCCTTCCGCCTCGCGCTCTGTGCCGCGACGCGCGACGTGGTCGCGACGTGCCTCGACCTGGTCGGGGTGGAGGCGCCCGACCGGATGTAGCAGGGGTCTGACCCCGGGGTCTGACCCCCGATAATCCCGCGATGCGCTGGAAGCTCGCGCTCGGGTCGCTGACCGCCTCGTGGGGCTTCATCGCCGTCCTCGTGGCGGCCGTCGACCTCGGCGCCGAGCCGCTCGCCTTCTGGCGCCTCGCCCTGGCCGCCGGAACCCTCGCGCTCGGCGCGACGATCGTAGGGCGGCCCGGGCTCCTCTCACCACGAGGGCGACTGCCGGCGCTCGCGCTCCTCGGAGCGGTGCAGGGCGTGCACTGGCTGCTCTTCTTCGAGACCGTGAAGCACGGCTCGGTGGCGCTCGCCGTGCTGACGTTCTACGCCGCCCCGCTGCTCCTCGCCGTCGCGGCGCCGCTCGTCCTTCCGGAGCGATGGAGCGCAGCCGTGCTCGCGGCCGCAACGGTGGGCGGGGTCGGCATCGCGCTGATCGCGCTCGGCGGCGACGACGGGTCTGCGTCCGCCTGGGCCGTTGCGGCCGGCCTCGGGTCGGCGGCGACCTATGCGGCGCTCGTCGTCCTCTCGAAGCGGCTGCTGCTCGCCGACACGCCGCCGCTCACGGTCGCGTTCTGGGACTGCTTCGTCGGCGCGCTCGTCGTCGCGCCCGTCCTCCTGCTCGCCGACCGGGTCATGCCGGCGGACGGCGCGGAATGGGGTGCGATCCTGGCACTGGGCATCGTCCTGACGGGCGTCTCGACCCTGGTCTACGTCGTCTTGCTGCGCCACGTCTCGGCGCAGGCCGCCGGGCGTCCTGACCTTCCTCGAGCCCGTCGCGGGCGTGCTCCTCGCCTGGGCGCTCGTCTCGGAGGAGCCCGGCCCGTGGACGCTCGTGGGCGGCGCGCTCGTGCTCGCCGCCGGGCTCGTGGTGGTGCTCCTGGAGCCGTCCGACACGCGGGTTGCGGACGCGCCGGGCGGGATAGGATCGTCGCAGTGAGCGCCGACCTCGCCCGCACGCCGCCCGACCGGAACCTCGCGCTCGAGCTCGTACGGGTCACCGAGGCGGCCGCGATGGGCGCCTCGCGCTGGATCGGCCGCGGCGACAAGAACGCCGCCGACCAGGCCGCCGTCGACCTGATGCGGCTGATGGTCAACACCGTGTCCATGCGCGGTGTGGTCGTGATCGGCGAGGGGGAGAAGGACGAGGCCCCGATGCTCTTCAACGGCGAGGAGATCGGCGACGGCGACGGCCCCGAGGTCGACGTCGCCGTCGACCCGCTCGAGGGGACGCGCCTCACGGCCCTGGGCATCCCCGGCGCGATCTCGGTGATCGCCGTCGCCGAGCGCGGCTCGATGTTCTTCCCGGGCGCGGCCGTCTACATGGACAAGATCGCCGTCGGGCCCGAGGCCGCGGACGCGATCGACATCGAGCGCTCACCCACGGAGAACGTCGAACGGATCGCGAACGCGAAGGGTGTCGCGACCAACGACCTGACGATCGTCGTGCTCGAGCGCGACCGGCACGACGACCTCATCGCTGAGCTGCGGGCATCCGGCGCCCGCGTGCGGCTCATCCGCGACGGCGACGTGGCTCCGTCCATCGCCGCTGCGCAGGACTTCACCGGCATCGACGCGCTGATGGGGATCGGCGGCACGCCCGAGGGTGTCATCTCGGCGGCCGCGATCAAGTGCCTCGGCGGTGCGCTCCAGGGCCGGCTCTGGCCCCGCTCGGACGAGGAGCGCGCCGCGCTCGTCGACGCCGGCTTCGACGTGGACGCCACCCTGACGCACGACGACCTCGTGTCCGGAGATGACGTCTTCGTCGCCGCGACCGGCGTCACCGAGGGGGCCCTGCTCCGCGGCGTCAGGACGAGCGCCGCCGGCGTCGAGACGGAGTCCCTCGTGATGCGCTCGCGCTCCGGCACCGTCCGGCGGATCGCCGCCTACCATCCGTCCGAGAAGATCAGGCAGTTGCGGAGAGAAGGAGAACGCTGATGGACTCGCAGGAACTGAACGCGATCGCCCGCTCGATCGTGGCCGACGACAAGGGCGTGCTCGCCGCGGACGAGTCGACGGGCACGATCGCGAAGCGCTTCGACACGATCGGCGTCGAGTCGACCGAGGAGAACCGCCGGGGCTACCGGAACCTCCTCTTCACGACGCCCGGGTTCGAGGAGTACGTCGGCGGCGTGATCCTGTACGACGAGACGATTCGACAGGCGGCGGACGACGGAACGCCCTTCCCGGCGCTCCTCGCGAGCAAGGGCGTCGTCCCCGGGATCAAGGTGGACACGGGCGCGCAGGACCTCGCCGGGCACCCGGGCGAGAAGGTGACCGAGGGACTCGACGGGCTCCGCGGCCGCTTCGCGGAGTACCACGCGCTCGGCGCCCGCTTCAGCAAGTGGCGCGCCGTGATCACGATCGGGGACGGCATCCCGACGGATGCATGCCTCCACGTCAACGCCCACGCGCTCGCCCGATATGCCGCGCTCTCGCAGGAGGCCGGGATCGTCCCGATCGTCGAGCCCGAGGTCCTGATGGACGCGGACAACACGATCGAGCGCTGCCGCGAGGTCACCTCCGAGACGCTTCGGCTCGTCTTCGCAGAGCTCGAGCGGCAGGGCGTTGCGCTCGAGGGGATGCTGCTCAAGCCGAACATGGTCATCTCCGGCAAGAAGTGCTCGACGAAGGCGACGGCCGCCCAGGTGGCCGAGCACACGGTCAACTGCTTCCTGGAGTGCGTGCCCGAGGCCGTGCCCGGCATCGTCTTCCTCTCCGGCGGCCAGTCGGAGGTCGAGGCAACCGAGAACCTCGACGCGATCAACCGCCGCGGCGGGCCGTGGCCGCTCTCGTTCTCCTACGGCCGGGCCTTGCAGGCGTCGGCTCTCGAGAAGTGGGGCGGAGACCCGGCGAACGTCGAGGCGGGCCAGGCCGCGTTCCTGCACCGCGCGCGGATGAATGCCCTGGCGGCGGCCGGCGACTGGAGCGCCGACGTCGAGCAGGCCGTTCCGGCGTAGGGCATCCCGTAAGAGTTTGCTAGCGGAGAGCCCCGGCGGGGCTCTCCGTGGCTAGTCTCGACAGCTGTGCACCTCCGCGTTCTCGCCTTCGCGGCTGCCGTTACGCTCGCCGGCGCACTGACGGCCGTCGCCCTCGCTGCCGACCCGGGTCGGAGCGACGCGACGCGCGTGACGGTCTTCGGGGACTCGGCGGCGACCGCGATGGCGTACGACCCCAAGGCGCGCGCGATCCTGGGCACCGGCATCGACCTCCGGCTCGAGGTGGCTGCGTGCCGACGACTCGGCAACCTGAGCTGCCCGTACGACGGCGTGCGTCCTCCGAACGTGATCGAGCGCGCGTCGGCGCTGGGGCGCGACCTCGGCCCCGTGGTCGTCGTCGCCGTGGGCTACAACGACTACGAGAACACGTACGAGGAGAACATCGAGGAAACGCTCCGCGTGCTCTCGAAGGCCGGCGTCGAGCGCGTTCTCTGGACGACGCTGCTCGAGGAGCGGCAGAGCTGGGCGCGGATGAACGAGATGATCACGGCCGCCGCGAAGAGGCATCCCGAGGTGATCGTGCTCGACTGGAACGCGCGCGCGCGCGGCAAGTCGGACTGGTTCCAGTCGGACGGGGTCCACCTCACCGCGGCGGGCGCGCAGAGCATGGCGACGATGATCAACGAGGCCCTCGTCACGATTGGCGTCGGCTCCCGACCGAAGGCACCGGCGCGTCAGCTCTCGATCGCTGCGAAGACGCTGCCGAACGGCCGCGTCGGGCGGTCGTACGCGACCCGGTTGCAGGCGCGCGGCGGCACCCTCCCGTACCGCTGGGCGCGCGTCGACGGCGCGCTTGCACCCGGCCTCCGCCTGACCTCGACGGGCGTCGTCACGGGAAAGCCCTCGCGCGCCGGCCGGTACCGCTTCGTCGCACGGGTCGTCGACCGGGCGGGCACCGCGCGGATGGGGACGTTCGTGCTCGGCGTCACGCGGTAGCCCGCCGTCGCGATCCGCGGTAGCGTCGCGCGGACCCTCCGAAGGAGCACGCATGCCCCTGAACGACTTCCAGCGCGAGCTCTGCGAGTCGAGCCCGTTCGACTTCACCGATCTGCGCGCGCTCTTCGTCAACTGCACGCTCAAGCCCTCGCCCACGCTGTCGCATACCCAGGGGCTGATCGACGTCTCCGTCGCGATCATGGAGGCGAACGGCGTCTCCGTCGACCAGGTACGGGCCGTCGACCACGACCTCCCGCCGGGCGTGTACCCGGACATGCGCGAGCACGGCGCTGCGAGCGACGAGTGGCCAGCCCTCTTCGAGCGCGTCCAGGCGGCGAACATCCTGGTCGTCGCGACACCGATCTGGCTCGGCGAGAAGTCGTCGGTGTGCACGCGCGTGATCGAGCGCCTCTACGGCAACTCGGCGCAGCTCAACGAGCACGGGCAGTACGCGTACTACGGGAGGGTCGGCGGCTGCCTCGTGACGGGGAACGAGGACGGCATCAAGCACTGCTCGATGAACGTCCTCTACTCGCTCCAGCACCTCGGCTACACGATCCCGCCGCAGGCAGACGCGGGCTGGATCGGTGAGGCGGGGCCAGGGCCGTCATATCTCGATCCCGGCTCGGGCGGCCCGGACAACGACTTCACGCAGCGGAACACGACGTTCATGACGTGGAACCTGCTCCACCTGGCCCGGCTGCTGAAGGACGCGGGAGGCGTTCCCGCGCACGGAAACCAGCGCTCGAAGTGGGACGCCGGTTGCCGTTTCGACTACCCGAACCCCGACTACCGCTGAGCGACCCGGGCCTGGCGGCCGGAGGTCACCCGTTCTCCGTCCCTTCGTCCTCGTCCGGCTGGTCCGGAGCCTGCCGCGGGTCGGCTTCCGGATCTTCCAGTGGGTGCTCCTGGCCCTCGTGCTCCTTCTCGTTCTGGACTCCGCCGTAGCCGTGCTCGCCCGGGTCCTGCTGGCGCTCGGGAGTGGACATGGGACCTCCGCTCGTCAGATGTCGTTGCCGGCTCTGATGCTCGAGCCGTTCGCAGCGACGTGACCGGTTCGACTGGTCGGCAAACCTGGAGGCTTGACACGAGACTCGTGCGCGGTCGTGGCTGCCGCCTCACGCGCGGCGCCTGAGACGGCCCCACCGAGCGCCCATCTCACATCAAGCCTCTAGTGCCCGCCGCCCAGATTTCGCTCGTGCTCCTGGAGCAGGACGGACCGGAGGTCCGCGAGCTCGTCCGGGCCATCGGCGAGCACGCTGAGCAGCGCCCGGCGATCGTCTGTCTCGAGAGCCACCTGCTTGTCCTCCTGGCTCCAGGCGCGCTCGAGCTTGTCGGCGGTGTCGAGGAACTGTGCGTCGCGCAACCGGCGGGCGAGGTCGAGCACGATGCCGTCTCTGACCTGGACTCCGGCGAGGAACACTCGTCTACCGTA
Source organism: uncultured Actinomycetes bacterium (assembly GCA_963814565.1). GTDB lineage: Bacteria > Actinomycetota > Thermoleophilia > Gaiellales > Gaiellaceae > Gaiella. The sequence continues at coordinate 37,486 of CAWFDO010000017.1, forward strand.
GACCAAGTCTCGGGCGACACAGCCGGGGGGAATGGACGAGCGATCACGTCGATCGCGCATGGACCCTGAAGCGCGCGATGGGGTTCGAACCCGCGACCTCGAGGACGTGTGTTCCAGACGCTTGGTCACTTCCGTTCGCTGGCCCGCTGTGTCAACGAGTGACACGATCCGCGTCACGTTGATGAGGAGTCACACCCGCTCAGGACGGAGCGGGTTTGCGCCCCCACGCGGCGTACAACACAGGGGTGAGAACGCGCTCGCCGGGATCCTCGAGAAAGCGAAGGGTCTCGTCGAGCTCCGCCTCCGTGACCTCTCCGGTCCCCACGATCGCGTCACGGTGGGCAAGCAGCGAATAGCGGTCGAAGGCCGTGCCGAGTGATCCTCCTTGCAGGACGTAGGAGCGCCCCTCGCTCGCGACGTCCTCGAGCCCAGCACGCTCCAGACGGCGCGACAGCGTGCGCCCAAAATGAGGCTGATAGCCGACACGCTCGAGCAGGCCCAAGATCACCTCGTACGCCTTGGCGACGGTCGGCACGCCGTCCGCAGATCCGACGATCGCCCAGTCGAAGTCCTCCGCCAACAGCAAGCCGCCGGGCGCCAGCGAGGCGACCAGCCGCTCGAGCGCATCGCTTTCTCCCAGCCACGAGAGCACCGACCTCTCGTGGACGATGTCGAACGCGCCGGCAGGGAGGTCGTCACGCAGCAGGTCGAGGCGTCTGACCTCCAGGGCGCCTCCCGCCAGCGGCTCGACGTGAGTCGTGTCGATGTCCACCGCCAGCACTGAGCCCTCCGAGCCGACCCGGTCGGCCATCCATGCCGCGATCGAGCCACCGCCCGCGCCAGCCTCCAGGCAGTGCAAACCAGGGCGCAGCCCCAGCGAGTCCAGAAGGGCCCGCGTCCCCGGATCCCACGTCGCCTCGATACCCGCGAGCCGCTCCGGCTTGTCGTGCTCGAACCCGTATCTCGCTATCGCCAGCCTCCCGGACGAATCGCACCCAGCACTATAAACGGCTGATGGCATGACGCCTGGCGAGCTTCCAGCTGTGTACGAGCCCTACGGCCGGCTTCGTTCCGACCGGGGCACAGCGCAGTTGCGAGCAGAGCTGAGGGTCCGGGAACTGCGCGAACCTCGGCCCAAAACGGCGGGGCGTACAGCAGCAAATCGTGTTCTCTCCGTGTCGTGACGCGCCGGGTCGACGATCGCGGTTACATCGACCTCGTTCCAAGTGAAACCGAGGTTGCGATCCCGCATGAACACTGAAGCGGGCGACGAGGCTCGAACTCGTGACCCTCAGCTTGGGAAGCTGATGCTCTACCAACTGAGCTACGCCCGCAGAGGCTCCTATCGTAGACGGTCCCGGCCGGGGATGGGTCTCGGCGTCCGACAGGACGCGCGGGAGATACTTCGCCGGATGGCGACGCACGCGGACGAGATGCCCGACATGGTGCGGGTCGGGGACGAGCGCACGGTCGAGCAGGTCGTCGCGGCGCGGCTCCGGCGCTCGATCCTCGACGGTGCGCTCGCGCCGGGCGCGCGGCTCCGCTACCGGCAGCTCGCCGAGCAGTTCGGGGTCAGCGTGACGCCGGTGCGCGTCGCGTTGAAGGAGCTCGCCGGAGAGGGGCTCGTGCAGCTGCGGCCGCATGCGGGTGCGAGCGTCTCGGCGCTAGACGTCGAGGAGCTCGAGGAAGTCCTTCTGACACGAGCGAGCCTCGAGCCCTTCCTGGCGCTCCACGGCGTTCCGCAACTGACCGACGACGATGTCTCCGCGATGGCGGGGCGCCTCGATCGGGTGCGGGTCGTGACGCGCGCGCTCGATCGTGACGGGTACCTCGACGCGTCGTGGGAGCTCAGGTCGATCGTCTATCGGGCCGCCGGGCGCCCACGCATCCTCGCACGCGTCGTCACGCTCTACGACCTGTCGCGGCGCTACCACCACGTGAACCTCGCCGACACCGACCGGCTCGCCCGCTCGCTCGAGTACATGGAGGCCTTCCACGACGCATGCGTCGCCCGCGACGGCCCTCGAGCCCAGAGCATCATGCGCGAGGCGCTCGGGTGGACGCTCGCGTACCTGGTGGAAGCGCTGTAGATGCTTGATTCCGAATAGCCGCACACGTGGCTGGTGGCTGTGACACGTCGCCTGGCGCCACGATCGGCCACGACACGTATCACCCGATATGCGCCGCGGCCGCTCCTCGCACCAGGCTCGGTCACAGCCATCCCCACGCACACGCCTACTCGACATCAGCATCTAGCGCCGAAGGACCTTCCCGGCCCGGCACGCGGTCAGGGCGCCGTCGATGAGTGCACGCTCGCCGTTCACGAGCACGTGGCGGACGCCCGTCGCCAGCCGGTTCGGCTCGAACGTCGTCCCGCTCTCCCGCACCGCACCCGAGTCGAGAATCGCGATGTCCGCGAAGGCGCCGACCCGGAGGATGCCGCGGTCGCGCAGGCCGACGCGCTCCGCGGGATCGCTCGTCAGACGCTTGACGGCCTCCTCGAGCGAGAGCAGCGCCCGCTCGCGAACCATGAAGCGGAGGTACCAGGCCGCCCACGTGTACGCGCCGTGGAAGAACGACGGTGCGAGCGGGCCGTTGGGAGCCAGCGTCGTCGCGTCGGAGCCCGGCGTGCAGAGCGGGTGGAGGAAGGCCTCCGCCTGCTGGTCCTCCGTGTAGCAGTGGATGATCACCATCAGCGTCCCGAGCGCCTCGGGCGCGGCGGCGAGGAGGTCGAGGATCGCCTCCGGAGCGCTCTGGTGCCGGTCGGCGGCGATCGAGGCGAGATCGCGCCGGGCGTACTCCGGCCACAGGTCGTTGTCCAGGAGGACGATCCGCGACCAGTCGTCGCCGGCGCTCAGGATGCTGGTGTACGACGTCATCGCCTCGACGGCGTCGCGGCGGCCCTCGCCCCTCCCGATCCGGTCGCTACGCAGGAATGCGGGTGGGACCGCCGCGGAGAGGAAGGTCGTGCCGAAGAGCCGGGTGTGCATGTCGAAGGCGACGTCGAGCCCACGTCGGGCGGCCCGCTCGACGCGGTCGATGCACGCGCGGGTCGCCTCGATGCCGTTCCGCGGGACGAGGTGCGAGACCTGCAGGCGCACGTCGGCGCGCTCCGCCGTCTCGAGCGCCTCCTCGACGGCCTTCTCGGAGCCGGCGTCGCGGTGGCGCGTGTGTGTCGCGTACAGGCCCCCCGAGCGGCCGCAGACCCCACAGAGGGAGCCGAGCTCGTCCGGCGACGCGGCACGCTCGGCCGCGTACTCGAGCCCGGTCGAGAATCCCCAGGCGCCCTGTTCGAGCGACTCCTCGAGGTGCCGTTCCATGGCCCCGAGCTCGTCGCGCGTCGCAGGCCGGTCCTCGAGCCCCACGGCCGCCAGCCGGAGCTGGCCGTTCGGGACGAGGCTTGCGACGTTCACTGCCGGCCCGGCGGACTCGAGGCGCTCGAAGTAGCCGGCCGCATCGCGCCAGGTGAGGGGGAGCGACGGCGTGTACCCGTAGATCGCCCCTTGCGCGAGGGCCGGATCCGCGACCGGGAAGCAGCCGTGCCCGCAGTTCCCGACGATCTCGGTGGTGACGCCCTGGTGGAGGGCGCTGACCGCGCGGGGGTCGACGAGCAGGGTGTAGTCGGAATGGCTGTGGATGTCGACGAAGCCGGGGACGACGTCGAGGCCGGCGGCGTCGATCTCCGTCGTGGCCGCGGGGACCTCGCCGATCGCGACGACGCGCTCCCCGGCAATGCCGACATCGGCGGCGACCGACGGCCGGCCGGTGCCGTCGATAACACGGCCGTTCCGGATCGCGACGTCGACGCTCACGGCGTGCCCCGTAGTGTCGCGGTGGCGGCTTCGTCGACCCGAGGAGGCTCGTCCACGACGACGACACCGTAGAGGTCGCGTGCAGCAGCGGCGCTCACCTTCCCGGCCAGCACGTCCCCGAGCACGGACGCGGGTTCGCGCGCGAGCGGGGAGCCGAAGCCTCCGCCGCCTGCCGAGCGGTGCCGGAAGCGGTCGCCGCGGGACAACGTCAGCGCCGCCATTGGCATCGGCGGCACGTCGCTCTCGGTCCCGTCGATGACGACCGTGTTCCGGGACGGGCCGCCGGGCAGGCCGCCTTCCAGGCCATAGGGCGGGTGAAGGCGGCGGTCCGAGCGAATCGTCAGGGTCGCTCGGTCGGCCCGAACGCGGTACTCGCGCTCGTACGCGAGCCCGCCGCGATGCTCCCCGGCGCCGCCCGAGTCCGGGACGAGGCGGTATTGCACGACCTCGAGCGGCAGGTCGCTCTCGAGCAGCTCGATCGGCTGGTTCGAGAGGTTGGCGAGCGGGTTCGAGACACCTTCGAGCCCGTCCCTCGTGGCCCGGGCGCCCCAGGCGCCGACGATGACCTCCGTCGTGCCGAAGGGCCGACGGTGCTCGTCGTACCCCCCGAACGCGACGAGCGTCGGGCCGCCTTCGCCGGCGGCGACGACGCGGTCCGGCACGACCTGGGCGAGCGCGCGCATGATCGTGTCGTACACGCGGTAGCCGATGACTCCGCGCGCGCCGCACGCTGCGGGTAGGACCGGGTTCACGACCGTGCCCTCGGGCGCCACGACCCGGATGGGAGTCATGTAGCCCTCGCAGTTCGGGATGTCTGCGCGCGTCACCCCGCGGATCGCGCAGTAGCAGGCCGCGTGAATCAGCCCGAGCGGACAGTTCAGGCTCGCGTCGACCTGCTTGCTCGTCCCCGTGAAGTCGATCTCGAGCCCGTCGCCGCGAATCGTCAGGGAGACGCGAATCTCGATCGGCTCGGGATCGTCCCCGAAGCCGTCCACGTGGTCGACCGCCACGTACGTCCCGTCCGCGAGAGACGCGATCTCGGCCCGCATGCCTCGCTCAGCGGCGTCCTGGAGGCGCTCGAGGTAGACGCGGACCTCGCGTCCGTGTCGCTCGACGAGGTGCACGAGCCCGCGCTCGCCGGCGCGACAGGCGGCGACCTGCGCCTGGAGGTCGCCGAGCACCTGGGTCGGCTGCCGCGTGTTCTTCTCGATGATGCGGAGAAGCTCCTCGTTCTCGACCCCGCGGTCGTGCAGCTTGAGGAGCGGCAGGCGGAGGCCCTCCTGGAAGATCTCCGTCGCATGGACGGCGATGCTCCCCGGGGCGATTCCGCCGACGTCGGCGTGGTGGGCCAACGTGGCGGCGTACCCCTCCAGCTCGTCCTCGACGAAGATCGGCTTGACCACGTAGATGTCGGGCAGGTGCTGCCCGCCGGAGCCGTACGGGTCGTTGGCAATGAAGACGTCGCCGGGACGCGCGGCGTCGGCGTGCTCGGCGCAGAGGTGCCGCATCATCGTCGGGAAGCTGCCGAGCTGCACCGCGAGGGTGAGGCCCTGCGCGACGAGGCGCCCGTGGCGGTCGCAGAGGGCGGTGGAGTAGTCCATCGTGTCGCGAACGACCGGCGAGTACGCGCTTCGCATCAGGACGAGCGCCATCTCGTCGGCCGTCGACGCGAGCGCGTTCCGGACGACCTCGAGCGTGATCGGGTCGAAGGGCGCCTCACGCGTCATGAACGGTCACCTCCACGTTGCCGAAGCCGTCGAGCCGGGCGGAGCACCCGGGCGGGACGACGATCGTGGAGTCGTACTCGTCGACGAGGAACGGCCCCGCGCGCTCGCCGTCGAGCAACGCGACCCGCGTCACGACCGGCGTCGTCACCGTCCCCTGCCGTGAGCCGAAGTACGCGTCCCTCGCGCCAACCTCGCGCGAGCGCGACGCGATCTCCGGCAGCGGATCGTAGGAGGCGGCGTTCGCGCGCGGGACCCTGGCGACGACGCGGACGGAGACGAGCTCGACCGGATCGTGTCGCGACCCGTGGCCGTACGTGCGCTCGTGCTCGGCGACGAAGTCGTCGAGCACCTCCTCCATCTCGACGCGGCCGGGTGGCACGCACACCGGGAGCTCGTACGCCTGGCCCGCGTAGCGGAGGTCGGCGAACCGCTCGAGCGCGACCTCGCCGGCCGGGTGTCCGTCACCCGTGAGCTGCTCGAGCGCGTCCTGCTCGAGCGACGCGAGCGCCTCCTCGACGGTCCCGGCGCGTAGCTCGTCCGAGCGGAGGAGCATCGTCCGCACGAGCTCCCGCTCGGTGTCGCCGAAGAGCAGCCCGAGGGCGCTGAAGACGCCGGGGGACGGAGGGATCACGACGATCTCGACCTGAAGCGCTCGCGCGAGCTCGACGGCGACGAGCGGCCCGTTCCCGCCGAAGGCGCAGATCGCGAAGTCGCGGGGGTCGCGGCCGCGGTAGGTCGTGACGGCCTTGACGGCCCGCATCATCGTCGCCACCGCGATCGTGAGGACTCCGTGCGCGGCCTCGATCGGTGACGTGCCGAGCGGGGTCGCAACCTGCTCGGCGATCGCGTCGTGCGCCGCGACCGCGTCGAGGCGGATGTCGCCCCCGACCAGCTGCGCAGGGTTGAGGTGGCCGAGGACGACGAGCGCGTCCGTCAGCGTCGCCCGGGTGCCACCCGTCGCGTAGCAGACCGGTCCGGGTCGGAGCCGGCACTCTCCGGGCCGACGTGGACGACGCCCATGGCGTCGACTTCAATGATGCTCCCGCCGCCCGCCCCGATCTCGGAGACGTCGATGAACGGGAGCTTGATCGCGTGGCCACCGCCCTTGACGAGCCGGCTGGAAAGGTTGATCCCTGCTCCGACCTCGTACTCGCTCGTGCGCGCGGGCAGGCTGTCCTCGACGAGTGCGGCCTTGGCCGTCGTGCCGCCCATGTCGAGCGAGATCAGGTTCGGCCGGCCGGTGAGCCGACCGAGCCGGCCGCAGGCGATGACGCCGGCCGCGGGGCCCGACTCGACGAGGTGCGCCGGCTTCCGGGCCGCGATCGCGGGCGGGAGCGTGCCGCCGCTCGACTGCATGATCTCGAGCGGCGCGTCGATCCCGGCGTCGCGCAGGCGGGACGTGAGCGAGTCGATGTACCTGCCGACGGTGGGCCCGAGGTACGCGTTGACGACGGCCGTGCTCGTGCGCTCGTACTCCCGGATCTCCGGGAGGATGTCGGCCGAGCGCGTGACGAAGACGTCGCCGGCAAGGCTCTCACGGAGGATCTCCTCGACGCGCCGCTCGTGGACGTCGTCGGCGTACGAGTGCAGGAGCGCGATGGCCACCGCCTCGACCCCCTGCTCGGAGAGCCGGGCAGCGACGTCGCGGACCGTGCCCTCGTCGAGCGGCACCCAGACCTCGCCGCGCGGACCGAGGCGCTCGCGCACCTCGAAGCGAAGCGCGCGCGGCACGAGCGGCTCCGGCTTCTCGTACTGCAGGTCGTAGAGCACCGGAATCCGGAGCCGGCGCATCTCGAGCACGTCCCGAAACCCCTCGGTCGTCACGAGCGCCACGGTCGCGCCGCGACGCTCGAGCACGGCGTTGGATGCGACCGTGCTCGCGTGCACCACGCCCATGATCTCGCCGGGGGAGAGCCTCGTCTCGCGCTGGAGCCGCCGCATGCCGGCTGCGACGCCCTCCGCGTAGTCGCCGGGCGTAGAGAGGACCTTCGTCGTGCGGACCGAGCCGTCGTCCCGCAGCAGGACGACGTCCGTGAACGTCCCGCCGATGTCGACGCCGACGCGGCACGACCCCATCGGCTTGATCATGTCACATATCACATCGGGTAGAGGGAGTAGGCCACGCTGAATGCGAACGGATCGCTCACAGCTCCGGCGTAGGCTCCCGCCGTGCGGATCCTCGCCGTCGCCGCCCTGATCGCCGCGCTGGTGGCTTGTGTCGACAAGTCACAAGGAATCGCGGCGCCGGAGCGGAGAGGGGGCGTCGAGGTCTTCCAGGGGCTCGGGACGTGGATCGACATCTACGACACCGCGCTCTACCGCACGCCCAACGTCGTTGCCGGCCGGCTCGCCGCACGCGGGGTACGAACGGCCTGGGTCGAGACGGCGAACGACCGCTCCGCCGTCGACGTGGTCGACCCCGTCGGCCTCGGGCGGCTCGTCGACTCGCTCCATGCGCGCGGGATCACCGTCGTCGCGTGGTACCTGCCCGGCCACGACCTCCAGGCGCGCGACCTTCGCCGGACGAGGGCAATGCTCTCGTTCCGCACGCCGCAGGGCGGCGCCTTCGATGGGGTCGCGCTCGACATCGAGTCGTTGCGGGAGAAGAACGTCACGCGGCGGACGGCTCGGATGCTCGACCTGCTGACCCGCCTCCGAGCCGAGGCCGGCTCGATGCCGGTCGCCGCGATCACGTATCCCCCACGGGCGTTCGAGCGGCACCTGAGCTGGTGGCCCTCCTTCCCGTGGGCCGAGATCGCACGGCGCGTCGACGCGGTCGTGCCGATGCTCTACACGGGCGGCGGCTTCAAGGGCTACGACGCGACGTACGGCTACGTCGCCCGCTCGCTCCGGCTTCTCCGGGCCGCGGTCGGCGATCGGGTCGCGGTGCACGCCGCCGGCGGGGTCGCGAACCGGATGACCGCGGAGGAGCTCCGTGCGTTCACGGACGCCGTGCTCGACGACGGGACCGCGACCGGCTGGAGCCTCTACGACCTGCAGACGACGACGCCCGCGGGCTGGGCGGCGATGGCACGGCTCACGGCTGCGGCCCGCTGAGGTCGGCGAACGCCTCGCGGAGCCGCTCGCGCGTCGCGAGCAGGTGCTCCGGGAGCACCTTGACGTCCGCCAGGACGGGCATGAAGTTCGTGTCGCCCGCCCAGCGCGGTACGACGTGCTGATGGAGGTGGCCGGAGATCGACCCACCGGCGGCCTCGCCGAGGTTCCACCCGACGTTGAACGCATCCGGCCGGTAAACGGCACGCAGCGCCGCGATCGCGTCGACCGTGAGTCGATGGATCTCGGCCGCCTCGTCCGCGTCCAGCTCTCCCAGCTCAGCGATGTGGCGTCGGGTCGCGATCATCAGGTGCCCGGAGGAGTAGGGGAACTTGTTGAGCAGCGCGAAGGCCCGCTCGCTGCGCGCGATCACGAGGCTCGCCTCCCCGAGCGACCCCGCGCCCTCGTCGCAGAACACGCACGACGTCTCCGCGCCGACGTCGGCGACGTATTCGAGCCGCCACGGTGCCCACAGCTTCTCCATCAGGCGCTCACTTCCCGGCCCCCGATCCCTCCCGCGCGAGCTCGTGCCTGACGTTCTCACGGAACTCGGCGTAGCGGACGACCTCGAAGACGATGAGCGCCCAAATGACGACCACCACCAGCGCGACCGTCGCGTAGGCCGGCAGCTCGAGAGCAAGCGGCACGAGCGCGAGCAGAGCGACGGCAGTGATCGGACGGACGCGGCCGAGCGTGTGGAGCAGCCGCCATCGGAAGGCGACGATCGCCAGGAGGAAGGTCGCGACACCGCCCACGAGCGCAGTGGCCGGGACGGTCTTCAGTGCCTGCTCCGGCTCGTCGATCGCCTTCTTCATCCCGAGCGCGAGGAGCACGATGCCCGCCACCATGGCGAGATGCAGGTACGAGTACGCGTCGCGCGCGGCCTCGTTCTGCTCGCGTCCCGGCGGCAGCCGTGAGAGACGTCGCTCTGCGACCCACACAGTGACGTCGAAGTAGACCCACCAGAGACCCGCCGCGATCGCAATCCCGAGGGTTGCCGCGACGATCACACCGAGGTCGACCACCGCTTCCGACCCGATGCCGATCGCGACGATCGACTCGCCGAGCGCGATGATCAGGATCAGGCCGTGGCGTTCGGCGAAATGGGCAGGGAAGAGCTGCCATCCCTCTGCCCAGAACAGGAACGGCAAGCCCAGGTCGAGCACGATTGCGAGCGCCCAGAGGCTGACCTGGAGACGCCCATCCGCCGCAGCCGCGGCTGTCAGGAGCCCGACGCCGATGGCGGTCCCGACGGCGAGTCCGAGCACCGAGCGACGCAGGAGCGGCTCGTCGCGGCTGGCGATCAGAAAGAGGCCGATGTGCGCGATCCGCACGATCGCGTAGGCGCACGCGAACGCAAGCGCGTCGTCGTCGAACGCGCCCGGGACAGCCAGCGCGGCCACGACCATTGCCGCCATTGCGGCGAAGATCACGATCCGCACGGCGCCCTCCTCGGGATCGACGACGCTCGTGAGCCATGCGTAGCCCGTCCACGTCCACCAGAGCACCGTGAGGACGAAGAGCCCGCGTACGAGGCCTCCCCAGTTGGCGTCGTCGGCCATCAGAGTTGTGCACTGGGTGATCGCAAGCACGAAGACGAGGTCGAAGAAGAGCTCGAGCGGCGTCACCCGCTCTTCCTCGCGCCGTGTCGCCGTCACCCGGTGGTTGCTCTCTGACGATTCCACGGGACGATCCTCGCAGTTCGATCCGCGACAATGCTCGGCGGCCAGAGTCGGTCGCGGGAGGGAGAGGTGGCCTACCCGTTCGTCGAGAGCCCGAACGTCACGCCCGCAACCGCGCGGCGGTTCGACGTCGTCGTGATGCACACGATGGAGATCGCCGAGCGGAAGGACGCGGCGGAGATCTGCGCGCGGTGGTTCGCAAGCCCGGTGTCGAAGGTCTCGGCGCACTACTGCGTGGACGCCGACACGGTGATCCAGTGCGTCCGGGAGAAGGACATCGCGTGGCACGCGCGGGGCGGCAACACGAACTCGATCGGCGTCGAGCTCGCCGGCTTCGCGCGTCAGACGCGCGAGGGCTGGGCCGATCCGTACTCGACTGCCGTCCTGGGTCGGGCGGCCTCGCTGGTGGCCGATGTCTGCCGCCGGCGCGCGGTCCCGGTGCGGTGGCTCGTCGCGACGGACCTCGCCGCCGGCAGGCGCGGCATCACGGGCCACGCGGAGGTGAGCAAGGCGTACCGCAAGAGCGACCACTGGGATCCCGGGCCCGGGTTCCCGATCGAGCGGTTCCTCGCGATGGTGCGGGCTGCGGGACGGTCGCGTGCGGTGTAGGCGGCCGACGCCTTAGGCGGCGAGCGTGACCTTGGCGAGCCCGTGCGGCGCATCCGGGTCGAGCCCGCGTGCGCGCGCCAGGGCCGACGCGAACAGCTGGCCCGGTACGACGGAGAGGAGCGGGGAGAGGAGTGCGGGCTCGGGCAGCGGTACCGGGACGGTGAACGCGGCGCCCTTGATCCGCTCGGCTGCTGTGCCGCTCGCGACGAGGCTCGCGCCCATCTCCCGCGTCCGGGTCGCGGCCTCCTGAACCGTCGCCAGCGTCCCGTCGTCGGACGCGATCGCCCAGACCGGGAACAGCGGATCGAGTGCTGCGACAGGGCCGTGCGCGAGGTCCGTGGTCGTCAGCGGCTCTGCCAGGATGCGGCACGTCTCGAGGAGCTTGAGCGCGATCTCGCGCGCCGTCGCGAACTCGACGCCGCGACCGATGACGAACATCCGGCCGGTGTAGGAGAACGGCAGCGCAAGCTTCGCCGTCGAGCGCTCGAGGCCGGGGATCGCGCCCTCCATGAGGTCGGCCGCCGCGCGCACGCCGTCGGCGAGCTCCCGGCCGCGGCCCGCCACGTGGCCGGCGAGGAGCGCGAGCGAGGCGAGGGTGTTGACGTAGGTCTTCGTCGCCGCGACCGCGAGCTCCGGCTCGGCGGCCAGCGGGATCGACGCCTCGGCCGCCACCGCGAGCTCGGACGCCGGGTCGTTCGTCACTGCGATGGTGAACGCACCCGCTCGTCGCGCGCCCTTCAGGTACTCGAGGACGTCCGGGGTACGACCGGACTGGGAGAGCCCGATGACCGTGGACCCGGTCATGTCCAGCGGCCGGCCGTAGTGGACCGTGAGCGTGATCGAGTCGCGCATCGCCGTCCAGTTCGGCAGCAGCCCGAAGGCGTAGACGCCGTAGGAGGCGGCGTTGTCCGACGAGCCGTGGCCGACCATGCGGACGAGCCGCGTGCCTCGGTCCCGCATCGTGTCGGCGATATGGGCGATCTCCGCGTCGTGCTCGAGGAGCCGCCGGAGCGCGGCCGGCTGCTCTCGGATCTCCTCGAGGAACCGTGCGCCCGTCTCGAGCGGCTCAGCCGGCGACACGGGTCTCACCTCCGACGATGGTCTGTACGACCTCGAGCGAGTCGTCGAGGACGACGACGTCGGCCGGGCCGCCCGGGACGATCTGCCCCACGTGGGTCAGCCCGAGCACGCGGGCCGGGACGGTGCTGGCCGCGGCGAGTGCGTTCTCGAGCGGGACGCCGACCTCGACCAGGTTCTGCACCGCCTGCGGCATGGTGAGCGCGCTCCCCGCGAGGACGCCGTCCTCCCGGCGAACGACGTCGTCCGCGACGACGATCTCGGTCTCGCCGAGGGCGTACGTCCCGTCGCCGAGCCCGGCACCCGCGATCGCATCCGTGACGAGCGCGATCCGCCCGCCCGCGGCGCTCCACAGGAGCCGCACGATGTCCGGGTCGAGGTGGACGCCGTCGACGATCGCCTGGACGACGACGTCCGGATGCACGAGTGCCGCGCCGACGACCCCGGGGTCGCGGTGCGCGAGCGGCCGCATCGCGTTGAAGACGTGGGTGACGGTGCGCACACCGCGGTCGAATGCCGCGTTCGCCTCGCCGGCCGTCGCGTTCGTGTGCCCGAGGGAGACCGTGATGCCGCGCGCGTGCAGCAGGTCGATCAGGTCGAGCGCGCCGGGGAGCTCCGGGGCGAGCGTCACCAGGCGCACGGGGCCTGCGGCGAGCAGGCGCTCGAGCAGCGCCACGTCGGGATCTCTCCGTGCGGCCAGGCTGTGCGTGCCGAGGCGCGCGGGGGAGAGGAAGGGGCCTTCGAGGTGGGCGCCGAGGATGCGCGGCCCGTGGTCCCCGTTCGGGATCGCGCGCAGCGCACGGATCATGTCGTCCTCGGCCGACGTGATGAGCGTGGGCAGGTAGGCGGTGACGCCGGTCTCGAGAAGCGCCTCACCGGCCGCCGCGAAGCCGTCCTCGTCCGCGCCGAGGAAGTCGACGCCGGCGAACCCGTTGACCTGGAGGTCGACGAACCCGGGGGCGGCGATCCCCGTCCCACCGGGCTCGAGCCCGACGGCGGAGACGACGCCGTCTTCGAGCGCGACGTCGCCCGGCAGAAGCCGTCCGTCGACGAGTGCGGCCTCGACGCCGAGCCTCATCCGCCGAGCGCCTTTCGCACGACTCCGCCGGCAGCGTCGAGACGCGCGCGGGCGGCGTCCGTGTCGACGCCCGCGACGAGGGCGACGATCGCCACCTTCGCATCGCCGTTCGCGTCGGCGAGCGCGGCATCGACACGCTCGTCGGATTCGCCGGTCGCGTTCGCCACGATGCGCCGGACGCGCGAGCGCAGCTTGTCGTTCGTCGCGACGACGTCGACCATCAGGTTGCCGTACGTCTTGCCGAGCCGGACCATCGCAATCGTCGAGATCATGTTGAGGACGAGCTTCTGGGCGGTGCCGGCCTTGAGGCGGGTCGAGCCGGCGATGACCTCAGGCCCGACCGGCGACGAGGATCTCGTGGTCGGCCAGCAGGGCGAGCTCGGACCCGGCCGCCGACACGACCGCGACCGTCGTCGCGCCGGCCGCCCGAGCCGCCGCGAGCGCCCCGCAGGTGAACGGGGTGCGGCCGCTCGCGCTCAGGCCGACGACGGCGTCCTGCCCGCCGACCGGGAGCTCCGTGACCGCGAGCGCGCCGCCGTCGCGGTCGTCCTCCGCCTCCTGCTCGATCGCCGCGGTGCTGTCCGGGCCTCCTGCGACGAGCGCGACGACGAGGCCGGGAGGGACGCCGAACGTCGCCTCGCACTCGGATGCGTCGACGGCTGCGAGGCGCCCCGACGTGCCCGCTCCGGCGTAGACGAGGCGCCCTCCGTGCGCGAGCCGCTCCACGATCGCGTCGACGGCGGCCGCGATGGCGTCTGTCGCGCCACCGACGGCGGACGGCACCCGCGCGTCCTCCTCGTTCATGAGTGCCACGAGCTCTGCGGTCGCGCGCCGGTCGAGATCCGCGCCGGCCGCGTTCCACGCCTCCGTGGCGAGCCTTTCGAGATCCGTTGCCTCGGGTGTCGCCCGTCGCGTCACGCGCGCAGTCTAGGCACGTCGGAGTTGAGTGGTCAAGACCAATATGCGATACTCGGCCGCGAAGTGGTACGAATCAGCGTCCGGAGGTCGACGATGCGGATGGCGCGGTAGGGCATGGCGACGATCGAGATCGACAGGGTCACGAAGGTCTACGGCAACGGCTTCCAGGCCGTCGACGACGTCAGCATCGAGATCGCAGACGGCGAGTTCGTCGTCCTCGTGGGGCCCTCGGGGTGCGGCAAGTCGACGCTCCTGCGGATGATCGCCGGCCTCGAGGAGGTCACCGCGGGAACCATGCTGATCGACGGTGCCGACGTGACCGACCTGGCGCCGCGCCACCGCGACATCGCGATGGTGTTCCAGAACTACGCTCTCTACCCGCACATGACGGTCCGCGAGAACCTCGGGTACGGCCTCAAGGTCCGGCGAGTGGGGAGGAGCGAGACGCGGCGGCGGGTCGACGAGGTCGCCGGCCTCCTCGGGCTCGGCGAGCTGCTCGAGCGGAAGCCCGCGCAGCTCTCGGGCGGCCAACGCCAGCGCGTCGCGATGGGGCGCGCGATCGTCCGCGAGCCGCAGGCGTTCCTGATGGACGAGCCCCTCTCGAACCTCGACGCCAAGCTCCGCGTCGCGATGCGCGCGTCGCTCGCACAGCTCCACGCGAAGCTCGGGGTGACGACGATCTACGTCACGCATGACCAGACCGAGGCGATGACGCTCGGCCAGCGGGTGGCGGTGATGCGCGACGGCCGCATCGTCCAGTTCGACGAGCCCCAGGCCCTCTATCGCCGGCCGCAGGACGTCTTCGTCGCAGCGTTCATCGGCTCGCCGTCCATGAACCTCGTCGAGGCGACGGTCGAAGGGTCGAGCGTCCGCTTCGGACAGTTCACCGTCCCGCTCGACCCGGTGAGTCGACCCGCGACGGACGTGGGACGGGTCGTGCTCGGGATCCGCCCCGAGGCCTTCGAGGACGGCGAGACCGCGTCGCCTGCGCTTCCTCGCCTGTCCGTGCAGGTTGACGTCCTCGAGGAGCTCGGAGCCGAGACGCATGTCTGCTTCCCCGTCGACGCGAAGCGTGTCGCGGTCGAGACCGGCACCGAGGACGACGAGGACGACGCGACCCTGCTCGCAAGCCAGGCGACACTGTTCACTGCTCGTGTCGACGCCCGCACGGCGGCGCGCCAGGGCACGACCACAAGCCTGGCCGTCGATCCGGCGCGCTTCCACTTCTTCGACCATGGCGACGGCCGGAGCCTGGCCCTGGCGCCTGCCGAGTCTGCTCGAGTCACGGCCTGAGTGGTCTTGACCAGACGGAGGAGATCGCTACGATGGCCCGAAGTCCCATCGAGAGGAAGTCCATGAGCGAGGCGAGCCAGCCGGCGACGAAGCAAGGCGAGGTCCGAAACCGCGTGCTGGACCTGATCGAGCGGCTCGGCGTGGGCGATGCGATTCCGTCCGAGCGCCAGCTGACGTCCGATCTCGGCGTCTCGCGGCTCACGGTCCGTGCCGCGCTCGACGAGCTCGTGCGGGAAGGGCTCCTCGTTCGGAGACACGGCAGCGGCACGTTCGTGAGCGAGCCCAAGATCGCCCAGGAGCTGACGATGACCTCCTTCACGGAGGACATGCGGCGGCGCGGGATGGTGCCGGGCAGCCGGACGCTCGACATTCACGTCGCGCCGGCGGGCGCGCACCTGGGCCGCCTCCTCCACGTGTCGCCCTCCGAGCCGGTCGTCATCATCAGCCGGCTCCGCCTCGCCGACCACGAGACGATGGCGATCGAGACGCTCCACGTGCGCGAGTCGCTCGTCCCCGGTATCTCGGCTGCCGACCTCGAGCAGCAGTCGTTCTACGAGCTCCTCGAGGGTCGGTACCGCGTCTCGATCGTCGGCGGCCTGCAGACCATCGAGCCGACCGTCACGAACGAGGAGGAGTCGGCGGCGCTCGGCGTGCCGCTCCACTCGCCGGCGTTCGTCTTCGAGCGGACGACCCGATCCGCCTCCGGCGAGATCGTCGAGTACGTGCGCTCGATCTACCGCGGTGACCGCTACCGGCTGGTCACCGAGCTGAACCGGCGTGCGCTCGGGCGCACCGGCGGCAACGGGCGCTCGTAGCATACGACCTCGGTTTGGTCAGTACCAATAACACCGGATGGCGTACCGCCGGTCTCCGCCTTCGGCCGGCGCGCGCGCGAGACTTCACCCTGGAAACATGGGGCAAGCGCCGCCCGAGCGTCGCGGCGACTACCGCCAAGTGGTCTTGACAAGAATCGGCCTCTGTGCCAATCTTCCGAACCGTGGCCAAGTGGTATACACCAGTAGGCGGCTCCGGCGTCGTCGTCCCCGCCGGCCACCGGGTACATCCAACGATTCCCGCCGCCTCCCGATCCGCTTGGGGGATCCGCTCATGAGAGCACGCATCATCGGCGTCCTCGGCCTCGTGGCCGCCGCCCTCGCTGTGATCGCGGCCACGGCCTCTGGGGGCGCTGCCGCGACCAACAGCATCACGGTTTGGCTCCAGGTCGACGCGCAGGCGGCGAACTGGGAGCCGATCGTCAAGGCCGCCAACGCCGCCTTCCAGCGCGAGCATCCCGGCGTCGCGGTCAACGTGCAGTACCAGACGTGGGGGAACCATCTCCAGAAGTTCGACGCCACGCTCGCGGGTGGGAACGCACCCGACGTCATCGAGATGGGCAACACCGAGACGACGAAGTACATGGCCGCCGGGGCTTTCCAGGACATCACGTCCGATCGGGGCTCCTTCGCGAACTCGGCCACGTGGCTCGACGGCCTCGCGGCCGCCGGCCGGTACAGCGGCAAGCTGTACGGCGTGCCGTACTACGCCGGCTCGCGGGTCGTGACCTACCGGACCGACCTCTACAAGAAGGCGGGCATCAAGGTCCCGACGAGCCTCGCGCAGTTCACCGCGGCCGCGCGCAAGCTCGGCCGGCAGCAGGGCGACCGGGGGTTCTCGCCCGTCTACATCGCCGGCACCGACTGGTACGTCGCGATGAGCTTCGTGTACGACAACGGCGGCGCGATCGCGCGGCAGGTCAGCGGCAAGTGGAAGGGCACGCTCGCCTCGCCGAGGGCGATCGCCGGCCTCACCGCGTACCGCAACTTCTTCCTCGCCGCGTCGCGGGCGAGCAAGACGACGGACGAGACGAAGCCGAACCCGTACGACGTCTACGCACAGGGCAACGCCGGCTCGATGGTCGGGCCGGGCTGGTTCAGCTGCTGCGTCGGCGACAAGTACAAGTCGCTCACGGCGCAGTTCGTGATGCCGAGCCGGACGAAGGGGCTGCCGATGCCGGGCTTCCTCGGCGGGTCGCTGCTCTCCGTCCCGGTCGGCGCGAACAAGGCGCTCGCGGTCGACTGGATCAAGGCCTACACGAGCAACGCCTCGATGACATCGCTCCGCGGGATCGGCAACATCCCCAACACGACGAGCCTGCTCGGGAACAGCGTCTTCGAGCGCGCGGCCCGTCGGAGCTGGTTCGTGCCGACCGCGAAGAACTGGGTCAACGTCGAGAACGGCAACATCCTCCGCAACATGCTCAGCCAGATCCTCACCGGCAAGCTGACCATCCGGCAGGCAGCCCAGTCGGCGAGCGACAACATCGCGTCGGTCCTCAACGCATCGTGAGTCGGGCGGGACGCGGATCGGCTTGAGCCGTCGTCCCGCCCCCCAGGTAGCGGCTGTCGCTGCCGAGCCCCCCACCCTCGGGGCCCGGCAGCGGCGGCCGCTCACGCTGCGCCGGGTGGGCGGCGCGGCGGTGCCGTACCTCCTCGTCCTGCCCGTGGTCGTCGCGATCGCGGCGATCCTCGGCTATCCGCTCTACCAGCTCGTCACGCTGTCGTTCCAGCGGTACGGGCTCCCCGAGCTGATCCAGCGCCAGGGCGAGTGGGTCGGGCTCGAGAACTACCGCTCGGTGCTCGGCGACGAGGTGTTCTGGGACACGCTCGTGCGGACGATCGTGTTCACCGCCGCGAACGTCGCGCTGACGATGGTGATCGGCCTCCTGCTCGCGCTCCTGCTCGTCCGGCTCTCGACGCCGGTGCGCATCCTCCTGACGACGGGCCTCGTGCTCGTCTGGGCGATGCCGGTCGTCGTCGCCGTCCAGGTGTGGATCTGGATGACGAACTTCCAGAACGGCATCCTCAACTACGCGCTGACGACACTCGGGGTCGGCGACTACTTCCAGCACGACTGGTACGCGACCACCTTCTCGAAGCTCGCGATGGTGACGCTCCTCATCGTGTGGGGCGCCCTGCCGTTCGTCGTCCTCACGCTCTACGCGGGGCTGGCGCAGGTGCCGCGTGAGCTGCTCGAGGCGGCCTCGACCGACGGCGCGAGCCCATGGCGCGCGTTCCGCGACGTCACGCTCCCGGTGCTCAAGCCGATCCTCCTGATCCTCACGAGCCTCTCGATCATCTGGGACTTCGGCGTGTTCACCCAGGCGTACCTGCTGATCGGGGCTTCCCAGGTGAACGTCGACAACTACCTGATGGGCGTCTACGTCTTCATCGAGGGCTACGGCCATTCCGACTTCGGCCGCGGCGCAGCGATCTCGATCCTGATGCTCCTGATCGTCGCCGTCATGAGCGTGTTCTATGTCCGCAAGATGGTGCGCATGGAGGAGACGACATGAGCTCCGCCTCCGTCGAGCGTCCGGCGCCGGCTCGCCGGAGACGCCGCCGCCTGCGACGTCGCGCCTGGGACCTCGTCGGGATCGCTGTCTTCGTGGTGCTCGTCTTCCCCGTGTACTGGATGGTGACGACCGCGTTCAAGCCGGACGAGGAGATCTACGGGGCGGAGCCGACCTGGCTCTCGCTCTCGCCGACGCTCCAGCACTTCCGCGACGCGATGGCGCGCCCGTACTTCTGGGACATCGTCCAGAACAGCCTGATCATCGTCCTCGTCGCCGTCGGGGCCTCGATGGTGCTCGCGTTCCTCGCGGCCGTGGCGCTCGCGAAGTACCGCTTCACAGGACGCAAGCTCTTCGTCGTGGTGATGATCGGCATCCTGATGCTGCCGACCGTCGGGCTCGTGATCCCGCTCTACGTCGTCCTCGCCCGCTACCACCTGACGAACGCTCTGACGGGTGTGATCCTCACGTACCTCACGTTCACCCTGCCGTTCGCCGTCTACACGCTGCGCGGGTTCATTCTCGGGATCCCGAAGGAGCTCGAGGAGGCGGCGATGGTCGACGGCTCGAGCCGGCTCGGCGCGTTCGTCCGAATCCTGCTCCCGCTCGTCGCGCCCGGGCTCGTCGCGACCTCGCTGTTCGCCTTCATCAATGCCTGGAACGAGTACATCTTCGCGAGCGTGCTGCTCACCGACCAGTCGAACCACACGATCACCGTCTGGCTCTCGTACTTCTACGGGACGAGCCGGAACACCGACTGGGGCGGGCTGATGGCCGCGTCGACGCTCACCGCGATCCCGGTGGTGATCTTCTTCCTGCTCGTCCAGCGCCGGATCGCGTTCGGGCTGACGTCGGGCGCGGTCAGGGGGTGAGCGGCCTCGCGACGCCTCCTCCTGGCCCTGGTGATCGCAGGAGCGGTGCTGGTGGCTGAGCCGGTGAGCGGGGCGCAGGGCCCGCCGCCCGGGTTCACGACGGTGATCCCGCAGCCGCTCGCCCAGGCGCCCGAGCGGGGTGCGTTCGTCCTGCAGCCGTCGGCGCGGATCGTCGTCCGCTCGACGGCGTCGGAGGCGACCCGTGTCGCGCAGCTGATCGCGCGGAGCCTCCGTCCCGCGACGGGCTACCGCCTGCCGGTCTCCGGCATGCGGGGCGACGCGCCCGACGGCAGCATCACGCTCGCGCTCACCCCGGGCGACCGTGCGCTCGGCGACGAGGGATACCGCCTCGTCGTGACGCGCGAGGGTGTCGCGCTCACCGCCGCACGGCCGGCGGGGCTGTTCTACGCAGGTCAGACGCTGCGCCAGCTCCTACCCGCGGCAATCGAGGCGGACGCGCGGCAGCCGGGTCCGTGGCGGATCGCGCTCGGGACGATCCACGACCGTCCGCGCTTCGCCTGGCGCGGCGCGATGCTCGACGTCGCACGGCACTTCCACGGGGTCGGCGAGGTCGAGCGGCTCATCGACCTGATGGCGCTCTACAAGCTCAACCGGCTCCACCTCCACCTCTCCGACGATCAGGGCTGGCGAATCTCGATCCGCTCGTGGCCGCTCCTTGCGACCGTCGGCGGCCGATCGGCGGTCGGCGGAGGGAAGGGCGGGTATTTCACGCAGCGCGACTACGCGCGGATCGTCGCGTACGCGCGCGCCCGGTTCGTCGACGTCGTGCCCGAGATCGACATGCCGGGGCACGTCAACGCCGCTCTCTCGGCCTACGCGACGCTCACCTGCAACGGCGTCGCTCCGGCGCCCCGGACGGACATGGAGGTGGGCTACAGCTCGCTCTGCATCGGCAAGGAGCTGACCTACCGGTTCGTCAACGACGTGATCCGCGAGGTCGCGGCCCTCACGCCCGGCCCCTACGTCCACGTCGGAGGCGACGAGGCGCACTCGACCCGCCCCGAGGACTACCTCGCCTTCATGGAGCGGGTCGAGTCGATCGTCCGCTCCCACGGGAAGCGGATGATCGGCTGGGAGGAGGTTGCGAAGACGAAGCTTCGTCGCACCTCGGTCGTCCAGCACTGGCACGACCCCGGGCTCGCCCGCCGGGCGGTGGAGCAGGGCGCGAAGGTCGTGATGTCGCCGGCGCCGAAGGTCTATCTCGACATGAAGTACACGCCGGACTCGCCGATCGGGCTCACCTGGGCGGGAACGACCTCCGTGCGGGACGCGTACTCGTGGGATCCGGCGACGCAGGCCCCGGGTGTCCGCGAGCGCGACATCCTCGGGGTCGAGGCGCCGCTCTGGACGGAGACGGCCGCGACGCGCGCAGACGTCGACTACCTGATGTTCCCGCGCCTGCTCGGGCAGGCCGAGATCGGCTGGTCGCCCGCCGCGGGCCGCACGTGGCAGCGCTACAGGTGGCGTCTGGCTACGCATGGGCCGCGCCTGCAAGCCCTCGGCGTCTCGTTCCACGCGTCGCCCGAGGTCCCGTGGAAGCAGCTCACGCGGGCCCGGTGATCGAGCCGCGGCCCGTGTCGAGGGCCGCGCCGGGGCACGCGCCCCAGTAGCCGGCGCCGCGGGCGCGCGCATCCTCCACGGCGCCGTCCAGCTTCTTTGCGAAGCCGCCGCGCTCGCCCCGGTAGTAGTACGGCGACGCCGCCCCGCGTCGGACGAGCTCGACGTTGACGTTCGTTCCGTCGCGGTAGACGTAGCGCAGCAGGCGACCGTACACGTCTCGCTCGTCGAGCTCGGGATCGGCGACCAGCGTCACGCGCGTCCCCCTGGGCGTCAGGCCGATCAGCGCGTGGAGCGCAGCGCGGCCGTGGCAATCGGTCCGGAGCTCAGGGGCGTCGATCTGGACGAGCCGCACCTTCGCGCCGCCCGCGAGCGTGAGGGTGTCGCCGTCGTTGACCCACTCGACCGTCGCGGCGTCGCCCGTCGAGGGGTCCGCCGGCGCGGACGCGTCTTCACGGCACCCCGCGCCGGCCAGTGCGAGGACGAGGGCGAGCGCGGCGCGGGCGGTCAGTCGCTCGGCACCCAAACGATGCGCGTCTCGAGCACCCGCACGTCCGTCGCCTCGAGCCGGATCGCGAGCGTGTCGATCTCGTCCGCGGTCGCTCGCCACCTCTCGTCGATCTCCGCGACCTCGTCGAGGATCTCCTGCTCGAGCTCGGCGAGGTCGTCCCTGGTCGTGTCCGCCTTCTCCTCGGCGCTCCGCCTGCGCTCCGCGGTGCGCGCCGTGACGCCGCGCCTGGATGCCGCGCCGCCGATCGCGCTCGCCATCGAGCGCGTGCTCCGGCGACCGCCGAAGAGGGCTCCGAGCACCGCACCGGCGCCGGCGACGAGCTCCGTCGTGGTGCGTGAGCGTGTGTCCGTCTCGAGCTCGTCCACGCGCCGCTCGGCCTGCGCCAGCGCCTTCTCGAGCCGGTCGCGCTTCGCCTCGAGCCGATCACGGATCTTCGCCGTCTCCGCGTCGGCCCGCTCCTGCGCCGCGGCGTCGCAGCGGACCGCGAAGTCCTCCGGGGTCTCGCCGGGGCGCGAGACGACCTTGAGCTCCCGGTTGCGCTGGAGCTCGAGCGGCCGGCGGTCGACGAGGTGACGCTGGATCTCCTTCGCCGTCTGGGTGAAGAACCTCGTTTCGCCGAGCGGGGCCGCAGGGAGGACGTATGCCGCGTCGGCGGGCGCCGCGGCGGAGAAGTCACGATCGTCGTAGTCGACCTGGGTCTCGCTGGCAAGTTCGAGACCGCCGTCGAGCGGGCCGTAGACGGCTTCGAACTCCTGCTGCTCGTCGACCCCGGCGGCGCTGTCGTCGTAGCGGAGCGAGACGCGCGCCGCGAGGAACGCGCGGAGCCGCGTCGAGCCCGCCACGACGCCGATGGCAGACGCCCACGGCGCGGCCGGATCGAGGTACGAGACGGGCGTCCCCTGCGCGAGGACCGGGGCGACCGAGGACTCGTCGGCGCCGAGCTCGGCGATGGGGGAGGGTTGGGGCACAGCCCCGGCCGGCGCAGGCGACGTGCTCGGGGCCTGCGGCGCCCTCTCCGTCAGGGCAGTGACCTGCTCCTTCGTCAGCGGACCGCGAAGGTAGGACATCGCCCACCGCGTCGCGAACAGGCGCGGCTCGGACGCCTTCGCCGAGACGAGGAGGAACTGGCGCTTGCCGAGCGCTCCGATCGCCCGGTCGAGCGCCGCGACGTCGGTGCCGCCCGTCGCCGACCGGAGACCCTCGAGCACGCGCGCCTTGTCGTTCTCCGTCTGCAGGCGGCCTACGAGCCATGTCCCCGCGTTGGACATCGCCTTGTAGTCGACGTCGACGGGGTTCTGGGTCGAGAGGACGAGGCCGAGCCCGAAGGCGCGGCCCTGCTTGAAGATCGTCAGGATCGGCTTCTTCGCGGGCGGGCTCGCGCTCGGAGGGACGAAGCCGAACACCTCGTCCATGTAGGCAAGCGCGCGCAGGTCGGGAGTGCCTTCC
This sequence comes from uncultured Actinomycetes bacterium, assembly GCA_963814565.1. Taxonomy (GTDB): domain Bacteria; phylum Actinomycetota; class Thermoleophilia; order Gaiellales; family Gaiellaceae; genus Gaiella. The sequence goes on from CAWFDO010000017.1 coordinate 60,492, forward strand.
TGTCCGCGCATCCACGTCACGAGCTTCGAGAACACGAGCGTGACGACGAACTGCCGCTCCTCCTCCGAGAGGTGCGCGAGGTAGACGACCGCGCAGCGCGGCTTCCCTGCCTCGGTGAAGAGGAGCGTCTGCGGGTCGAGCGGCTCGCCCTCGCCCCAGGCCGCGAACGTCGGCGAGGCGACGAGGGAGTTGAACGTGAACGCCAGCTTCGTGCGGTCGGCGGGCGGAAAGAACTGGTCGAGCTCGAAGACGCCGAGCTTGCGAAGCGGGGGAGACTGGATCTCGGCGATGAGCGTCCCGAGGTCGAGGTCGCGCCCGTCGCGCCATGCGTTCTCGACGAGGTTCGAGAGGAGGACGTGCTCGCGGCTCGCGAGCGGGTCGGCCTCGATCCCGACGAGCCGGAGGAGGCTCGTCACCGTGCCCTGGATCTCGTCGCGGAGCGCCTCCGTCTCCGTCTCCCAGGAGAGTGCCGGCGCCTGGAGCGACCCGATGACGTTGAGCGGCACGCCCGCGGTCGAGCCGGGGGTGTAGATCGTCACATCGGCGGCGTCGCGGAGCGCCTGGAGCCGCTCCGGCCCGATCCCGCTCGACTCGAGACCCTCGCGCCAGATCGTGGCCTGCCTCGCTGCGTGCTCGTCGACCGGGACACCGGCGGCGCTCGCCTCCGCCTCGCTGACCCACGGCCGGAAGCTCGCCGGCTGGAGGTCGGGGAAGACGAGCGCGAGGTTCGCCATGTCGCCCTTCGGGTCGAGGACGAGCACCGGGATTCCGGCGAGCAGCGCCTCCTCGATCAGAACGACGGCGAGGCCGGTCTTGCCGGACCCCGTCATCCCGACGACGACGCCGTGCGTCGTGAGATCGCTCGATCCGACCACGACCCGGTCGGCGCCGGGCTTTCCGGTCGCCGCGTCGATCGCGTTGCCGAGGTGGAACGAGCCGCGGTCGGCCATGTGGGCCAGAGTCTAGAGTCGGCACGTGCTCGACCGGCTTCGAGTCGACCCGGGGTCGCCTGCGTCAATCGCCGCGCGTGACCCGTCCGATCGCCTCGGCCTGGAGAAGCCCGAGGGGGAGCGGCGGCTTGCGGAGCTCGACGAGCGGATCGACGAGCTCCAGTACCGGCTCTACGCCGAGGACCGGCGGAGCGTGCTCCTGATCCTGCAGGGACTCGACGCGTCGGGGAAGGACGGCGTCATCCGCCGCGTCTTCGCCGGCGTCAACCCGATCGGCCTCGAGTTCAGGTCGTTCGGCGTGCCTGCCGGGGCGGAGGTGGAGCACGACTACCTGTGGCGCATCCACGCGGCACTCCCCGCGAGAGGGAGGGTCGGGGTGTTCAACCGCTCGCATTACGAAGACGTCGTGGCGGTGCGGATGCGCGAGCTGGCGCCGGAGGCGGTCTGGCGCCGGAGGTACGACCACATCCGTGCGTTCGAGCGGATGCTCGTCGACGAGGGGACGGCCATCGTCAAGGTGTTCCTCAACGTGTCTCGCGAGGAGCAGCGCGCGAGGCTCCAGGAGCGGATCGACGACCCGCGGAAGCGCTGGAAGTTCCGCCGCGACGACCTCAGCGTGCACGCGCGCTACGACGACTGGGTCGCCGCCTGGGACGACGCGGTGACCGAGACCTCGACCGACCCGGCGCCCTGGTACGTCGTCCCCGCCGACCGCAACTGGCTCAAGGCGCTCGCCGTCGCCGAGCTGCTCTGCGCCACCCTCGAACGGCTGGATCCGCAGCTCCCCGAGCCCGAGAGCGGGCTCGAGGGGCTCCGCGTCGCGTAGTCGTGCGATCCGAGCCCCGCGTGTTCGTCTCGGACAGGTACCCGTGCCCCGACCACTCGAAAGCGGGTACCGCGACGTCGGAATCGCCGCCGTGATTCCGACGTCGCGGCTTTGGGGTGAGCTACAGGAGGATGCGCGCCGCGGTGTCGGGCGGGCAGCCTCGTTCGACGAGGTCGACCGCCCGATGGAGGTCGACCTCGACGTTGGCCGCAATGACCGCCGCCGCATCGAGGTCGAAGCCGCACCGACAGAGCGTGTCGAAGCGCCAGGCCAGCACCTCGGCCGCCTCGTCGACATGAAGATCCTCGAACTGTGCCGCCGTCATCACAATCCCCCTCTCATGAGGGTCACATTGCCGTATTGACCCTCGTATCCCATGGCAGGAGGATCGGCGATGCACGGGCACCGTCCTTCCCCCGCCGGACGAGGCCTGCCTAGCCCTTCGGCTGGACTGGCCCCCTCGTCCACGGGAGCGCTACAGCCAGCGCTTCAGGCGAAAGAAGGCGAGCATCCCGCCGAGGGTCACGGCGAGGGCGGCAAGGATCACCCAGAAGGCATCACGCGACCCCTCGCCGGGGTACAGCACGTTCATCCCGAAGACGCTGGTGATGAGCGTCAGCGGCAGCATCGTGACACTGATGATCGTGAGCAGCCGGAGAACGTCGTTCTGGCGGTGCGAGATGACCGACTCGTTCGTCGACTCGAGCGCCTCGACGACCTCCTTGTAGTTGTCGAGCTGATCCCAGATCCGCTCAACGGCGTCGTTGATGTCGTCGAAGTAGAGCTCGAGCTCCTCGGGCAGGAACCGGTCGATACGGCGCTCGAGTACACGGAGCGTCGTGCGCTCGGGCTTGATCACCTTGCGATACGAGATGATCTCCTGCTTCACGTTCGAGATGTCGCGGACGACGTCCTCGGCGGCGCGCTCGAACATGTCGTCCTCGACCCGGTCGAGCTTGTGCCCGATCTTGTCGAGGATCGGGAAGCAGTAGTCGAAGAGATCGTCGAGCACCTCGTACAGGAGACGTCCCGAGCCGCGTGCGAACAGCTGCTCACGGAAGACGTCGTCGGACTCGCAGCGGGCGAAGAGCCGCGTCACGGGGAGCAGCTCGCGGTTCGGCAGCGTGACGAGGAGGTCCTGGCCGATGAAGACGTCGAGCTCGGCCGCGTTCAGCCGCTGCACCGCCTTGTCGTAGACCGGGAAGTGGAGAACCGCGAAGAGGTACCCCTCGTCCTCGTAGTCGTCGACCTTGGGCCGCTGGCGCTTCGAGACGATGTCCTCGACATCGAGGGGGTGCCAGCCGAAGCGCCCGGCGAGCGCCTGCGCGGTCTCGAGGTCGGGCCCGACGGAGTTGACCCAGGTGAGCCCGCCGGCGGTGAGCTCAGCGACCTGGGACGCGCGCGCGACGACGTCCGCGCCGGGGCGCGGGCCGGTGCTCCTGCGGATGCGGGGCAGGCTCGGCAACGGGACTGAGAGGGTCGTCGGTCGCGTACATGGGCATTCGTGATTCTACCCCTGGTGCCTGCTTCACGCAGGCTCCGGGACGGGGTTGCTGCGCGCTGCCACCGGCAGCGACCGCTCGAGCGCGAGCGACGCTGCGCCGGCGGCCAGGCAGAGCGCCGCGGCGCCGAGCCACACGCCGGTCGGGCTCGCGGCGAGCGCGAACCCGCCGATCGCGGGACCGAGGGCGAACCCGACCTGCCACGAGAGCGCGGAGAGCGCCATGTAGCGCCCGATGAGCGACGGCTCCGCAAGATCGGCGACCAGGGGGCCTTGCACCGACCCGTGGAGGCACTCGCCGATCCCGAACACGGCCATGATGGCCGCGAGGAGTGCGGCCGCAGCTGCGCCGGTGACCCAGCTTCCGGCGAGCGGCACGAGCACCCAGCATCCCGCCCACAGGACGCCGAGTAGGGCGAGGGTCCGCATGCGCCGGTGCCCCTCCGAGAGCTTCGTCACCGGAAGCTGCGCGAGCACGATCACGACGGTGTTCACGAAGAAGACGATCCCGATCATCGTCTCGGTGACGGCCGCCTCGTTCTTCGCGTAGACCGGCAGGAGCTCGAAGCCGGCCATCCCCGCGAAGATGAAGAGCGTGTTGACCCCGACGACGCCCATGAACGCCCGGTCGCGGAGCACGACGCGGTACCGGGCGCTGGACACGGCGCCGGCGACGTCCGTCCGTGGGTCGGGTACCCAGATCAGCAGTACCACGAGATAGACGACGAACGTCGCCGCGTTCGCGAGGTAGAGCACGTCGAAGGACGCGGGTCGCGACGTCGTCGCGATCAGCCCGCCGACCAGCGCCCCGAGGCCGATGCCGAGGTTCATCACGACCCGCTGCATCGCGAAGGCGTTGTGGCGGCGCTCGCGGGGCGTGAGCAGCGTGATGAGAGTCGACTGCGCCGGCCAGAAAAGCCCGTTGCCGATCCCGGTCACGCCCGCGACGACGAATCCCTTCCAGGCACTGTCGACGAGGACGTAGCCCGCGAAGCCGACGGTGAGGAACACCAGCGCGGCGGCCAAGATGCTCTTGCCGCCGAACCGGTCGACGAGCGTGCCGCCCGGGGCTCCGGCGGCGATGCTGACGAACCCGTTCGTCGCGAGGATCAGGCCCGCCGTGCCGAGCGAGATCCCCTGCACGTTGTGCAGGTAGATCAGCATGAACGGAAGCACGACGCCGTTCCCGAACGCGTTGGCGAGGCCTCCGAGCTGGAGCAGCTGCACGTCGCGGGGGAGGCGCGGGTCGAGGCCGCGGAGCCAGCGCATGACCGCAAGCCTAGAGGCGGCCTTGCGGCTGTCGGGTCGACCGTCGCACGCCGCTCGCTAGGGTCCGGCCGTGACGCTGTTCGGGGACGTCTGCACGGCGGTCGAAGCTGCTCTCCACGAGACGGCCACGCCGGGTACGGCGTTCGGCCTCCTCCACGACGGCGAGGAGCACGCGGCCGGCTTCGGCGTCACCTCCGTCGAGAATCCGCTCGAGGTCACGCCGGACACGCTCTTTCAGATCGGCTCGATCACCAAGACCGTCACGGGCACCGTCGCGATGATCTTCGTCGAGCGCGGTGAGCTCGACCTCGACGTTCCCGTCCGGCGCTACCTCCCAAAGCTCGCGCTGGCCGACGACGACGTCGCCGCGCGGGTCACGACGCGGCACCTCCTGACGCACACCGCCGGCTGGGTCGGCGACTACTTCGCAGACCACGGCCCGGGGGACGATGCGCTGGCGGGCATCGTCGGCGACCTTCCGCGCCTGCCGCAGCTGACGCCGCTCGGGGAGGTCTGGTCCTACAACAACGCGGGCTTCTACATCGCGGGCCGCGTCCTCGAGGTCGTCGGCGGAGAGCCGTACGAGCGTCTCGTGCACCGGCTCCTGCTCGAGCCGCTCGGGCTCGAGCACTCGCTGTTCTTTTCGGACGACGTGATGACGCGCCGGTTCGCCGTCGGCCACCATCGAGTCGAGGACGGTCCGCCCACCGTGGCGCGACCGTGGGCGATCGGACGCGCACACCACGCCGCAGGCGGCATCTCGTCCACGGTCGTCGACCTGCTCCGGTACGCCCGCTTCCACCTGTCGGACGGAGACGGGATCCTGACCCGGGCGTCGCTCGACGAGATGCAGCGCCCGCACATCGCGGCAGCGCCGATCTTCGGCTCGGTCGGCCTCACCTGGGGCATCGACGACGTCACGGGCGTCCGTCTCGTCCACCACGGCGGTGGGACGAACGGGCAGGTTGCGCACCTCTCGTTCGCTCCGGATGGCCAGACCGTCCTCGCCGTGCTCACCAACAGCCAGCGCGGAGGCGAGGTCGTGCAGGCAGCCCTCGACCGGGTCGTCGAATCGCTCGGCGGACGGAAGCCGGAGCGAATCTCCCTCGTCTTCGATCCGACGGAGTATCTCGGCACCTACCGGTCGCCCCTGCTGGACGCCGAGCTCGCGACCGCCGACGGCGGCCTGCGGCTGACCATCACGAGCCGCGGCGGCTTCCCGACGGAGGACTCGCCTCCGATGCCGAGCCCGCCGCCCGTCGCCGTCGAGTTCTTCGAGCGTGATCGGCTGTTCGTCCCGGACGGCCCCGGCGCGGGCACGGAGGCCGAGTTCCTCCGCGGCCCGGACGGCCGGATCGCGTGGCTTCGCTTCGGCGGCCGCGTCATGCAGCCGCTTCGCTGAGGCACAACACACGGAATGTGCGCCAACTCTGTGCCAATCTGGTCCAGACTCTTTCGCCTGAACTGACAACGCGGTATCACGGTCGGAACACCCCGTTCTCGACATCGATCGGAGCCGTCCATGTCTCGCGTTGCAGCCCTCGTTCTCTTCGTCCTCGTGGTCGCCGCCGGCGTGCTCGTCGTCCCGGCCGCCCGCAGTGCGTCGCCCGACGTCGTCGTCAGCCAGGTCTACGCCGGCGGCGGCAACTCGGGCGCGAGCTTCACCCACGACTTCGTCGAGCTCTTCAACCGTGGATCGTCCGCCGTCGACGTGAGCGGCTGGACGATTCAGTACGCCGCCGCCGGCGGTACGACCTGGCAGGCGACCGCCCTGGCCGGGTCGATCGCACCCGGCAGGCACTACCTCGTGCAGCTCGCATCGGCGGCCGACGTCGGGGCACCCCTGCCGGCGCCCGACGCGACGGGCACGTCGAACCTCGCCGTCTCCGGCGGCAAGGTCGCAGTCGTCCGGGACGCGTCGCCGCTCTCCTGCGGCGCGGCCGCCGGGAGCTGCTCGGCGGTCACGTCGGTCGCCGACCTGATCGGGTACGGCACCGCAACGGATTACGAAGGCGGCGGCGCAGCACCCTCCATCGACAACGCGTCGGCGGCGATCCGCGCCGCAGACGGGTGCACGGACACCGACGCGAACCCGTCCGACTTCGCCACGGGCGCGCCGACGCCCCGGAACGCGGCCGGCCCGCTGGTGTCCTGCGGCGTGACGCCGCCGCCGACCGTCGGCGTCTCGCAGAGCGCCGGCGTGGACGTCGACATCCAGGCGGTCCTCTCGATCGCGCTCGAGCGGCCGACCGTCAGCTTCGGGAACCAGACCGCCGGCGCGACCCCCGCACCGGTGTCCGAGCGCGTCACGGTCGTCAGCAACAACGCGAGCGGCTACGCGGTGACCGTTCGGCGCACGGCGTTTGCCCCCGACCGACCTCCCGCTCGGCATCGCCGGGACGGCACCGACGGGCGGGACGATCGGAGGCGGGCTCGCCGGCGGCGCGATGGCCGCGATCCCGATCGCGCCGTCGCCCGACCTGCTCGTCGGCACCACGACGACCCGCAGTGCGGTCGCCGGTGACGTCTGGGATACGCGCCTCGGCTTCGTCTCGCCGCTTCCCGTCGTTCCGGCGGGGCGGTACGCCGCGACCGTCACCTTCACGGTGATCGGTCGATGAGGCGTCTCGCGGCGCTCTCCCTGGCCGCACTCGTGCTCGTGCCCGCTTCGGCGGGCGCGGGCACGACCCGCCCACCGCTCGGCCTCACCGCCACGCCGGCGCACGTCGCGCTCGCGGGAACCAGCCGCGCGGTCGTCCGCGTCACGAACCCGGGCCTGAGTCCAGTGGTCGTCGATGCCGGGCGCGCAGGCTTCTCGCTCGACCTTCGCGGTCGGCCGAAGGTCGTGGGGCGGGGCGGCGCTCGCGCGGCCTCCGCCTGGCTCACCGTCCGGCCGGCGCGCTTCCTGCTGGCGGCCGGTGCCAGCCGATCCATCACCGTGTCCGCGCGGCTTCCGGGTCGCGTCGAGCCGGGTGACCACGACGCGCTCGTGCTGCTCACGACGCGGCCCCGGCCGGGAGCGGGCGTCGGGGTCCGGATGCGGATCGGGATCGTCGTCGTGGTCCGTGCGCCCGGGCGGATCGTGCGACGGCTGGCAGTGGGCCGGCTTCGGGTTCGGCGCGAGCGCGCGACACGCGCTCTCGACCTGTACCTGGCCAACCGCGGGAATGTGACGGAGTCGCTCGGCCGCGGAGAGGTGCGCCTGACGCTCCGACACGGCGCGGGCGTCGCGCAGCTGCGCGCGGATCCGCGGGATTTTCGACCGCGGACCGTCGGCATCGTGCAGTTCCGCTACCGAGGCGCGTTGGCAGGATGGGTCAGCGCGACCGCTTGGATCCCGGTCGCGCCCGGCCGCGCGGCGGTGTTCCGCACCTACCGCGTGAAGGTGTGAGATGTCGCTGTGCGGCGCCGGCTCACGGCCGTACGGGACCGCCGGATCGGGCTTCCCCCGCACGCTCACCCACGGGCTCTCGGTGGATCGCGGCGTCTCAGCCCGGCTGGCGCTTCAGCCCCCGGGTACCCACCGCCCCGCGGGGGGTTCTCCCGACGTCGGCCTGCGCCGATCCCTGAGGGCGGGGCGTCCGGGTCAGCCGATCAAGACCAGGGGGCCTCGTCGTGCCGGGGAAGGTCGTCGAGGATCTCGTGCCACGACGCCTTCGAGCCGACGAACATGTGCGCCGTCGGTTTGAGTGCCGGCTCGTCGATCAGTGACCCGTAGGGAACACGGATCTTGCCTTCGTAGCCCGTCCAGTACAGGAGCGAGAAGCACTCCCCGCAACGCGTCGCGTGGTGGCCGTCGGCATCGCCAACCACCGTCAACGAGCCTGCACCCTTGGTCACCCTCAGCTTCTCGGGCTCGATCTCGCCCCAGGGCAAGAACGCGGAGCCGGTCAGCGCACGACAGTTCGAGCAGTGGCAGTTGTACGCGACGACGAACTCGTCCGAAACCTCGTACGCGACGGCATTGCATGCGCAGCGCCCTCTCAGCACGCCGTCACCCTAGAACGACGCGCCATGCGCCGGTGTGCGGACGGTTCTGCGGCCACGCCCCGAGGCACGACTGCCACGTTCGAGCCGTTTCGGCGGCTACGACCCTGGGGGTCTGTCCTCGGTGAAGTCGCAACCCATCCACGGATAGGTCCGGATGCCGGGGTGGCAACCCGAGCGCCGGAGAGCATGTGCCTTGATCAGTGCCACGCAGTCATCCGGGTGGACGCTCGAGGCGACGGCTCGCGCCGTGACGGCCGCCAGAATCGAGGCGGGGGCTTCGGTGACGGAATGCACGTCCTCGAAGACGCTCGCCTGTTCCGCGAGTGCCCTGAGTCGCGACTCCGGTCCTTTGCATACCGAGCCGAGTCTTGTTCGCGTCGCCTCGGTGTCGGTCGCCGGGTCGTCGGCGGTTTGATCGACACCGTCGGACCCGTTGTCGGAAGCGGTTTCCGCACCGCGTGCGGCAGGCTCATCACCGGAATCCGTGCATCCACCGGCAACAGCGAGGAGTCCAATCGTTGCCACTATTGCTACCGCTCGGGACGGCATGGACTCGAGGCTATCTCGATGCCCGTGTGGACGCGCTGCAGGAGCGTGTGCCTCTGATGCGCCCGGCAGGAATCAAATCCCCCTGCTTAGAGGACTTTTTCACGCTCCGGGATAGCACCGGGGGTAGCACCGTCCGGGCATAGAAGCCCGGTGTAGTCGAGTTCCGTCTCGTCAGCGAGGACGTGCGTGTACGTGTTGGCGGTGACTGCGAGGTTGCGCTGTCCGACGTGCTCGCCGATCCGGGCCCACGGAACCCCGCCGAGGTGGAGCAGCGAGATCCGCCGGTGGCGTAGATCGTGCGGGGAGAACGCCGGCACCCCGGCGGCTGTGCAGGCGCGAGTGATGGCCGTGCGGAACCTGTCGCCGCCGAACCCCTGGAACACCTTGCGCTCCGGGGTACGGTCCTCACGTGCGACGAGCTCGAGGACGGCCTCGAAGACGACGGGAGGCACCGACACCCAGCGTCCGTGTCCCGTCTTCGCAACGGCCTTGGAGACGCGCCATCGGCCCCGAGGCTCGTCGACGTCTCCCCACCGCAGCCCCTCAAGTTCGCCGAGCCGCATCCCGGTCGCGTCGAGCACCAGGAGCGGCAGCCTGTATCGCTCGGGCAGCACGTCATGGACGGCGAGGACGTGCTCGGAGGACGGCGGTGCGATCTCGGCTTTCGCTTCGCGTGGCAGCCGCACCGTGATCTTGTCGCGGAACGGGTTCCCCGTCGTCACACCGGCGAAGTCGAGAATCATCCCGCCGACGAGGAGGCGCTTGCGGATCGTTTCCCGCTTGCGGCCCTTCGCCGTGAGCTTCGCGACGAGTTCCGCGACGTCTGCCGGCGTGATCTCGTCGACGGGCCGCTCGCCGAGGGTGGGGAGCATCGCGTGTATCGCTGACCGGTGCTGCAGCTGCGTGTTCACGGACACATCGACCCGGCTGACCCGCCACTGTGCCGCGACGACTCGGAGCGTGGGGGGAGGCGACGGGCTCGGCGAGACGGCCGGTATCAGGGAAGCGCCGTGCGGCGAGCTCCCCGTCGATCCACCGCTTCCGTTCGAGCGCTTCGGCCTTCGTGGCGAACGAGCCGCCGTAATGGTGAGGCGAGCCCGCGCCAGCGAGCCGGTATACGACACGGAACCGCGAGCGGCCTTTGTTGCGGCCGTCAGCCTTCGTTGGCCGAGCCACGATCCAACTGCTGGCCATCGTCGTCCTCCTTAGTGCGTGGTTGGCACCACGTACGGTACTCCCCGGCGGCGACGGGGTGGCGTGGTTGGCGCTACGTCCTCCTCCGTCGCCGCCCTCACGGCCGCACTCGGTCGTCGCGGTACGTACAGCGGTCCCGGTACTCGAGGAAGTCAGCGACCCGGATCATCGGCCGGGAGAAGCCCGGCAACGATTGCACTCCGGCACCCTCCCGCATGACGTGTTTCACGATCACGTCGATCGCCCGCCGCGGATACCCGAGCTCCGCCAGATCGGAGCGGGTCAGGACAGCCTCCGGCATCGCCAGCCGCTCGTGGAGCTCGCGCTGCCGCTCGGTCACGCTGCCTCGTCCCCGACGGCCACTAGGCAGCCGACATCCGACCGTGTACGGTCGAACGTATGTTCCTGGCCGGGGTCCCAGTCCGAGACGAGGAAGATCCTCCGCATCCTGGCCGAGGTCGGAGAGGCGGAACTGCCGTCGACCTCGGCCGGCGCGACCGCAGGCGGTGACGCAGCGCGGCTTCGCGGGATTCCGGCCGTCTCGCGGGGCACGAGCGGAGCCGTGTCCGGGAGCGACCCGCTCAGGGCGCTGCTCGCGAAGGAATCGCGACGCTCGCGGTAGGCCGAGCCCACGAAGGGCCCGGCGTCAGGCGGGCGCTCTCCTGGGTTCGCGTGTGAAGAACGCAGGCCACTCGGGAGCGGGGGAGGCGGCGGAGTTCGCCATGCGCGTTCGCGCGGTTCGTTAGTGTCGCACTAGCCGCCCGACCCTCCACGGAGGTGCCACATGCAGCCCACCGCCCACTCCCCCTCCCGTACGCGCGCCGCGAGAGCCGTCCTCCCGTTCGCAGCGGCCGCGGTAGCCGTCGTGGTCGCCGCCCCCGCAGCGGCCCGATCCGCGGCCGACACGCTTCCCGCCAAGCCACCGATCGACGCGCGGGCGGCCAAGCTGACCGTCGTGACGAAGACGCTGACGCCGGTGCCCGTCACGACGAAGGGCTTCACGGGCTACCAGACGATCACGCTGAAGGCGCCCGTCGGGAAGGCGATCGTCCAGGGCTTCGCCACGCTGTCCGGCGGCAACACCGAGTCGGTGCTCATCCGGAGCACGCAGACCGTCGGCCGCAGCCGGTTCGTGGTCAAGCTCGAGTTTCCCGGCGAGCAGGGCTCGCCCGGCAAGCTCACGGTGATGCTCCAGCTGATCCCGCGGAACTAGCCGCTCGGCCTCGGCGTTTACTCAGATGGCGTAACGCTGCGGTCATCGTCCCGCCAGAACGTCGTGCCGATCCGCGTGCCCGCGGGCCACGGAGAGGTCGTCGCCGCCATGATCCAATGCGGCAATGCAGGACATCCTCTAGTCCTCAAGAGGCAGCCTTTCCGCAGACAACGCTTCGTGTCCGCCCGTTCGTCGGCGTATTTACTTCAAATAGTTGCGAGTGAGTCCTCGCGGGGCTAGAGCCCTTCGCGCTGCCGCCAGACGTGCTCCTTCTCGGTCGACGAGATCCACCAGATGGCAGGCGCGGTGTGGCCGGATCTAGAGCGCAATCCGTGACGGAGGTTCGCTCTCGGGGGTACGCGTCGCCGCGGTCAGGTGGTGTGATCTCCCGGCATCACGACCGCCGCCAGCCAGTCGCGCCATGAAGCCGGATCTAGAGTCTCCGGCTCGTCCGCCGAGGGCGGTTGCCACCAGCTCGTCCAGTCCACTAGCTCGGCGAGATCCGGGGGTCCGCCCGGCTTGCGCGGCCAATACGCACCTCGTTCACCCATCGCATCGAGGAACGCGCTCATCGCCTCGAATCCCTCACGCTCGGAGACGTTGCCGGAAGGCAACTGGTCGTCGAGCAGCCGACGCACGTCTCGATCCGACGCGAGTCGGGCCCGCAGGTCGACGACGTCCGGTGCCGCACCGCGCTCGATGAATTGGTCAAGAAACCGTAGAACGGACGCGTACACGTCGTCGGCGGTCACGGCGGCGGAGTCTATTGCTGTGGACGGCCCCTTAGTCGCCTACGGTACGAATCTCGGGGGTAGCACGGGGGGTAGCACGAGGTGAGCCAACCGGGCACGTCCGGGCAAGCCCGTGCACGCGCTCCGACACGAGGAAATCCCTGCTAACAGGCGCAAACCCCGCACGGTGACGGGGTTTGCGGTTCTTCCAGGATGTGCCGCCTGATGCGCCCGGCAGGAATCGAACCTGCGACCTCGCGCTCCGGAGGCGCGCGCTCTATCCCCTGAGCTACGGGCGCCGGGGAGCGGGAAGTGTACCGCCCCGGTCTTCCGTTCCCGCTCGTTCGGTCGTAGGCTCGGGCCGATGCCGCTCGCCGACGTCAGCTCCCGCTACACGGATCTCGTCGAGTCGGTCTTCTCGACGGCGATCGCCGGCAAGGCATGGCTGGCGACGGGCGCCTTCCTGCTGGCCATCGTGCAGGTGCTCACCGCGTCCCGCATGTGGGGAAAGCTCGAGCGCTTCGTGCCGGTCTCGTTCTCGACCTCCCGGCAGATCCACCGGTGGTCGGGCCGAGTCGCGCTCCTGCTCACGCTCCCGGTGATCTTCCATTGCGTCACGATTCTCGGCTTCAAGACGACGGACCTGCGGGTCGCCGTGCATTCGATCGCCGGCGCCTTCATCTACGGCGTGGTCGCGGCGAAGCTGCTGGTGATCCAACACCACAGCCGGAACTACCCGCCGTGGATGCTCCCCGTGCTCGGGGGCACGCTCGCCGCGGTGTTGACCACGCTCTGGTTGACGTCGAGCCTCTGGTACTTCACGAAGGTGCGGTTCGGCTTCTGATGCGCAACCCTGCCGTTCCGTTCGCGCTGCTCGCCGTCGTCGCTGCCGCCACGTTCGCGCTCGCGGTATGGCACCCGTTCGCGCCGTCGGCCTCCGCTACGGACGCCGCGAAGCCGGGAGACGCCGGGCGCGGGGCATCGATCTACGCGGCGACCTGCGCCGGCTGCCACGGCGCGGATGCATCGGGCGGCGTCGGACCCGCGTTGCGCGGCAGCGGGCTGACGTCGGCCGACGTCGAATCCGTCGTCGCGACCGGACGCGGCGCGATGCCGGCGGAGCTCGTCTCCGGTCGGGACGCGGCGGACGTGGCGGCGTACGTCGCCACGCTCTCCGAGTAGGCTCGTGCCGATGGAGGTGCGCGCCGAGATCGTCCGTCTGAAGCTCGCGGAGACGTTCGTCATCAGCCGCGAGACGGCCGACTGGGCGGACGTCGTCCACGTGACGATCGGTCACGACGGTCGGGTCGGGCGCGGCGAGGCAGCACCGATCGAGCGGTACTCGGAGACGGCTGCGTCGGCCCTCGCGTTCGTCTCCGAGCACGGCGAGCTCGTGGGCGACGATCCCTTCGCGCTCGAGGAGATCGAGGCGCGGCTCGCCGCCGTCGACGGTGAGCAGGCTGCGAAGTCGGCGCTCGACGCGGCCCTACACGACCTCCAGGGAAAGCTTCTCGGCACGTCCGTCAACCGCCTCCTGGGCTTGCCGCGCGGAGGCCCGCCGACCTCGTGGACGGTGTGGCTCGGCGACCCCGACGACATGGCGCGGAGAGCCAAGGCGGCGGCGCGCCGCTTCCGGCGGCTGAAGCTCAAGCTCGGCGGCGGCGACGGGCTCGACGTCGAGCGGGTCAGAGCCGTCCGCGGGGTCACCGACCTGCCGCTCACGGTCGACGTCAACGAGTGGTGGTCGCTCGACGAGGCGCTCGACGCGTGCGACGAGCTCGCCGCGCTGGGCGTCGAGTACGTCGAGCAGCCGCTCCGGCAGGGCGACCCGGGCGGGGCGGAGCTACGGCGCCGGTCGCGAGCGCCGATCTATGTCGACGAGGACTGCCACACGCTCGCGGACGTCGTTGTCAGTGCCGAGATCGCGCACGGCGTCAACATCAAGCTCGCGAAGTCCGGCGGCATCCGGGAGGCGATCCGGATGGTCCACGCGGCGCGGGCGCTCGGGCTCGGAGTCATGCTCGGCTGCATGGTCGAGTCCGGCCTCGGGATCGCCGCCGGGTGCGCGGTCGCGCCGCTGTGCGACCACGTCGACCTGGACGGGAACCTGCTCCTCGCCACCGACCCGGCTCCAGGCCCGGTGTTCGTCGAAGGCGTACAGCTTGCCTCAGAGGGAATCGGGCTTGGCTGCGGGTGAGCGGACACTGATCCTCGCCGAGGGCTTCTCGGGGGATCCGCACTACGGCAAGACGATGCGGGGCGTGCTCCGGTACCGGCGCGAGGACGTGGTAGCGATCCTCGACTCGACCCGCGCTGGTGAGGACCACGACGGCGTGCCGATCGTCGGAGACGTCGAGTCGGCCCGTTCTTACGAGCCGGACGTGGCGCTCGTCGGCGTCGCGACACAGGGCGGGCGGTTCCCGCCGGCGTGGCGCACCCTGCTGGCGGAGTGCATCCGGAACGGTCTCTCGCTGGAGAACGGTCTGCACCAGATGCTTCGCGACGACCCCGAGCTGCGACCGCTGGCGGACGCGCATGGCGTCGAGTTGCGAGACCTTCGGCGGCCTCCCGAGGACCTCGACTGCCCGACGGGCGCGAACCTCGAGGTCGACGCCCCGATCGTGCTCACCGTCGGCTCCGACTGCGCGATCGGGAAGATGACCGTGTCGCTCGAGCTCGACCGTGCAGCGCGCGCGCGGGGCATCGCCTCGGTCTTCGTGCCCACGGGTCAGACAGGGATCGCGATCGCCGGTTGGGGCATCTCCGTCGATGCCGTGGTCTCCGACTTCCTCGCGGGCGCAGCAGAGCGCCTCGTCGTGGAGGGGCGCCGGCGAGGAGGGGAGCTCCTGCTCGTCGAGGGCCAGGGCTCCCTCGTGCATCCGGCGTACTCCGGCGTCACGCTCGGTCTTTTCCACGGCTCGGTGCCACACGTGCTCGTTCTCTGCCATCGCCCCGGTACGACCGAGGTCGAGGGATACCCGGGTCATCCGCTGCCATCGCTGCCGGAGCTGGTGACCTTGCACGAGCGAATCGGCCTCGCGCGGCGCCCGCCGAAAGTCGTCGCGATCGCCTTGAACACCGCCGGGCTCGACGACGCCGCCGCGGCTGCAGCAGTTGACTCGGCGGCCGAGGAAACGGGACTGCCGGCCGCAGATCCTGTCCGCCACGGCGCCGACCGACTACTTGACGCCGTGCTGACTTCCGTCCCACGATGAGGTAGCATCGCGCCCGCTCTGGGTGGGGGCGTTCAGAACACGAACGAACGGAGTCTGCGGCGAATGGATAGGCGGGGCCTGGGGGGACTGCTGCGCGCGCTTGCCGTCGTCGCGATCTGCGGATCGATCGGTGCCGGCCCGGCTGCTGCGGCGAACTTCGGCGCGAACGACGACGCGGGCAAGTGGTCGACCGACGCCGGTGCAGGCGTCTATGCGGACATGGCGTCGCTCGGTCTGCGCCAGGTCGTCGTCACGGTGCGCTGGCAGCCGAGCGACCCGCTTGGCCTCGCCGAGCGCCCGCTCCTCGACCTCACCGTTGCCGCGGCTCGATCCGCAGGGCTCGACGTGGTCTTCGCGACGTATCCGTACCCGCCCCGTGAGATAGAGGCGGGGCTGGCGCGCCCCGAGGCCTTCGGCGCGTGGCTTTCGGAGCTGGCGCAGCGGTATCGGGAGGTGCGTGGCTTCGTCGTCGGCAACGAGCCGAACCAGCCGGCGTTCTGGCGACCGCAGTTTGCGAAGTCGCGGCAGCTCTCGGGGGCGGCTTTCGGCCCGTTCCTCGCGGCCGGGTACGACGCGCTGAAGGGCGTTGATCCGACGCTCACGGTGGTCGGCGTCGGCCTCTCCCCGCGCGGGAACGACCGGCCTCTCGCGCGAAGCAACATCTCGACCTCGCCGGTTCGGTTCCTCGCCGCGCTCGGCGCGTGGTACCGGGCGAGCGGCCGCGACCGGCCGCTGATGGACGGTCTGAGCTTCCACCCGTACCCCAACAAGGCGACCGATGCGCTGTCGGAGGGGTACCCGTGGCCGAACGCCGGGTTCGTCAACCTCGACCGGGTGAAGCAGGCCGTCTGGGATGCGTTCGCCGGTACGGCCCAGCCGACGACGCTGAACGGGCTTCGGCTGTACCTCGACGAGATCGGCTGGCAGGTCGACACGCGCGCCGTCGAGGGGCACACCGGCGTTGAGAACGTTCCCGTCACGACCGAGAGCCATCAGGCGGAGGTCTACGCCGACGTCGTGCGCCGAGCGACGTGCGATCCGGACCTCGCGCAGGTGAACATCTTCGGGTTCCGAGACGACGCGGCCCGCGCCGGGTTCCAGGCGGGCCTTTACCGTGTCGACGGCACGCCGCGTGCCTCGGCGGGCGCCGTCCAGGACGCACTCGCAGAGCAGCCGACCTGCACCGAGTCCGAGTGGAAGCCGGCACGATCCGTCCTGGGCGTCGTGCGTCCCCGCGTCACGCTGGCGAAGGGGCGGCTCCAGGTCGAGCTCACGGCCGCCGAGGGAGCCACGGCGCGCGCATGCCTCATCCCGGGGAGCCACACGCTCGCCACGGCGCGCCGCATGCTGGCCTCGCGCCGAGCCCTACGCGGGATCTGCACGACGGGTGTGGTACAAGCGAATCGGATCGCGACGCTGAGCATCGCGCGGCGCAAGGGCGCGCACACCCTTGCCGTCCGCCTCGCCGCCGAGACGAACTCGTCCCGCGCGACGATCACCGTGCGTCCCGTCCGCTGAGCACTCTCGGCTGCGCGGCGCGACAGCCGAGCTGTTGATCCGGGCGTCGCCCGGGACTTGACACCGAACATACGTTCTGTCACCATGAGAACAGATGTTCGTGTCCTCGTTTCTCGGTCGCATACTCCTCGTCGCCGTCGGGGTCGTGCTGCTGTGGGCGCTGTTCGCCGGTGAGACCGGCGCGAGCGGGCCAGAGCGGCAGTACCGCGTTCGGCCGGGCGATACGCTGTGGTCGATAGCGGAGCGGACGTTTCCCGGTGATCCGCGCGAGGGGGTCTGGGAGCTCCGCGAGCGGAACGAGCTCGACTCGGCCGTGATCGTGCCGGGGCAGGTCCTCGTCCTGCCCGCGTAAGGCTTCCGTCCAGAGCCGCTCGTCGAGCCGCCGCGTCGGCTCTCGGACAGCACGAACGAGCGCGGGCGGATATATCTCGCCCGACAGCGCGACTGGAGGCCCCGATGGCGAGCGAGCGAATTCTCGAGCTGCTACGACGTCCGTCCGACCCGGAGGAGCACGAGGCGATCCGCGAGCTCTGGAAGACGCACTCGATCGCGGAGGACAACCGCGACCTCCCGGGCTTGCTTTCGACGCTGACACGCGACTGCGTCTACACCGTCGCGGGAACCGGTGCGCGCTGGGAGGGCCACGAGGGCGCCGCTCGGTTCTACACGGAGCTTCTCACCGCGTTCCCGGACATCCACTTCGACCTCGACTACATCGTGATCGGCCCGCAGGGCGTGTGCGAGGAGGCGATCGTCACGGCAACCCACCAGGGACGCTGGCTCGAC
Organism: uncultured Actinomycetes bacterium; assembly: GCA_963814565.1. GTDB lineage: Bacteria > Actinomycetota > Thermoleophilia > Gaiellales > Gaiellaceae > Gaiella. The sequence continues at coordinate 78,234 of CAWFDO010000017.1, forward strand.
CACGAGCCTACGGGCGCGAAGCTGACCTGGCGGAACGCGATCTTCTTCCCCTGGGATCCAGATGCGAGGCTGTTCAAGGGCGAGATGGTCTACACCGACCTCACGTTGCCGACCTGACCTCGAGGCGCCGGCCCACCGGCGCGCGATCACCCGCCGCGGTCGGCACGTCGTCGGCTCGCCTCGACAGCCCCGCTCGGCTACGCAGGCCGTCTACGATCGGCGCCCGTGGACCTCGACGTCGTCTTCCTCGGCACCTCCGCGTCCGCGCCGACGGCGTCCCGCGGTGCCTCGGCCACACTCCTGCGTCGCGGAGGTGACCGCCTGCTCGTCGACTGCGGCGAGGGCACGCAGCGGCAACTTCTCCGCTCGGACACCGGGCTCGTCGACCTCGAGCACGTCTACCTCACGCACCTGCACGCCGATCACGTCCTCGGCTTGCCGGGCATGCTGAAGACGTTCGCTCTCCGCGGCCGAGAAGTTCCGGTGACCGTCTACGGGCCGAGCGGGACTGCCGCGCTGATGCGGGCGCTCGGCGTCGTGATCGGCCGGCTGACCTACCCGTTCGACGTCGTCGAGCTCGACGCGGGCGCCGTCATCGAGCGCGACGACTACCGGGTCGAGACCTTTGCGGTGGAGCACGGGCGCAGCTCGCTCGGTTATGCGCTGCGGGAGGACGATCGTCCCGGGCGCTTCGACGTCTCCGCCGCCGATGCGCTCGGGGTCCCGGACGGGCCTTCCCGGGGAGCGCTCCAGCGGGGCGAGGTCGTCGAGCTCGAGGGCGGCCGCGTCGTGCGCCCTGAGGACGTGCTCGGGCCGCCGCGGCGCGGAAGGACCATCGTGCTCAGCGGCGACACCGCACCGACGCGGTCCGTCGTCGAGGCCGCCCAGGGCGCCGACGTCCTCGTCCACGAGGCGACCTTTCTGCTCGACGAGCGAGACAGAGCGCGAGAGACGGATCACTCGACCACCGAGGACGCGGCCGGTGTTGCCCGGGAGGCGGGGGTTTATCTCCTCGCCCTCACGCACATCTCGGCCCGCTACGCGGGAACGGAGGTCGCCGCGGAGGCGGCGAGGATCTTCCCGTCGACCGTCGTCCCGCGCGACTTCGACCTCATCGACGTTCCGTTCCCGGAGCGCGGGACGCCGGAGCTCGTCGAGCGGGGAGGCCGACGAGCCAGGCGGCAGGATGTAGGGTCCGGGACATGACCGAGCTCGTGCAGCTCGCGGTGGCGGGCAGTGTCGCCGAGGCGGAGGAGCTCGAGGCATTGCTCACCCGGGCGGGGATCCCGGCGACGCTCGAAGGGGCGGTCGACGAGCACCCGGACCAGCACGGAGATGCCCCGGTTCGCCTGCTCGTGGCGGCCGAAGAGCTCGATGCTGCCCGGGACGCCATCGAGGCGCTCACCGAGCCGGACGACCCGTTCCCGGGGTAATCGCTACGACGCGGGTCTGAAGTCGATCGTCGTCGTGCCGGCGAAGCCCTCGGTCACGAAGTCGAAGATGCACGACCCCGAGCCGTTCGCGTACGGCGGCGCCTCGATCTCGTGGGTCACCGCTTCGCCGGCAGGCGTCTGGAGCGGGTCGAGCTCGAACCCGTCGATGTACGCGCGGATCGGGTCCCCTGTCTTGCCGATGACGGTGACGTAGAGGGTGCCCGGCCCGCAGGCATAGACGGTCACCCGTGCGGAGCCTCCGAAGTCGCCGTTCGGGAGAAACCCGTCCGCGCGGCGCAGGACGCGTACCGGGACGTCCGGCCGCCAGGCGGTCAGCCCGTACGTCTCGCTGTCTCCCGCCGGGCGCTCCGCCAGCTTCTCGCCGGCAAGCGCGAACGTCGACGGCGCCACGACGATCGGCCGACGGAGTGCGTCCCCTGACGAGGTACGCAGCACTCCGTCATCCCCGAGCTCGACTTCAGGCGTCACCGGCGGGAACGGGAAGGTGGCCGGCGGGATGCGAAGCACCTCGCCGATCGCGTGGTTCCAGAACACCGTGCGCGCCGTGGAGGTCCAGAGGCGATCCCCGGTCGCGAGCAACGTGGCGTCCTCGAAGCCGGCGTCGTCCAGCCACGTCGGCGGCTCGGAGCCAATCGTCACGCGATCCTCGTGCGCCGAGGCGTCGACGATGCGCCGGCCGCTGTCGTACGAGGCAAGCGCGAGCGTCGCGCCGACGATTGCGGCCGTCGTCCACGCCCATCGCCGGGGCACCAGGACGACGAGCGCGCCGGCGAGGATCGCACCGGCGACGAGCGCGGCCCGCCCCTGGCCGTCCGAGAGCGCCTCGAGCGCGGAGGGGGTCAGTGTGTTGACGAGCGTTGCCGGGTCGGCGATCTGCTCCATCGGGATCAGCGCCGCGGCGGCGACGAGCAACGCCCAGACGGGGAGAACGACGGCGAGCGAACGCGGCGCTCCGCGCGCGATCCAGGCGACGAGGCCGATCGTGAGCAGGGGCAGCGCCGTGATGAGATAGCGCTCTGCCACATGCTCGACGTACTCCGCCGCGAAGAGGCCGACCTGGAGAACGAGCAGCGTGAGGTAGGCGAGCGTGACCGCGACGAACGCACGCAGGGCCGGGTCGTTGTCCCGGCGGGCGAAGATGCGGAACGCGAGCGCGGCGATCGCGAGAACGGGGATCGCGAACCCGAGGATCGCGACGTCGAACGCGTGCCAGAGGATCGCGAGCACACGATCGCTGTCGACGCCGGAGCTCTCGCCGATGGGCGTGTAGGCGCCCAGGACGTTCTCCGCCGAGATGTCCCCGCCACGCGGGACTATGACCGCGGCCACGGCGAGCGCCACGATCACGGCAATCCCGGCGAGCCAGGCCAGCGGGCGCAACCGGGACCGGTCGCGGGCGGCGACCGCGTCGAGCGCGACCGCAATGAGGAAGGCCGGAAGGAGTACGAGAGCCTGGAGCCGCACCGCTGCGGCCGCCGTGGCCCACGCCGCAAAGATGCCGTACCGCCAGGTCGTCGGCTCCTCGACCGCGCGCGCGAGCGCGAGGAGCGCTGCGGTGACGACGGTCAGCGTCAACGGCTCCGTCATCAAGAAGCCGGCGTAGTGCAGCGCGGGTGCGGCGAGGGTGATCGCCGCGGCTGCGATCGCCCACCGGTTCGACGTCAACCGCCGCGCCCAGAGGTACGTCGGAACGGCGACGAGCGACGCGGCCAACGCCTGCAGCATCTGTGCCCAGCGGATCCCGTCCGCGAGATCGAGCACGGCTAGCGGCGCCCCGACGAGCGCGGGAGTGAGGATGCTGTAGTACGGCGAGGGCAGGCCCCGAACCTCGAGCGTCCCCGACGACCAGAGCGACTCGCCGATCAGCCCGTACACCATCTCGTCCGGCGCGATCCACGGCGTCGTGAACCACTGGGCGGCGGCGAACCGGATGAGCGTCGAGACGACGACGAGGCCCGCGACGGCGAGCGCGGTCGGGCTCATACGCGCCCTCCAGGCCGTGCTGCGATCAACCGTCTCCGAGCCGGTCATCCGGCGATCCTCCCGACCTCGCGTGTGCAACGTGTGAAGAGCATGCCCGGCCGCCCGTCCCGGCCCGTCGCTAGACTCGCAGCCGTCGCCTTTAAAGCCGGTCCAGCGAGGCCGGAAAGGAGAAGCGGTGGAGAACGGAACGGCGGCGCGCGAAGGCGCGCGCGAGATCCTCGACGCGGATGCGCTCTCGCGCACGGTGGCGCGGTTGGCGCACGAGCTGATCGAGCGAAACGACGACCTGGAGCGGCTCGCCCTCGTCGGCATCCATACGCGCGGCGTCCCGCTCGCCCGGCGGCTGCAGGAGCTCGTGGAAGAACGAAGCGGGGTCGAGCTCTCGCTCGGCGCGGTCGACATCTCATTCCACCGCGACGACGTCCTCGTCCGCGGCCGCGAGGCGCCGCTGCACACGCAACCGGTCGTCCGCGGCACGGCGCTCGACTTCCCGCTCGGCGGGACGACGTGTGTCCTCGTGGACGACGTGCTCTTCACGGGCAGGACGATCCGGGCGGCGATCGACGCGCTTCTCGACTACGGGCGCCCCGACCGCGTCCAGCTCGCCGTCCTCGTCGATCGCGGCCATCGCGAGGTGCCGATCCGTCCGGACTACGTCGGGAAGAACCTCCCGACTGCGCTCGGCGAGCGCGTCCGGGTCGAGCTCCAGGAGGTCGACGGGATCGACCGCGTGATGCTCGAGTCGAGCGAGGTGAGCCCGTGAGCGCCGGCACGAACGGCACGCGCCATCTCCTCAGCGTCGGCGACCTCGACGAGAAAGACGTCGAGCGCATCCTCGACACGGCGCGCGCCCTCGCCCGGTCGCTCGACCGTGAGGTGAAGAAGCTGCCGACACTCCGCGGGCGCCTTGTCCTGAACCTCTTCTACGAGTCGTCCACGCGCACGCTCTCGAGCTTCGAGCTCGCCGCGAAGCGGCTCTCCGCGGACACGATGACGCTGCGGTCGAGCGGCTCGTCCGTGGACAAGGGCGAGTCGCTGCGCGACACGGCGCTCACACTCGCGGAGTACGAGCCCGACGTGATCGTCGTGCGACATCCGCACATCGGCGCACCGCAGCTCGTCGCCCGCACGACCCGGGCCCACGTCGTCAACGCCGGCGACGGGAAGCACCAGCATCCGACGCAGGCCCTGCTCGACCTCTTCACGATCCACGAGGCGCTCGGTCGGCTCGAAGGCGTCTCGGTCGCGATCGTCGGCGACGTGCTGCACTCCCGCGTCGCGCGCTCGCTCGTCGAAGGGCTGCTCCTGGTCGGTGCCGAGCCGGTCCTCGTGGCGCCGCCGACGCTCCTGCCGCGCGGGATCGAGGAGCTCGGGTGCCGGGTCAGCCACCGCATCGAGGTGATTGCGGACGTCGATGTCGTGTACGCGCTCCGGATGCAGTCGGAGCGCATGCAGGCCGGCGCGGCCTTCGTCCCCTCGCTCCGGGAGTACACGGCGCTCTACGGGATCACGCCGGAGCGGGTGCGGCCCGGCCAGCTCGTGATGCATCCGGGCCCCATGAACCGGGGCGTCGAGATCGACCCGCGCGTGGCCGACTCCGGCGCGTCGCTCGTCACGGCGCAGGTGCGCTCGGGCCTCGTCGTGCGCATGGCGATCCTCTACGACCTGCTCACGTCGCCCGCCGCCCGCGCCGCGCCGCTTGCGCTGGAGGTCGCATGATCCTCGCGAGCAGGAACGGGCGTCTCGACACGCTCATCGTCCGCGCCCGCGTCGTCGACCCGGCCGAGGGGCTCGATGCCCCTGCGACCGTCACGGTCGAGGACGGGATCGTCACGGCGATCGAGCCCGCTACCAGCGCACCGGCGGGTCTCGTCCTCGCGCCCGCGTTCGTCGATCCGCACGTCCACCTTAGGACTCCTGGTCGCGAGGACGAGGAGACCATCGTCTCCGGCACAGAGGCGGCCGCTGCGGGCGGGTACTGCGCCATCGTCGCGATGCCGAACACCGATCCGGTCGTCGACACCGCGCCGGTGCTCCGCGCCCTCGTCGAGCAGGCGCTCGAGGAGGCGCTCGTCCCGACCGGCTTCACCGCGGCGATCTCGAAGGGGCAGCGCGGCGAGGAGCTGACCGAGATGGCCGAGCTCGCCGCCGCCGGCGCCGTCGCGTTCACGGACGACGGACGCCCGGTCGCCTCGGCAGGCCTCATGCGGCGCGCGCTCGCGTACAGCGCCGTCGCCGACCGCCCGCTCGCGCTCCACTGCGAGGAGCCGACCCTCTCGCGCGAAGGTCAGATGCACGAGGGCGCCGTCTCGGCCGAGCTCGGGCTCGCCGGGTGGCCGTCGGTCGCAGAGAGCCTGATGGTCGAGCGCGACCTCGCTCTGGCCGCGTACGAGCGGCGTCCGATCCACCTGCAGCACCTCTCCGCGCGCGCGTCGGTCGACGCCGTGCGGCGCGCCCGCGCAGTCGGTGTCCGCGTCAGCGCCGAGGCGACGCCTCACCATCTCTGCGCGACGGACGAGCTTGTCCGCACCCTCGACGCGAACGCAAAGATGAACCCCCCGCTCGGCTCGGAGGACGATCGGCGCGCACTCGTCGAGGGCCTGCTCGACGGCACCATCGACTGCATCGCCACCGACCACGCGCCCCATGCCCGTCACGAGAAGGACGTGCCGTTCGAGCAGGCGCCGTTCGGCGTGACCGGGCTCGAGACCGCCTTCGGAGCTCTCAACACGTTCCTCGTCCGTGAGGGCCAGGTTCCGCTCGCGACGGTGCTCGAGCGGCTGTCGGCCGGGCCGGCCCGCGCGCTCGGGCTCCCGGTGCCGCGGATTGCGGTCGGCGAGCCCGCCAACCTCGTCTTGCTCGACCTCGAGGCCGAGTGGGTCGTCGCGGAGGAGGCGTTCCGCTCCCGCTCCGCGAACTCGTGGCTGCTCGGACGGACCCTCGTCGGCGCGGTCGTGAAGACGGTCGCGGCCGGGAAGGTCGTGTTCTCCACGTGAGAGGGCGCGGGTCAGGGGTACCTGCTCCTCGAGGACGGGACTGTCTTCCGTGGGCGCTCGGTCGCGGCGGAGGGCTCCGCGTTCGGCGAGGCGGTCTTCACGACGGGCATGACCGGCTACCAGGAGACGGTCACCGACCCGAGCTATGCCGAGCAGCTCGTGTGCTTCACGGCGCCGATGGTTGGGAACTACGGCGTCGACGAGCGCCGCCTCGAATCGGGCGCGCCGCACGCACGCGCGGTGCTCATGCGCCGCCTCGGCGGCGAGGACTGGGCGCTCTGGCTGGCCGAGCGCGGCATCGTCGCCCTGGACGAGATCGACACCCGCTCGCTCACCCTGCGCGTGCGCGAGGGGGGCGCGATGCGAGCGCTCGCGGTCGCGGACGAGCGGACGCTGCCCGCCTCCGAGGCGCTCGAGCAGGTGCTCGCGCAGCCCGAGATGGAGGGGCAGGCGCTCGTGGCGCAGGTCTCGACGGCCGAGTCGTACGTCGCGAGCGAATCGGGCGCCGTTCGGGTGGCTGTCGTCGACTACGGCGTCAAGCGGTCGATCCTCCGGCGGCTCGCGCAGGCGGGCGCGGCGGTGACGGTGTTCCCGCACGTCTCCGACCCCGACGAGCTTGCCTCGTACCACGGCGTGCTTCTGTCGAACGGCCCCGGCGACCCGGCGCCGCTCGTCGAGGAGACCCACGTCGTGCGGGCCACGCTCGGGCGGGTCCCGGTGCTCGGCATCTGCCTCGGCCACCAGCTGATCGGCCTGGCGACGGATCATGAGACAACGAAGCTGCCGTTCGGGCACCGCGGCGCGAACCACCCCGTGCTGGACAAGCGCACGGGGCGCGTGCTCGTCACCAGTCAGAACCACGGCTTCGCGGTCGTGCCGTCCGAGCACGCCGAGGAGACGCACGTCTCGCTGTACGACGGCACCGTGGAGGGCTTCGACTTCCCCGAGCTGCGCGCGCAGAGCGTCCAGTTCCACCCCGAGGCCGGCCCGGGCCCCCACGACGCCTGGCCGATCCTCGAGCGCTGGGTCGAGAGCCTGGAGCCACGCTGATGCCCGCCCGCCGCGACCTCCGATCGATCTGTGTGATCGGCTCCGGCCCGATCGTGATCGGACAGGCATGCGAGTTCGACTACGCCGGCTGCCAGGCCCTCAAGGTGCTCCGCGAGGACGGCTACCGGACGATCGTCGTCAACTCGAACCCGGCCACGATCATGACCGACCCGGGGTTCGCCGACCGGACGTACATCGAGCCGCTCGACCTCGAGGGCGTCACCGACGTCCTTCGGCGCGAGCGGCCGGACGGTCTGCTGCCGACGCTCGGCGGCCAGACCGCGCTGAACCTCGCGATCGAGCTCGAGACGGCGGGCGTGCTCGGGGACCTCGGCGTCGAGCTGCTCGGCGCGCCGGTCGACGTGATCCGCCGCGCCGAGGACCGGCAGCTCTTTCGCGACGCCGTTCACAGCTGCGGGCTCCAGGTTCCGGGCTCGCGGATCGTCGAGTCGCTGGACGACCTGGTCGGCATCCCACTCCCGGCGGTCGTCCGTCCCGCGTTCACGCTCGGCGGCCACGGGGGCGGCTTCGCGGACGACGTCGCCATGCTGCGACGGCAGGTCGAGCGGGGCCTGAGCGAGTCGCCGATCCGCCAGGTGCTCGTCGAGGACTCGATCCGCGGCTGGGACGAGTTCGAGCTCGAGGTGATCCGCGACCGCGCCGACAACGTCGTGATCGTCTGCTCGATCGAGAACCTCGACCCGATGGGGGTCCACACGGGCGACTCGGTCACGGTCGCGCCGCAGATGACCCTCTCGGACGAGGCGTACCAGGAGCTCCGGGACGCTGCCGCCGCGGTGATCCGCGCGGTCGGCGTCGAGACGGGCGGCTCCAACATCCAGTTCGCGCGCCATCGCGAGACGGGCGACCTGCGGGTGATCGAGATGAACCCGCGCGTCTCCCGCTCGTCCGCGCTCGCGTCGAAGGCGACGGGCTACCCGATCGCGAAGGTCGCTGCGAAGCTCGCCGTCGGCTACACGCTCGACGAGATCCCGAACGACCTGACGAAGACGACGCCGGCGAGCTTCGAGCCGACCCTCGACTACGTCGTGGTCAAGTTCCCGCGGTTCGCATTCGAGAAGTTCCCGGGCGCCGACGCCACGCTCGGCACGCAGATGAAATCCGTCGGCGAGGCGATGGGGATCGGGCGGACGTTCACCGAGGCGTTCCTGAAGGCGTTCGGCTCCCGTGAGCTCGACCCGGGGTCGCCGACGCCGTGGGCGACGATCGACGACCTGCCCGACGGGCTGCACCCGTGGTTCGTGGAGCAGCTCGAGGCTGCGAAGCGCGAGCTTCGCACGGGCGACATCCGGCGCGCGAAGCGGGCGGGGTGGGGGGACGACTCGATCGGCGCAGCCTGGGGGACGTCCGGCGACGACGTACGGCGGACGCGCTACGCGCGCGGGATCAAGCCCGCCTACCGGCGCGTCGACTCCTGCGGCGGCGAGGTCGACGCCGCCTCCAACTACTTCTATTCGACCTGGGGCGAGGAGGATGAGGGCCCGCCGCCCGGGACGAAGCCGCGCGTCGTGATCCTCGGCTCCGGCCCAAACCGGATCGGGCAGGGAATCGAGTTCGACTACTGCTGTGTCCATGCGGTGCAGACCTTCCGTGGCCTCGGCTACGAGGCGGTGATGGTCAACTGCAACCCGGAGACGGTGTCGACCGACTACGACACCTCCGACCGGCTGTACTTCGAGCCGCTCTCGCCCGAGGAGGTGCTCGCCGTGATCGACCGCGAGCAGCCCGTCGGCGTCGTCACGCAGTTCGGGGGCCAGACGCCGCTCCGCCTCGCTCGGCACATCGAGGCGGCCGGCTACCGGATCCTCGGCACGCCGCACGCGGCGATCGACCTTGCGGAGGACCGGGAGCGGTTCGGCGCCCTCGCGCAGGAGCTCGGCGTGCGCTGCCCGCCCTGGTCGACCGTGGAAGGCGCCGACGAGGCACTCGACGCGGCCCGCGAGATCGGCTACCCGGTGCTGGTCCGGCCGTCGTACGTCCTCGGCGGCCGCGCGATGCGCGTGTGCGACGACGAGTCCGACCTGCGCGCCGCGATGGCGGCCGTCAGCGGGCCGGTGCTCGTCGACCGCTTCGTCGAGAACGCGATCGAGATCGACGTCGACGCGCTCTGCGACGGCGAGGAGGTGTTCATCGGCGCCGTCATGCAGCACGTCGAGGAGGCAGGCGTCCACTCCGGCGACTCCTCCTGCGTCCTCCCGGCACAGTCGCTCACCCTGGCGAACGCGCTGGAGGTGGAGCACGTCGTCAAGCGGCTCGGTCCTGCGCTCGGCGTCGTCGGCCTCCTCAACGTCCAGCTGGCGATCGCCGACTCGACGGTCTACGTCCTCGAGGCGAATCCGCGTGCGTCGCGAACCGTCCCCTTCGCCAGCAAGGCCACCGGTGTGAACCTCGTCGAAGCCGCCTGCCGCCTCGCGCACGGGACGACGCTCGCAGAGCTCGGGTTGACGCAGCCGCGGCCGACCTCGGTCAGCGTCAAGGCGGCGGTGCTGCCGTTCGCCCGCTTCCCCGGCGCTGACCCGGTCCTCGGGCCCGAGATGCGCTCGACGGGGGAGGTGATGGCGACGGCGTCGGACCTGCCGACGGCCTTCGCCAAGGCGGAGCGCGCCGCCGGTCGCCCATTGCCGACGCTCGGCACCGCCTTCCTCTCGGTGCGAGACGGGGACAAGCCGAGCATCGCGCCGATCGCGGCCGCTCTCGCGGGGCTCGGGTTCGACCTCGTCGCGACCTCCGGCACCGCGACGACGCTCCGGGCGGCCGGGCTCGAGGTGGAGGAGGTCGGAAAGGTCGCGGACGCGGCGGAGGGCGAGCCAACCGTCGTCGATCTGATTCGCGAGCGTCGCTGCGATCTCGTCGTCAACACGCCGCAGGGCTCGGGTGCGCGGGCGGACGGCTACCTCATCCGGGAGGCGGCGCTCGTCGCGCGCGTCCCCTGCATCACGACGGTCTCGGGCGCCGCTGCCGCGGTGCACGCGATCGCGAACGCCCGCGCCGAGGCGACGCTCTCGCTGCAGGAGCGGATCGGCGCAATCGCCGCGGTCGGCGGCGGCCGGTAGGCGCGTGCGCCGCGAGCTGCTGCGGGTCGCGGGGAACGAGGCGGTCGGCCCGTACGTGCTCCTGCTCCTCGAGCGCGGGGGACTGGAGCCGGGGGTCCCGGGCCAGTTCTTCATGGTCGAGGCGCCGGGGCGGCTGCTGCCGCGGGCCTTCAGCCTGTGCCTGGCGCCGCCGAACGAGCTCGGCTTCCTCTTCGAGCCCGTCGGCCCGGGCACGCGGGCGCTCGCGGGCGTCGTGGCCGGCGACGCGATTCACGTCATGGGACCGGTCGGGAACGGCTTCGACCTCGACGTCGAGCGGCCCCTGCTCGTGGGGGGTGGGATCGGGATCGCGCCGCTGCCGTACCTCTCCGACCGTCTCGGCGGCCCGCCGGCGCTCCTGGGCTTCCGCAGCGCGCACCACGCCGAGGCCGCGTCGCTCGTGCCGAACGCGGAGGTGGTGCTCGACCCGACGCTCGTGACGGACGCCCTGCCCGCAGAGCCGGGCGACATCCTCGCCTGCGGGCCGGAGCCGATGCTCGATGCGGTCGAGGCGCTCGTCCCCGGCGCGCAGCTCGCCCGTGAGGCGCCGATGGCCTGCGGATACGGGGCGTGCTACGGCTGCGTCGTCCCGCGGGACGGCGGCTACGTCCGCCTCTGCCTCGTGGGCCCCGTATTGACGGCCACGGCGGGAGCCCATCGATGAGCGTCCCGATCCTCAACGCGTCCGGCTGCCTCGACGCACTCGCCGCGCCGGACGTCGCGCGCGCGCTCGATGCGTTCGTGACGAAGACGATCACGCCGCTCTCCCGCGAGGGGAACCCGCCGACCCGGATCGCGGAGACCGACCACGGGATGCTCAACTCGATCGGCCTGCAGGGCCCCGGAATCGACGCGTTCGTCGCCGAGCACCTGCCGCGGCTCGCCGAGATCGCGCCCCAGCTCTGGGTCTCGGTCGGCGGCTTCTCGGCGGCGGACTTCACCACGTGCTGCGAGCGTCTCGACGGCGACGGGCGCGTCGCCGCGATCGAGCTCAACCTCTCGTGCCCGAACGTCGAAGAGGCGCCGGAGACGGCCGCGCAGCTCGTCGCCGCCGCCCGCTCGGCCACGAGCCTGCCGCTCTACGCGAAGCTCTCGCCTGCGCAGTGGGACATCGCCGAGGCTGCCCGCGCGGTGGTCGACGCCGGGGCGGACGGCCTCTCGCTCGTGAACACGATCCGCGGCCTCGCGCTCGATCCGGTCACGCTTCGCCCGCTCCTCGCGCGCGGCGCCGGCGGCTACTCGGGCCCCGCGCTTCGTCCGATCGCGCTCGCCTGCGTCCATGCCTGCGCCTCCGCCGTCGACGTGCCCATCGTCGGAATGGGCGGAGTCTCGAGCGGTCGAGACGCGCTCGAGCTCGTCGCCGTCGGAGCCGTCGCCGTCGCCGTCGGCACGGCGCTCTTCTCGGACCCCGGCGCGCCCGGCCGCGTCCGCGCCGAGCTCGCAGCGGAGGCCACGGCTCGGGGATTCGAGACGCCACGCGAGCTCCGGAGCGTTGTCCAAGCTGAAAAATCCCTGTAAATCATGCAAAACAGTACTGCTTGATTCAGACCCAGAGCTTGCTAGACTCGTGCGCTCATGGTCACGTCGAAGACGCACGCTCAGGCCCCCGCGCGATCGCTCGATCAGCGGATGGAAGCCCTCCAACGTGCGAACGACATTCGCGTCCGGCGTGCCCAGCTCAAGAAGGACCTGAAGGACGGACGCGCCCACATCGAGGCGATTCTGCTCGACCCGCCCGACTTCGTGTCCACTGCCAAGGTGTTCGACATGCTGATGGCAGTGCCGAAGTTCGGGCGCGTGAAGGCCGCCCGCCTGCTGAACCAGTGCCGGATCAGCCAGTCGAAGACCGTCGGCGGGCTGTCCGAGCGTCAGCGGGCGGAGCTCGTCAACCTGTTCAACAACAGGTGATCGCCGGCTTCGCCGGCGATCGCGCGGGATACCGGCCGTGGTTGCGGTGAGACCCGTCATCGTCGTGACCGGTCCGTCGGGCGCCGGGAAGGGGACGCTGATCCGCGCGATCCTCGAGCGGATCCCGGAGCTCGAGGTCGCGATCTCCGCGACGACCCGGCCGCAGCGGCCCGGTGAGGAGAACGGCCGCGAGTACTGGTTCCTCACCGACGAGGAGTTCACGGCGCGCACGGAGGAGGCGGCGTTCCTCGAGTGGGTCGAGTACGTGTCCCACCGGCGCTACGGGACGCTCCGCTCGGAGATCGACCGGATCGCGGCGCACGGGCGTGTCTGTGTGCTCGAGCTCGAGACGGACGGCGCGCTCCACGTGCAGGCCGAGATGCCGGGCGCGTGCACGATCTTCATCGCCGCCGACGTCGAGGAGCTCGAGCGCAGGCTTCGGGAGCGTGCGACCGAGTCGACCGGCGAGATCGGCGAGCGGATTGCGATCGCCCGTCGTCAGCTCGAGCAGGCACACCGCTTCCGCTACATGGTGCGAAACGACGACCTCACCCGGGCGAGCGAAGTGCTCGCCGCGATCGTCGAACGGGAACTGGTCCTCGCAGGTACCATGCTCCACCGATGATCGAACCGCGCATCGACGACCTTCTCTCGCACACGGGCAGCGACACCGATCCGCCGTCGCGCTACGCCCTCGTGATCATGGCCGCGAAGCGCGCCAGGCAGATCAACAACTACCACCACCAGCTCGGCGAGGGAATCGGGCTGGATGATGCGCCCCCGCCGCTCGTCGAGTCCCGCTCGAAGAACTACCTGACGATGGCGATGGAGGAGATCTCCCGGGGCAAGCTGACCTTCACGTACGCCCCACCCGGCTCGTAGAAGGCATCGCCTTGGTGCAGTAGCTGAGGGAACCTCACGGTTCCCCCAGACCCCCTCCACTGGTCCGCTTCGGGGACAGGCCGCTCCGCGGCCGGGCACACTATGCCCGTGGCGCGAATCCTCGTCGGCGTGACGGGCGGCATCGCCGCCTACAAGGCCTGTGAGCTCGTCCGGCTCCTCGTCCGCGCGGGGCACGACGTCACACCGGTCGTCACGCGGGGGGCGGAGGAGTTCGTCGCCGCGCGGACGTTCTGGGCGCTTGCGCGGAAGGAGCCGCCCGCCGACCCGTATCCGCACCTGACCGACGCCGACGCGCTCGTGATCGCGCCGCTGACCGCGAACACGATGGCGCGCCTCGCCCACGGGCTCGCGGACGACCTCCTCACCGAGACCGCGCTTGCCCACCGCGGCGCGCTCGTGCTGGCGCCCGCCATGAACACGGCGATGTGGGAGCACGCTGCCACCCGGGCGAACCTCGCGGTGCTGGTCGAGCGCGGTGCGCTCGTCGTCGGGCCGGACGACGGCGAGCTGGCCGAGGGCCTCGTCGGCCCTGGCCGGATGGCCGAGCCGGCGGAGATCGCGGCGCGGATCAGTGCCGTGCTCGCGGGCGGCGCGCCGAGCGGCAGGCTCGCGGGCCGGCGCGTGCTTGTCACGGCGGGCGGCACCCGGGAGCCGCTCGACGCCGTGCGCTTCCTCGGCAACCGCTCGTCGGGCCGCATGGGCGTCGCGCTCGCCGAGGCCGCCCGGAGTCGCGGCGCCGACGTCACGCTGCTCGCGGCGAACCTGACCGTCGTTCCTCCCTCGGGCGTCCATGTCGTCGAGACTCCGACGGCTGCCGACCTTCGTCGGGAGGCGCTCGCACGCGCCGACGCCGACGTCGTCCTGATGGCAGCCGCGGTGGCCGACTACCGGCCCGCCGAGCAGATCGACGGCAAGCGCCCGAAGAACGCGGAGCCGTGGACCGTCTCCCTCGTGCCGACCGCGGACGTCGCGCGGGCGCTCGGTGCCGCGCATCGCGACGGCCAGGTGCTCGTCGCGTTCGGGGCCGAGCAGGGCGAGGACGGGCTGGCCCGGAAGCGCGCGATGCTGACGGACAAGAACGTCGACCTCGTCGTCTACAACGACGTGGGCCGCGACGACATCGGCTTCGACAGCTCCGAGAACGAGGTCGTGCTCGTCACGCAGGACGGCGAACGTCCCGTCGCGAAGGCGTCCAAGCCGGCGATCGCCGAGGCGATCCTCGACGAGGTCGAGCGTCTGCTGGAGAAGGCGACGTGACCGCCGCCTCGGAGCCGCTTCCCGGCGCGGAGGCAGCCGACGCGGCAGCGCTCGCCGAGCGCATCGTTGCGAACCTCGGCTCGGCGATCCACGCGACGCCCGAGACGCTGCGACTGCCGCTCCTGTGCCTGCTCGCCGAGGGCCACGTCCTCGTGGAGGACGTGCCCGGAGTGGGGAAGACCGTGCTCGCCAAGGCGCTCGCCCGCTCGCTCGAGCTGACGTTCCATCGGGTGCAGTTCACGCCGGACCTCCTCCCGGCCGACGTGACCGGCGTCAACGTCTTCGACCGGCAGAGCGGCGCCTTCCGCTTCCGCGCCGGGCCCGTCTTCGCGAACGTGCTCCTCGTCGACGAGATCAACCGCGCCTCGCCGAAGACGCAGTCCGCGCTGCTCGAGGCGATGCAGGAGACGCAGGTGACGGTCGACGGCGCGACGCACGTCCTCGAGCCGCCGTTCCTCGTGATCGCCACCCAGAACCCCGTCGAGTACGAGGGGACGTTCCCGCTGCCGGAGGCACAGCTCGACCGCTTCGCGGTGCGCATGACGATCGGCTATCCGCCGCACGCGGACGAGGCCCGGATGCTCGCCGAGCAGACGACGTCGCCGCCACTCGACCACCTGCGCCCGGTCGCGGGGCACGCCGAGCTGCTCGCGGCGATCGACGCCGCGAGGCAGGTCCACGTCGAGGAGAGCCTGACGCGCTACGTCGTCGCGCTCCTGCGGCACACGCGCGCGAGTGCGCGCCTCGCGCTCGGCGGCAGCCCGCGCTCCGGCATCTCGCTGCTGTCGCTCGCCAAGGCGCGGGCGCTCGTGGAAGGTCGTGGGTTCGTCGTCCCGGAGGACGTCCAGGCGCTTGCCGTGACCGTCCTCGCCCATCGGCTGATCCTGGCTCCGGAGGCGCGGGCCACGGGCGTCACCGCCGAGGAGATCGTCGTGGACGCCCTCGACGAGACCGCGGTGCCCGTGTGACGCGTCGCCCTCGCACCGCCGGTGTGAGGGCCGACAGCGGCGCCGGCCTCATCGCGCTCGGCGTCCTCGCGGCAGCCTGGCTCGTCGGGTCGACCGCGCTCGCCGTGCTCGGCATCGGCCTGGCCGCGGCCGCCCTCGCGGCGCGCGGTTGGACGTTGATCGCGTCCCGGCTGCTCACCGTCGAGCGGCTGCCCGCGAGCGTGCCGCCGGTGGAGGGAGGGCAACTTCGGCTCGGGGTCGCCGTGCGCGGGCCCACCTGGCTCTGCTCGCGGCTCGAGCTGCGCGAGACGGTCGGCCCGCTCGAGGAGCTCGTGGTCGTGATCGAGCGCGGTGGTAGAGCCGAGCTGGTCGTCGACGACGTTCCGCGCGGGCGGTACCGCGTCGGGCCGGGGAGGCTCCTCGCCCGTGACCCGCTCGGCGTCGCGACCGTCGAGCGGGAGGTTCCCCCCGGTGCGACCGTGCTCGTCCGCCCACGTGTGCCCGAGATCGGCGCACTGTTCACCGAGAGCGGCGCCCGGGGCGAAGGCGGACGCAGGGCATACATGCGGCGGCCGAGCGGGCTCGAGCCCCACGGCATCCGCGAGTACGTCGAGGGAGAGCCGCTGCGCGCGGTGCACTGGCCGACGTCCGCGCGCCGCGGCGAGCTCATGGTGCGCGAGCTCGAGGATGCGCCACGAGACAGCGTCGCGATCGTGCTCGACGTGGATGCCACGGCCGTTGCCGGTCCCGTGGGGCGGTCGAGCCTCGACGATGCGGTTCGGGCCGCCGCCGGTCTCGTGCGCGCCCACGCGGGCCGGTCGCGCAGGGCGCTGCTGGTCGTCGCGACGCCGAAGCCCGGGATCCAGCGCGTCCAGTCCCTCGGCCGCGACTGGGACGCCGCGCTCGACACGCTCGCCGCGGTCGAGCCGGCGGAGGCGACGCCGCTGCGCGAGCTCGTGACCGCGCGCGGGGTACTCGGCGTCGTGCCCGAGCTCGTCGTCGTGACCGCGCGGCCCGAGATCGTGGAGGCCGCGCTCGTCGCCCGACGCGCCGTCGGGCGCTTCTGCGCGCTCGTCGCCGTCGACGCGCAGACGTATGCGGGTCGCGAGCCGTCGACCGCCTCGCGCACGTTGCTCCGGCTCGCGAGTGCCGGTGTGTCGATCGCCGTCGTCCGTCACGGCGACCGGCTCGAGGATGCGCTCGGAGGGCTGCGGGAGCAGGCCCTTGGGTAGCGCCCGCCTGTCCCTCCGCGGCCCGCTGACGGCCGCTCCGCTCGTGGCGACCGTCCTCGTCGCGTGGGCGATGCTCGAGGAGCCGGTCGCGTGGCGGACGTTTCTTGCAGTCGCGGTCCTGGCGCTCGTGCCCTCGGCCCCGCTGGGTACCGCCTGGCGCATCGGCGCGACCGGACTGGCCGTCTTGGCTGCGCTCGCCGTCTCGTTCGGCACGTGGCCCCACGAGGCGCTGGGCGACGCCTGGACGGCGCTCCACGACGCGCCCGCGGTGCGCGCACCGTTCGATCCCGTCTCGTACCCGTCGCTCCACGGTCTCGTCGCGATCGCCGCCTTCGGTCTCGCGCTCGCGGCGACGCTCGCCGCCGTCACCCGGAGGACGCCGCTCGTGATCGCCGCGGTCGCCGTCGGCATCGGGTTCCCCGCGCGCCTCCTGGAGGACATGAATGCGCTGGCGCTCGGCGCGCTGGCCCTCGGTGCCGTGCTCTGGGCGCTCCTCGCTCCCGATCTCCGCGGTGCGAGGCGCGCAGCCCCGGGGATCGCGGTCGGGGCCGCAGTCCTCGCCGTCGCGGTGACGGTCTCCGCGGTCGGCGTCTCGCCGCGCGAGGGGCAGGTGGACTGGCGCGGCTGGGATCCGTTCGCCGGCGGTGGCCGCACCGCCAGCCTCCGCTACGTCTGGGACGCGAATTACGAGGGGATCGAGTTCCCCGCCCGTCCCACCGTCGTGCTGCGCGTGCGCGCGCCCAAGCGAGCGGAGTACTGGCGCGTCTCGACACTCGAGACGTTCGCCGCCGACCGCTGGATCGAGAACCTCTATCCGATCGATCTCGGCGGCCCGCGGCGGATCCTGCCCGCCGACCCGCTCGTGCCGCGACGCGACGCGAAGCCCGGCTCCTGGCTTCGCCAGGTCGTCACCGTCGAGGGGCTCGAGGACGACCGCGTCGCCGCCGCGAGCCAGCCGGCGCGCGTGGACGGCCCGTCCCTCGGGCGGCTCTCGTTCCTGGACGGCGGGGTGATGCGCGCGGGGAGCCCGATCCGACGCGGCGCCGAGTACACGGTCTGGAGCTACGCACCGCGGCCGACGCCTCGCGCGCTGGCCGCGTCGAAGCCGCGCTACCCGGAGGAGGCCGGACGCTACCTCGAGCTCGGCCGGGCGCGGTTCCCGGGCTTCGGTGAGGGAAAACGCGTGCGCATCATCGATCGCGTGTTCACCGACGAGCGCTACCAGCCGCTCTGGGCGTACCGCCCGTTGTGGGAGGAGGCTCGACGCCGTACGGCGCGCGCCCGCTCGCCGTACGAGGCGACGCTGCTCCTGGAGCGCTGGTTCCGGCGTGACGGTGCGTTCCGGTACGAGGAGCGGCCGCCCGTCACGCAGTCCGGCGCCCCGCCCCTCGTCGACTTCGTCGAGGTGACCCGACTCGGCTACTGCCAGCACTACGCCGGTGCGATGGCGGTGATGCTGCGGCTGCTCGGCATTCCCGCGCGGGTGGCGGTCGGCTTCACCGCGGGAACGTGGAAGAGCGGCGAGTGGACGGTGACCGACCATCAGGCACATGCGTGGGTCGAGGCGTGGTTCGACGGCTTCGGGTGGCTCGCGTTCGACCCGACTCCCGGCCGCGGCACGCTCTCGGCCGTCTACACGCTCGCGTCGGACTCGGCGGACGCCGTGGCTGCCCTGGGCACGGGGCGCTTCCTCGACTTCAACCCGTCCTTCGAGCCCACCGGCGGAGCCGCGGCGCCGACCCCGGTGGAGCCGGCGCCGACGACGTCGTTCCCGTGGTGGCTCCTCGCCGTGCCGCTCGTGCCGCTCGCGGTCGCGTTCGCGGTGGTCGGGAGCAAGTGGGCACGTCGTTCCCGCAGGCTGCGCCGACGCGATCCCCGGCTACTCGCGAGCGGCGTGCGCGCGGAGCTCGTCTCCGTGCTGCTCGACCGCGGTGCGGCCGTCGACGCCGACGCGACCACCGCGGATCTCCGACGGACGACCGAGCGCGTCCTGGCCACGCCCGCAGGCGCGCTCACCGACGCGCTCGCCGAGGCGCGGTTCGGCCCGCTCCGGGGCGCGCGAAGCGCCGCGGCGCGCGCGCGGACGGAGCTCGGACGCATCCTCGACGTCGCTCGATCGCGCGAGACACCGTCCTCGCGGCTGCGCGCCGCGCTGTCGCTCCGCTCCTTGACACGGTCGGCACGATGAGATCGTGACCAGTGCGTACGACCTCTACCAGCAGGGCCGGAGCCACCTCCGGGACGGAATGCCCGCTCAGGCGACCGTCGCCCTCGAGAAGGCGAAGCGGCTCGAGCCGGAGAAGGCGTCGATCCGGGAGGCGCTCGGCATCGCGTACTTCCGGATCAGCCGCTGGGAGGAGGCGGAGGCGGAGTTCCGCAAGGTGCTGGAGCTTGCGCCGGCGGACGACTACGCGCACTACGCGCTCGGGCGCGCGCTCCGGAACCAGGGGCGGCACGAGGAGGCGGCGACGCACCTCAAGCTCGCCCGCTCGCTGCGGCCCCGTCCCCCGGGCGAGCCGGCGCTCGAGCGCGATCAGGGCTCGAGGTCGGCGACGACGGACGAGTAGCGCCGGAACCGACGCGCCACCGCCCGGTGGAACGAGCGGCGGTACTCCTCGGTCGCTTCGTCGTCCAACGTCGAGGCGTATGCCTCGCGAACCTCCAGGAGCCGGTCGGCGATCGCGTCGACGACGAGCTGGAAGTCCCCGTACGACTCCTCTGCTTCGTCCCGTCCCGCGCGCACCCAGGCCGCCTCCGCCTCGTCCGCCTCGTCGAGGAGGGCAGACTCGTCCGTCGCGAAGAGGTCGAGCTGTCGCTCCACGAGCTCGTCGAACCGGCCACGCCGGAGCCTCAAACGATCTCCCGGTACAGGTCGAGGTGAGCCCGGGCGGCGGCGTCCCAGGTCAGCGTCTCCCGGGCACGCCGGGCACCTTCGCGCGCAGCCTCGAGCGCGCCGGGGTCATCGAGGAGGGCGCGTATGGCGGCCTCGAGGCCGTCGACGTCGCCCGGCGGGACGACCCGACCGGCGGAGAAGCGCTCGACCACCTCACCGAGGCCGCCGACGTCGTACACGACGGCCGGGACACCCGCTCCGAGTGCCTGGAGCAGCGCCCCCGACTGGTCGAGCTCGGCGCGATACGGGAACACGGCGACCGTCGTCTCGGAGAGCGCCTGCTCGAGCGCGGGGCGCTCGAGGTACCCGAGCCGCCACTCCGCCCGGTCGCCGGCCCTCGCGCGAAGCCCGTCGAGCGGGATCCGCGGATCACCGGCGACGAGGAGGCGCGCGTCGGGGACGCGCAGGACGCCCTCCACCGCGTCCTCGATGCCCTTGTACGGCCGGATGACGCCGAGCGAGAGCACGGTCCGCCCGTCGTCCCGCCGCGGTGGGTCGCTGCGGAACACGGGGTGGGGGACGACGCGGAGCCGGTCGTCGGGAACACCGAGGGTCTCGAGCGCCTCGCGGCCCCGCTCGGAGTGGACGACGATCCGGTCGAAGCGGGCGAACAGCGCGCGCCACAGACTTGCCTTTCTCGCCGTGCGGCGCGGCAGGAGGTCGTGCGCCGTGAACACGAGCGGCGTCCGGGTGCGGAGCAGCGCACGGTCGAGCTCGGGGGCGGCGAGCCACTGGAGATGCAGAACGTCGGTCGTCCTCCGCACGAGGCGACGCATCGCGGGCGGGTGCTCGAGCGCCCTCACGGCGAGCCGGAGCCGCCGGCGTTCGATCCCGCTCGAACGCCGGTAGAACGACTCCTCCAGCCGGTAGCCCGTCGGCGCCGGGCGCGGCCCGAACCGGAACGGCGCCGTGACGAGCTCCACCGTGGCGCCTGCACCGGCGAGGGCGGCGGCGAGCTCGTGGTCGTACGGCGGCGTGAACGCGGGAGGATCTGCGAGCACCACGTGCATCCGGCCGACCGTACCCGTTGGACGAGGGAATCGATCGTCTAGCCTCGGCCCGTGCGCCTGCTCGTCCGGAGCTGGAACGTCTTCCACGGAAACGCCGACCCGTCTCGACGGAAGGGCTTCCTGCGGAAGATGGTGGAGCTCGCCAGTGCGGACGCGCCGGACGTCGTCTGCCTGCAGGAGGTGCCCGTCTGGGCGCTCGCTCGGATCGACGACTGGTCCGGGATGACGAGCTTCGGCGCCATCACGCGACCGCCGCTGTGGCTGGGGCCGTTCTCGACGTGGGTCACGCGCATTCACCAGGGGCTGTTTCGCTCGGGTCTGGCGGGCCAGGCGAACGCGATCCTCGTCTCGCCGCGCCACGCGGCGAGCGACCTCGGTCACGAGCGGATCAGCGACGACGGGCGCGAGCGGCGGCTCGTCCAGGCCGTGCGCCTCGAGGGGCTCGGGGTCGTCGTCGGAAACCTCCACGCGTCGAACGAGTTCGCCGACCCGTCGGTTCCGCGGGGCGAGCTCGGGCGCGCGCGCTCGTTCGTCGAGCGGTACGCGTCACCGAACGACATCGTCGTGCTCGCAGGCGACTTCAACCTTCGCGAGCCGCGCCTGGACGGGTATACGGACGCGGGCGAGGGGATCGACCATGTGCTCGTCCGTGGGGCGACGACCGCGCCCGGCGTCCCGTGGCCGCGTGCCCGGCGTGTGGTCGACGGCATCGTGCTCTCGGATCACGCGCCCGTCGACTCCGTCCTCGAGGTCCCGACGTGACGTTCGAGGAGGGCCGCGCCCTGTTCCCCGTGCTCGAGCGGATCGCGTACCTCAACGCGGGCACCTTCGGTCCCCTGCCGCGACCGGTCGCCGACGCCGTCGCCGCCGGCGTCGCGCATGATCTGACGGAGGGTCGGTCGGGCCTGCCGTACTTCGAGGAGACGATTGGGCTCCGGGCCGAGGTCCGGCGGCAGCTCGCCGGCCTCGTCGGAGCGGCGCCCGAGCAGGTGGCGCTGACGACGTCGACGAGCGAGGGATGCGCGATCGTGCTCCGGGGGCTCGGGCTCGTGCCGGGCGACGAGATCGTGACGACGACCGACGAGCACTTCGGCCTGCTCGGCCCGCTCGGCGCGTCGGGGGCGGCCGTCCGGGTCGTGGAGCCCGACCCCGAGCGGATCCTCGCGGCGGTCACCACTCGGACGAAGCTGATCGCGTCGTCGCAGGTGCTCTGGACGACGGGTGCCGTGCTCCCGCTCGCCGACCTGCGCGAGCGCAGCGGCGTCCCCGTGCTCGCCGACGGAGCCCAGTCGGTCGGCGCGATCCCCACCGGTGCCGACGGCGTCGACTTCCTGACGATCTCCGGGCAGAAGTGGCTCTGCGGGCCGGACACGACGGGCGCGCTCGTCGTGCGCGACCCCGATCGGCTCGCGCTCACGTCGCCGAGCTACTTCGCGCAGACGCGCCACGAACCGGACGGGAGCTTTGTCGCCCATCCGGATGCCCGCCGGTTCGAGTCCGGTTGGTGGTCCTCGGGGGTGCTGCGGGGCCTACTGGCCGCGCTCGCGCTACGGCCCGACTGGGCCCATGACCGCGCCGCGGAGGCTACGTCACGGTGCCGCGCGCTCCTCGCGCCGCGGGTCGCGCTCGTCACGCCCCCCGTGGCCGCGACCCTCGTGGCGTTCCGACCCGAGGAAACGGCCGCGGACGCCGTCGCGCGTCTCCACGCAGCCGGGGTCCACGTGCGCGAGCTCCCCGGGCGGGGGCTCGTTCGAGTGTCCTGCGGCTGGTGGACGAGCGACGAGGATCTCGAGCGCCTGGTGGCGGCGGTCGCCTGAGAACTGCCTGCGTCGAAGCGAGACTACGCCGCGCTC
Source organism: uncultured Actinomycetes bacterium (assembly GCA_963814565.1). GTDB lineage: Bacteria > Actinomycetota > Thermoleophilia > Gaiellales > Gaiellaceae > Gaiella. The sequence goes on from CAWFDO010000017.1 coordinate 100,812, forward strand.
GACACCGCGGCTACCTGGGCTTTCGCGCCTTCCCGCCGGGTATCGAGCAGCGACCGGCGGAGCGCGCGATCCGCCGCGCCGAGCCCGAAGGCATACCCTGTCGCCTCTCCGATCGCGGCGTACGGGTAGGCGAGCGCGATCAGCGGTAGCGCGCGCGCGACCTCGCGGCGGCGACGGGGCTGATTGGCGACGCCACGGACGAGCCGGGCCAGCCGGATGGGCGGCGCGACGAGAGGCGTCGCGAGCGCCTGCGCGACGCTCCGCAGGGCTCGCCATTGCTCACGATCGCGACGGCCGGCCGCGACCGCGCGGCAGTGCGCGAAGTTCTCGTCGAGCATCTCCCGGACGCTGGTGAAGTTGTGGTGCGCAGCAACGGCGCGACCCTCGAGGTAGAGGGCATGGCCACGCTCTTCGAGCGCCTGCTGGACGTTCCAGTCCGTCTCGAGCAACTCGTCGAGCGGCAGCCCGAGCGAGGTGAGGAGCTCGCGCTTGTATGAGATGTTGTTGTTCTGGAGGAAGCTCGCCTCGCCGGAGGTCCTCGGGTGGGCCCAGGCTCCGTAGTCGACGACAAAGCTCGCGCGGCTGACGTACGAGTGCGGATTCGCGTTCGTGAACGCATACCCCACAGCGGCCCACGGCCCTTGGTGCGCCTCGATCAATGCTTCGGCCCATCGCCCCGACGGGATGCAGTGGTCCTCGAGGAACGCGACAACGGACGCGGAAGCAGCCGCCACCCCGGCGGAGCGCGACGCGCCCCAGGTGCTGGGCCCCTCACGCCGCAGGTAGACGACCCGCGCCGCACCCTGCGTCTCGAGCTTCGGACAGGCGCAGGCGACGTCTACGAGCACGATCTCGATCTCTGCCGCGGACGTTTGCCCGCACAGTGCCGACACCACCTGCTGTGCGCGCTCGCGCACGGGGCCGAGCACGACGACCGCCGAAAGCTTCGGAGCCCCCACGACGACGGAGCCTATTCGAAGAGCTGAACGACGGCCCCGAGGAGGTCGCGTGGATGGCGTCCCGACCGCCAGCGGGGTGCAGCTGCGATCGCGTCGCGGCGAAGCTCGGGGAAGCGGGCTCGGAGCTCCACGATCGCGCTCGCGAGCGCGTCGCCTGTTCGCCCCGCGTAGACGATGCCGGCACCGTGGCGTTCGAGCTGACGCGCCATCCAGGTTCCGGCTGTCGTGACGACGGGAAGCCCCGTGGCGAGGGCGTCCACGAACACGCCCGACGTGCGGGAGTGGTAGCGATTGGGCGCGTAGGGCAGGAGCACGGCATCACAGGACGCGAGCTCGGCGAAGTAACGCTCCGAGTCGAGCATCTCCGGTAGGACGCGTGCCGCGACCGCCAGCGCGCGAGATGCGTCGTGCCTCGCCTGACCCTGATAGCCAGGGCGCACGTAGCACTGCACGGTGAACGCGAGCCCGTCCAGCCCGCCGTCGGCGGAAAGCCGCTCGATCGCCGAGGTGAGCTCCGGGAAGCCCTTCTCGACCCGAGCCTGTCCGAAAAACCCGAGTCGTAGAGCTCCTGCTTCCCTTGTCGCGGGCGCGGCGATCGAATCCGGCACGAGGTACGGGGTCGGCACGACCGCCACGGGAAGCGACGTGAGTCTCGCGTACTCCGCGGCGAGCTCATCGCTGTCGGTGAACAGGCGCACGGAGCGATGCTCGGCGGCTCGTTCGAGTGCATGGAGCCCGATACGCGTCAGGACAGCAGTCGCGTGGCGGCGCCCGCGCGCGCCGTCGAACTCGCTCGCCCGGAGCATGACCGCCAGAGCCGGAGCGTCGGTCGCCTCGACGTCTTCCACCCACGAGGCCAGGGCCGCGTAGTGGCGGTGGTTGACGCTCGACGCGACGACCAGCGTGCGCGCGCTGCACAGATGGCCGACCTGTTCTCGCAGCTGCGCTCGGATCCGTCGCGATGCGACGACCGGGTCGAGAAGGTAGCCGCCCGCCCAGCGCGGCACGTGTTGCTCGCTGAGGCGGTCGAGCGCCGGAACGACCGCGAGGTCTGCAAGCCTGGTAGGCGCTTCGCGATTGCCCACGACGACCACCTCCAGGCCGCGGGACGCCGCTGCGTTTCGCATCGCCCGTGCGACGTCGAGGAAGTGACCACCCGCATCGCGCAGGTCCGGCTCGAGCCACACGAGCGTTTCGAACGCCTCGCGCGAAACAGCGGCCGCGGGCGGGCTTCGGTCCGTCGGCGTCGCGAAGCTGATCACGCCCCGACGAGGGCCCTAGGCGGCGTCCGCGGCAGTGCGGAGCCCGAGCTCGCGGGCGATCGGCTGCAGCGCCGCGATGACGTTCGCGATGTGCTCGTCGAGCTCCAGCTCGAGCAGCTCGGCGCCCGCGTAGACCTCGTCGCGGTGCACGCCCGCCGCGAACGACGGCTGCTTCAGCTTCTTCTTCACCGACTTCGGCTCGAGCCCGTCGAGGCCGGTCGGACGGACGAGCCCGCAGGCGTGGACGAACCCGGACAGCTCGTCGCAGGCGAACAGCGTCCGCTTGAGCGGCGTGTCCCGCGGCAGCTCGAGGTGGTCGGCATGCGAGAGCACCGCGTCGACCAGCACGTCGGGGTAGCCCTCCTCCCGGAGGATCGGCGCACCGTCCTGCGGATGCTTGTCGAGCGTCGGATGCATCTCGTAGTCGAAGTCGTGGAGCAGGGCGACGCACCCCCAGAGCTCTTCGTCCTCGCCGAGCTTCCGCGCATAGAACTTCGTCGACGCCTCGACGGCGAGCGCATGGCGGAGGAGCGACTCGCTCTTCGTGTAGCGCGTCAGGGTCGCCCAGGCGGTGTCTCGGGTCACCTCCACGCAGCCGGGTACGATACCGCCCCGCATGCAGTCGTTCGTGATCGAAGGCGGGCGTCCGCTGTCGGGAACCGTTCGTGCGGCGGGCAACAAGAACGGCGCGCTGCCGATCCTCGCGGCGACGATTCTTGCCTCGGAGCCCGTCACCCTGGCCAACATTCCGCGGATCCGCGACGTCGAGACGATGGTCTCGCTCCTCGCCGATCTCGGCGCAGCGGCGGAGTGGACCGGGCCGAACGAGGTGACGGTGGACTCGGCCGGCGTGTCGAAGACCGAGCTGCACCCCGTCCTCGGACGTGAGATCCGCGCCTCGTTCCTCCTTGCAGGCCCGCTTCTCGCGCGGTTCGGCCGCGCGACGGTGCCGCCGCCCGGCGGCGACGTCATCGGGCGACGCCGCCTCGACACGCACATCCACGCGTTCGCCGAGCTCGGCGTCGACGTCGAGCTCAACGGGGCATACGACCTTCGCACCAAGGGCCTCTCCGGCAAGCGCCTGTTCCTCGACGAGGCGAGCGTCATGGCGACGGAGAACGCCGTGATGGCCGCCGTGCTGGCGAAGGGCGAGACGATCGTCGGTCACGCGGCGTGCGAGCCCCACATCCAGGATCTCTGCCACTTCCTCGTCTCGCTCGGCGCGCAGATCGAGGGGATCGGATCGAACATCCTTCGGATCCACGGTGTCGATCGGCTCGCGGGCGGGTCGCACCGCATTCGCTCGGAGCACGTCGAGGTGGCGAGCTTCGCGGCGCTCGCGGCGACCACCGGCGGCGAGGTGACGATCGAGGACGTCGAGCCCGACGACCTCATCTCCATCGTCCCGGCCTTTCGCAAGCTCGGGATCGAGCTCGACGTGGGGGAGACCACCGTCCGCGTCCCGCCGGGGCAGGAGCTCCGCGTCGTCGACGACCTCGGCGACCATATTCCGAAGATCGAGAGCGGCATCTGGCCTGCGTTCCCGGCCGACCTGACCTCGATCGCGGTCGTCGCGGCGACCCAGGCGCGTGGAACGGTGCTCGTCTTCGAGAAGATGTTCGAGAGCCGGCTGTTCTTCGTCGACAAGCTCGTCTCGATGGGAGCCCGGATCATCCTGTGCGACCCGCACCGCGTGGTCGTCACCGGGCCGGCTCAGCTCTACGGCCAGCGTCTCGAGAGCCCCGACATCCGCGCGGGAATGGCGATGGTGATCGCCGCGCTCTGCGCCGAGGGGCGCTCGACGATCGGCAACATCGGGCAGATCGACCGTGGGTACGAGCGGATGGACGAGCGCCTCCAGGCGCTAGGTGCGACGATCGAGCGGGTGGAGCTGTGAGCGGCGCGCGCATCTCGCACGGATCGGGGTCGGTGAACGTCTCGACCGGCGTCCCCGTGCTCGACCACCTCCTCGGCGAGCTCGCGCGCGCCGGCGGCTTCGACCTGGCGCTCGAGATCGAGCCGGACGACCCCGAGGCCGAGGTCGACGCCGCGGGCACCGCCCTCGGGAGGGCGGTGGCGCCGCGTCTTGCGGAGGGGGCCCTCGGCGAGGCGACCGCGCCGGCGGACGAGGCGCTCGCGATGGTCGTCGTCGAGCGCTCCGGACGTCCGCTCGTCGCCTCGAACGCCGACCTCACCGGCGCCGGAGGGCTGGGGACGGATCTCGCAGCCCGGTTCCTCGACCGGCTCTCGGAGGAGGCGGGGCTGACCGTGCACGTCCGTCTGATGGAAGGCGAGGACACCGGGAACGCCCTTGCCGCCATCTTCAAGGCACTGGGCGTCGCGCTCGCGCGCGCGTCCGTTGCCAGCCCGTGAGTGCACCCGAGTCGGAAGGAGACGTGATGGAGAAGCAGGTCGTGCGCACCGAGGCCGCTCCGGCGCCGTTCCAGGGCGCCCCGTACAACCAGGCGATCGTCGCCGGCGACCTCGTCTTCACCGCCGGCCAGCTCGGGCTCAAGCCGGGTGACGCGGCCGTCGAGGGCGACATCGCCCAGCAGACGGAGCAAGCGCTGAGCAACGTGCAGGCGATCCTCGAGGCCGCGGGCAGCTCGATGGAGAACCTCGTCAAGACGACCGTCTTCCTCATGGACCTCGACGACTTCCAGGCGATGAACGCCGTATACGCGACTCGCGTGGGCGACCGGGCGCCTGCCCGATCGACGTTCCAGGTCGCGAAGCTCCCCTCCGGCGCGCTCGTCGAGATCGAGGCCGTCGCGCACCTCTAGGGGGCGGACCTCGCCAGAGACGCGAGAATCCGGCTCGTGCCGACAGCGATCCGCCGTTACATCCGCTCGCTCGGGCTCGACGCGTACGTCGTCGGCGGCGCCGTCCGCGACGAGCTACTCGACATCGAGCACTCCGACGAGGACTTCCTCGTCCCGGGCGTCGACCAGGCCGGGCTCCGGTCGGCACTCGAGCCGCACGGGCGCGTCGAGGACCTCGAGGTGCACGGCCAGCTCGTCGGGGTGCGCTTCTACCCCCACGACCGGGAGATCCGCGCGCTCGTACGGGCAGGCATCGAGCTGACACCGCCGCGAGCGGAGCGCAGCACGGGACCCGGGCACCGCGACTTCGAGATCGTCGCCGACCGGACGATTTCGATCGAGGACGACATGGCGCGCCGCGACTTCACGGTCAACGCGATCGCCAAGCGGCTCGAGACCGGCGAGATCGTCGACCCGTTCGACGGCGTCGGCGACCTCGCTCGCCGCGAGCTGCGAACCGTCTCTCCGGAGAGCTTCCGCGAGGATCCGCTCCGCATCCTCCGGGGCCTCCGGCTCGTCTCACAGCTCGGCTTCACGCTTCCGGCGGAGACCGAGGCGCAGATGCGCGCCGAGGCCGGCGGGCTGCGCCACGTGTCGGGCGAGCGGATCGGCGGCGGCCTTGCGGCCGACGGAATGGGGGAGCTGTCGAAGCTGCTGCTCGGCGTTCGGCCACTCGACGCCCTCCGGATCGCGCGTGACGCGGGAGTGCTCGTCCAGGTCGTCCCCGAGTTCGAGGCGGCGATCGGCTACGACCTCGGCACGCGGCGGCAGCCGGTGCCCCTCGACGAGCACGTGTTCGCCGTCGTGCAGAACGCGGCGGACGCGGGTGCGTCGCTTCCGGTGCGGCTGGCGGCGCTATTCCACGACCTCGAGAAACCCCAGGCGGACGCGGACGGCGGCGACCACGCGCAGCTCGGCGCGCGTACCGCGGGGCGCATCATGCGCCGGCTGCGGTACCCGAACACGCTTCGCCAGGACGTCGTGAAGATCGTCGCCGGGCACGCGTTCTGGCTCGACGGCCCGATCGACGGGGTCTTCGCGCGCCGCTTTCTCGCCTCGCACGGCCTTGACGGCGCACGCGAGCTCCTCCTCCACAAGCGTGTCGACCTCGCGGCGAAGATGGTGGAGCCGTGGGAGCTCCAGCACCTTGCGCTCCTGCAGCGGTGCGTCGAGGAAGAGCGCGAGGCGCCCCACCGGCTTGCCGATCTCGCAGTGGACGGTCGCGACCTGATCGAGCTCGGCTACCGGGAGGGCCCGACACTCGGAACCGAGCTCGCGCGGCTCCTCGACGTCGTGATCGACGATCCCACGGCGAACGAGCGCGAGAGGCTCCTCGCGCTGGCACGCGGAGCTCTCGGGTGAACGCCGCCGAGGTGCGGGAGCGCTACCTGCGGGTGCGCGACGCGGCGGGGCCGGGTGTGACGGTCGTGGCGGCGACGAAATACGTCCCCCTCGACGAGCTCGGGATCCTCGCGGACGCGGGCGTCGAGGTGGTGGGGGAGAACCGCGCCCAGGATCTCGCAGCGAAGCACGCCGTCTACGGCGACGCGTTCCGGTGGCACTTCATCGGTCATCTGCAGTCGAACAAGGTCAAGGTCGTCAACGAGACCTGCGAGCTCGTGCACTCGCTCGACTCCGACTCGTCCGCCCGGCGTCTCACCGTGCCCGCGCTGCTCGAGGTGAACCTGACCGGTGAGGCGACCAAGGCGGGCGTTGCCCCGGACGAGCTTCCCGGCTGGCTCGAGCGCTATCCGTCCATCCGGGGGGTGATGACGATGCCGCCGCTCGCCGACGATCCCGAGATCTCGCGGCCCTGGTTCCGCCGCCTGCGCGAGCTCGCCGATGCGCACGGCCTCGAGGAGCTGTCGATGGGGACGTCGCAGGACTGGCGCGTCGCGGTCGAGGAGGGAGCCACGCTGATCCGCGTCGGGTCGAGCCTTTTCCGCTGAAGCCGGGCGCCGACCGGCGCCGTCCCCCGGACGGGCTACGATCCGCCCGAGCATGGGCCTCGGCGACGTGTGGAACCGGACGCTCGTCTACTTCGGCATCGCCGAGGACGAGGAGTGGGAGGACGACCTCAGCGTGACGAACGAGGAGGTCGAGCGCGACTATCGCCGCCGCGAGCGCCACAACGTGCGCCGCCTGCCGCGACGGCGTGAGCCCGACTCGTGGTCGGATGCCGACAGCCTGTCCGAGCCGGAGCTCGCGGCCGAGGCGCCTCCGTCGCGCTCGTCGCAGCGGCGCTCGCGGCTCCGTGGGGTCGACAGCGGGTCGTCGTCCCAGGTGCGCGTGCACCTGGTGCTGCCGCGGAGCTTCAACGACGCGCAGCAGATCGCAGACCGATTCAAGGACTCGGTCCCGGTGATCCTCAACCTCCAGAGCGCCGACACGGAGCTGTCGAAGCGGCTGATCGACTTCGCGAGCGGGCTCACCTACGCGCTCGACGGGAGCATGCAGCGGGTTGCGGACAAGGTGTTCCTGCTCACGCCGCAGAACGTCGAGGTCTCGGCCGAGGAGCGGGCGCGCGCGCTCGACCCCGCCGGCGCCTTCTTCAACCAGGCGTAGTTCACCGAGCTCGCACCGTCTAGGCTGGAGGCCCCGCACCGTCGGCTCGACGGCGGCGCCACGAGAGGAACCCCTGCCCCGGGCGAGAATCGGACTTCGTGGACGACGAGAGCGTCGGCTTTCTCGTGCTCGCCGACACGGCCACGTCGGTGCAGCGCTTCGTGTCCGTGTTCGTCGGCGTCTACGTCCTGCTCATCCTCGCGTACGTGATCACGTCGTTCGTCCGCGCGGGCGCCTCGCCGACGCTCGAACGCGTCCGGCAGTTCCTCTACGACGTGTGCGAGCCGTACATCCGGCTCTTCCGCCGCTTCATCCCGCCGCTCGGCCCGCTCGACCTTTCGCCGATCATCGCGGTGTTCTCGCTTTACATCCTCGAGCGTGTTGTCAACATGCTCATCGAGCGACTGCTCTGACGAAGGAGGCTCACGATGTCCCTGACACCCGTGGAAGTGAGGCACCTCGCGCTTCGCCGCGGGCTCTTCGGCTACCGACGCTCGGACGTCCACCGGGAGATCGAGGACGTCGCCGACAGCTTCGAGGCCGTCTGGCGCGAGCGCGCCGAGCTGGGCGAGCGCGTCCATGTCCTGGAGATCGAGGTCGCGCGCCACGTCGAGCTCGAGACCCTGCTGCGCTCCACGCTCGTCTCGGCAGAGCGCGCCGCCCACGACATGAAGGAGCAGGCGCGCCGCGAGGCGGAGGTCACCGTGGCGGAGGCGAGCGCCGAGGGCCGCCGGCTCATCCGTGACGCGATCGCGGAGAAGGAGCGGCTCCTCGCGGAGTCCCGCCGCGTCGAGACGATCCTCCGGGCCGCGCTCGCGGTGATCTCCGAGGGCGAGTCGGTCGACGAGGAGCGGGCGGCAGAGACGCCTCGCCCGGCCTTCCCGGCCCCGACCGATGCGGGGGCCGACAGGCTCGCCGGGTAACCGCGCCTCCGCTGACTATCCTTCGGGCGTGCCCGTCGGCGAGCGCACCCGAGCGAATGTCCGTCTCCGGCTCCGGGTCGTGCCCGGCGCGCCCCGCTCGCAGGTCGTCGGCCGCCTCGGCGAGTCCTGGAAGCTGCGCGTGCACGCAGCGCCCGAGCGCGGTCGCGCGAACGACGAGGTCGTCGCCCTGCTCGCAGAGATCCTGGGTCTCGCTCGGTCGGAGGTCCGCGTCGTCGCGGGGAGGACGGCGCGCGACAAGGTCGTCGAGCTCTCGGGGCTCACACCCGACGAGGCGGAGCAGCGTCTCACCGCGGCCGCCGGGAGCGCCGCGTGAGCGTCGATCTCGACCGGCGCCGCACGGAGCTGCTCGACCTGCGCGCGCGCGTGCTCGGTGCGGCGCACGACATCGTCGCGGGCGACGACGACGACGGCGAGCTCTCGAGCGCTGCGGGCGACCAGCACCTCGGCGACCACGCCAGCGAGATGCTCGACCGCGAGGTCGACGAGTCCCTCGAGGACAACGCGGAGCAGCTCGTGCACGAGATCGACGTCGCCGTCGGCCGGATCGACGCCGGCACCTACGGGACGTGTGGCCGCTGTGGGCAGGCGATCCCCGAGGAGCGGCTCGACGCCGTGCCGTACGCGACCCTCTGCGTCGCGTGCAAGCGCATCGAGGAACGCGGATGAGCGAGCAGGCACGCGTGGAGCCGGAGCGCGCAGCGCGGCCGCCGCTCGAGGTTCGGGTCGGCTCCGCGACGAACGCGCTCCAGCCGATCCCCGGAGCGCAGCGGTCGCTCGCCGCCGGTACCGCGCAGTGGGTCGAGCTCGCGGTCATCGCGGTCGCCGCCGCGGCTGCCGACCAGCTGACGAAGGCGATCGTGTCGAGCCAGCTCGCGCTCGGCGACTCGGTCGAGATTCTCGGGCCGTTCTCGATCCATCACGTGCGCAACACGGGGATCGCGTTCGGGCTCTTCGCCGACGCGACCTCGATCGTGATCGTCCTCACGGCCTGCGCGATCGCCGCGCTCGTCATCTTCTTCGGCCGCTCGGCACGACGCCACCCGCTGCTGCCGGTCGCCGTCGGCCTCGTGCTGGGCGGGAGCATCTCCAACCTCGTCGACCGGCTGCGACTCGGTCACGTGACGGACTTCCTCGATCTCGACTACTGGCCGGCGTTCAACCTCGCCGACACGTTCATCGTCGTCGGGGTCTGGCTGCTCTTCCTCTCGTTCGTGGCAGCCGACCGCTCGAGCGCCACCGTTGGCACGTCACCGCTCTCGCGTCTCTGACTCCGACGCCGGTCGGCGCCTCGACGCCGTCCTCGCGGAGCTTCCGGACGTCGGGACGCGCTCGCTCGCCGAGCGGCTCCTGAGTGGGGGCGACGTCCTCGTGGACGGTAGGGCGCGTCCCAAGAGCTACCGGCTGGAGGGTGGGGAGGAGCTCGAGGTCGTCGTCCCGGAGCCCGAAGCGCTCCAGCCCGAGGAGATGGCGCTGGCGGTCGTGTTCGAGGACCAGCACCTGCTCGTGGTCGACAAGCCCGCGGGCCTCGTCGTGCATCCCGCCGGCGGGCACCGGAGCGGGACGCTTGCGCACGGGCTGCTCGCACTCGGAGCCGCGGGCGGGGACCCCGAGCGGCCCGGGATCGTCCACCGGCTCGACCGCGACACCTCCGGACTGCTCGTCGTCGCCCGCTCGGACGAGTCGCACGCGCGGCTGTCGAGCGCCGTCCGCGAGCGCATGATCGATCGCCGCTATCTGGCGCTCGTCCGCGGAGCGCCACGCTCGCGCACGGGGCGCATCACCGCCGCGATCGGCCGCGATCGTCGCGATCGGACGCGGCACTCGCTCGACACGGACACGCCGCGCGAGGCGGTCACGTGGTTCGAGGTGCGCGAGCACCTCGGCGAGCGGACTCTCCTCGACGTGCGGCTCGAGACGGGAAGGACGCACCAGATCCGCGTCCACCTCGAGGCGCTCGAGCTTCCGGTCTCCGGCGACCCCGTCTACGGCGTCGCGCGCGACCTCGGCCTCGACAGGCAGTTCCTCCACGCCGACCGCCTCTCGTTCGAGCACCCCTTCACGGGCGAGCACGTCGAGCTCGAGTCACCGCTCCCGGCTGACCTCGCCGAGGCCCTCGCGCAAGCGCGAAACGCCGACTGACGGCTACCATTCCGCAGTTCGAGACCACCGACCCGGCGACGCCTCCGGACGGGGGTGCTGGGCGCTCAAGCCCGGTTCCGTCTGCGCCCGCCGGCGCACCGACACACCAACCGAAAGGACCATCGTGGCAGTCGTCTCCATGAAGGAGCTGCTGGAGGCCGGGGTGCACTTCGGCCACCAGACACGCCGCTGGAACCCGAAGATGAAGCGCTTCATCTTCGACGAGCGCGGCGGCATCTACATCATCGACCTCCAGCAGACGCAGGCGCTGCTGCAGGAGGCACACGATTTCGCACGGAACATCGCCGAGCGCGGGGGCACGATCCTCTTCGTCGGCACGAAGAAGCAGGCCCAGGACGCGATCGTCCGCGAGGCGACCCGCGTGGGGCAGCCGTACGTCGCGCACCGCTGGCTGGGCGGCCTGCTGACCAACTGGCGCACGATCGCAGACCGGATCTCGTACCTCCAGGAGCTTCGGCGCCTGAAGGAGGAGGGGCAGCTCGACCTGCTCCCGGCAAAGGAGCGCATCGCGATGGGCGGCGAGCTCGAGAAGCTCGAGGCGAACCTCGGCGGCGTCTCGACGATGAAGCGCCAGCCGGACGCGGTCTTCATCGTCGACCTCCGCAAGGAGCAGCTCGCCGTCCGCGAGGCGCAGCGCCTCGGCCTGCCGGTGATCGCGCTCGTCGACACGAACTGCGACCCGGACGAGGCGACGTACGTCGTGCCGGGCAACGACGACGCGATCCGCTCGTGCTCGCTCGTGGTTCGCGCGATCGCCGACGGCGTCGCCACCGCGACGACCAAGGTCACCGAGGCCGAGCTCACGGCGCCGCGCGAGGAGGCCGCCGCAGAGACAGTCGACGAGGGCACCGTCGCCGAAACCGAAACCGTCCAGGCAGCCGTCGAGGCGCCCGTGGCCGTCGAGGAGCCGGTCGCAGCGGAGAACGGAGCGCCCGCGTGAGCGAGATCAGCGCTGCACTCGTCAAGGAGCTCCGGGATCAGACCGGGGCAGGGATGATGGACTGCAAGCGCGCGCTCCAGGAGACCGGCGGCGACATCGACGCCGCGCGCACGCTCCTTCGCGAGAAGGGGATGGCGGCGGCGGGCAAGCGCGCCGACCGTGCGACGACCGAGGGCATCGTGCTCGTCGAGGAGAGCGGTGACACGGCGGCGATCGTCGGCGTCGGCTGCGAGACCGAGCCCGTCTCGAAGAACGAGGCGTTCCGCGAGTTCGCCGAGAAGGCGCTCGAGCGCGTCTCTGCGAACGGCAGCGGTGCCGGTGCGGCCGAGGCTCTCGAGGCCGAGCGCGTCGAGCTGGTCGCCCAGCTCGGCGAGAACATCGTCGTCGTCGACGGCACCCGCTTCGAGGGTGGGACGCTGGCCTCGTACGTCCATCCGCCCGCGAGGAAGATCGGGGTGCTCGTCCAGCTCGAGGGCGGCAGCGCCGACCTCGCGCGGCAGGTGGCGATGCACATCTCGTTCGCGGCGCCGGAGTACACCGCGCGTGACGACGTGCCGGAGGACGTGCTCGCCGCGGAGCGGCAGATCTACCTCAACTCGGACGAGGTGCAGTCGAAGCCGGAGCAGGCACGCGAGAAGATCGTCGAGGGGATGCTCGCCAAGCGCTTCCTCGCAGCGGCTCCGGGCGGTGCGCTCCTCGAGCAGGCGTGGATCCACGACGCGTCGAAGACCGTTCGCGCTGCGCTCGAGGAGCAGGGCGCGTCCGTCAAGGCGTTCTCGCGGATCTCGGTCGCCGGGTCGTGACGAGCCCCCACGAGCTCGCCGACCGGCAGATCCCGGCCGCCGCGTTCGGTCGCGCGCTGCTCAAGCTCTCGGGGGAGAGCCTCATGGGCGACCGCGAGTACGGCGTCGACCCGCGGACGGTGACCGCGATCGCCGGCGAGGTCGTCGCGGTTCAGCAGGCCGGGACCGAGATCGCAGTCGTCGTCGGCGGCGGGAACTTCTACCGGGGCATGAAGGCCGCGGCGGAGGGCATGGACCGGGCGACCGCCGACTACGCCGGCATGCTCGCCACCCTCCTCAACGCGCTGGCGCTCCAGGACGCCCTCGAGCGGCTCGGCGCACAGACGCGCGTCCAGTCGGCCGTGACGGTCTCCGAGGTCGCCGAGCCGTACATCCGCCGGCGCGCGATCCGCCACCTCGAGAAGGGGCGCGTGGTGATCTTCGCCGCGGGCACCGGCAACCCGTTCTTCACGACGGACACCGCCGCGGCCCTGCGGGCGCTCGAGATCGGCGCCGAGGTGATCCTGATGGGGAAGAACGGCGTCCGGGGCGTCTACGACGGCGACCCGCGCCTCGACCCGAACGCGACGTTCCTCCCGGCGATCACGCACCTCGAGGCGATCGAGCGCGGCCTCAGGGTGATGGACACGACGGCGCTCTCGCTCTGCATGGACAACGGGCTGCCGATCCACGTCTTCGAGCTCGCCGACGGGAACATCGTCCGCGCGGCGGCCGGCGAGCGGATCGGGACGATCGTCGCGACTCGCGAACGCGAGTCGTGAGAGTCTTTGCCGTCGACGTCGACCGAGAGGTGGTGAGCGCGTGGCAGCGATCGAGGACTTCCTGACGGACTGCGAGCGGCGGATGGACTCGTCGATCGAGCACACGCGCACCGAGTTCAACAGCATCCGGACGGGTCGCGCCTCGACGGCGCTGCTGGACCGGATCACGATCGACTACTACGGCCAGCCGACGCCACTCTCGAACATGGCGACGATCAGCGCTCCCGAAGCACGCCTCCTCTCGGTCCAGCCGTACGACCCGACGCAGATCAAGGCGATCGAGAAGGCGATCATGGAGTCCGACCTCGGGCTGACGCCGTCGAACGACGGGAAGCTGGTCCGGCTGCCGATTCCCGCGCTCACCGAGGAGCGCCGCAAGGAGCTCGTGAAGCTCGTGCGCCGCTACGCGGAGGACGGCAAGGTCGCGATCCGGAACGTCCGGCGGGACGTCATGCGCCACCTCGAGGAGCTCGTCCGGAACGGCGATGTCGGCGACGACGAGGAGCGGCGGGGCGAGGCACAGGTGCAGAAGCTCACCGACGACCACGTCAAGCGGATCGACGAGCTCCTGAAGCACAAGGAAGCGGAGATCATGGAGGTTTGATCGCCGCGCGATCAAACCCGATGAGCCCGTGACCGACGATCCGTCCGACCCGATCAGCCACGAGCCGCGCGCAGCGCGAGTCGTCGCCATCGTGATGGACGGAAACGGCCGTTGGGCGGAGGCACGGGGTCTCGAGGTGGCCGAGGGCCACCGGGCCGGGACTCGGGCGCTGCGCCGGACGGTCGAGGCGGCGATCGACCTCGGCATCGAGTCGCTGGTCGTGTACGCGTTCTCGACGGAGAACTGGTCTCGGCCGGCCGGCGAGGTCGCGGACCTGATGGAGATCCTTTCCGAGACGATCGACCGGGAGCTGCCGGATCTCGCCGAGCAGGGCGTTCGCACCCGCTTCCTGGGACGCCGCGACCGGCTCGAGCCGTGGCTGGAGGAGAAGATGGCCGCGCTCGAGCGAACGACGGCGCACCTCGACACGCTCGAGCTGTGGATCGCGTTCGACTACGGCGGTCGCGCCGAGATCGCGCACGCGGCGCGTCGGCTGGCGGAGGACGGCATCGAGCCGGGGGAGATCGGCGAGGACGCCCTCGCAGCGCGGCTCTACGCGCCCGAGCTCCGGGAGATCGACCTGCTCGTCCGCACTTCCGGGGAGCTGCGCCTCTCGAACTTCATGCTCTGGCAGGCGGCGTACGCCGAGCTCGTGTTCACGGAGACGCTGTGGCCGGACTTCGGCGCGGACGACCTCCGCACGGCCGTCGAGGCGTACGCGGCCCGTAGGCGGCGCTTCGGCGCCAGGGAGGCGGTCAAGGAATGAATCGTTGTGTCGCAGGGCCGCGCTATACGTGCACGCTGCTTCGTCCTCGGTCGCCCCGAGATCACCGAATATCGGGGCTTCCTGCGTCCTCGCATCGCACACGCCTATCGCACCCCTGCGACGAAGCTCATCCCATGACCCCCTCCCAAACCGCTCCGTGAGCCCGTTCGTCTCGCGGCTCGCGGTCGCCGCGATCCTGCTCCCGATCGTCCTGGGCGTCGTGTGGCTCGGTGGCTGGTGGCTGTTCGGGCTCGCCGTCGTTGGTGGCGTGCTCGCGCTCCACGAGCTGTACGCGATGGCGCGAAGCCTGCGCCCGATCGTGCTCGGCGGCTATGCGGGCCTGATCCTGACTCTCCTCGGCGCGCAGCTCGGCGGCACGACGTGGCTCCTCGCAGGCATTCTCTCGACCTTCGTCGCCGCCCTCCTCGTCTTCTTCGTCTCGAGCGCGCGGCAGAACGTCGTCTCGGGGTTCGCCGTCACCCTGCTCGGTGTCGCGTGGGTCGGTGGCGGGCTCGCGCACTTCATGCTCGTGCGCGACATCCCCGTCGACGGGCGCCTGCTCGTCTTCACGATCCTGCTCACGGTCTTCGCCGACGACACGGCGGCGTTCTTCGTGGGACGCACCATCGGCCGACATCGCCTGGCGCCTGCGATCTCGCCGGGGAAGTCGGTGGAGGGCTTCGTCGGCGGGACGCTCGCAGGTGTCGCGGTGAGCTTCTTCGCCCTCTACGAGCAGGACGTCGTCAGCACCGGGGAGTCGCTGCTGCTCGGGCTCGTGATCGCCCTCGCGGCGACGCTCGGCGACCTGTTCGAATCGGCGGTGAAGCGGGACCTCGGCGTGAAGGACTCGGGGAGCCTGCTCGGGGGCCACGGCGGCGTGCTCGACCGCGTCGACTCGCTGCTCTGGGCGGGGCCGGCGGCGTACATCGCGCTTCTCGCCCTCACGTGAGCTCTTAACGAAACGACCACGCCCGCGACCGGCATCCGCCTGGCCGACAGGCATGCTTCACGGATGCGACGCGTGGCGCTTCTCGGCGCGACCGGCTCGATCGGCCGCCAGGCGATCGAGGTCGTCGCTACGCATCCGGAGCTCGAGCTCTGTGCACTCCAGTCGGGCTCCACGCCGCTCGAGGACATCGCGTCGGAGCACGGCGTCGAGCACACCCAGGTCGGCGGCGACGCGGTCGAGCTTCTCGAGCGGTCCGAGCCGGACGTCGTCCTGAACGCGATCGTCGGCTTCGCGGGCGTCGGTGCGACGCTCTGGGCACTCGAGCACGGCGTCACCCTGGCGCTTGCCAACAAGGAGAGCCTCGTCGCGGCGGGCGAGCTCGCGATCGCGGCGCGGGCCAGGGGAGAGGGGCTGCTGCTTCCGGTCGACAGCGAGCACTCCGCGCTCTGGCAGTGCCTCGAGGGGCACGCACCGGAGACCGTCGCCGGGCTCGTGCTGACGGCATCGGGCGGCCCGTTCCGCGGCCGTTCGCGCGCCGAGCTCGCGGACGTGACCCCGGCGGAGGCGCTCGCTCACCCGACGTGGAGCATGGGGCGGAAGATCACGATCGACTCGGCCACGCTCGCGAACAAGGGACTCGAGCTGATCGAGGCGCGCTGGCTGTTCGACGTCGCGTACGACCACATCGAGGTGATCGTCCACCCGACCTCCGTCGTGCACGCGTTCGCTCGCTTCCGCGACGGGGCGCTCCTGGCGCACGTCGGCCTGCCCGACATGCGCGTGCCGATCTCGTTCGCGCTCACCTATCCCGATCGCGCCCCGACGGATGTCCCACAGCTCGACCTCGCAGGGCTCGATCTCTCGTTCGAGGCGCCCGACACCGACGCGTTCCCGATGTTGGCACTCGCGCGCGCGTCAGGCGAGAGAGGCGGCACGGCGCCATGCGCCTTCAACGCCGCGAACGAGGTCGCCGTCGCTGCGTTCCTCGAGGGCCGGATCGGCTTCCTCGACATCGCCGCGGTCGTGGAGGAGACCCTCGCCCGCATCGACGGGGCTGCCGCAAGCGACCTCGAAGACCTCGTCGCCGCCGACGCCGAGGCGCGCCGACTCGCCGCGCGAGGGCTCCAGCCGGCATGACGATCCTGATCGCGATCCTCGGCCTGGGCTTGCTGATCTTCGTTCACGAGCTCGGGCACTTCGTCGCCTCGCTCGCCCTCGGGATGCGGCCGCGGCGCTTCTACATCGGGTTCCCCCCTGCGATTCTCAAGACGACGCGGAACGGGATCGAGTACGGGCTCGGCGCGATCCCGCTCGGCGGCTTCGTGAAGATTCCCGGAATGCATCGGCCGGCCCCGGTCGACGTCGACGCAGGGCTGTCCCGCGCGCTGCACGAGGAGCCGGCGCTGAGCCCCGCGGCCGGACGACTGCGAAACGCGCTCGCGGCCGGCGACCACGACGCCGCCCGCGACTCGCTTCGCGTGCTCGGCGAGCTCGTCGACGAGCGCGAGCTGTCGCCGGCGACCGACGCCGCCGCGCGTCGGGCACTCGACGACCTGAACGACGCGCTCGGGCCGGACGCGTACTGGCGCGCGCCGACCTGGAAGCGCGTCACGGCGATCGCGGCCGGGCCGGCGGCCAACATCCTGCTCGCGCTCGTGCTCTTCACGGGCCTCTACATGACCTCCGTCGGCAAGGCGACGACGACGGTCGAGGAGATCTCGCAGAACTCGCCCGCCGAGGCGATGGGGCTGCAGCCGGGAGACCGGATCGTCTCGATCGGCGGCGCACGCGTCGAAGCGGACGACGTCTCCACGATCATCTCCGGCTCCGAAGGACGGCCGCTGTCGGTGGTCGTCGTCCGCGACGGAGAGGAAGTGAAGCTTCCCCCGACCGCGCCGCGGCAGAGCGACGGCGCGTACCGGCTGGGCTTCATCCTCGCCGGCGAGGGGTTGCCGCTGCCCGAGGCCGCGGGGGAGTCTCTCGCGCTGAGCTGGCGTGTGACGCAGGACATCGGCTCCTCGCTCGGGCGGCTCGTCCAGGGAGACGGGCGCGACGACATCGCCAGCCCGGTGGGCATCGTCCAGGGTTCGTCGGAAGCGGCGCAGCAGGGCACCGAGACGTTCCTCTTCGTCCTCGGCCTGATCTCGCTCTCGATCGCGCTCCTCAACCTGCTACCGCTGCTACCGCTCGACGGCGGGCACATCGTGTTCGCGATCGCGGAAGGCGTGCGCGGTCGGACCGTTCCCCGCGAGATCTACGAGAAGGTCTCGGTGGTCGGGCTCGGGATCGTCCTGCTGCTGTTCTTCATCGGGCTCACGAACGACATCGGCCGACTATCCTGACGGACAGTCGCTAGAAGGGCGCAGCCAGCGTCAGCGCGACGCCCAGGCGCCGCCGGTACTCGGCGCGGGTGACCTCGGCCGCTCCCAGCGTCTCGAGGTGCGGGGTCTGCCACTGGGCGTCGAGGATGCGGCGTTCGGGCTCTCCCGCATCCCGGAGCAGCTCGACGAGGGCGACCAGCGCGGCCTTCGAGGCGTCCGTCCGCTCGTGGAACATCGACTCCGCTGCGAAGAGCCCGCCGATCGAGACGCCGTAGAGGCCGCCCGCGAGGCCCTCGTCGTCCCACGCCTCGATCGAGTGCGCCCAGCCGAGCTCGTGGAGACCCACGTACGCATCGGTGATCTGCCCGTCGATCCAGCTCTCGGGCTCGCCCGGCCGCGCACACCCGGCGACGACGGCGGCGAACGCCGTGTCGACGCGAATCTCGTAGCGCCGGCCGGCCCGGCGGAGCGAGCGCGAGGGAACGAACCTCGAGAGGGGGAAGACAGCGCGCCGGGCAGGCGAGAACCAGCCGATCGTGTCGCGGAGCGGCATCGGAAACAGCCCGAGGCGATACGCGGAGAGCAGCGTGCCGGGTCGGAGGTCGGCGCCGACCGCCCAGAGGTCGTCGGGGTGATCGTCGGGCGCCGCGTGCAGCTGCCACGGCGTCGGTTCGGGCTCGACCGGCACCGATGCATCCTGCCGCCCCCGGTACCCTGACGCTCGAGATGGCGAGCGCGCACCGGATCACGGTCGGCGGCGTTGCGATCGGCGGCGGTGCACCCGTCGTCGTCCAGTCGATGACCCTCACCAAGACGCACGACGTCGAGGCCACGACGGCGCAGATCGCCGCGCTCGCGTCCGCGGGCTGCGAGATCGTCCGCGTCGCCGTGCCGAAGCTCGAGGACGCCGACGCGCTGCCACTGATCGTCCGGCTCTCGCCGGTCCCCGTGATCGCCGACATCCACTTCAACGCGTCGCTGGCGCTCAGGGCGATCGACGCCGGCGTGCATGCCGTCCGGATCAACCCGGGCAACATCGGCGGCCCCGACAAGACCGAGCAGGTCGTGAAGGCCGCGAAGAAGGCCGGGATCTCGATGCGGATCGGCGCCAACGCGGGCTCGCTCCCGAAGCACCTCGAGGAGCTCGCGCGCCAGGACACGGCCGAGGCGCTCGTCGTCGAGGCGCTCGAGCAGGTCGAGATCCTCGAGCGGCTCGACTACCGCGACTTCAAGATCTCGGTCAAGGCCTCGCACGTGCCGACGATGATCCGGGCCTACCGGATGCTCTCCGACCGCGTCCCGTACCCGCTCCACCTCGGTGTGACCGAGGCGGGGACGCCGTTCGCGGGCTCGATCAAGAGCGCCGTCGGCATGGGCTCGCTCCTGATGGACGGGATCGGCGACACGATTCGCGTCTCGCTCACGGCCGACCCGGTGAAGGAAGTCGAGGTCGCATGGGAGATCCTGAAGGCGCTCGGCCTGCGCGAGCGTGGGCCCGTGATGATCGCCTGCCCGTCGTGCGGGCGGGACAACGTCGGGGTCGAGAGCCTCGCAGTCGTCGTCGAGGAGCGCCTCCGTGAGTACCCGCAGGCGTTCGAGGTGGCCGTCATGGGCTGTGCGGTGAACGGCCCCGGCGAGGCGGGCGACGCGGACTTCGGCATCGCCGGCGGGCGTGACGTCGGCTTCGTCTACGCACACGGGCGGGTGCTCAAGAAGGTGTCGTCGGACATCCTCATCGCCGAGCTGTTCCACGAGATCGACCGCTGGATCGAGGCGGGCATGCCGCGCCCGAAGCGCCTCAAGCTGGCGAAGCCCGCTGCGCTCGCGATGGCGGAGGCAAGCCTGATCCCGATGGAGTAGCACGATCGCGCTCACGAAAACGTCCCGCGCGCCGATATCCCAATCGTGATGCGGCTTCGAACGCTCCAGACCCTCCTCGCGGTCGCGCTTGCGCTCGCGCTGAGCGGATGCGCTGCCTCGTCCCAGGAGGCGGGGTCCGTCCCCGAGTCGGCGGCACTCGTCCCGGCGGACGCGCAGGCATTCGTGACGCTCGTGACGGACGAGTCCTCCGCGCAGTGGAAGAACGCCGACCGGCTCCTGTCCCTCTTCCCCGAGGCGCGCTCATCGCTGCTCGAGGAGGTCCGGGGCGCGCTCGCCGACGAGAGCCTCACGTGGGCGGACGACGTCGCTCCAGCGCTCGGAGACGAGCTCGTCGTCGTCGTGACCGCCGGCCCGAAGGTCGTCGTACTCGTTCAACCGGTGAGCGAGGAGCACCTCGCTGCGCTCATCGCGAAGTCCCAGGATCCGCTCGTGCAGGGAGCCGTCGAGGACTGGACGGCGCTCGCAGAGACGCAGGCCGATCTCGACGCCTACCGCGCCGCACTGGCGCGCGGGACGCTCGACGGCGTCGACTCGTTCACCGATGCGATGACCGGGCTGCCGGCCGAGGCGCTCGTGCGCGGGTGGGTGGATCTGAAGGCGCTTGCGAACGAGCTCGGATCGAACCTCGAGGTGTTCGGCGTCCGGGGAGAGCTCGGCGTCGAGTGGCTCGCCGCGGCGCTCGCGGCCGAGAACGACGGCGTGCACCTCTCACTGGGCGTCAGGACGCCGGACGACAACGGCGCGAGCTACGAGCCCGTGCTCGTCGACCGCGTCCCCGCCGACGCTGTTGCCGTGCTGTCCTTCGGCGGCACCCAGGGCATCCTCGATCGAGTCGAGCGCAGCGTCGACGTGGGCGAGATCTCGAAGGTGCTCGAGGATACGGTCGGCGTGTCCCTCGACGGGCTCGTGGACGCCCTCTCGGGTGAAGCGGTGCTGTACGTCCGCGACAGTGGGACAGACGTACCGGAGGTGACCCTCGTCCTGGCCCCACCGGACGTGGACGAGACGTTCACCACCGTCGACACGACGGTGCGCCGCCTCGCCGAGCAGGCAGGCGGACAGGTACGGACGCGAACCGACGGCGGCCGGACGCTGAACGAGCTCAGGGTCGAGGGCCTGACCGTCGCGTACGCGCGGCTCGACGACGCGGTCGTCGTCACCACGGCGCCGGGCGGCATCGCGGACTTCGTCGGCGACGGTGCGAAGCTCGTCGATGCAGACGCGTTCACGGCCGCGGCCGAGAGCGTCGAGCTGGGCGAGCGGACCCGGGGCTTCGCCTACGTCGACATCGACGGCCTCATCCCGCTCGTCGAGAGCCTCGCCGGACCGGATGCGCTCCCGGCGGAGGCACGGGACGTCCTGGAGACACTCGACTCGTTCATCCTCCAGGGGAGCGGCGACGGGCAGACCACGACGCTCAGCGGCTTCCTCCGCGTCGCCGGCTGAGCATCGCCCGGACGGGCAACGCACCCGCGCACCGGTCATCCAGGCTCGTCTAGGCTGCCGGGATGCTGCAGCGCCAGTCACGGCTCTTCCTGCCGACCCTCCGCGAGGACCCAGCCGATGCCGAGGCGGCGTCGCACCGGCTTCTTGTCCGCGCCGGCTTGATCCGCCAGGTGGTAGCGGGTCTCTGGACATACCTCCCGGCTGGATGGCGCATCCACGAGCGGGTCGTCCAGGTCGTCCGGGACGAGATGGACGCGATCGGCGGCCAGGAGATGTCGATGCCGGTGCTGGCGCCTGCCGAGCTGTGGGAGAAGAGCGGCAGGATCCGGATCCCCGAGCTCTTCAGGCTGGCGGACCGGAACGAGCGGCCGTTCGTGATCTCGATGACCCACGAGGAGACGGTCACCTTCCACGCGCGCGAGCTCCGCTCCTATCGCGACCTCCCGAAGATCCTCTACCACTTCCAGACGAAGGGGCGCGACGAGCCGCGGCCGCGCAGCGGGCTGATCCGCGTCCGCGAGTTCGTCATGAAGGACGCGTACTCGTTCGACCGCGATGAGGAGGGCCTCGACGCCTCGTTCCGGGCGCACGCCGATGCCTACACGCGGATGTTCGAACGCTGTGGGCTCGAGTTCACGGCCGTGCAGGCCGAGTCCGGGATGATGGGCGGGACCGAGTCGATCGACTACCTCGCGCCGTCCGGAGCGGGGGAGAACACCCTTGTCACCTGCGAGCGCGGCGACTATGCGGCCGATCTCGAGATCGCACGTGGGGTACCGCGGGCTCCGGCGTTTCCCGACGTGCTGGTGGCACCCGAAGCCGTGGAAACGCCTGACATCGCGACCTGCGAGGCGCTCGCCGGGTTCCTTGGGATCGATCTTGCGGCGACGTCGAAGGCGATGCCCGTCGTCGCCGACGGGGACGTCGTGCTGGCGCTCGTCCGCGGCGACGACCGTCTTGACGAGGCGAAGCTGGCGGCGGTGCTCGGCACACTCGTCCGGCCCGCCCAGGTCGACGAGATCCGCGCGGCGTTCGGCGCCGAGCCCGGGTCACTCGGGCCCGTGGGCTTCGGCGGCCGGGTGGTGCTCGACGAGACGCTCCGCGAGGGCCAGTTCGTCGCCGGCGCGAACCGAACGGGGTTTCACCTTCGGGGCGTTGAGCACGGACGCGACTTCGAGGCGCAGATCGCCGACATCAGAACTGCCCAGCAGGGCGACGCGTGCCCGCGCTGCGGCGGCGCTCTGACCTTCCGGACCGCGATCGAGGTCGGGCACATCTTCAAGCTCGGGACGACCTACACCGTCCCGTTCGACGCGACGTACCTCGACGAGCAGTCGGTAGAGCGGCCCATCGTCATGGGGTGCTACGGAATCGGGACGGGCCGTGTCCTCGCAGCCGTGGTCGAGCAGCAGCACGACGACCGGGGCATCGTCTGGCCCCCGTCGATCGCCCCGTACGGCGTCCACGTGCTCGCCCTCAGCGGCGGCTCGGCCGAGGTCGAGGCGCTGGCGACGGCCGTGGCAGAGGAGCTCTCCGCCGCGGGGCACGCCGTGCTGCTCGACGATCGCGATGCCCGACCGGGCGAGAAGTTCGCGGACGCCGACCTGCTCGGGTGCCCGTCACGGGTCACCGTGGGGCGCAAGAGCCTCGAGGACGGGGCCGTCGACGTCCGCCGACGCCCGGACGAATCGGACGCGCGCGTCGATCGCGCGTCTGTGATTGACTGGGTCGGGAGCAACTGATGGCAGCAAAGAAGCGCACGTACTCGAGCGAACCGCTCGGCCCGACGATTGAGCGCCTCATGGCGTCGACCGGGGTCACCTACCGGGCGCTGGCGGAGAAGACGGAGCTCTCGGCCGGATACCTCAACCACATCGTCCACGGAAACCGCCCCGTACCGTCGAACGACGTCCTCGGGCGGATCGCGAAGGCACTCGGCGTCCAGCCGGACCACTTCCGCGAGGTGCGCATCCGGGTGATCACCGAGAAGCTCGAGCAGACCCCGGCGCTCGTCGAGCGGCTCTACAAGCGCCTCGCCTGACCGGGCCGCGGCGACGAGCGCCGCCCAGCTCGAGGCTCACCTGGCCGGTCAGCGGCGCCGGGCGTTGCACTTGATCGGCGACGTGGGGAAGGACGCGGCGTTCCTCGCGGAGAGGATCGCGTCCCGCTCCCACGATCGTGGGAGGTCGGGCTGCCTGGTTTGCGCGAGGGTCGGTGCCGGCGCCCGCGCTTTCGGGGCTACATGAGCTTCAGCATCATCCGGACGCCGGAGCTCGCACTCCTGCGGAACGTGACGAGCGCCACCACGGCGAGCCCGGCGACGACCAGCGGCACGAGCGAGCGGAGCTCGCCCTGCAGCGCGCTGAGATCGGCGTTGAGTCGCTCTCGCTCGGCGGCGATCTCCGCACGGATCTCCGCTGTACCTCGCGTCTCAGACATGGCTCTGCAGCGTCTCGACCGTACGTGCTGCCTCCTCGAGCGCCTGCGTGGGCGTCGGTGGCGACGCCTTGCTGACGAACCGCTTCGCCAGGAACCCGGCGACGGCCGCGAGGAGCAGGAGGATTCCCGCCACGATCAGGAGAGAGAGCCAGAGCGACAGGGCCTCGTTGATCCCCGCCGCGGCTGCCGCGAAGAGAAAGCCGATCGCATAGACGATGAGGACCGCGGCGACGGCTCCGAGACCTCCCGCGATCCCGAGCGCGGTCGCCTTCTGCTTTCCCTCGAGCTTCGCCAGCTCGAGGTTCAGCTGCACGAGCGCCTGCGTGCGGTTCTTGATGCCCTTGACTCGCGTCACGACGCCGAACATGGCGGCAGCATAACCCGTCACGCTCGACGTTCGAGGCTTCGCCGCGATACACCCGATCCGAAGC
Source organism: uncultured Actinomycetes bacterium (assembly GCA_963814565.1). Classification (GTDB taxonomy): domain Bacteria; phylum Actinomycetota; class Thermoleophilia; order Gaiellales; family Gaiellaceae; genus Gaiella. Next base: position 124,865 of record CAWFDO010000017.1, read on the forward strand.
GTTCTCGGGCTCGCTCCGAGTCAGATGCGGAACCCGGCCTGGTTCTCGTCCCGAAGATGCGTTCGGGTCGAGGGAACCGCTCGTCGGTGGAGCACCGTCAGCCGACGGCGAGATGGAACGGAAGCAGGGTGCCGTGCTTGCGCCGGCACGCAGCGACACATGCGTCCCACACCGTGGCTAGCAGCGCATGGTGATCTTCGGATTCGCGCCAGGCGCGGGTGTCGATGCCGTCGTCCATCCGGAAGTGCGAGTACCCCGGCGGATGGGCGAGAAAGAGCTCGGGGTCATCGCACTCGGTGATCCCGAAGCGTCGGCGCACGAGGTCGCGATAGCGGTCGGAAACGAGCGTCACGTCGTGCGTGAACCCGGTCACGAAATCCACCTGCACCGGGAAGTAGCCGAACCGCCGTCCGAGGTTCGTGACGTATGCGAGGGAAGCCCCGTAGAAGCCGCCGACCTTGCCGGCGGAGTCCGCGCACCGGTAGGCCGGGTGGTACAGCACGGCGAACTCGATGGGTGGCGGGATCTCCGGCTGGACCTCGAGTTGGAGCACCTTGGGCCGGAAGCCCGCGCGGAGGATCTCGAGCAGCACCGGCCCGTCATAGCCGTCGATGTCGAGCTTCAGGAAATCCGGCGTCTCCGGGCACCCGTTGTCGGCCAGAAGCTCCGCGATGTTTCCGGGCGTGATGACGGTGCCGATGAGCTTGCGTATCGACGGTGCCGGCAGATTGGCCAGCAGCGCCTCGTTGCGCTCGCCCTCCACGGCCAGCCCTGCCCATCCGGCCTGATACATGGGAAACACGGGGTCGTTGCACGACACGCCGTCCCCAGCACCCAGGTTGACCGCAAACCGATTCGAGAAGCGCGGCTGCGCCGTGGCGATCTCCTCGGCGAAGCGGTATGGCGCATGGACGGTCACGTCGTACTCGCGCCGCTCCTCCCGCAGCTTCACAACGGCACGCCGCACCGGCAACAGGGCTTCGCTCACGGCCAGCTTTCGGCGTCCCATTGTCCCGAAGATACTCGGCTGGGCATCTGCTCTGGTCGCTCGGGTCGTCATCTAGCGCTTCGAGTCGCCGTTGCCGAGGCCCGTCGGGCGGCACCGGCGGGGGAGCCCGCGCCGGTACGCGCGTGCCGATGCCACCGCGTGCATTTTCGCTGCG
>CAWFDO010000018.1:0-58774 GCA_963814565.1 uncultured Actinomycetes bacterium
CGCTCGTCCGCGCGGCGACATTCCTCCGCGACCTGGAGCAGCTCCAGATCATGGTGATCGGCTTCGGGGCGCGGCACGGCGAGCTGACGCAGTTGGCGCAACGCCTCGACGTCACGGGGATCATCCGCTTCCTCGGTTACCAGCCACGCGCCCGGCTTTCGCTGTCGCTCGGCTCGGCCGACCTCCACTACGTCGGGCTCGCCCGCGGGCTGTCCGGATACGTCGTTCCCAGCCGGCTGTACGGGATCCTCGCGACCGGGCGGCCCGTCCTCGTCTCGGCCGACGGCGGACAGCGAGTCGGTGCGGCTCGCGCAGGAGGCCGACTGCGGGATCGTCGTGCCTCCGGGACGCCCGGAGCTGGTCGCCGGCGCGATCCGCGACGTGCTGGAGGGGCGGCTCTCGCTCGAGGGAATGGGCGAGCGCGGCCGCACGTGGGTCGAGCGCGAGGCAGACCGCGAGGTCGCGTTCGGCCGCTACCGGCGCCTGGTCGAAGAGCTCACGTTGCCGAGCAGCTCGCGGTAGAGCGCGTCGACGTCGCCCACGAGGCGCTCGACGGCGTAGCGGCCGAGGACGCGATCGCGTCCCGCCTCCCCCATCGCCGCGCGTCGGGCCGGGTCGAGCGCGAGTACCTGGAGCCGCTCGGCGAGCGCCTGCGTGTCGCCCTGGGGCACGAGGAAGCCGGTCTCGCCCTCGTCGACGACGTCCGGCACCCCGCCGACGGCCGTCGCGACGACTTCGGCCGCGCTGCCGCGAGCGCCTCGATGATCGTCACCGCGTCCGGCGTGCCCTCGCTCGCCGACGCGAGCACGACCACGTCGCAAATCGCGTACCACGGCGCCACGTCCTCCTGGTAGCCGAGGAACAGGCAGGCCCGCGCGAGGCCGAGGTCGTGCGCGCGCTGCTCGAGGCGCTCCCGGTCGTCGCCGTCGCCGACGAGGAGGAGCAGCGAGTCGACGCCACGCTCGCGCAGCGCCGCCCAGCCAGTTGTGCGAGAGATCGTCGGTCCCAGCTCATGCCGCTGGCCACCGCCACCGACCACCCCACCACGAAAGCGTGCCGTGCTCGATCCCGAAGGCCAGCCTGGGCGCGCTCCATCGGGACCGCCTCGACCAACCGCGGGTACCGAGCCCGATCCCGAGGCGGATCACCAAGCAGCCTCGATGCCCGGCGCGACCCAGGCCGACGAGCTGGTCGGCGCACCGGGGCTGACCGCGACTGAGGTGGTCCGAGTACACCGCGTGGAGCGCCGTCTCGATCGCGCGGAAGACGAGCGTCCCGACCATGCCGAAGTACCCGCGGAGCACGTGCCCGTGGAAGGTGTGCACGACGACCGGGCGCCGACCCGCGAGCAGCGCCGCCGCCCGCCCGACCGCACCCGCCTTCGCCGTGTGCGTGTGCACGACGCTCCGGCCGGACCGCGCGGATGATCCGCGCGAGCCGCCACGCCGCGATCGCGTCGCGCACCGGTGAGAGCTCGCGCGACAGGCCGGGAGCGTGACGACCGAGACGCCGGAGCGCTCGGCCACGCAACGCCATGGACTCCTCGCCTCTGGCCACATCTCCGGCGACGAGCGTCGTCTCGTATCCACGCTCCGCGAGGCCGCGGGTGAGGTACGTCACGTGCAGCGCCGGGCCGCCGACGTTCAGTCGCGCGATCACCCGGAGCACGCGAATCGGGGCGCGTCATCGCGCGCGAGCGTAACTACACTCGCCCCGTGGCCGTGGCGAAGGCGCTCTTCTGGGGCTCGCTCGGCGCGCTCGCCTGGACACACGTCGGCTACCCACTCGCGGCGGGGGCGCTGGCCCGTGTCCGGCGACGCGACGTCGCGGCCGATCCGAGCTCCGAGCCGTCGGTCAGCGTGGTCGTCGCCGCCTACAATGAGGAGGCCGTGATCGAGCGGCGGCTCGACAACCTGCTGGCGCTCGACTACCCGGCGGATCGCCTGGAGATCGTCGTCGCCTCCGACGCGTCGACCGACCGACCGGACGAACGAGCTCGTCGAGGCCGTCGCCGTCCGCGAGCCGCGCGTCCGCCTGCTCGACTGCGAGCGCGGCGGGAAGGTCGCCGCTCAGGACCGCGCGGTCCGCGAGACGTCCGGCGACGTCGTCGCCTTCTCGGACGCGAACGCCACGTGGGCACGGGATGCGCTCCGGCACCTCGTGGCCGATCTCGCCGACCCCGAGGTTGCCTACGTCTGCGGCCGGCTCCGGCTCGAGGACGCGGCCGGCACGAACCGCGAGGGCCTCTACTGGCGCTACGAGCTCTGGCTGCGCGAGCAGGAGTCGCACCTCGGCTCGATCACCGGCGGCAACGGCTCGATCTATGCGCTCAACCGGGGTGACTATGTCGAGGTCGACCCGCGCTGGGGGCACGACCTCGCGTTCCCGTACCGGATGGTGCAGGCGGGGCGCCGCGCGGTCTACCAGCCGGGAGCGCATGCGTTCGAGAAGCCGACACCGACGAACGAGACCGAGTACGCGCGCAAGGTGCGGATGTTCGAGCACTGCTGGGAGATCACGCTTCGCGGCTCGATGCTCCGACGACTTCCGCCCGGGTACCTCGTCTCGGTGGTGTCCCACCGCCTGCTCCGCTACGGGAGCGGGCTGCTCCACGTCGTGCTGCTCGGGACGAGCATCGTCCTCGCGCCGGAGGGCTGGCCGTACGCGTTCGTCGCTGCTCGGGCAGCTCGCGCTGCTCGCGGCGTTCGCGGCCGGGGTGCCCATCGCGCGGTACTACACGTACGTGACGTGGGCCACCGCGCAGGCGCTCTGGAACTACCTCCGACACGGCGTACAGGCCGCCTGGGATCCGGCGGCGACGCGGTGAACCGCGTCGCGGACGTCGCGGTCGCGGGGCTCGGCCTCGTCGTCGCCGGCCCGTTCCTCGCTGCGGCCGCGCTCGCCGTGAAGCTCGAGGACGGTGGGCCGATCCTCTTCCGGCAGACCCGCGTCGGCAAGGACGGCGTCGACTTCGAGCTCCTGAAGCTCCGCTCGATGGTCGTCGACGCGGAGCAGAAGGGCGCCGGCTTCGCGGTCGACCGCGGCGATGCGCGCATCACCCGGGTCGGGCGCCTGCTTCGACGAACCTCGATCGACGAGCTGCCGCAGCTCTGGAACGTCGTCCGCGGCGAGATGTCGGTGATCGGGCCGCGGCCGACCCTCCGCTACCAGGTCGAGCGGTACACGGAGCGACAGCGCAGGCGGCTTGCCGTTCGTCCGGGCCTGACCGGCTGGGCGCAGATCCACGGCCGCGCCGAGCTGCCCTGGGCCGACCGCATCGAGCTCGACGTCTGGTACGTGGAGAACCGCTCGCCGGCCGTCGACCTGCGGATCCTCGCCCGCACGCCGCTCGCGCTCTTCGGCGGCACGTACCGCGGCGCGACGGGCGGCTGGCGCTAGATCGGTCATCCAGAGCTTCGCGGCTCGACTCTCCTACCAGGTCGCACTAGAGTCGCGCCGTGTCGGCTCCGGGTGCGCGGCGTAGCGTCGGGCGTGCGGCGACCTTCGCGGTGATCGCGTTGGCGGCGGTCATCGCCGTTCGCAACGCGACCGTCTATCCGGCAATCGCGGGCTACGACGCGGCCGAGGCGCTGGAGTACGCAGAGGGCCTGGTACGCGACGGCCGGCTCCCCGACGGCACCGGGAGCTACTACACACCGCCCGGCTTCTTCGCGATCGGCGGCGTGGCGATCGAGCTCGGAGAGCTCCTCGGGCTCGACCACCCGGAGCGGGTCGGGCAGGTCTTCAATGCCCTGGCGGCGATCGCCACGCTGTTCCTGCTCCTTGCCCTCGTGCGCCTGCTCTGGCCCGGGAGAGAGGTGCTGCACCTTGCGTCGGCCGTGTTCTTCGTCGCGTGCCCGGTCGTCATGAAGTCGGCGGCGATGTTCCACCCCGAGCCGCTCTCGATGCTGCTGTCGACGGTCGCGCTCGTGGTCGCGGCACGCATGCTCGTCCGATCCGACTACCGGCTGCCCCTGGTGCTCGGGCTCGGCCTTGCGCTCGGCCTCGCGCAGCTCGTCCGTGCCTGGACGCTCTGGACGCTCGGTGTCGTCCTCCTGGTCCTCGCGGTTGCGGCTGTCACGCGGCCGCACGAGCGTCGGCGGCTCGCCGGCGCGATCGCGACCGTCACCGCGGTCGCGATCCTCGTTCCCGGGCTCTGGTATGCGCACCAGGTACGGCAGTACGACAGCGCCCTCTTCGGGCAGCCGCACCCCGCCGAGCCCGTGTGGTCACGCCGCCCGCTCGGTTTCTTCGTCGGCGGCGGGCTGCCGGAGGTCGTCACGTCGCCCTACCGCCCGTCGTACTCCCGTCAGTTCATCCCGATCGCCTACACGGAGGCGTGGGGGGACTACTTCGGCACGTGGCGGTGGCTCCCAGGACGGGGCACGCCGTCTGGCGGCACCCGCCGCGAGCTCGTGGCCATGTCGATCGTCGGCCTGCCCTTCACGCTGGTGGCGGTTGCGGGCTGGCTCGCGCTCCTCGGCCTCGCCGTCCGTCATCCCGGCCGCTCCGTCGAGCGCCAGCTCGTCGCACTCCTTCCGCTCGCCGCCCTCGCCGGCGTCCTGTACTTCGCGACGTCGTACCCGACACCGGACGGCGACACCGTGAAGGGATCCTTCATGCTCACCGCGGTGCCCGCCTGGGCCGCCTGTTTCGGCTTCGCCTTCGACGGGCTGCGAACGCGGTTTCCGCGCTTCTCGACCGTCTTCCTGGTGGCTCTGGCGGCGCTCGCTCTCGTTGCCGTCCCGTTCCTCCTCGCGGTGGATCGGCTGTGACCGAGGCGCGCCCTGCCGAGGAGTGGCGGTATGTCAGCGTCGCCTTCGCCGTGGTCGGCGTGCTCGTCGTGGCGCAGCTTGCGGGGTGGCTCGTCTATCGCTCCGTCCATGACGAGCCGACGGCGCTCGAGCTCACCGAGAAGTGCCTGCGCCGCGAGAAGCTGCTCGCGGTCGACTCGAACCGGAACGATCCGATCGCGCGTACGGCGCGCGGGGGCGCGCTCGTGACCCGCGTCGAGCAAAACGGCGTCCAGGTCGCGATCGCGAGTACGGAGGAGGAGGCACGGCGGCTCGCCGCTGCATACCTCGCGATCGGGCGGAAGATAGAGCTCCGCCTCGACGTCCGCGGTAACGTCGTCTACGTCTGGGAGGCGCCTCGCAAGCCGTCCCCGACCCAGCGACAGACGATGTACGACTGCTGGTACGAGTGACAGGAGCCCGTATCGTGGCGCCGGTACGCTCCGCCGTCGAATGATCAGCGTTCTCTTCACGTGCGCCGGACAGCGCGTCGACATCGTGAGCGCCTTCCGGCGAGCGGGAGCGACGACCATCGCGGCCGATCTCGACCCGCTGGCGCCTGCGCTCTACCACGCGGACGAGAAGGCGCTCGTCCCGCGGGTCGACGACCCCGGCTACGTGCGGGCGCTCGCCGGGCTCGTGGCCGAGCACGACGTACGCCTCGTCGTGCCGCTCACCGACCTCGACCAGGAGATCGTCTCCGCCGCCCGCAACGAGTTGGCGCCGGCCCTCGTCCTCGCACCGAGCCCCGCGGTGTGCCGCACGATGGGGGACAAGTACCTGGCGCACCGGTTCTTCGAGGACAACGGCATCCCCAGCCCGCGCACCTGGCTCCCGGACGACGTCCCGGACGACGCCCGCTACCCGCTCCTCGTCAAGGTTCGCGAGGGGTTCGGGTCGCGCCACATCTACCACGCCGAGGACGGCGAGCAGCTTGCGTTCCACCTGCGCTCGACCCCGGTCGACTCGATGGTGCAGGAGCGCTGCCTCGGCGAGGAGTTCTCGATCGACGTGCTCTGCGACCTCGAGAGCCGCTGCCTGAACGCGATCCCCCGCTCGATGATCCAGTCGAAGGGCGGGGAGTCGATCAAGGGCCGGTCGCTCCGCGACGCCGAGCTGATCACCCACGGCGCGCGGGTCGCCGAGACGATCGGCATCGTCGGCCCGGCCAACATCCAGTGCTTCCGCGAGCCGGACGGCAGCCTGCCGGTCACCGACGTCAACCCGCGTTTCGGCGGCGCGTTCCCGCTGCCGCTCGCCGCGGGGAGCCGCTATCCCGAGCTCACGCTCGAGCTCGCCCGCGGCGAGCGCCCCGAGCCCCGGCTCGGGGACTTCCGCGAGGGCGTCGTGATGACGCGGTTCTTCTCCGACCTCTGCCTGGTCGAGAACGGCGCGGGCGAGCTCGTCCCGTTCGCGGAGGAGCTGCCGCACCCCGTCGCCGCGGAGCCGGGGACGTGAGATACCTCGTCACCGGCGCGGCCGGGTTCATCGGCTCGCACCTCGCCGAGTCGCTCGCCGCCGCCGGGCACGACGTCGTCGGGGTCGACTCGTTCAACGACTACTACGACCCCGCGCGCAAGCGGGCGAACGCGGTGTCGCTCGATATCGTCGAGGCCGACCTCGTGTCCGCCTCGCTCGATCTCGTTTTCGACGGGGTCGACGGCGTCTTCCACCTCGCGGGGCAGCCGGGCGTGCGCGCGAGCTTCGGGCCGGACTTCGAGCAATACGTCCAGCGGAACGTCCACGCCAGCGGGCGCCTGTTCGAGGCCGCGGCGCGGCGCGGCGTGCGCGTCGTCTTCGCGTCGTCGTCCTCCATCTACGGCGACGCCGAGAGCTACCCGACCGCCGAGGATGCGGTCCCGCGGCCGATCTCGCCGTACGGCGTCACGAAGCTCTGCGTCGAGCACCTCGCGTACGCGCATGCGCGGACGGCCGGGCTGGACGCCGTCTGCGCACGCTACTTCACGGTCTACGGGCCGCGCCAGCGCCCCGACATGGCCTTCACGCCGCTCCTCGAGGCGCTCGGCTCCGGGGAGCCGTACCGCCTCTTCGGCGACGGATCCGTCTCACGGAGCTTCACCTTCGTCGCCGATGCCGTGGCGGGGACGATCGCCGCGATGGAACGCGGCACGAGCGGAGAGACGTACAACGTCGGCGGCGGTGAGGAGGCGACGATGCGTGACGCGATCGCCCTCGCGGAGGAGATCGCAGGTCGCGAGCTCCTGATCGAGCGGCACACGGCCGCTGTGGGGGACGTGAAGCGCACGCGCGCCGACGTGAGCAAGGCCGAAGCGGCGCTCGGATGGGCGCCGACGACGTCGCTCGAGGACGGTCTCCGGGCCCAGTGGGCCTGGGTGGCCGGTAGGGTTCCGGCGCCTTGAGCGATGCACGGCGGACAGGTGGCGTCGACCTCGACGCCGAGCGCGAGGTCGACCTCCAGTCGGCCTGGTCGCGCATCACCGCCCGCTGGTGGCTGCCGATCGGCGGCCTGGTGCTCGGCGCGATCCTCGGCGTGCTCGTCTCCGTCGGCAGCGGGGACGTCTACCGCGCGGAGGCGCTCGTCTACCTCGGTCAGCCGTTCACGCCGGCGGGCGGCGGCCAGCTGCAGAGCCTCCAGACGAACCCGAAGACCGTCAGCGAGATCGTCCGCAGCGAGGCCGCGATCAAGGCGGCGGCCAGTGCCGCGGACATGCAGCCCGGTCGGCTTCGCGGGAACGTCACCTCGACCGCGGTCGTCCAGCCGGGGCAGGTGGCACGCAACTTCACGCCGCTCGTCCAGATCGAGGTGCGCGGCCCGACGAAGGTCAAGGCCGAGACCGCCGCCAACTCGTTCGCCAACACCGTCGTCACGCAGGTCGTGCCGTACATCGACCGCAAGATGGAGCTGCTCGAGGAGGACATCGCGAGCAACGAGCGCCAGCTCGAGGACATCGCGCGCCGGATCGAGAGCGCGAACGAGCAGCAGCGGCTCGCGTCCACCGACGACAGTCTCTCGCTCGCGGAGAAGCTGCTCGTCTCGACGAACTCGAACGCGACGATCAACGCCGCCGAGCAGCGCCGCGGTGAGGTCGTGGCGGGCCTGAGCAGCGCGAGGCAGCTGCTTTCGCTCGCAGAGAACGTCGAGCTGAGCCGCGTCGTCCAGCCCGCGATCGGGGTCCGCACCTCGGCCACAAGCAGGCGGAACGCCGCTGCGGTCGGCGCGCTCGCCGGCCTCCTGCTCGGCGCCCTCGCGGCGATCGTCGCCGACCCGTGGCTCCGGCGCAGGAGTAGGCCGCGGCCGCGAAGCGGAGGCTGCCGGCGTGGTCGAGGGCAAGCGCGTCGCGGTCGTCGTCCCCGCCTTCGAGGAGGAGCTGCTCGTCGCGGACACGATCCGCGGCATCCCCGACTTCGTCGACGTGATCCTCGTCGTCGACGACCGCTCCTCCGATGCAACTGTCGAGCGGGCGCGCGAGACGGGCGATCCCCGGCTCGAGGTGATCGTCCACGACGAGAACCAGGGCGTCGGCGGCGCGATCGCGACCGGCTACGCGCGCTGCCGCGAGCTCGGCGTCGACGTCTCCTGCGTGATGGCCGCCGACAACCAGATGGACCCCGCCGAGCTGTCGACGCTCGTCCGGCCGGTCGCAAGCGGCGAGGCGGACTACGTGAAGGCAAACAGGCTCGTCAGCGGCGAGGCGTGGCAGCTGATCCCGCGCTCGCGCTACCTCGGCAACGCGATCCTCTCGCTGCTGACGAAGATCGCGTCGGGGTACTGGCACGTGGCCGACTCGCAGGCGGGGTACACGGCGCTGTCGCTCGGCGCGCTCGGCCGGCTCGACCTGGACCGGCTCTACCGCCGCTACGGCTTCCCGAACGACATGCTCGTCCACCTGAACGTGCAGAACGCACGGGTGCGCGACGTCCCGTCACGGCCGATCTACGGCGTCGGCGAGCGCTCGGGAATCAAGATCCACCGCGTCGCGCCGCGGATCGCCTGGCTCCTGTTCAAGGGCTTCTGGTGGCGGATGAAGGAGAAGTACGTGATCCGCGACTTCCACCCGCTCGTCTTCTTCTACGCCCTCGGCGCGCTGATGACGGTGGTCGGCTTCGTGCTCGGCCTGATCGTGACCATCTCGCGGGTGGGGTGGGGGAACGACATCACGACGGCGACGATCGTCCTCGTCGCGCTCCTCCTCGTCTCGGGGACGCAGTTCACGCTGTTCGCCATGTGGTTCGACCAGGAGGCGAACAAAGACCTCCGGTGAGGGCGTGCCGCCGGGCGTCCGCAGAGGTCGCGAAGCGTTTCTGATGCGGGTTGCGGCAGCTCACCCCTCACGGGCGGTGTCGGTGGCGTTTTCGGCCCTCGCCGGGGACGGCTACGTAGCGAGGCGTGCGTCCTCGTCGCCCGCGACAGGAACGCCGTCCGGCGGCAGAGCCCCCGGGGCGGTCTTCATGAACAGGTCCTGGGCGTCGAGCGCGGTGCCCATTGCGTAGCCGCCGAGGATCCCGAGAAGCCTCTCGCTTAGCTCTTGCCTCTCGACGGTGGGCTCCGCGCCGGTCAGATTGTCTCCCTGCGCGGCGTCTGTCCGCTCTGCTGCGTCACTCAACTGCTTGCTCCTTCGTCTCGGGGGAGATTGGGCCCGCTGTCTGCCTGCGGCTCCCAAATGCACACGTACTTGGCGGCGACGTCGGGCCGGTGACCGTGCACGGCTGCGGCGCACGGCGGGCAGAAGACCGCGACGCCCGGCTCGTCGATCCCGTTCGGGCCGCTCCGGTGGTAGGCAGCCCAGCCCCAACCCGGCTTGGGGGAATAGCACCCGCAGAAGTCGCATTCGAGCATGGCCACTGGTCACGGTAGGTGCCGGCGTTGGGCCCGCACAGGACACAATTGGGTCAATTCGGCGTCTGTTGCAGGCAATGCACATGCTCTGCCGCGTGCGGCGAAACGGCGGGGAGGCCGCCTCCCAGGCTCGTTGGCGGCGCGACTCGCTCCAGCGAGTCCGCACTCGAACCGCGATGGCTCGACGCGGGGTTGTGGGATGTTGCAGCGGCGCCTCGCCCCGCGCCCGCCGTATAGTCGACGTCGCGTTGACCGCCCCTGCCGTGTCGTCCGTCGGACGTCGTCGATGAGGATCACCGACGTCGAGCCGATCGTCCTGCGCCTCGCCGAGGTCGACACGACGCGCGCCGACGGGACCCAGGACGCGTTCCTCGTTCGCATCCATACCGACGACGGCATCGTCGGCATCGGGGAGGCGGACACCTCTCCCTATGTGGCCCGCACGATGGTCGAGATGCCATCGTCGCACTCGATCGCGCGCGGCCTCAGGGAGGTGCTCGTCGGAGAGGACCCGCTCCAGATCGACCGTCTCTGGCAGCTGATGTTCCAGGCGAGCGACCATTACGGCCGGGCGGGTGCGGCGCTCCACACGATCAGCGCGATCGACATCGCCTTGTGGGACGTCGCGGGAAAGGCTGCCGAGAGGCCCGTCTGCGACATGCTCGCGGGCCGGCGGATCGCCGAGGTGCCGGTCTACGCAAGCGAGGTGATGCCCGAGTCGGTGGGCGAGGTGCGCAGGATCGCCGAGCACGCGGCGGGCGCCGGGTTATTCCGCCCTCAAGCTCGGCTGGGGCCCGCTCGGGCAGGACCCCGACCACGACGTAGCCCTCGTCGGCGCTGCGCGGGACACGCTCGGCCCGGAGCGCACGTTGATGCTCGACGGCGGCCGGGCCTACAGCGTCAAGTCTGCGCTCCAGCTCCTGGAGCGTGTCGAGGAGCACGATCTGTACTGGTTCGAGGAGGCGCTCGCGCCGGACGACCTCGACGGGTACCGGCGGCTCTCGGACGCGACCACTGTGCGGATCGCCGCCGGCGAGGCCGATGCGACGCTGCCCCCGTTCCGCGCCCTTGTCGAGCAGGGCCACGTCGATGTGCTGCAGCCTGACCTCGCACGCTGCGGGGGTTTCACGGTCGCCCGCCAGATCGCTCTGCTCGAGCGCAGCTCGGCCGTCCAGATCGTCCCGCACTGCTTCTCGACCGCAATCCTCGTGGCGGCGTCGCTCCATTTCGTCGCCACCCTCGACCGGCCGACGTGGTCGGAGTTCTCCGTCGCCGACTCGACGCTCGTGAACGGGATCCTGCGCGAGCCTTTCCGGCTGGAGGACGGGTGCCTCGCCGTTCCGACGGGGCCTGGCCTCGGGATCGAGATCGACGACGAGCTGATCGAGCGCCTGAGAGTCGCGTAGAAGGTCGCGACGACGTGACGAACTCCCTGCCCCGGCCGCCCCAGCGCCTCGAGCGCCTGCGGGGCTGGATGGCCGTGAGCGGGGTCGACTGCACGGTCCTCTTCGGCGCCGACCACGTCAACCACCTGAGCGGTTACTGGCGCTACTTCGGAGGGCCGTCCGCGCTGGTCGTATCGCCCGACGGAGAGCGCACGCTCGTCGTCATGCGCGACGAGGTGGCCGTCGCCGCCGAGCTCGGGCAGGCGGACGACGAGATCGGGTACGGCGAGCGGGGCTTCGGGCTCGATCTCGACCCCGTCGCCGGGCTGATCCGGGCCGTCGCTCGCGTTCCGGCCGTCGCGGCAGCCCGCCGTCTGGGCGTCGCGACGGAGATCCCCGGCGCGAACAGTCGGCTTGCCGCGGAGCTCTCGGCCGAGCTGGTGGACGCGTCCGCGGTCATGTGGAGGATCCGGCTGCTCAAGGACTGGGACGAGTTGGAGCGGATCCAGGCCGGATACGAGCTGTGCTGGCTCGGCCAGGAGGCGGTCGCGCGAGCCGCGGTGCCCGGCGTGAGCGAGATCGAGCTCTTCAGCCTCGCTCAGTCGACGGCGCAGGTCGCTTCGGGCGGACCGATCGAGTTCGTCTGCGATCTCCTCTCCGGGCCGAACACCGCAGAGGTCTGCTGTCCGGTGCGTGTCGCCGGGACGCGCCCGGCAGAGGAAGGCGACCCGGTGATCGCGGACGTCGTCGTGCGAACGTCCGGGTACTGGGGCGATACGGCCCACACCCACATCGTCGGCGGAAACCCTGAGATCGAGGCAGTGCGGAGCGGGCTCCTCGACGTCCTCGAGGAGGCACGGGCAGAGCTCGTCCCCGGCGCGACCGGTGCCGCGGTGTACGCCGCGATGCACGACCGGATCGTCACCGCGTTCCCGGGTGGTGAGCTTCCTCACCACGGGGGCCACGCACTCGGCCTCACCGGGTTCGAGGATCCCCACCTGATCCCGTCGGATACGACGCCGCTCGAGTCATGGATGGTGCTTGCGGTCGAGCCCGGCGTCTACTTCGCGGACCGGTTCGGCGTCAGGGTCGAGCGTGTCTACGTCGTCTCGCCCGATGGCGGGGTCGAGCTCGGCGACATGCTCGCCGGCTGACGCTACAAGCCCCAGCTGAAGGCGGACAGGATCTCGGCCCCGTCGTCGGTCAGCAGCACCATGCGCTCGGCGCGCGCGCCGAAGGGCGCCTCGCGGCCGGCGTACACCCCCGGCTCGATCGCGAGCACCATCCCGGCCTGCAGGACGGTCTCGTCGTACGGCACGAGCCTCGGCGGGTCGTTCGGACCGACGCCGATCTGGTGCCCGGTGTAGTGCTCGACCGCGAAGCCGTGGCGCTCGAGCGTCGCCGAGGCCGCGGCGTGGATGTCGCAGCAACGCCGGCCGGGTCGCAGCGCCGCGACGGCCGCGTCGAAGGCCACCTTCGCCGCGTCGACGTAGCGGCGATGCTCCGACGTCGCCGATCCGCCGAACACGACCGGATTGGCGCAATCCGCCCAGTACCCGTGCAGGCGAGGGGTGATGTCGAGCAGTCCCGCGTCGCCGTGCTCGATCGTCCGACCGACCGGGCCGCCGGCCCAGAGGTCGGCGGTCTGCGCGCCGGTCATCAGCGCCCCGACGACGGTCAGCGGCCGGCCGACGTGGCGCTCCATCGCGCCGACGAGCTCGCTCCAGAGCTCGACGTCCGTGCGGCCGACGTGTGTCCCGGCCGCCGCGACAAACGTCTGCTGCGCGACGTCGGCGAGAGCCGCCACCTCGCGCAGGAGCTCGATCTCGCGGGCGGTCTTCACCGTCCGCGCCTCGAGAATCGCGCCGGTCGCGTCCTGCACCTCGGCCGCCGGATGGCTCTTGCGCAGGACGCGCTCGGCAACCGCAGGCAGCACCGGCTCGATCCCGACGGCGACGCGCCCGCCACGGAGCCCGGCCTCTCGAAGCGCAGCGCGAAGCGCGCCCTCGAAGGATCCCTCGGGATCGGCGGGCTCGAAGTGCCCCAACGTGTCGAAGGTGAGGATGCGGTCGAACCAGGCCTGGCTCGTGGCGGCGGGGAGCAGCAGGTCGGGCACGATGAGCCAGCCGGCGGCATCCGAAGTGCGAACGAGCGCGACAGGAGGCAACCATCCGGTCACCTCCGTCACGTAACCCACCGGCATCGGCACCTCGAAGCCGCTCACGTAGGTGACATTCGGCGGCGTCGAGAGCAGGACTGCGTCGAAGCCCGCCGCGCGGAGGCACTCGGCCGCCCGCAGGAGCTGCTCGGCCGGCGCCGCGCTCACCAGTCCGCGACCGAGCCGTCTTCGTGCCAGAACTGCGGCAGATCGACGGGCCGGTACGGATGCGCGGCGCAGACCTCGAGGTCGAGCTCGATGCCGAGGCCCGGCGCGTCGGAGAGCTCGAGCCACCCGTCGCGCAGAGCGAGCGGCGTGCTGAGGACGTCGCTCGTCCACGGAGGATTGTCGAACACCCACTCGAGCGCGACGAAGTTCGGCGACGCCATCGCGACGTGGGCGGAGGCGACTCCGTTGACGGGGCTGAGCGGGTTGTGGGGAGCGAGCCCCGCGTAGGCGACCTCACCCATCGCCGCGATCAGGCGCGCCTCGAGGATGCCGCCGCAATGCGAGACGTCGGGCTGGAGGAGCGAGGCCGCGCGACGCTCGAGGATCTCACGGAACCCCCACTTCGTGAAGAGGCGCTCCCCGGTCGCGATCGGGATGCTCGTGGCGCGCGCCACGTCGGCCATCGCAGCCGCGTTCTCGGGCAGGACGGGCTCCTCGAGGAACCAGATGTCGAGGTCCTCCACCGCTCGCGCGAAGCTGATCGACATCGCCGGGGAGAGGCGCCCGTGGATGTCGATGCCGATCGCCATGTCCGGCCCGACCGCGTCCCGGATGGCGCCGACAACGTCGACCGCCGCGCGGTTCGTCGTCGAGGAGTCGACCGGCAGCGTCGGGTCGTGCGGGGCGACCTTGAGAGCCGTGAAGCCGGCGTCGGCGATACGGCGCGCGCTCTCGGCGTACTCCTCGGGGGACGTTCCGCGCGGTCCATTCGCGTAGAGGCGGATCCGGTCGCGGCAAGCGCCGCCGAGCAGCGCGTAGACGGGAAGCCCGGCGGCCTTCCCCGTGATGTCCCACAGCGCCTGCTCGATGCCGCTGATCGCGGACATCAGCACCGGGCCGCCGCGCCAGAACGAGTGCCGGTACATGATCTGCCAGAGATGCTGGACCCGGCGAGGGTCCTGACCGTCGATCAGACGGGTGAGCTCGGCCACCGCCGCCACCATCGTCTCCGCCTTGCCCTCGAGCGTCGCCTCCCCCAGGCCGGAGATCCCCTCGTCGGTCCGTACCTGGACCAGCACCCAGTTGCGCATGCCGCCGTCGACGACGATGGTCTCGACTGCCGATGATCTTCATCCCTTCACGCTTCCGGCCGTCATCCCCGCGATGAAGCGCCGCGTCATCAGCAGGTACAGCGCAACGACGGGGAGGGCCGAGAGCACGACGCTCGCGAAGATGAGGCCCCACTCGGTGGAGTAGACGCCGAAGAAGTTGAGTATCCCGAGTGGCAGCGTCTCGACGGACGGCTTCGTGGAGAGCACGAGCGCGATGAAGAAGTCGTTCCAGATCCAGACACCGTTGAGGATCATCACGGTCAGGATCGGAGCCATCGAGAGCGGCAGGATCACCCGCATGAACGTCTGGAAGTCGGTCGCGCCGTCGATCGTCGCCGCCTCGCTCAGCTCCTTCGGGAGCGCCTGGAAGAAGCCGACCAGCACGAGGACGCCCAGCGGGATCCCGAAGGTCGAGTAGACGAGGATCAGCGACCCGAGTCGAGCCGAGCAGCCCGATCCACCGCATGATGATGAAGATGGCGACCATGATCAGCTGGACGGGAACGATCAGGCCGCCGACGAAGAGGAGCCGCAGGGCCATGCTGCCCCGGAACGGGAGCCGGGCGATCGCGTAGCTCGCGAGGCACGAGACGACGGTGCTGATGAAGACGGCCGACACGGTCACGATGGCGCTGTTCTTGACGGTCGTCGAGATGGACGCCTCGGTCCAGGCGCGGCGGTAGTTGTCAACGCTGAAATGCTGCGGCAGCCCGAAGGGGGCAGTGAAGAACTCCTCCACCGACTTGAAGGAGCCGAGGACGAGGAAGTAGATCGGCGCGATCACGAGGACGCAGGCCAGGATCAGGATGCTGTGCGACCCGAGCCACGCCACGAAGGCGCGCCGGCGCCTCAGAGCGCCTGGGCTAGTAGACGCGACGCTCACGCCTGCTGAGGTAGACGAGCAGCACGGCCGCCACGACGCCGAGGAAGACGAAGAGAACGATCCCCTGCGCCATCGCGTAGCTCATCTGGGTCGTGTCGACGTAGGAGCCCTTGCCGAAGGCGTTGCCGTAGATCACCGTGCCCATCACGAGCGTGGCGCCGTTCGGCGCGCCGATCGCGCCCCCGATCACGTACACGAGGTCGAACGCCCGGAAGGCGAAGATCGCGAGCAGGACGTTGACGACGGTGAACGCAGGGGCGAGGTACGGCAGCGTCACGTGGCGGAAGACGTTGAGCGTCGTTGCGCCGTCGGTCACGGCCGCCTCCTTCATCTCCGGAGGAACGTTCTGCAGCCCGGCCATGAAGATCACCGTGGCCAGGGCGTTCCACTGCCAGGCGAGCGCAACGGTGATCGCGGCCAGGGCGGTGCTCGGGTCGGCGAGCCACGTGTGCTGCAGGGCGCCGAGGCCGACCGCCTCGAGCCCGGGATTGACGACGCCGATGTTCGGGCTGAGCAGCACCTCGAAGATGAAGCCAGTGACGACCGGCGAGAGGATGTAGGGGAGGAAGATGATCGCCCGGTACGGGCCGCGCATCCACGACTTGCGGTCGAGCAGCACCGCGAGGAACAGCGAGAGCGTGTTCGTCATGACGAAGAGCGCGATGAAGATCCAGACGTTGTGGAGGGCAGCGCTGCGGAACTCGCCGTCCTCGAAGACGCGCTTGAAGTTGTCGATGCCGATGAAGTCGCCGATCGGCCCGAGGCCGCTCCAGTCGTACATGGCGAGCCAGTACGAGGCGAGCGTGGGAACGATGAAGAACGCGAGGTAGAGCGCGACTGCCGGCAGGAGGAACCAGACGTGAGGCCGGGGGCGACGGATCGCCTTCGCGACCCGCCGCCCCCTCGGCACGGTTGCCTGCACCTCGGGCGTCAAGTCCAACGAGCGGCCTTACGCCTTCTTGTTGGGCTTGATGCTGGCCTGCACCTTCTGGGCGAACTCGGTCGCGGTGAGGTCGCCGGTGAAGATCCCACCGGCGCTCGTGACGGCCCCGAACGTCCCCCCGGTCTCGGGCTGCGAGTACCAGACCGGGATGTCAGGCGCGCCTGCGAGCACCATCTCGCGGCCGACCCGGTTGCTGCGGCTCGGCACGACGCCCACGGCGATGGGCCGGGCCAGCTCGTTGGCCACCACCTGCTGGGCCCCCTTCGACGAGAGCCAGTTCACAAGCGTCGTCGCCTCCGGCTTGTGGCTCGACTTCGCGTTGACCGTGTAGAGCAGCTCCATTCCGGTGACGGTGACGTGGCTCCCGCCGTTGGGGGCCGGGAACCCGAACACGCCGACGTCGACCTTCGGGTTCACCTGCTTGTAGCCCGTGTAGTCGGCCGAGCCGCCGATCAGCATCGCGGTCCGTCCCTGCGCGAACAGTGCCTTCCCTTCCGCGTAGGAGACGGCCTGGAAGCCGTCGTTGTAGTACTCCTGCAGGTCGATCATCAGCTGCGCGGCCCTCACGACCTGCTTCTCGGTGACCTTCCGGGTGCCGCGGCGCAGCCCCCTGTAGCCGGCCTGGCCGAGGATCGACGAGGCGGCCATGATGTAGAAGAAGTACGGGATGATCATGTCCTTGGCGGGCATCGACCACGGGGTCACGCCCTCGTCCTGAGCTTCTTCGTCGCGGCCAGCAGCTGAGCCCAGTTCGTCGGGGGCTTCAGCCCATACTCCTTGAAGATCGGCCGCTGGTAGAAGATCCCCACGGTGTAGGCAGCCAGCGGCGATCCGTACACGTGATTGTTGAAGGCCACCTGCGCGCGCGCCGCCGGGATCAGCTTGCCGATCGGGACCTTCCCGTCCAGCGGAACGATCTGCTTGGCCTTCGCGCCGACGCGGATCGCATCGCCCTCGATCCAGCCGATCACGTCGGGTGCGGCGCCACCCGCGAGCGCGGTGTTGAGCGCGGCCGTGTACTGCGGCCCCGGCTTGTAGCTGAGCTCGACCTCGATTCCCGGGTGGGTCTTCTCGAACGCCGCGATGAGCCGGTCGAGAACGGGCTTCCACTCCGGGTGGTTGCCCCACATGGAGATCTTCGTCGTCGATGCGGTGCGTCGGGCGGGCGCGGTGCTGCGTGCCAAGGCAGGCGTCGCACCGGCGAGCCCGCCGACTGCCCCGGCGGCCAGGATCCCGCCGAACCCCTTGAGTGCACCCGCCCGCGTGAGGCCGCCTCCCACCTCTCCGGACTCGGCCTGCGGGCCCTTGCGCTCTTGCGTCATGCCACTTCCCTTTCTCGATAAGGGCTGCTCGGACACGGTCGTTGGCGGTGTGGCTGCCTTATCACCTCCTCGATCAGGTGACGATGGGGTCGGCAACGCCGGCTGATCATTAACCACCGGACGGGTGTGTTGCACCTCCAAACGACAGGGGGCTAGACTAGGCTCGGGCGTGCCAAATTGTCAACCATCGCCAGATTGTCGACGATCGATGCCCGCCGGAGCTCCGCCCACCACGACCCTTCAGGGCCTCACGCGGCGGTAGCGACTTGGCGGCGGTCACGTTCGACGGAGTCGCGAAGGTCTTCCCCGACGGCACGCGCGCCGTCGACGGATTGAGCCTCGAGGTACGCGACGGCGAGTTCATGGTCTTCGTCGGACCGTCGGGATGTGGGAAGACGACGGCCCTCCGGATGGTTGCGGGCCTCGAGGACGTGACCGAAGGGACCATCCGCATCGGCGACACGGTCGCCAACGACGTGCTGCCGCGGGAGCGGGACATCGCGATGGTGTTCCAGAACTACGCGCTCTACCCGCACATGTCCGTGGCGGACAACATCGCCTTCGGTCTGAGGATGCGGAAGGTCCCGAAGGCTCAGATCGAGGAGCGCGTCGAGGAGATCGCGGGCGTGCTCCGCCTGACGGAGCTCATGGCGCGAAGGCCAAGAGCGCTGTCCGGCGGCCAGCGCCAGCGGGTCGCGATGGGCCGCGCGATCATCCGGAATCCACGGGTCCTGCTGATGGACGAGCCGCTCTCGAACCTCGACGCGAAGCTGCGCGTCCAGATGCGAGCCGAGATCGCCCGCATCCAGGGCGAGATCGGCACGACGACCATCTACGTGACGCACGATCAGGTCGAGGCGATGACGATGGGCGATCGAGTCGTCGTTCTGAGGAAAGGGCAGCTGCAGCAGGTCGACATCCCTCAACATCTCTACGAGCGCCCGGTCAACCTCTTCGTCGCGAGCTTCATGGGCAGCCCCTCGATGAACTTCATGCGCGCGACGGTCGAGCGTGACGGCGCGGGCCTCGTCTGCCTGATCGGCGAACAACGACTCACGGTGTCGCCCGAGGCCGCGGCTTCACGTCCGCAGCTCGAGCGTCATGTCGGCGGGACGGTCGGCGTGGGGATCCGATCCGAGCACGTGCAGGACGCCGCTGTCGCAACAGGGGCTCCGCCTGGACAGCGTCTGCGTGGCGAGGTCGTCGCCACGGAGCTCCTCGGCTCGGATCTCCTGGCCTACGTCGAGATCGAAGCCGACCCCGTCGTCACGGCGGAGGTGATCGAAGTGGCGGCGGATATCGACGTCGCAGCCGCTGACGGTCTGGTCGAGGAAGCTGCCCGGCGACGGACTCCTGTCGTCGGCCGGTTCGACATTCGCTCGAGGGCCCGGGCGGGCGCCGTCGTCGAGATGGTGGTAAACACCGAGCATCTCCATTTCTTCGATCTGGAGACGGGGCTCGCAGTTCCGAAAGTCTTCGACGCGTCCCCGCGCTCACCCAGTTCGACCGCTTGACGTCCGCACCCGTCCTCTCCCCGACGTCCCTGGGAGATATGGCGGCGGTGCAGGCGTTTCGCCGCGCGGCTGCAACACGGTGCAAACCCGCGGGCGGTGAGGTGTGATCGTGTGCGTCGTGTCAGCGGTTCGGCGGAAGCTGCGACGTTGGGCGATCAGAGCCGTCAGCAAGGCGCATCTGGCGGCTTATCGTGTGAGCAGGGGACGTGTCCTTGGCTCGGTGGTCGGGATGCCGGTGCTTCTGCTCACCACCGTGGGCCGCCGGTCGGGGAAGCCGCGCACGACACCGCTCACGTTCTTTCGGGACGGGACCGCCCTGGTGGTGATCGCTTCGAACGGGGGCGCGGACCGACCTCCCGCCTGGTCGCTCAATCTGCAGCAGACCCCGCGCGCGGTCGTCGAGATCGGGACCGAAAAGCTGGTTGTCACGGCCAGGGCGGCGTCGGAGCAGGAACGCGAGCGGCTCTGGGTTGTGATCACGGCGACGTACGCCGGCTACGCCCGCTATCAGGAACGGACAACGCGACGGATACCGGTCGTCCTTCTCACACCCGAGGGCCGGCAGGTCGCACGGTGAACCTGTGGCCCCCGCACTGCGATGGTGTGTTGACCACACTGCCGAGCGCTGCCCCTCCGAATCGCACTGGAGGGGTAGCGCTGTAGACGAGGGTGCGGTGCTCAGGCCTGCTGCTCGGCGAACTCCGCGAGGCTGAGCTCGAGCCCGAGGGCGCGTAACGAATACGGCACGCCCCCTATGTGCCGACGGCGTTCACGAGATCCCCTGGTTGTAGACTCGCCTTGCATGGTCGGCGCTCGCCGCACGCCAACGACGTGATCGTGGCTTCCAGGAGGCCGCGACTGTGGTTCGCTCTCGCCGCGTGTGTTGCGCTCTTCGCGCTCGTCGCAGCGGGTTGCGGCGGAGACGACGAGTCGGCGACCGAGGAGTGGGCGAGCAGCGTCTGTTCAGCTGTGACGACGTGGAAGAACGATCTCGAGCAGGCCGCACAGCCGCTGACCGACCTGTCGTCGCTCTCGGAGGAAAGCATTCGGCAGGCTGCTGACGACGCAAAGTCGGCAACCGAGACGCTTGCCGACAGCCTGAAGGGCCTGGGACGGCCAGATACCAGTTCGGGAGAGCAGGTCGAGAGCGCGGTGGATGATCTCACCACGAAGCTGGAGAGCAGCGCGACGGAGATCGAGACCGCTGTGGCAGGGGTTTCGAGCGTCGCCGACATCCCGTCAGCCGTCGGCGCGGTCACGACCACGCTCACCGCGCTGGGCACGACCGCCGAGAGCACCGTGCAGACGCTGGAGGATGCCGATGTCAGCGGTGAGCTGAAGACCGCGTTCGACCAAGCCGACTCCTGCGAAGACCTGACGAGCTCGAGCGGCTAGCCGCCGAGTTCAGCCGACCGGTGACAGGTTCTCCGCGGCTGCGGGCTTCCATCGAATCGCGAGGGCTCGCCAGGCCCTCTGGAGCCGGGTCAAGGTGGTGATCCGGGCGGCGAACAAGGGACTGCAGTGAGTTCATGCCGCCCGGTAAGGCGTCCCGGCGTATGAGCCCATAGAGTCGGCGCCGTGACGAGCCTGCGCCTGATCGTCCCGGTGGCGCTGGTCGACGCAGTTCTGACGTTCCTGCGCGGGCTCGGCGCGGTAACCAACATCGTCCACGTACCGGGCGCCGCGCTCGAGCCTGAGGGCGACGTCGTTCTCTGCGACGTCGCCCGCGAGGAGGTCAGCCTCGTTGTCGAGCGGCTGAGCGCGCTCGGCCTCTATCGCGAGGGGTCGATTGCGCTCGAGGCGGTCGACGCGTCCGTCTCGCTCGTGGCGCAGGCGGCCATGGAGCGGGCGCCCGGATCACCGGCCGACGCTGTGCTCTGGGAGCAAGTCGAGCAGAACGTGCGTGAGAGCACCGACCTCTCGGCCGCGTACGTGCTGTTCATGGCGATCGCGACGATGATCGCGGCCGTCGGGATCCTGACCGACTCCGCGGTGCTCATCGTCGGGGCGATGGTGGTCGGCCCCGAGTTCGGGCCGCTCGCCGCGCTTTGCCTCGCGGTCGTCCGCCGCCGGCCGCGGGTCGCGCGTGCGTCGATCCTTGCGCTCGTCGTCGGCTTCGCGATCGCGATCGCGGCGTCGTTGACGCTGACGGTGGTCGTACGCGCGCTCGATCTCGCCCCCTCGTCGGCGGAGCTCGCGGATCGCTCGCAGACCTTCTTCATCTCGCACCCCGACACGTACTCCGTGCTCGTCGCACTGCTCGCCGGGGTCGCCGGAATGCTCTCCCTCCAGACGGCAAAGTCGGGTGCGCTGATCGGGGTCCTCATCTCGGTGACGACCATCCCGGCGGCCGCGAACGTCGGGGTCGCCGCCGCGTACCGCGACTGGGACGAGTGTCGTGGAGCTGCCCTCCAGCTGGCGATCAACCTCTCGATGATCGTCGTCGCCGGGGTCGCCACGCTTGCGGTCGCACGCTGGAGACACGCGCGGAGACGCACCAGACAGGCAGGCGTCAAGGCACCGTCGAGGTCGCCCTCCGACGCGTAGCCCCGGCGTCAAGGATCCGGAGCAACGGCCTGTCAGCCTCCGGCGGTGGGTCGTCCATCCGGGACCTCGAATCGGTACCCCATCCGCGGCTCGGTGATGAAGTACCGCGGCCGGGCAGGGTCGGGCTCGAGCTTGCGTCGGATCTGCGCCAGGTAGACCCGTAGGTAGTTCGTCTCGGTTGCGTACTGCGGGCCCCAGACCTCGCGCAGCAGCTGTCGCTGTGAGACGAGCATGCCGGGGTGGCGGGCGAGGATCTCGACGATCCCCCATTCGGTCGGGGTGAGCCGCACGTCCTCGCCGGATGTGTCCGTGACGCGCTTCGCGGCGAGATCGATGCGGAAGTGCTCCGTCTCGACGACCGCCTCGGCCTCTCCGGGCGCCGAGCGACGGAGCGCCGCGCGCACACGTGCGAGCAACTCGCCCATGCCGAACGGCTTCGTGACGTAGTCGTCGGCGCCGGCGTCGAGGGCTGCCACCTTCTCCGCCTCGCGCTCGCGGACGGAGAGCACGACGATCGGCACGTCCGTCCAGCCACGGAGCCCCTCGATCACCTCGAGGCCGTCCATGCCCGGGAGCCCGAGGTCGAGGATCACCGCATCGGGTCGATGGCGCTGCGCGAGCGTCAGCGCCGCTTCGCCCGTTCCCGCAAGGTCGACGGCGTAGCCCCGTGCCTTGAGGTTCGCGGCGAGCGCCCGCAGGATCTGCGGCTCGTCGTCGACGACGAGAATCCGCGTCACGTCGCCGCCTGCAGCCGTAGGACGACGGTCAGCCCGCCGCCGGGCGTGTCCTCGACCTCGACCGAGCCGCCCATTGCCTCGACGAAACCGCGTGCCACCGCGAGCCCGAGCCCGACGCTTCCCCCCTGCGGGCTGTCCCCGAGCCGCTGGAACGGCACGAAGATGCGCTCGCGCTCTCCCGTCGGGACCCCCGGGCCGCGGTCGACGACCCGGAGATCGATGCCACCGTCGACCGCGCCGGCGACGATCCGCACCGGCGCGCCGTCACCGTGGACGAGGGCGTTCGCGACGACGTTGGCGATCGCGCGCTCGAGTAGCCCGGGGTCGGCGACGACACGGGGGAGCGTCTCGCCGACGTCGACGTCGATCGTGGCTGCGCGTGTGCCGATGCTCCGCAGCGCTGCGGGGACGATCTCGTCGAGACCGATCGGCGAGGCCGACACCTGGAGGGCTCCGGTCTGCAGCCGGCTCATGTCGAGGAGGTTGCCGACGAGCCCGTCGAGCCGGTCGGTCTCGGCGTCGATCGTGGCGAGAAACGCCTCGCGGTCGCCGGCGGGCCAGTCGATCTCGTCGTCGAGCAGGGAGGTCACCGACGCCTTGATACCGGCGAGCGGTGTGCGGAGGTCGTGCGAGACGGCGGACAGGATCGCGAGCCGCAGGTCGTTCACGCGCTCGAGGTCGTCGGCCTGCGACGCATCGGCCTCCAGCTCCTCGATGTGGATCGAGCCGGCGAGCTCCGCGACGAATGCGTCGAGGAGGCGGCGCTCGTCGTCAGGAATGGGCGGGCCGACGAGCGCGAGCGCATGGCTGCTGTCCACGCGGACCGTCGCCTCGTCCCGCTCGGCGTGCGTCCCCACCTCCGCATCGACGACCCAGTCGCGATCGTCGCGATGCCACAGGGTGAGGCCCTCGAGGGCGAACGTCCGGCGGATCGACTCGAGGATCTCCGCGACGGTCGAGGTTCCGGCCAGCCGCGCGAGCGTCTCTGCCTCGGTGCGCGCCCGCTGGCCTTCGGCCGCCCTTCGCGCGGCGAGCGAGACGAAGCCGCTCACCGTCGCCGCGACGATCAGAAAGATCGCGAGCGCCAGCAGGTTCTCGCCCTCGCCGATCGTGAACGTGTAGAGCGGCGGCGTGAAGTACCAGTTGGCGAGGAGAAAGCCGGCGACTGCGGCGCCGAGCGCGGGCCAGAGCCCGCCGATCGCCGACACGACAACGACCACGAGCAAGTAGAGCAGGAGGACGCTGGGCAGGCCGAGCTCGTCGCGAAGCGCTG
This sequence comes from uncultured Actinomycetes bacterium, assembly GCA_963814565.1. GTDB lineage: Bacteria > Actinomycetota > Thermoleophilia > Gaiellales > Gaiellaceae > Gaiella. The sequence goes on from CAWFDO010000018.1 coordinate 23,655, forward strand.
CGAGGACGACCGTGAGGGCCGGAAGGAGCACCGCTGCGGCCACGGCGCCCGCGACGATCCGGCGGCTCGGCAGGGCGGTCGGCCGCCGCCGGAGAGGCCGTTCGCCGGCGCCGCCCGCCTGGCTGATCACGTGGACGTCGACGTCCTCGCCCGAGTCGCGAATCACGCGCCCGATGACCGAGCCCCGGAGGAGCTCGGTGAGCCGCGACCGGCGGGTCGCGCCGAGCACGATCTGGGTCGCGTTCATCCGGCGGGCGGTGTCGACCAGCGCCTTGCCGATGTCGTCGCCGACGACGTCGCGATAGGTGCCGCCGAGACGCTCGACGAGCGTCCGCTGATCGGCCAGCGCCTCCGTGGCAGAGGGGGCGAGCCCGTCTTGCGATCGCACGTGCACCGCAACGAGGTCTCCCTTCGCCCGCTGGGCCATGCGGGCGGCGCGGCGCACGAGCCGGTCGCCGTCTGCGCCGCCCGTGAGGGCCACGAGCACCCGCTCGCGGGTCTCCCACGGCCGCTCGATGCCGTGGAGTCGCCGGTACTCGTCGAGCGCCTCGTCGACCCGGTCGGCGACCCACAGGAGCGCGAGCTCTCGCAAGGCGCCGAGGTTCCCCACGCGGAAGTAGTTGCCGAGCGCGGCGTCGATCCGCTCCGCCGGGTAGACGTTGCCGTGTGCCATGCGTCGCCGGAGCGCCTCGGGCGCCATGTCCACGAGCTCGATCTGGTCGGCGCGCCGCACTATCTCGTCGGGGATCGTCTCGCGCTGGGCGATGCCCGTGATGCGCTCGACGACGTCGTTCAGTGACTCGAGGTGCTGGATGTTCAGGGTCGAGATGACCGTGATGCCGGCCTCGAGCAGCTCGTCGACGTCCTGCCAGCGCTTGTCGTTTCGCGACCCGGGAACGTTCGTATGCGCGAGCTCGTCGACCAACGCGACCTCGGGACGCCGCTCGAGGATCGCGTCGATGTCCATCTCCTCGAATGACGAGCCGCGGTACTCGATGGTGCGGGGCGGGACGACCTCGAGGTCGCCGATCTGGGCGCGCGTCTGCTCGCGACCGTGGGTCTCGACGACGCCGACGACGACGTCGGTCCCGCGCCCGTCGCGCCGCCGACCCTCGCCGAGCATCGCGTACGTCTTGCCGACGCCCGGCGCCGCGCCGAGGTAGATGCGAAGGGTGCCGCGGGCCATGTCGCCCCTAGTGCACCGGAATCAGCGCTCGGCGTCGAGCGCGAGGTTGAGCTCGAGGACGTTGACGCGCGGCTCGCCCATGAAGCCGAGCGTGCGATCGTGCGTGTTGTCGTCGACGAGCTCGAGCACGCGCGCGAGCTCGATGCGGCGTGCCTGCGCCACGCGAGGGGCCTGCAACTTCGCGTTGGCGGGAGAGATGTCCGGGTCGAGCCCCGACCCCGAGGCGGTGACGGCGTCGACCGGGACAGGCGTGCCTCCGTCGAGCGCGTTCAGCTCGCGGTAGTCGGCGACCCGCTCCTCGACCGTGGTGAGGAGGCCGGCGTTCGTCGGGCCGAGGTTCGACGCCGAGCTCGCGGCGCCGTCGTACCCGTCGCCGGCGGCCGAAGGACGTGGGTGGAACGACCCCTCGTCGGCGAAGGACTGGCCGAGGAGCGACGAGCCGACGACGACGCCGTCACGGCGGATGAGGGAGCCGTCCGCCCGGTCGCCGAACGCGACCTGCGACACGCCCGTCACGACGAGCGGGTAGAGGACGCCGACGAGGAGCGTGAGGGCGAGGAACGTGAGAACCGCGGGAACGAGCTGGCGACGCATCAGTTGACTCCGAGTCCGGTGAGGGCGAGGTCGACGAGCTTGATGCCGAGGAAGGGCGCGACGACGCCGCCGGCGCCGTAGACCAGCAGGTTGCGGCGCAGGAGCGCCGCAGCGCCCACTGGGCGGTAGCGGACGCCCCGGAGGGCGAGCGGGACGAGCGCGACGATGACGAGTGCGTTGAAGATCACGGCGGAGAGGATCGCCGTCCGCGAGCTCGAGAGGTCCATCACGTTGAGCCGGTCGAGCACGGGGAACACCCCCGCGAACATCGCGGGGAGGATCGCGAAGTACTTCGCGACGTCGTTGGCGATGGAGAAGGTCGTCAGCGACCCGCGTGTGATGAGCAGCTGCTTGCCGATCTCGACGATCTCGATGAGCTTCGTCGGGTTCGAGTCGAGGTCGACCATGTTCCCGGCCTCTTTCGCAGCCTGCGTGCCGGTGTTCATCGCCACGCCGACGTCCGCCTGGGCGAGCGCCGGGGCGTCATTCGTGCCGTCACCGGTCATCGCGACGAGCCGTCCTTCCGCCTGCTCGCGGCGGATGAGGGCCATCTTGTCTTCGGGCGTGGCCTCTGCGAGGAAGTCGTCGACGCCCGATTCGTCGGCGATCGCCTTCGCCGTCAGGGGGTTGTCGCCGGTGATCATCACCGTGCGGATCCCCATTCGGCGCATCTCGTCGAACCTTTCGCGCATGCCTTCCTTGACGACGTCCTTGAGGTGCACCACGCCGACGGCACGGCCGTTCTCGGCGACGACGAGCGGCGTGCCGCCCGCGGTGCCGATCGCGTCGACCTCGGCCTGGAGCTCCGGTGGGACAAAGCCCCCGGCGTCCGTCACCCAGCGCGCGATCGCGTCGGCGGCGCCCTTGCGCACCGAGCGGCCGTCCATGTCGATCCCGCTCATCCGCGTGTTCGCCGAGAAGGGAACGAGCGTCGCACCGTGGAGGTCGCGCTCGCGGAGCCCGAACCGCTCCTTCGCGAGGACGACGATCGAGCGCCCCTCGGGCGTCTCGTCCGCGAGGCTCGAGAGCTGTGCGGCGTCGGCGAGCTGTTCCGGGGTCACGCCCGGCGCCGGGATCAGCTCGGTCGCCTGACGGTTGCCGAGCGTGATCGTGCCGGTCTTGTCGAGCAGGAGCACGTCGCAATCGCCTGCCGCCTCGACGGCACGGCCCGAGAGCGCGAGGACGTTCCGCTGCACGAGGCGATCCATGCCCGCGATCCCGATCGCGGAGAGCAGCGCGCCGATCGTCGTCGGGATGAGGCAGACGAGCAGCGCGACGAGCACGATCGTCGACTGCCGCGCGTCCGAATAGATCGCGAACGGCTGCAGCGTCACGACCGCGACAAGGAACGTGATCGTGAGTCCGGCGAGCAGGATGTCGAGCGCGATCTCGTTCGGCGTCTTGCGCCGCACCGCGCCCTCCACGAGGGCGATCATGCGGTCGAGGAACGACTCGCCCGGCTTCGCGGTCACGAGCACGACGATCTGGTCCGAGAGGACGCGCGTCCCGCCGGTCACCGCCGAGCGGTCGCCGCCCGACTCGCGGATCACGGGCGCCGACTCTCCGGTGATCGCCGACTCGTCGACCGTCGCGATGCCCTCGACCACGTCGCCGTCGGCCGGGATCAGATTGCCGGCGGAGACGACGACGACATCGCCGGCGACGAGCTGGGCGCTCGGCACCTCGACGATCGAGCCGTCGTCAGAGCGCTTGCGCGCCAGCGTCTCGGCCCGCGTCTTTCTGAGCGTCGCGGCCTGGGCCTTGCCGCGCCCTTCCGCCATCGCCTCGGCGAAGTTGGCGAAGAGCACGGTGATCCAGAGCCAGGCTGCGATCATCCCCGCGAAGACGTTCTCCTGGGTGGACGAGTCGCCGAAGTCCTTCACGAAGAGGATGGTCACCACGATGCTCCCGACCTCGACGAGGAACATCACCGGATTGCGCGCGACGTGGCGCGGATCGAGCTTCCGGAAGGCGGAGAGCGCGGCGTCGCGCACGATCGCGGGATCGAACAGGGAGGTCGGCTTCTTGGTCACAGCTGCAGGTGCTCCAGGATCGGCCCGAGCGCGAGCATCGGGAGGTAGGTGAGGCCGACAACGACGAGGATCACGGCGACGAGGAGGCCCGTGAAGGTGGGCGTGCCGGTCGGGAACGTCCCGGCGGAGGCGGGAACGGGCTGCTTGCGAGCGAGCGCCCCGGCGAGCGCGAGGACGAGCACGATCAGGACGAACCGGCCGGCAAGCATCGCGAGGCCGAGAGTCGTGTTGAACCAGTCGGTGTTGCCCGTGAGGCCGCCGAAGGCAGAGCCGTTGTTGTTCGACGCCGACGTGTACGCGTAGACCACCTCCGAGAGGCCGTGCGCGCCCGGATTGAGGATCGAGACGTCGTTGACCGTGTCGAGCAGGACCGCGACGGCCGAGAAGCCGAGCACGACGACGGGGACGGCGAGGATGTAGAGCATCACGAGCTTCATCTCCACCGCGCCGATCCGCTTGCCAAGGTACTCCGGGGTCCGCCCGACCATCAGGCCCGCGACGAAGACCGCGAGGATCGCGAACACGAGGATTCCGTAGAGCCCCGCGCCGACCCCGCCGGGTGAGACCTCGCCGAGCATCATGTTGACGAGCGGGACGGCGCCGCCGAGCGGCGTGAAGCTGTCGTGTGCGCTGTTGACGGCGCCGGTCGAGGTGCCGGTCGTGGAGGCCGCCCAGATGCCCGAGACGGGAGAGCCGAAGCGGGCCTCCTTCCCCTCCATGTTCGACCCCACGGCGCCCATCGCCTCGACGCGCGGGTTGCCTCCCGACTCGAAATGCCCTGCGAGCGCGGCGCTCCCCGCCCAGAGAATCGCCATCGCCGCGAAGACCGCCCAACCCTGGCGCGTGTCTCGGACGAGGCGGCCGTAGGCGTAGGCGAGCGAGAACGGGATCAGGAGGAGCGCGAAGATCTCGAGCAGGTTCGTGAACGGCGTCGGGTTCGAGAGCGGGTGCGCCGAGTTCGCGTTGAGCGTGCCGCCGCCATTCGTACCGAGCTCCTTGATCGCCTCCTGGCTCGCGAAGGGGCCCCCGGGGATCGACTGCGTCGCCCCTTCGAGCGTTCGGGCCTCGGTGAAGCCGTCGAGGCTCTGGATCGCGCCGCGCGCGACGAGCACGAGTGCGAGCACGATCGAGAGCGGAAGCAGGATCCGCGTCACCGAGCGGGTGACGTCGGCCCAGAAGTTGCCGATCGTCTCGCTGCGCCGCCGAGTGATGCCGCGGACGAGAGCGATCGCCACCGCCATGCCGACCGCCGCGGAGACGAAGTTCTGGACGGCGAGCCCGCTCATCTGCGTGAGGTGGCTCATCGTCGACTCGCCTGCGTAGTTCTGCCAGTTCGTATTGGTGACGAAGCTGACGGCCGTGTTGAAGGCGAGTGCCGGCGGGACGCCGGTCACGTCGGTGGGATTGAGGAAGAGCACTCCCTGCACGCGCTGCAGGAGGTAGAGCCCGAAGATCGAGACGATGCTGAACGCGAGAACGGAGCGGGCGTAGGCCGTCCAGCGCTGCTCGCTCTCCGGGGTGACGCCCGTGAGGCGATAGATCGCGCGCTCGAGCGGCCCGAAGACGCCGTCCTCGCGAAGCGCCTCGCCGCTGAAGACCCGCGCGATGTAGGCGCCGAGCAGCCGCGCGGCGACGAGAAGCGCCAGGCCGAGCACGGCGAGCTGTAGCCAGCCGGACGTGCCCACTTACAAGCGCTCCGGGAAGAGCAGCGCCCAGACGAGGTACCCCAGGGCAAGGGCGGCGAGCGCCAGGCCGATCGCGTCGCCCGCGCTCACGAGAGCCCGGTCTCGTCGGTGCGGCGGGTCTCGGCCGCCCCGACGAGCACGTCGCACGCCTTCACGAGCAGCGTCGCGAGGATGAAGAACGCGACCAGGACGAGCGGGAAGAGGATGTCTGCCATGGCCCCGTTGTACGGGCCTCATCGCGCAACCCGAGCCGCTCTTGACGCACGGCCTACGCGGTCGGGCGCAATCTTGACGGCGGCTTGACGTGCGACTTGCGCCGGCGCTCGACAAGCGCGGGGCGGCATGATTCGACACCGGTGAGCGCGGCAGGCAAGAGACGAGGAGCGACGGTCGTTCGGGGCGTCACCCCGTGAAGACCGCCGTCGTCGGCGTCGGGGCGATGGGCTCGGTGTACGCCGGAATCCTCGGCGACGCAGGCCACGAGGTCTGGGCGCTCGACGTCTGGGCCGAGCACGTCGACGCGATCAACGAGAACGGGCTGACCGTCGAGGGCGCCAGCGGGCAACGCACGGTCCGAATCAAGGCGACCTCCGACCCCGCCGAGATCGGCGTCTGCGAGCTCGTCGTGATCGCGACCAAGGCGCGGGACGTCGAGGCCGCCGCGCGAGACGCGAGGCCGCTGGTCGGGGCTGACACCGTCGTCCTGCCGATCCAGAACGGCCTCGGGAGCGCCGACCGGATCGCGTCCGTGCTCGGCGACGAGGCGGTCGCGATCGGGGTCGCGGGCGGCTTCGGCGCGTCGATCGTCGCCCCGGGGCACGTCCACCACAACGGCTGGGAGCTCGTGCGGCTCGGGGAGCGGCACGGGCCGGCGACGCCACGCATCCACCGGATCGCCGAGCTGTGGGCCGACGCGGGCTTCCGCGTCCAGGCCTACGACGACGTCGACCAGCTCGTGTGGGAGAAGCTGATCTGCAACGTCACCTTCAGCGGCACATGCGCGATCCTCGAGCGCACGATCGGTGGGGTGCTCGACGACCCGGCGGCCTGGCAGGTCGCCTCCTCCTGCGGCACCGAGGCGTACGCCGTGGCGCGGGCGCGCGGGATCGCACTCGACTTCGGCGACCCCGTCGCCTACGCGCGCGCATTCGGCGAGAAGATCTCCGAAGCCCGGCCTTCGATGCTCCTCGACGTCCTGGCCGGGCGGCCGTGCGAAATCGACGTGATCAACGGCGCGATCCCGTCCGCGGCGCGCGAGGTCGGGCTCATGGCACCCGTCAACGAGGTCGTCACGGCGCTCGTCCGGGCCAAGACCCCAGGCTCCTGACGCCCAGGCAGGCGGGCCCGACGAGATGATTGATTCCGAGTAGGCATGTGCGTGGGGATGGCTGTGACCGAGCGTGGTGCGGGGAGCGGCCGCGGCGCATATCGGGGGATCTGTGTCGTGGCCGATCGTCGTGCCAGGCGATGTGTCACGGCCACCAGCCACGTGGGCGGCTACTCGGAATCAATCATCTAGCGTCCCCGCATGCAGCTCGGCACCATCGGCGTCTGGCTCGGTGCGTTTACCGTCGCGCCCTCCGCCGAGGCGCGCCCGGCGGCCCGGGAGATCGAGGCGCTCGGCTACGACACCCTCTGGTACCCCGAGGGCCTCGGCACGCGGGAGTCGTTCACGAATGCCGCCGTGCTGCTCGCGGCGACCGAGCGCATCCGCGTCGGCTCCGGCATCGCGAACATCTGGGCGCGAGATGCCGTCTCGGCGGCGAACGCCGCCCGCGTCCTCTCGGACGCCTTCGACGACCGGTACCTCCTCGGACTCGGCGTCAGCCACCCGCGGCAGGTCGACCCGCGCGGTCACACGTATCGACGGCCGGTCGCCACGATGCGCGCGTTCCTCGACGCGATGGACGACGATCCCTTCGTCAGCCCGGACGGTCCCGGGGCGACGCGGCCGCCCGTGCCGCGCGTGCTGGCCGCGCTGCGCCCTCCGATGCTACGGCTCGCGGCGGAGAAGGCGCTCGGCGCGCACACGTTCCTCGTCCCGATCGAGCACACGCGGCGAGCCCGTCATCTCCTCGGACCGGACGCGCTGCTGGTCGTGGAGCAGAAGGTCGTCCTCTCGGACGAGCCCGCGGAGGCGCGCGAGCGGGCGCGAGCGGCGCTCGCCTGGTACCTCGACACGCCGAACTACCTCGACAACCTGCGCTGGCTCGGCTTCGCCGACCACGACTTCGAGGACGGAGGCTCCGACGCGCTCGTCGACGCGCTCGTCGCCGCGGGAGAGGCAGACGCGATCGTGGCGCGCTGCCGCGCGCACCTCGAGGCAGGGGCGAACCAGGTCGCGATCCAGCCGCTCGAGGGAGGCGATCCGTTCGGCCGCGAGACACTCCGTCGTCTCGCACCCGTCCTCCTCGAGCGGCCGAACGGCGCCCGCGCTGTCTAGAGGCTTGATGCGAAATTCGTGCGCGATCGTGGATGCCGCCTCAGGCGCAGACCGCTCCGCGTCCTTGCCCAGGCAACCAGCCTGCGCCGCGGACGCGGAGCCGCTCTGGCTGGCCTGAGACGGCCCCACGGGGCGCCCATTTCGCATCAAGCCTCTAGCGCCGCGCCTCGAGCACGATGTTGAACGGCGTCTCGTGGGCGACGCGGATCGACGAGAACCCTGCCTCGCGGAGAACCGCCTCGAGGCGGGCCGGACCTGCCTGGGCGCCGAGCGCGAGACCGACGCCCTCCGACCGCGAGTGCTGGACGCAGACTGCGGTCGAGACGGAGTAGTAGAGGTGCCCGACGGGCCCGAGGTTCTCGGGCACCGCGTCACCCGCGTACGGCTCGACGACCATCAGCGTCCCGTCCTCCGCGAGCGCCTCGAATGCGCGCCGCGCCGCGCCGACCGGGTCGCCGAGATCGTGGAGCGTGTCGAAGAAGCAGATCAGGTCGTAATTCCCGCCGTCGTACGCGCCGGCGTCGATGCGCTCGAACCGGACGCGGTCGCTCACATCCGCCTCCTCGGCGTGCACCGTCGCGGCCGCGATCGACGCGCCGTGGGTGTCGAAGCCGACGAAGCGCGAGCGCGGGAACGCGGATGCCATGAGGATGGTCGAGTGGCCGTGGCCGCAGCCGACGTCGGCCACGAGCGCGCCCTGCTCGAGCCGCTCGACGACGCCGTCGAGCGCCGGCAGCCACTCCGGCACGAGCGCGGCGCCGTAGGCGTTGCGGTAGAAGGTCGCGACCCCGCACTGGAGCCGCCCGTTGTGCTCTCCCCACGGGACGCCCTCGCCGGTGCGGAAGACCTCGAGCGTCCGCTCCTGGTCGAGCCACATCGACGCAGGCACGTCGTACGCCCCCGGCAGGAAGATCGGGCTCGTCTCGTCGGCGAGCACCGGCACGTGCTCGTCGGGCAGCTCGTACGTCTCCGACTCGTCGTGGTAGGCGAGGTAGCCCGAGGCGACCTGTGAGTTGAGCCACTCGCGGACGTAGCGCTCCTCGCACCCCGTCCGTGCGGCCAGCTCGTGCGAGCTCACCGGCCCCTGGCCCGCAAGCGCGCGGTAGAGGCCGAGGCGGTGCCCGACGCTGATCATCACGCCGCCGTACGTGGCGGCGAGGTCGGCGAGGGCGCGCCCGACGAAGGCTTCCGTGGTTGTCTCCGTGACTGACATTTCGTCCTCCCTGTCCTGGTTTTCGACTGCCATGTCACGATCGCGATCGCGGCGCGCGCGCGGAAGGGTGACTCCGGCCAGAATGGGGCCGAAGGTGCCATCGGACCGCAGAACCGACCGTCGCGAGCCGCTGAACGTCTCGCTGCTCGTCCTCCCGGACGCGTTCGTCGGCGGTCTCGCGGGGATGCTCGACACGCTCTCGTCCTTTCCGTTTCTCGCCACGCTCGACGACGCGGTGCCCCGGGAGCCGCCGTTCGCGGTCGAGCTCATCGGCGCGTCGCGCGGTCGCGCCGCGACGGCCAGCGGTGTCGAGCTCGACGTGCACCGGTCGGTCGCCGATCCGATCATCACGGACATCGCGATCGTCCCGTCGCTCATGGTCGCCGGCGCGACGTGGCAGCGGGGCCGCTACTCCGAGCTCGTCGAGTGGCTCCGCCGCGTGCACGAGAGCGGTGCGCTCGTGTGCTCCGCCTGCTCCGGCGTCCTCCTGATCGCCGAGACCGGGCTGCTCTCCGGCCGCGAGGCGACGATCCACCCCGCCTACGCCGCGACCTTCCGCGACAACTTCCCGGACGTCCGTCTTACCGTGGACGAGATCCTCGTCGCGACCGGTGACCGCGAGGAGCTCGTGATGGCCGGCGCCTCGGCGTCCTGGCACGACCTCGTTCTTTACCTCGTCGCGCGTCACGTCGGCCCGACGGCGGCGCAGGCGGTCGCGAAGTTTCTCCTCCTGCAGTGGCACCTCGACGGCCAGGGGCCGTACGTGCCCTTCGCACCGCCGATGGACCACGGCGACGCCGTCGTGCTCGAGGCGCAGAGCTGGCTCCGGACGAGCTACGCGGTGGCGGCCCCGGTGACGGAGCTCGTCGAGCGGTCGGGGCTGCCGGAGCGGACCTTCAAGCGGCGTTTCGCCAGGGCCACCGGCTACTCGCCGATCGCCTACGTGCAGCGGGTCCGCGTCGAGGAGGCGAAGCGCCGGCTCGAGCGGACGTCGATGCCGGTCGATCAGCTGAGCTACGCAGTCGGCTACGAGGATCCCGCGTCGTTCCGCCGTCTCTTCAAGCGCGTCACCGGCGTGACGCCCGCGGTGTACCGGCGCAAGCTCCAGCTCCCCGCGTTCGCCCGGACGACCGAGCGTCGCGCGGCCGGCTGACGTCGCCGCTCGGGCGGGCCCGGGCCGGATGTGCCAAGATCGCGCGGCGCCCGGCTCGGGCGCGCCCCGTGCACCGTTCTCGGAGGACGACGCGATGGAGTTCGAGCAGCGCGTACCCGTTCCGGAGGTTGCGGCGACTCCCGCGCGAGAGCACCGGTTGTGGCTCGCCGAGGACACGCGGGTGCGCCCCCGTGCGAGCGACTCCTATGTCGTCGTCGACGAGCGCGACGAGGGCGTGATCGTCCTCGTCGTGGCCGCCTGGCCGCGGCTCGACGACCTCGGCCGGCTCGACTTCCACGGTCGCCGGCGCTCGGTGACGGTCACCGAGGGGGAGCTCAACGAGGTGGTGAAGCGGCGCGCGAAGCGGCCCGACGGAGTCGACCGGCACGTGCGCATCAGCGACACGTTCTCCGTCCGCGGCCGCGTCACCCGCGACCCGTCCGCGTGGGGACGCATCGTCGACGTGACCGGTGAGGCGCGCGACCAGGCGAGGATCGCCTACTACGCCGCCGTCGCCCCTCGCGCGACGCCGAAGGAAGCCAGGGCACTGCGGCTCGACGAGGGGCCCGAAAGGCCGCCCAAGGCCGAGATCGCGACAGTCGCCCACCCGGCGATCTGAGGCAGTCGTGGCGCAGCCCGTCCCCATCCCGGCCAACCTCTTCGCGCCGCTCCCTGCCGGCGAGTCGCTGGTCGACCAGATCGGCCCCGACGACCTCGTCTACTTCCTCTGCAACGTCGGCGACGGCGATGCACAGCTGCTGCTCCTGCCCGAGCAGGCGGCGACGACGGGACCGCCGATGCGCCGCGCGATCGTCGTCGACAGCTCGAGCCCGACGAAGATCCCTCGGCTCATCCGCACGCTTCTCGCCGTCGGGCTGCTGCCGGCCGAGCCGGGGGCTCCGACGCAGCCGATCGCAGGGACGATCGCGCTCGTCGTCGCGTCGCACCCGCACCGCGACCACATCGGCGGGATGAGCCAGCTCCTGACCGGGTTCGCGGGTGCGATCTCCGAGCTGTGGGAGCCCGGCTACTACCACACGGGCCCCGACTACATCGAGATGATGAACGCGATCGAGAGCCAGCCGTCGCTCCTGTACGCGCAGCCGACGAGCGGGCTCCGCCGCTGGATCGGCAACGTCGTGGTCACGGTCCTGACGCCGTCCATCCAGCTGCGGAACCGGTTCGACACGTACGGCGTCGAGGTCAACAACTCGTCGATCGCGCTTCGGATCGAGTTCCCGGCGACGCGCGTCGTGCAGCGTGCCGCCGACCGGAGCCTCGTCGACACGCCGAACACGAAGTCGCTCATCCTCGGCGGCGACGCGCAGACGCTGTCCTGGTCGTACGCCGACACCGACTTCCCCGTGCTGGCCGCCTCGAGCACCGCGGCGGCGAAGGCGATCAAGGCTGCGACCGGCTCCGACCCGCTCCGCAGCCAGGTTCTCAAGGTCTCGCATCACGCCTCCAAGCACGGCATCAACCTCGAGCTCGTCGAGCGGATCGACCCCGCGCTCACGCTCGTGTCGAGTGTTGCGGGCGGCGGGGCGTACCGGTTCCCCCACACCGTCACACAGGAGCTGATCCGCGAGGCGATCGACCCGACCACGACGAGCGGCGAGCCGCACCCGCCGGACTGGGAGCTCGGGATCTTCTACACCTCGGACACGACCGGCAACGGGACGCGGCTTGGCTCGTTCGCCGTCGTGCTCGGGCCGAGCAGGCGGACGGTGTGGCGGATGCTCGACACGACAACGGGGCCGATCGATTTGGCGAACGCCCTGCGCTGGACCGGCTGACCGGGCCTCAGCGGGCGAGCGGCCACGACGCGACCGTGCCGACCGGGTTCCGCCATGCGCCCTTGTGCGTCGGGCCTGTCGGGCCGGTGCCGTCCCTGAACGTCACCTCGCCGAGCCGCACGAAGCGATCCTCGCCCCACGTCCCGGCGAACGTCGTCCAGGCGGGGCTCGTCGATGTCAGGCGCACGAGCCGCGGCGCGACGACGCGCCGCCCGCCGCCGGCGTGGTCGACGAGCCGGTAGCCGAGTGCCGTGAAGATCGGGACGACGACCTTCGGGTCGCGCCAGCACTTCGGGTCCGTCGCGTGCACGCCCGGCCTCGGGTACGAGGCGTGTGAGCCCAGGCCGACGTAGACGACGGGTCGCGTGTTCCCTTGCTCCGTCGCCACGTTCGCCCAGGGGACGCGGACGCCGCCGCAGTGCTGCGCGAAGCCCACGTGCAACGGGCGCCCGCCCGCGTCGAGCACCACCGCGATGTGCTCCCAGTCTCCCTCGTGCGCCTGCCAGGCGTCGCTCGCGGCCGGGACGACCGGGCTCCAGAGGTTGAACGGCGCGAACAGCCAGTACTGGACGACGATCCGCGCGCGGCGCCGGTGAACCGCGCCGTAGACGGTCGGCGCCCCCGCCGCGAGCGGCGCGTAGCACTCGGCCCCGGCGGGCCCGACCTCGGCCGTGCAGCCGCGGACGTCGAGCCGCGTCGGGGTCTCGCCCGCCCCCGCGGGTGAGAACGTGCCGTCCGGCCGCCGCACGAGCCGATCGCTCGCGGCAAGGAACGCGTCCACCGCGACGGGCGGAAAGCGCTCGGCGGGATGGAGCACGAGAACGGGCAGGTGCCGGCGAAGGAGCGCCGCGTCGCCGGGCGGGGCCGCGGCCGCAGAGTCGACCGTCCCCGCGACCGCTGCCGAGACGGCCAGCGAGGCGGCGAGGGCGACCCAGCGCATCCGAGGAGGATCGCACCTCTCGGAGGTCGCGACGAGCGGCGGTGAGGACTTCGTTAGCACAGGGGGCTCCCATGCCGGACGCCGGGTACTATCGCCCCCGATGCCGACGTCTCTCGTGACGGGCGGAGCCGGGTTCCTCGGCTCCCATCTCTGTGAGGCGCTCCTCGCGAAGGGGCACCGGGTGATCTGCCTCGACAACCTCGAGACGGGGTCGCTGGCGAACATCGAGCACCTGCGCGACGACGCGTTCGCGTTCGTCCCGCAGGACCTGACACATCACGTCGAGGTCGCCGAGCGGATCGACTTCGTCTACCACCTCGCGAGCCCGGCGAGCCCCATCGACTATCTACGGCTCCCGCTGCAGACGCTGAAGGTGGGCTCGCACGGCACCCACAACGCGCTCGGCCTGGCCAAGGTGCACCGCTCGCGGTTCCTGCTCGCCTCCACGAGCGAGGTCTACGGGGATCCGCAGGTGCACCCGCAGCCCGAGACGTACTGGGGTCATGTGAATCCAATCGGCCCGCGCGGGGTATACGACGAGGCGAAGCGCTACGCCGAGGCGCTGACGATGGCCTACCACCGGCAGCAAGGGGTCGACACCGCGATCGTGAGGATCTTCAACACCTACGGACCACGGATGCGCCCGCACGACGGGCGGGCAATCCCGACGTTCATCCGCCAGGCCCTCGAGGAGAAGCCGCTGACGGTGTTCGGCGACGGGTCGCAGACGCGCAGCTTCTGCTACGTCGACGACCTCGTCCGCGGGCTGATCCTCCTTGCCGAATCGGGTGAGCACATGCCGGTGAACATCGGGAACCCGACGGAGATGAGCCTGCTCGAGCTCGCCGAGGCGGTCGTCGCGGCCACCGGCTCGTCCAGTCAGATCGTGTTCGAAGCCCTGCCGGTCGACGACCCGCAGGTGCGGCAGCCGGACATCACGCGCGCGCGGCAACTCCTCGGCTGGGAGCCGGAGATCGCGCTCGACGACGGCCTGCACCGCACGCTGGCGTCGCTCGGGAGGGACCCGGCGCGTGCGTAGATCGCTCGCGGCGCTCGCCGTCTCCCTCCTCGTCCTCGCCGCAGCCACGGCGTCGACCGCGTCGGCGTCATCCTCGCTCCGCGTGGGCATCTTCGACGATGGCATGGTCCTCTACGGCGAGCCCGACCGGGTCTTTCCTCAGCTCGCGAACACCGGCGCCCGCCTCGTCCGCGTCAACCTGTGGTGGTCGGGCCCCGGGATCCGGGTCGCGACCAGCAGACCGCGACGACCCGCCGACCCGGGTGACCGGGCATACAACTGGGACACCTACGACCGGACGATCCGCTTCGCGATCGTCAACGGGATGCAGCCGGTCTTCTCGATCCTCGGGACACCGCCGTGGGCGAACGCGGCGAAGGGCTGGAACGTCGCCCCGACGAATGTCCGTGACCTGAGGCTGTTCGCGGCGGCGGCCCAGCGTCGCTACAGCGGCACGTTCGTCAACGCAGACGGCGTCACCCTGCCGCGCGTGAGCCTCTGGATGGCGTGGAACGAGCCGAACAACCCCGTCTTCCTCAAGCCGCAGTTCCGCCGCGTCGGGACGACGTGGACGATCCAGTCGGGACGTGACTACGCGAAGATGTGCAACGCGATCGTCCAGGGGATCAAGTCGATCCAGCGCAGCTCGAAGGTCGCGTGCGGTGGCACGTCGCCTCGCGGGAACAACAACCCGAATTCCAGCCGCCCGTCGGTCTCGCCGCTCCCCTTCGCACGTGCGATGAAGGCGGGCGGCGCCGCCGGGTTCGACGCTTACTCCCATCACCCGTACTCGAGCTCCCCCGCCGAGACGCCCACGACGAAGCCGGCCGGCGTGCGCGGCCAGCCGCCGACCGCCGTCACGCTCGGCAACTTCAACACCCTCGTGTCCGAGGTGAACCGCCTCTACCGCAAGCGGGTGCGGATCTGGATCACGGAGTACGGCTACCAGACGAAGCCTCCGGACGGGATCGCCGGCGTCCCGTACTCGAAGCAGGCGGCGTACCTGACGCAGGCGGTGAGCTACGCACGGAGACACCCCCAGATCGATCTCTTCCTGTGGTTTCTCCTCCGTGACGAGGATCGGCTCGACGGCTGGCAGTCGGGGTTGACGACGGTCGCCGGTGCGCGGAAGCCGAGCTTCAACGCCTTCCGCCGCGCCGCGCTCGGGTAAGAGGCTTGATGCGGAATCCGAGCACGCACGGATGGTGGCCTGCACACGGCGCATCGCGGCCGTCTCGCTCGACATCCAGGCAACCAGCTTGCACGCCGATCGAGCCGACCACGCTGCTTGGTGCAGGCCATCCCCGCACGCACTCCGATTCCACATCAAGCCTCAGAGGCTGAGGCGTCGGGATGGCGAAGGGGTACGCCGAGGGACCCGCGGCCGAGGAGGCCGAGCGGCGTCGCGAGGAGCTCGCGAGCGGCGTCTCCGACGCGCCGCGGCCCACCCGCCTGGCGGTCGAGGGGTGCACCGAGGCCGAGCCGGAGCGGCACTTCCTCGGGTGGGTCGGCGAGGTCGACCCCGACGAGCTGTTCGCCACGGGCGCCGCCTGGGGCATCCGGGTGGTCCGCCGGAGGGCGTGAGACCCGGCGCCGCACCGCGCGGTCGGGCGAGCGCGGTACCCTGAGCCCCATGGGCAGCGTCAAGCGGGTCGAGCAGCTCGACCGCGTGATCATCCGCTTCGCGGGTGACTCGGGTGACGGCATGCAGCTCACCGGCGATCGCTTCACGAGCGAGACTGCGACGCTCGGCAACGACCTCGCCACGTTCCCGGACTTCCCGGCCGAGATCCGTGCGCCGGCCGGCTCGCTGCCGGGCGTCTCCGGCTTCCAGGTCCATTTCGCCGACCACGACATCCTCACCGCGGGCGACCGGCCGGACGTCCTCGTCGCGATGAACCCGGCGGCGCTGAAGACGAACCTCGCCGACCTCCCGAAGGGCGGCACGGTCATCGTCAACACCGACGCCTTCAACGACCGCACCCTGCAGAAGGCCGGCTACGCCGCGAACCCGCTCGAGGACGAGTCGCTCGCCGACTACCACATCCACGAGGTCGCGCTCACGTCGATGACGGTCGGCGCCCTGAAGGGAATCGAGGGGATCACGCCGCGCGAGGCGGAGCGGTCGAAGAACTTCTTCGCGCTCGGGCTCATGTCGTGGCTCTACCACCGGCCGATCGAGGGGACGATCTCCTTCATCGAGCAGAAGTTCGCGAAGCGGCCCGAGATCGCCGACGCGAACACGAAGGCCTTCCGCGCGGGCTGGAACTACGGCGAGACCTCCGAGGACTTCGCCGTCTCGTACGAGGTCGCGCCGGCGCCGCTCGCTCCCGGCACGTACCGGCAGATCACCGGGAACACCGCGCTCGCGAACGGGCTCATCGCCGCGTCGCGGCTCTCGGGACTGCCGCTCTTCCTCGGCGCGTACCCGATCACACCCGCCTCCTCGATCCTGGAGGAGCTCGCGGGCCGCAAGGAGTACGGCGTCGTCACGTTCCAGGCCGAGGACGAGATCGCCGCAGTCGGCGCCGCGGTGGGCGCCGCCTTCGGCGGTGCGCTCGGCGTCACCGCGTCCGCCGGCCCCGGAGTCGTGCTCAAGGCCGAGACGGTCGGTCTGGCGATCGCGCTCGAGCTGCCGCTCCTGATCCTCGACATCCAGCGCGCCGGCCCCTCCACGGGGATGCCGACGAAGGTGGAGCAGGCCGACCTCCTGATGGTGCTGTTCGGTCGGAACGGCGAGAGCCCCGTGCCGGTCGTCGCAGCGTCGAGCCCGTCGCAGTGCTTCGACGCCGCGATCGAGGCGGTGCGCATCGCGCTCAAGTACCGGACGCCGGTGTACCTGCTCTCCGACGCGTACCTCGCGAACGGGTCGGAGCCGTGGCTGATCCCGGACGTGGACGACCTCCCCGACATCTCGACGACGTTCGCCGAGGCGGGGCCGGAGCCGTTCGAGCCGTACCTCCGCGATGCGGAGACGCTGGCGCGGCCCTGGGCGATCCCCGGAACGCCCGGCCTCGAGCACCGGATCGGCGGGCTCGAGAAGGCGGATGTCACGGGGGCGATCTCGTACGACGCGGACAACCACGACCGCATGGTGCGGCTGCGCGCGCAAAAGGTCGCGGGCATCGCCGCCGACATCCCGGAGCTGGAGGTGGACGACCCGGACGGCAATGCCGAGCTGCTCGTGGTCGGGTGGGGATCGACGTACGGCCCGATCCAGGCGGCCGTCCGCCGGGCGCGGAAGCGAGGCGCAGGCGTCGCCCACGCGCACCTGCACTACCTGAACCCCTTCCCGCGAAACACCGGCGACGTGCTCCGGCGCTACCCGAGGGTGCTCGTCCCGGAGATGAACCTGGGCCAGCTCGCGCTGCTCCTCCGAGCCGAGTTCCTCGTCGACGCGGTCTCGTATACGCGGGTCCGCGGCCGACCGCTCACCGCGGCAGAGCTCGAGGAAGCGATCACCGCGATGACGGAGGCGACGTGAGCGGATTCACGGCGCTGCTCACGAAGGACGAGCGCGTGATGGTCACGCGCGACGGCCGGACGGTGGCAACGCTCGCCGGCCGGCCCGCCGAGCGTCTCGCGCTCGCGCTCTCACGGGCCTGCGACGAGGACGAGCGGCAGTTGCTCCTCGCGCGCGCGACCGGCAACTACAAGCGAGGGAACGAGCGATGACCCAGGGCAACGGCCTCGTGCAGCTCACCACGAAGGACTTCAAGTCCGATCAGGAGGTGCGCTGGTGCCCCGGCTGCGGCGACTACGCGATCCTCGCCGGCGTGCAGTCGTTCCTCCCGGAGCTCGGCATCCCGCGTGAGAACCTCGTCTTCGTGTCGGGCATCGGGTGTGCCGCGCGCTTCCCGTACTACGTCCAGACGTACGGGATGCACTCGATCCACGGCCGAGCGCCGGCGATCGCGACGGGGCTCGCGACCGCGCGTCCCGATCTCTCCGTCTGGGTCGTGACCGGTGACGGCGACGCGCTCTCGATCGGCGGCAACCACCTCATCCACGCGCTGCGCCGGAACGTCGACGTGACGATCCTCCTCTTCAACAACCGGATCTACGGGCTCACCAAGGGCCAGTACTCGCCGACGTCGGAGCGCGGCACGGTGACGAAGTCGACGCCGCTCGGCTCGGTCGATCATCCGTTCAACCCGCTCTCGATCGCGATCGGAGCCGAGGCGACGTTCGTCGCCCGGGCGATCGACACCGACAAGCAGGGGACGTCCGAGGTGCTCCGCGCGGCGGCCGCGCACCGCGGCGCGGCGTTCATCGAGATCCTCCAGAACTGCAACATCTACAACGACGGCGCGTTCGACGTCGTGCGCGAGGCGAAGGAGAACCGTCTCTACCTCAAGGCGGGCGAGGAGGTCCGCTGGGGCGACAAGGGCGTCCGCATGCGGCCCGACGGCACGCTCGAGATCGTCGACGCGTCGGTCGGCGGGCTCCTCCGCCACGACCCGGGCCGCGACGACCCCGGCCTCGCGTTCGCGCTCGCGCGCCTCACGTGGGAGACGGCGGGCGGCGTCCCGCTCGGCGTCTTCCGGTCGGTCGCGCGGCCGGTGTACGAGGACCTCGTGCACGAGCAGGTGCGCACGTCGATCGAGCAGAAGGGCGAGGGCGACCTGCGCGCGCTCCTCCACGGCTCGGACACCTGGACGATCGGCTGACGCGTCCCCGGCTCAGCGCCGGTCGAGGAGGGTCTGCAGCTCGACGATGGCGTCGGCGACCCGACGCGCCTCGTCGGGCGTGAGCCCGTCGAGCGCCCGCTGCGCAAGCCGCTCGAGCTGACGCCTGCGCCGGCGGACGTCGGCGAGGCCCTCGCTCGTCGCCGCGACGATCACCCCGCGTGCGTCGTCGGGGTCGGGCCGGCGCTCGGCGAGGCCCTGTCGCTCCAGCACGTCGACGTTCCGCGACGCGGTCGCGTCGGTCGTTCCGAGGGTGTCGGCGAGCGAGCCCAGCCGGACCGGCCCCTGGTCGGCGAGCGCGGAGAGCACGATCGCCTGGAACGTGGAGAGCGTCCCCGGGTCCGGGTCGCCGGCCGGCCGCCGCTGGCGGGTGAGAGCGGCGAGGAGACCGCCGACCGCATCGGCGACGCGCCGCGCGTCGGTGGTGGCCGTCGCGCTCATCCCGGCTCCACCGCGAGCGCCGGGCGTCCTCGGCGCCGCACGGGCGTCACGAGGATGGCGACCGCCGTCGCAATCGAGCCTGCGACTGCGGCGAGGACGAACGCGGTCACGTATGCGTTCTCGGTGGGAACCGCGGTGCCGTCGAACGTCTCGGCGGTGAGGATCGCGGCGCCGACCTGGCCGCCGATGACGGCGCCGATGGTGCGCATCACCGTGTTGATCCCGGTGGCGATGCCGGTCTCGGTGGGGTCGACGGCCTCGGTGATCAGGGCCGCCATGGCGGCGAAGGCGAATCCGACGCCGAGGCTCAGCCCTGCCATCGAGACGATCACCTGCCATGGCTCGTCGTGGAGCACCGCGAGCGACGTCGTCGAGGCGGCGATCAGGGACATCCCGATCGCCAGCGGCCACTTGGAGCCGATTCGGCTGCCGAGAAGCCCGGCGACGGGGCCTGCGAACAGGATCAGGAGGGAGCCCGGCAGAAGGTAGAGGCCGATCGTCGTCGCGCTCGCCCCGAAGCCGTAGTCCACGCGGTCGGCGACCTCTGCAGGCAACCCGTTGGGTGCCTCGGCGAACCGCGGCACGAGCACGAACGAGGCGAACATCGCAAAGCCCGAGATGAGCGCGGTCACGTTCGTCAGGAGCACCGGACGCTCCGCCAGCACGCGGATGTCGACCAGCGGCTCGTCGATGTGGAGCTCCAGCACGACCCAGAGCACCGCGGCCGCTGCCGACACGGCGAACATCCCCAGGGTCGCCGGGGACGTCCACCCCCAGCTCCCACCTTCGGACAGCGCCACGAGCAGCGCCACGAGGACGACCGAGAGGAGCGCGGCCCCCGGAACGTCGATCCGCGCGCTCGAGCGCACGGGCGACTCGGGAACGAACCGGCGGACGAGGACGAGCGCGACCGCGACCGCGGCGGCGCCGACGCCGAAGATCCACCGCCAGCTCGTGTTGTCGACGATCACGCCCGAGAGCACGAGGCCGAGGCCTCCGCCGATGCCGAAGACGGCGGACAGGAGACCGATCCCCACCTTCATGCGATCCGGCGGGAACTCGTCGCGGATGATCCCGAAGCTCAGCGGGAAGACGGCACCGGCGGCGCCCGACACCATGCGGAAGCCGATCAGCGTCCAGATGTCGGGGGCGAAGGCGCAGCCGATGCAGCCGACGAGGAACGCCGCCAACGACCAGACGAGCAGGCGCTCCTTCCCGAACCGGTCGCCGAGCTTCCCCAGGATCGGCGTCAGAACAGCGGAGGCCAGGAGGAAGCCGGTCATGACCCACGTCACCCACGTCGTCGACGCGTCGAGCTCTCGCTGCAGCTCGGGCAGAGCCGGGACGACCATCGTCTGCTGGAGGGCGTACGCGGTCGCGGCAAACGTGAGCACACCGAGTGTCAGTCCGTAGTGCTGTCGCTCGCCGCTCATCTCGTTACGTAGCGTAACGATCCGGGGCCGTCTGACGCCGCACCGGCGTGCGTGCGTACGATCGCGCGGTGCGCGCCGTCATCTACTCGACGGTCCTGCCCGCGATCGTCGGGCTCGACGCCGCGGCCCGCTCCGTCGGGATCGAGCCCGTCGCGGTCATCACGCCGCGTGCCGCGCGCAACGCGCAGGCCGTCGCGCGGCGCGATGCGATCCTGGCCTCGGCTCCGGAGGGCGTCGACCTGTGCTTCGCCGCCGACAAGGCGAGCCTCGAGCGCCTCACCCGGGCGTACGAGCCCGAGCTCGGGCTCTGCACCGGCTATCCGTGGCTGCTCCCTACCGAGGTGCTCTCCATTCCCCGCCTTGGCGTCGTCAACACCCACCCGTCGCGGCTTCCCCGCCTTCGCGGCCCCTACCCGTTCGCGTGGGCGATCCGCGAGGGAGACGACGAGATCTGGCTGACCGCCCACCTCATGGACGAGCGGTTCGACACCGGGCCGGTCCTCGCGCAGGGCTCGCGGCCGATGCCCGCCGACACCTCGATGGACGGCCTCGGCCCGACGCTCGGCGCGATCGCCGAGGAGGTCGTCCCGGCTGCGCTCCGCCGCGTCCTCTCGGGCGATCGCGGCGACCCGCAGACCGACGAGGGCGCGACGTACGCGGGGCCCTTCGGCGAGGACTACGCGACGCTCGACCCCGCCCGCCCGCGCGCCGAGCTCGAGCGGCAGGTGCGGGCCTGGGCGTGGATGTTCGGGGGTCCTGTCGTCGGCCCGGTCACCGAGGTGGGCGGTCGGCGCGTTCGGGTCCGTGCGGCGACGCTCGACGATCCGGGCGATGCCGACGTGCCCCGGCTCGACGCGTCCGACGGGCCGCTCTGGCTCACGTCGGTCGAGCCGCTGTAGACGGAGCAAGAAGAAAGGCATCGCACGTCCGGGATGCCGCGGCGGCGGCGGGTTCACGTCCGTGCGATGCCGGACAAATACCGTAGTCGAAGTCGCCCCGCGGTGCGTCCCTCGAACGGGACGGGGCGCTCAGGCGTCCGAATGGGCCACTTGTGGCCGGCCGACGGCGAGCTCGCGAACGGCCCACGCGGCGGCGCCGAGCCCCGCGACCCCGGCGACCCCGAACGCGAGCGGCGTCCCGCCCTTGTCGGCGAGCCAGCCGGCGACGAGCCCACCGATCGGTGCCAGGCCGGCGAAGGCGAACAGGTAGAGGCTGATGACGCGCCCGCGCAGGTGGTCGGGTGCGGCGAGCTGCACCAGGACGTTCGCGCTCGCGGTGAAGACCGAGAACGACACCCCGAGCACGAAGAGCAGCGCAAGGGCGGCGGGCACGCTGTCGACGAGCGCGAGCCCGAGCATCACGAGACTGAAGCCGACTCCGCCGCCGATGAAGTTCTTCGGGCTCACCTCGCGGAGGGTCGCCGTGACGAGGGCGCCGGAGAGCGCGCCGAGGCCGAACGCCGCGGAGAGGATGCCGAACGTCTCGGCCCCCACGTCGAGCGTCTCGGATGCCAGGAGCGGGACGAGGACGTGGAAGTTGAAGCCGACGAGGCTGACGATCGTCACGACGACGAGGACGGTCCGGGCGATCGGCGCGTGCAGCGCCCAGACGAGACCCTCCCGGATGCCCGTGACGACCCGTGCCTCGTGCCGGACGATCGGGGTGAGCTCGTCGGGGCGCATGAGCCGGAGTGAGACGAGGACGGCGAGGAAGCTGACCGCATTGATCGCGAAGCACAGCCCCGTCCCCACGACGGCGATCAGGAGACCGGCGATCGCCGGCCCGATGACCCGCGACCCGTTGAAGAGGCTGGAGTTGAGGGCGACGGCGTTCTGCAGCTCGGCGGGGCCGACCATCTGATAGGTCAGCGTCTGCCGGGCGGGCGCGTCGACGACGAGGATCATCCCGCCGAGCAAGGCGAGCGCGTAGACGACCGGCAGCGTTGCGACGCCGGCGAGCGTCACCACGGCGAGCACCACCGACACGGCCATCGCGACGCCTTGCGTGAGCACGAGGAGCCGCCGGCTGTCGAACCGGTCGACGACGACGCCGGCGACGAGGCCGAAGAGGAGGAACGGCAGGAACCGGCAGAAGGCGAGGGCGCCGATGGCGAGTGCCGAGCCGGACAGCTCGATCACGAGCCACGCGAGCGCGATGTTCTGCATCCACGTGCCGATGAGCGAGACGACCTGGCCGGAGAAGAAGAGCCGGTAGTTCCGGTGGCGCTGGAGCGAGCGGAACGTGCGCCGCGAGATACGGAGGGCGAGCGCGCTCACGGCTCTCGCTCGAGCAGGGCGTACAGCGTCGGCAGCGCGGCGTCGAGCCGCTCGCGCTCCTCGTCCGAGAGGAGCGCCAGGCGGGCGGCGAGCCACGTCGTGCGGCGCGCCCGGACGCGCTTCAGCAGCGCCTGGCCCTCGCGGGTCAGCTCGAGCCCCACACGTCGGCGGTCGTCGGTCGAGCGGACGCGCCGAAGGAGGCCGGCGGCCTCGAGGCGGTCGACGTGCCCGGAGAGCGATGGGGCAGAGATGCCTTCCTCGACGGCGAGCTCGCGGAGCGAGAGGCCGGGCCGCGAGCGCACGAGCCAGAGCAGCGTCACCTGGTGCGACGTGACGCCGAGCGCCTCGGTCTCGCGCCGGAGGTTCCGCGCGAGCCGGAGGAGCGCCGGGCGAAGCTCCTCGGCGATCTCCTGCGTCGAATGCGTAGCCTCACGAATCATTCGTGAGGCTAATCATATCCCAAGCGCGGACGAGCCTGGTCGTTCGCAGAAGCATCTTTACGTACGGCTTACGGTCGGGTGCTGGTTCGCTAACCACGGCGTGTGACGATGCGGGGATGAAGGCGTGGCTCGTGCTCGCGGCTGTGGTCGGCCTGCTCGTCGCGATCGCGCCTGCCGTCGCTGCCGATCGGGTCGTCGAGCGAGGAATCGTCCAGTCGGTCGACCCGACCACTCTCGTCCTGCGGGCGCTGGACGGGACCGACGTCGCGGTTCGGCTCGGGCCGGGGACGCGGTTCCGGCTCAACGGGCGGGCCGCGACGATCGCGGAGATCTCCCCGGGCTTCGTCGCCGAGGTCGTGACGGCCGGCTCCGGGCCTGCACGCGTCGTGCGGGCCTTCGGCGACGTCGAGCGTGGCGTGGTGCGCGGCGTCCTGCTCCGGGTCGCGCCGCGCGGACTGCTGCTCCGACGTGCGTCGGGACGCTCCCTCCGGATCGCGATCGGCGCCCGGACCACCGTCTGGCGCGAAGGCAGGCGCTTCGGACTTCGAGTGCTGCGGCCCGGAATGCCGATCGACGTGTACCGCGCAGCCGGCGGCGCTGCGCGCGTCGTCGTGATCCGGTCGGCCGGCTCGTGAAGAGGGGAGGCACGATTCTCCTCGTCGAGGACGAGGCGGACATCGCCTCTCTCGTGCGCGCGTATCTCGAGGAGGACGGCTTCCAGGTGATCTGGGCCACGCGGGGAACCGACGGCCTCCAGGCGTTCGAGGAGAACGACATCCGCCTCGCGATCCTCGACCTCCAGCTGCCGGACACGGACGGCTTCGACGTGTGCCGCGCACTCCGGTCGTGCTCTCGCGTGCCGGTGGTGATGCTCACGGCGCGCGACGAGGAGGTGGACCGCGTCACGGGCCTCGAGCTCGGCGCCGACGACTACGTGACCAAGCCGTTCTCTCCGCGCGAGCTCGTGGCGCGCGTCCACGCTGTCCTCCGGCGGGCCGAGCCCGAGGTCGAGGAGGAGGTCCTGCTCGCCGGCGACGTCGTCCTCGACCGACGGTCGCGAACTGCAATCGTCGACGGGGTCGACGTCGAGCTGACGACGCGCGAGTTCGAGCTCGCCTGGCATCTCGCCGAGCGTCCCGGCGTCGTCGTCAGCCGCGAGCGCATCCTCGAGCGCGTCTGGGGCCTGTCGTTCCCCGGCGGGACGCGAACGGTGGACGTCCACGTCGGCCAGCTCCGCCGGAAGCTCGACCGGCCGGATCTCATCCGGACGATCCGGGGGGCCGGCTACAAGCTGGTGCCGCGATGAGCCTGCGGTCGCAGCTGTTCCTCGGGATCGTCGGGACCGTGGTCGTGTCGCTCGTCGTCACCGTCACCGCAGGAGCGCTCCTCACGCGTCGCTCGCTCGAGGACTCCGCGGTGCGCGCGCTCGTGCGGCAGGTGGAGCTGATCGAAGCCGGGCGGCGAGACGCGCCGGAGCAGTCGGCCGACACGGCGCTCGGGCGGTTCCTCGCGACCGATCAGCAGCGGCTGGCGATCCTGACCCCGGCGCAGGCCGCGCTCCTCCTTCCCGAGGCCGGTGCCGAGCGCATCCGCTCGGGGCTGCCGGCGAGCGGCTCCGTCGACGTGCGCGGCGAGCGGTTCCTGTACGCCGCACGTTCGACGGGCACGGAGGCGATCGTCCTCCTCCGCCCCGCCGACCGGCAGGCGGCCGACTGGTGGCCGTTCGTCGTGGGACTGGCACTCGCCGCCGCCGTCGGTGCGGCGCTCGCCGCAGTCGTCGCGTTGCTCCTCGCCCGGGCCGTGGCCCGCCCGATCGCGCGCGTCTCGGCCGGGAGCGGCGAGCTCGCCGCCGGGTCGAGCCCGGCGCCGCTTCCCGTCGAGGGCCCACGCGAGGTCGCCCGCCTCGCCGAGTCGTTCAACGACCTGTCCGCGGAGCTCAAGCGGTCGCAGGACGCCGAGCGGGCATTCCTGCTCTCGGTGAGCCACGAGCTCAAGACTCCGCTCACGTCCATCCGCGGCCACGCCGAGGGGGTTCGCGACGGCGTCCTCGAGCCGTCGGCGTCAGGGGCGGTGATCGAGCGCGAGGCGCGCCGGCTCGAGCGGCTCGTCGGCGACCTGCTCGATCTCGCGCGGCTTCGGCGCCGGTCGTTCTCCGTCGCCGCGGAGCAGCTCGACCTCGGCGAGCTGGCGGACGCGGCGTACGAGCGCCACGAGCCCGCGGCCCGTTCGCTGGGCCTTCGCCTCGAGGTCCTCGCCGAGCCGGATGCGCTCGCGGTCGGTGATCCCGACCGCGTCCTCCAGGCGCTCTCGAATCTGGTCGAGAACGCGCTCCGGACGACACCGAGCGGCGGATCCGTCCAGATCCTCGCCGGCCCCGGACGCCTCGAGGTCGTCGACGACGGGCGGGGCATCTCCGCGGACGACCTCCCGCAGGCGTTCGAGCGCTTCTACCTCTACGACCGGTCGAGCGACGGGCCCCGCGTGGGGACCGGCCTCGGGCTCGCGATCGTCCGCGAGCTCGCCGAGGCGATGGGCGGCCGCGTCGAAGCGCGGAGCGAGGTCGGCGTCGGCTCGAGGTTCTCCATCGCGCTGCCGGTGCCCAATCCCCGGGCGGCGACGGCGAGACGCTACTTGGGCTCGGGCTCCAGCTTGTAGCCGACGCCGTAGCGCGTCTGCAGGAACGTGTGCCGCGACGCGCGGCTGTCGATCTTCTCGCGGAGCTTCCGTACGAAGACGTCCACCGTGCGGTCACGATGGGAGGCCCGCCGACCCCAGACGCGCTGCAACAGCTCGTCGCGGGTCAGCACGCGTCCGGTCTCGATCGCCAGCGCGTAGAGCAGCCGGAACTCCGTCGGGGTCAGGTCGGCGCTCGTCCCGTCGACGTAGGCCTGGACGTTGCGCGGATCGAGGCGGAGCTCCTCCAGGACGATCTCCTCGCCGCGCCGCGGATCCTGGGCGCGCGTGCCGCGGCGGGCGGCCGCGCCGACGCGGGCGACGAGCTCCTTCATCGAGAACGGCTTCACGAGGTAGTCGTCCGCGCCGATCTCGAGCGCATGAACGCGGTCGTGCTCCGTCCCCCGGGCGGAGACGACGACGATCGGCGTCCCGATCCCCTCGCCGCGGGCCTGCTCGATCACCTTCCAGCCGTCGAGGCCCGGCAGCATGAGATCCAGGACGCAGACGTCGGGGCGCTCGTATCGGAGACGCGCGAGCCCGGTCTCCCCGTTCGCGACCCCCACAGCGTCGAACCCGGCGGCATGGAGGTGACGTGCCATCCCCTGCGCGATGACGTCGTCGTCCTCGATGATCAGGATCTTCGCCATGCGAGGTGAGTGTGGCGTCCCCTCGTCGTCCGTGGGGGCGACGAACGGTGAACGCATGGTAACCGGGTGGTGAAGGCTGCAAGGGGCCGCGAGGCCCCTTGCAGCTCGATCCATTCGCCGGTTGGCGCCTGGCTTCCAGCCAGGCACCGTGCGTGTCACTCGGCGTCCGGGTCCCGATCGGCCTCCGCCGCCTCGTCGTCGGCCGTCGGGGTGACGACGACGACGATGGTCTCGCAGCCGGTGATGCGCGTCGTGGCGCGCTCCGAGCCGCGCACGCGCGCCGTGTCGCGACCGGGGCCGCAGTGGAGCGCATCGGGGTCTTCGTCCGCCGCGAGGGCGTGCAGCACGTCGTCTCCCTCGCCGCCCCACGCGACGTCCGCTCCGGGGCCGACCCAGATGCGGTCGGCACCCGTGCCGCCGTGGACGCGGTCCGGGCCCGAGCCGCCGTGCAGCTCGTCCGCGCCGTGGCCGCCGCCGAGCCCGTCGGCTCCCGACCCACCCCAGGCGACGTCGTCGGCGTTTCCGGTGCCGAGGCGGTCGTCGCCGGCGCCGCCGAAGGCCATGTCGCTGCCGTTGTCGCCCTGCACGCGGTCGTTGCCCCCGCCGGCGCGGACGAGGTCGTTCCCTCCGCGCGCGTTCACGAAGTCGTTCCCCGCGAACGCGCGGATCACGTCCGCGTCCATCGTCCCGCGGAGCCGGTCGTCGCCGCTCGTCCCGTCGATGATCGCCGCGGCGGCCGTGGACGCGAGGACGAGCCCCGCGCCGATCGCGAGCACCATGCTCAGCCGTGCCTTCATGCCTGTCTCCCTTCGGTCGAGATCAACCATCGAGGTCACTCCGTGCATTCAGCGCCTCTCGGGTGAGCTGCCCGTGTGCCGAGAGCAAGGCGTACGTCAGGCGTCTGTTAGAACGGGGTGAGCATGGATGCCGACGCCGAACGCGGCCGGGTGCTGCTCGAGGAGAGCCGCGAGTCCGTCGTCGTGCTCGACGACTCGGACCGCGTCCTCGGCGCCAGCAGGCGTGCACGCCAGTCGCTCGACGGGCTCCGGGAGGGGGCCCCGCTTCCCGAGGGCCTGCTCTCCGGTGAGGCGGGGATCGTCCCGCTCGTCGTGCCGTACGACGTCGGCGGCCGGCGCGAGCGCCTCGTCTACCTGAGCCGCGGAGGCGACCTGACGGCCTACGAGGAGCTGCGGACGGGGTTCACCGCGGCGGTCTCGCACGAGCTCAGAACACCGCTCGCGCGACTGCTCTCGCTGCTCGAGATGGCGACGCTGCCCGGCGAGGACATCGTCGGCCTCGTCGAGCAGGCGAGGGGCGAGGTCGGCCAGATCCGTGAGCTGATCGACGAGGTGCTCTTCCTCTCCGAGCTCGAGTCCGGGTCGCGCGTCGTCTCCCTCGGGGCCGTCGCCGTCCGACCCGAGCTCGAGGCGGTGGCCGCCGAGCTCGAGGAGCGGGCGAGCCGCGCCGGCGTCGCGGTCGCGGTCGAGGGCGATCCCGGGATCGAGCTCGAGATCCGCCCGCGGATGCTGCGGGTCGTCGCCCAGAACCTCGCCGAGAACGCGATCCGCTACGCCGGCCCAGGCGCGACGTTCACGCTCGCGATCGAGCGGGACGGCGACACCGTGATCCTGCGCGGCACCGACGACGGCGTCGGCGTCGACGAGACCGACCTGAGCAGGTTGTTCGAGCGCTTCTACCGCGCTGACCGCGCCCGTGCCTCGCGCGGCACCGGGCTCGGGCTCGCGATCGTCAAGCACATCGTCACGCAGGCGGGAGGGACGATCGAGGCGCACGGCGGGCTCGGCGCCGGGCTCGAGGTTCGGTGCGCCTTCGGCCCGCCACGGGATCCCGTGCCCGTCTAGGCACGCGACGCACGATCTGAGTTACACCAGTTCGTCACCACTTCTTCACCGCCCGGGCGCCCACGTGAGCGCGGGTGCTCGGGACACTCGCCGGGACGCTGGAGATCGAGGAGGGAGATTGATCGTGTGGAGGTTCCTCGTGGTCTGCCTGCTCGCTGCGGCCGCGCTCACGGCCGCCGGGTGCGGCGGTGACGACAACGGGGACTCGGGCTCGGGTGGCACCGTCAGCAGCGACGGCTCGAGCACCGTCGGCCCGTTCGTGACGGCTGCCGCCGAGTCGTTCCGGGACGAGACCGGAGCCAACGTCACCGTGGGCATCTCGGGAACCGGTGGCGGATTCGAGCGCTTCTGCCGCGGTGAGACCGATCTCTCGAACGCGTCGCGGCCGATCGACGAGGACGAGGTGGCGATCTGCGAGGAGAACGGCGTGGAGTACATCGAGCTCCAGGTCGCGAACGACGCTCTGACCGTCGTGGTGAACCCCGAGAACGACTGGGCGACATGCCTCACCGTCGACGAGCTCAACGCCATCTGGAAGCCCGGATCGACCGTGAGCTCGTGGCGGGACGTTCGCGCGTCGTTCCCCGATGAGCCCCTCGAGCTCTTCGGCCCCGGAACCGACTCGGGAACGTTCGACTACTTCACCGGCGCGATCAACGGCGAGGAAGGGGCAAGCCGCACCGACTACCAGGCATCGGAGGACGACAACGTGATCGTCCAGGGTGTCAAAGGGACGCCCGGCGGCATGGGCTACTTCGGGTTCTCGTACTTCGAGGAGAACCAGGACGCGCTCACGGCGGTCGAGGTCGACGGCGGCTCCGGGTGCGTGGCCCCGAGCTCCGAAGCGGCGCAGGCCGGCGACTACGCCCCGCTCGCACGCCCGCTCTTCGTCTACGCGAAGACCGAGGCGCTCGAGCGGCAGGAGGTCGAGGACTTCCTCCGGTACATGCTCGACAACGAGTCGACGATCGCCGAGACGGCACAGTTCGTCCCCCTCAACCAATCGCAGATCGACGAAAATCTGGCGAAGCTCGACGAGGCGACAGGCACGTAGGCCGTGACGACCCCCGACGTCACGGCCCCGGCGATCCCCGCGGTCAGCGAGATCGATCTCAGCCCGTCGAGCCGGCGGCTCGGCGAGCTGTTCATCAAGGGAATCCTCGGCCTGGCCGCGCTCGTTTCGGTCGTGACGACGGTCGGGATCGTGATCTCGCTGCTGCTCCCGGCGATCGAGTTCTTCGCCGAGATCAACCCCTGGGACTTCTTCACCGGCACGGAATGGGCACCGCTCTTCGAGCCGGGCACGTTCGGCGTCGTGCCGCTCGTGCTCGCGACGTTCTACGTCACGTTCGTCGCGCTGCTCGTCGCCGCGCCCGCCGGCCTCGGCACGGCGATCTTCCTCAGCGAGTATGCGAGCCCTCGCGCCCGCAACACCCTGAAGCCGATCATCGAGATCCTCGCCGCGATCCCCACCGTCGTCTACGGGTATTTCGCATTGACCGCCGTCACGCCGCTTCTCCGTTCGGTGGGCGTCCAGGTCGAGATATTCAACGTGCTCGCCGGCGGTCTCGTCATCGGCGTGATGCTGATCCCGACGATCGCGTCGCTCTCGGAGGACGCGATGTCCGCGGTGCCGCAGGCCCTTCGCGACGGCGCATACGGCCTCGGAGCCGACAGGTTGCAGGTCTCGACTCGCGTAGTCGTGCCGGCAGCGATCTCGGGCATCATCGCCTCGTTCGTGCTCGGGATCTCCCGGGCGGTCGGCGAGACGATGATCGTCCTGATCGCCGTCGGACAACTCGCGCAGATCAGTTTCGATCCACGCCAGCCGATGGAAACCATGACCGCATTTATCGGCGCGACGGGGAACGGCGACCTCCCCACGGGCTCGATCGAGTACAAGACGATCTTCGCTGTGGGCCTCACGCTCTTCTGCCTCACGCTCGTGATGAACATCATCTCGATCCGGCTCGTGCGGCGGTTCCGGGAGGCCTACGACTGATGATGAGCCGCAAGACGAAGAGCAGGCTGTTCGTCGTCGGAATGATCGCGTGCCTCACGATCTCGTTCGGCACGCTCGGCTGGCTGCTGGTGACGACGTTCATCGACGGGATCCCGGCGCTCACAAAGCAGCTCTTCACGGATCCCCCTTCGACGGTTCCCGAGGAAGCAGGCGCCCGTCCTGCGATCCTCGCGACGATCTACCTCGCGGCGCTGCTCCTCCTGATGGCCGTGCCGATCGGCGTCCTGACCGCGATCTACCTCGAGGAGTACGCACACAAGGAGCGGTGGTACAACCGCCTGCTCGAGCTCAATATTCAGAACCTCGCTGCGGTTCCCGCGATCGTCTATGGCATCCTCGGACTCGCGTTCGTCGTGCGTGGCCCAGTGGGGATCGGGCGCGTTCTCCTTGCGGGCGGCATCATCCTCACGCTCGTCGTACTGCCCACGGTGATCATCGCCTCGCGCGAGGCGATCAGGGCGGTGCCTCCTTCGATCCGGGAGGGCGGCTTCGCTCTGGGCGCCACGAAGTGGCAGGTGGTCTCGCGCCAGGTGCTTCCGGCCTCGATACCGGGGATCGCGACCGGCTCGATCCTGGCGCTCTCCCGCGCGGTCGGGGAGACCGCGCCGCTCCTTCTGATCGGAGCTCTGCAGTACGTCGCCTTCGATCCGACGGTCCTCGGGGCCTTCACCGCGCTCCCGGTGCAGATCTACACGTGGGTCAAGTTGCCGGACCCGGCGTTCCAGACGCTCGCCGCGGCCGCGATCATCGTGCTGTTGCTGATCGTGCTCTCCATGAACGCGGTCGCAATCTTCCTCCGAAACCGCTACCGCCAGACTTGGTGATAATCGAATGACGCAGAAGATGGACGAACAGACATCCGATACGGACACGCCGCTTCCCGAGACGCATGCCCGGACGAACGCCGACGCTCCCTCGATCGACAGCGCGAGGATCGCCGAGGTCACGGTCGGGACGTCGAAGGACGAGGTTGCGACGCGAGACAAGGTCTTTCACGTCGAGGACCTCGCCGTCGCGTACTCCGGCAACGTCGCGCTTCGGAACGTCTCGCTCGACGTCTACAAGAACACCGTCACCGCCTTCATCGGCCCGTCGGGCTGCGGCAAGTCGACGTTCATCCGCTGCTTCAACCGGATGAACGACCTGATCATCGGCGCGGATGTGTCCGGCACCGTGCAGTACCACGGCAACGATCTCTACGCGCGGGGCGTCGACCCCGTCGAGGTGCGGCGGCGGATCGGGATGGTCTTTCAGAAGCCGAATCCCTTCCCGAAGTCCATCTACGACAACGTCGCCTTCGGCCCGCGCGCGCTCGGGATGAAGGACGCGCTCGACGAGCGCGTCGAGAGCTGTCTCCGCCGCGCGGCACTCTGGGACGAGGTCAAGAACCGGCTCAAGGATTCGGCGCTGGGGCTCTCGGGCGGCCAGCAGCAGCGTCTCTGTATTGCGCGCGCGCTCGCCACGGAGCCCGACGTCGTGCTGATGGACGAGCCGGCGTCGGCGCTCGACCCGATCGCGACTGCCGCGATCGAGGATCTGATGCACGACCTCAAGCGCGAGTACACGATCATCGTCGTCACGCACAACATGCAGCAGGCTGCGCGCGTCGCCGACATGACGGCCTTCTTCTCGGTCGAGGTCCACGACGACGGCAAGGATCGGAACGGGATTCTCGTCGAGTACGACGCGACGACGAAGATCTTCACGCAGCCCGGCGACAAGCGGACCGAGGACTACGTGACGGGACGGTTCGGATGAGGCTCGAGTTCCAACAGCGCCTCGACCAGCTGGAGGCGAGTCTCCAGGAGCAGGGCGAGCTCTGCCTGCGCGCCCTCAGGGGGGCGATCAGCGCGCTCGAGGCGCAGGATGCGGAGCTCTGCGACGAGGTGATCGCCTTCGACGACGAGATCGACATGCGCTACCACAGGATCGAGAAGCTCGTCGAGGAGACCCTTGCGCTCGAGACTCCGGTCGCGGGAGACCTTCGGCTCGTGCTGGCCGTGCTCCACTGCTCGATCCATCTCGAACGGATCGGGGATCAGTCCGTCACCATCGCGAAGCTCACGAAGCTGACGGCGGACCTCGAGACACGTCATGACCTCGTCGAGGGCCTCCTCGAGATGGGTGACCGCTGCGAGGAGATGGTCAAAGTGGCGCTCGACTCGTTCGCCTCCCGTGACGTCGCCCGCGCCCGATCGCTCGTCGAGCTCGACGAGCTCGTCGACAGGACGAACCGGCGCGTCACCGACAAGGTGCTCGAGATGGCGGCCTTCCCGGGGCTTCAGGAGTGGGGGATGCGCATGATCATCGTCGCGCGTTGCCTCGAGCGGATCGGCGACAATGCGGTCGACATCGGAGAGCAGACCGAGTTCCTCGTCACCGGCGAGTTCCACGAGTTCACGGACGCCTCGCACCAGCCTTGACACGGCGAAGCGCGTAACGGCCCCTCGGTCGCTTCGCTCGGAGTCGAGCCACGTCGCCAACTAGCTGCCTCCGCCCCCAGCGGAAGGAAGCCACATCGCCGCGATCCTGCCGGTCGGTCCGCGTCCCCGGAGCCCGCGTTGCGCGATCCACGTCATCCTCGGACAACTCCCCGTCGGATGGAGAACTCCCCGTCGGATCGTTCACCACTTCCCAACCCGATGGTCACCACGGTGCACCCCACACGCATCAGGGCGCGAGGCAGGCTCGCGTCGAACCAGAGCAAATCGAGCAAAGGGGAAGGGACTGATGAAGGATTCAAGACTGCGCCGGGCGATCGCTGTGGTCGGCGCCGTCGCGCTCCTTGGCGTATTCGTCTCCGTCGCCTCGGCCGCGACGCGCAATCCCGTGCTCACGAAGGCGGCGCTCGGGAAGCTAAGCGGGTCGATTTCGGCCGACGGATCGTCGACGGTTGGGCCGTACACCACCGCTGCAGCTGAGCTCTTTCGTAGAGCCGGGGCAGGGAAGGTGAACATCACCGTGGGGATCTCCGGTACGGGCGGCGGCTTCGAGCGCTTCTGCAAGGGGGAGACCGATCTTTCCGACGCTTCGCGTCCCATGCGGCAGACGGAGGCCAGGAACTGCAAGACCAACAACGTCGGCGGGTGGCGGGCCTTCACGGTGGCCAACGACGCTCTCACCGTCGTCGTGAGCCGCGACAACACGTGGGCGACCTGCCTCACCGTCGCCGAGCTGAAGAAGATCTGGGAGCCTGGCTCGAAGGTCAACAGCTGGAACGATGTCCGGGCGGGCTTCCCGAACGAGCCGCTGCGGCTCTTCGGTCCAGGCACGGACTCCGGCACGTTCGAGTACTTCACGGAGGCAATCAACGGCCGCGCACGGGCGAGCCGGTCGGACTACCAGGCCTCCGAGGACGACAACGTGCTCGTGCAGGGCGTTGCGGGCACCAAAGGCGGGATGGGGTACTTCGGCTTTTCGTATTACGAGGAGAACCAGAGCCGGCTGAAGGCGCTCCAGGTGCAGAACCCGAAGTCGGGGCAGTGCGTGACGCCGTCGATCGCCACGACGCAGAACAACAGCTACAAGCCGCTCTCACGGCCGCTCTTCGTCTACGCGAAGGGCGCGTCGTTCAGGCGGCCTGAGGTGCAGGCGTTCCTCGCCTACATCTTCGCGAATGAGAAGGCGATCGCGACGCGCGCACGGTTCGTGCCGCTCACGACCGCCCAGCTCAAGCGGGCGCGGATCAACTTCGATCTCGCGCTCAAGGCGGCGAACAGGACCTGACACCGGACCGATCCGTAGCGAGACGGGGGCGGCCACGCGGCCGCCCCCCGCTCGTTCCCGGGCAACTCGCCTCACGGTGATGGCGACGTTCAGCCTGAGGGGCGAACGGTAACGAGGCGATTCATCGACGCTTATCAATATATGTGCTAGATTGACGAACGTCGATGAAGACGCTCTCCTTCCTGCCGACCGCGCCGGTCGCGTGCTGCACGCCGCTCGCCGCGCCGGCGATGTCAGACGACGAGGCCGCAGCGACGGCAACGCTGTTCAAGGCGCTTGCCGACCCGACACGCGTCCGGATCGTGAACATGCTCGCAGCGGCCGACGACGGGGTCTGCGTCTGCGACCTCATTCCGCACCTCGGCCTCTCGCAGCCGACGGTGAGCCACCACCTTCGCAAGCTGGCGAACGCCGGCCTGCTCCGGCGACGCCAGGAGGGGACTTGGGCGTTCTACTCGCTCGACCGCGACGCACTCTCGCGCCTCCAGGCCGTCACGACCTTCCCGGCCTGAGATGACGCGCCCCGATCCAACCGACTGCGATGAGTGCGCCCGCGAGGTCGGCTGTTGCGAGCAGGGCGATCGGTTCGGCCGCGCGGGGGATGCGGCGCCTGAACAGCTTCGACCGGCGTACTACGCGTACGACGAGCGAGAGTCGTTCCATTCCCGACCGACCACGACGAGGAGGTGACCACGATGACGCTCGAGCTCTTCTGTTGCGACGACGCCTGCGGCTGCGGCGACGACTGCTGCTGATCGAGCAGGCCGGGGCGAGCGCGCGCCTCGCCCCTTCCATGCATCGGCTCGACACGTCCATGAGGGGTGCCGGTGTCGTGACGGGGTGGTGA